>NZ_CP106855.1:2400000-3681188 GCF_002209355.2 Bdellovibrio sp. SKB1291214
GCTAAATTTTGGCGGTCAGAAGATGTCAAAGTCTTTGGGCAACATTGTTTCGTTGCGTGAATTTGTGACGACGTACAACGCTGAAATTTATAAATGGATGATTCAGTCTGTGCACTATCGCACGATGAGTGAGTTCGGTGATGCGGCTGTGGATCGCGCGATTTCCGGTCTGGCTCGCGTATATTCGGCTCTTGCCATGGCGGAATCTTATCTGACGCCGGAAGTGACTCAAGCGGATGCTGGATTTGCGAAAATCACTGAAGACGCTTGGAAAAAAGTGGAAGCAGCGATGAATGATGACTTCGGTACACCTGAAGTTTTTGCGACCATGTTTGAAGTGGTCCGCCAGTTCAACACTCAAGTTCGCCGTGGTATGAAAGTGAACCCAGCAATTCAAGGCAAAGCTTTGGTGTTTTCTCAGTTTATCAAGAAGGTCGGCAGCATGATGGCAATGTTCCAAGAACCTGCACATGATTTCTTGGTCAAGGTTGATGATATGTTGCTGGATAAGGCGGGAATAAAACGCGCCGAAGTCGATGCTGTCGTAGCAGAGCGTTCGCAAGCTCGTGCTAATAAAGACTTTGCAAAATCGGATGAACTTCGTAACAAGCTTGTAGCTATGAATATTTCAGTTAGTGACACACCGGAAGGCTCGTTCTGGGAAGTTTCTAAATAAATAATTCAGCAGGAAAACGAGAATAGGTAACGGGAATTGAGAGAGTGCATTCACTCGTGCTTGCACTCATTCACTCACGCTCTCACGCTCTCATGTTTTCAAGTTTTCATGTTTTCATGTTTTCATGTTTTCATGTTTTCATGTTTTCATTTCATGTTTTCATGTTTTCATGTTTTCATGTTTTCATGTTTTCATGTTTTCATGTTTTCATGTTTTCAAGTTCTCAAGTTCTGCCGCCTCAATACCCACCGTATCCCCCGTGACGCATGCAGTAACCGGAACGGAGGTAGATTTGGCAATTTTGACCGCATTTACATTTAAGTGATCTCTGAAAGTGGTTTTCTCTTCATTGTAAGGGCTCTGATCGCCGCAGTGACAAGGCTCCCGCAATAGACAATTCCTAAACTGCTCCACATCAAGAACAATCCATCGAATGGAACTCTGAACCTGTTCTCTGATTTGAAAATATAAACGGTAAAGAAAATTGTTAGGGCCATCAAAGCGCAGACTTCGTTCAAATCGTTACGGCGCCGGGAATACGACAGCGCTCCGATAACAGCCAAAGGTAAAAGGCCCCATTCGAAAATTGGCGCCCAGATTTTATAAAGGAAATCAATCGGGGAGCCAGCAACCGGCCATGTGCTATTGCCATAGAAAAGATAATTGATATAGCGCAGGCTTTCCGCCATGACCCATGGGTTTTCCTTCACGCAGTCAGCCCCCGCTTTCCAGAAATACGCCTGGTCTGTGAAAGGTCGATCCCATTTTTTAAAAGTAGTTTCTTTTAAAGTCACAAACAGCGGTGACATCCAAGACGCCCCGGCCGAGTCAGCATTGTTTTTGGAAGGACATTTTCCCTCGACAAAATTCAAAGCTCCCGCAGTGGGTCCCCATTGAAATTGATTGTAGGCAAACTTTGTGAATGCCAAATGGGGCAGCATCACGATGAAACAGCCCATAGCAAGAATGCCTACTTTCTTAAAGGCAATTTTATACTGATCGCGCTCACGATATAAAAGCCATAAACTAAATGCCGGAATAAAGAATGCGTGATTTCCCTTAAAGTAAAAAGACACCATCAATAGGACGCCAACCAGAAAGTAATCTTTAAGACGTTTTGACTCTAACGCCTTCATAATCCACCACAAAGTCAGCATGATTAAAAAACTGTACGGGGACTCTGCCATATGACGAGCCGTAAAGCCGACCTGGGGCGCATCAAGGCAAACGAATAAAAGTGTCAAAAGAGCCGCGGTTTTCCCAAAATTTTTCAAAACCAAAAGATAAGCAAGCAGTGCCGTCCCCAGGGAAACAAAAATGCTAGTCCATTTTAAAAGTTCCCAATCACCCAGAATTCTTAAAACCAAAGTGTAAAGGGTGTATCCGATGGGTTGAAAGGTTTGCCCTAAGTTGAAAGAGCCACGAAGCATCTGAACTCCTCGCTGAAAATATCCTGACATGTCTGAAAACAGATACATCTCCGGAGGCATTGCAACCTGGGTGGTCCAAAATCGTAGTAAAAAACCTAATAGAAAAACAGCGATGACGGGAATCTTCCAGCGATCCTGAGGCAAGGGGAGTGTCGCGTACAGTATCCCGCAAAGGGCTAAGCAAAGAAAAAACAACCCGACAAGCAGTTGCGGAGAACTCCAGTCCTTATCTAGGTAAAATCCAAAACTTCCACCAAAAGAATCTCCACTGAGGTTCCAAGTGGTGGTTTTGCTAAATGTGTTAGCGGGAATTTTAAGCGCCATTCCGCGTTCATTATTGCAGCGAGCTTCCGGCGAAGATGGCAACGTCCAGTCTTGTCCGTTCGTGGACAGGGTGTTTAAACAACTTAAAGTCCGTAAACGTAAATCCTGAGGCATCATCCACGAGGGCAGGTAATTGGCGCGAGTCGTAAACTGCAACCAAAACAAACCACTTTCGTTGGGATTGTAATCTTTGATTACAATCGATGAAGGAGCCTTCGTATCCGTTTGTAAGTTCGGATGTACGATCTGAATGTTTTCCATCTTAGGAGTGAGTAACTGAAACCAGTTCAGACAAACGATCACGATGAACAGACTTAATAAAAACAGGCGAGTGGAGAAGAGTTTGCTCCCGGTGTTTGCTGAAAGATTTGATGAATTTCCCATGACCGAAGCTGTAGCCTCGGTCGGGATTCACGGCAAGTTACCAAGTCGACATTATCACCTTTATTGCGATGCAATTGGTGCGCTTTTCAAAACCAGTTCGTGGGTCTTATTCGCCTCAATCTCCTTGGAATCCATTAATTGTGGACGGTGAAATCCCGTTACAAAAAGTTCAACTTGGTCTTTGTAAAACGGGGATAGCATATGGCCGCTAATGCCAATGGGATTAACTCCCCAGCTGTGAGTCACATTTGCCATGTCGACCACTCGGCGAGTGGACGCACCCGCAACGACATTGAAATCACCGCCCAAGGAGCGCGCCTTGTTATTCGTGATTTCATTGTAGGCACCACCCAGCGGATAAGGACCTAAATTGAAAATGTAATTTAAAGGTTTTTCTCGGCCCAGCGGGTGAACATACTCAATGGTGTGAATGTCTCCCCATTGAGGAGGGCGGGACCATTTTGCCATTGTGTTGCGGAAAGCATGAGTAAACAACTCGTCAGGTTTGACTAATTTCCACCATGGAGAATTTTCGTTTTGCACAACTCTCTCAAAAAACATCCAAGCGTGAGGGGTTGTCAGATAGGCGGCCCGTTGATCCTCCAGAGGAGCTAGCAGCAAAAGCAGACTTTCGTTAATCCAGCTATAGTAAAGACTCGCTTCACGAGAATCCCTGTCGGAAATAAAATTCCACTTTTTAAGGCGGTCCAGGATTGGACCGTGTTTAATAAATTCGTCCGCTGTTAGTTTTAAGTGACTCAGCATTTTCGCCATTAAAACGTGGTTCGCCGCATTGAAGTTCTTCACTTGCAGACTGCGCATTTCTTCGGCGTTCCAAAGCTTTTTAGTCTCAAGAATTTCGGTGATGGTTTTCTGGCGGTCCGCACTTTGCCAGTCTCCACGAAGTTCCGATTCGATATCTGTCGGGCGAGTGTTGGCAGTCACAATGATTCCGTTTGCTGGATTTACGACATGAGGTTTTTGCTCCCAGCTTAATAATCCTTTGTATTCGTCCTTGCCGCTCGTACCGTCCAGAATCATATCGGAATTAGGATTGTGCTTAGTCGCGACATCACCAAACATCCACCAAGCGATGTTTTTTTCATCCGCATACATGACATTTAATCCTGGAGCACTTCCAGTCTTTAATGCATTTTCGAAAGTCTTCATGTCTTTGGATTCGCCCATTGTATACAGAGCTTGCAATGGATCGTTGTCGATCTTGGGATAGGCCCATTTCAGGGAAAGGTCTGCATCGACCACGTAATCCATTAAAGGCCCGTGAGGAGTTTGAATCACTTCCATCTGAACGGGGGCTTGCTTTTTAACCATGATGGTTTCGTTACGAACAGTGTAGGGTTGTTCTTTGCCGTTAAAAATCAAAGTCTTTTTTGTACGATCAATTTTTTCGGAGTAAAGATCCATGTCATCCGTCTGAGACATTGTAAATCCCCAGGCGTGATGGGGAGTGTGACCCAAGATCGCAAAAGGAACGAGCGGCAGATAGTGTCCATAGATTTCAAATTCCGGGGTGTGAATGTGCGCCTCGAACCAAACCGATGGATGATTAAAGCCAATGTGGGGGTCGTTGGCAAAAATGCTTTTGCCACTTGCAGAACGTGAAGGCCCGACGAGCCAAGAGTTGCTGCTATCGAAAACCGCTGCAAAGGAGCTGTCTGCCAACTTATAAAGGGGGCTTAAGTCGACTTGACTTGCGACGCTATAGGGAGTTTTTAACGGATCATTGCGAAGCTCTTGAAACATTTCGGGCGACAATTTTTTCGCCAGCAACGTCATCGTAGGGTCTACTCGTAAAGCGATCCCAAAGCTATAAGCGATTTGTCCGGTCATGACGTAGGAGTCGATGGGTGAAAAGGGAGCAAGCTTGGTAATCCCTAGAATCGCCAGGTCATAGGGAATCGGGCGAGTCGCGACGTATTGATTCACGCCGTCGCAAAAGGACTCCATCATTTTCCACATTTCCGGATCGAAGGTGCCGTCTTTGCGTTTTTTCTCAAGCATCTTTTCTGAGGTCTTTTTCAACCCAAGACTGCGATATAGCATGTCTGATTTTACGGCTCTTTCACCGATGACTTCTGCGAGAAGACCTTGTGTTTGGCGGCGAGCCATTTCCATTTGGAAAAGTCTTTCGCTGGCCATCACATATCCGAGTGCTTTAAACGCATCTGATTTGTTTTGAGCGAAAATGTGGGGAATCCCATAGGTGTCACGTTGCACTTTGACGTCTTTAGAAAGGTTTGTCAGAGAGATTTCGCCATCAAGCGGCGCCAATGATCGACGCATAAACGAATAGGTTCCCAAAACCACAACCAAAAGAACTGCAGCAAAAACAACGAGGGAAATTTTAAGTTTTCTCATGCCCCTCACTGTCACAAAGACCAGAGATTCATGCAAGTCTGCGAGATGTCACTGCGCAAGATAGAAATGACCAGGAGCCTCTAGCGAACTGGCTTTTATTTGTGCTACGATCAGAGGGATGGCCAAAGCTTATAAAAAGAACTTTCAATTGGTGTCTGAGTTTAAACCTTCTGGGGATCAGCCAAAAGCGATCGAGCAGATGCTGGAAAATTTTGGTGCGGGTCTGAAGCATCAAACATTACTGGGTGTCACCGGTTCCGGAAAAACATTCAGTATGGCGCACACGATTGCGCGGATGAATCAACCGGCCCTGGTGCTTGCCCCCAACAAAACATTGGCAGCGCAATTGTATGCTGAGTTCAAAGAGTTATTCCCGCACAATGCGGTTGAGTACTTTGTTTCTTATTATGATTACTATCAGCCCGAAGCCTATATTCCCTCGACCGACACTTACATTGAAAAAGACTCGGCGATTAATGAGCAAATCGATCGCATGCGCCACTCGGCCACGCGTTCTTTGTTTGATCGTCGCGACGTTATTATCGTGAGTTCGGTTTCTTGTATCTATGGTTTGGGTTCGCCTGAAGCCTACGAAGGCATGATGATTCAGGTTGTCTCGAATACCGAGATGAAACGTGATCATCTTTTGCGTGAACTCATACGTGTACAATATCAACGAAACAACGTCGACTTTTCGCGCGGCACAGTTCGGGTGCGCGGGGATAATGTCGAAATCTTCCCTCCGTACGAAGAAGAGCGCGCAATCCGCGTTGAGTTCTTTGGTGATTTCATCGAAAGACTTTCGTGGATTGATCCACTGACTGGTCAGGTACTGGAAGAGATCGATCAAATCGGTATCTATCCGGGAAGTCACTATGCAACAGGTGATGATAACTTGAAACGCGCGATCAAGACGATCCAAGATGAGTTGCGGGATCAGCTGCAGTTCCTGAATAAAAATATGAAGTTCTTAGAAGCTCAACGATTGGAGCAAAGAACTTATTACGATATCGAGATGATGGAACAAATGGGTTTTTGTCAGGGGATCGAGAACTATTCTCGGCACTTAACAGGCCGTGGACCCGGCGAACCACCTCCGACATTGCTAGAATACTTCCCGAAGGACTTTATCACGTTCATCGATGAATCACACGTGACCGTTCCTCAAATCGGGGGGATGTACCGCGGGGATCGTGCTCGTAAGTCAACTTTGGTTGAGCATGGTTTCCGTATGCCATCAGCCTTGGACAATCGCCCTTTGAACTTTCAAGAATTTGAAAAGATGATGGATAAGTGCGTGTATGTTTCGGCGACGCCGGGCACTTATGAATTGCAAAAATCCGAAGGTATTATCGTTGAACAGATCATCCGCCCAACAGGTTTGATTGATCCGATTGTGGAAGTCCGTCCCGTAAAACATCAGGTCGATGATTTACTGAAAGAAATCCGTGAGCGTATCAAATTGAAAGAACGCGTTTTGATCACGACTTTAACAAAACGCTCCGCCGAGGATTTGACCGAGTACTACGAAAATTTGGGAATCAAAATCAAATACTTGCACAGCGATATTGATACGATCGAGCGTTCAGAAATCCTGCGCGATTTGCGCTTGGGAGTGTTTGACGTTTTGGTAGGTATCAACTTATTGAGAGAAGGTCTGGATATTCCAGAGGTCAGCCTTGTCGGTATCACCGATGCCGATAAAGAGGGATTCCTTCGTTCCGAAAGATCGCTGATTCAAACAATTGGTCGAGCAGCTCGTAATATCAATGGACGGGTGATCTTGTACGGGGATGTGATGACCGAAAGTATGACCAAGGCCATCGGTGAAACCGAACGTCGTCGTCGTATTCAGCAAGAGTATAATGAAGCCCATGGCATCACTCCACAATCTATTCGTAAGAAAATTCGCGACGGATTGGGTGAAGCCTTTGACGGCTCTGTGGGTGGAGCACCATTGAAAGGTGAAAACCGTCAACAGGCCATCGTTAATAAGTACTCGCACGAACCGGATAAATTGACTCAAGAGATTGATAAGCTTCGCGATAAAATGCGCAAACTTTCTAAGAACTTGGATTTCGAGGAAGCGGCGAAAGTACGCGACGAAATCAAACGTTTGCAAATTGTTGAATTGGGCATTCGCAGTGGGGAAGTCGAAGGCGAGAGTGCCAAGGTGAATAAAGATGGCCTCGAGTAAATTTGACGAAATCCGCGATAAGGTGCGCGAATTTCCCACGCAAAGTGGTGTGTACCTGATGAAGGGGCCTGGCGATAAGATTATCTATATCGGTAAGGCCAAAGTTCTTCGTAATCGCGTGCGTAGTTATTTTACAGACAGCAAGGATCATTCTCCCAAGACTCGTTTGCTGGTTTCGAATATTTTGGATGTTGAATACATCCTTACTAAAACTGAAGTCGAAGCTTTCTTATTGGAAGCTTCACTGATTAAGAAACATCGTCCCAAGTACAACATCCGTCTGCGTGATGATAAGGCCTATCCTTACATTCGCCTCAGCTGGTCCCAGGAGTTCCCGCGATTGTATGTCGCACGTAAAGTCAAACGGGATGGGTCTCTTTATTTTGGTCCTTATACTTCGGGATTAGCAGTGCAAGGGACGATTCGTTTCTTGAACCGCACTTTTAAAATACGCGATTGTACAGATGCGATGTTCACATCACGCAAGCGTCCTTGCATGACCTATCAGATTGGTCGTTGTACGGCGCCATGTGTGGATTACATCAGTCAGCAGGATTATAAAAGTGAAGTTGAAGGGGCGAAGCTTTTCCTAAAAGGCCAGAACAAAAAGGTCATTAAAGCTTTAAAAGACAAAATGATGGGAGCAGCTGACGAAGAGAAATTCGAAGTGGCAGCACGTCTGCGTGATTCTATCGAAGCCATTAAAACTATTTTGGAAAAACAAGCTGTCATCAATGATACTTCTGAAAAGGACCAAGATGCCGTGGGCTTTTATGGCGATGAACGGGGTTGCTTGATTGAAACCGTCCACGTTCGTGGGGGCCGTGTCATTGGAACACGACCTCACTTCTTGCCACATTTTGATCCGAATGATTCTGCCGAAGATCCAAGAGAATGGATGGTGGATTTCCTGAATCAGTATTACGAAGACAATTTCATTCCCGATGATGTATTGTTGCCATTGGATATCGGCAGTGATCTGAATAAACTTATGGAGCAGGTTCTAGAGTCCCGTTCCGGAACTAAAGCGGCAGTGCGTTTTGCAACAGACGAGCGAGGTCGTTCTTTGGTTGAGATGGCTAACGAAAACGCTAAAGCGCATTTCTTAAAATATGTCTCTAAATCCGAAGAAAAACTTCGAGGTCTGCAAGAGATCAAAGAAAAATTCAATCTGCCCGAGCTTCCTCGTCGTATCGAGTGTTATGATATTTCGACCTTCCAAGGGGCTGAAACGGTCGCCTCGCAAGTGGTGTTTGAAGAGGGCGTGCCAGCCAAGGATCACTATCGTCGCTATAAAATTAGAACTGTGGAAGGTATTAATGACTTTGCCTCTATGTATGAGGTGCTGAGCCGTCGATTCAAACACACGGAATACGAAGACCCACAGTTAGTGGTCATCGACGGTGGTAAAGGGCAGTTGTCTCAAGCCATGAAAATTTTGGCGGAGATCGGTCGCAGCGACATTCCGGTGGTGGGCCTAGCAAAAGCACGGACGGAGAGCGATTTCCAAAAAGCCGAAGTGGAGTCCACAGAAGAAAGATTCTTCCTGCCGGGGCGTCAAAACCCTGTGATTTTCAAAAACAACTCCGAAGCTCACCATATTTTAGTGGGAATCCGTGATGAAGCCCATCGTTTCGCAATTACGTATCATCGTAAGCTGCGTGAGGGGACATCTCTTGAGAGCGAACTTGATTACGTTGTGGGTCTTGGCGAAAAAAGAAAGAAAACTCTTTTGACTCAGTTTAACTCTATTGATGAAATTAGGATGGCCGATCCAAGTGAGATTGCAAAGTTAAAGAGCTTTAACCGCGTTTTAGCGGAGCGAATTATTTTGCAACTGAACGAATCGGAAGAAGAAGAAGTCGAAGCAGAATAGAGTTCAAATGAAAAATCACGCGTTTTTAGTCGGGATCGCCATTTTCTTAAGCCGTATCGCGGGCCTTGTGCGCGAGCGTGTGTTTGCTCACTTTTTTGGTAACTCGGCAGCGGGCGACGCTTTCAAAGCGGCGCTAAAAATTCCAAATTTTCTACAAAACTTGTTCGGTGAAGGTGTTCTTTCCGCAAGTTTCATCCCCGTTTATGCCCAGCTCTTAGCAAAGAAACACGATGAAGAGGCCGCTAAGGTCGCCTCGGTAATCGGAAGTTTGATGTTTTTGATGACGTCCGTCTTGGTTATATCAGGTGTTTTTGCGACACCCGTTTTGATCGATTTAATTGCCCCAGGGTTTGAGGGAGAAAAGCGTGAATTGACGATTAAAATCGTTCAGATTCTATTCCCGGGAACGGGATTTCTGGTGATGTCAGCGTGGTGTCTGGGAATTTTAAATTCCCATAAAAAGTTTTTCCTTTCCTATGTGGCGCCGGTCATCTGGAATTTGACTATCATCGCGACACTGGTTGCATGGGGTTCGCGCCAGACTCAGTTTGATTTAGCGATCACCGTGGCCTGGGGGTTGGTCGCAGGAAGTTTCTTACAATTCTTTGTGCAATTGCCATCGGCTTTACGTTTGGGAAAAAAAATCTTGCCGTCATTGGATCTGAAACTATCTAGTGTCACAACCGTGATGAGTAATTTTGTACCCGTCGTGGTGTCCCGGGGCGTTGTTCAAGTCAGCGCGTACATTGATAGTATGCTTGCCAGTCTGTTGCCAACGGGAGCTGTGTCTTCATTGGCCTATGCGCAGACTCTTTATCTTTTGCCGGTCAGCCTATTCGGAATGAGTGTTTCCGCAGCAGAGCTTCCGTCAATGTCGCAAGCGGTGGGCAGTGATGAAGAAATTCGCACTTATCTGCAAGGCCGTCTGAATCGGGGTTTGCAACAAATTGCATTTTTTGTCATTCCAAGTGTCGTTGCCTTTTTACTGTTAGGGGATTTGATCGTGGGTGCCGTATTTCAAACGGGGCAGTTTGATGCAAATAGCACACAAACGGTGTGGATGGTGTTGATTGGCTCCACGGTGGGATTGCTGGCTTCGACTTTGGGGCGTTTGTATTCTTCGACGTTTTACTCGTTGAAGGACACTCGCACTCCCTTAAAGTTTGCGATCATTCGGGTGATTGCAACGACGGGATTGGGTGTTTTGTTTGCTTTCTATATTCCTAAATGGATGGGCTTAAGCCAGGATTGGGGAACCCCCGGTTTGACGGCATCAGCTGGGATTGCAGGTTGGATTGAGTTTTATATGCTCCGCAAGTCTTTGAATAAAAAGATTGGCGAAACGGGGCTGCCGATGAAATTCCAATTCAAAGTCTGGGCGATTGCCATTGTCAGTGCGGCAGTGGGGGCAGCTGCGGGACGCTTTTTGCTTCCTCAGCAGCTGCATGTAATTGTTCGCGCCGTGCTTGCCGTCGGAACATACGGAGTGTTGTATTTTGGACTCGGTTATTTCTTCCAGGTTGAACAAGCGCAGGGTTTTATCCAAAAAGTTTTGCGTCGTTTGAAACGCTAGGCTCTGTTGCGTGACAGGTCGGGGACTTGACCTGTCTTTTAAGAAGCAATTGGTGGCCTTGATTTTTCATAGTATCCTTTCACCGTCATGAATGATTCATCTCTGTGGTCTCCACTTAAAATTTCTGTCTATCGCAACTTTTGGATCTGTGCTTTTTTGTCTAATCTTGGAACTTGGGTTCAAGATGTGGCAGCAAGCTGGGTGATGACTCATCTTTCAACTTCTCCGCTCATTGTCTCTTTGCTTTCATTCACCAGTAATTTACCCGTGGTGTTTTTAAGTATTGCTGCTGGTTACTTTGCTGACCAAGGACATCGCCGTCGTATTTTATTATTTTCTGAAAGTATGATGTTCATCGCTGCCGCTTTACTGGCCTATCTGGTGTGGCAAGAAAAAATCACGGAAGGCATCTTGTTGCTTTTGTCATTAGTGATGGGCGTTGGGTTTGCGTTATCGAATCCTCCCTTCCAAAGTGTGCTGACGGATTTAGTACCTAATGAGCGCCAAGCTCAAGCTGTACTGGTTTACTACATTGGTATCAACATTACGCGAGTTTTGGGTCCCACATTCGGGGGAATCATCTTGGGAGGAGTCGGTCCCGCCGCCGCATTCTTCCTAAATAGCTTGTCGTTCCTGGGATTGATATTATTTTTCTGGAAGTGGCCTGTGAAGGAAGCTGCTCCCCAGCACGAGGAAAAAAAGGAAATCAAATTCACACAGAAAGAATTTGAATTTCTTTTTTCATTCCACAATATGAAATTATGGGTTGAGATCTTTATCGTCACCTTCTTTGCTTCCAGTCTGTGGGCTCTGTATCCGACGAGGGGTCGTTTGGAGTTAGGACTGAATAGCTGGCAGTATGGGTCCTTGTTGGGGTTCCTGGGTCTAGGCGCATGTTTCAGCACCGTTTATTCAAGCAAGATCATGCTTCCTGAAAGAACATCATTGTCGTTAGCAGGAGCTTACTTTGTCTATGCCGTGGGGTTGATGTTTATCGGAATTGCACCAAGCTACATATACATGTGCCAAGGTATGTTCTTTGCGGGTATCGGTTGGTTGATCCTAGCGACATTGATGAACATGAGTTCCAGACAGCTCACAGGCAAGTCTCATTTAAAAGCCACGATGCTTGGAGTTTTCTTAGCTGTTTTTTACGCAGGCATGGCTCTGGGTTCCGTCAGTTGGGGAGCCTTTGCTCGTATGAGTACGACCACAGCATCCCTGGTGACTTCAGCTGCTGGTTTAACAGTGATTGCTCTTTATAAGTTTTTAAGCTCGAAAAAAATCGAAAGTCAGCTCTAAAGACCTTGAGTGGCAACCTTTAAAGGCGAATCGTTGTTAGCGATTCCGGTCGGAGCACGGGTCGCTTTGCTAACGATTCCAAAGGGAATGTCACCCCACCATTTTTCAATGACAATGCCATTTTCTGTAGTGCTCATTTTACAAGTTTTGTATTTGCCAGGACTTGTTTCCAAAGTTTCAATCACGCCGCCGTGGGACTCACATTCCTTTAAAACTTGATGGTATTTTTCAGGCGTAAATAAATCTGCCGTCTCGATAGTTTCGGATGAAGACTCTTGACCCACTTTGGTGTCGATTTTTACCTTCCAGATTTTGTTGGTGGAATTAAATCCTACCACTTCTTTGGTGATATGAATTTCTGAGTTTTCCCCCTCAGCGGTTTTAAATTCTCCGGACCAAGTGACCTTGTCACCAATGCTGGGATAGGCGTGGACAAATGCAGAAGCCAAAGTCACAAATGTAAAAACAAAAGCGATACGTGCCGTCATAACGACCTCCCAAAAGGCTCCAAACAGGAGCTTTTTAAGAATGTCATAGGGGGTTCACCGACGGGGATTAAATCTTGGGCAGGTTGCTATGAATCAAAGCTCACAAAGCAGTGCATTAACGCCGGTTTTTATAGTCTAGAAATGGTCGCCGGAGTAAGCTTGCGCCCATGAAGGACTACGTACAATATTTAGAAGAGGTTTTAGGACTGCAAAAGGTCATGCTCAATGACATGAGCCCGGCAAGTGCAGCACCATCAACAGATGCCGTTGTAAAAACCCGATTCTTTACTCAGCAAGGTCCTTACGTTCCCAAAGAAATGGTTCACCGCGAGTTGGTATTCCTAAATATTCTGACTCAGGCTAAAGAAAGTTTCTTCCGTCCCGATGTGCGCGATCTTTTTGATAAGATGAAATCGGCGATGAAAATTCGCAACATTCAAGTTTTAGAATTAGACTGTACGGTGGAAGATCGTTCTTTGTTGCCTTCCGAATTGGCGCAGTTTTGTGAAAGCAAAGTCGTTGTGGTCTTTAGTTCTTTCCCTAAAGATTTGGGGGAAATGATATTTAAAGGTCCCGGCAAGTGGATTGAAACTTACAGTCCTGCTTATTTACTTGAAGATGCGGCGGCTAAGAAAGTCGTCTGGAATGACCTTCAAAAAGTGATGAGGGAGTTGAATCTATGAAGAAACTCTTTGTTCCTGTGCTGCTACTGATGATGTTGTTGCTGGGAGCGAGAGTTTCCTTTGCCGCAAATTGCACGCTGGCGATCACGATCAACGAAGCAATCACCGCATCTACCACAGACTATCTGGAGCGCGCGGAAAAACGGGCGCAAGACAACCAATGTGATTCCATCTTTATTCGTATCAACACCCCTGGTGGTAGCCTGCAAAGCACTCGCCGTATTGTTGAGCGTATGTTGGCATCAAAAACACCTTATCTATGCTTGATCACTCCACGCGGAGGTCATGCGGGCAGTGCAGGCGCAATTATTCTGCAGGCTTGCCACGTGAATGGGGGAGTTGTGGCAACAAACGTGGGCGCTGCCACTCCGATCTTAGGTACCGGTGAAAAAATGCCTGACGATCTTCGTAATAAGATGATCAACGACACAGTCAGCTGGCTAGAAGGTGTGACAAGACTGCGTGGTCGAGATTTAAAATTTTCCAAAGACATCGTGACGGAAGCTAAATCTGTCAGTTCCAGTGAAGCCGTGGAAATGAAAGCCCTGGATATTTTGGCGGAAGATGAATCGGATTTTCTAAAAAAAGCAGAGGGCCGTAAGGTTCTGTTGCAGGGTAATGAAGCCAAGCAAGTTGTTGTCGGTGATCTAAGAGAATTCGCACCGGATACTCGCTATCAGATTTTAAGCTTTATCGCAGACCCTGAGTTTGCGTACTTGTTATTCATGGGGAGCCTGGGTCTGTTGTATGTGGAGCTGACCCATCCAGGATTGGTTGCCCCGGGAGTTATTGGCGGAATCGGTTTGGTGTTTTCTATGATTGCTTTCCACAAGCTTGAAGTGGTGTGGGGCGGACTGGCACTGATTCTTTTGGGAATTGCTTTTTTGATCGCGGAAATCTTTGTTCCAAGTTTTGGTGTCTTGGGCATCGGGGGCTTGGTTGCGCTGTTTGTGGGAAGTGTGTTTTTGTTTGATGCCAGCACTGGATATACATTGCCGTACACGGTCATCTTACCTGTGGTGCTCGCCATCGGCTTAGTGTTTTTTGGCGTGGGTTTCATGGCCTTAAAAACACTGCGCCTGAAATCTCGCGATGCAGATCATGATTTAAAAGAAAACGAAGGTGTCGTGATAAGCACCGATGAAAATGGTCATCGGGGGCAAATTGCGATTATGGGAGAAACTTGGAACTATGTTTCTGAGGATTTCTTGACGGCCGGAGATCGTGTGCATGTCACTGATCGCCAGGGTCTTACCTTGAATGTTAAAAAAAAGAATAAGGAGTAAGTGAAATGGAATTTATGATTATATTGCTGGTAGTCGGCGCGATCATTCTAAGCTCGATGGTTAAAATTTTGAACGAGTGGGACCGCGGTGTGATCTTGCGCTTGGGTAAGGCTGTTGGCGTGCGTGGACCTGGTTTGATCGTTTTGATTCCGTTCGTTGAACGTATGATCAAAGTCGACACTCGTACCATCGCGATGGATGTGAAGCCCCAAGACGTCATCACCAAAGATAACGTTTCTATGCAAGTAAATGCCGTCGTCTACTTTAAAGTCATTTCTCCACTTGAGGCGATCACAAAAATTGAAGACTTTTATTTTGCCACTAGTCAGTTGGCGCAAACGACATTGCGTTCCGTGATGGGGCAGTATCCTTTGGATGACGTGCTTGAACACCGTGATAAAATCAACGGCGCTTTGCAGGGCATCCTAGATAAGCACACGGAGGCGTGGGGTATTAAAGTAACGATGGTTGAAGTGAAGCAAATCGATTTGCCAAAAGAAATGCAAAGAGCGATGGCACGTGAGGCTGAGGCTGAACGTGAGCGCCGCGCCAAAGTTATTTCTGCAGACGGGGAGTTGCAGCGTGCCGAAAAGTTGGCTCACGCCTCTCAAACGCTTTCTAGCTCTCCCTCGGCCTTACAGCTGGCTTATTTGCAGACTCTGACTGAGATTGCAGGAGATAAGACCAATACGGTCATCTTCCCGTTGCCACTAGATTTGGTTAAACCGTTCCTGGATGTGACGAACAAAAACTAGACTTTCATCCTCGCGGGATTGTTTGGTTTAATAGATATGTATCTGCAAGAGGCCTACGGATTGGGCCTCTTTTTTTAACTCTAGGGATGGGGACTGCCTGCGTGAGAATTTTTTGGGCTCTTGTATGTTTTCTAGCGGCGATGACATTAACGATCACCGACGCCCAAGCACAAATTTCCCCTCAAACTTCTGAAGTCTCTCCATCTCTCGTACCCACTGCCGCAAAGGTGGCACCTTCCTACGATAAAGAATTAGTTCGCGTGCGCATTGCAACGCTTTCTAAACGTGTGCAAGTTGCCGGTCTTGGTTTGCGTTTTCAAATTCTTTCTCAGCCCTACCGTCACGTGGCGATTCCCGAAATGGGGCCGGGGACGGCTGAAGTGCGTGTGATGAAAAAAAATGGCAAGAACATCTGGGCCCTTCGTTTAAAGGGGCGCGACAGTGAGCACTTGTTTAAAGAAAAATATCTAATGATCCAAGGCGAGAATTTGCGTGTTGGCGCTCAAAGCTTGCCGTCCCGAATTTTGCTTTCAGCAGGCTCTGGCAATCAAGTGGACGTCGTCGGGGTGTTGCCTTTAGACGAGTACATTGCTGGTGTGATCTCAAGCGAAATGCCAATCAACTGGCCGATTGAAACTTTAAAGGCTCAGGCCGTGGCTGCAAGATCTTATGCCTTGTCTGTGATGGAGGAGCGCTCTGATAAACCCTACCACCTAGAAAGTTCCGTGTTGGATCAGGTTTTCCGTCACATTGCAGACGGTGATGAAAGCGATCCTAAATTGCAAAAGGCGTTAAAGGCGGTTCGTGATACGGCAGGGATTAAGCTTTTTTCTGCTAAAGGTCACGATGTCTTAAAGGCGTATTACCATGCGGACTGCGGCGGACACACGACTCTGGCAAAAAACGTGTGGAGTGGCGGTGTTAATAGCGGTGTGGCGGTTGATAGCTCCTGCCCGACAAATCCCAAAGCAAATTGGACAGTCAAGTTGACTCGTGCCGAGATCGCTGAAAAATTGCAAATGTCTGATGTGACGAAAATCACTTTAGATCGCGCGAATAATGAAACCCGTGTGCGCGGCGTGCGTGTTGCCCTTAACGAAACAGAACAAAGATACATCAGCGCCAACGAATTCCGCCAAGCCTTGGGTTTTTCAGAATTACGCAGCACTTTATTTGAAATGAAACAGCAGGGTGATGAATTCACATTCACTGGTCGTGGATTTGGGCACGGTGTGGGACTGTGTCAGTGGGGCAGTCGCGCCATGGGGCTTAAAGGTCAAAACTTCGTGCAGATTTTAAAACACTATTATCCTGCAGCTCGTATCGCTCGGAATTAATCAATACTGAATGGAATGATGCTGGGAGTGTCGTACGCGTGGTTTTTCGGCGTGCGCGAAAAGATTTGAACTCTCTTTTGCCCTTTGAATCCCACCCATTCCTCTAAAATTTCATTATACTTTGGCGAGACCTTTAACATCGCAAGTCCGATGTCGTATTTTTTCATCAATCCTGACGTATCTTTATGCTTTTTTGAGAAATGCACAAAGATCGCTTCTTCCGAAAGCTCCAAGACCGTGTGAAACTGGTTTTTAAAATCGGGATGATTTTTTAGATAGTAATAATAAACGTATTCGTCGATGGCGACGAAAGACACGCGATTGGACTTTAACATCATCAAAGACGTCAGGTCGCTAGAGGTAAAGATTTTATTGATCTGGGTGTTCTCATCGAACTCTTTCCCAAAGGGGAATTCTGCCGGCAAGGCGACGGATTTACCTTCAAGATCTTTCACCCGATTTGGTTTTTTACGAACTGTGATATTGTTTGCAAGGATCAGCCCTTTGGATTTAAAGAGAGGTTCTTTGGGAAAAACAAAATCGGAATCCATCTCTTTGGAGTGGGCCGAATTAAAGCACGCCACATAGCGACCGGTCGCGGTTTGAGCCTTGCAGCGTGTGTAGGGAACTTGTACGAGTTCAATCGTTTCACCGACGTTTTTAAATGCTGCTCGGACAATATCAATCGACATTCCGACGGCGCGGTTTTCTTTTTTAAATGCAAAGGGAGGCCAAGAATCTTCAACGAGAATTTTGATAGGTTTTGCAGTGGCGGAAGTGCTTGCAAAGAATAGAAAGACTGTCAGGAATAAGTTGAGCGCCAAATGCATAGCTGTTGTTTAACAGGCGCTACTCTTGCGATCATCTTACTTGTATGTAATAGAAAACTAGAAACCCATGAAAACTCGAGCTGCGAACATGAATACAGCGCCGAGAATCAAAACATTAGTAGCAGTGACAGTCATTTTTGCGTCCTTTTTATACGTGATACATCCCATTTCGGTAATGTTAGGGAAAATCTTAAATATTATTTTTGCGTCCAATACTTTTACATGTCTTATTTTTAGATTAAGTGCCGCAATTGCGCCTACCCCTTGGCCCTTAGTCACTCCTGCTTGTTTGTCTCATCCTGAGAAACAGCGGTTTTCTGGCCTTTAATCGATGAGTTAGGCCACTTGCTCGATCTTGGCACGGGCATGGCATTACAGAACCGTGAGGACCCACCTTTGAAACGGGCCCTTGAAAGAGGAAGATATGAACAACAAATTTAACGCTCCAATGATGATCTTGGTGGCCGCAATCGCACTAGCTGGTGTGGGGTGTGGTAATAATAAGATGGCCGTTGCTGAGTCCACAGCTGTTGTGAATACTTCTAATGGCGGCGGAACAGGGACAATTCCAACATCACCTGATGGCTCATCCACGGGTACTGATGGATCAACTAGTTATTCCAATGAAGCGACGTTCACGCCGGTATCTATTAATGAGCTGAATAATTACGTCGGAACTCGCCCCGTAAATAATCCAACAAACTTTAAGCTTAAGATCCAATTGGCTCAAGTCGGCTCCACTGGGAAATACGCAGGTACTGTGAGCTTGTCTTACACAGATTCAGGCGTTCTCTACACGGGTACTTTCACAGCAGGTTCTGGTAAAAACTCGAGCTACTCTGGTTTGAAAGATAACAACACTTATGAAGCTGAATACAACAGATGGTTCACCTCTGGCGGCAAAACGGTCTTCTCTGGTTTTTTCCAAGATCAGTGGGGTGGTGTGGTGCTAGTCGTGGATAACGTTATCAGCCAAGGTGATGCACAAGGTGGTACGATCGTAACGGGTTCTTTGTACTATAAGAACTTTGCACAATCCTACGCAACTCAATCGCCTTACAGAAGATGCTGGTTCATCTATGACGGTCCCTATAACTGCCGCTCGGGCTCAGTGATCAATAAATCCGCTGTAGCTCCGAATGATGGATACATCAAACTTGGTACATTCTCCGGAGTGTCGAAGGCAGCAGCTTTCCAGTAATAGATTATTAACCTAAAACTCTCCGGTTCTGCCGGAGACGAAACTTTTAAGAGCGATCTAATAAAGGTAATCCCCTTACGGGGCTTACAGTAAAACGAGGAGTAACTTTATGGAAAATTCTAATTATAAAAGAATTAATTTTCCGACATTGATCATGCAGCTGATAGCGATGCTTGCCATTTCGGCATTCATGGCTGCTTGTGGTGATAATGGCGGTGGCGGTACAGCGGGCAATGTCTATGCAAATGGCCAAGGCTTCGTGCAAGCAACGCAAATGGGTTCTGTACAAAGTGTGAATCCTATGAACAGCGTTTCAATGGCGTTGAATGTGATCGTGGATAGTGGTGTGAACAACACTTACAACACGTATAATAATGGTTATTACAATAACGGTTATTATAATACGGGCTACTATAACAACGGCTATTATAATGGAAGCGCGACAACGCCGATCAGTGGCACTGCAACGAATATCGCCGGTTACTCCAATCTTGGAACAAACTTGAATCTTTATAATGGTCCGGTGGCTTTCCAAGGGACTATGGTTGTTGGTACAAACTGGTATGACCTTTACGGTTCTGGCTGTCAGGTTCCTCCAGGCACGTACACAGTCGATACTATTACGACCGGTACAATGGGCTCTGGTGGATTGATGTCGACAGTGAGAGTGGTTGCGAACCCAGGTAACATCATCATGGAAATCAACGGCGGTATGATCAATGGCAACCGTTTGGTCGCTTTGCCCCCAGGTGGTATCCACGTAGCGCAAGCTAACGGTATCAATTGCAGCCCCGTGTTTGGCGGCTCGTTCAACTAGGTCGTTCTGTTTCAGATATATATCAAAAAATGCCTTTCACTGACCTCGCAGTGAAGGGCATTTTTTATTTTAAATCGTGACATAATATCTCTTGCGCTTGGTCTAAAGTCTGGTTCTAATATTCACTATGGAACTACCTCTTTGGATCGACTTCTTTGATGAACTACAAAATGTGCGTGGACGTTCCCAAAATACGGTGATGGCTTATCGTCGTGATCTGGAACTCTATATCGAGTATCGCAAAACCCACAACAATGTGACTGGCTTTTATGAGTTTATGAAAAAGAATAAACTCTCCACTCGCTCTCAGGCGCGGGTGATTTCGTCACTTCGTACTTACTTCAAATTTTGTGAAACTCGTGGTCACAACAGCCCTGAACTTCGTGAACTTCGCCCACCCAAGGTCAAAGTGGGACTTCCTAAAGTTTTAACTCCGCAGGAATTTCAGCAGCTATTCGATGCCGCAGAGGTGACTGATCCAGTGAAGACAGCACGCAATCAACTCACGTTGTTGTTTTTGTACGGTTTGGGGTGCCGTGTTTCTGAGTTGATCGCATTGAATGTGACAGACTTTAATCAAACAGATCGTTGGATCAAGGTTTTGGGGAAAGGCAGCAAGGAGCGTTTGGTTCCTTTGACTGAAAAATTAGCGGACACGTTGACGACTTACCTTCGTGAACATCGTTCCGTTTTGATGAAGGACACCACGCCTTCTATCTTGATCAATGATCGTGGGCATCGTCCGTCCCGCGTGGATGTGTGGAGATGGCTTGCCAGCTGGTCGACACGTGCGGGCTTCGCTGAACCCGTTAATCCTCATCGCTTCCGTCATGGTTGTGCGACGGCTTTGCTGGAAAGTGGCGCGGACCTTCGTTCGATCCAAATGTTGTTAGGTCACGCAAGCATCCAGACAACTCAGATATATACGAATGTGACGACGAACACGATGACTCGCACAATCGAGGAGCACCATCCACTTTCGCAAATGGCAGAAGTGGAAAAGTAATCCGACCTTCGGTTTTAAATTGAAGCGAGATGTCTAAAAAAGCCCACCGCAGTTGTGGGCTTTTTTTTGCTCTGTCGCAGGCTCATGAAAATAAAATCCCTTATTCGCGAAAATGAGATTCTTGTTCCGGTCGAAGTCGAAATCAATTTCACCGCGGGTCTTCCGCAAATTCAATTTTTAGGTCTGCCGGACCAGGGCATTCGCGAAAGTATTCACAGAATCAAAAGTGCCATTCGTGCCCAGGGTTTTGAATTTCCCAAGGCGCAACAGGTCTTGGTAAATCTTCGTCCGAATCATTTAAAAAAATCGTCTCGGGGGCTGGAGCTCGCAGTGGCATTGGGAATTTTGTGGGAGTCAGAGCAGCTGGCAAAACCAGCGGACTCCATAATGGTGTACGGGGAGTTGGGATTACTTGGTGAAGTTTTTGAGCCCGAAGATCTAACCACTGATTTTGAGCCTGACGGAAATGTCTTAGTATGGACGGGGCAGTCTCAGAATACTAAAGCGGTTTTCGATCGAAGGGTGATGAGTTGTTTGCAGGATATTCGTGAGCCGGTCGAGATCGCAGCCGTTCCCCGAGAATTCGAAGTGCGCAGACCCCATGGTGACCTTAACCTTCAGTTTCCGGAAAGGCAGGCACGGCTTCTGGAAGTTATCGCTTTGGGCGAGCACTCGGTCTTACTCGCGGGGCCCGCGGGCTCCGGCAAAAGCACCATCGCACGAACTTTGTCGGCGCTCTTAAGCGCTCCCACTCAGGATGACATGCATACAATTTCAAAAAATAATCGGGGCGGCAGCGAGGCCCCTCTTCGCTGGCGTCCCGTGGTGCACCCCCATCATTCTACCACCGCTCTTGGGTTGATTGGTGGGGGTATTCCACCTTTTAAGGGGGAAATCACTCGCGCTCACAAAGGTGTGATGATTTTAGATGAACTCTTAGAGTTCAACGTGCGTGCGCAGGAAGCTTTGCGTGAACCCATGGAGGAGGCGATGATTCGCATTCGTCGCGGCCGTTATGTGGAGGAATTTCCCGCTGAGACCTTAATGATCGCGACCACGAACCTGTGCCCGTGTGGTGATTGGGTGCCAAAATCGAAAGTCGTCTGTGGCAGATCTTTAAAAAAGTGCCAGTCTTATATGGAAAGACTTTCGGGACCCTTGGTGGATCGCTTTCATATCACTTTCTTCACCCAAAAACGGGAGCAGGGGGCTTCAGTGTCGGGCGAGGAATTGCTAGCCCGCCTTGAATCCTGTCGCATGTTTAGGGCTCGTTTGGCGCTAAAAGATGCCCGCTTTAAAAAACTTGCCAGCCGTTGGAATTACGAGGAGCTGATCGCCGATTTACCTAGCTTTTACATGAAAGAACTTTTCCCCAAGGAGATTTCCAGCCGTCGCCGCGAACTCGCAACGCTGCGAGTCGCAAGAACCATGGCCGACCTCGAGCAGGCCGAAAGGCTTCAACCGCACCATGTAGAGAGTGCATTAAAAATGACCTACGAACCAGTTGAGGCACTTAAAAGGCTCGGTTGCTAGGAATATATTGACTAAAAACACCTATTTAACTAGATTGGCGTCTCACTCTGGGGTGATGTGGCCGAGTGGCTAGGCTCAGCTCTGCAAAAGCTGCTACAGCGGTTCAAGTCCGCTCGTCACCTCCAAATTTAAAAAATCCAAAACCCGCTTAGCGAAAACTAGGCGGGTTTTTTCTTTTAGCGGCGGTACTTGAACGATCCTTGGCCTGACGCGATCAGTGCGCCGTCGTCGGCATAGACTTCGGCTTCGGAGAAGAAGATGTTTTTTCCACCGCCAATTTTTTTCGCCTTGGCGTGCAGTGTTCCTTGCTTGGTGCTTGAGACGAAATTCACATTTAAAGTAATCGTTACCCCATGCACTTCCGGAGAACCGGGCGGAGAATAGAATCCAGCATAGCTGCAGGCGGCGTCCACTAAAGTTGAAACGACTCCACCTTGTAGTGCGCCCTGGCGATTCATGTGCCAAGTTTGAATCGGCATTTCAAATTCAGCAGCCCCCTCCGACCACTTTATGAGCTTGATACCCATATGTTCCAAGAAGGGATTGTTAGGCTGTGAAATCTGTGTCATTGGATCCTCCGCAACTGTTATTTTTCCTGAAAACCAGAGGTATGGCAATTTTCAAAACTCGCGTTTTTTTAAAATGAAATTACCCAAAGTGTTCTTATTCTTAAGGCAATAGGTATACGCACAGCCAAAGCTTATAACCGCAATGGCGATGATATAAATGATACCCCCATATTTGGAATTAAAGTGGTCATAGACCGAAAAACTAACCAGATAAGCTGTGCCGCCCACGATCCCTGTCGCGACATTATAGGCCACTCCGTAAATCGTATACCGATGGCCCGGGTGAATGTGATCACAGATCAGCATCACAAAGGGACCAAAACATGCAGTCGCAATTAAACTGATCCCTACCGAGAAAAAGAAAATGAAAAACCACGAGGTCGAGAAAGGATTGATGTGTCCACCTTCAGCAAACACTTCAAATCCGTAAAAAAGAGGAAGTAGAAAAAATATCCCCGCAATCAATCCCCACACAGAGACCTTATATGCCCCCACGCGATCGGCAAGAGCTCCCCACATTGCATAAGTGGGAGCATAGAGAATTGTTGAGTATGCGATGATGTGGTTTGCGGTGAGCGGATCTATTTTTAAAAGAGATTTTAAAAAGAAACCTTTAATGTTAACTCCGCTGATGGCGATCGAGCCAATCGCGGTGGCCATTAGCAAATAAAATATGACATTCTTTTTTTCCGCTGTGGTCCACGCCGAGGGAACCTCTTTATGGGGAGTTCCCATATCAGCTTCGACTTTGATTAAAAGTTTATTGAGTTGCCACCAAACGGGGAACATAAATGCGCTATAGATAAATGCAACTCTCCATCCATTATTCAGAAAGTTCACTTCACCGATAATCATTCGCGATATAATCGTGACTGCGATTGCAAACAGATAGCCTGCAGGAACAGAAGTTTGAAACAAGCCCGTATACAAACCTCTATTCTGGGTGGGAGCTGTTTCGTAAATGATCACACTTAAGATAGGATAGCAGCCGCCGAGGGCGAAACCTTGCACAACTCTTAAGATATAATACGACCAGTGTTCGCTGTCAGGTATCAAACAAACTAAACAAGAGGACGTGGCGATTAAAAGCACACTCCAACGAAGCCCCCGCAGACGACTTTGCCTGTCCGCTACAGATCCCAGGAAGTAGGCTCCCACGGGTCTTACGATGAAACCAATCAGATAGGAAGACATCGAAAATAGAAATGAGGAGGGAAGCGACTTGGAAAATTCAGTTAACAACATTCCTGGTAAATAAAAGGAATAGAAGGTGAAAAGGTTCAGCAAAGATGCATAGGACAAGACGTCCTGTATTCTTCGATGCGGCACAAGCCTCCTGGAGCTTTTTAGTCACTCTAAATGGCTTGCAGTCCAAAGTATTGGTTATTTGTCGAAGGCTGCCTTAATGCAAAAATCAAAGCAACTGACGTAGCATTGAGGTTTCGTGGGACTCGTTACCAAACTTCCATTTAAGGGCCAGGATTGTCAGATTCAATGCTAAAGTTACGGCATTGGTAATGATGATGGCGAGCTCTTCTTGGAGGACGCCGAATAATATCCACAATGCGGCTCCGACGCTGAGTGAAAGAAACATTTTGTAGGAAACATCCTTAGCTGATTTGGTATTCCAGATTTTAAGGGCTTGAGGCACACCACACAGACTGGTGAACGCTCCCGCTATCAGCCCCAATATAGTTACTTGATCCATAAAATAAATCCTGTTCAATTAAAGTTCTATTTCGAGAGAAAGGTCATCTCTTTCAAGAATAAAGGCATAAGGTTTTTGAGAACCTTTTAAATCCATAATTCCCAAGAGGTGTTTTTCATCTAATTTTGCAAAGTGGTCGATGATGGGTTTTGCATCATAAATCATCGATGCGGTTAATTTACCACGATACTGGATTAATCTTGTGCGGGCCTTGGGTGTTTTGGTTTGTATAACTGGTTTCGCAAGACTTACAAATTGCTGCAAACTTTTCGAGCGCGGCACATACTCGCTGATGCACAGAGGAACCAAAAGAGGGTCGATCGCAAATACAGACTGTTTGTCGTGGGAATAGAAAAGTAAAGGATGCACATCATTGGTGTCTTTAAATAGTTTCCCGTACCAACCCGAATTTTCAAGCAGACCGTCAAGGGGATGCTCGGTTTTAACTTCAAATCCCTTCCATCGACCGTTTAAAAAATCTAAGTCCGCTGGAGGAAGTGAATCGAATAAAGCCAAAATTTCCTCGGTCGTCGCTATTTTATCAAGCAGGATCTGTTCTGAAGTTTTCACGGTAAGCCTCCCCAGCACAGTGCCATTAAAATAGAACGAGAGAGGTTTTTCCACCGAGACCGACAACAAACAAAAACAAAAGAGGTCATTTAAATCAGATGCGGTATAAATTTGTCTAAAACAGGATGTGACAAAGAGTGAATTGTAATGAACAATTTTAAACATGAAATACGCAGCCCTTATTTTGATGTGCTCATTTTCCTGCTCAGCCTTCGCTAAAGGCGACTACAAATCTCATTGTTTTACGCAGCCATGTTTTATCGAAGGTGATTTCGATGGCGATGGCATGAAAGATCGTGCCGAATTAGTCGAGGCCGATCATAAGAAGGGTATCGAGTTCACTCTGCATTCTGGGAAGACCGTGGTCGTCGGAGCTGGAAATAAAATCGGCAAAGGTCGCGAAGATTTCTTGTGGATGGATAAATGGGAACTTCACAAAAAGGAAACGAAAATCGAAAAGCCAAATAAGAAAGCTGCAAAACCTCCAACTCCCAAAGGCGACAGCCTTTTGGTGGCACAAGAATGGAAGTCTTCGGCTATCATCTATTGGAATGGCAAAAAGTTCGACTGGTACCAATTAGAAAACTAAAATCGCATGAAACGCAAAAGCCTATTTCTGAGCGTGGGTGAGGGCGTAAGCTTCATCGACCATCAAGACATTCATGCCGGCGGATTGGGCTGCTTGCATTCCTAGAATGGCGTCTTCAAAAACCAAGCAGTCTGAGGGTGCGATGCTAAGCTTGTTAGCGGCCATCAGGAAACAGTCGGGTGCGGGCTTGCCATTGGTGTAGTCCTCGGCACAAACAAGCAGATCAAAATAAGGTTGTAGACCCAATTGATTCATTGTCAATTCGACGATTTTGCGGCGAGAACCGGTCACGATGGCCATGGGAATTTGACGGTGATAGTGTCTAATCACGTTCATCACAGAAGCAATTGTCGTGACTTCGTGTAAAGACGACAGATAGTGCACTTCTTTCTCAGCCAAGAACTGCTGGGGATCGATCGTGGCATTGTGAAGCTCATTCATCATCTCCACAATTCGCAGAGTTGGGCGGCCCGCCCAGGCCTGATGTTGTTCTCGGCTTAGCGACAAATTATATTTTGCCAAGGCCTTGTTCCATGCGCCTAAATGCGCTGGCATCGTGTCGGCAATTGTGCCGTCAAAGTCGAACAACAGGGCTTTAAATTCATGCTGGGGAAAAAATGATTTCAACATACAGCGATCCTAACACAAGTTCGTAAAGTCTGCCAGCGACCTTCAGGAAACTAGAGGGACTTATACTTGAGAATTACTCGCGCGGGCGGGATTCTAGAAGCTCTATTTCAAAGATCAAATCAGAGTGGGGCGGAATCTTTCCCATCGAGCGCTCCCCATAGGCCAAAGGGGCAGGAATGTGGATTTTGCGTCGGCCTCCGACCTTCATGCCTAAAATTCCCTGGCTCATACCTTGAATGACTTTTTTCGACCCGACCACGAATTCAAAGGGACGCCCATGGTTATAGGAGGAGTCAAACACCGTTCCATCGGTCAATGTGCCAGTATAGTGAATAAATACCAAGGCGCCTTTGCTGGCCAATTCGCCGCTGCCTGTATTGTAGTCGGTAATGGTGACTTCTAAGGTACTCATAGGTGCAACTTAAACGTAAAGGGCCCCTCTGTCACGACCTCATGCTCTGAATAAACTCTAATATAAACAAATGTCCTTTACTTGGAGCTAAATTCCGGACAATTCTGCGCGCAAGGAGTATCTTTTAATGAAATCTGCGGCCGCTAGGATCAGCAAGGGATTGTCTCTTGATACATTAGAGCGCATCCGTCAAGTGACTCAGCTTTCTGAAAGTCAGTGGCAGGATTTGTTGCAGGTCACTTGGTGGGATTACACCTTGATTCGCACGGGAGAACGCAAGCTCTCGGAAAGCTCCTTATTTCGACTGTCCAGTCATATTCAATGTGCTCCCGAGCAAATTATTTCCGGTCACATCGACTTTCACGGTTTGCAAATTCTGACTGATAAAGAAAGCTCTTGGCAGATGCCAGAAGCTTATTCCTATGCGATGTATGGTCGACGTCGTACGACGATCACAACATTTGAGTACATCGAACGGTACCATGGCTGGAAGATGCGCATGGATGTCTTAAGGCACCTTGGGCTGAGCGAAGCGATGTTGCAAGATCCATTTGCGCCAATTAGCATGCGCGTGATCACCGATGCGTTGGAGTATTTATCCAAACGTGGCTTTAAAGACCGGGACTTCTTCGCGATGGGTCTTTACACCTACATCGGAAACTCCCAGACAATTTTAGGTCAGCATTACGGCCAGATGGCTAATCCCAAAGAAGTCATCGCTCATATGTGGAGCGACTGTTTGAAATTTTACGAACAAAATTGCCGCTACCGCTTCTTAAAATTAAATGATCAAGGGGCGGTCATCGAAGTCGTTTCGGAAAAGCATGTTGCGGAAGAAATGGGCGTCAAACATTTGGGAAACCAGCACGTTTGCCAATTAAAGGCGGGGATGATGGCTTCTGCACCGATGTATTTATGGCAGGCACCCGCGAAAACGACAGAGATATGTTGTGCGCATAAAGGTGCTCAAGCCTGTGTATTTGAAATTAGCTTTGCATCTCTTGTTTAGAACCCTTGCCTCTGCGCAATGTAACAGTCAGTGAACTAAGCAGTTGGGCCATGGCTGGGATAAAAAATATAATAAATAAGATAAGTTTTAATGCCTTCAACACATTAAGGTAAAACCGATCCCACTTTAGTGAGGAGCAAAATGAGTGGTCAATTTCAACTTTCGGAGATCGAAGCAGAGATGTGGAAATATATCTTCTTTGCGACGCATGTGCCGATTTTGATCACGACTCTCGACGAGCGTGTCCTGCAGATGAATGACTCGGCTCGCGATCTGTTGAGCTTTGAGGGTGACATTGGCTATCACAAGCTAGAGGGCCTTCTCGCGCGTCTGAAACCTTCTTTGCGCCAAATGATTCGTCTGCAAAAAGTCTTGGCTCCGGCCCCCTATAGCGACCATCTTTTGGTGTATCTGCAGAACACTCGCGAAAACTATTATGCAGAACGATTGCTAACATTTTATGCTACCACGCTAAAATCTTTGGATAGAAATTTTGATTTAACCGCATGTGCAAACCAAGTTGCAAGTGGTGCCGCGATGGTTGCCATCGAAAGTATGGCTGATTGGTGCCGTATTGATTTACGTGAAGATTTGGGAGTGGGTAAGGGGACTGTCGCGCATAACGATGAATCCTTACTTCCATATCTTAAAGAACTTCAAGACCTTCCGGCCAGCAGCTTTGATGAAGTCTTAAGTCCCATGCGAGTGTTGCGTTCGGGGGCTGCGGTTTTTCAAGAAGATGTTGCCCATGAGCTGTTCTTACTGCTTTCCGGTTCGCCGCAAATCTATGATCTATACACTAAGGTGGGACTGCGCTCTTATATCTGTGTGCCTATTAAACAAAACGGAGACACCATTGGTTCTATGACTTGGGCTCGCGGCCCCTCCAATGCACATTTTGATGCCGTTGATATGATGATGGCCGAAGAGTTTGCAAATAAACTTGCGGTGAACTTAGAGAGAGCATTGCTCTATAAAAATTTGGCGGAAATGAAAGATGCAGCTGAGGCCGCCAATCGTGCAAAGACAAATTTTATCGCCAACGTCAGTCATGAAATTCGCACACCGTTAGGTGCTATCATTGGCTTCTCAGATCTATTAACGGGCTCTGCTTCGACGTTACTGGAAAGACAGGAGTGGGCTTCTAAAGTTCGCACCAACAGCAATTATCTGTTGAGAATTATCGATGACATCTTAGACATTTCCAAAGTTGAAGCTGGTAAAGTTGAGTTGGAAATCACCGAGATTGATTTGCGCGAACTTTTGCGGGAGATGAAGCTTTTTGCAGATTCTCGTGTGGAAAACAAGGACGTCCAATTTAAAGTGGCTATTCAAGGCCCTTCACCACGTTTCATCAAGTCAGATCCGACGCGACTTTCTCAAGTTTTATCGAATCTGATTGGTAATGCCATAAAATTCACAAGCTCGGGTTTTGTCACGTTGACCGTCAGCAAGTTGGAGACTCACGAGTCACTGAGTTTTGAAATTGCGGATTCGGGAATTGGTATTTCTTCCGCTCAGGCTGAAATCTTATTCCAGCCTTTTACTCAAGCAGATGCCTCTCACACTCGTCAATTTGGTGGCACTGGGTTGGGCCTTGCTTTATCTCGAACGCTGGCCCGCCGATTAGGTGGGGATTTAGTATTGATGGAATCAGAGCTGGGCCGCGGCAGTACGTTTCTGGTCACGATCGAGTCTGTCAGCGCTGATGACGGGCCAAGCTTCACGGATTTGCTCGAGCAAGAAGGTGAGCGCAGGGTTCAGGTCCTGGATGTGACGGCGATTAGCTTTTCAGACACGCTGAAAGGTCGTGAAATCTTGTTGGTTGAGGACTCCACTGATATCCAAGTTTTGATTAAACGCTTCTTAGAGGGCGCCGGTGCTGTGATTTCTATAGCCCATAATGGTGAAGAATGTGTGCAGATGGCATCGCAAAAAACTTTTGATGTCATATTAATGGACGTGCAGATGCCTGTGAAAGACGGCTGTCAGGCGGCATCGGAATTGCGCGCTAGTGGCTATTCAAATTTAATTGTGGCATTAACTGCAAATGCAATGAAGGAAGAGCGCGAGCGTTGTTTGGCAGCGGGCTATGATGCTCACTTAAGTAAGCCGATTCGTCGTCATGACTTGATTCAAAAGCTGATGGGATTTTTGGGAGAGTCTAAAAACGCACGTACAAGTGAAAGTTTACGCCCGGATTTCTGACAAAGTTGTGGGCCTGGGAAAAATCAATATTCGGTTGGATCTGATAATCCAGAACATTTCTGTACAGAATCTGGCTAAACGCCGCTGAAAAGTTGTAGGCGTATAACTGATAATTAGGTCGATTTGTCGACGTCACGAAAAAGTTGTAGGAAATATTCGCGGTCTTACTAAACCACTGTCCCAGCGCCACACCATTGGTCACCGTGTAGGTGGCAACACGGTCCACATAATCCCCCTCGTTGACGAAGGTTAAGCTGTAAAACCGGCTCAAATTAAAGTTAAAGTTCAGCGCCTGAAACATGCCGGGACCCTTATCCGCGTCAGCATAAAACTGAAACTTAGGATTTACGCGATAGGATTTGGTCTTTTCCACGATGCTTTCGAAAGAAAGGGTGTGAGAGATCTTGAAGGCTCCCGCGAAGCTCACGCGGGGCTGAAAAGACGTTCGGACGTTACCTAGTTGTTTAAAAAAACCTAAAGTCGCCCCGTAATTTCGTTCACGTGGTCCGGATCTTAGATATTCTTGGCTGACACCACGCTCTGCGGTTTGGTCATATGAGGTAAATGTCACTTGCCAGTATTCTTCAACGTTTGGCAGTCGCAGGTTGAAGTCCAAACTGACGTCATTCTTTAATCCGGTCAAAGAATTGTAATAGGCCGAGGTTTCAAAAATCGCCGATGTTGTGTTGGGTTTATCTGTGTACTGTTGTCCCGCTAAAAACAGATCTAAACCATTCGCCATACTGTCAAAGAAACGAGAAATATAGATATTGCTTTTGATAAGGTCTTCTTCAAGCGTGGTGTCGTTTTCTTCAGCATGGGCTGGAGCTGATAAAAGCAGCATGATCGCAAGAATTCTTTGCGCATGTATTTTTATAGATAAAGATAATGATTTTTGGCTCATCAACTATTAGGCTCCAACTATGGTCTATCTTAAACGGACACTTTCCATTCTGTCTCTGAGTATTATTGTTCTGTGCGCAGAATTTGCTGAAGCCTATGTGCCTCAGCGCGGAAATGTGATGGCTTATTTAGGCACTTATACTTATCGCACTCTCTATGAGGGTGAGCTTTCCGATATCAATGAAACATTGCCCGGTTTTTCTTTGATCGCCTCTGGGGATGTCAGCAATCATGGCGCGTTGGAAATGGCGGCCATCTATTTCAATAAGTATTATTTCCGCGAGGAGGCGGGCGGGCGGAATCTCGCAGAGCGGGTGCAGGCAATTCATATATCAATTGCTTATCGCCGCTATTGGGCTCCGTCCTTTGCAACGTCTGTGGGCGTTTATACTTCGTATCCGATGGGGGGAGTAAAAACGATTCACACTGATTTTGCGCCCACCGAAGGAGTGCAGACCTCAGCGTGGTACAGTTCAGAGAGTGGAATCGATGTCGGTCTGCAGGGAGAAATCTGGCAATCGGGACTGTGGGCCGTCATGGCCGAGGCTCGTTATTCCTATGCGATCACCAAACAGCCCAACGAATATTCAGATCAGGCGGGATTTTTTCTGGGAGTGCGCTATTTTATTCAAAGCCGCGTAGAGCATCCTAAAACATTGCAAGCTGTTGAGGAAAAGAAACCAGCAGAGATCAAAACAGAAGTGGAAAACAAACAAGATGAGACTGCGCCTCCAGAAAAAGGCACGACAAAGCCTAAGTCGAAACGGAAGGCCGAACCCTCCGCTTCGCCGTAGTTGAAAATAAAAATTAAGCTTTTTCTGTTTTTAGATGTTTTCGTTCAAACCAAAATGTACCGAAAGGTAAAACCGCTGCCAGGAAAGCTGCGACGCGAGTTTTTCCCGACCATCTTAATTCACTAGCCAAGAAGTTTGCGAAAAGAACATAACCGATGAATAAGAAACCGTGAATAGGCCCCATCGATTTTACCAGGGCAGGGTTGCCTCCCATATATTTCAATGGCATTGCGATAAAAAGAAGAGTTAAGAAAGAAGCACCTTCTAACCAACCAAGAATTTTAAAAGCTTGAATCATATTTTACCTCGCTTACGACAGAGGGATATCTTGAAGTTCTCTCTCGCGCATCGAAAATCTTTGCGTTAATTCCGCAACAAATTACTGCGTTTATCAAATGTTTATGGAATGCTTTGGTATATGTACTGGATATTGCAAAGATTGCGTCGATTGTTGTCAGGAAATGTTTTTGAAATCTACACGGATGGTAGTTTCAAGCATGGAAAAGGTTCTTGGGCTTATGTGATTACTCGCAAGGGCTCCATCATTTGTGAAGGCTCTGCAGGTCAAAAGAAAACCTCCAGCAATCGCATGGAGTTTCAAGCAGCGATTGAAGCACTTAAGGCTTTACCTGAAAACAGCCGAGCCCGTCTTTATACTGATTCTCGAGTTATGATTGAGGCTTTGGAAAAAAGTCCGCGTTGGGCCAGCAATGGTTGGGTTAAAAATCAAGGCCAGCCGATTCCTGAGGTCGACCTGATTCGCGAGCTGCACGAATTACAGACCCTGCATAAAATCGAATGGGAGTGGGTAAAGGCGCATTCTGGCATTGAGTTCAATGAAAGATGTGACGAACTCTGTGTTCGTGCTAGAAGCAAAGACGTGGAGATCTAAATGGATTTTATTGATGATAACAACTCGCCGGAAAATGATGTCAAACCACCGATTGCCATCGAGTTGGATCGCTTAAGTGCAGACGTCATCGATGCGGTGATCGAAGCGTTTATTTTGCGCGAAGGCACTGATTACGGTGTGGTCGAAATTTCTTTGGATAAGAAAAAAGAACAAGTCTTAAAGCAGCTCAATAAAAAAGAACTGCACATCGTATATGATTTCAATACAGATTCGGTCACGGTGATGACGGACCGAGATTGGAAGAAGCTGCCGAGGTCCGAGTAAATCTCTGCCCCCCCCCGGCAGACTTTAAATCGCGATTAGTTGCAGTTTACGTTTGCCCACGCGTTCACGAAAAAGAACGGAGGGTAAGCGTTCACCCAAGCAGTGCGGTATTGGAATGGACCAACCCAGTCAGCAAACCAAGCGTTGAACACTTGGCCGTTTTGAGCTTGAGCATTTACATAACCTTGGCAGAAAGCCATGTAACCAGTTGGGTTGTACATAGTTACAGCAGCTTGATAGCCATTGATTTGATAGTTCCACTGAGGCCACCACGCAAACGCAGAGCTAGAGATTAATAGAGAAGCAATTGCTGTCATTAGAAAACGCATAACGATCCCTTCATTGAAAAGTTATAGATGATAGGGATAAATCGCGATTTTGTGCCTCAATCAATAAAAATGCGACATAACGGGGCGATCAGCCGGTTTATTGAAAACCAACCCAATTGACACAGCGCGCATCTGTAAATTGTAAAAGCTGTTTAAACGGAACCAAGTGTTTCTGATGGCTAAGGAGCCATAAAACCACGAAGGATCGCGGGCCCATAGGAAAGCCAGATATAAAACCCTGCGCAGTTAAAGAAAAAAGCCATGACCAAACGAGTGCGCGACAGTCGAGACAAAGGCATCTCTTTACCTAAAACTCGGAAGCCCAAAATCATTGAATACAAGTTGCAGACCACCGGAATAATAAGGCAACCCAGCACCGCATTTACCAAGCACTTCTTAGCCATGTTCTGGCTTTCAGTCAGGGCTTGGTCTTTTGCAAGTTCGACGTCTTCCTCGCCCGCGATTTTAAGTCCCTTGGAATCTTGCAGACTTTCCAAGGCGGCAGAGGCCTCTAAAAATTCATCTTGGGGAATATCAATAATCAGTTTTCCTAAGAATTGCTCGAGATGAGGAGCGACGGCGCGAGTTTGTTCATCACGCAAGCGCGGGTGAAATCCTTGGGCAACCAAGAATGATTTCACCACTTGTGCTTGCGGAAAGTCGGCTACTTCTGTCAGAAAAACGTGTGAACTCATATCTCTATCGTATCGACAAAACTTCTTTCCGAGCAAGCAGCACTCTGTTTTTCGAGCTGCAGGGAATCAATGACCTCGATATCAGACCCTATATTCATGCGCTCGTGAAGGCGAATCAGAGTTTCTGCGGGGCCGATATTAATGAATTTACTCACCCCCAGTTCCTGAATCATCCAGCGATAGGTTTGCCACCATTTTACGGGGCCGGTCATATTCATCGTCATATCCCGAAGTAAATCTTCAGACGATTCAATCAGACGACTTTCTGTTGCAGAAATCATGGGCATTTTGAATGGTCCGATCAAAAGATCTCCCATCCCAGCAAAGGCATGATCTTTACTGCGATTCATAAATGTTGAATGCAAAGGTTTGTCACAGAGCGGGCGTATGGAATACAGAGCCTTGGTACTTTGCGAATCGATCCAGGCATTTAAAATTTCATCCGGGCCACCGACTAAGAAATGATGAGGTGTCTGATAAACTGCCACATACAAACCATGGCTTTGAATCAGCTCCACTTCAATTTCGGATAAGGGAGAAAACAGGCTTTTCACGCAGACCACAGACCCGCCATGAAGCTTTTCCCCATGATCCCCATAGTGGAAAGTTCCCATCAGGAGTTGTTCAAAAGACAATGCGCCCGAACAAACAATCCGGGCAATATCACCCAGCGAACACCCCACTAAATAATCGGGCGGAGCATGAAACTTCAACAAGAGATCGTACAAACCCACATGTGTCGCGGCTCCAATCAAGGCTTTGATAGCAAGACTGCTGTGAAAGATCTGATCAGAAGCGCTTAGGTAATCAATCAAGGACACGGAGCTTTCAACATCATCTAGATAAAACTGAGCTTTATCGAGACGATCTAAGACCTCTGGCATTTTCAAAACTTGTAAACGATGTTCGACCTTATCTAAGCAATCAATACCGGAAAACATGACGGCTGTTTTCGACATGGGTGACTCCTATTTTGTTTTGTCGGTCTTCGTATCTGAACAAAGCACTTTGACTTCGTCCAATACGATAGGGGTCGAATGTTTAAGATCATCGAAATCTAAATCGAAATGTCAGTGGTGGTTAAAAAAGATGAAGCTCCAGACAGAATAGACAGAAGCGAGAATTAAAATTGAACCCGCAATTCGTTGTTGCCGAAGTGGAATTTGTCGAAGGCCATTGCGAATCATGGAGGGCAGAACACTTAAGGACGGAAGCCCTCCGACCCAGAACAGAAACATCAGGGCGCCACCCATCATGGGGCTTTGTAAAGCAACGGCCGCTGTCACGTATGTATAAAGCCATCCGCAGGGCAGTAAACCTGTCAGTGCACCGACGATAAAACCTGATTGGTTTAAATGAAATTTACGAAGCTTGCGGAAAACGATCATCAATCCGTGAGGATCCACTTGAGGAAAAAACCTTTCTGTCAAACGTGGGGTGATCAATCGAAGACCCATGCTGAGCAAAATGAACGCAAACAATATGGCAGAGGCGGTTCTAAGCCACATGTACTGAGAATCTAAAAGAACTTGTCCCAAGCTTCCAGCGATCACTCCTAAAACGACATAAGCCGTAAGACGTCCTAGGTGATAGGCGAGCAAAGATTTACGTTCTCCCATCAAGCATGCAATAGGCCCGCACATGGCAGCACAGTGCCAGCTTCCTAAGAAGCTCGTGCTAAGAATTCCTATGGCAAGCAGCATTCCTTCGTTCATAGTCCTTGAGGTCCCATTAAAATAAGCTCTTTATCACTGCGTGAATATTCAGTCCCGTGATGACTTTCGATTGTCACTCGAGATTTGATTTTACCATGCGATCCTTTGAACATTGATTCTGGCAGACGCACAAAGAAGTACCATTCGTGGGCCGCTTGGGGTTTGAGGGTGATTGGATTTTCGCCCACGGTCACTTTCGCACCAGCTTTCACCAATTCTGGATCAATGGAAATCGTGTAGGTGGAGTCTTCGCGTTCCTGATTTTGGATGTGGATTTTGAATTGGTTTTGAACGATATCCTTGATTTCACCTTCTTGAACATAGGAGTAAGGAAGTCCTTGGCCGCGCAACAGGGTCCAATGGAAAGGGGCTCTGGTGGCAATCGCGTAAGAAAGGCCAGACACCAAGGCTAGGATCACTGCCATATAAATAAGAGGACGAGGGCGAGTGAGTTTAATTTTACTAAAATCCAAAGTGTCATAGCGAATAAGGCCCTTTGGCTTTTTCACTTTTTCCATGATTTCGTCACAAGCATCGACACATGCAGTACACGCAATGCACTCCATTTGCAGACCGTTGCGAATATCAATGCCGGTAGGACAGGCGTTCACGCAGCGATTGCAAGCAACGCAGTCTCCTTGAGGTTCATTTGCAGCATTGCGCCCGCGGCGAGGTTCGCCACGTTTGACATCATAAATAACTGCAAGGGATTTATTATCAATGAGCAGGGACTGAAAACGTCCGTAAGGGCACATAATCACGCAGAACTGCTCACGGAACCAGGCAAAGTCGAAAAGGACCACGGCTGTGACAACGGAGACTAAAATAAAATATGTCCAGTTTTCACCAGGGGGTTGCTCCATCATTTGCAGCAAATCTTTAGCCCCAACAAAATAGGCGATAAAACTGTGAGCAATCAGTGAAGAGACGATGACGAATAAGATCCATTTAAGGCCGGTTTTTTTAAGCTTATTCAGTGTCAGTGCTTCGTCGCGCAGTTTGCGACGTTCAATGTAACCACCTTCCGTCCATTGCTCGATACGACGGAAAACAGATTCAATAAATACGGTTTGTGGGCAGGCCCAGCCGCACCACACACGTCCCCAGACGGCGGTGACGAAGGCTAAGCCGATGACGATCGTACCCAGAATAAAAAATAAGAGAGGCGCATCATGGGCATGAAACAAAAGACCAAAGAATGAAAACTCGCGGTCTGGAATATTGATCAAAATTGTTTGCACGCCACGGATGGTGGTCCACGGCAGTGCCAAAAAAATCACCAACAAAACGGCATGCACCCACGTGCGATGCCTTTTGTAATAGCCCCTCACTTCAGCAGGTATAATGCTGATTCTGTCACCATTTTCATCGACGGATGTGAGGATGCCTGGATCTAAACTCATTTGACTTCTTCCCCTTGTGGAGCTTTCGCTCCTGCCGGTTTTGAATCCAATTTGGACATAATATATTTCGCCACAGAGTACAGTTCGTCACGTTTCAAGACCGGTCCCCAAGGTGGCATTCCCTTATCAGCAGCCCCTTCACGGATAACTTTTACTATATCCATGCGAGTGCCTTTGCCATGAATCCAGAAGTGATCTGTCAGGTTAGGACCGATCAGACCTTGCAACTCTTGCCCGTGACAAGCAGCACATTTTCCGGTGAAAACCGCCGCACCTGCATTGACGTCAATTTTATCAAATTCTTCTTTCAAAGAATCTTCGGTTTCAACCGGTGCGCTTGCTTGCGAGCTTGCTTTGGATTTTTCAAGCTCTGTCATATGGATGGCAAGTTCGTCTTTTAAAGTCGGACCACCCGCAATTTCATAGTGCAGGAAATAGAGGAACGCAAAAATGATCGTTAAAAAGAACGTCCACAGCCACCAAGTCGGCAAGGGATTGTCGTGTTCAACGATGCCATCGTACTCGTGAAACAGCTGTTTATAGTCTTTGCCGTCTTTAGTCTCTTGCATCGGTAAACTCCTGTTCTTTCAGAGGCATGTTTTGCATTTCGCCGTAAAAGTATTTGCTGTCTTTGCGAAACACCCAAAACAGCACGCAGATAAAGAACGTAAAGAAAATAATCAATCCCATCGAAGTCAGATGAAGATCGGTAAAGTATTTTAGTCCTTCTTGTTTCATTGTGCTTTTCCTTTCTGACCCAGTGCCTGTAGGTAAGCGATCAAAGCGACGATTTCTTTTTTCTCCATGCCGCGAGGCCCGCCATTGGCTTCAAGGTCGGCAGCAATTTCTTTGGCTTGTTTTTGGGCGATGCCATCAGCATTTGCCACCGTGTTGTCGTCATACGGAACGCCCAACAGTCTTAGCACCGATAATTCTTTGCGCAGGCGCAAGAAGTTCGTGTCTTTTTCTGCCAACCAAGGATAGTTCGGCATGATGGACGATGGCGTGACAGCGCGTGGATCCATCATATGACTAAAGTGCCACAAGTTAGGATATTTCTTACCCACTCTGGCAAGGTCAGGTCCTGTGCGCTTTGAACCCCATTGGAAGGGGTGGTCCCACATCGACTCTTCAATCGTGGAAGCATTTCCGTAGCGAATGACTTCGGAAACAATCGGCCGAATCTGTTGCGAGTGGCAGACATAACAACCTTCACGTTGATAAATACTACGTCCCGCGATTTCAAGAGCTGTATAGGGCTCTGTGACTTTAGTTGGCGTGATGTACTTATGAAGTGCTAGTGTTGGATAGATTTCGATAAAAGAACCCACAGCAATTGCCAGGAAAGCAAGTACAGAGAAGACAAAACCCATTCCTTCAAGTTTGCGGTGAGTTGTATCTGGTACCTCTGTGTAGCCTGTGCGGGTCACTTCGACGACTTCTTCGCTTGTCTGATTTTTTGGGGCAAGCTTGATCGTCATATAGATGTTGTAACACATCATCAAAAAGCCCACGAGGAATAGCAAGCCCCCTAAGGCACGGACCCAGTAAAGGGGTACGATACGAACGACAGTCTCCATAAAGTCAGGATATGCCAAAGTGCCGTCTTTGTTCGTTGCTCTCCACATCAAACCCTGTGTGATGCCGGCAACGACCATCGAAACGTAATACATAATGACGCCCAAAAGGCCTGTCCAGAAATGATTCTCTAAAAGTTTTTTAGAGTACAGTTCCGTTTTCCATAGGCGGGGGATCATATAATAAAGCATCCCGAATGTTAGAAAGCCATTCCAACCCAAAGTTCCTGCGTGTACGTGACCGATAATCCAATCTGTGTAGTGTCCTAGAGCACTAACAGATTTGATAGATAATAGAGGCCCTTCGAATGTCGCCATACCATAGAAGGTCAAAGCGGCGACAAAGAATTTCAAAACGGGTTGAGTACGAAGAAGATTCCAAGAACCTTTCAACGTTAAAAGCCCGTTGATCATGCCGCCCCAAGAGGGCGCCCACAGCATCACCGAGAAAATCATTCCCAGAGTCTGAGCCCAATCTGGCATGGAAGTGTAGAGCAAGTGATGAGGGCCGGCCCAGATATAAATAAATACCAGGGACCAAAAGTGCACAATCGACAGACGGTAAGAATAAACAGGACGATTCGCAACTTTAGGCACATAGTAATACATCAAGCCCAGGAATGGAGTGGTTAGGAAGAATGCCACTGCATTGTGCCCATACCACCACTGAACCATGGCATCTTGGATCCCAGCGTACACTGGGAAAGATTTCATCGCTGCCACCGGAATTTCGATGGAGTTCACGATATGAAGTACTGCCACTGTGATGATAGTGGAAATATAGAACCATAAAGCGACGTACAAATGTTTCTCACGACGACGATGAATCGTCATAAAAAAGTTCACAGCAAAGATCACCCAAACGACCGCGATTGCAATATCGATGGGCCATTCAAGCTCTGCATATTCTTTGGCTTGGGAATAACCCAATGGCAAAGTGATTGCTGCGGCAACGATGATCAACTGCCAGCCCCAGAAATGCATTCTGGACAGAAGGTCAGAGAACATTCGCGTTTTCAGTAAGCGTTGCGATGAGTGATAGATTCCGGCAAAGATTGCATTACCACCAAAGGCAAAAATAGCCGCATTGGTGTGCAGGGGTCTCATACGCCCGAAGGTCACCCATTCCATGTTTAAGTTCGCTGGCCACCAGGGAATCTGGATAGCCGCGATAAGTCCAAAAAGAAATGCAGCGACCGCCCAAATCATTGTAGCGAGCGCGAACTTCTTTACTATATCGTCATCGTAGATAATTTTTTCTACGAGATTACCGTTTGTGTTCACGTTCAGTCCTTTCGTTTTCGTCTAAAAGCATTCGATGAGCGGGAGTTTCAAGGTCATCAAACTGACCTTTTTTATTTGCCCAGAAAAAGGCATATAAAAAACCAGCTCCCATGAGTAACGCCATTGGAATCATAAGTATGATGATGTTCATCGCATCCCCCAAAGTGAGGTCAGAACAATCAGTACGGAGCTAATTGGCATCAAGATCGCTGCCATCATCGGGTTGATAAAACCCAAGAGTGCTGCGGCTCCACCCAGGCAGTTGTAAACCAGAGAAACCGTTAAAGTCCGCGCCAGCACATTGCGGGTTTTTTCAGTTAAAGCAAAAAGATCCATCAGGGGTTGCAAGCCACCGCGAGTGAAATAGATGTCGGCGTGTTGCAGACTTAAATCAACGCTACCTTTGACAGCGATACCAACAGTCGCATTTTGCAATGACAGGGAATCGTTGGCGCCGTCACCAATCATGCAGGTATTGGAATAGTTTTTAATCAGTTCGAATTTAGCCTGCGGAGTTAGATCACCGTAGGCATTTTGCAAAGGAATGTTGCAGCGTTGAGCTGCATCTTTAGCACGGAATGTTTTATCTCCGGAGATCAGAAACGTGTGTAGACCGCGCGCTTGCAATTGTTTGACGATTTGTTCGGAATCTTCGCGCATACGGTCTGCAAAGAAGATCTGACAGAGACTGCGGTGATTTTTTAGGACTTCAATCGCGATTTGGCTGCCTGGCAGGGCAGTATTGTAGGGAAAGACCTCGTAAAGATCATGACCCACGTAACCACGAACTCCTTGGCCAAGAATTTCTTGAACGTCTGAAACATTTTTTGCAGCTGGCAAATGAGACCATGCTTTGCGAATGGCAAAGGCGACCGGATGGTGAGAATGCGCCTCCAGTGCTAAAACAATTTGTTGCACGCTGACGGGTAAGGCTTCCGGGGTGGATTTGACCAAAGTCAGATTGCCCTCGGTCAACGTTCCGGTTTTATCAAAGAAGACATTTTTAAGATTCAGGATCTTTTCAAAAGTGTTTGCACTCTTCATCAGAATTCCTAAGCGCTGCGCTTTTTTAACCGCAAGACCCAACGTAAGCGGCGAACCAAAGGCTAAGGCGCACGGGCAGGCAACCACAATCAAAGCTAAAGCACGTTGAAAGGCTTCGAATGGATTTACGAAAGAATAAAGAATTGCGAATACAGCAGCTAGTCCAAAAACAACCGCAATCAGTCGTTGTGACAAGCGATCCGTCAAACTTACGAAATCACTTTTTTGATAACTTTTCTGATCAAGGTCAGTGAACAGCTTACCAATTTGACTTTGTTCAAAATGGGAAACAGCACGAACTGTGACACTCTCGCTTAAAAGCTGTGTCCCGCCCAATAAAGTCATTCCAGCGCTATAGACTTGAGGTAACGATTCCCCATTAAAGAGTGATAAGTCCACTGTGGCTTGTTCGCTGAGTAATTCGCAATCCGTTGGCAGAGTTTGCCCTTGTTTTAACAAAATGCGATCACCCATCTTAATTTGGTTCCAAGGAACTAAAGAAGTGTGGGAGTCCTCGATGCGTTCGTATGTTTGATCCTTGAAGTAAGTTTGCATTCTTGCGGGTGCAAGATAGTTTTGCTGCACTCTTTTTAGTAAATATCTTGCGCTCAGAATCAGAAATAAAAAGCTGGCAGTGCTGTCATAATAGATTCCGTCCTGCTTCTGAATAAAATTCCAAGTGGAAAAAACAAAACCGCTCAGCATAGCGATGGTGATAGGCAAGTCCACATTCATCATGCGGAATTTCAAAGCATTCACGGATCCTTGGTAAAACGGAATGGCGCTGTAAAATAAAATTGGTAAAAACAAGGCCAAGCCCACAGCATTGAACACGTGAGCCCACGAGCCTTCAAGTCCAGCGTAAATGGGAATCGTGAACAACATAATGTTGCCCGCACAAAAACCTGCAACAGCGATGCGCTTTAAAAAGGTGCGATTTTCCTCTTTGTATTTTTCTTGGATGTTGTCCTCAGGACTCAAGATTTTAGGAGTGTAACCAAGCTCTGCGATACTTTGAACAGCTTTCGCCAAAGACGCATCCTTGCTTAATTTTACTGCAATAGTGGACTGACCGAAGTTTGCGCGGGCCTCTAGGATACCAGGACAAAATTCTGGAAGCTTTTCTAAAAGGTGCACACAAGAAGAACAGTGCATGCCTTCGGCAAAGATAAGGTAGTCGTAATCCTTACTCTCATCCTGTTTATAAAGTGCTTTAAACTGCGGCTCATCCAAGTACGCAAAGGGATTTGCTTCCGCTAAGTTCAGAGGACCTACTTGGGTATCAAGGACCTTGCATGCTTCACAACAGTACTCGGCTCCATCAGAGGGGCTTTGACAGTATTTACAATTGAGTTGCCGATCTAGCTCCATGTGAACAGCTCCTAACATGTGCTTGAGATTGTTATCGGGTAAACGTGCGAAATTAGCAATGATGGCAGTCATACTGTCTACAAAATCAACAGGGGGTGGAGAGGAAAAATTGCTGGCATGATAGAGACAAAAGTACCATTTTTCGGCACAGCATTTCACATGTTTTCACGCATAAAAAAGGCTTCGCTTTCACTGTCATTTGTCTGATACTTTAAAGCTCGTTCAGCTTTGGGAGGCCTTATGAAATTGTTGCGTGTTTTTGCACTGATAGGAGTCATGGGGAGCATGGCTTTGACAGCTTGTGGAGGCGCGGACCAATTTACAGCATATAATACCCAAGGCGATGACAATTCTCCCGCGGCTTTTTCTAATCAAAGCATTCAAGACGAAGGCACGGACCTATGGGCGTTGCCAACTCAAAAAGCGACAGTAGGGAAACCTGAGAATTTTCCAACTCCGGCTCATCCACCAACTGTGGTCGAAGAAGGGGATCCAACTTCTGCTCAAGTTTCTACGCTTCCTACGCAACCGGCGACAGTGGACCCCAACGCAGAAACTCCCGCGACTCCCACTCATGGCCAAGTCTCTGAAGATCAAATTGCGAAAGATCGTCCCGCTTCCAAAGACGTTCAAGGCACTTCGTCGCTAAAACCGACCGTTTATTTTTTTCCCGTTTTTGATGAAGATAAAAAAACTTGTTCTGATTCTGAAAAAGTCACTTTGCACGGGCAGGGTGGTAAAGCTTTGATTCGTGTTTGCAAAAAGAACTCTTTGGCTTGTGGTCTGCAAGGTTCTTGCACGATCAAACAAAAAGGTAAAATTCGCATGTTGAATATTTTGGCTCGTATCAAGGGTCAGAATCGCTACTTCGAAATCAACCGCGAGGAATGCAAATATGGTTATGGTGTTTCCAGTGTATGCTTGGATCCATTCCACACATTGGCAGCTGACTTAAGTGTTTATAAACTGGGAGAAGTTATCTATATTCCATCGGTGATCGGTTTGATCTTGCCAGACGGTTCTTTGCACGATGGTTATTTTATCATCCGCGATAAGGGCGCTGGTATCAATGGGCGTGGTCGCTTTGACTTCTACTCAGGATTCGTACCATGGTACGAAAAAACAAATCCATTCAATCGTATTGGTTTGGCTGATAAGAATACAGCAGTACCATACCTAAGAATCACGGGTGCAAAAGCAGCCGAGATCAAAGCCCGTCGCGCTTTTCCTCGCATTCCTGCTGATAATCAGCCTTTAAAACCTGCTAACAACTAAAGCTTCGAACGACCGAGCTAGAGACGCTCGGTCGTGCTTGGGGTTTTTGTTTTAATTTTTAAAATCGGATTATCCGGGGATCCCCACGGTGACGAGGGTGGGAGATAGGATTTTTTGGACTTCCTGGGGGGAGAGGCCTACGAGGAAGCCTCTTTTGCCGCCGTTGATGTAGATTTTCGGGAGCGCTAGGATTGTTTCTTCCATGTAGATGGGCATTTTCTTTTTGGTGCCGAAGGGGGAGGTGCCTCCAACTTGGTAGCCTGTGTGGCGGTCGGCTACTTCGGGTTTGCAAGGGGTGATGGATTTTTTGCCTAGGGTTCTAGCTAGGTTTTTTGTAGAGACTTGCATGTCTCCGTGCATGAGGACGACCAGTGGCTCTTTGTTTTCGTCTTCCATGATCAGGGTTTTGATGACGGCGTGTTCTTCAACTCCCATTTCTTTGGAGGAGTGGGCTGTGCCGCCTTTTTCCAGATACGTGAAGAGGTGATAAGTGAGCTCTACGCCGTGCTTTTCTAACTCACGCAACGCCATGGTCATTGGAGGTTTTTCTTGATGGCTCATACGCGGGGCTCCGTTGATGTTGTGATTTCCTCTTTTTTCAAATCTTTGGCATCGATGTACGTTCTGATTTGGTCTTCGCGTAACACCTCTGAAAGCTGCTGTACCCCTTGTCTTGCTGTATCCAAGAACAGTTTTTGATCGTGACGGACTTTGTATTGTTCCGCCAGCATCAATTCGTCATGACGGTGGAATCGTTCAATCACAGCGCGAGCACGCTCTGAAGGAAAGCCTAGATCCACCAGTAATTCCTTCGTTAGCAATAAACTTGATTCCAAAGTTTCGCGGCGGATGTGGCTCATCTCGATGCCGATATCCAGTAAATCGAAAACGTGAGCGCGATTTCGTGCGCGGACATAGATTTTCAAATTTGGATAGTGTTCTTTGGCCATTTTCGCGAGTTGTTTTGACGTATCCACATCATCAACCGCGATGATCAAAAATTTCGCTTTACCGGCCCCCGCGGCAGCCATGATTTCGTGGCGAGAAGCATCGCCGTAATAGACCTTGTTGCCAAACTTTCTTAAAAGTTCAATTTGCTCTGGATCGTGATCAATGGCGGTGAACTTGATTTCTTGGGCTCGCAAGATACGGCCGAAGATCTGACCGAAACGGCCAAAGCCCGCAATGATAATGTCGTTATCATCAGCTCCTTCGAAGCTGTCCCATTCTTGTTTTGGTTTGTGAGTGGCCATCCATGCTTCGATGCGTGCATTCGCTAAAATCACAAACGGACTTAAGATCATCGATAACGTCACAATCAAGGTCAGCGTGTCTGATAGTTCGGGAGTTAAGACATTGGATGTTTGACCGACACCAAAAATGACGAAAGCGAACTCACCCCCTTGGGCTAAGTAAGCGGCCATGTTTCGCGAAGCGGCTGTGTTGAGTTTTAAGACGCGGCCCACTCCATACAACATGATGGCTTTTACCATCATGTACATCAAGGTCGCAAAGATCACGAACATAGGATTTTTCATAATCAGTGCCAGATTCACGGACATCCCGACAGAGATAAAGAAAAGACCCATCAACAAACCTTTAAACGGTTCAAGGTCGGCTTCCAATTCGTGGCGGTATTCTGATTCAGATAAAAGCACTCCGGCTAAGAAGGCTCCTAAGGCCATCGAAATCCCCATGTGCTCCATCAAGTAAGCAACACCAATGACGATTGTTAAGGTCACCCCCGTGAATAATTCGCGACTGCGCAAAGCTGCCACTTGGCGCAAGAACGGTCCCATCAAGGTGTAATTGAAGATTAACAATCCTAAGAAAATTCCCAAAGCCCCCAGCCAATTGACTTCGCCTTGAGTCGTTGCTTGAACCAATCCCAACGTGGGAATGATGGCTAAGGCTGGGATCGCAAGAACGTCTTGCATTAAAAGAATTGCAAAAGAGGATCTTCCAAATTCCGTGTTTAAAACTTTACGCTCAGACATGGCCTGCAGCGCAAACGCCGTTGAGGAGAGGCTCAGTGCAAAGCCTGCCACCCAAGCGCTGTTCCAAGAGGCTCCCAGGGATTTTACAAGCACACCCAAGGCCAGGGTGCAGACGAGCATCTGCAACCCCCCAAAGCCCACCAAAGTTCGCTTCATAGCCAATAGTTTTTTGGGTTGAAGTTCCAAACCAATCAAGAACAAAAGAAACACCACACCGAACTCTGCCAGATTCTGAGCGGCTTTGACGTCGACGATCAGATGGGCCCCTTGAGGGCCGATTAAGATCCCCGCAGCCAAGTAGCCAAGAATGCTTCCCAGGCCTAATTTTTGAAAAATGGGTACAAGGATCACCGAGGATCCCAAGAATGCAAGGGCTTGAAGTAAATGCGCGTGTTCTAACATGTCAAAAATCGTAGCAATTGCTCTAGCTTAAACCAAGATAAAAAGTACAGCACCTGTGCTGGTATTTAATCACACCACACTGTCCCGATTTAACAAGTGTCCCGTTTACGAAAATTTCATTTTGGGTTTCAGGGGAGTGGGTGTAGAACCCAGCTCGAAATTGATTAACGACTCCGACAAAGTTGGGGTATATCCGGTGGGGTTTTACAATGGAAACTATGAAGCTTTTGGTATCAGGTGTCTTGGCAGCAGCGACACTTTCTGCATGTGCTCCAAACAACAATAACGGGACAGTCAACGCGGATAACAACGCCCAAATCATCGGTGGCGAGGAAGTCAAAACTGGATCACGCGTGATGCGTGCGACCGTGGGTCTGTACGACACGAAAGTGGGCGCCTTGTGCTCTGGCACTTTGATCGCAGATAATATCGTGTTAACGGCTGCTCACTGTGTAGGCCCAAATCCCAAAGCCATGATGGTGTTCTTTACGGGTAACGTTGAAAAAGCAAAAAAAGACCAAGTTCGTATCGTAGATGCTGCCATCGTGAACAAAGACTATGATTCAAAACGTTCGCAAAATGCGGGTGACATCGCTCTTATCAGATTTGCTGGCACTGCGCCGGCAAGCTATACGCCAGCTAAAATTTTGAAAAACTCGGGTTCCTTGCGTGAAGGAACAACAACGGTTGTTGCGGGCTACGGCTTGAATCGTTCATGGGTTGTTAAATCCGGTGCTGGTGTTTTAAGAACGACAACATTGACGATTGCAAATCCAGATTTCACGGCCACTGAAACTTCTTTGAATAATACGTGGAAACGTGGGGTGTGCTCGGGTGACTCTGGTGGTCCGGCGTACCTTGATGTGAATGGCGAACTTCAAGTTTGGGGTGTTGCAAGTAAGTCAGATGCTTTGCCGTCCCGTTTGACTCCTGATTGCTTTTTAATGTCTATTTATACTCGTGCTGACATCTACGCAAAGTGGATCGCCGACAACATGGCTGATCTTAAAGCTAAATAAATAATTTGCTGAAAATGATTAGATGAAAGGGAGATCAGAAGTGATCTCCCTTTTTTCGTCTCGTTCGTCACAGTCATTCAGTTTGGAGATCTAAATTCTTTGTTGTTGGATTGCAAATAAAGTCCTGTGCTTTGTCAGAAATGTGGCCATGGATTTATAGCGTGGTGATTTCCCCTTAGAATTGGGGGGAGGTCGAATATGCGTATTTCTGACGTCTCCATTCGTAATGCGGTCTTTTCTTGGATGCTCTTTGGAGCATTCATTATTTTTGGTGCGATCTCGTTTTTTCGATTGGGAGTGAGTCAGCTCCCTGACGTCGACTTTCCGGTGGTGAATGTTTCAATCACTCTTCTGGGGGCGGCCCCTGAAATTATGGAAACGTCCGTGGTCGATCCTGTCGAGGACGCTTTGTCATCTGTTGAAGGCGTTGAACGCATTAGTTCGGTGAGTAAGACAGGAATTGCAAATATCACGATTGAATTTGAATTAGATCGCAACATTGATGTGGCTTTGCAAGAGGTCCAAACCAAAGTGGCCCAGGCCCAACGGCTTTTGCCAGCTGCTGTGGATCCTCCGATTATTACTAAAACCAATCCTGACGATCAGCCGATCTTATGGTTGGCCTTAATGTATGAAAAAAATGATCCGTACTTTTTGATGACCTATGCAAAGGACTATCTGAAAGATCGCTTTACGATGGTTTCCGGTGTGGGCGATATTATTTTAGGTGGATACACGGACCCAGCGATGCGTGTTTGGGTCAATGCCGATAAGTTGAAGCGGAAAAATATAGCCGTGAATGATGTCATGGCATCGATCACAGCTCAACATACTGAGGTGCCCGGCGGCTTTATCCAAAATCCCAAAAATGCCTATAACGTTCGAACTCTGGGCGAGTTTAAAGACGCCAAGGGCTTTGATAATATGATTATCAATAAACGCGCCGGGATGGTGATCCAAGATCCGTTTAATACCATTCGGCTGAAAGACGTGGGGTTCGCCCAAGAATCCTTAGCGGAAGTGTATCGTATTTCTCGTTTTGACGGTGTGATGGCTTTGGGGCTGGGGATTAAAAAGCAAATTGGTTCTAATGCGGTGGCTGTAGCAAACGCCGTTAAAGAGCAGATGAAAACGATCCAAGACACATTGCCTGAGGGCATGAAACTGGGGATCAATTTTGACTCTTCCAGATACATCGAACAAAGTATTCACGAAATGATTAAGCATTTGATCTTGGCGGTTATTTTAACCTCGATCGTATGTTGGGTTTTCTTAGGCAGTTTTACAGCGACGCTGAATGTTTTGCTGGCCATTCCGACCTCCATCATGGGGGCTTTCATTGGTCTTTATTTTTTTGGTTTTACTTTAAATACTTTCACACTGTTGGGCTTAACGCTGGCGATTGGTATTGTCGTCGATGATGCCATCATGGTTCTGGAAAATATATTTAGGTACAATGAAAAAGGCTTAAGGCCGATTGAATCGGCCATCATCGGTGCACGAGAGATTACGTTTGCAGCACTCGCTGCCAGTATTGCAATCATCGCGATTTTCTTACCCGTAGCCTTTATGAAGGGGGTGATCGGGAAATTTTTCCTGCAATACGGGATCACAATTTCTTTTGCGGTGATGCTTTCATTGTTAGAGTCGTTGACGATTACACCCATGCGTTGTTCTTCATTCGTGCACACCGGGCATCGCACCACTCGCATCGGTAAAGCCTTTGAAACGTTCATGGAGAAATGGAAAGAGTTCTATTCAAAATCTTTGAATTGGACCTTGGCGCATCGTTGGCCGGTTCTTGGAATCTCCGTAGCATTCGTCGCTGTTTCTTTTGCAACGGTGGGTGGCTTAAATAAAGAAATGACGCCGACCCAAGATCAAAGCCTTTTCATTATGCGTTTGTTTTTACCAATCGGTACGTCGCTTGCTTCTTCGGATCAAAAAACGCGGGAAATCGAAAAATGGATGCGCTCTCAACCCGAAGTGAAGCACGTCTATGCAAGCGTGGGTGGTTTAGGTTCAGGTGGTGGCAGTGATGCGAACACGGGGATGATGTTTATCACCTTGAAAGATAAAGGCGAGCGGGGCACCAACAAGGAACTGGGTCGAGAAGTTTCCCAGCAAGAGTTTATGTCCTATGCCCGCAAAGAACTTGCTAAAAATGTCAAAGGCGTTCAGGTCTTTATGATGGACCCTTCCAGTCGTGGTTTTTCCACAGGGAAAGGTTATCCTATCGAATTTATCTTGCAGGGCCCGGATTGGGCAAAACTGGAAGAGATTAATAATAAATTTAAAGAAGACATGAAAAAATCGGGCCTGATGGTCGACGTTGACTCTGATTACTTGGCAGGTATGCCAGAAATCCAAGTCACGCCTTCACGGGACCGCGCGGCCCGCCGGGGCGTAAGTGCGGAAGATATCGGGGTCACCGTCCAAGCCATGATCGGTGGTGTAAAGAATGGTCAATACACTAAAGACGGACATCGTTATGACGTTTACGTGCAATTGCAAAAATCCAAAGACCCCCGGGACGAGTTTTCAAAACTCTTAATTGCCAATGATAGAAATAATTTGATCCCGATTTCCCAGGTCGCAGATATTGAACAAAGGTCAAGCCTGCAACAGGTGACGCGCGTGAATCGCCAACGGGCTATCACGATGTATGCAAACTTAGCCTCGGGGGCATCTCAACAAAAAGCTCTGGATTTTGTTTTTGCAAAAGCCAAAGAATTACCTGAGGGCTATAGTATCGCGCAATCCGGTGCTGCAAAAACCTTTCGGGAGTCCTTCGATAGTTTATTGTTTGCCTTGGCCTTAGGGATCATCGTGGCCTATATGGTCTTAGCCAGTCAGTTTAATTCGTTCTTAGATCCGATTACGATCTTGATGGCCTTGCCGTTTAGTTTTTCGGGGGCCTTTTTTGCCCTAAGCCTGACCGGGCAAACCATCAATATGTATTCGATGATTGGTATTTTGCTGCTGATGGGAATCGTGAAAAAGAATTCCATTCTGCTTATCGACTTTACCAACTCTGTTCGCGATCGAGGTCATAACATCACCGCCGAAGGTGCTTTGAAGGAAGCGTGCCCGGTTCGCTTACGTCCCATTATCATGACAAGTGTCGCAACAATCACGGCGGCTTTACCCTCAGCCTTGGCAAGTGGTGCGGGTTCGGAAACATTTAAGCCCATGGCCATTACTTTGATCGGTGGTGTGCTGGTTTCAACGATGCTGACCTTGTATGTGGTACCAGTGGTTTATTCTTTGTCAGACAGATTTCGTCGCCGTGACCGCCGTCAGGAAGATGTGCGTGAAGCCTTCTTACAAGTGGGCGAGGCGACCTCCATCACGCCAGAAGGTGTTCCAGTTTTAAATAACGGAGAAGGGCCACAACCAACGAAGCCTGAGCAAAGCTTGCAAGTAAAGTCTGATGAATATTTTAAACAAGAACAGCAGATGCCAGAGATTGAGCAAAACGTGGATGTGCAGCCTGTCGCAGACGAAAAGCGTGTGGCGGACGATAAGAATATTCCATCTGACAGCAATCAAGATATTCGCGATCGGGCGCGTGAGGCGCGACGGCAAGCTCGCGCTCAAAGGCGCGAAGCCAAGGGTTCCATGATCAGTCAAAAACCTCATCGGGATCGAGACCGAGATCGCGATATTTAATATTAACGTTGCCAGCGCGTTTGAAAGCTCAAAGTCACGGTTTTCGACAAGCTCGAGTTTTCTGGCATACCGAACAAGGTCTGATCGGCGTAAGAAAGAGTCCAAGCATTTTCAAGACCCATCATATAATTCGCCATGACCGACCACGTGATGTTTTGCTGCGGGGATCCGCTGGATTTTTGTGCTCCCGAAATTTCAATCGCGTCTTCATAGAGACCCGTGAAGCTGGTACCCCATCTCCAATCGCCGTGGTTCCATCCTCCACCAACGGTCCAGCTGTGTCCTAGATGAGGAGTCGCTGTGATAGTTCCACCCGCAGCGGAGCTTGAGAAATCACGAGCGAAAGACTTGTGAAGCTCAACACTGCTGTTCGCGTCCCATTTGCCAAAGACTTTAATAAGCGCGAAACCACCACCGATAGTAAAAAAGCCACGTCCCCGAGAGTCCGCTGCTAAAATATTTTCAGAATCGTAAATGGAAGGCGACGTCGGTAGTGTCATTTGAAGGAACGTGACACCCTTTGGCTTCCAAGGTGAATAACTAAGCTCAGGCAAAGTTTCGTGGCCCAAGTTTAGAGAAACATCTCCCAGGCCCGTGCTGTTTTCATGAGCGACCTTGCGATTGACAACGGGAATGGAAATTCCCGATTGAAATGTGTCAGACAGTAAAGTGGCGGCTTCGATTTTCAATGTCTGACTAAGGTTTCCATCTTCGCGCTTGATCCACTTTTGGTTGGGTAAAACATCGTCCGTCACTTTGCCATAGCTTAAAGAGCTTGTGATCTGTGCTTTATCGTCTCCCATAATCAAGGCAGGGAAGGCGAACCCGCCGCCGCAACAGCTTGCCGCAAGCGTTTCCCTTTGAAGACTAAAAATCAAAACAAATAAAGCGATGTTTTTCACAGAACCAAACTCACAGTCGCTTGATCAAGGGTTGTGGCTCCATTTTTTAAAAAGAATCTTACTTCCCAATCGCCCGGCATAATAAAGTAAACTCGACGAACGCGGTAAGTGCCTGTTTCAATTTTTTCAATAGTGACGGGTGAAGAACCGTGCCCCATCGACGGCATCCACAAAACAACACTTAAAGTGTTTGCGGGATCTACGAACGGACCATTTTCTGAACCAGAAGTTTTATCCCAGACTTTTAAAATGAACTCGGACTCCGCCGGGGTTTGCGGTCCCATGGTCCACGCGATAGAGGCACAAAGATTTGAATTCACAAGTTCTATCGAGCAGGCACTATCAGCGCCCTGATTTTTTTGCACAGTCTTGGGATCAATATAATCGGGACGAGCACAGGCCGATAAAAACAGAAAAGCTAAGAAAAAATATTTCATTTACGCATCCTCGCGCTGAATAAAACAGCCGAGGGCGCGGCCCTCTTTCATCCGCACTGTTTTTCCAGCCTGCAGATCTTCCAAAGCGTCCTTTAAGAATTGTTTTTTCGCCGAGGGGCCCACGTGACTGTCCGTCACTCCACCTTGATACAACACCTCTCCTGCAGGGCTTAGGACGAAAGCGTGAGGTGTTTTTAATGCTCCCAATTCATTGGCCAAACGGGACTTTGAATCTTGAATGACAGGAAATGGTAAAGATGCTTCTGCGAAATGATTTTTTGTAACCTCAGAAGTTTCATCTGAGTTCGAGTGAACCGCGATAAAATTAAAATCTTTATACTGTGCGGACATGTCTTTCAGTAAAGACTCGTGACTGGCAGAGCACGGGCACTTCGCTGACATGAAAATCACCACGGTCCCTTTCTTAGCTGATTTCGTTTCCAGATGAACAAATTTGCCATTTAACACATCTGTTCCATCAACAGACGTGAGTTGTTTGGTGGTCGCAAAAACATTTACTGACACCAATGCGATCGATAGGAGAAGAAGGATTTGTTTCATGCAGTCCTTCTAACACAGGGGGTCTTACTAGCCTAGAATGCAAATCGTTGCACCCACCATTTTGACGCGCCTTGCTTGCAGGTTCTGCGGCTCTCGTGCAAAATTCCCCTATGTTTGAGCAACTTCGCAAGTATTTCCATCGTTTTAAGCTTCACAGACAACGCGGTAACATTCACAGTGATTTAGATGCGCTTTTAAGTTTTGCCGCTGATCAAAAACAACTCGAAGACCAACTTCACTGGTTGGTAAATCTTTTGCGCTGGATTCGCTATGAGGGCACAGCAGTCGAGGGACTGGATAATACTTCGGGGCATATTCAAATCGCGCGACTGCGATTTGTGTTGATGGTGTTAGATCGCAATCCTGAATGGAAACGCGATGTCGCGATTATCCTGAGATCGGTCATTAAAAACGTCAGTGGTCTTGAACTTTACACGGAAACAGGACTGCCTCACGAAGTCGGTATCATTGGCGAGTTTTTTGATCGTATGCTGATGAAGATCTTGCCAAGTCCGCCCTTGGATCACGAGCTGGGTTATTTGTTTTGGGAGTTATTTCCAAGTGTAAAAGATCCGGTTTGGATTGCATCGATTGATCATGTTTTATTCGATAAGTTAGTGGAGCTATTCAATTACCACGTCGATCCCGCCGAAGCCGATTGGAATCGTATGGACCGGGACATGGAAGACGCTTTGATTTATCTGGGAATCCAGGTGCGCGCCATTGGTTTGTCTCCAGCCATTCGTCATCGCCTGGATAAACAATCCTTCCGCGACTCTGCGTTTTTCAATGTCGTACGGGTCTTGGAAGAGTTTTTGGCCGCTCATCAATCAGGAAAACCAGAGATCTTTTTTGAAAAAGCATCACGTCTCCGCTTGATCGTGTGGGAGTGTCGTCGCGAACTGACTCAAGTTTACAAACACTTGGACGAGTACGGGGTAAGCATCAATTTGGTTTTCCAAATGACTCGCTTAAGAATTTTCCTTCAACGTATCGATAGCTTGGTTGATATTTTGATCACGGATGTTCCTGACGCTAAAAAGGTCACGTTTTTCCTCGCAGGCTTGATCGAAGAAAATCATGAGCTGCAAAGTGTGGGAGCATTGTTCTCTCAAAATATTAATTTGCTGGCGAAAAAAGTCGTCGAGCGTGCCGCAGAAACAGGTGAGCATTACATCACTCGTACCAAAGAAGAATACCGTCGCATGGTTGCGGCGGCCAGCGGCGGTGGTTTTGTAACTGCATTTACTGTTTATATAAAAGTTGGAATTTTAGCGACGGGTTTGCCGGAGTTTATGATCGGGGTTTTAGCCTCTACAAACTACGCGGTCAGTTTCATTATTATCCATCTTGCCGGGTTCACGCTGGGAACGAAACAACCCGCAATGACGGGACCGGCCCTGGCGGAACAAATGCGAGACGTGGATTCCGAAGAGGGGATGGAAAAACTAGTGGATCAAATCGCTCATTTGATTCGCTCTCAAGTGGCAGCCGTCGGCGGAAATATTTTGTTGGTAGTCCCAACAACTCTATTAATAGATGCGATTTATTTCCTAGCCTCCGGAAAGCACATCATGTCTGAAGCAACGGCGATGAAGGCTTTCACTTCCGTTGATATTCTCGGACCTGCTATCTTTTACGCTGCCTTCACCGGAATTTTGCTGTGGCTTTCAAGTTTGTTTGCGGGTTGGGGCGATAACTGGTTTGCGCTGAATGCTCTTCGTACTCGTTTGGCGCGAAGTCCAACACTGATGACGATCTTTGGTAAAATCGGTGCCCGCAGAATCGCGACCTTCTTTGAAAAGAACATTTCGGGTCTGTTGGGGAATGGTTCTTTGGGTATTTTATTAGGGATGACTCCCGAGGTGATGCATTTCATTGGTATTCCTTTGGATGTGCGCCACGTAACTCTGTCTTCGGGGACAATGGGTGCAGCTATGCCGGTTATGGGAGTGGCTTTCATGAAGACTTGGATTTTCTGGAGAGCGGTGATCGGTGTGTTATGCATTGGTTTCTTTAACGTATCAGTGAGTTTTGCCATGGCCTTTATGGTGGCAATTAAAGCCCGTGGCGTGAACACACCCACTCGTCGCGCGATTCGCAAGGCGGTCTTCCGTCGTCTTTTGAATCAACCACTCAGCTTCATTTTGCCTGTGGGTAAAACCGTCGTGAATTCCACATCGGGTGGTCCTTCTCACTAATTTGGATGCTTAAGTTTTGCTCATTATCATATTTTAAACACCGCAATGCGTCGCTTGCGGTGTTTTAATTTTAAGCACACACAACGAGTAAAAATTGGGTCTTCCATAAGCACTTCTAATACTTAAGCGCGAAATGGTTCTAGTTTTGAGTTGAGTGCCATTTTGGAACTGCAATGTTTTGCGAATGCTTTGACAGACAATTTCACTTTTTAAAGGCTCAAAAAAAAATTCAGGTGGTTCCAAAACAGTACTTGATAAAATGTTCAGCATGAAATGAAGTGCCTCTCCATAAGGACTTCTAAAGGGTGAAGTCCACGGAATTAGGGGGGACCTATTCAATGAAACTTAATTTGTTTTCACTTATCCTTTCTCTGTTGGTTGCGACATCTGCTCATGCTGAGCGCGTTATCGTTATCATGAAAGACTCACAAACGTTCCAAGCTGCTCACATGGCCTATAAGTCTAAAGGTTCTGGCGCTCTTAGAACTGGTAAAGCAGTAGCAACTCCCGTTGACGCTGATATCGAACAATCACTTGAAAACTTGAACACGTTGATCGTGAATGCAAGAAACGAAAACGAAATCTCTAAACTTCAAAACGACCCAGCAGTTGCTTACGTTGAAAAAGAAGTTTTCCACCCAGCACCACTTCCAGTGGCAGGTTGGTTGTCTACTCCTGTTAAAAACACTCCGACAGTTCCAGGCGCTAAAACTCCATGGGGGATTATGGCAGTTAAAGCTCCTCAAGCTTGGGCGAAATCAAATCAAGGTCAAGGCGCTCGCGTTCTTGTTCTAGATACTGGTATTGATCAAAATCACCCATCTTTGAAAGCAAACTTTGAAGCTGGTAAAGACTTTACTGGTGAATCAGACGGCTCTGATTTCTCTGATAAAGTAGGTCACGGTTCACACTGCTCTGGTACGATTGCAGGTGTCTTGGATAACAACGGTTTTACAGGTGTTGCTCCTCAAGCGAAAATTTTGATGGGTCGCGTGTGCTCTGAAAACGGTTGCTCGAATGCAGCTATCGCAGCGGGTATCAACTGGGGTATCACTCAAAAAGTTGATGTTATCTCTATGTCACTGGGTGGCGCATGGTCGACTCCAGGTGAGCGCGATGCTATCGCAAAAGCAGCTAAAGCAGGTCTTACTGTTGTAGCAGCTTCTGGTAACGATGGTTCTGCTAAAGTTTCTTACCCTGCAGCTCTTCCAACTGTTATCGCGGTTGGCGCAGTAAACAGCGATCTTAAGAAAACTGATTTCTCTCAATACGGTCCTGAGTTGGCAGTTGTTGCTCCAGGTGCAGCGGTAGTTTCTACAGTTCCACAAGGTACGGGTCGTGAATCTTCGGTTGAAATCGTAGTGGGTGGTAAATCTGCGAAAGTGAACTCTACAACTTTCCAAGGTGCTCGTGAAGTTTTGAAAGCTGAAACGAACACATTGGTTGATTGCGGTCTGGGTAAAGACACTGACTTTGCTGGCAAAAACGTGAAGGGTAAATACGCTCTTATCGGTCGCGGCGAAATCAACTTCTCTGTGAAAATCCAAAACGCTATCAAAGCGGGTGCATTGGGTGCAGTTATCTATAACAACGCTCCTGGTTTGATCCAAGGTGCTCTGACGTCTGACGGTACAGTTCTTCCAGTGGCTGTGTTCATGATCGAACAAGACATGGGTAAGAAAATCCAAGCTTCTTTGGCAGCAGGCACTGAAGTTAAAGCGACTCTTCAAACAGTTGCGACGGACTATGCAGCTTTCGATGGTACTTCAATGGCAACTCCGCACGTTGCTGGTGTTGTAGCTCTTATCAAAGCGGCTAACAAAAACCTTAACGGTGCACAAGTTAAGCAAATCTTGCAATCTACTGCGACTCAATTGGGTCCTAACAATAATAACGAATACGGTGCAGGTATCGTTAATGCGGAAGCTGCAGTTTCTGCTGCTCTTTCAGCAAAATAATCTGAGTTTTAAAAATTAGATTTTAAATGAGGCTCGCAGGGATTGCGGGCCTTTTTTATTAAAAGCGGTGACAATGGCCTGACTGCTTCGTCGGGCATTGAGCCCGCCTGCTCTGCGCGGGGATGTCCCTCCGCCTTGCATTCAAACCATTTTGACCGCTTTTAGTTGTTAAGTTTTGCATTGCTCCCTCCTTGGGGAGGGCTTAACCTTAGTGAATGCATAGTCTTCCAGCATTGATCAGTGATTTGGCTCTTATTCTTGGTACCGCGGGTATCGTTACACTTCTCTTTAAAAGATTAAATCAGCCAGTGGTGCTTGGTTATTTAGTTGCGGGTTTCCTGATTGGCCCAAACGTCGGTCTTTTTGGTACTGTCAGCAGTTCTGAAGGCGTTCAGCTGTGGGCCGATATCGGTGTGATTTTTCTTTTGTTCGCCTTGGGCTTAGAGTTCAGTTTCAAAAAACTTTTCCGCGTGGGTGGTTCAGCAAGCTTCACGGCTTTGTTTGAAGTGGGTTTTATGACCATCATTGGTTTCACGACGGGGAAACTTTTGGGGTGGGATCTCATGGACTGCCTTTTCTTAGGCGGTATTTTGGGGATTTCTTCGACATCGATTGCAATGCGTACCATTGATGAAATGGGTTTAAAGAATAAAAAGTTTGTTAGCATCGTGATGGGTGTTCTGGTTATCGAAGACCTTGTGGCGGTGATGCTTTTGGTCTTTTTGACTTCAATCGCTTTGACTCGCGAATTCGCGGGCAGTGACATGTTGTTATCATTCTTGAAGCTGGCATTTTACCTCTCACTTTGGTTTGTTGTGGGAATTTTCTGGTTACCCACGGCGCTTAAGAAAATGCAGAGCATGCTGAACGAAGAAACCCTTTTAGTGGTGGCTGTTGGGCTTTGCTTGGCAATGGTGGTCTTTGCCGTGAAGGTGGGATTCTCGGCGGCATTGGGTGCGTTTATCACGGGTTCGATCTTAGCTGAAACTATCGAAGGCGAACGTATTCATCACCTTGTCACTCCCATTAAAACATTATTTTCGGCGGTGTTTTTTATATCGGTAGGAATGTTGATCGATCCTGATGTGATTGCCACTCATTGGCAGGTCATTGTCCTGTTATCAGTTTTGGTGCTGATCGGAAAAACCTTGGGCGTGACCGTCGGCGCGGTTTTATCCGGACAAACTTTGAAATCCAGTTTGCAAACCGGGATGACCTTGTCTCAGATTGGCGAATTCTCATTTATTATCGCGACGGTCGGGGTGGGTTTTAAAGTCGTTAGGCCCGAGCTGTATCCCTTAGCTGTTTCAGTCAGCGTAGTGACTGCCTTTACAACTCCCTTCATGATTCGTATGGCAGATGGGACGTACAAGTTTTTAGAAAAGAAAATGCCCACTGATTTTATCCAGGCCCTGGATCGTTACTCCATGTTTTCGTTCACGATGGCGGCTCACAAGGAATCTCGTGATCAGGTTCGTGCTTATGTGTTTAAAATTTTCTTAAATGCCGTGATTGTGATCGGTGTGTTTTTATTGATGGCAAAAGTGACGTTGCCCTATTTGCTAAACCACCAAGTCGAGGAGGGGTCTGCAAAGTTCCTGACTCTGACGGCAACCCTGATCATGAGTTCTCCGTTTTTATGGGCCTTGGCGTTTGGTCGCACTAAGCAGTTTGATAGCTTGGTGGCGGGTGATGGTCGTGGGACGCAAAACTATGTCTTCATTATTTCTCGAGTCATGGTAGCTGTCGGATTAGTTGGAGCGATGGTGGCACAGTTTGTACCACTGGGATGGGCCTTGGGGATTACCGCGTGGATGGCTGTTGTCGTGGGTTATGTTTTGTCGACCAAGCTTCGCGCCATCTATCAGTGGTTTGAAAATCGCTTTATCACGAACCTGACGGAAGAAGTTCACAAGGTGACACCACGAACTCACACTCAAGCCCTGGCTCCTTGGGATGCCCATTTGACAGAGTTCAAAGTTCCAGCGGAAGCGCAATATCTGGGAATTCCTTTAGCACAGCTTTCCATTCGCGAACGTTTCGGAGTGACGGTGGCTTTGATTGAACGCGGGCGTCGCAAGATCATGGCTCCGGGGCGCGATGTGATGTTGATGCCTCAAGATATTGTGTTTGTGATTGGGAATGACGATCAGCTCGCAAACTTCAAAGGCTTCATCGATGCCGAACAGGATTATCAAAACCTGGATGAAGACCTTTCTGAATACACGTTAGAAAAGTACATACTGACCGAGCAGTCTAAGTTCTTAGGTAAAACGATTCGCGACAGCGGACTTCGTGAAAGCACCAACGGATTAGTGGTCGGTATCGAACGCGAGGGCGAGCGCATCTTAAACCCAGATTCCGGTGAAGTTCTAAAACTCAGCGATCTTCTATGGATCGTAGGCGATCGCTCCAGAATCCGGGATTTGGTGTAGTTTTGAGTGTCATATTCGAGTGAGCTGTCTAAATTATGTCTATTTAGAGCTCCTCTAGGTCGATCTATTGATTTTGAGGATGGCACAAAACTGGCTATGTTTTCCATATCTAAATTTTGATTATGGAGAGCTCCCATGAAAATGACCACGTTTGTAATTGCTTCTTTGCTCTTGGTCTTGAACTCTCATGCGTCTGAATCTGTGAGCAGCAAAGACGCCGAACTGAAAATAGAATCTAACAAGGCCTTAGTTTCATTATCGAGTGTGCTGAATATCCAGATCGGCAAACAGCCGATAGTGTTTCGCGGGATTGTTGAAAGTCTGTCTTTAAGTGAATCAGGCACTGCTGCCAACTTAAAGGGTGCGGTCGCAGAAGACCTGGAATGCACGCTTTATATATCGGACTATCAAGGTCCTGGTGTTCATGTGGAGCTTTCGCGAAAAGGCAGTGATGAAGGCTCTCGTAAGTTCGTAACGAGTGTTCGCTTTGAAGGGTCTTATGAAGACGAAGACAACTTTACGAAAAGTTCAGCAGAGCTTTCAAATGGCAATGTAGCCATATCTCAACTTAAAATGTTTAAGACCTCTCTGGATTATCGCGGGGGAGGAACGTACAAAAGCAAGGCTCTAACGCAAATTACGATAGCCCCGATTATCGATGATCGCATCGAGAAGGTCGTTTTCGCAGATTATTTCCGTGACTCAGACTTTTGGAATCTGATCCCGATCCCTGTTATGAGTTCCTCCAAAGATACCGGCACATGCAAGGATCTAAAGCGAATCAATAGGTAACAGTTCCCTTTCTGTACTGCGCTTCGTCTAACGGGCTTTTCTTTTTGGTTGAGGTTTTCGGAGGTGAAAACTCACGCCTGCGAAGCCCTTTCTGAATACTTTCTTCAATTTCTTTTTGAAAAGGCTCGTTAAGCCATTCGCAGTCGGGGGTTATTTTTGGTTTCTCTGGATGAAACCAATCAGCAAGATCCCAATGCCATTTGTGCGGTGAATTGTTTAGCGATGAGAAAAGATAGCCTTCAACCTTCTCGCATATACCTGCACGAACTGGGTTTCTAAAGACATATTTTATGCAATTCCAGTAGTAATCTTCGCGGTTAATTACTGACCACTTATACCGTCCACCGAAAAAGTGATTGATCCGCTGAGTGTCCTTGTTCGCTTTTCTTGCCACTTCTCGATGGAGGTACTTCATAGCTTCACCCAAGTTTTTCCGCGGCGTGCTTAAGATAAGGTGGTAGTGATTGGACATCAAAACGAATGAGTGAATCTCACAGTGGAACTGCTTTTTTAGCTCATGGAGGCATTCCAGAAAAATGGGCCATAGGAATGGATTTTCTAAATAAAAGTTCTCACGGTTATTAGATCTATTTGTCACGTGATAGGGAAATTCGTCTGTAATTATTAATATTTTTCTTGGCATCCTCTGGGCGAATGCTTGCAGCGGGCCAGGCCCTATATGGTACCGATTGATTTATGGCGCAGTGGGTTCCGAAAAGGGAACTGTTACCCCATGAGCTTTTTGATCAGGTCGACTTTTTTGGCGTTGTAGGGTGGATAGATGAGTTTCATCAATCGGCCGAAGGGGCCTTGCATGAAGATGGCTTTTTTGTGGCTGAAGGTCTCAAATCCATAAAGTCCGTGATAACTTCCCAGCCCGCTGGCGCCCACGCCCCCAAAGGGGAGGTTTGGATTCATCATTGAAACCATCGAATCATTCACTGAAAAAGTTCCTGATGAAGTTTCCTTCATGATTTTTTGGATGTTATGGCGAGCATGGGAGTACATATAGATCGTCAAAGGTTTCGGGCGATCGTTGATAAAGTGAACGACTTCGGTGATTTCCTTAAATTTTAAAATTGGTAAAATCGGCCCAAAGATTTCTTCGTTCATCACCTTCGTGTGCACATCAACGTCATCAAGCAGAGTAGGTGCCACATAGTTTTGCTCAAGGTCCACTTCACCGCCGACAATTAAACTTGCGCGATTCGCCAAAGCATCTTCAAGTAAACCTTTAAGACGATAGGTGTGTTTTGCATTAATGATACGAGCAAAGCTATGAGACGATTTTACCTCATTCTTATTGCTTCCATAGTACTCTTCAAGTTGAGCTTTAAGTATATGGATGAATTCTTGATGAATATGTTCTTGAACGAAAAGGTAATCAGGCGCGATGCAAGTTTGTCCCGCATTCAAGAATTTGGCCCAAATGATCTTTTGCGCCGCCAATTTTAGATCTGCCGTCGTATCCACAATCGTCGGAGATTTCCCACCCAGCTCCAAAGTCAGTCTTGGAAGTTGGGGTGCTGATTGTTGCATAATAATTCTGCCAACCTCGGTGCTGCCAGTGAAAAAGACGTGATCAAATGGCAGTTTTAAAAGGGCCGTCGTTGTCTCGGGTCCCCCCTCAACCACGGCGACCTGTTCAGATTTAAAATATTTTGATAGCAAAGCATGCAGTAGTCGGCTGGTATGGGGTGCATATTCAGAAGGTTTCACCACCGCAGAATTTCCGGCAGCCAATGCTGAAATCAGGGGAGCAATGGTCAAGTAAACCGGATAATTCCAAGGTGATATAATCAGGCAAGAACCTAAGGATTCATAACGTGTATAGCTTTTTGATCCAAATAAAAGAAAAGGCGTACTTACGCGTTTAGGTTTCATCCATTTCTTTAAGTTTTTTTGGGCAAAACGCAGCTCTTTTAAAAGAGGCATGATCTCGGTGGATAAGGATTCCAGATGGGGCTTTTTAAAATCGTGATGCAGGGCTTTGCAAATTTCAGATTGATGCTCGGTCAAAAGTTTTTCCAAAACCTCAAGATGATCGAATCGTTGGTGCCAGGATTCTGTGCGGCTGTGTTGTGCGAAAGATTTTTGACGAAGCACGAGTTGTTCAAGCATGCCCTAAGTTTAGGCACGTATAGGGGGAAGGTAAAGCAATCGTTGGATGTGTGAAGACAAAAAAATGGGGGAGCACCTGCTCCCCCTAGATCGAAGAGGGGAACCACCAAACCCTCATGATCTACCAAAAATGATTCTATCTGTTTCGCGATCTTACTCGTTCGGGTTTGCGCCCCACCGTCAGCCACAGGGTGTATAAGACAACTCCTGAGTAGAAGAGGCAGAACATTGCAACTTCTCTTAATTCCATAAATTCCTACCTCCTTCTAAAGATCGTTTTCCTTTTTGAGGGTGTCAGCTGGCCTTCCCTGGCCTTCATCCCCCTCTCAGAGCGTCCATGCTCTGTTGTAAGTAAGACGATCTGCCCCCTGACAGGGGTTAATCGGGGAAAAATATTTTTGCGAAAAAATCAGGCAAAAGTGACAACCTTCGGGTGAACGAGCCCTATTAGGGCCCTTTTTATCCATTTTAAACTCTGTATTCAAATTTATGGCATTTGGCGCTGGAATAAAAATAGCAAACATGTCTTCGGATTATTAATGGCTCTTTTTTAGGAGAGTTTATGGCGATCGCAAAGATTCTTGGTTCAGCTCTTTTAGCTTCTTTACTGATGGGCTCGGTGGCTCAGGCAGCGCAAAGCTCGTGTTTGATCACGATCAGCAATTGCGAAACGAAGAGCTATTCGAATTATTCCCGTGGAAATCAGTTCGAGCAAGACAACGAACAAAGATTCTATTTGATGGTGGTGGAGGCGATGGGCCCCAACCGCAAGCAAACCGTTTTTGACTTCGCCGATGCTCAATCTTGCGAAAATGGCAAAAAGTCGTTTGAACAAACGTACTCTCGCTGCCAATAATACTAGATAGGGAATTTAACGACACGGGGATCGTGTCGTGTGCCTTTTCTAGGAGTGAGTCATGAAGTTTGTTAAAGTCACACGCGGCTACGAAGTTGTTTACCTAAATGCTGATCACATCCACTTGATGACTGAAGCTGAAAAAAACGACGAAAACGGAAACGGCAAGGCTTGGGTGACAACAATTCGTTTCAGTCTAGAACCCCACGACAAAATTGAAGTCAAAGAACGCGTTGAAGAGATTCTTAAACAACTCTCTTAGCAGTTGCGCATCGGTGAGGTCTGCGTACTTTCACCGTATCTGAAAGCTGATTGATAAAAATCAGCGTCTTATTTGTCAATTAAGCCCGTCTATGACATGAATTTCTCCTTTGGAGGGTTCATGCAATTCGCAAAATTTTTTATTTCATTTCTGTTAGCAGGTTTCGCTTCGTCTCAAGCGGTGGCTGCTTACACTGTCCAAGATGTGGGTATTATCGGCCTGATGTCTCATGATGTTTTTTCTTGGGATCATAAATTAGAAAAGAACGTCGAAAATGGTCGCTTGGATCTAAGCACTATATTTGATTTCGACGGCGGTCGCAGATGGTATTTGGGTGGCAACACAAAAAACTCTGAAAACGCAGCAGTGTACTCTGTAGCAATGAGACTCGTTAATCAATATACGGAATTTATGAAGCAAGGTTACTCTCCTTTGGAGGCGCGTAAGGCGACGGTGCTTGTGTTTCATGGAATGATTCGTGAATTTTATGAACGTGCTTTGGATGAAAAATTCCCTGCTACCGCTTTAAAAGCGATGCCTACAAATAGGGAGCAAGCTGCGATCCGCGGTTTCCATGATTTGCTTCCTGGTCGTATCAACCTTTACGACCGGGCTCTTCGTCATGAATTGAAATTAACGAACATCATCTTGGCGAAAACTTTCCTGAATGATCGTGAGTTGGCTCAGGAGCTTAAACCCTTCGATGGTGATTATGACGAGGAATACAAGGCGCTTAAGATTCCATTCACGAAAGTGGTTTTGAATTTGAAAGAGATCGACAGAAAGTTTATCGAAAGATTCAGCGATTTCAAACAAGCCGACATGCTGGCTCAACTTAAAAAAGTGGGTGCAGGTGAAATGTCTATTCATGACATCTCATTTGCTCCACCAGTGAAGGATTTATTCAGAAAAGCGATGTGCGGTGAGGGCAATCGCTATATGCCTCAACACATTGTCTGCGAGTAGTTCGCTTCAATAAGAAAAGCCTGGGTGACCAGGCTTTTTATTTTCTATTTAAGAGCACTTTCAATCGCTTGAATCAACATCGGATCATCCGGTGTCACATTCGGAGCAAACCGCGCGATGATCTTGCCATCACGACCAATTAAGAACTTTTCAAAGTTCCACAAGATATCTTTTTGGTTTTCACGGCGAATACCGTAACCTTTAAGTACTTCTTCAAAGTCTTCGCCAGCTTTCTTTTGAGCGGTGGGTTCAGTCTCTGTCAGATATTTATAAAGGGGGTGTTGGTCTTTCCCTTTGACGATGATTTTTTCAAACATCGGAAATGTCACCCCAAAGTTAGCGCGGCAGAAATCTTGAATCTCCGAATTTGTGCCGGGCTCTTGGCCTTCAAATTCATTGGCAGGAAAACCCAGGACGGCAAAATCTTGGGATTGGTATTTTGCAAAAGCTTTTTCAAGGCCCTGATATTGCGGAGTTAATCCGCACTGGGATGCGACGTTTACGACCAATAACACTTTGCCTTTAAAGTCGCTCAAGTTCTTGTTAACACCGTTAATACTTTTCATCGAAAAATCATAAATAGAAGTCATAATCGAAGTAAATCTCATCCGATCAGCGTTGTCCAGTGTCGATCCAGGCCGTTCTCTTGCAGTCTAAGATCGTATGGAAATTAGTAAGTTTCTAATAGCCTTTATATTCACTTTAGCAGTCTCTAGTGCCCACGCCGTTGACAGCTGTTCAGCCGTTTTTGGGTCGGAAAGTCCGATTCATACTTTTATCAGTGAATACCGCCAGGCCCACATCCAATCAGTCGATAGCACAATGCCCGTATCTGAAGCCGGCTATAAAATTATCGGAAAGCTCGGGCAATCCACGGCAAAAGTTTATTTAGCCCTGGAACCCTCAACTCAAGCATCCGTTGTCGTAAAAATGAACTCCACAATTCCTATGTTTTGGCGCGAACTAATGGTGACCGATTACCTTATCAGTATGGGCGAAACCGTTCCAAAAATTTTAAAAGCCTACCTTAAAGAAGACGGCACAACTGTCATCGTACGGGAATACTTCAAAGGCTTAACGGGTCATGAACTGAAGAAAGAACGCAGCCTTGGTAACAAAGACCTGCCGCAGGAGCTTGCAACCACGGGTTGGCACTCCCTTGATGCAGAAAGAAAACGTTTGGATGACCTTTTCAGTTTTGGCGGTCAAGGCCGTCCTTCTTTTAGCACTTGGTATAAAAGCAATGCATCTCGGTTGGAGAGTAAGTATCGCGACTCTTGGAATAGAATTGCCGAAATGAAGTCTCAAGACCCCAAACTAAACTACGACATTTATGACATTCTCTATGTTCAGGATTTTCATAAGGGGAATTTTTTGTACGAAATCCAGCGCAATCGCTGGGTTGTCTTTGATCCATAAATGGTGCGCGGAGAGGGACTTGAACCCTCACGCTTGCGCATACGCCCCTCAAACGTACGTGTCTACCAATTCCACCATCCGCGCGCACCGAAAAGAAAAAGCTCCCCGAGGAGCTTGTAAAGGGACTTAAACGTTAACCTTGCTGGTGGATACCAGTCAATGTGACGCCTTTTAGTCGCAATGCTTCATGCTGTTTAGTGAGGCAAAAGCTTCGTGTAAGACGGATCCGCCAGCAGCATTTTGCAAAGTTGCTCGCCCAGGATTTTGCCTGCCTCTACATCCGAGGGGTAGTGAACTCCAACGACTGTGCGTAAAGTACCCAATCGATCGCCATATCTTAAAATCTGCTCAGCGCGGTCTGGAAAGACGGATGCCATAAGGCAAGCATCAACCATGGCGACAGCTGCATGCATGCTAGGATAGGACTTGGAGCCTCCTGGCGGAGGTATGCAAGGGCGCAGTCGGGAATAGTCACTGTAAGGGCGTGGGCGGCGATAGTGGTCTTTGAACTGTTCTGAAATTTTTGAAGCTAGACTGGAAGCTTGAACCAAAGGGCGTTGAATTTTTGCGTATTCGTCAGCAGTGAATAAACCAGATTTTTTATAGAAAGCGTCGAAGGTGGGGCTTTGCTGTTTTTCCGCCATCGCACATTCAGCTTCAGAACGTCGATTTTGCAGATCAAACATCATATCGACCTCTGCCTTTTCAACGGACGAGCCTGAAACAGGAGGATCTTGCATAGTGAAATCACGAGCAGAGATCTGTGTCCAGTTGGCCTGCGTAAGCAGCGGAAAGGCCAAAATCAAAGAATTAACAAATGTAAATATCTTCATAGGACCGTTCTAGGCAGCATTTTCTGCTCATTCAAGAGAATAATGCGTCCCAAAAGCAGTTTTGGCAGAAACCTAACTAATTTGAATTAAAATGGGGTTTTACTATTCTATAAGCCCTCTTCATTTTTTGCGGCTCGTCCCATTAGCTTGTCGAATAGTTTAGAGAAAATTAGAAAACGGAGAGCGAGTCCGGCGGCAACAGGCACAGGCAGCGTCGTAAGAAGAACTCCCAGGACAGTAAAAACAGTCTGAAATATGATTCCGAAATGTGACCAATTGAACGACCTCCGCGTAAGCGAGCTGATAATAAGGATTATAAGTAAAACAGTGAATATTGCCAATACGGGTGGAGAAATGATGATTAGAATTCTTTTATTTGCCCTAAGGAGTCGGTCGCAAAATAAGGCCTCGTTAAAAACGCAAGTCCCAAGTACTATCATTATACTGTAAGCGGTGAAATCATTATTGAAATGAAAGCGTTCATCAAGACGGCTAAAGCTAATTACGCACATGGAGATGCAAAAGATCACGGCAGTCCAAATATTGCATCTTAGAACTTTCTCTCGATGATTCACTATCCATGTGGCGATTTTTTGCATAGTGTTCAGTTTATCCTGACGAGTACCAAAATGGAAAACAAAATACAATTTATTATTACTGTGAGAAAACGGCGCTGCAAGCTACGCGACGATGGAGTCGAAGTTTGTTGGTAACAGCAGTGAATACATCCACGAAGCGCATGACGAAGAGTTTGAGCGAGCCTTTGACGTCACCAACCTCCATGCGAACAAAGCCTTTTACGATCGGTGAGACAGTGATACGGATCAGGCTGTGGCTTTCAAATTTATTCGTATACATCATCACATCGGAAAACGGCGGTGGAGGAAAGCCTAAGCTTGAACTGAATCCAGCCGTGAAATATTCAGACGATGTCATGCTGTAGGCGGGAAGCATCGGCGGGTAAAAGGCACTGCCTTTTTGAGTTTCGGAACCGTTGCGGCGAGAAATCATCAGACCTGCTTTACCGACTAAGCCAAATACGGTGAAGGCACCCTTGGTGCTATCGAATTTTTCCGAGTTGTGAAAGATCTCAAAAACAAAAGCCTTTGATGACTTGTTATATCCAAGATTAATTCCGACCTCTTCGATACCGCCTGCACCTCGGCGCATGATTCCTGTTTCTGCTAGAAATCCTGCGGCAACACTGATGCCGAATTCATTGGACTCCATCACCAAGGGAGCTTGGGACCACAGTTTATAATCGATTCCTCTAAGTAAGGCTTCAGTGACTTGGTGGCTGCGCTCCTTGAAGGTGCGTTTTTCCTTGGGCTCTTGTTCTCCACCTTTACCGAAGACTTTTTTAACTTTTACTGTGATAAAGCTAAAACCGTCACCGACCAAGCTGCCTGCGCCTAATGCAAATTTTGATGCATTTAAAATACGTGCGGCATTGGTCAAAAAGTGAATGCGCATGTTTTTAAATTTTACTTTTTGCTCCTCAGACATGCTTTCGAAGGGCGCCAAGGGATCGACCTCTTCAATAGAGCCCCCTTTAGCCAGAATTTGCTTTTGGAGTTTTTCTGGGATCTTTAAGCCCAGGGCCTCCCGCATGGCTTCGCGATCAGGAGTGCTATCGAGTTCAAAGATTTTGTCTTCAGCCAAGCGAATGTAGGTCTTACCGTTATCCGCAACCTTTGCCGGGTCTAACTGCTTTTCAATGACTTCGGTTTCAAGGGATTGCTCCTCGGCTTGTGCTGCGGTCCAAGGAATCACTACAAATGTCAGTGCTAGCAAAAGTTTGATTTTTTTCATACTAAACGTAAATGCAATTATGGTTCCGCTATACAGGTCAGGTAACCTTGTGAATACTCGTGTGTTTTGTGTTTAGTGAGTGTTAAGCGGCTGCGCAGGTGACCGGTAACGGCATTGGCAGAATGAAAAACGCCGCCCATTTCGAGGGCGGCGTTAAAGAATCTTTATAACATCGGAGAGTCTAAAAGGTACTTGGCTTTAAAAAGTTCTTTCTCGATTTCGAGTTTTTTCATTCCCGCATCTTTAAACTGTTTATCCAGGTAATAGACTTCGAACTCATGACTTTTTGCGGAGGCAATCTGCTCGCAATATTTCTGCGAGAGAACTTTAGGCGTGACGGCCATATTAGGGTCCTGATCATTTCTTTCTGCAGCGTCTTGCAGTTCAAATGTCACATTCATCAGCCAGTCATTAATATAAGCGTAGGCATATCGAGGTTTGATTTTATCCATCCCCGTAATGAATTTTTCAGAACGGGATTTGCAACCACTGCTTAAAGATTCAAGAATAGTGGGCTGTTTTGCATTGGCGTGGAGGCAGTACATCAGTAAATTAAGAATGATAAATGCTTTTTTCATAATGTGTTTTTCGCAACGTGATTCCGGAGCGTTCCGCGACTCATGTTGCGATCCTTTCACAGTCTATAAAAGCAAAACTTGGCCCAGCGAAAGTCCGCTCATTTCATCTTCAAATCAAAATTTCGCTGAAAGTGACAGAGTAGGGAACTGGCTGTCTAGGGAGTTGTGACCTCAAAAAAACAAAACGAGCTTGCTCCAGCAAACTCGTTCCATGAGACAGACATTTAAGACCAGGGATTTAAGGATTTTTTTGTTTGCTTGCCGGAAGTCTGCCAGAAAGCTCTTCAAGCTTTTTACGTTGCTCGGGGCTCCATGTTTTTAGGAAGGCCTCGGGGTCCTTTTGGGCTTGTTGCATGGTCTGCATAATTTGCTCTTGGGACATACCCTTCATATTACCCATAACGTCAGCAGCAAGGCTGTACATGTCTTGTTCGTTCGCTCCGCCACCCGATATTGACTTAACCTGCGCTGCGGCCTTATCCGCGTCGCTAGACCCTTTGATCATCTCTGCGCGGGAGTTGGCGTTTTTAAGATCGTTTTGTGTTTTTTCAATCGCAGAAGCCATATCTGCCGCATCATCCGCATAAGCTGTGCAGAAAATAGAGGCGATAACTAAAACAACGGCGAGTGATTTACCGATAAGCTTCAACATGTTTCATGGCCTTTCAGAAGTACCTGCATGATAAATCGGCGTTTTTTAGATGAAGCATGAGGATTTTAGTACTGTATCAAATTAAGACTCTAAACTGATTCGAATTGGGTATGGTTTGCCAATCTAAGGAACATAAGCTGGAAGCTGGATAGGTTTAATGCTTTTAAGGCGGTTCAGATAAATCTCCGCATTAAAGCGCCCTAGGCCGGTGTCTTGTTTGATCGCCGTCTGTAAGGCTTTTTTGAAGTTGGCATCTAAAAGGTTCAAATCTCGAAGGGCAGCACTTTCTGAATAGTTATGAATGACGGCTTCGCCAGCCTGAATGCGAATTTTATCCTGAAGTTTTGCTGGTGAGGTGCGGATCAGGGCCATGTTCTCATAGTAATCAGCATTGATGGAATAGCCTTCATTGCGGTAAGCGCAAGCTAGCATTTTGCTGTACTCAACTTTTTCAGAATTCAACAGAAAGTTTTTACGAAGAGTTTCTGTGTCCTCTTTGTTAAGAACTTGCGTGGGATTATTGCAAACACTTTTAATTGCGTCACTCATCGCTAATGGCGGAAACGTGAAATTTCGTTTTGACTCTAGTTCTTTGGCGACGCAAGAGGCCTCGCTGTCACAGAGCTCCCGCACTTTCATCGCAACACGCACTGCTTTATAGCTATTTAAAAGACCTGCGTGATTAATATTTGAATACAGCCTGTGTAGTGACGGATGAGCCGTTCTTTTTAGAAGTAAATCCGCCTGCGCGCGATTTAGCGAAGGCAGCAGCGCCTTAAGATTTGCAATAGTTCCAGAAATAAGGGGCGCGGCCCCACTGGTCGCCCCAAATAAATCAGCTTCACCACTGGCGTTGATTGAAGCCAAATAATCATCAGAGGGAGCTAAGATATCGAGCTCTTTTGATTCTTGCGAATAGATCGTTTGCAGCCCACGGGGAGAATAAGATCCTGCAATAATCACATGTGGTGTTTGCTCATAGCTTTCGACGGGCTCGGGATGGTTATTACCTCCCGCTAAAACCCAGATCAAACCTTGATGATCTAGTTTTTCGGCAAGGGCTGTGACCTTTTCCCCTGGCCACCCCATGGAATTCGAGATGATCATGGGAGGATTTTGTAATTTTGAGATTTCTTCGATAGCTTGGAAATAAAACGCACCGGGATTCACTCGACGAAGTTGGACGTAATCAACGAGTTCTGAAACGGAGATCATTCCACGCCCGTTGATGAGATTAGCAACTTTAGTCCCGTGGTTAGCGCGCATCTTTCTGCCACGGTCTTCTTCGCGGTCGACAGGAATATCCCGTAAAAGATGGATGTACTGTTTTTCAAAGCCCCCATCGTATATGGCAAAGGGGACTGGTTTTAAGTCACTGATCCGGCGAAGTTCTTCTTTCACAAGGTCCGCACCGATATATTCCTGTGCCCAATAAGGTGTAAGCCTTCCGCCTTCGACGTCTAAGGGCTGGCGGTCCTCAAGCTCCACAAAACTGTGGGCCACAGAAGAGAGTAGCAAAATTAAAGGCGCAACAAGGCGACGAAGGTTCAATGCCATCGTTTGTGCATCTTGCGAGAGTCATTCCATAACGGGGGCCGATCAGCAGCGATATAGCGGCTTTAAAAGAGTCAGAGGGACCCTGATGCTCAAGAACGCCGTCTGTGTCTAGGGACTCGACAAACTGGGGGCTACTCTAGAAATGCCGTTTCTGGAGAAAGAACCTCGTCCCCCTCGCTAGTTGATGCTTTTAAAAATTCATCGCTGTCGCGATTGATGCCAAGGCTGACAGTAGCCACGCGATAAATTTTGCCATTTTGATCTTTCAGTATTAAAAAATCGACGGGGCCTGAGCCTGAATCCATGGTTGTGATTCCGTGCTTAGTCACGGAAACGTATTTGATGATTTGAAACTCTAGATTTGATTTTTCATCGATCAAAGACTTTTGACCTTTTTCAGTGCCTGCGTATTGGACTTCGACGATATGATTCGTGTATTGACTCATGATTGGCAGGCAAGCGTACTCCGCAGGCTTCCCGCTGATCACAGCTGCTTGGCGAATCAAGGAAATTTGAGCACTCACAAAACGGGGAGAAACAGTTCTTTCCTCCTCCGTGTAAATACAGTTTCGGGTTAAAGAGCCATAATAACTATAACGAGCACCTATTGCGACGATAATAAGCCCGATAACACCCATGATGAGTTTTTTTAGATTTCCGTTCATATATAAATCGTAAGATGTTGTTTCCGGCAATTCAATGTCGATTAGTTAGACGGTTTGTCTAGAGAATGTGAAATAAATAATCGCCAACTTTTAGACGTTCCTGAATTTTGCGTACCGACCTGAGAAGGGTGTTAGGTATCATCTCTGTTCCCTTGTATACTGGCCAGCATGGAAAGACTTAAGGCATTCGGTTTTTTGATTTTGGTGATGGCGGTACTAGGTGGCGGATATGCTCTGGTGAGTGGCTCTGCAGAATATCGTGCACAGCAAGATGCCAAAACGATCACAATTCACGTCAGCTCCACATCCGCGATCGCAGCTGGGGAATAGTCCCCCTTTTTTTGACAAGATTTTTTTAAACTGCTAGAGTGGACGTCTGTGAAACTCTCAGGCTTTTTATTTCTTTTAGCATTTTTGTTTTTTGCGAGCTTCCCGCAAGTGGAGATCGTGGGCGGCTCTGATGCGAAAATCGTTTCTGTTCAACGATTGGTTCCTAGTCCTTCATTGGCCTTCGAAGTTTCTAACCCTCTTCGTTTCTTTAAAAACACGGATCGTCTTCCTACAGAATTTTCAACCGTCAATGAGTTTACGTTGGAAAAACCTGAACTCCACTACGGTCACAGGGATCCTGTTTATTACCGTTATCACAGTCTTGTCGAATTCAATTGGTCGCAATCTCGCGCGCCGCCAGCATTCAACGCCTAACTTCTTCAGTTAATTTAAATTATTAAATTTTCACTCGAAAGAGTGTGATGCTGCTTGCCTTTGCTCGAACGCAAAGGAGATTGGAATGAGTTATATGGAAAAAACTCCTGAAAATGCGCCACCGGCTGTCAGACAAAATTCTCGCGGAATTATTATCCTAGGCGTGCTTGTCGTTCTCTTAATTATTTTCAAATTATTTGTGTACCCGCACTTCGAATAGCGGTCGCACTGAAAAGGCCCCGGTTGTCTCCCGGGGCTTTTTTTCTAGGCGAATTGTGCTTGATCAGTGGCGACGGTTTCGCCATTTACTTGCACGGTGTAAAAGATAGGAACTGCTTTTGATAACATGGCTGCCGTCCCGCTATATTGATGAGTCGAACGTTTCACAGCTTCAACAACCTGAGTTGCGTCTATCTCAGAACCTTTGACAGAATAAGTTAAGTCAATGCGGTTGAAGATCTTTGGGTGTTTGTCGGTTAAGCCTGCACGCGCTTCCAATTCCAAACTTTCATAAGTCACTTTGAATTTGGCCATCAGGTCGATGATGTCGGTTCCTGTGCAACCACAAAGTGCAGCGAGTATGAGTTCCTTGGGACTGGGGCCTTGTGCTTTTACTTCAGGGGCAGCAACATCAATATCTCCCTGCATGCCGCGAACTTCAAACTTGAAATGATGACCATCTATTCTGTGGACCTTTGCTCGCATAACGAACCTCTTTTGAAAGGTATTAAAACTTTTCTTAGCCTGTGGGTCAACACGGGAAAAAATCTTGCGCAGATCTGCTGCTAGGAACAACCTAGAGTATCACCTTTGAAAGGATCTGTTAGATGACTTACGATCTTCCTGCATTCCCCGGTATTCCTCAAATTAACGGCCGAATCCTGATTAACGGCGAAATTCGTGAACAAGGATATGAAAGACAACCCGTGTTTTCAACTTGCACAGATGACGGGAAACCCCAACAGATAGGGACTACACCTCATGTCAGTGCGGATGTCTTGCGTGAAGCAGTCGAGGGCGCCTCCCAAGCCTGGGCAAAGGGGCTTGGCGATTGGTCCACGTCTCGTATGGAGGATCGAATTAACGCCGTCATCGCATTTAGAAACGGAATGCTTGAACAACGCGAACTCATCTGCCGCTTGCTAATGTGGGAGATTGGTAAAAACTGGGCAGACTCCCAAGGGGAGTTTGATCGGACCATTCAGTACATCGATGATACGGTGAATGAAGTAAAAAACATGGACCGCGAAGCAAGTCGCTTTCAATTTTCTGGGGGAGTCATGGCGCAAATTCGCAGAGCGCCCCTGGGAGTGACTTTGTGCATGGGTCCTTTTAACTATCCTTTGAATGAAACATTCACGACTCTGATTCCTGCTTTGATTATGGGGAATACAGTAGTGGTGAAGCTTGCCCGCTATGGACAGCTCTTGTGGGAGCCTCTGCTTGAACCTTTTCAGAAAGCTTTTCCTAAAGGCGTCGTCAACATCATCAACGGATTGGGTCGCGAAATTGTAAATCCAGTGGTTAAAGATGGTAAAATTGATGTCTTGGCCTTTATCGGAACCAGCCGAGTGGCAAATCAAATTAAGGTTTCCCATCCTCAGCCTTTCCGTTTCCGCAGTATCTTAAGTTTGGAAGCAAAAAATCCTGCGATTATTTTGGAAGATGCTGATTTAGATAATGCTGTGAATGAATGTGTGCGTGGAGCTTTGTCTTTCAACGGGCAGCGCTGTACAGCTCTAAAAATGATCTTCGTGCATAAAAAGATTTCAGCTGAGTTCACTAAAAAACTTGTGCAGAAGGTGAATAGCATGGTGCCCGGCATGCCGTGGGATAAAGGCGTTTCCATCACACCACTTCCTGATCCAGAAAAACCAAAATATCTGCAAGGGCTGATTGATGATGCGGTTGCAAAAGGCGCAAAGCTAGCCAATCCCGAACAAGGTGGAAAGCTTAAAGGGAATATTTTCTTCCCAGCGATCTTAGCAAATGTTCCTTTGACGGCCCGAGCTGCCATCGAAGAACAATTCGGTCCCGTGATTCCTTTAGCAGAATACGAAAGCTTTAAAGAAATCGAAGAATATATTCTGAATTCTCCTTACGGCAATCAAGCCAGCGTCTTTGGTCAGGATGCAACGAATATGGGGCAAATGATTGATCGCTTGAGCAATCAAGTTTGTCGCATCAACATCAACAGCCAGTGTCAACGTGGACCCGATGTCTATCCTTTCACAGGTCGCAAGAATTCTGCTGAAGGGACTTTAAGTGTTTACGATGCTCTTCGTTCTTTCAGTATTCGCTGCATGGTTGCGGCGAAACAAGATCAGGCAGGCCGCAAGGTGATCCAAGGAATTTTGCATCAGGATAGTTCCAAGTTCTTATCAACAAACGTTGTGCTTTAACTTGACATAACCCGCTGCTCCCTTGGAAATAGATTCTGACAACAAGGGAGCAGAGCGTGTTTAATCTTTCAAATCTCCGTTTAGTAACTTCATGGGGCTCGGTCCTTTTATACTTCCTTGTTCTTTCTAGTTGGATGGACACCGTTACCTCGCCTGCGATGTTAATGGTTCTCTTTACATTATTCTTTGCAGTGATTTTGTGGTCTGCCTTTGGCGTTGTTCACGAGGCCGAAGAACTTGCGGAGCTCATGGGCGAGCCTTATGGCACTTTGATTCTGACATTATCAATCGTCGTGATCGAAGTGGCCTTGGTCGCCGCCGTCATGCTTGGTTCAAACGCAGCCCCTACAATGGGGCGTGATACGATGTTCTCGGTTCTAATGATCGTTATGAATGGCGTTGTAGGGCTTGGGTTATTCATCGGTGGTCTTAAACACCGCGAGCAATCCTACAACCTTCAGGGAGCAGCTTCCTATTTGTCTGTGTTAATTCCATTAACCTGTATCGCATTGATCTTGCCCAACTTCACTACATCTACTGAATCTGGGACATTGTCGTTTTGGCAGTCTACGTACTTTTCAATTTTCTCGATCGCATTGTATGGCGTTTTCTTGATTACGCAGACAGGTCGGCACCGTGCTTTCTATGTTCATCAGATCGAGGGGAAAGTCGACGAAGACATAGATGCTCCACGGCCCCCGATGAATTGGTCCAAAATGAAAATCCACGTAACTTTGCTGTTAGCGAATATCTTGCCGATAGTATTGTTATCAAAGGGGCTCGCAAAAATCTTGGACGCTGAAATCAAAGCCTTGAACTTGCCATTAGCTCTGGGCGGGGTGGTTGTTGCTGCCATCGTATTTGCACCAGAAGGTATCAGCGCCTTGCGTGCGGTTGCGCGTAACGACCTCCAACGCACTATCAACCTGTGCTTAGGAGCTGCGACATCCACAGTCGGTCTCACAGTTCCAGTGATCCTTGCGATCGCATCGTTCACAGGTCAAAAAGTTGTTCTGGGACTTGCACCCCGAGAAGTCACGTTGTTGGGGATGACACTCATCCTAAGTACTCTGACGTTTTCGAATAGAAGAACCACAATGCTTGAAGGAACAGTTCACTTGGTTCTGTTTTTTGTGTTCTTAGTTCTGGTATTCAATCCGTAAAGATTTTTATCTAAAAGAGAGCTACTCACATCGATAGGTAAGTAACTACCTTTTGGGTGGACCTAGTTATCCGCGTTATCCGCGGGTTTGGCCTGTGCCATCTATGAGCCAGCGTGCGTTGGTTAACTCACGCAAGCCCACGGGGCCGCGCACGTGCAGCTTCTGGGTGCTGATACCGAGTTCTCCGCCTAGGCCGAATTCAAAGCCGTCAGTGAAGCGGGTGGAGGCGTTCCAGTAAACGGCGGCGGCGTCGATTTCCTGTTGGAATAAACGAGCGTGAACTTCAGATTTCGTGATGATCGCTTCTGAATGTTTACTGCCGTGTTTTTCGATGTGGGCCATGGCTTCGTCGATGCCAGAAACCACTCGGCAATTTATGATCAAGTCCAAGTACTCCGTGTCCCAGTCTTCAGGCTTTGCAGAGCTGACGCGTTCGTGATTTTTCAAGATGAACAATGAAGCGCTGTCCGCATGCCACTGAAGTTTCTTAGAGTCGGTCTCCGCATACAGCAACGGCAAAAACTGAGCGGCCACTTTTTCATGAACTAAAACTGTCTCTAGGGCATTGCATACGCCAGGACGTTGAGTTTTGGCGTTCGCCACGATTTTTGCCGCCATTGTTAAATCAGCGTCTTCGTCTACAAATGTATGGCACATGCCACGGTCATTCTTAATAATTGGCATTAGCGCCGTTCGCTGAACGAAATCAATCAGCTTATCCCCACCGCGAGGAACCACGATATCGATCATGTCCTTGCGCTTTAAAAGCTGCTCGACCAAGCCCCGGTCATAATCTTCCACACCATGAAATGGAATGAACTTAAAGCCCACCTCAGCCAAAGAATCACGCATCAATTTGTAAATCGCAGAGGCTGAGTGTTTAGACTCAGACCCACCACGAAGCAAAATCACATTGCCAGACTTAAACGCTAATGAAAATGCTTCCAGAATTACATTTGGACGTGATTCAAAGATCATAAAGATCACACCCAAGGGGGCGCGAACCTTTTTAAGTAATAATCCATTTTTCAAAGTTTGCTTATCGATCATCTCTCCAACAGGATCGGGCAGGGCCGCAACTTGCTTAAGGCTTTCAATCATTCCATCGATACGCTCTGGATTTAAAGTCAGGCGATCACGAAATGCAGCTGCAGTGTCTGCAGCTAACGCCTCCAGATCTTTTTTGTTCGCAGCAATAATGTCACTCGAAGCATGGGAAAGTTTTTCGGCAATTTTTAAAAGAGCTTTATTTTTAATCGCACTCTCAAGCTTTCGTTGCTCGCGAGCGGCCTTTTTTAAATCAGCCAACATCAAATCATTTTGCGAGTTCATGGCGACCTCCGAATTGAGTTCCAATACTTGTGCCTTGTGCGATGTGCAGTAAGTTGTTTGGGATGTCGCCCTTCACCAGATGAGTGATAATTTTATTTTTTCCAGCAGTTTCTGCCGCGAGTAATTTTGAATACATTCCACCCGTGCCGACTTTGGAAATGGACTTGCGATCGGCTAACGCGAATTCAGCCTTGCCAACCTTTGGACGATAACGCACCAGTGTCGCATCAGGATTTTTATTCGGATCAGAATCAAACAGTCCTTCCACATCCGTCATCAGCACGACACGCTCCGCCTTCATCATCACAGCCACTTTCGCAGCCAATGAGTCATTATCACCGAACTTGATCTCTTCCGTCGCTACCGCATCGTTTTCGTTTAAGATAGGGATGACTTTCATTTTAACTAATTCACTCAAAGTATTTTGCAAATTCTTACGGCGAACCGGATCTTTCATATCTCCAGCAGTTAACAAAACTTGCGATCCCAAAAGGTTCGCGGATTGCAAAGCCAAAACGTACTGGTCCATGACCAACGGTTGACCGATGGCGCTTAAAGCTTGTTTTTGGGGCAGCGTTCGCTTTGTAGATTTAAAGTTGGTACGAGCCACGGCCCAGGCAATGGCTCCCGAAGTCACCCAAATCACGTCGATGTTATGTTTTTTCTTAAGCTGAGCTACCTGCAGCATCCAAGCGCGCATAAGCAGCGGACCGCCATCACAGACCATTTTACTTCCAGCTTTAATCACCCAACGTCTATTTTTTTTAGCCATACCCAATCCTTGGAACAATGCCTGATTCCAAGTCTAGAGCTGCAGTGATAAGTAGCCAAATGAAAAATCTATTTTTTCAGAGTTTCAAGGATAGCTGTTAAAACGAGTAACTGAGTGTCGAACTCCATGGTTGGAAAAGTCTCTCCATCCTTAAGTTGTTCAGGAAGTAAGGGTACATGGATGAAAACAGCGGGAGTGTTTTTGATATTGGTTAGAACTTTAAAATAAAGGTTATTGCAAACATAGTTCCCTGCGGAGAGTGAAACGCTGACAGGATCATTTTCTAACCATGTGTTTAAGGAATCGCGCAGGCTTTCAACCGGTAGGGATGTCATCACTGCATCGGGTTGATTTTCTAAAATCCTTTGAGCTGGAACAACGGGGTTTGTTTTATCGGCTTTTCTGTTTTCCATCCAGTTGTGAGCAAATCGTTCCAGGCAGATATGTCTGCGGCCCGCGGCTTGCCCGAGCATCACAATCACGTCAAAGGACCCGCTGCTTTCAAAGTGCTTTTGCAAAGTCTGAAATGCAGAATCGAAGTTGACCGGCAAGATAAGCTGATCGATCCCGTTCACTGTACGGGAAAGTTTATTGGCCAATCTTTCAGAGGGATTAATGACCTGATCCCCAAAGGGTTCAAAGCCGGTTAGCAGGATTCGCTTCATAGGGGTCAGTATGCTTTATCCCACGGTTGTTGGAAACGCATATAATGCTTATTAGGTTTAATAGATTCGCTTTCAGGCCTTTGTGAGGGGAGTAAAAAGCAAGGAACTCTATTTTAGTCTCAGTTTGAAAGCCAATTGGCGGAACGCTTTACCTCCCAAACCATAATTTGTTAAATTAGAAGAACACCAGAAGGGGAATCCCATTGAAAAAGTACGTTGTTGTTCTGGCGACCCTTGTTTGCTTTGGTTGCGCCCACAAAAACCAAGAAGTAAAAACTCCTGAAGTTGTTGCCAGTTGTTTTGGTGACGGCGAAAATCAAGAGCTCTGTAAAGCCGAACGAATCAATGACGAAAATAAAGTCGTCACCACTCGTTGTGTCGGTGCTCAAAACCGAAACGCCTTAGCTTCATTGCGCGGTAAGTGCGTTGAAAAAATCTGCAGTCCAGGTTCAAATACGGACTGTCAAATTCGCGGCGAGGTCGCAGTTCTTGATCAGTATTCAGAATTAGTTCGCCACCGATTCTTTGATGACGACGACGGCTCTGCAGAGAACTCGTCGAAAGCGGGTGATGTCGCCAAATCGAATAATAAAAAAGGTAAAAACAAGAAGTCAGAAGAATTGGATGTTGATCCAACCGCAAAACTTCCAAAGTTGCCAGCGAAAGCCGAACCTGTCGCTAAAAAAGTAACGCCTAAACCTGTGTCGCAAACTCCTGCTGAGCCTGCGCCTATTCATGTCACATTGAAGGCAGATACAACAACGACAACTGCGGCTGCTCCAGCTGCAGCCGCAGCGCCTACAGTAGCAAAAGCGACCGGTGCACCGAAACAAGCAGTGGCGACAAAAGCAACTGTCGCGAAAGCTTCATCAGCAGCTGCTTCCAAAGGCAGAAAGCCTGCTTCGGTATCTGGTGCCAGTGAAATTTCTAAAAAAGGTTGCGCTTCTAAAAAGAAGGACGGCAAGTCCTCAAAAAATGCTAAATGCCTCGTTCGAGCTAAAAACTAAGGCCCACAATCCTGCGGGCCTCCGCTCTATCAAAGTATTCAAATTCAGTTTCAATCATATTTTCTAATTGATCGCGATCCGTGACATAGATGTGAAGCAGGCGCAGGGTTTGCAGTTTTGGAGCCGTTGCTTGAAACTGACGAAGGATTGCTGTTAAATCCGACGTATAGATACTAGCGCGTTGTGATGTTTCGGAATACGAAGCCGCAAAGTCCGCCACATTCTGTAATCGGGAAGTATCATCCTGACTTTCGTGCATGCGACTCATCAGCTCCACCAACGAAATTGTCTGAAAGTGATTGGTGATGATTCTTGAGCCGCTATAGACCTCAATGGCAGCACCCTCGCGCAAGTGAACATCAATACGTGCATAGCAGTAACCTTTTAAATATTTGATACGACCTTCTGCTGCTTTTAAGTTGCAGCTTTGCGTTCGATCAGACATTTCAATGATATTGTTCACGCGCCCACGCCGAAGGCCTGAAGAGGTGAGTGAATCCTTACTTATAGTATAGACCTTAATGATCGCGGTATCTGCAGGTAGAGTTGCGGAATAGATCACATTCACTTTGTCTGCTGCGCTTGGGACATTGACGATAATTTTTTGGACGTCTTTTACATCCATATCATTTTGTGAAACTTGGGGGTTATAGTCAGCGCTGACGTTCTCCCATAAGATAGTATTGGAGTCGTGATCATACTCTTTGAGATTTTTATTTTCGGGTCCACAAGCCGTCATTGCGCACACAAGAAGGCTTCCACAGACGAAATTCTTCAGATTCATTGAACGCTCTTTTGTAAAATAGGTTGAGGGACTGGAAAAATCTTATGAAGGTCGCCAAAGAATTGTCTCGTGAAACCTTTGAAATGGAACAATCGCGAATGGAGTGTTGTGACGCGCATAGCTAGAGTTAAACCCCAAATTGTACAATTCCTAACGAGGGATTACACATTTGTGCATGACTCAAGAATCTCTGCTTACGAAAAAAGAAATTCTAAAAATGATGGTCGGCTTTCGCCGTTTTAGAGAGCGTTACTTTAAAGAGCACAATCACTCTGTTTATGACGCCTTGGCAACAGGTCAAAGTCCAAAAACTTTGATGATTGCTTGCAGTGACTCGCGCGTCGATCCGGCAATTTTATTCTCTTCTTCACCTGGAGAAATCTTCGTTGTTCGCAACGTTGCTAACTTGGTTCCGCCCTTTGAATCGAATATGGGTTTCCACGGGGTTTCCGCTGCCATCGAATTCGCGGTCGTAAATCTGCAAGTGGAAAACATTGTGATCTTAGGTCATCGTCAATGCGGGGGGATTCGTTCTTTGTTTCAACCCGAAGCTGTTCGCGAAGGTGGTTTCGTACAACAATGGATGACAATTGCGGGACAAGCGAAAGAAAAAGTTTTGAAAGCGCATCCAAATGCGGATCTTGATCAGCATTGTCGGGAGTGCGAAAAAACTTCGATCGTGACGTCGATCGAAAATTTGCGCACCTTCCCATTTATCGATTTCGCCATCAAAAGTCGTGGCCTGCAGTTGATCGGCGTTTACTTCGATTTGGAAGGCGGTCAGTTGTCTTTTTATGATGATCAAACCGATGCATTCCGGGAGCTCGAAATCTCTAAAGTTCAACCTTAATATGAATTCATCTCGGTGGTAGCGCCTGAAAAGCGTGCTCAGCGCGCCTTTCAGGTGGAGGGTTTTTTGCTGCTTAAAAATTAATCTCCCCAGATTTGGTTTAGTAAACAAAATATCTCTACATTGTTTCCTAACAAAAACCTGACAATTGAGTCTAACCTCTAGATATTCCACTAGATTCCACGAATGCAAAATTTTCAATTTGCGACTCCATTGGAGTCGCAGCAGCATGGCATTTGCGTTGCGATTGTTTCTGTTTTGAAATAGTTAGCTGTATTCATGGGGAATACATCAATTAAAAAAACATCAGAACTATCAAATTTCTTTAACGAGATTTTCTTAAATCGCCGCCGCAAGAATCCAAAGTATTCTATGCGAGCGTTTGCTCGCGATCTTTCTCTAACGCAAGGACGTTTGTGGGAGCTGATCCATGGAAGATATATTCCTGGGACAAAAGTGACCGAGCGTATTGCCGAGTTGTTGAAACTTTCACCGGAAGATAAGGCCCGCATGCAATCTTTGATTGCGGCTGAGAAAGCTCAACCGGTATCCACACTTCGTTCAGTTTCAAGTGATGAGTTCGCGATGATTTCAGATTGGGAACATTTGGCGATCTTTAACTTGATCTCAACTAAAGGTTTCGATCACACAGTGAATAGCATTGTATCTCGGTTGGAAATTTCTCAACTGCAAGCTGAGGGCGCTCTCAACCGATTGTTGGATGCAGGTCTTGTGGTGGAAGAAGACGGTCGTTACGTACCGGCTTACACAAACATCACGACTCAAAACGAAGTTCCCTCTCAAGTGATCCGTGAATTCCACCGTCAAATCATCGATCGCTCTGTCGCATCGTTGCAGCGTGATTCTGTAGAAGCGAGAAGCATCACGAGTATGGTTTTCCCAGCCAACGTTAAAAATCTAGCGAAGGCAAAAAAGATCATTGCTGAATTCAACGTGCGCATGGCGGAGTTGATGGATAAAGGCGACACAACGGAAGTGTATAGCTTAGCAGTTCAATTGGTACCAATCACAGTAACGGAGGGTAGGGCGTAATGAATAAATTTTTGGTAAGTGTTTTGCTTGTTGGTTCGATTGCTTTCCCGACAATGGCTCAAGCGTGGACGTATGTTGGTAATGCCGGGAACGTCGTGCTTTGCAAAGACACTGTTATGGGTTTCTATGATCGTTTTGAAATGGCTTTGCGCTATAAATGGGATTGGAAACGTGCGGGCGTAGGTCGTGCTTACAATTCTGAGCGTCCCGTCGAGGTTTCGATCGCTGCAGCTTACTTGGAGCGCATTAAAAATTTATCTCCGGCCTTGTACACGGAACTGAATACTTACTTGAGCACATTCATCGAAGACGCAAACTTTGTCGACGGTTACCTTCCAAGTGTTGTGGATGACTCTGGCGTGGTTGTTCTTCCAGAAAAAGATTGCACATTGGAACTTTTGATTGTGCAAAGACCCGCTAAATTTCCTAAGAAAACTTATTATACAATCAACAAAATCTACTGGGATAAATTGCAAGCCCAAGATCGCGCTGTGGCGATCCTGCATGAGCTTATCTATCGTGTGATTTTGGTTCGTGGAAAAAACCCTGCGACGTCTGAAGGTGTGCGCATGGTAAATGAAGTTATCTTGTCTGCGAAAACAGCAGAAATGTCAGCGGAGCAGTTTGGTGATCTGTTGATCACGTATTTGGGTGCCAATTACGGTAAAAAAATGGCTCAATAAGAGCGAGAATCTAATTTTTCTGATCTCACTTGGTTCACAATTGAACCAAGTGAGAATTTTGCCAGCACAGTCACAAGACATTAAGATCTAGAGTCTTCATTTCTGACTCTTGCGAAATCCTGTCAGCCACTCTGTAAAGAAATAAATTAGGGCGGTCGCAGGGAATAGTGCCCCCACAATTGTAGTCATCATCCAGCCACCATGAGCATAAGCCCATGCGCCAGCATAGGAGCCAGCAGCTCCACCAACAAAGATCGTCGCAATGTAAAGGCCATTCAGTCTGCCTCGGTATTCAGGCTTTAAAGAAAAAATAGCTCTTTGGCCCAACACAAGCGTCGCGGTAATTCCAGCGTCCAGTAAGATCGCTGCAAACACTAATACTCCTAAGGCCACATAGGATCCCGGCTCCAGTATGTGAGTGACTGCAAACGAGGCGATGGCCGCAAGCATGGCCACAATCGTTGCAGACGTGCTCATGCCTTTATCGGCCAGTCTTCCTGCAAAGGGGGCAGAGATCGCACCAGCCACGCCGGCAAAGGCGAAAATCGCAATGGCTGTTTGTGACAGGTGGTAAGTCTCACTCATTAAATAAAGGGGAGCTGACGTCCAGAACAGGCAAAAGGCTCCAAACATAAAGGCTTGATAGATGGCGCGACGACGTAAAACTGGCGTCGTCACAAAGAGCTCTCCCATGGAAGCAATCAGTTTTCCATAGCGGATATTTTCGGTGTGCTCTGGCTTACGCGGCGGCAGAAATTTATATAGAATAAAAGCCATCGCTGTCATAAACGCTGCCGATAAGAAAAATACGGCATGCCACGAAAGTAAATCTGTCAGTAAGCTTGAGATGGGTCGGGATAACATAATCCCTAGCATGAGGCCGCTCATAAGGCTTCCCACGACACGACCGCGATGGGATTCTGATGTCATGTGGGCGGCGTACGGTACCACGATTTGCACTGCAGAAGTGCCGATTCCCAGAATGAAAGCGGCTGTAAAATAAGGAATAACGCTGGTTGAAAATGCCAAACCTAAAAGGGCTATTACTGCCACCATCATCAACGTGATGATTAATTTCTTATTTTCTAAAAGATCAGCCAGGGGAACTAAAAGTAAAACTCCCAATCCATATCCGACTTGGGTGAATGTCACGACCAATCCTGCTGAAGATGTAGCAATGCCTAATGCCTTGCTGATCATCGCCACGAGTGGTTGTGCATAATAGAGATTGGCTGCGATCACGCCGACCGTCAGGCCTAACAGCAGGGTTAATGTTCTGGCGGGGACTTCCGCAGTGGGGTGGAACACTTGGCTCATGTTGAGGCTCCTATGAACTCCGATGGTGCCGGAGAGTATTTTATTGTTCGATAGATATCGAACAATATCCGTTATACTCTGCGCTTGTGGGATTACAAGATTAATGTTAGATATTTATCTAACAATGGAAACGATCACTCACCCGAAACTTAAAGATGTCAGTTTGGAACAGGTCTTAAAAGCCCTGGGCGATCCCGTGCGCATCTCTGCAGTTAAACAGCTGCTGGCCATGAAGGGGGAGGAAAAAGTCTGCGGGACTTTTGAATATTCCATTACCAAGGCGACTTTCTCTCATCATTTAAAAATTCTGCGCGAGGCTGGTTTGATTCGTTTTCGCGACGAGGGAACGCGTCGTTTTGTCTCTTTACGTCTGCAGGATGTAAAGAAACGCTTCCCAGGATTGATGGAGATGCTTGAAAAAGACCTTTGATGCATTGCGCATTCCGTGAGGTCGGTGCCTTCAGTGGGTGCAAGATCGGGCAAAACCTGATAAATCTTAAGGACCTATGACGAATGCAAACACCTCCAAAACGACTCCGTATACAGCAGTAAAACCCGATGTCCAACTTGCCAAGCAAGAAGAAGGCATTCTTGATTTCTGGGATCAGCAAAAAATTTTCCAACAGACTCTAGATCCTCAGGGTAAAAAAACTTACAGCTTCTATGACGGTCCTCCGTTTGCAACAGGTCTTCCTCACTATGGGCATTTGCTGGCAGGTGTTTTGAAAGACGTTGTTCCTCGTTATTGGACAATGAAGGGTTACACAGTGCCACGTCGTTTCGGTTGGGACTGCCACGGTCTTCCGGTCGAGTATGAAATCAACAAGACTCACAAAATCGAATCTCGCAAAGACGTCTTCAAAATGGGTGTGGCTGAATACAACGACGCTTGTCGCTCGATTGTAAAACGTTACTCCACAGAGTGGAAAACCACGGTTCGTCGCGTAGGTCGTTGGGTGGATATGGAAAATCCATATTTCACGATGGACGTGTCCTTCATGCAGTCTGTCTGGTGGGTGTTTCAAGAGCTTTTCAAAAAGGGCTTGATCTATGAAGGTTACAAAGTAGTTCCTTACTCTGTAGGGATCTCGACGTCGCTTTCAAACTTTGAAGCGAATCAAAACTATAAAATGGTTCAAGACCCTGCGATTACGGTGATGTTTAAACTCATCAACCAACCTGATACAGCCGTGATGGCTTGGACGACCACACCTTGGACTCTTCCATCCAATATGGCTTTGGCTGTTGGTTTGGAAATGGACTACGTCAAGGTTCAAGAAAAAGCGACAGGTCGTAAGTTGATCTTGGCGCAAGCATTGCTTCCATCGGTGTTTAAGAAACCAGATGAGGAAGTTGAAGTTCTGCAAATGATGAAAGGGACAGAGCTTGTAGGTCTGACTTACGAACCTCTATTCCCATTCTTTGGTGATCGCGCTGAAAAAGGTGCGTTCCGTATTATTTCTTCTGAACACGTGACGACTGAATCCGGTACGGGTGTTGTTCACATGGCACCCGCGTTCGGTGAGGAAGACTACTATGCCTGTGCTAAGGCTGGCATCCCATTGGTAAACCCCGTGGACGATGATGGTATGTTCACAGCGGAAGTTCCTGACTATCAAGGTAAGCGTGTAAAGGAAGCTGATAAGGACATCATCGCGGCATTAAAAGCTAAAGGGAACTTGTTCAAACAAGATACGATCCAACATAGTTACCCATACTGCTATCGTTCCGATACTCCGCTGATCTATCGTGCGGTTTCTTCTTGGTTTGTTTCTGTAGAAAAAATTAAAGAGCAATTGATCGCGAACAACAAGCAAACTCAATGGGTTCCTGATCATCTTCGTGATGGACGTTTCGGGAATTGGTTGGAAGGTGCTCGTGACTGGGCGATCTCTCGCAACCGTTTCTGGGGCACTCCGCTTCCTATCTGGAGAAATACAGAAGGTGAAGTGATCTGCGTGGGTTCCCGTGCGGAGCTTGAAAAACTGTCAGGTCAAAAAGTTGAAGATTTGCATATTGAATTTGTGGATAAAATCACGATCCCGTCTCCAACGGGTAAATCTGCTTTGAAACGCGTTGATGGCGTTTTGGACTGCTGGTTTGAGTCGGGTTCTATGCCGTACGCTCAATGGGGATTCCCTGATGCGAACGTGGAAGAATTCAAAAAAGCATTCCCAGCGGATTTCATTGCTGAGGGCTTGGACCAAACGCGTGGTTGGTTCTATACGTTGTCGATTATTGGAACTGCTTTGTTCAACCAAGCTCCATTCAAAAACGTCGTTGTGAATGGTCTGGTGTTGGCTGAAGACGGTCGTAAGATGTCAAAGTCTTTGAAAAACTATCCTGATCCAATGGAAGTATTGAATCAGCATGGTGCGGATGCGCTTCGCTTGTATTTGATCGATTCTCCGGTTGTGAAAGCCCAGGAATTGAAATTCTCTGAAAAAGGCGTTTACGATATCGTTCGTAAAATCTTGCTTCGTTGGTGGAATTCTTATTCATTCTTTGCGAACTATGCCAACATCGATGGCTTTGTTCCAAAAGGTGATGCTAAGAAATCTCCGAATATTTTAGACCAATGGGTTCTTTCTCGTTTGAATGGTTTGATTGCGAACACTCACAAAGAGATGGACGCTTATCGCTTGTACAACGTTGTTCCTCACTTGCTTCAATTCATCGAGGATCTAACGAACACGTACATCCGTTTCAATCGTTCTTTGTTCTGGCAAGAAGGCATGCCTGAAACGAAACGTTACGCTTACGAGACTTTGCATGAAGTTCTTGTGACATTGTCTCGTTTGATGGCGCCATTTGCTCCGTTCATGTCGGAAGTGACTTATAAAAACTTGTCTCAAGTTCTTCCGAATAAAAAAGACTCCGTTCACTTGGAAAGCTTCCCACCGGAAGATCTTTCTATGCTTCGCCCGGAGCTTGAAGAAGCTGTGAAGGCGATGGATACATTGGTGACATTGGGTCGTAATCACCGTGAAAAAATCGGTGTTAAGGCGAAGATCCCGTTGAACGAAATCAAAATCATCCACAGAAGTGCGGCGTTGCTTGAAACTTTGAAAAAGTTCGAACCGTTCTTTGTTGATGAATTGAACTTCCGCAAAGTTGTTTATAACTCGAACGAAGACCAATTCGTTCAAGTGACTGCGAAGGCAAACTTCCCAGTACTGGGTAAACGCTTGGGGCCTAAGATGAAATCAGTTGGCGCCGGCATTATGGCCTTGCCTCTTGAAAGCATCTTGAAACTTGAAACAGGTGGTTCAGTGACTGTTGACGGCGAAGAAATCACATTGGCTGACGTAGAAATCCGCAGAGCTCCTAAAGGTGGCAACGCGAATTTGTCAGTTCACCAAGTGGTATCCATCGAAGTGGATCCGACTGTGACGCCAGAACAAGAACGTGAAGGCCTAGCTCGCGAAATCATGCGTAAGATCCAAGTCGCTCGTAAAACAGCGGACTTCAAACTAGATGACAAAATCACTCTAGAAATCGCCTGCGACGGCGCCTTGCTTGACGCTTTGAACGCACACAAGGACATGATCACGTCAGAAACTTTGACTCACACGTTGAATATCTTGCCTCTAACTGGCACGCCAAAAGGTGCCCATGTAGACGACAGTGATATCGACGGCGAGAAAATCAAAATCGGCGTGCAGAATTAGGTGCCAGGTCCTATTTACGTAAGCGGCGCATAAAAGCGCTGCTTGCTAATGGACCCGCACACTTCTTAAACGCACCGCTTACGTAAATAGGACCTGGCACCATGCAAAAGCACGGAGAGAAATTTGAATTTTCAGCGGTAGGGCATGTGCAAACGCCCTTTCATGATAAATTTGGGATTCCTCGCCAGCCGGGGCTTGCGAATCCCGCTAAGGGCATTATCAAGCTTCTACCTAATCCGGATTTGTTAACTGCAATTCGCAGCATGGAAGAGTTCTCTCATTTGTGGATCGTGTTTGTATTTCACGAACACGGTGGCAAAAACTGGAAACCGAGCATTCGTCCACCGCGCTTAGGTGGCAATCGTAAAGTGGGTGTGCTTGCTTCGCGCTCTCCGCACAGACCGAATCCAATTGGAATGTCGGCTGTAAAAATTGAAAAAATTGATTTTGATGCGAAGGGTGGACCTGAAATCCACGTTCATGGTGTGGATTTGCTCGATGGAACTCCGGTGCTTGATATTAAGCCCTATATTCCTTACGCAGACTCGATTCCTGAAGCGAATGCGGGTTGGGCCAGTGATCCTATTGAAAGAACAGACGTGGTGTTTTCTGACGAGGCTGAGGCGGAAATTAAAAAGCGCGATCCCTCGAACGAGAAAAACCTTCGCAGTCTGATTATCAGTATTCTTGAATTGGACCCTCGTCCGGCTTTTCAAAAGCGCCAAGACCCGATCACTGATGAAAAAAGCTGGGGCCAGAAATACGGCTTCGATATTTTAGGCTGTGACGTAAAGTACGAAATAAGAGACGGTCACTTTTACGTTTACGCGATTATGGACTTGAATTAGGGCTACTGCCGCGGGCTAAAATAGTCGTATCAAAATCTAAGGAGCCTCCATTGAATCTTAAAGGCGCTATCAATTTCCGCGATCTGGGCGGTCAATTGTCTGTTCAAGGTCATAAGCTTAAATCTGGTCAATTCTATCGTTCAGGGGCTTTATCAAAGCTCACAGCAGATGATGTGTTATTGTTGCAAACGACAATCGGGCATGTGATTGATTTCCGTGATCCATCAGAAGCCGCTCATGATAAAGATGTTTTGTGGGAAGGCGTTTCATACGAAAACTGTCCCGCAAATCCCGTCGCCTACAGAATGAGTGCGAACTTGGGCTCGTTCTTTACCAAAGAGCATTTAGAAAATATTCCTCCGCACTACATGGAAAAGCTGTATCGGCAGTTGCCCTTTGATAATTCTGCTTATCGTCGCATGTTTGCGGTGATGGATGAGATGTCGGGTAAAGGCATGCTTCAGCACTGTGCAGTTGGTAAAGATCGCACCGGTGTAGGATCTGCTTTAATGCTTTTGGGACTGGGAATCGATGAATCCCAAGTGATGAAAGATTACTTGCTGACTCAGACGGGACTTGAGCCTTTCCGCAATGGCCTGATGATTCAATTTAAGAGTATTTTGTCAGATAAAGCGATGGAGGGATTCCAATACATGATGGGAGCCCATGAAAGTTTCTTAAGCGCTGCCATCGAAGAAATGAAGAGTAAAGCGGGCAGTATCCAGAAATTTTTACTCACTGAGTATGGCATCACTGAGGAGCGCCAGGCGAAGTGGCAGCAAAAATTCTTTGAGTCGTAAAGACCTTTGAACCTTTAAGGGCGTTATGGGATAAAGAGGACCTATCTAAACGAGGTTTTCCCATGGCGTCTTTGAATGATTTTGTCGAAACGGCTTTTGATCTTAGCTATCTCAATTTCCCTAAATATCCAGCGACTGAAATCAAATCTATCGGTATCTTGGGTGGTGGTACGGCCGGTTACCTTGCGGCCTTGGCTCTTAAAAAATTGCATCCTAAAATTCAAACTTCGGTTATTGAATCCAGTAAAATTCCAGTCATCGGTGTGGGGGAAAGCACAACAACAGAGATCGTGCCCTTTTTGCACAGAACTTTGGGAATTGATCCGCAAGAATTCTTTCAAGCTGTGGAGCCGACCCTCAAGCTCGGTATTCGTTTTGATTGGGGTTGCCCCGGAGATTATCACTTTAATTTCAACTTTTTTGCGGGCCATCAGCAAGAGAGTTACTATTATGAAGATCATATCAACAATGCCAACTGGGCATCGGTGCTGATGGATCATCATAAAATCCCGGTGATTCGCGAGAAAAACGGAGAGATGATCTCTTTGCTTCAAAGCATTCCGTTTTCTTATCACATCGATAACAAGAATTTGATTGGGTTCTTAAATAAGATTGTAAAACAGCGTCAGATTCCCATTATCGATGCTGTGGTTGAAAAAGTTCACCTGGATGACAATGACTTTGTAACATCTGTGGAAACAGATGACGGCAAAAGACACTCGTTCGACTTGTATATTGACTGCTCAGGTTTCCGTTCCCGAATTTTAGGTCAAGCCTTGAAAACAGAATTCATTTCATTCAAGTCCTCGCTTCGTAACAACCGGGCTTTGACGTTCGACCTTCCAAACAACAATGACATCCGACCTTATACACAATGTACGACGATGCCGAACGGTTGGTGCTGGACGATTCCAATGCGCGCAGAAAACCATTACGGCTATGTGCACTCGACAGATTACTGTGACGAAGCTCAAGCGGTGAAAGAAGCCCGTGAAAGATTCGGTCACTTTGAAAAATACAAAATGGTGGAGTTCCGGACCGGTCGCCACAAGCAAGCTTGGAATAAAAATGTCTTTGGTCTTGGCAATGCTTACGGCTTTGTTGAACCTTTGGAATCAACGGCAATCCAAACCGCCGTTCATAGCATTATGACGTTGTGTAAATTAATGCCAAATAATCACCAGGACTCTTCAAGTATTGCAGCTATCAATCAAGAGATCGCAGCAACGTGGGACACGTTCCGTTGGTTCCTAAGTATTCACTATAAATACAATAAGCAACTGGATACACAGTACTGGAAAGATTGCCGCGCGAACACTGAGATCGGGGACGCGAAAATGGTCGTAGACCTTTTCAACCAACGTGCACCACTCAGTGCCAGCAATCTAGGTACGAACTCTCCGTACACGGCGTGTGAAGCCTTGGTATTCAATAGCTATAGCTATGACACTCTTTTGTACGGTCAAAAAGTTTTAGAGAAGCCACCGATTCGCCCTAAGATGTCTAAGGAAGAGTATGTGCAGCGCACACTTTCTTACCAAGAACTGACTAAGAAATCCCTGACTCTGCATGAACTTTTCGCAGAGGACTATTTGATCGAGGGTGGGTTGCTTGAGCAATTGTTCGAAGACCAAGACACTTGGATCGTGGAAACAGAAGCCTAAGAGCTTTAAAAGCCGCGTGGGAAGCGCGGCTTTTGAATTTGGATTTCACCTGTATTGGCGTTAATAACAAATGTTAATTCTTTCGAAGCTTTTGCATCCGTTCCAATGAAAAAAACAAAAAAGGAACGACTTTTTGTACGAATCACGATAGGTGATGAGCATTAAAACCAAAGGACGAATCATGAAATCTGCAATTATCGCTTTCACAATGTTGTTCGCATCGATCTCTTTCGCCGACGAGCGTGTATTTGACTGCCAAGCAACTCAGTTGAATAAATCCGCTGATGTTCCTGCCGAGATCAACATCCAAAAAAATCCAACGGTTTTGTTCCGTCATGGTTTGCAACAATGGTCTTTGAATGTGGGCGACTATAAAATCGATACTGCTGATTTGAATGGTCCGGCATTGCATTTGGATATCGATTCAACTCAAACTTCCGTTGAATACATCTTCTCTGTAGAGGCTTCGACTGAATTCGAATTGTCGATCTCGGTCGTTGATCACACAGCAAAACTTTACTACTGGGGATTAGGAGAGAAAACTCACGTAGGTAACTTCAAATGCGAAGTTGTTGAACAAGCCCGCTAAATCGTACGGACACACTTTGTCCCGATAAAGGCTCAGCACACGCTGGGCCTTTTTTATTTAGAACGTCAGCTTGCAAGAAATTGAATGGGTTTGTTCTGCAAAGTCCGTGATATCCAAAGTGAACTGAGTCTCTGAATCCGTTTTGAAATCGAATTTGTATTTCGATTTGCCGACTTTCTTTCCCTTAAAAAACTGGATGTCATTCCACGGCGAGACGAAGGCAATATCTTTTCCGCGCTCGTCACGAACGACCAGCATCAATGAATCATCTCGCTTGAGCAGGGTCGTGGGGTATTTTGTACTCAGCACGACGTCATTGGATTTTAATTTGTTGTGGACCGTCCAATTTCCTAATGTTGATTCGCAAGTTATACGATCAAAAGCGAAAGCTTCGCCGCATAGGATGGAAAAAATCAAAGTGAAAGAGGTTAAATTCATGTCTTCAATATCGGTCTATTGCTTATCGGGTTAAACACGACCCTGGTCTTGTTCAAAGTTGATGCGCGCTGACCGAAAAACACTGGATGGTAAGTCTGATTTTCACGGTATTAATACTGCCTCATTTTGCTATGGCCCAAGTCGCAGCTGATAGTGCATCAGCCGGGGTTACTTATGGGAATTCCGCGGCGGGTGCTTATGGTGCCAGCCAAGATATGCAGACCGCAAACCAAACGATTCAAAGTATTACAGTTAATCAGAAACAATCAGATGCCACTTTATCCCCAATCGCTACGGCAAACGATGTTGTTACGAAAATGCTCGATAAACTTCCTGACGGTGAAACCAAGAACGGTCTTAAAGAATACGTTTCGATTTTGGGAGCCAAGGAGTACGGTAATGCGGGTGCGGGAGGTTCCAATAAAGGGTTGGTTGCGTACTTCAATAATCGGTTTAGCGACCAGAAAAATAGCTGTGTAAGAACGGCGGCGATTTCCTTTTATGATGAAATGGCTAAAACCCTCGAGTACGAAAAAAAGACAAAAGTAATTCGCCCAGGCATCTCTGAAGTCTCAGGTGAAGGACAGTTTAAAAATCTTGCGCCCGGATGGGTTTGGAAACTAGCTTTAAAACATGCTAAGGGCGATCCCAATTCTGCGATGTTTTTAATCGGCATCTGTGGAAATGATGATACTGGCCATGGTCAGTTGTCATATCAAGATTCCTCTCAGGAGGCTCTTGATCAACTGAGATTGAGAAAGCAAGATTATCTCACCACAAAAAGAGACTTAGAAAAACGAATTCAAGAGCTTTCAAAAAATGCGGATGTAAACCAACAAGAGATATATGACACTCAGAAAATAGCTGCGGAATACGGTGCCGCGATCCATAAATTGGAAACTGAGAACTCAATAACTAAGAACCTGAGTTGTCCGCCTCAGAATTCAGGGTTTTACGCTCCTCAGTCGTTGTCTAAAGACGCAGATATTCCACAGTCTCTAAAAAATGAAATTTTAGAAACTCAAAAAACTGTCGATGGTGCTAAGAGGACCGCGGGAAAATATTATCACGTCTATGGATCTGCTTTCATGGCGTGTCAGTTAATTCAGAATGGAATTGGACCAACCTCCGCATCGTTTATTCAGCAGCAAGCTGCCCGAGTTTATCGGGGTGTACGTATGTGTGAATCTGTTCGCCTCTTGTCAGCGTCTGATGATGTTGAAAAAACATTTAAGAAGTACAAGGTTCATAGCAAACCGGATTTAGCCATGAAGGTGATCGAAGCGATCAAATCTAAAAAGCTTGATTGCGAACATATTTATAATAATAAGACTGGGACTTACGCTGAAATTCCTCCTGAGTGCAAAATTATTTACGAGGCCGGATACAGCCCTTCTATGTTCACAGAGGTTGATGGCGTTGGAGCGGAGCAGATCCAGAAAAAATTAATAGGTATGGGTCGCAATTCCGATGCGGCGTCGCTCTATAAATCGTGGTATCTGGGAGGCGGATCCATTCAGGGAAAGAAAATTCCGTGTTCTGATATTCGCATGTTTGGTCCTAATAACTTAATGAAACCGGACGCTAATTTTTTTGATAAACTTTCAAAGCCGGATGGCTGGTCCGACGAACGCTACCGTGCAGCTTCGCAAAAACTTGCAACTTGGGATAATGATTTTAAGTGGACTATTGCACAACATAAAGCAGGGGCGGAGTTCGCTGGTAAAAACTGTAAGAAGCGCGCTCCGGGTGAAAAGCCATTAAAAGGTATTTGTCCTGAGGGGCCTCCAGATGGGGAGGCGCAAGTCGACCTCTATAGCAAGCGCAATGGAAGTGCGCCTTCTCCAATAAAATCCACTGAAGGCACCCGATAATTTAGGCACTCTGATTAGTATCGCCGAAGATAATTATTGTTTGTTGCGCAAATCACGCAGATAAGTGAACTGCGAAACTGATTTCGCAAGCAAGAATGGGTTCACCCGCATTTCAACTGAAAGTTTCAATGGCACCGAGGGTAAATCCATTTCGCGACGGGATTGCAATTGGTTCGCATACATTTCTAACTCTTCGCTATCTCCCGTGATCGGGGAGTTGTCCAGGTTGGAAAGCATGTTACAGAAAATCAGATTGGATTCGGTGTATTCGTGGGTGCAATACACGAGTGTTTCAGAGGGCAACTTTTTAAGTCGCTGCAGGCTCTCATATCCTTGCTCGTAAGTTCCTTCGAACAACCGACCGCAACCCAAGCCGAACAGCACGTCTCCTGAAAACAGCCATTTTAATTTCGGCTCCCAGTATGCCACATGTCCCAGTGTGTGCCCAGGAAGTTCGATGACTTCGAACTCGAAGGGGCCCAAGGGGATTTTCTGTCCTTCATAAACCCAAGTGTCCGCCGCGCCAATTTGGGTTTGGTTTTTCTTAGGGGCATATATAGGAGCCGGGTGTTCAGAAACTAAATCGCGCACTCCGCCGATATGATCATTGTGGTGATGAGTTAGCAGGACACCTTTGAGTTTTAAGCCGCTATCTTTTAAAAATTGAGATGTCTTAGAAGCTTCACCGGGATCCACGACAAGGACCTCTTGATTGTCTTGATCAATCAAGCAGAAGACATAATTGTCTTCAAAGATTGGAATCAGCTCAACGCGAGGTCTTGTGTTTGCCATAAAGCTCCTCAGCATATTGAATGATGCTACTTGCAAGATTCTGCTGATTATATTTTTCAATGCCTTCCAGGCCGGGACAAGGGTTCGCCTCTAAAACCAGACTGCCTTTACGCGTTCGCAATAGATCGACACCAGAGACCTGCAAACCCAAAGTACGAACGGTTTTTAAAATCAGTTCTGATTCGCTGGGCTGAAGTTCGCATGGCTCGCCTGTGGCGCCTAACGCTAGGTTGCTACGGAATTCTCCTGGCTGCGCTGTTCGCTTCATCACAGCTTTGATTTGATCACCAATTACGAAGGCACGAATGTCAGTACCGAAGGCTTCTGGAAAATATTCTTGTAACAATAATTCTTCGTCACCGGTTTTGGCGAATATCTCGGCAACTTCTTTCGTACTGTGAGCAAGGAAGACGCCTTCACCTTTACTGGATTCAAGTTTTTTCACAATCATGGGAAATTCCAAAGGTGGAAATGTCTCATCATAGCGGGTGATTAAATACGAGGGTGGGGACGCGATGCCGGCTTCTGTGAGGGCCACATAGGTGAACCATTTATTTCGAGCGACCGTGTAGTTTTGAGACGGATTGATCAAGCATGGAAGGGGAGGATTGAACCTTGCTAGAACTTGACGTTCCATAGCTGCTAGAACCTTCACAGCTTTGCTAAATTGATAGCTGCCCAGGCGTGGGATGATAATGTCCGGTTGAATTTTCAAACGAGCCAAAGGCCATTCCGGGTCCCACAGCAACATCGTGTGGCCTCGAGAAACGCCTTCCTCGACCAAGCGACGGCTGCTGTGAATTTCAAATTTACGACTGAGCAGTAGTATTTTGAGATTTAGCATAACTGGCCTTGGGACCCCTCATATCTTGGCCTATCATAATAGCTTATATGAAGATTAAAGTCGAACTCGACGGACGTGATTTTATCGAAGTGGATACTGAAGGAGAGACTCCTTCGGCGCCCGGACGAGTTTTGAAAGTGTCTCATGTGGGATGTACTGAATTTATGGATATGATGAAGAAAATGCGCCGCTCATTCGGTGCAGATATTTCGAAATGGCCCGTACCAGAAGGGCAAGATCACAGCAGCATGTTACTGCGTGAAATGGTTTTGCGTCTGCGTGGAGAGTGGCAAGGGACTTCGGCTGAGACAGAGGTTTGTCATTGCCGTAACGTCTCTGCGCACACAATTGATCAAGCTATTATTGCGGGAGCTCGTACTCCCGAGATCGTGACTCGTCAGACATCGGCGAGTGCTCAGTGCGGGACTTGTCGTCCTGAAGTTCACAAGATGATTCAAGCGCGTTTGAATCAGCAAAAAGCGTCTTAATTTTTCCGTTATTCTTTTTTCTCGCCTTCATCCTTAACACCACCCTTGCCAGATAAATCTTCCTGAATTTTTTCAGGGAATTGACCGGTTCTCAGGTAGTGATCAAGAAGGGGGGCGAGCTTGCGGCGGCAAGATCCCCCGCAGGGTCCAACCCCGGCGGTGGTGGAATCGAATATCTCGTTCAGGGTCTTTGCCCCATCTGTAATAGCTTTCTCAATGGTCGCTCGAGACACATTGTTGCAGCGGCAGATGATTTCGGTTTTCTTCTTTTGACCCATGAACTTATGGTACGCCGGTAAAATATGCGGCTCAATGCATTATCAAAATGCAGCGCGTCGAGTCTGGGGCGGGGGTGCGGGTTGATAAATTCGCGGAACTCCGGTAAAACTAATCTCCCTTTAACGGTGGAGATAGACATGTCTGTAGGTACAAACGACAAACTTCCAATGACAGTTCGCGGAAAAGCTATGCTTGAGGCAGAGCTTAAGAAGCTATTGTTAGAGGAAAGACCTTCTGTTATCGCGGCTATCGAAGAAGCTCGTGCGCAAGGTGATATCTCTGAAAACGCGGAGTACGAATCTGCTAAAGAGCGCCAATCCATGATCGAAGGCCGTATTGCTGAAATCCAAGGCAAATTGGCGGGTGCTGAAGTGATCGACGTATCTACTATTAAAGCAGACCGTGTTGTTTTCGGTGCACACGTAAAAGCCGTTGATACAGAATCTGAAGAAGAAGTGGCTTACCAAATCGTGGGTATTGACGAGGCTGACGTAAAGAAAGGGATGATCTCTGTTCTTTCTCCGTTGGCTCGCGCTTTGATCGGTAAAAAAGTGGGCGACACTGTAACTGTGCAAAGCCCTAAAGGTGACAAGGAATTCGAAATTCTTCACTTCGAATACAAGTAGTCATTTCTAAAAAGACCTTGGCGGTCGGGACCTTTCAATCCAGAATAGGTCATGGATCGCCGACATCGTTCTGATAAATATTTGATCTCTGAACAGCCAGGAATGAAAATCCTTTTAACGGGTTTGATCCTGGCTTTTTTAATTGGCTATACGACAAAGTCTTTATTATCTCCTGCGCGCATTAAATCGCAGTTGGAAAAAGCCGCAAGTCACATACACAAAGACATCAAAGTCAGTTTTGATTCGGCCGAGCTAAGTCTTGCTGATGGGATATTGCCGCGATTTGCTGTGGTGATTAAGCAAGTTCGCATGGAATCAGATCAAGCTTGTTGGATGTCGCCGGTGCTTGAGATCGATGAAATGCGTTTACCTGTTTCGGTGTGGGGACTCATCACCCGCAACTCTCCCATTAAAACGGTGGATGCAGATAACATGAAGCTGACTTTACGTGGGACCGTTGACGCTTGCGAAAAAGAAAAAAATGCTCTTCAAGATAGCACGGGGCGAGAAAAAGAGCCATCACCTTTAGTCACACTCAGTCCCTCCGAACAAGCCGACAAATATCGTAACGACATTCGTGGTTTGAATATTCAAAGTTTTAAAATCATTTCGGCGCAATACCCGCAGTATCCTTCAGAACTTTTGAATTTCCGTGCTTATGTGAAATCTTTTGAACCACGTGTGGTGGAAGTTCACGCAAAAACAAATTTCTTAAAAGACGACACTGTCGGTGATTACTTATCCCACGCAAATCTGTTTTTGGAATACAAAGAGGTACCAGAACAGTCCCTTCAAGCTCACTTTTTCGGAAATTGGCGCGAGGGACACTACAGTGTGATTGCTCATTATTCTTTGGCAGACCACCTGTTGAATGTTGAAACCGACATGAAGCATATTCCGTTAAGCCAAGTCTTACAGGTTTTGCAAAAGTACGATTTGGTTTCAAAAGACTTAAATGGCAAGCAGGTGTGGGTTTCCGCCAAAGCACGCATGACGGGTGAAGCAGAAAAATTAAAGTCTGCTCCTTTGGAAGTGAAAGACTTCCGCATCGAAGGTGACTTGGGCGAGATGAGTGTGGACCAAGCCTCCTTCACTTCGATTGATCCTTTAAAATACAAGCCCTTTCTAATTGATATCCAAAACATGCGCATTGATAAATTAATGAACTTTATCAACCGCCCTCAGAAGGCGCGAAACTTTGGAGACTTGGGTTCATTTACTGGTCAGGCGGAGTTTGTTTCTGAAAAAGACATTCGCTTGGTCGGCGAACATCAGGGACTGCAGTTTATTTTCGCCAATAAAGGCCAGCGTGAATTGCAGTATGTAGATCGTATTTCCGGATCGATGTCTTTAAAGGGTGATACGTGGAATATCGCTGTGAACCGTGCCGAACCCCGTGGTGGAAGTTTTATTGGTAACGTAAAGGTTAAAGCGGATCGTGATTTTAAAGATGTGACGTTGAATGCGAACATCGACGAGCTGACTCTTGCTCCAGCAGTGCAAGCGATGATGACGGGCGGCGGAGAGATCGGTGTTCTTAGTGTTAATGCGGAAGCTCGCACTGACGATGGCAAAGTTTCTTACGTTAAGGGAACTGCTCAATTAAATATGTTGGATGTTGAAGGTATGACCTTCGGAAAAGCGAAAGCCAAATTCGATCTCAAACAAAAAGAGGTTGTTGTTCACGCTCAAGTGCAAAGTCTTGAAGTGGAAGGTGACTCTGCGGGTTCAGAAGTTCTGTCTGGGATCACTCCGCAAAATTGGTGGGTGAATCAAAAGTTGGGTCTTAAAGATCTGCATGGCGAACTTCACTGGAATAACACTGACAGTTTGCAGTGGATTGGCTTTGAAGCCAACGCCGGCAAAGGTAATAAAATCACCTCGTCTGGTTCTTGGAATGAGTTTGGCCAATTGCGCGGAACTGTTTCTGCGAAAGATGGTAAAGCCATCAAGAAATTTCAGATCGAAGGCCATCGTGACCTTCCAAAGTTCACGGAAGAAGTGGCTAAAGGTAAGAAATAATGTATTTCACTTTGCTGATTCTGGTTGCGATTGCGTTTTTAGCTTACAAGCATTTTTACTGGAAAGCGGACGCGTGGCCCGTAAATAGCATCAAGCCCCCTAAGTACCAAGGTCACCGGGGGTATTGGAAGGGGGGAGCGCAGGAAAACACGCTAGCCTCGTTTAAAGCTGCTAAAGACCGCGGCCTTACCATGGTGGAGATGGATGTGCGCTTATCCAAGGACGGCCACGTGGTGGTGTTTCACGATGATGATTTAAAGCGTATCGCAGGTGATCCACGTCGTGTGGATGAGTTAACTGCCGCAGAGTTAAAGCAAATTGCAAATATCCCGACATTGCGTGACGTTTTACTGAGCCCCGATGTTCCGCGGTTTCTAAACATTGAACTTAAAACCAACAAAGCCATGGATCGAAGGCTTGAGGAAAAAGTTGCACGCGTCGTCCGTGAAACAGATTCATTCACACGCATTCTGTTTTCAACTTTCAATCCCTTGGCAGTTAAGGAACTGCATCGCTTGTTGCCCCAAGTTCCGCGTGCCTTGCTTGCGACCAAAGAAAAAGATCCAGCGAATCGCTGGTATTTGAAGTTGCTGGTCCTTGGCCCGTACGTCCACGCGAACATTTTGCACTTGGATCATCGCTATGTGACGGCAAACGAACTTCGCAGATACATCAAGCGTGGAGTTCCCGTAAGCTTCTGGACCGTCAACGAACAATCCCGCGCCGACGAGCTATTAGCAAACGGCGCTCAAAGCATTATCTCCGACACACTCAGGTAACAGTTCCCTTTTTTATCGACGCGCTCAGTAACCGGAGCGGGTGTGATGGTCTTTTTTATTTGATGTTCGTTCCCTGTAAATTCGATCCTTTGATCGTATAAACAGGAAGCTCAAGATCGTCAGCTTGTTCAAAGATAGTTAAATTCATCGAAAACCAGATGTCGTCTTTATTGATAGCTTCATTTTGCAACCACTGAGTCATTTCAGAGTCTAAGGCTCCTGCCAATTGGCTGAAATACGGTGTTCCTGGCACTGGAAGGACGGGTTCAGAAAGGGTCGTGCCATTTATATTTCGTTGGCAGGAAATCGTAAGTTCTATTTTCTGATTCTGTTTCAGAGAGAGCTCTTGGAAAAGAGATCCGTACCACTCAGTTAATGAATGCACTTCGTTTGATCTTCCAAGCCATTTTGACAAGTCTTTATCGCTTTGAATTGTAATTAAGGCAAAGTTCGGATGGGAAAACTGAACAGCAGCGCTTTTGCCAGTTTCTGAAAGGACCTGAGCGTAAAAAGATTTAGGTAACAGTTCCCTTTCTGAACCGCACCGCAGAACCGATCGGTTTTGAGAGGCGTCAAGAAACAGGACCTGGCACCTTTTGGGAATAAAAAAAAGCCTTCGTGGTTTCCCAGAAGGCTTTTTATTAGAACTAAATTTTCAAAAACAATTAAGAGTTGTGTGGCTCTTTGTTTGTTTGAGTTTGGTTAACTTGTTGTCCTTGGTTTTGTTGGTGAGAAACTTGTTGAGCGGGAGGAGCATCTTTGATGTCCTCGTCAATTTCGTTCAAACCTTTTTTAAAACCTCGGATCGCTTGACCCAATGAGGCTCCCAATTGAGGAAGTTTGCTTGGTCCAAAAAAGACTAAGAAAACAAGCGCGATAAGAAGTAAATGCGTAAGACTTAGTGAACCCATTTATTCTCCAATCCTCAATTAAGAGTTGTGTGTCTCTTTATTGTTTTGAGTTTGATTAACTTGTTGGCCTTGTTGATTTTGGTGAGAAACCTGTTGGTTGTTCACGTTGTCTTTGATGTCTTTTGCTTCAACGTCGATTTCGTTCAAACCTTGTTTGAATCCACGGATAGCTTTACCCAAAGATTGACCTAGTTGTGGTAGACGGCTTGGTCCAAAGAAGATCAAAAAGATCAGGCCAAGCAACAGAAGATGTGTAAGGCTAAACTCACCCATTAGAAAGACTCCTCCCAGAGGTTTTAATCAGTCTACACGTTTTAGACCGCTCAGGGAGGAAAATCAATCCAAGACTAGGGATTATTGGGCTGTAGTCTCATTTAAATCGTTTTGGTCTGGCAGAGCGACCTCATTTTCAAGCGGCGCGTCTGAAGCCTGATGGGCTGCTACGGCATTCTCGTCAGACGTGTTCATATTCACTGGACCAGTCTCAGATTGATTCACTGTTTTTGCGGGAAGTTCTTTCGCCAAGCCTTTAGACTGTTTCGTGGTTTTTGCCGCATTGTTTGCATTCGCATTTGATGAACCCTTTTTAAGAGCTTTCAATTTTTTATCATATTTGGCTTTCATAGCAGCCAGGTCTTTTTGATAGGCGTCGCGAATCGATTTAACTTGAGCTGTATTGTACTCATCCATGCACGTGGAGTAAGTCGAAGTCGCTATCTCCTTAGCTTTTGCACGGCACATGACTTCACCAGAGCTTGATGTTTGGTTAGCGGCTGCAAAAGTGTTGTTCGCGAAAAGAATTGTGAAAACGAAAGACAAAACAGTTTTCATAAAGACTCCCATAGAAAATCTACGGTTCCTGTTCCAAGTTCCGTGCCGAGGCTTGCTCCATCAGATTGCAGCAGAATGGGGGAGGTGGGTGCTTTTTTCATATCTGTACAAGAAATTGTCAGTTGGCGCGCCGGTTTGCTTCGCTCGGCAAGCTAGTCTATCTGCATTTGTGAGAACAAAAAAAAAGCCACTCTTTGGGAGTGGCTTTTTATTACTGGGTTTATATAAAAATTAGCGACGCACTGATTTTGGGTCGAGGGCGTCTTCAAGGCCGTCGCCCAAATAGTTGAAGCTGATAGTGGTCATTAAAATCAAGATACCTGGCAGGATTGCCAAGAAGGGAGCTTGGTAAATTAATTCTTGAGCGTTGTTAAGCATATTACCCCAGCTTGGTGTTGGCGGCATGATACCTAAACCCAAGAACGAAAGTGCTGCTTCAAACAAGATGGATTCGCCAACACCTAAAGTGATGGAAACCAACATTGGGGCGATCACGTTCGGGAACATGTGGCGCACGATGATTGTGTAGTCCGTCGCGCCGATTGTACGTGCGGCTAAAATGAACTCGCGCTCGCGCAAAGACAGGATGCTACCGCGAACTAGGCGAGCCACAGTCATCCACGAGAACAAGCACAAGATGATAATCATTTTAAAGATAGACTCATTCTGCGTGCTGACAATGGAGCTTAATACGGGGATCTTCGTAAAGTCGATGGCCGCCATCACGATCAACACGGGGATTGTCGGCAAGCTTAAAAGTGCATCCGTGATACGCATAAGGCCGGTATCAATCCAGCCGCCATAGTAACCTGCGAAGGCGCCGATCAAAAGTCCGATCAACGCGGAGGCAATGGCCACCAAAACGCCAACGCCCATAGAAACACGAGTTCCATAAACCAAGCGAATGAAAACATCGCGGCCCAGTTCATCTGTTCCGAACAGGTGAAAAGTTTTGAAGCCATCAAAAACTTTTAAAAGACCTTTGGTTTCCGGAATGTCCAAAGACTTAAAGATTTTTACGGCCTCTGGAACTTCCTTAGCGCCAACATCATAGATCGCGTCTTCGGCGGGAACTGAAACCAATCCTTTTTCAACCAAAGTCTTTTGGATTTTATCAGCTGCTTCAGGATTTGCGTTGATGAATCTTTCGATTTCAGTTTCGCGAACATCTTGGCCTGCTTGAGTCGAAGTCCAAGGCGCCACGTAGCGATTCGCCACGTTCTGCGCGTCGGGATCAAGACCGGTCATGGATCTGATTTGATCAGCAAAGATCGCGACAAAAAGGAAAACAGCGATAACAACTGCGCTCGCAACAGCCAGTCGATGACGAAGAAATTGCGCCAGGACCATTTTCCACATGGGTTTTGCACGATCGATTTCGGCACGGTCCTTATCAGAAAGAGCTGTAGCGACATTTACATTATTCATAGTCATTTCACTTCCAGACATCTTGGCCTACTTGTAAGCAATACGTGGATCGGCAAATCCGTAAAGGATATCTGCCACAAGATTCATTAAAAGCACCATACTTACAGAGATAACGAATGAGATCATCGCGACGTTGTAGTCATTGCCGATGATAGAGTCGTAAACCAGTTTACCAACGCCTTGGTAAGCAAAGACGGTTTCGGTCAATAAAGCCCCCGAGAACAATGTCGAAATGCTCAAGGCAAGAATTGTGATCAAAGGAATCAAAGCATTGCGGAAAGCATGCTTCCAAATAACAGTCTGATTGCTAAGACCTTTTGCTTTCGCGGTCCGGATAAAATCATTTCTCATCGCCTCGGCCATGGCAGAACGAGTAAAGCGAGAAAAGCGACCAATTTGTTGGATCGACAGTGAAAGCACGGGAAGGATCAAGTACTTTGCACGGTCCATAACATTGGCCCAAAAGCCCATGTCTTCGACTCCGATGGTTTGTGTGCCACCGGCAGGAAGGATGGGGATCTTAATTGCAAAGATGATGATTAAAACAATGGCTAACCAAAAGGACGGAATAGAAATTCCCGCAAACGAGAACAGATTCATAAAATAGTCTGTTTTGGAATTCGGTTTTAACGCCGAAATCACTCCTAATGGAACCGCAATCAGAATCGACAAAATTAAAGAGGCCGCGGATAGAATAAAGGTGTTCCAAAGACGGGGTCCCATCAACTCTTCCACAGGCACACGATAGGTCCGACTGTAACCCAAGTCGCCAGAGACCAAAGAGGCCATCCAATTTCCGTAACGTTTATAAATTGGTTGATCCAATCCGTACAACGTTTTTAGGCGAGCAACGTCTTCAGCTGTGATCTTGGGATTAGAAGCCACCATCATGTCTACAGGATCGCCAGGCATTAAGCTCATCAAGACAAAGACAACGTAAGATAGGACGGCTATCACTGCGAGTGTTTGCAAGATGCGACGGGTGATAAATGTAGTCATGGGCAGCCTCTTTTAAAAACTTAGATTACAAAGACCAGTTTTCGATTTCGTTCGTTTCGTAATACTGGTGGCCAGACATTTTGAAGCCCTTCAAGTTTTTAGGAACAACAGAGATGTCAGCGCGATAGTACAATGGAAGTACCGGAACTTCGTTCGTGTACTGCTTTAAAATGCTGTGGGAAAGTTCAACGCGTTTTTTAGCATCGAACTCAAGATCCAAAGCATCCAAGTCTTTATCAACTTGGGCATTCACCCAGCCCATAAAGTTTTGGCCTGACCAACCATTTTTGCTGGAAGGAATTGCTTTTGATGAAAGAGTTGAACGAGGAGAACTTTCCGGAGAAGAAACCCACGCAAATAAAGCCATGCCAGAGAACTTGCGTTTCGACATCGTATCACCAAAGAACACACGTGCTGGCTCGTTTTTAACCAGTACTTCGATACCGTTTTGCTTCCATTGGTTTTGCAAATAAACTTGTACTAACTCACGAGTTTTATTACCCGCCGTTGTTTGGAAGTTCAAAGAGAGGCGTTTGCCGTCTTTGGAGCGGTAGCCATCGGCTCCCATTTTCCAACCAGCCTCATCCAAAAGTTTTCCAGCAGTTCTTTTTGAGTAGGAATACAACGTCACCTGCTTTGGATCTTTTGTGAACCATGGATCTTTAGGGGAGACATTGTGCGCAGCCACTTCTTGACGGCCTTCGAACAAGGCTTTTACGAGGTCGTCACGATTGATCGAGTACAAAAGAGCTTTGCGAACTCTTTCGTCCTTTAGAATCGGGTTGTCCAAATTCAGATCGATATGTTCGTAAGTGATCGATGGAACAAATTGCACTTCGAAAGGCAAACCTTCCGCTTTTGCTTTTTTCTCGAAAGCCAAAGCTTGGTCAAAATCCAAACCAAGAACTGAAATCATATCGATAGTGCCAGAGCGAAGATTCGCTTCCAACGTGCTCGTATTTGGAATCAGTTTTACAATAACTTTTTGAATGTTCGGTTTTTTACCATAGAAGTGTGGATTCGGTGCCAAAGACACGTGAGAACCCAATTTTACTTCTGTGATCACGTAAGGACCTGTGTAAAGACCTGGGTTGGTCGGGTTGCGAACATAGTGAGAGTTCTTTTCGTAGCCTTCTTTTTGCTTGCCGTATTTTTCAAATACTGAAAGCTCTAAGTGAGCCGGAACCGGCGCAAATTGACCCATTTGATAAAAATCCCATTTGGCCTTGTCATATTTGAAAGTGCATTTTTTAGGATTTTTTGGATCGATGTCGATTTTTTCGACTTGAGTCCATTGCTCTTTTTCACCCACTGCAACAGTCGGAGATACAGCGATTTTTTGAGCCGCTGCAAAGTCAGCACAGATCAAAGGTTTACCGTCGCCCCATTTAGCAGCGTCGATGATTTCCCAAGTGGCTACGATTTTCTTTTTACCGCCATCGTCGATGATTTTCGCGGTCCCTTTTTCGATAGAAGGGATTTCTTTAGCAAGCTGTGCAACCCATTTACCTTCAGGAGTCAGGTTCACTAAGGTACGACCTGTCATGCGGTACATATACGAAGATGCCGACATCGTCATGATGATCGGGTTCATCGTCTCGAATTCTTGAGAGATACCGATTTTCAATTCAGCATTCGAGGGCGCAGCGATTGCTTGAGCGCCCATACCTAGAGCCACAGCTCCCAGCAATAATCCTTTTGCGATTGTATTCAACATGAGGTCCTCCTGTGTTGATTCTTAAAGAAAGCGACGTGTTTCTAGTTCTTCGACGATGGACAAAGTTCCTTTTTTGATGGCTTTACCCAAAATGCCAGTCAGCTTGTCACTGAGAGATTGCTTTTGCTCGAATGAGACTTTGATCACTTGGTGTTTTTCCGCCAAGGTCATTAAGTAATCATCGCTGGTGCGGATTTCATCAACTAAGCCCATGGAGATAGCTTGTTCGCCATACCAGTATTCTCCGGTCGCAACCTGCTCAAGATTTAGTTGTGGACGGAATTTGCCGACGAAACCCTTAAATAACACGTGAGTTTCTTCAAGCTGTTGTTTGAATTTTTCCTCACCCTTAGGGGTGATCTCTCCCAAAAGGCTGACCGTGCGTTTGTATTCGCCCGCTGTGTATTCTTTGAAATCAACATCGTGTTTTTTTAGAACACGGTGAAGGTTAGGGACTTGAGCCACAACGCCGATAGAGCCCACGATCGCAAAAGGGGCACAAAGGATTTTGTTAGCTGTCACAGACATCAAGTAACCGCCAGAGGCTGCCACTTTGTCCACACAAACGGTCAAGGGAATGTTTTTTTCACGCACGCGCATCAACTGCGAAGCACAAAGGCCATAACCATGCACCACGCCCCCCGGACTTTCCACACGAACAACAACTTCGTCTTGCGGAGTCGCGATCGTTAGAACAGCTGTGATCTCTTCGCGAAGATTTTCAACCGCCGACGCTTTGACGTCGCCTTCAAAGTCGACGACGAAAATTTTCTTTTCATGGCCTTGGGCCTTTGAGTCGTTTGCTTTACGTTCTTCTTTAAGTTTTTTCTTAAGCTCTTTGCGTTCTGACTTAGAAACTGTGTGAGCTTTAAGGAGATTGCGGAAGCCTTTGTATTTCTTGTGCAAAAGTTCCACTTCAACTTCTGGTTTGTGTCCTGCTTTTGCGGCGATGATTGCGATGACAATGATGACTGCCAAAATAGCAAAGAGGATTAGAAAGGTCTGTGCTGCGAAGATTCCGATGCTCTGCATTGCGTCCATGTGACTCCTTGATACAAGGGCATAAGTTATTCAGTAAATAGACAAAGGTCGAGCATCTTTTTTTGTTTGCTCAAAAAAAAGGAAGGCTCCTGATAGACTGGGTCAAGAATGAATCTTCTAAGCAATTTGCTCCTCATTTTAGCGTTGACCCTAACAGCAACACTCTCGCATGCGATGGACGCGGATGAAGAGCGTCTGAGTGGTTTTGCTGAGCATCAAAGCAAGATCAAACGCTTTGATGAAGCCCGGGACGGCGGCAAGCGTGCGTTTCTTGAAAGCCAGGAGCAGTGGGACACGGAAAAAGAGCGGGATCTTGCGGAGTACAAAAAGAATAAACCTCAAACAGGTTTAGTCATGAACGAAAACAGTCCTGAATATCGCGAATGGGAAAACAAAAAGAAAGCCGAACAGGCTGAATACGAGGAATCGCGAAAAGATTTTGCGGCACAGTCTCACAAGCGTAAAGCTTTGGACCGCACAGCAAAAGGGCTTCCGACTTTAGCTCAAGAATTAGGGCTCGACGAGGAACGTCCACGTTTCGATTTCGCGAAACGTAACTTTGGAACTAAGACCGCCGGATCTGGTGGGTCTTCAGGTGGTTTTGGCCGCGGCGGGGGAGTTTCAAGCTCCAGTGGCAACTCCTCATTCCCACCTCCACCAACATTTGATGACTTCCAAGATGGTTATGTGCCAGCTCCAAATATTTCTCCTGAGGATTTTGGGGATGTGCCGCCACCACCACCGCCGCCAATGGCACCAAGTTTTGATGGTAATGGGTTTAGCAATGGCAGCGAGTTTATTCCGCCACCTCCGCCGCCGCCCGGGAATTTTGAATCCGGTGACTTTTAGTGTCGGCCCGTGAAAAACGGTTTTAGGATTTCAGCAGTTCGTCGGTGTTTAGGCCGGAGTATTTTTTTACACCCTTCATGAGGTACCAGAAGATTCCTAGTAGGAAGGCCATGGATGGGACCATGATGATCGCCATGGACCATGTGGTCATCTTGGCGATTTGCTCGTTAAGGATGACTGATTGGGCCTCGGCGGCTAGGTTGGTATCGATGTCTAGGAAGATCTTTCTTGCTAGGACAAAGTTACAGATCGCACTGAAAGCGAATGAGAGCGAGAGCCACATGGTAGCGCTTCTCATGTGCTGATGGAATTCGGCTTGTTTGCCATTTTCTTTCAATTTTTCTTCTAGCAGATCAACTTTCATCACGCCGGGGTTAAGGAAAAGGCTTTCGATGAATGGTTTTTTTGTGAAGGCAGAGCCAAAAACAAAGAGGCCCACTAAAGTGGGGAAGGCGGCTTCTTTCACTGCGAACCAGAATCCGTGAATTCCGATGACAGCAAGTCCTCCGGTTAAACCCACGTTCAGCAAACCCAGAACCGAAAAAGCATTTACTTTTTTACGCTTTAAAAGATCATAGATGCCGTAAATGATCGGAAAGGCTAAGGCCAAGATCAGCGCATTCATCGGACCGATGTGCTTTGTCAGTTTATTCAGAATCAAAACCGGCAACACGATGTTGAAGATTAAATTCAGCCAGCTATTTTCAGGTTTTGCTTGTGGGGTCGCTGCAGTCGTTTCAGTCATGGTGGGATATTTTTGTCGGCTTCGCGGCGAAATGCAAGGATGCATGCCGCGTCAGCCGACAAGAGGCAGGGTATTTTAGGCGTGGTCGTACATGCGATCTTCAAAGGCTGCGAGCGCTGCCTTTGCGCCTTCGCCCATGGCGATGACAATCTGCTTATACGGAGTCGTGGTAACGTCACCGGCAGCGTAAATGCCTTTCACGCTTGTGCGGCATTTTTCGTCCGTGATGATTTCACCGAACTTGGTGAGTTCCACAGTCCCTTTTAGGAACTGGCTGTTTGGAACCAGCCCGATTTGCACGAACACACCATCCAGATCCAATTTTTCAAGCTTGTTGGATTCACGATCTGTGTATTCCAGCTGATGAACTTTCGCGCCATCACCCAAAACTTTTTCAGTTTTTGCACCTGTGATCACAGATACGTTGGGCAATGATTTCAGTTTATCAACAAGGATACGGTCCGCTTTAAGCTCATTATTGTATTCGATAACCACAACTTCGCGAACGATACCAGCAAGGTCGATCGCTGCCTCGACGCCAGAGTTTCCTCCGCCGATAACAGCGACTTTTTTACCTTTATAGAATGGACCGTCACAGTGAGGGCAGTACGCCACACCACGTCCCATGTATTCTTTTTCGCCTTCGACACCGAGTTCACGCCATTTCGCACCCGTTGTGACGATAATGGAATCAGCAACCATGTGTTCGCCACTTTCAAGCTCGATCGTTTTGATTTTGCCTTCGGTTTTGATGGTTTTCACACGGCGATTTTCCAAAACGCGCACGGGGTAACTTGCAACGTGTTGGTTAAGTTGCGCTGCTAGTTGAGGACCTTCAGTGTAAGTTACACCGATTAAATTCTCGATGCCCTTTGTCTCTTGCACCTGACCCCCGATTTTTTCAGTGATCAAAGCTGTGCTGAGACCTTTGCGAACGGAATAAATCGCAGCAGAAGCTCCCGCAGGACCGCCGCCGATAACCAACACGTCAAAATGGCCTAAGTTTTTGTTCACGGGCTCAGCGGGTTCCGCAGAGGCGTTCGCATCGATGCCAAAAGTTTTTTCAAGCTTTTCAATCAAATCCAAAACAGAGATGCGACCCGAGTGGAACATTTTACCGTTACCAGCCAAACTTGGAACGCCTTGGATGCCCAATTTTTGAACTTCGTCTTGCACATAGCCACCATCGATCACTTCATGCTTCATGTTTCCGTGAGCCAGTGTGATCAAGTTCAAAGCTTGAACAACTTCAGGGCAGTTTTCACAAGTCAAAGACATAAACGTCTGAACTGTGATGCCCTTGTTTAATCTGCGAACACGGTCCACAAGTAAGCTATCCAGCAACTTGCCTTTGCCGTCAGTGTTTAAAATCGCAAGGATCAGCGAGGTGAATTCGTGTCCACCTGGAATGCCTTTGAATGAAATTCCTGTCGGTTTGCCCTGATAGGCGATGTGGAACGCAGGAACTGGCGAAGTATTACCAGATTCTTTAACGAGGATGTTGGGAGATGTCTCTGCCACATCGTTTAACATTTCAAGAAGGTCTTTGTGATCTTCGTGGCTGCTGTTATCGATGAGGAGTTCTACCGGCTTTTCAAGTTTGCCGAATACAGAAACAAGTTGTTCGCGGAGTGATGAATCTAACATTGAGAGAGCCTCCTTTAATAAAAAACGATCTTAAAGCTGCCATTCAGAACTTGAATAGGACCTTTAAAATCGTCGATGGAGAGCTGGTGCGGGGAGAGAGCCACCGCACCAACCGTTGAAACGTTCGGTAACTGATCTAAAACAAATTAGATTTTACCAACTAGGTCCAAACCAGGTTTCAAAGTAGATTTACCTGGAGTCCATTTAGCTGGGCATACTTCACCTGGGTTTGCAGCGATGTATTGAGCCGCTTGAGTTTTGCGGAACAACTCATCAGCGTTACGGCCGATACCGTTGTCTTGAACTTCAGCTAGTACGATTTTACCTTCTGGATTTACCAAGAAAGTACCACGGTAAGCCAAACCTTCTTCTTCAATGTGAACGCCGAATGCGCGAGTCAATTGGAATGTAGGGTCTGCCAACATTGGGTATTTGATTTTTTTGATTGTTTCAGAAGCATCATGCCATGCTTTGTGCGTGAAATGAGTATCTGTAGAAACGCCGTAGACTTCTACGCCCAATTTTTGGAAATCAGCGTATTTATCAGCCATGTCACCCAATTCAGTTGGGCAAACGAATGTAAAGTCAGCTGGGTAGAAGAAAAAGATAGCCCATTTGCCTTTAAGGTCGTTTTTAGTCACAGTTTTGAAACCGTTGTTGTGGTAAGCTTGCACTTTGAAATCAGGCACTTGCGTGTTGATGATAGTTTGCATTTATTCTCCTAAGAATAATGGTGTTGTGTAGGGGATCCTTGCGGATCAAATAACTTGCTACTTGATTAGACTAGAAGATCCGAGCCTATTAGTAAAATAGATTATAAATATACCTTGATAGATTTTATCTATTGACGTAGAATCCTTATAAGACAAGGGGTTCACGGTGAAATTAAAGGTTAACTTTTCTTTGACGCAGCTCGAATATGTCATGGCTGTCCATAAGTATGGACATTTTGCTAAGGCCGCAGACGCCTGCAACGTCACCCAACCTACGTTAAGCATGCAAATCCAGAAGCTCGAAGATGAACTTGGAGTCGTGATCTTTGATCGCTCCAAGAAGCCTATTCTGTTAACGGATGCAGGTAAGAAGTTAATTTCTCAAATGCAGACGGTCTTATTTGAAGCCCGAAAGATTGAAACGATCCTGCTTGAAGGTACAAAAGGTTCTCGCAAGGGAACGCTGACGGTGGCGATCATCCCGACGATAGCTCCATACTTGCTGCCTCGCTTGTTACCCGTGTGCGTGGAAACTTTGCCAGACCTAGAACTCAACATTAAAGAAATGCAGACGGATCAAATCATCGAAGCGTTAAACAAAGACGAAATCGATGTCGGGGTCCTTGCCACTCCGACTCAGGTGCCGGCGATGTTTGAATATCCGCTTTACTATGAGCCTTTTTATGTCTTGTGCGACAAGAATCACGAATATGCTCAACATAAAAAAATCAAATATCAGTCTTTGGGTATGGATGACATTTGGCTTTTAGAAGAAGGCCACTGTCTGCGTAATCAGATATTAGATCTGTGTTCCATCAAAAAGAAAAAAGGTGGGGTCGAACGCAAATATAAGTTCGAAAGTGGTTCTTTAGAAACGTTAAAGAATTTAGTGGATTTATATGGTGGCTATACATTGTTACCACAGCTGGCGACTCATACGATCGGGGATCGCAGTCAAGTGGTGCAATTCGAGCGCCCCATTCCAGCCCGCGAAATCGGGATGGTCTGCCGTCGTGAGCATTATAAGTCAGAACTTGTCGATGCGTTGGGAGAAGCAATATTAAAAGCCATCCCTGAAGACCTTCGCAAAATTAAACCCAAAGACTTGGACGTGTTGCCAATCGCATAAGTGCGTTGGCGGGCTTTACGATTTGTGCTCTTTACGAACGCCTTTGAAAGGCGTTTTGTCTTCTTTTTGGTCGATGAATTTGCCGCTTTCATCTCGTTTTGTGAAATCCTCATTGCGGGGATTTTCAACTTGGGAACGATGCTTGACGGCTCCTCTGCGAAAATTCTTGCCAGTATTTGTTGCCATAATCTTCTTCCATTAAGGAAAAAAGGAAGGGTGTGAGGCCTTCCTTTTTTTAGAGAGAGTTATTCTTCATCTTCCATGGACGAAGAAGAGCTTCTGTTGGAGCTTCCAGAGCGTGAAGAGGAACCTTTATTAGAAGAGCCTCTGCGATTGCTGGAAGAGCTTGATTTCGAACTGCTGCCGGATTGTTTTGATGATCCCGAGCGAGATCCGCCTGAATTTTTCATACGATCCTCCTTATTCACCTTGATTCATGCCGCTGCGTTGGCCTTGGTTTTGATTTTGATTAGAAGATTGTTGGTTGCCTTGGCCAGTTTGAGACGAAGATTTATTGCCGCCTTGTTGCTGGTTCCAATTTTCCTGACCTGTTTTTTGGCCCTGTTGTTGTTTGCCAGATTGATTGCTTTGTTGGTTAGCCATAAAGACCTCCTTGTTATGCCTTGTTCGGGCAGTCTCAGCGTACGACTGAGCAGAGGTGGGCACCAGAGAGAATGTCGTGATTATGAACAGATTCACGACGAACTTCGAGTCATATCCTAGGATTCTCGGAACAAACAAATCATTTTAGGTTGTCTTTTTTTGATAACACTGCAAGGTCGCTGCGTGAAAATACAAAAAACAACGGGAAGGCGTTGAACCTTCCCGTTGAATAGCTACTCATCATCATGGTTGTGTGAGGAGTTTTTAGGAGAGTTCCTTTCCGAACTCTTTGTGGGAATGTTCCTTTGTTCGTTGTGAATTATTGAATTCATAGTGTTCATAGAATTCATTGCGGAACTATTTTTATTCGATGAATTTGAGCGTTTCATGTTCGTTTTGGAGTTCATTGAGTGTTTCATAAATTAAACCTCCATGGTTTAAGGCCGCACTGGCAGCCTTATACTAAATCCGTTTTCGGCAAGTGGATAAAAATAATTCTGGGCGTGGCGATCTCGAGACATTTATGCGCCAGTTATGGAAGAAGTTTTGAACTGGTAACTCGAAGTGGGATGGTTCTATGATGAATTTGTAAGATGCGTATTCAGTTGCTGCATCGCAAAGGCTCTGGTCGAATCAAGACCTTTCTGAAATCATCTTCGTACGAGTAAAATTTTAAGGGGATCTATGAAAGCGTTATTTTCTTCTGTCGTGATTTTTCTGGCTGCTTCAACTTCTTTGGCGTCGGGTGTTTACCGCTGTCCTATCATCTCAGGGGACCTCGCAGGTGCGGATGCGGTGACGATCATCGAGGACTGCCGGGACTCTTTGACGATGAAAATCACGGGCCGGGGAGAGACCCTGGCAACGAAGGTTGTTAAGTATGATTTCCAGAATTCCAACCCAGAAGTGATGATGTTTAAATCCGATGACCGTAAGACCTTCGTTTCTGTAGAAAAAGATTATGTCGGTTTAAAGGTGCAGGTGTCCGACATGAACTACATCGTCAGATCGAACTATTGCCAGCAGGTGGGATGGTAGTCCCAGAGTGACGAAAAGCGCTGTCTAAAGTTTGAACAAGTGGGAAAGCATTGCAAAGCCTCAGGGTGACCCCTGGGGCTTTTTTCATTCTGTGGTATAAGTTACACGTCTTGTTTCTCTAACTAATTGTCGGAGTGGTCTGTGAATACAATGAAATCTATTTTTTCAGTGATGATCGTAGCACTAGCAGTTGTCGGCTGTAATTCAAGTTCCGGTGGCGGCGGAGGTCCTGCTCCCGCCAATGAAGTTTATCCGCAAGGAACAGTTATCGGACCTTATGAGCCGGGCCAAGGTCCCCAAAATGGTCAATACGGTCAGTCCATTCAGCCTGGCACTTACGACGCAGAAATCCGTTGCGACAACCATGCACGCATCACGGATGTGGCAATCGAGTTCTCGTTAAGACAAGACGGTGGTTATACACAAAGCATTTTTAATGTCGAAGACCGCTGCTGGCAAAACTGCACGATGATTGGTGAAGGTACTTATTCTGCGACTGCAAATAGCATTACCTTCAATCAAACGCGTTTGGTGAACGAAGCAGGTGGCATGTTGCAAGGTCCTCGTAATAACATTTTGCAAATGGATATGTCAGCACCCGCACCTCGTCCAAGAAGAGGCAAACCGTCGACAAAAACTATTGTTCTTAGAGACAATGGCACGGAAAACGTTTGTGGTGGTCCCTTCAGCATGATCTTGAAAAAACAATCAGTTCGTCGCCACTAATTGCCAGTGTTGATTGGCACTTTTGCGCGATTTTATAAACATTGATTTAAACTAAGGGCGTCCCTAACAGGAGGCCCTTTTTTATGTCTAAATTCCAATCTCAAAAACAGTCACAAGAAAAAGCAGAGAAATCAACGGTTCAGCCCGCAGGTAAACAGTCCCCAAAACAGCCGGAGCCCCGCCAAATCAATCAGGCGATCCGTGATAACGAGGCCCTAAACTATGAAGACCAAGATCATCAACAATACGGGCGGTCTTTAAAGCACTAGCTAGTCCTTGAAATCTTGGCCAACTCACTCTTGATGACGTTTCTGAACCACAAGCGCAGGGGATCTTTGTGAGTGCGTGAATGCCACACCATGCGCATGTTTATGGCCGGCATGGGATAAGGCGAGGGTTGAACTTGGATCGGGAAGTATTCAGCATATTTATTTAAAAGCAGGGTGGGAGCCGTCAGCACGAGGTCGGACTGGGACAGGGTGAAAGCTAAACCCGTAAAACTGTAAGAGCCAAAAACAATCTTTCGTGGCTTTCTTTTTTCTCCGGCCTTCTTGGTTAAGTCGTCTTTGAAATCCCCTTGCAGAGTGATCAAGGCGTGCTCTAATTCAGAATACTGTGCCGGCTTTATTTCGCCTTGTATCAGAGGGTGCTTTTTTCGGTAAGCGGTTGAAAAGGTGTCTTCTAAAACTTTGGTTTCATAAAAGCCCTCAGGCAGATTTTTATAAAATCCCGCGATCGCCATATCAAAGACTCCGCTTTCTAATTCGGTTTTTGGAAAATCTCCCCGCGTGGGGCGGATGGAAATTTGTAAATGAGGCGCTTCTGTTTTTAAGCGTTTTAGAATGGCTGGCATAACTAAAATCTCAATATAGTCAGAGGTCGCAATCGTAATGCGATCGCTGATCTTTAATGGATCAAACTTTTCGTTTTCTAGGGAAAGATTCAAGGCTTTATGTACCAGATCTTCAATCTGAGGGCGGAGACGTTTGGCTGTTTCGGTCAGAGTCATACCTTTAGAGGCCCGTACGAAGAGAGGGTCATTGAAGTGCTCTCGGAGTTTTTTCAGTCCATGGCTAATCGCAGATTGGGTCACGCTTAACTCTTGCGCGGTTTTTGAAACATTCAAAGTGCGATACAGACTTTCGACAACAACTAAAAGATTTAAATCCAAGGGCTTTTTCATAGGAACCTCTGATATGAGTATAATCGATAGCTTATATGAAAACAATGAATTGGATTTATGAGGATCTGAGTGGCAGCGTATTACCTATAAATAGATCACGGAGGCTTCAATGCTTAAAACGATAAATGCTTTAATTATGGGATGGGTTCTAACTGCGAGTTTTGCTGAGGCAAAGACAAAGAGGTCAGATGTGGAAAATCGTGCGCTCATTGTTATTTCGAGTCATAGTCAATTAGGTGAGACAGGAAAGCCCACTGGCTGGTATCTTTCTGAAGTCACCCATGTTTATTATCCTCTGGCAGCCGCTGGCTATCAGGTTGATTTCGCGAGTCCCCAAGGCGGAGCCGCTCCCATGGATCCAGGCAGTCGTGAAATTAAAGACGAGGACAATAAAAAATTTCTGGCAGATCCAGGTTTGATGAAGCAAGTTCAAGAAACTTTGCCTTTGTCGAAAGTGGACCCAAAAAAATATCGCCTGGTTCACTTTGCGGGCGGTCACGGTGCCATGTGGGATTTTCCTAATAATAAAGACATCAGTCGCGTTGCTGCTGCAATTTATGAAAATGACGGAATTGTATCAGCAGTCTGTCATGGGCCTGCAGCTTTGGTCGACATCAAGCTTTCAAATGGTGAGTACTTAATCAAAGGCAAACGTGTGAACGGCTTCACCAACGCGGAGGAGTCAGAAGTAGGCTTAACGAAAGTCGTGCCATTCTTGTTGGCATCAAAGCTTCAAGAGCGTGGAGCTAATTACGAGGGCGGAAAAAACTGGGAAGACAAAGTCGTTGTCGACGGTCGTTTAGTGACTGGACAAAATCCACAGAGCGCTCACAGTGTGGGACGTAAAGTGGTGGAGCTTCTGCAGTCTAAAAAATAGGAGTTCTGGAAAATGTCAGATTTATTCAGTGAATTTAAGTTGAAGGACGTGACATTAAGGAACCGCATTGCGGTTCCTCCGATGTGTCAGTACATGGCCACGGAAGGTGTGGCGAATGATTGGCATTTAGCCCATTACACATCTTTGGCCCGTGGTGGGGCAGGGTTGGTTATCGTTGAAGCGACAGGGGTCGCACCCGAAGGTCGTATCACCCCTGCGTGTTTAGGGCTTTGGAACGAGACTCAAATGCAAGCCCTTAGAAAAATAGCTTCAGGTATCAAAGCGGGCGGAGCTGTTCCGGGTATCCAAATTGCCCATGCTGGCAGAAAAGCCAGTGCTCATCTTCCGTGGCAAGGTGATGATCACATTGCTGCAGACGATGCTCGTGGCTGGCAAACCATTTCTCCATCCGCATTGGCGTATGGGGCAAATTTGCCTAAAGTGCCGAAAGAAATGACCCATGAGGATATCCTCAGAGTGCAAAATGATTTTGTGAGTGCAGCAAAGCGTGCCGTGGAGGCGGGTTTTGAATGGCTAGAACTGCACTTTGCGCATGGCTATTTGGCCCAAAGTTTTTTCTCTGTGCATTCGAATCATCGTACGGACGAATATGGTGGCAGTGCTGAAAACCGTGGAAAATTCCTCCGCGAAACGCTCGCGGCCGTTCGTAAAGTATGGCCAGCCCATCTGCCTTTGACGGCACGGTTCGGTGTGATTGAGTTTGATGGCAGGGACGAGGAAACATTGTCTGAATCCATTGCCTTGATAAAGCAGTTTCGTGAAATCGGTCTTGATATGGTGAATGTCAGTATGAACTTCTGCACGCCCACGGCAACAATTCCGTGGGCGTGCAGCGTTCCTGGCGCCGTTTGCAGAACGTGTTCGTCGCGAAACTGGATTGCCTGTTGCAACTGCGTGGGGTGTGGATACTCCCATGTTGGCTGATAAAACCGTGCGTGAAAATCAGTTAGATGTCGTGATGATAGGTAAAGCGCATCTGGCAAATCCACATTGGGTTTATCAGGCAGCGCTAGAACTTAAGAAGGAAACGCCTTCTTGGGTTCTGCCAGCTCCTTATGCCCATTGGCTGGAGCGATATACAAATAAATAAAAAAAAGCCCAGGAGTTTATGCCTGGGCTTTTTAAGTAACATCTCTTTGCAAGTCAAAACTAAAGGCGGATGCCTTCAGCAGCAACAGCTTCTTTAACCGTTGGACGCTCTGACATATTGCCCATGAACTTTTGCAGGTTTGTGTGGTTAGAGATATCTACACCCACCAAGCCCGTCCAACGAAGAACATTGTAAGCATAAGCATCTGCCACAGAAAACTCATTGCCCAAAATGTAGGGAGTTTGCGACAAGTGATTGTCCAAAACAGCTAAGCGCAATCCCACCTTAGCTTTGATTTGCTCTTTCGTTTCTTCGTTCATCACAGCGCCACCGAACAGTGATCCTAAACCTTTGTGGATTTCAGTCGCGATAAAGTTTAGCCACTCCATTGCTTTATAACGTTCCATCGTTCCAAATTTTGGAAGAAGATTTTTTTCTGGAACTTGATCAGCGATCCACTGCAAGATCACCGCACCCTCAGTCATCATATGACCGTTTGGAAGTTGAAGTGCGGGGATATAACCTTTTGGATTGATTTTTTTGTAGTCGCCGCCAGCGTATTCTTTCGCTTTAAGGTCTACTTTAACAAGTTCGAAATTTAAACCGGCTTCACGAAGTGCAATTTGCGAAGCAAGTGCGCACGCGCCTGGAGAGTAAAACAAATTCATAGAAACTCCTTGATGAGGAGCCGTAATGTAACAATAAAAGGCACATTAGTAAAGATGGAAATCAGTCGCTCCGCAATAATTGCTAGGCCTCAGGGGATTTTAGAATCCCACGCATCATCATTTCGATGAAATCTTCGACGATGTTTTTGGGATCCGTGTACCCTTGCTTTGTTGCCAGACTCATCCCATTTAGCAAAGAGATATAGATTCCCACTAAACGCGTCAGCTCAAAAGCCTTAATCTTGTCGGAAGATTGTGCCATCGTTTCGCGGAGGGGGGCAAAAATCGATGTAGAAACTAACTGCATGACTGTTTGCTTTGCAAGAGGACTCAAGTGGGGCATGTCCATTTGAGAGATCAGGGACATATTCATCGGCGGCTGCAAAATGTACCAGTGTGCAAATGACTTTAAGAATGTTTCCAAATCAGCACAATTCTGTTTCATCGCTTGAACTTGCTCGCGGTACTGATCCAATCTGTTGCGTAAGACTTCGACATAGATTTCCTCTTTGCCGCCTGGGAAGTGATAGTACAAAGATGCTGGTTTGATTTGCATGCTGTCAGCAATCTCTTGAAGAGATGTGCCTTTGTAGCCATTGTTGAAAAACATTTTTTCCGCACTATCAATAATTTGTGTTTTCAAGGGACCTCGCAAAGTTACCTAACGATTATCGAATAAATTAGGTGGATAGCAATTCTAAAGATTCATAGAGTATGTAAACTTTTAGGAGATTGAATGAGAAGCTTAACGGCATTACTAATTTTCTTAGGGTTTTCAATATTTAGCTCGTTTTCCTACGCCGACGTTAAAACTGTTTCTAAGGTAGATCTGACTCGATACATCGGAAAATGGTACGAAATCGCCTCCATCCCACACTCATTTCAAAAGCAATGTGTGGGGGGCGTCACAGCGGAATATAAAGATCTTGGCAACGGGAGAGTCGAAGTAGTTAACAGTTGTGAAACCAAAGACGGTTCCCGCTCTGTTTCTGAAGGCCAAGCCAAAGTGGTTAACACGGATTCAAATGCTGAACTGAAGGTCACCTTCGTTAAACTTTTCGGATGGATTTACGCTTTTGGCGGCGACTACTGGATTATCGATTTGGATAAAGACTATCGTTACGCCGTGGTTGGCCATCCGACGCGTAAGTACGGTTGGATTTTGTCTCGCACACCTCAACTGGATTCTGGCGATTTAAAAAACATCACTCAAAATTTGAAAGATCAAGGCTACGATTTGTGCAGTCTTATGATGACAGTTCAAGCGGGCGGAGTCACTTCGCGCAGTCCACTTTGCGAATACATGAAACAATAATGCAGTACATGCAGGAAAAAATCTTTTTGGATAAATTGGACGCCGTCTCTCAGGTTTGGAAAGATTCTTTGTTTGGTCCTGTAGAGGAATTTCTTGCCAGACCTCGGAAGGATTTTCGCAGCGATTTGGTTCGCATTGGTTTCGGACTTCATCAAAGGGAGCCCGCCACGATGGAACAGTCGATGTCGTTGAATATTATTTGTGACGTTTTGGAATGGATTCATTCTGGCTCTTTAATTATCGATGACATACAAGATGATAGTGTGCAGAGGAGGGGCTCAGCAACGATCCATCGACTCTATGGAATGCCGAAAGCTCTCAATGCAGGGAACTGGATGTATTTTAAAGCTTTAGAAAGCATTCATCGTCTGCCGATAACAATGGAGTGTCAGCTGCGACTTTTGCAGTGTGCTCATAACGTCATGGCAAAAGCCCATCAAGGACAAGCCTTGGACCTTGGGGTTGATTTGATGACGGCCAATAAAGATGACATTCCTCATCTGGTTGAATCCAGTCACCTTATGAAAAGTGGGGCTTTGGTGGCGCTAGCACTTCAACTGGGAGCTTTAATCGCGAATCCTTCTGTGGATCTTTCCCGTTTAGATCACTTAGGTGCTGAATTGGGGGCCTCGTTGCAAAGGTTTGATGACCTGGGGAACCTCCGCTTTCAAAGTGAAGATCCGAAATCCCTTGAAGATTTCAAACTGCGTCGCCCGTCGTGGTTGTGGTCCATTGTTGCGGAAAGCAGTGATGAATTAATTTGGCAGAAATTTAAAATGGCCGTGACGGCTTTGCCGGATGAATCCGCACTTTTTAACTTTTTTGAAGAAACAAATTTTAAAAGCAAGGCCTTGCTTAAAGCACTGGATTTGCATTCTCGTCTGACTCTTGACTTTGAAAAATATGAAACAGATCGGTTCAATCCTTCGGCACTGAAGGAATTGCTTAAGCTAACGGAGAAAATTTCTCATGCGTACTAAAAAAAGAATTGCAGTTATTGGAAGTGGGTTCGGCGGACTGAGCGCTGCCATTCGTTTGCAGGCAGCTGGTTTTCACGTGCGTATATTCGAAAAACGCGACATGCCTGGAGGCCGCGCTTATGTTTACAGGGACAAAGGCTTTACCTTTGATGCGGGACCCACGGTCATCACCGCTCCTGAATGTTTAGAAGAGCTTTTTGCCCTTAAAGGTAAAAAAATGTCTGACTATGTCGAAATGATGCCCGTTATGCCGTTTTACCGATTGCTCTGGGATGATGGTTATAAATTCGATTACAGCAATGACGTGAAATCCCTGGAAGGTCAGATTGAAAAAAAATCTTCTGCCGACCTGCAAGGCTATCGCAAATTTTTGAAATACTCCGAGGAGGTTTTTAACGAAGGCTATACCAAGCTTGCCGCTAAGCCTTTTCTTAATATTTGGAGCATGGTGAAAGTGGCTCCACAGTTGGTAAAACTGGAAGCGTACCGCAGTGTTTACGATGTCGTTTCAAAATTTATTAAGGACGAGCATCTTCGCCAGGCATTCTCTTTTCATTCCCTGTTGGTCGGGGGAAATCCTTTTAGTACATCGTCCATTTATACGTTGATTCATTTCTTGGAAAGGAACTGGGGCGTCTATTTTCCCAAAGGGGGAACAGGTGCTCTGGTTCGGGCGATGGTCAAATATTTTGAAGAGATGGGTGGGGAAATCGTCTATCAAAAGGAGATTGACCAGATTTTATCCTCTCACGGGGAAGTTTGCGGGATTCGTGCCCGTGACGGAGAGATATGGGATTGTTGTGCCGTGGTCAGCAATGGTGATGTGGTTCACACCTACAAGGATTTATTAAAGAACGAACCCCTGGTTCAAAAACGCGCCAAAGAAATTCAAAATAAGAGTTTCAGCATGAGTTTGTTTTTGATTTATTTCGGAACGAAACGCAAGTATCCGCACCTGGCCCATCATAATGTTCTTTTTGGTCCTCGCTATAAGGAACTTTTGGAGGACATCTTTCAAAAAGGCTCCTTGCCTGATGATTTTTCATTGTATCTGCATGTTCCAAGTTTGACGGACGCTTCCTTAGCACCGGAAGGTCACGAATGTTTTTATGTTCTGGCTCCCGTGGCACACTTAGGAAAAATGAATATCGATTGGAAAAAAGAGGGACCGATTTTTGCCGATAAGATTTTGCGTTATATGGAAGAGAAATACATGCCCGGGCTGCGAGAAAATATCGTGACGCAAAGAATTTTCACACCTGAAGACTTTGTGACTGAACTGAATTCTTATCATGGGTCTGCGTTTTCTTTGGAACCGAAGCTTACACAAAGTGCTTTTTTCAGACAGCACAATAAAGATTCTAAGCTAAAGGGCCTCTATTTTGTAGGTGCTGGAACGCATCCGGGGGCAGGAGTGCCGGGTGTAGTGAACTCCGCCAAGGCGACTGCGGGTCTGGTCATCGAGGATATTAATGTCTGAAATAAAAAGACATCATGAGGCAATTCGCAAAGGCTCTAAAAGTTTTGCGGCAGCGTCGTTGTTTTTTTCGAAAGATCAAAAGCAGTCGGCGTGGAGATTGTACAGTTGGTGTCGTTATTGTGATGACAGGATTGATGAAGTCCCTGCGCAAACGGCTATCGCTCGCTTGCAGGACTTACGTGTACAACTGAATGAAAAGCGAAATTCACAGGTTTTCGCTTTCCAAGGTTTGGCACAAGTGATCCAAAATCATGAGATTCCCGGTGCATATCCCTTGTATTTGTTGCGGGGGATGGAAATGGATGTTCAAGGGCGACGTTATCAAACATTGAGTGATCTGGAAGAATATTGTTTCTGCGTTGCTGGTGTCGTCGGCTTGATGATGTGCCACGTGATGGGAGTTTATTCTGATCAAGCTTTGAAACATGCGGTGGCACTTGGAAATGCCATGCAGCTGACGAATATTTGTCGAGACATTGCAGAGGACGCTCATCGAGGCCGCGTCTATTTGCCTTTGGAATGGTTGCTCGAGTATGATGTGCCGGTGGATGATTTATTAAACCCCGCTCATCGCGAAAGTCTTAAGCTTGTTCAAGATCGACTTTTGAACCGGGCTCAGGAATTATACTCCGTTGGTTATGAAGGACTTCGTTATTTAAGTTTTCGCTCTGCATGGGCGGTCTTGATTGCGGGTTTTGTATATAGTCAAATCGGAGCGAAAATTAAAAAATCCAAGTCCCGTGGACTGGATCAGCGTGTGTATGTCACGAGCTTTGAAAAATTAATTTTAGTTACTAAGGCAACAGCGACGTTGCTGTTAATGCGAATTCGCGCCAAGGTGAGCACAGATTCTTTGCGAATTCCGCAGACCACCTGGAGGTTTGAGTGAACACAAGTTTTTTATATGAGACGTGGATTTATGCCAGCCGCGTGAGGGAATTTTCCTTAAAAGACTGGATCGTTTATATTCTGTGGGTCGGTATGATGTACGGTCTGTTTGCCGTGGTCGCCGCATTTATTGGCGTCGGATACACTCACGGTGTTCAATACCCAGCCTATGTATATAACATTCCTGTGGGAATATTTATTTTTTCGACCGCAATCGCATTCGATACAATCGGTCACCGAACTGTCTATAAAGAATTTCTGCAAAAGGCGGAGGCCTTGGTTCACCACATAACTATTTTTGCAGGAATTACCAGTGTGATCGTTTTATGCCTTGCTTATCACTTTCCAGTTTTTCTTAGAATTCCAGCTCTGGTGTTGGTAAGTCTTAGCATCGTTTATTCCTTGATCGATGAAGGATTGCATTGGTATCGCTATTTGGCTCAACATTCAGATCGTGTCGAAATGTGGAGCCACTTTTTTATTTTCGTCGGTCACTTGATAATGATTCTGGCTTGGTGGCAGTGGTACAGTGAGGGCTATCCTGGTGTTAACGAAACTCTTGCGCTTGGTATTTTTTAAAATAAAAAATCGCAAAAATTAAAAAGACCGCCGTGTAGGCGGTAAGTCCCCAAATATTTTCTGAATTCAGAGGGGTTTTCAAAAGACTGGCCCAGACAAATTCACCGAAAAAGCGAGTCGGTAAATATTTTGAAATTTCCTGGATACTGGCAGGAAGTGCTTGGGGTGGCATCCAAAGACCACCCGCAAAAGAAAGTGGAAGGTAAACCAAATTTGCCAGCGGCACAATGGATTTTGAATTCGCTGCGTAGCCAAGTCCCGCACCAAATAAAGCAAATGGAATGGCACCCAAGGCAAGAGCCGCCATAAAACTCCACCCCGAAATATCGGAATAATTCAAGGGAGTGCTGATTAAAGCGACGGCGGTCACAGCTAAAACCGATAGACCAGCTATAAAAAAGCTGTTCAAAATTCTAGGGATCAATCGCAAAGAATCGGGAAGCGGCAGCACGCTGAGGTAATTCGACCAAGGCGTATTTTTTTCCTGGGCGATGCCTATGGAAAATTGAAACAGGACGACGCCTAAGACGGCAAAGCAAGAAAAAGATCCCACCAAAAGGAGGGCTGCATCCGAAGTCTTGGCATTCGGAACTCCAAAGAACCAAAAAAACATGGCAGGGAAAATAAGTGTGGAGACGACATACATCGGCTGTCGAAAATGCTCAAGCAACTGAGTGTAAATGTGAATCCTTAATAGGCGCAAATAATTAACCATGATGTGCCTTGCGTATCTTTATGAAAGCTTCTTCCAGAGAAGCAGATGTGATCTCAAGATCTTCAAAGGTAAATCCCTTACCCATCAATTCATATAAAAGCTGCTCCGCATGTTCAGTTAACACATAATAAAATCCGTCTTCGAATTTAGTCTCTAAAATATGTGTGGAAATGGGGGGCTTGTCGGATCGGAAGCGTAAGGTCTTTACTTTCAAGCTGCGAGTGATAGACGCGACTTCGCCTTCTTGCAGAACCTGACCGTGATCAATGATGATCACTCGATCGGCAATTTGCGAGACTTCGTTAAGGTCATGGGTTGATAGTAATACGGCACCGCCTGCGCGGGAAAATTCTTGAATTTCTTTCCAAAGATTTATTCTTGATTCGACGTCCAGTCCTGTCGTCGGTTCATCCAAGATCAATAATTCAGGAGATCCTAGTAAAGCACAAGCTAAGGCTAAACGCCTTTTTTCTCCACCGCTAAGTCCACCCGTCAAAGAATGAAGAAACCCTTCAAGTTGAAAGCGATGTATGATTTCTGTGAGTTGCACAGGTTTTTCATAATGGGCCTGAACCAGCTTAAGAACTTCGATGACTTTAAGATGCAAAGGAAAGGAAAGTTCCTGAGCGACATATCCAACCTTTTCGCGGCCAGGTACTTTTAAAAGACCGTGGTCTGCTTGACGCAGACCTAGTAAGATTTTTAAAGTCGTACTTTTTCCAGCACCATTAGGTCCCAGCAGGGCCACGATCTCCGACGTAGAGATTTTAAAGCTGACATTTTCCAGAGCTTTGCGAGTGCCGTAGGATTTTCGCAATCCCTCTGCCGATAAAACTTCACGATTCAAGCTTTACTTCCGTGTTTTGCTGAAATTGTTTTTCATATTCTGGGTGCTGAGTTCCCAAGATATGATCCCAGAACGTATAGAATAAGCCAAAATTATATTTATAAAACCGATGATGACCTGCGTGATGGGTGCCAGAGATAAGCCACTTTCCAAAAATATTTTTGCCGGCACCTGCAGGCATGACCTCAAAGCCCAGATGATTGATGATTGCCGAAAGAGTCGCCATCGTCAGATATGCGATGATTACTAGAGGATGGAGTGGCAAGAACAGGGTGATCAGAGGTAAGGGGATTGCTTCTATCAGCGATTCAATGGGGTGAAAAGAGAACGACGCCCAGGGTGACGGGTGGAGTGAAGCATGATGGACGGCATGAAAGCGTTTGTAAGCCCACGGCGTGTGAAGCCAGCGGTGTGTCACATAAAAATAAAAATCGTGAAGGACTGATACTAAAAAACCACTTAACAGAAGGTATAACCAGCCATATTGATCTAGCTTTAGATAGATTTTACTCCAGCCCAGTTGCCAGAAGACACCCATCAGCACTCCAGCAAATCCGAAGATGATGGAGCTCACACTGGACCATTTTATCTCGTACAGCTGAATCTTTTTATCAGGGAGCTTTGGATAGATTTGTCGAGTCTCACTCCAGCTCCAGCGTCGACGATAAAACACCAGGTAAAACATAAATGTGGTGGCCAAATAGCGAAAAAGGACCACGCTGGTTATGGCCGCGACTGCTATCGCAAAGTTTTTGGGAATCAGGAGATCGAATGGAACGTAGGATTCGAACTTTTCAAAGTGATTCATATATTGATTGCTAACCCACGCTGAGATATTTGTAAAACATGTTCGATAAAGTTGATCATCTTGAGTTTGATTGCGTTATAGTTGGCGGCGGTTTGTCGGGTGGTTTGCTTTTGCACGGCCTTAAAGTTTTTCAGCCAGATTTGCAGGTTCTCTTAATAGAACGTGAACCCCAATTATCCTCCCATCAAACTTGGTGCTTCCATACGACGGATTTACCAGCTGATGCTCAGTGGCTCAGCACTGTCATTTCTAAAAAATGGTCGCGACAAAAAGTCGCCTTCCCTGATTACGAAAGATTTTTGAATCAGGAATATAACGCCATCAGGGCTCACGAGTTCGCGGCCTTTCTAACAAATAATTATTTTGAATCTATCCGTTTTAACTGTGAAGTTTTAGGCCTGGACGCTCAGCATGTGGTCTTAAAAGATGGATCGACAGTTCAATCCAAGATGGTGATTGATGCAAGAGGTTGGTCTCAGTCCGAAAATAAGAATCACGGCTATCAAAAGTTCGTGGGCTGGGACGTGACATTAACTAAACCTCACGGTTTGGATTATGCCTTCCTAAAAGATGTGCGTGTGCCACAAATTGATGGGTATCGGTTTTTTTATCTTTTACCTTGGACCGAGAAAAGCTTGCTGGTCGAAGACACGTATTATTCAAACTTCCCAGATTTAGATGCCGATGCTGTGGGGGAAAGAATTCAAGATTATCTGAATGAACAAGGATGGACGGTGGAGAGTATCGAGCGAAAAGAATCTGGATGTCTGCCTCTTCCATTTTTTGAGTCCCAAGCACGTCGCTCGGAGTATATCTGTCTGGGGGCGCGATCCGAATTATTTCACGCCGTCACTGGATATACGTTCCCGACGACGATCGCACGCATTGATTTATTGGTGAAAACTCCCCTGGAAAAATGGACGTCTGTTTTAGCACAGCACGATCAAAAAATCCGTTCACAGCTGAGATTTTTGCCTGCTCTAAATCGCATGCTCTTTTTGGCAGCCGCACCGGAGCAGCGCTATCAGGTTTTGCAACGATTTTACAAGTTGCCCGCGGACTTGGTCAGCCGATTTTATAAAGGAGAATTACAGATTTCTGATTGGGCACGAATCCTTGTCGGAAAACCACCTGTGGCAATCAGAAAAGCCATAAAAAGTTTGTTGGCGTCCCGTTAGTAGGGCCAGTAGTAATAAGATACTCCGCAAAGCAAAAGTCCGACAACCCACGTATAAAGCGTTGATGTCACAAACAAGGGATAGATCATAAGGCCAAGACCCACCATAACATTCGGCATGTGGGATTCTCGTCGGCCTTTACGGAACAACCATATGCCAATCAAACCAAAAATAGTTCCCGCAATCAAAGCTCCCACGCTGTAATCAAGTCCCAGGGACTGCATTGTTTCAAGGGGCGAGGGGATATTCGGGGGAGGCGTGTCGAATTCTTCCATGGGAATATTCTTTCAGAGAATAAAGGGGATCGCAAGATCCCCTTTAATATTTGCTGTGACCACCGTCGTCCACACGTCTGGTTTCTTTTAAAGACTGCAAGCGGCCGTCATATTCTCGGATCGACGCATTTCGATTTCTTGGGCAAATGCCAGTAAGTCTGCATTGATCATTTGCTTGTGGGTTGCAGGCAATGCGTGATCGCCGCCTTTATAAACTTTCACCTGGGCGTGAGGAACACTATCATTCCTTGGCTGACGTTATTACCAGGACGATTCGCTCCAAAGAAAGCAGTTGTAAACTCTTTGAAATATTGGGAACGATCGTTCATGACTCCGGCACGGATTCCGTCAAAAACCTCCATTGTCAGTCCGTGGGGATTTAAAAGTGATTTCATCATTCCTGGAGCCACCGCTCCAATTAAAACTGCGCCGGCAACTCGACTTGTGCCATAGCGCCCGATGTAGCGGGTGATTTCGCCACCACCCGTGGAGTGTCCGACAAAGATGGCGTTCTTAACATCCAGGTGTTCAAGCAGTTGGGAAAGGTCATCTGCATAGGTATCCATGTTGTTACCATCCCATGTCTGTTCTGACTTACCATGACCTCGGCGATCGTGAGAAATCACGCGGTAGCCTTTGCTGGCGAGGAACATCATTTGATCCTCCCAGGCGTCTGAATTCAAAGGCCAGCCGTGACTAAATACGAAAGGTTGTCCGTGACCTTGATCTTTATAAAATAATTTCGTTCCGTCGTTAGCGATAAATGTGTTCATAGCGTTCATCCTTTTTCTCTCGTTGTTTTTCAACGTTGTTGTTCATTGTTGATGAACTGAAGTTAGGGGAGGCTGACTCTAAAGAAAATTATTATATTTCTATGGACTCTATAGAAAAAGTTAATACAGTTCCCCAGATCCAGGTTGAGGTCATTGTCAGATGCTGTTTGTCTGTTATGTATGTTGACGAGTCCAATTGATAATTAATTGAGACTTCCTTAGGGTGACCGCATGGAGGTGTCGATGGAAATTTACGAATTGTTGAAAACCGATCACGATAAAGTTAAAGGCTTGCTGAATGAACTTTTAAGTCTTAGCGAAGATGATAGCGAGGGCCGCGAGCGTTTAGTCAAAGAGATTCGTGACGACTTAATTCCACATTCCCGTGCAGAAGAGTCCGTTTTCTATAATTCCCTGCGCACCGTTGACAGCGCTAAAGAAATCGCGATGCACGGATACAAGGACCACATGGAAGCGGAGACCTTGTTGCGCTTGCTTCAGTTGGAAGACAAAACCAATATGTCATGGAAAGCGACCGCTAAAAAATTGAAAGAAGCTTTAGAACATCACATCCAAGAAGAGGAAGGATTGATGTTTGAAAAGGCGCGCAACAATTTTAGTTCAGAAGAAGCTCAGATGATGGGAGCTGCATTTGAAAAGATGAAACCAGAAATTAAAGAAGAAGGTCTGATGGGAACGACATGGGATATGATCGCAAATCTTATGCCGCCAAGATTCTCAGACACTTTCCGTAAAAATCAAACTCACCGATAGACTATCTATAAACGGCGTGAGAGAGTTCAAAAGTGGGGCGGTCGAAAGAAAGCCCCACTGAAATATGATAGGACTGAGTTAAAGCCTTCGCTTTATGCCAATATCCAGCGGGAATATAAAGCCAATCGCCCGGGTGCAAAGTGCATTTGGTTTCATTCAAAAAATGCTCCTTGATCCAAACTTCTTTCTGGGAAATTCTGCGATCGGCAGCCATGGGCCAAAAGCTATTTTTGCGCAAAGTGAACTCTTTGACTCCTGAACTTTGCATGACAAACACATCTTCATAATCATAATGCCAATCTAAACCTTCATTTCCTTCGGGCGTCAGATAAAGCTCAACATCATAAGGACGGGGGTAGTGATGCAGAAAGTGTCCTGCTAGCTTTTTGAAAGTCGGGTGTGCGAGTTCCGCGTGGGGTATGATTAACGTCGCCCCTTGAGTGAGACCCTTACAGACAGAATCAGCGCAGAGAGGGTTGTGTTCGGTGATGACTTTTCCGTTTTTTGCTAAAAACGTTTTATCATACTGTGAATTGACGATTTCCATCGCCACAGACCAATTAAAAACATTTCTGATGTCTTGTGCGCAGGATGCTGCTGAGTAAGGCTTTTGCAGCAAGTAGTCGCAGTTGAATTCATTTAAAGTCATGGGTGCAATCATTTTATTAAGTAAATTCATTCGAGCCCTCGAGATTGAAATTTATCAAAAAAATATTTTTCAAAGGATTACGAATAGGTAGTGAATGATAATTAATTTAAGAATTTGAGTTTAAGGGATGAAAATAAAAGAGTGACGTAATGTTATTAAATCAAAAGAGGTTGAAATGAAATACGTGTTGTTTTGCGCACTGGTATCGATAGCGATGTCTGTGTCTGCGAATGAAGGGCACTCAGAAAAATCGGCTCGTTCAGGGTCTTCACCGGAGATGTACGAAAATCAGGCTCAAAAATCGCAAGGGAATCGTAAAAAAGGAAAAAAACAGAACCGTCCGGATCTGGAGCGTGGGGTGAATACGGGAACTCCGGAACAGGGAAGTGGAATGCCGAACAATATGGATAAAAATCTAAAGCCCGAAAACGAATAGCACGGATCGAATGATTGTTTTGGCGTGTCTTCAAATCGGATATTTTCTGATAACAGGTGTTTGGCCTTTAATTCATCGCAGGTCCTTTGAAGCAACCACGGGTCCGAAAGTGGACTGGTGGTTGGTGCAGATGGTGGGGCTTTTGACCGTTGTCATCGCGATCGTTCTTGTTTACGGCCTTCGTCAGGAAGATTACTTTCTGGTGCGTTTGATAGGAATGGCCAGTGCAGATGCTTTTATTATTATTGATCTAAGTTATGCTCTCAAAGGTCGAATTTCTAAAATCTACATTGCCGACGCGTTCATTCAGTTCCTATTCTGCCTGGGATATTTAATTCTTTAATGGTTCAGTAGTGACGAGAACTGCGTGCCGACGTTACCCGCTTGATTTTTCCAAGTAACGTCTTGCAATTTTATCGCATGAACTGGAAGTGGGGGCATTTCACTCAGTGCCAACCTTGGATCGGAAAGATCCATTTTGAACATAAGTCTGCGAGTAAAAAAATCAAGGGCCACTTTCATCAGCTCCACAGTGATAGCTTCGCCGGGACAGCGGTGACCTGTGCGATAATTACCACCACCTTGAGGGATAAAGTTTTCGATCTCCTGCCAAGGTATTTCGCGGAAACGTTCTGGATTAAAGGTCATGGATTGGTACCAGAAATCTTTATCGTGGTTGATGCCATAGACATCTAACATGACTCTTTGTCCTTGTGGAATAAAGTAACCATTGAAATACAAATCGCGTCTGCTGACCGCAGATACCGCAGGGAAGAATGGATAAAAACGGCGGACCTCTTGAACGAACAGATCTAGATATGAGGCTTCAGTTTGTAGCTTTTGGGCTTGTTCTGGATAAAAGGTGATTGCATGTAAACTAAAAATCATAAAAACGGAAATAGCCGTGATAGGACGAATCAAATTTAAAACCTCATCCGCCGCGTGAGGCACAGGCAAAAAGTTTCCTTGCGAGTCCTTGTACAGCGCGATTTTCTGCAAGGGCGTCGCCGCGGCTCCTAAATTTTGGCGACGTATATCGCGAACCATCTGACCAATCCATTTTCGTGATCTCCAACGTGCGAGACGAGATTTCATATGTTTGGCGATCGGCGAAGCTGCGTATTGAAACAGTGCACGCATATCAGCAGTTCTTTTTGGTTTTTCTTGTGCAGTTAAGGGAACACCGACCCACTCGCATCCAGAGATGACCAAAAGATCGAGAAGCTCTTGATAGACATCGATCTCCTTTTCATGTGACCAACTTGGAATTCGCGATGTCCAAGCGTCGTCGAAAAGATGCGAAAGATGTTGAACTTGTTCGGGTGTCATAAATGACATAAACAGTTCTTTGCGTTTCTTATGTTCTTCGCCGTCGGTCCCTTGAACGCCTCCTTTTCCCAGAAGTGTGGCGCGAACGGGTTCGGGCATAGCACCTTTGCGAATAAAGTTCTGAGGATCATAAAAGAATCTCACGGCTCCGGGCCCTGAGATGACCGTTGTTTTTTTCAGCATGAGACGTACGTCAACCGCTGGACTGTTATTTCTTCTGCAAACGGTTGAAATAAATTCGTAAGGGCGTGACATAAAATCCCATGTGCTATCAAAACGTTGTTCTCGAGGCGGGCGATTCTGCATGTCGTACTCCTTTTAAGAAGGAATAATGCCAAATGCTCCGTCATTTTTGAGAAAATAATGGATGCGCATGCTGAAACACACCAGCTTACGTGATCATGTTTTTTAAAAGCGTTTTAAAACTAGGTCTATAAAATCAATTTTGTTTCAGACACATTGGAGGCAACTTAAACCCGGAGGTTTTATGAAAAAAACGATTCTTGTTTCAATCGTGATCGCTTTAACCAATGTAAGTTTTGCCGCTGATAGTTCTCAGTACAGAACTGATCAACAAAGAAATACGACTGGTACCAGTTCAACTTCTCAAAAGTGGTAGCGGCAGTTCTTCCGATTCTGGTAGTGGTACAACTCGATAATCCATTTGAATATGTCTTAAAATTCATCCGTCACCTTAGATATTTTATGGCACTAAGGTGACGTCTTTTTTTCTAATCCAACGGCGTGAAGTCGCTCTGTAAATTATCAAATCCTAAAAATATAGACTTTAAAGAAACCATCTATGGCGTGATGGTAGCGGTAACTGATCAGGTGCAGACTGTCTGTTCAGAAGGAGGTTAAAATGTTTATGCATAATAAACGACTTATGTATACAGTAAGGGTTTCGGAACCAAATCCTGTGCTAGCGGGCATGATGTTAGAACAGTTCGGTGGTCCTCAAGGTGAGTTGGCGGCAGCTATGCGCTATTTCACTCAAGGACTTGCAGATGTCGATCCAAAGCGCAAAGACATGCTGATGGATATCGCGACCGAAGAACTGTCGCATCTTGAAGTGATTGGCAGCATTGTGTGTATGTTAAACGCCGGTGTGAAAGCAAAAGTCGCCGAAGGTCTTGAAGAGGGAATGCTTTTAAGAGAGTTAAACCAAGGTGGGGAAAGCCAAACGACGAGCTTGCTTTACGGCGGAGGAGCGGCGCTTGTGAACTCCGCGGGCGTACCTTGGACCGCAGCCTATATCGATACTATCACGGAGCCTACAGCCGATTTACGCTCGAACATCGCAGCAGAAGCCCGCGCTAAAATCGTCTATGAACGGTTGATAAATGTAACCGACGATCCTGGTATTAAAGATGCGTTGAAGTTTTTGATGACCCGTGAAGTGGCCCATCAAAAAGCCTTTGAAAAAGCCCTTTATGCAATCAAGGAAAATTTCCCTCCAGGAAAATTACCAGGAGAACCAGAGTTCTCGAACAAGTACTATGACTTGTCTCAAGGTGCGGGGAATGCTCGTGGACCTTGGAACGAAGGTGAACAATGGGAATTTGTGGAAGAGTATCAAGAAATGCAAGCGGTTGATGGCGGCGATGGTATGGCCAGTGTTGTCTTAGAACCTGAAGAGGAAGCCTTGGCAATGAATGTACAGAAACGTACAGAATCAAGTCTCAAAGATCCAACGACAGGTGCGGACCTAGGAGCTAAACGCGATGGTTCCGCTGGTAAAACAAAGTCTATACACTAGATGAAGGCGTACGCAGATGAGAGGGGAATACCCCTCCATTTGCATATTAGACCCTAGTTTCTATTTTTCTAAAATGGCGCATTTTCACATAAGGTTTTTAACTTTCCTTTTGTATTGGGGGCTAAATGTGCCGGAACCAGATGACTTGCGTTATCATAGGCCTCGCGAATGCCGACTCCGATTTGCAATTGTTCAAAAATATTGTGAGCAAATTGTCCCAGTTGCAGAGCATGGGATTCATTAAGTTGCTTACGCATCACAGGAATCAAAAAGGCCTGCTGATTTGATTGGTACAAATTTAGATGAGCGCAAATTCTAAGGAGTGTGTCGCTGGCGTCTTGACCTTCTTGATGTTGCAGGAGTTTTATACTGTTCAGAATATCGCGCTGGTGACTTAACGATGTTTCGGTGATTTCACTGTAGCTCATCGTGTTTAATAAAGGCAGATAAAAGGAAAGCTGTTCCACTTGAAATAGATCTTCCAAGTGGCGGTATAAGTCCTTGGTGAAGATCTTACGGCTGCTTTGGTCAGAGCTGACAAGCCTATTAATTAACTCTGCCTTTTGCGTCGTTTGCATATGTTGAGTTGAAATAAAATCAAAAATATTCATGTGCATCTCCGATTAATTGTGGGGGCTTTGAACATTCACAGTTTTTGGTTTTCTGTGGGGCGGGCGCATAATCATCTGGCCCTTGTGAGGTCGGGAGCGTTTGTTGGTTTGGTCAAGGCTGACAGCTTTTCTGGATTGTGCGGATTTAAAGATCGCATTCAATATTTTTACGTCTGCAAGACCTTCTAAGGCAGAGGGTTCTGGGTTTTTGTTATTTAGAATGCATTCGCTGAAATAGACGATTTCAGGTGCAAACTGATCTCTTTTTTTATATTCGCGCACTTGATCTTTGTCTTTTTTGGTGACGGTCAAAGTCATGTCTTCCGTGTATTCATAGGCATTTTCTAAGCAGAGGGCTCCTTTTGTTCCGAAAACATCAAAATTTGCCGAAGCCTCTGTACCAAAACTCACCACAAAGTTTGCAAGTTTTGCATTGGGATAGCGCAATGTGACCGCGGCCATTTCTTCGACCTCTTTAAAGCGGTCATCCCTAGGATGAGAAGCAACAGTTGCGAACACTTCAATGGGCTCTTCTTTGAATAAGTAACGAGATGCATTTATACAATATGTGCCGATGTCGAAGAGGGGGCCACCGCCTTTTTCTTGTTTAAGACGAATATTATCCTGATCCGTTAACTGATAAGTAAAGGTGGAGTTGAACAGTCGTGGCTCGCCTATTTTACCATTGGCAATCAACTCGGAAGCGGTGATATTGGCTTTCTCAAAATGCAGACGGTATGCAACCATCAGCTTTGTTTTATTTTTCTGAACGGCGTTCATCATCGCAAGGCAGTCACTCTCGGTCGTTGCCAGTGGCTTTTCCACCAAGACGTGAATTCCGGCGTTTGCTGCCTCGACAGTATAGAGTTTGTGATCCACATTCGGCGTGCAGATATAAACGGCGTCGATCAGTCCGCTTTTAAGTAAGTCAGCGTATTCTTCATACGAAAAAAGATTTTCTACTTTATACTTTTTTCCAAGGGATTTTAGTTTGCGCTTGTCGCTTGAAACCAAAGCGACGAGTTCTGAATTGGATCGAGCGTTTTTAAATGCCGGAAGTACAGCGACTTGGGCGATGTGACCTAAACCGACGACTGCATAACGAATTTTTCTTTTCACTTCACACTCCTTTGTTTCAGTCCGAACACGACACAGGCTAACTAACTTCATCAAATGTCCAAATGCTCTGCTTGGTGATGTGGGAAAATACAATATGTTTTAAACCAGTTGTGGGTGAATAATTCTGTAACTCTGGATCAAAGCTAGAATTACTGATCTATAACTGGAGTGTTATGCTGGGTTTGTTGATAGTGATCACAGATTTACCATCAGGAGGTTTTATGAAAAAATATTCTGCATCCCTATTCACAGTCGCATCGTTACTGCTTTTTGCTTTGAATTGTTTCGCCTTAGATGACACCCATATTACGGAAATTATGAAAACTGCAAATACGGGAGAAATCGACGCTGGAAAGCTTGCGAAAAAACGTGCGACCAAAGATTCTGTGAAAACCTTCGCAGAAAAAATGGTTAAAGAACACACCGACAACCGCGATAAAGTGAAAGAAATCTCGAAAGACCAAGATATCAAAATGGTTGATAGTGACGAAAGCAAAATGCTGAAAGACGACGCCAAAAAGAAAATCAAAGATCTGAAAAAGGTCAAAGGTGGCGAGTTTGATAAGGCCTATATGGGCACACAGGTCGCTATGCACCAGCAACTCCTAGACGATCTTGACCAAAAGCTGATCCCTCAAGCTAAGAATCCAAAATTGAAATCATATTTAGAAGAGACAAGAACCCACGTACAAAATCATCTGAATGATGCCAAAACTATTCAAACAGAATTACAGTAGGTTTATCGGAAACTCCGATTGCTACGGAGACTTGCGGTCGGAGTTTCGAATTAAGGGTTTCGCAGTTAGATGCCAAATTCGGGAGGGTACTCCACATAACCACTTGCTCCCTTTAACGCAGCGGGGGTGAGTTCATAAGCTAAAAAGGCCTCATCGGGAATATCAAATGGGGCCTTGATGCCCCAGTACGATGCCTGCTTGTATCCAAAGCGGGGCGAGTAGCCCGTTGGATCCGATAGAATCACCGAATGAAATCCCAGGTCCCGTGCAACGCGGTGACCTTCATCGATCATCATTCCACCAATGCCGCGATTCTGATAATCGGGCGATACCGCGATCGAAGCGATTGCTAGTGAGTTAGGGAAATTTCCAGAGCCCGTGTTGATACCAAGCTTTGTAAATAAAATGTGTCCCACGATTTTTCCTTCAAGCAATGCCACCAACGATAACTCCGGAACAAACGATGCCGAAAAGCGCAGAATGTGCACTAGGTGATGTTCGTTGCCGTCGGTGTGTTCAGCCCTCAAAAAAGCTTTTTGAATCAGCTGTTCAACTTGGGCGCGATCTTCAATGTGTTCTTGGCGAATAGTTAATTCCACGGGATCTATTTAACGATGTTTTCTGGAATACTAGAATATTTTAATAAGGTTCTTGGCGCGAATGTTGTCGAATCACATGACAGAACGCTGTTTTATAAAATGAAATACACTCCCGGTCTGCAAAAAACCTCAGAAGTTCGTCAGTATAGGATTATCAAATGTTTAGGAGGATCCCCATGAAAAAGCTAATTTTTGTCGCAGTGTCTTTAGTATGTCTTGCCGGCACTTCATATGCGGAAGGCACAAGAGCAAAATCGAAGTCTTCGACATATAATCAAAACTACAACCGCAACTACGATTCTTCATACAGAACGGAAGAACAAAGACGTGCCTTAGGTACAACGGACCGTCGTGATATCAACTCTAAAGAAAACAGAGCCTTGAACACGCAAGGCGGAGAGTTCCCGCAAAGCGAAACGACGGATTCATTGGTAAGTCCAGGAGCTACCCGCTAGTTTTTTAAAAAAAGATCCCGTGGGTCGTTCCCACGGGATGGCTAATGAAGAGCGATGGTGTCGGCTGAAGCTTTAAAGTCACCGATGCGACGTTTTAAAGAAAGGGCGATTAAAAGCCCCCCGAACGCTAATGCCGTTCCGACCCACAATGGGGAATTGAAAGATAAGCCTGCTGCCAGAGGCAACCCTCCTAAGAAGGCTCCCAGCGAATTTCCCATATTAAAAGCTCCTTGTCCTATGGAGGATCCCAGAAGCGGGGATTCCTTGGAGGATTCCAGAAGTAAAATCTGTATTGGTGATCCCATCGCCATGGCATTTGCGCCCGTAATAAACGTCAGAAAAATCATCGGTACCAAGTGAGCGGAAAGCATCGAGTTCAATATCAATACGAGCGTCATAGACAACAGCAAGTAAACCGCCGCCTTGAGTGCTGACATCGAATCTGCCATTCGACCGCCCAACCAATTTCCCACGGTCATCCCAAGCCCGGCTAATGATAAGAAGTAAGGGATGTACTCTTTGGCCACCGCCGTCTGATGAGTCAGAAGAGGATTGATATAGCTGAACCAAGAAAAAAATCCGCCAAAACCAATCGACGCAATCGCAATTCCGAACCACAGGTTGGAGTTTTTAAAGATAACAAATTCATCTTTAGCACGCCCCCCTTTGGTGATGGGCTCTAATTCTGGCAACCATAAATGGATCGCCGTAAACGTGATAGCGCCAATCACAGCCACCAATCCAAAGGCGGCTCTCCAGCTAGAAAGCTGACTTAAATAAGTAGCCAGCGGAACTCCAATGATGTTGCAAATAGTCAGGCCACCCAGCATCACGGCGATAGCGGAGGCGGCTTTTCCTGGAGGAGCAATTCGGGAAGCGACAACCGCACCCACACCAAAGAAAGCCCCATGAGGCAGCCCCGAAAGAAATCTTAAAAGCAAGAATGTCCAAGAATTTGGTGCCAAGGCAGACAGACCATTAAAAACGGTAAAGATAATCATCAGAATCTTTAAAAGTTTCTTGGGAGGATAAGACCTTCCTGCAAGAACAAGCAAGGGTGCTCCAACCACCACTCCCAAAGCGTAAGCCGCAATGTAGTGACCAGCTTGCGAGATCGTGACATTCATTGCAGCGGCTACTTCAGGCAAAAGACCCATGATCACAAATTCAGTCAGACCAATACCAAATCCGCCCAAGGCCAGGGAGATAAGACTTAACGGTATACGAGATCGCATATTAAATTTTCCAATGGGAAGTGAAAGAGTTCGTTCAGATCATTGCATATAAGAATGCAGATTATTAGCTATTAATTAGAAAAAATGTTTTTCACATCCCGAAATAACTCAGCCTAAGAGGGTGCGTAGGAGTTCTACATTGTCGACGGAGAGTTGGATTAAAATGAGACATTTTTATGTGAATTCTCAGGCAAGTAACACGCGACAGGGGCTTGAACTCCATTTTAAATCGTCAAAACAATTATAGGCGAGGCATCTGTTTGCATTAATCTTATTTATTCTGGAAAGCTAATAGACAGCTTTAAAAGGTTCGACGATTTTAGTCATCCATTGCGACTTCAGTGGAAATGGCAAGCACGGGGGTTGCAATAGATGGGTTCTGGGTACTTCGTATCTAGGGGAGCCTATGAATTTTCAGAAGCTGCAAAAGTTGTCGTTGATGGTTTTAGCCGGTTCCAGCGTTGTTTTGTTTCAAAACTGTTCACCGTCTTCTAGTTACACGTTTGATCCCAAGTCACTGCAAAGTACAGATGGTTCCGATTATTCCCCCGTTGTTGATGGGCAAGACCCCAGCGACGAGGACAGCATTGTTTCCATTCCCGAGATGATAGATGGTGGAGATAAAACCTCGGATGCTTTCTGTCAGGCGATGTTAGATGGTAAGACTGAGATTGCTTACGACACCATGGCCGATCAGCAATCTCCTGAAAAATCTTTTGAGATTCATAGTGCGGGATCAAAAATTCAGTATGAGCGCATCGGATCTATTAGTAATGGTGCCGGGCAAAACCTATCGGTCCAAGCAAGATCGATTGCGAGTGTCAGCTCGTTTTCTTTACAAAACTTAAGTTTGAATGCTCAGGCAGTTGGCAAGGTTTCAAACTTCAGTGCTTCCTTGGTTCAAGTGGCTTCTCACTCGATCTCTGAAGTATCAAACTTTGCGGGAGTGTTTTGTGCGAGTGTGCAAACGATCGGCTCACTTCATGATCTTTCTTCGAAATTGTCTGTTTATGGACGTTCGGAGAATGGCGTGAAGGGTTCCATTTATGAAATCCATAACATGGCAGCGATGATCAGCTTGCACGATGTGGATGTGAATTCGATTTCTCAAGGCGCTATTAATGCGCGAATTGAAAATGGGCATGTGGGTAGCATCTCTCACGGTTCAGGCATTGTTTATCTTGTCGATTCAAGAGTCGACAGCATTGATAACTTCGCCGGCGAGATTCATCTTATCGGGAATTCGTCTGTGGGTTCCCAAAGCTCTTCAAGCGTCAAAATCGTCAAGAAATAAAGTTGTAAAAAATGAAACAGGGAAAAGGGGCTACCAGCCCCTTTTTTTCATTTGAGGTCCAGTTTACACTGCGCATTTACACAATATTTACATATCGCTTGTTATAGTGTAAATAATGTGTAAATACTAACTATGTAGAGACGGGGCGGTACCTGTCTTAAAGGAGTTTGTATGGGAGCGATGAAGGAAATTTACGAGGACTACAAATACGCGGGCGATACAGTGGATACGGCACCTGAAAACTTTATGGATTTTCTTCCAGCGTTCGAGGACGAAGAGTTAAAGGTAGGATCGCTGACTTTGGGTGCCGGCGGGGTGATGTTGCGCTTTACTCCCACAGGTGGGGTTTTATCTATGCATGAAATAGCGACGCCAATCAGACCACTTACGCAATCTAATTAAAGTCTTACGGATGCTCTTTTTGGGATTAAGTCATGGTTTACATTTTTGCAGAAAGAATCCCTGGGGATTTTATAGATCAGTCCAACCGTCTTAAAGAACACTTGCCGGAGAATCTAAAGCACTTGTCTTTGCATCCGGCAGAGATCGTGGATGACATAGATCATGCGATTATCTCCCTGATTGCTCTCATTCAAAAATGGCGACAACTTCGGTTTGTCATTTTAGATGAAACTGGCAAATGCTTGGATGCATTTTTCTATTAAAGCAGATAATCATTTTGCATTCCGGATTTTTTAAGTCACACTTAAATACACTCCGGATGCACCGGAGTTCGTCAGCATCCGGGAGCAGCAACATGATAAAGTATTTTGTGTTTTGTTGGATCTTATTAGGTTTTGTGACCAGTGCGAGGGCCGTTCCTGAAGCAGAGATTTCTGAAAAGGCCGATAGCGTTGTCGAAAAACTCGATGTGACGGACGCCATTCAAGCGCTGTTTAAAAGCGACGTCACGTTGTCGCGATCTGCGCAAAATATCGGAATTATCCAAAAGCACAGCACGCTGATCTTACGCGGAACTGTGAAATCTGCAGAAGAAAAAAAGCGAGTTGGTAAGATTGCTGAGGATGCAGCAGAGGGTCTTACTGTCATCAATGATACTCGCGTGAGCACTCAGGAATAGCCAAGGGTCTTAACTCTTCTTTCACCCAGCATTTGCTGCTTGAGGCCTAGGCATTTGTTCGAATTTTTGTGGTGTTTATGTTTCGTTTGTAACACCAGTTTTCCTGTTCCTGTGAAATTGCATGAAGACTCAGAAAGAGGCTTAATAAACCTTTCTCAATGTATCCTTCATCGTTTACCTTGCTCTCCAAAGTTAATCAAAATTTAAACTGTGCCTTCCTAGGCACTTGGGGTGAAAGGATACGAGGTATGCCGAAGCGGTTTCTATTGGTCGAAGATGACAGCGCCATTGCAAGGATTGTAACTGACAGCTTGATGTTGGATGGCTACTCCGTAGATTGGGAATATGATGGCTTAAATGCTTTGAAGAAGCTTTCCACCCGTCATTACGACCTTGTTATTACAGATTTAAGACTGCCTTCCCTGAGCGGATTTGATTTACTCAAACACATCAAAAGCCATTATACGAACTTGCCTGTCATCATGTTAAGCGCGGTGGCGGACTTAGAAGAAAAACTTCAAGGGCTAAAAAATGGGGCTGAGGATTATATCTGCAAACCATTTTCTATCGGAGAACTTCAGATCAAGGTCGCAAAAATCATGCGATCTTACGAAAACACACCGGTGATATCCTGCGGTGATTTACGGTTGGATCGCATTAAGCGAGTGCTTACCAATCAAACCGAAAAAATCGACATTCAAGAGCGCGAATTTCATTTATTAGAAACGTTCTTTTTAAATCCCGACAAGGTGATTTCCAAAGAGCAGATACTAAGAAATATCTGTGGATATAATTTTGTGCCCAGCACGAATGTTGTGGATGTTCTTATTTGCCGCCTGCGCGACAAAATTGCCCATAAGAAAAGCTCGGTCTCTATAAAAACTGTGCGAGGAATTGGTTATCGAATACACACCGATCCTCATGGGAACGACGTTCAAGTTTCGCCGTCCACTTAAAAAATATGTACCGCAAACGGCGGCCTTCCCAGGGGAGACTATCGGGATGGCCGTCGTCAATTGTATGTTTTAAAGTTTATAGAACGGGATTTTACGTTCCCGTCCTTTCCACCTTTGCTGTTTGAATCTTGTGACGTGTAAGGATCTTTATCTGGCTCCTGAGTTTGGGAGCCTTTGGTTTTTTCATTTTGATTTTTCTTAGTACTCATACTTCGGCCCTTTCCTGTATTTAAGAGTTTGAAAGAAAGTCGATAAAGAAAAACCCTACAAGAAATAAAGAAATGAACAGGGAGATCAAATACGAAACTGTGCTATTCATATTATACCTTATAAGTTAATGAGAAGAACCCCAAAGCTCTTTACGATATCTTTCAAAGCAACGTTTGCCGGCGTTCAATCTTAACAACGCTCCTTCAGCGATTGGTTTTGCCAACGCAGGGTTTTCCGTCACCAGAGGGAACAATACTTCCGCATTCCATGCCTCGGAATGTTTAATGTCTAGACTGGAGTGAATTAGATAATATCTTTGGGCTTCCGGACTCAATCCCAATCGTTTAAGCCCATGATAGACTTTCAGTGCTCGGCCTGGCGCTGTCAGTTCAATCACCCCCAGAGCTCCAGCAGAGTGATAAGCGTAACGGCGGTTTAAGGCCATAGCCATCATGATGTTTCCAAGAGCCGCTGCCTCTGGCATCGTTTCTTGAAGGGAGGGTGGTTCAATCTGCAATTCATGGGCAAGATTTGAAAGCATGGGACCGTGCATGCCTTTTTCATTTCCTCGCCCCATTTCGTCCCAATAGTTTCTTGCAAGTTCCAATTTTGGACGTGTTGGCATCTTCACTTGGGTCAGTGCCGTCAGATCTTCAAAACCAGCCTCGCCTGCGACCTCTTGACGAATAAACCAAGTCATTTCTTCGTGGTTCGCAGACTCTTCCAGCCAATCGAAAAGTGGGTCATTTTGCCCAGGTCCTGTGAGGCGCAATTCCTCAAACCACTCCATAAATTTTTTTGGATCAAGGGGCATATCCACCAAGCGTGATTGAATTTCGTCGAGTTCCGCATGAAGCATTTCGTTTTCTAAAATTCGTATAAATGCCTCTTCACCGATTTCTTGTTTCCAATTTTTCGAAGGTAATTTTGGATCCAGTCTGGATCGGTTAAATACTGCTAATTGCATGTGAATTTGCGATAAGTCAGCGTGCTGCTCTAATTTTGGTTGGCTGGAAATCGGATCAAAGTCCGTGATCATTGTTTCTGAGTTTTCAGTGATTCGCATAGCAATCTCCCAATGAAAAAATCAAATTCTCTCAGTATTTAACGTTGCAGTGTTTATGCCATCTATATTGGCCCCATTTGTGCTTAATACAAATTATCTGTTGTTCATTTTCACCGTTGGATTCAGGAGGAGCCGATGAAAAATTGCAGTCCCACATTTTTTGTAAGTGCCACCTGTTGTCCTTCGCAGTGCTTGGAACATGAAGGCTGTGTCTACCAAATTGCGTGGAATATCAATCCTCACATGAAAATCGGAAGCTCATCACCGGAACTCTCGATGAGACAACACATGAAATTTGTAAGAACACTTAAGGAGTGTGGCGCCAACGTCATGGTCTTGCCGTTTATTCACGGGGCCTTTGATTCTGTTTTTATGAAAGATAGCGCGATTCTGAAAAGTACCTCTAAGGGACTCTCTGCGCTTGTGACTCGCCTGCGCTGCGAGCAGCGAGAAGTTGAGGCGATCGAAAGAAGAACTAACTTAGAAAAGCGGGGTATCCACGTTTGGGGGCAGGCTTCCAGTCATCTTGAAGGTGGCGACGTCGTGGCTTTTGAAAAAGGTCAAAAGATCTTTATGGGGCATGGCTTCCGATCAGATCGTGCAGTTACCAAATATTTAGAGAAATTTTTCGATTGTGAGGTTATTCCGTTGGAACTCAAAGATCCAAATTTCTATCACCTCGATGTAGCCTTAGCGATTTTGCAAGATGGAACTGCCTTTGCCTGTAAAGATGCGTTCACTGCGCATTCCTGGGAAATCCTTAATAACAGTGGTCTCACCTCCGTCATCCCGGTAAGCCGACAAGAAACCATGAGTTTTGGTTTGAACTGGGTCGAGATTGGTGACTCGGTAATTGTCGGAAGTTATGTGCCAAGAATGTCTGAGATTTTAAAGGCGATGGGAAAAACAGTAAGACACGTGCCACTGGATCAATTCCAACTGGCTGGTGGCAGCGCTGCCTGTCTGACATCGAAAGCCTATGATTTGGAATCATCCGCTAAGGGTGCACTGATGCCTTTAGCTGCTGTCGACGAATATATGTATAGTTTCGTTAACTGGAAATAATTTGTTTGAAAACAAGATTAGATTAAAAGCACTGGCTGTGAATTTTAACCTCATTCATCATACGACAAGAATTATTGAAAGGAGCATTCATGAATAATGATAGTTATAGAAATGGAAATGTGGAATTGAATGGTCATCGCCATTTGGTTTGTTGGCGCTCGGCACTTGCAGGGGTTGTCATTGGTTTAGTGACGATGATCGGCTTGCTGGCGCTGTCCGTGGCATTCGGTGGAATTGGTCTTGATGATGGATCGACAGTTAAAAATGCGACGATCTTTGCGGGTGTCAGCATCGTCGTGGCTTTGATCGTCGGAAACTTTACCGGCAGTTATTACTCGGTTCGCATTGCTCGTCGCCGTGTCGACGTTGTAGGTGTGATGCAAGGTTTGTTGGTGGGAGGCATCTGTGTACTACTGATGGTCTGCCATACGATGGCGTCAGTCGCAATGTTGGGTAAAGTGACAGGTTCTGCCTTGGGTGCTGCGGCTTCGACAGCAGGTGGTATCGCAGCGACGCAAGCACCAGTAATTAACGATATGATCCAAGACAGCCTGGGTAATCGTAAGTTGGCAGCGGATGCGGATGTGATTGTTAAGGGGCTTGCTTCTCGTTTGGTGCGCGGCGATCAGGAGAGTGCAAAAAATTATCTGGCAGCACAAGCTGGCATGACTCCGGAGGAAGCTGACAAGGCTGTGGCAACATTGAAAGAGAAAACCGACAAAGCCATGGAAGAGACGCGCAAAGCCGCGGCTACAACTCTTAAAGCAGTCGGTTGGAGCAGCTTCGTGATGATCGTATTAGCGATGATCGCAGCCGCTTTAGGTGGAATGGTAGGAGCTGTGTGCAATGAACGTCGTATGATCGACGTGGCAAGATAAGGGAGGTCCTGATGAAAGCACTAGACGTTGTCAACAACACAAAGGGCGCAATTGGTTGGATTTTATTGTGGGCCTTGGGAATTCCAATTCCTTTGCTCATTGTTCTATTCCTTATTCGCGGTGGAACTTAAATCTCTCAACAAAAGAGGCTGGGGAATCCCAGCCTTTTTAATTTTAACCTCCATGCATTGACGCACTTTTGCTAACAAGCTACGATTTTTCCATGATGATTAAAACCCTGCTTCCGTTTCTTATTGTTTCAAGTTCCTTTGTAAACTCGGCTGCTTCCTCCAACAAGTTTAGAGATGTGATCGATCCCGATTATCCAGAAGCTTTACGCAAAGAAATCCGTACGCCATCCTATAAGTTAGATTTTAACGGCGATGGGAAAGAAGATGTTGTCAAACTTCAAATTAATGAAACGGCCAAACTATCGCGTGCGATTTTGATTCTTACTCAGAAAGATGGATCTAAAAAAGAAGAAATTCTGAAAGAGCAGCCGTTGCTGAATGGGAAGGTCGATTTGACCTTAAGTCTTAAGAAAGCCGGCGACTTAGGCATTTCAGAAAGAAAATATTTCGACGAAGAAGGCAATGCCTCTAAGAGAGCCATCTACAAAAAATCCCCAGCAATTGAAGTAAGTTACGATCAAGATTATTGCACAATCGGCTATACCTTCGATAAAGAGCTAAAAAGGTACGAAGTATGCGATTAATCGCCTAAATATTTTCAATCGCATATCCATCAAGGCTAAGTCGTTCGATTAGCAAAGATAAGTACCGGGCCATCCCCGCCAACAAAATAACTCCAAAGAGCATAAAAAGATGTTCATAGGGTTTTCCGGCGAGCACAAAGGGGCTGAACAACCCCAAGCCCACTAATAGCAGGAGCCAAGCGATTCTTTTTTTGAATAGCAGATAGACTGGCGATTTCAACCAAGCATAAGTATGTATTAATAGCAAAACCCCACAGCCTATCCAAAACGCTGTAATGAAGGTGTCGGTCGTGTATTGAACTGTGCCAACATAGGCGATCATGAAAAGGACGGCTAGAAATAGAGGAGAAAAAGCTCTGACCTGACTTCTATTACTATTAATAAGAAACTCATCCATTGAATAGATTTTGGATTTTGGATGTTTTTTAGTAATTCTTAAGATTTTTAAGGGGACGGCACCCATGATTGAAAAAAACAGGAAAAATATCAATGGAAGTACAAAGTTCACCAATCCGGAAATAATAAATGACTTATCCATCTGGAAATTAAAACCAACTACCACTATCATGTATAGAATTATGTTTTAAGTGACAGGAGTATTTGCGATGATGCAGAAGATTTTTGATTTTTTATTTGTATGGGGAATTTTCATCGCCCCGGTCGTGATCATTGTGGGATTGCTCTTAAGAAACAAAGCCAGGCTGCTTGCGAAACTCTTAGTGGTGTTAGGGCTCATCTATCTGCTTGCTTCTTCGATCGTGGTGTTTTTGATAAGATCTGAGACTCAAAAGCAAAAAGATGCCGGCGTTCATGAATACCTTGAAGAAACCAAAGATTCCGACAAAGATTAGTGAGTTCTAAGAAAGCTTTCATATTTGAAATCTGTGAACACTGCGATTTGAAGATCTGTCATCGACTCAACTTGGAATAAAACAAAAAATTGTTTTGAATTGTGAAGTTACGGCAAAGTAAACCATCGGTGGTTGAAAAGGCCCAAGTTGAATCGTACGGTGACACCATTGAGGTGTTTATGCCAATTGGAAGATATCTGCGAGAAAAACGAATAGCTACTTTAATTAGCCAGTCGGAAGCCTCTGATAAACTAGGTTATTCCGGACCTCAATACCTGTCGAACATAGAAAATAACAAGCGAAATGCATCGCCTTGCCTGCTGATGAAAATGTGCGAGCTTTACGGAATCAGTAAGACGGAAATGAGGCAAGTCTATATTGATTCTTGTGCGCGAATCGCAAAAAAAGAAGCGGAAAAAAAATGGGTGAAAGAATGAATAACCATATCGGTAAATCCGACATTTCGGATTTACCGATACTGCCCGTAAACTATTTATGACACAGAACTGTGTTGCCATTCTCGAACTGAAGAGACAGGCCCTCTGCAGTCACCTTAACGTCGCCCATATAGGCTTCTTCGTCATCGCGATACATTTCACCGAAGGCTAAAGTTGAATCAAAGCTGATCACCGCCAGCGATGAAGCTGATTTATCTGCATTAATTTTATTGGCCAAGTAAAATGTGGGCTCAACCGATGTTAAAGTCAAAGTGGAACCATCATCGCATGCGTAAGAACCTTGAAAAGCGTGGGCATTAGTAACAGCTAACAAGATGAGAGATGTGATAAGTGTGAAAGAGAATTTCATTGATACTCCCGTTTAAAGTCCGGCTATTTCGCCATCTGAAATTAAGTTTTGCAACTAAGAGATAGTGAAAAAGTCTGAAATGACCTCAAAGAGTCATAAACGTGTTCTAGGGGAGCGGAGGATAAACCTTAAGGTGGATAATTTGAATGTTTTCTGAGCGATCAATATGCCGTGAAACCACTTGGAATCTTGTCCGTGGTGCAAAAATAAACTCCATTTCTGTCGCGTCTTTAGCAACGATGGCCCGCACGGGCTCTGCCACCTCTAGAACCAAGATGTAAGTGCGTTCCATGTTGTAGTCATTGGCGAAATAACGTGCCACTTCCGGATTTACCGAAGTGGAGGTCAAGCGGTCCCATTTCATCATGGTTCCCACTTTACCAAACTTGATGCCTGACGAGGCATCAATACCGCGAAAAAGAATAAATCCCTGCGGGAGCGTCAGACCCTTGTCGAATGCTCCGAGTAAGTTTTGGACCGCTACAGCGTCTTTTTTCTTGAGTGATTGGTTGTTCAGAAACTTTGAAATATTAGCGTTCATCTTTTCATATTCACGTCCACTGAGCTCAGTATAGTCGCTAAGGACTGACTTTTCCAGGGAGGACAGTTTGGCATAATACTCATCAGCTAAACTTTTATAGGAGAGGGCATCTTTATCGGAGGAATAGGTAAACCCAAGAAGTTCCAAATCGGTAAACTTGCTGAAGTCTTTGCGCAAAGCCGTTTGGGCATCCCACTGCAGGAGGGAAAGTTGTGGTTCCGCAGAGGTGAAAACCGCAGCACAAAGCGGCGCCGTCAAAGCAAGTTGCGACCATAACAACGTGGCTAAGCTTAAGAGAAGGAGGGAGGATTTTTTCATCGCCTCACATCCTCCAACTTCCGGGCCATCGCTAAATCGAGTATACGCAATCATGCGTATGAAAAGTGTCAAATTTAAATACAGCAGACATAAAATGTTAAACCAAGTAGAGTTGCTTTTGCGTTCGACTCAATGATAAAAACGCTTTGTCAGCCGAAAATTGAAAAGTCTATGAAGAGGTTAATTTATGCCTGAACTACCCGAGGTCGAAGTCGTCAGAAAAGGTCTTGAGCAGATCCTGATCAAAGAGCCGACTCTTTTAGACATTGAATTGAAGCGTCCTGATTTGCGCGATCCCATTCCTTTAAAAAAATTGAAAACATTGATCGGGCAGAAAATCAAAAAGGTGGAGCGTCGTGCAAAGTACCTTCTGCTTTGGACGAACAAAGGCGGCATGCTTTCGCATCTTGGAATGACGGGGACATGGCGTGTGGCGCCTCTAGGTGATGACCGTTTGCATGATCATATCTATCTGCATTTTTCAGGGGGGTTGCGTCTGGCGTACCGCGATCCGCGGCGCTTTGGGATTTTTGATTTTGTTGCAGCAGATGATGTTGCTGCGCATCCAAGGCTTAAAATTTTGGGACCAGAACCCCTGAGTGCTGAATTTTCGGGCGAATCTTTGTGGCAGAGTTTACGCAATAAAGAGATCGCTTTGAAGGTTGCCATCATGGATCAAAAAGTGGTCGTTGGTGTGGGGAACATTTACGCCAGTGAAGCTCTTTTTGCGGCGAAAATTAAGCCGTCTTTACCTGCGAAAAAGCTCTCTCTTGAGAGAGCAAATCTATTGGTTCGAGAGATCCGTCGCATTCTTGCAGAGAGCATTGAAAAGGGTGGTTCCTCGATCAGTGATTTTGCACAAACTTCGGGCGAAAGCGGTTACTTTCAAAACACCTTCAAAGTATATGATCGTGCAGGAGAACCGTGTGTTGTGTGCAAACAACAGATCAAATCGAAAGTGATGGGCGGTCGGAATACTTTCTGGTGCGGACATTGCCAGAAATAATTTTCAAAATTTTATTGCTAAGGTATTAGAAATTTGTATAACTTAGCCCTTAGTCGAGATTAACAAAAAACACAAATTCGCCATTTCGGCGGGTTTGTAAATTTACGAAGGGACACAACAATGAAAGCTATCGTTATCGCAGCTTTGCTAGCACTTTCTTTCACAACTGGTTTCACTTGCTCTAAAAACCAACCAGCTGAAACTACAACTACTACTGAGACTACTACTACAGCTCCAGCAGCTGACGGTGCAGCAGCTCCAGCAGCAGACGCTACAGCTACTCCAGCAGCTGATGCAACTGCTACTCCAGCAGCATCTCCTGCAGCTCCAGCTGGCGAAACTAAGTAATTAGTTTTTCTTAGTTGAGATGAAAAAGCCACCGGAAGGTGGCTTTTTTTTTGCCTTCGAGCGGGGGCGATGAAAAAGGCCCATCTCCTTCGTTGGAGGGGGCCGTCCTCGCTCCGACGTACCTTAAGTACGCCTGCGCTGCGGGCGGCCCCCTCCGCCTCGGATCTGGACCTTTTTGATCGCCCCCTTGGTGGGTTGCTTCTTGCTCTTCTGCATAACTCTTCGTTGGTTTTTTGGCTGGGCCCTGCGGGCGCCGCTTTTTTTTGGCTGGCTGTCGCCTTTGGCGACTTAGCGCCGCTGTTGGTGGGGTTTTCAGCTCGTTGGGCTCGGTTCGAAGAGTTCCGAATTATTCGATTAAAATGGGGACTGGGTGTCCTTTTTTGCCGGTTTTATTTTGTTGGGCGGGCGGGGAACTGGTTTGAATTAGTAGTTGTGCTCTAGTTTTGACAGTACTTAAGCCCTCGTATTTGTTGGGTAAATATCGAAGTTCGCTTGCTTGCCTTTGGATTTAGGAGTGTAATTGATGGGGTAAGCAATAATAAGGAGAATCATCGTGGATTCAATCAGCGTTTATGGGTATTTCTTAGAGTGCTGCACTTGGGCTTGGGTTTTGGGCTCGATTGTGGCGCTGTTGTTTGTTGGCTTCTTTGGAAGTCCTTTGATCGTTTGGACGATCTTGATTGCGGCAATCATGGTGGGCTTTGCGGCTCCGATGTGGTTGTTTGTTGTGGGTGCTGTTTTGGCAGTTATCTTCAACGTGCCGCCGATTCGTACAGCACTTGTTACTTCAGGTGTGTTTGCGATCTTTAAGAAGTTTCAATTCCTTCCTAAAATTTCTGATACTGAAAAAGCCGCTCTAGATGCGGGTGTGGTGTGGGTAGAGAAAGATCTTTTCTCTGGTAAACCCAACTTCCAAAATTTGATGAATGAAGCTTATCCAGATTTGACGGCGGAAGAAAAAGCCTTCGTTGAAGGCCCGGTTGAAACTCTTTGTAAAATGATCGACCACTGGGAGATCTATAAAACGAAAGAAATTCCTCCAGCTATTTGGGATTACATCAAGAAAGAAAAATTCTTAGGGATGATCGTTCCTAAAGAATACGGTGGTCTTGGCTTCTCGGCACTTTGCCACTCTGAAGTTATCATGAAACTTTCTTCGCGCTCTTTGGCAGTTGCGATCCAAGTCATGGTTCCGAACTCATTGGGTCCTGCAGAGCTTCTTGCTCACTACGGTACTGATGCTCAGAAAAAACACTGGTTGCCTCGTTTAGCGGATGGCTTGGAAATCCCATGCTTCGGTTTGACAGAGCCAAATGCCGGTTCTGATGCGGGTGCGATTACTTCTACGGGTGTTTTGTTTAAAGACACTGATGGTAAAATCAAAATCAGACTGAACTGGAATAAACGTTGGATCACGTTAGCGGCGATCTCTTCTGTTATCGGTTTGGCGTTCCGTCTTCGTGACCCTGAAAATCTTTTGGGTAAAGGTGAAGACCTTGGTATCACTTGCGGTTTGATCCCTTCTAACACGCCAGGCGTTGTTTTGGGTCGTCGCCATGATCCACTAGGAACTCCGTTCTATAACTGCCCAACACAAGGTAAAGACGTTGTCGTCGTTGCTGAAGATGCTATCGTTGGTGGTATCGGTGGTGCAGGTCGTGGTTGGATGATGTTGATGGAGTGTTTGGCGGCGGGTCGCGGTATCTCTCTTCCAGCTCAAGCTACAGGCGGTACTAAACTTGCGATGCGTGTGACTTCTGCTCATGCGGTTGTTCGTCGTCAGTTCGGTGTTTCTATCGGTAAATTTGAAGGTGTTGAAGAGCCTCTAGCTCGTATCGGTGCTTCGACTTATGCATTGGAAGCAATGAGAAGATATTGCTTGGGTGCTTTGGATAAAGGTATCAAACCAGGCGTTATCACAGCGATGCAAAAATACTATGCGACTGAAATGGGTCGTAAAGTGATCATTGATGCGATGGACATCATGGGCGGTGCGGGTATCTCTCTAGGTCCCCGTAACGTACTTGCTGAAATCTACATCGCAACTCCGATCGGTATCACGGTTGAGGGTGCAAACATCATGACTCGTACATTGATCATCTTTGGTCAAGGTGCGCTTCGTGCCCATCCATTTGCTTACGCTGAAGTAAAAGCATACGAAGCTAACGATCTAAAAGGTTTCGATAGAGCGTTCTTCGGTCACATTGGTCACATCGTACGTAACACGTGCCGTGCGATCCTATTGTCATTCTCTCGTGGTTACTTGGCTGCTACTCCAGATTGCCATCCACAAATGAAAGTCTACTTCCGTCGTATGTCTTGGGCATCGGCTACATTCGCATTGCTGTCTGACGTAGCGATGGGTGTGCTCGGTGGATCTTTGAAAATGAAAGAGAAAATCACAGGTCGTTTCGCAGATATCTTGGCCCACATGTATATCGCGACAGCTATCTTGCGCCGCTTCGAAGCAGAAGGCCGCAAAGAAGAAGACTTGGCATTTGCTCACTACAACTTGAAAATGTGCATGGTTGAAATCCAAAAAGGTTTCGATGGTATCTTTGATAACTTGAAGATCCCAGGTGCTCGTTGGTTCTTTAAAGGCTGGATCGGTGCTTGGTCTCGTATCAACTCCATCGGTTCTCAAGCTTCTGACGGTTGGACTCACGCTATTGCATCAGAAATGATGAAAGAAGGCGGTATCCGCGATCGTTTGACTCAAGGTATTTACCTTCCTAAAGAACGCGATCAAGCAGTAGGCCGTTTGGATTACGCTTTCTCGGTTTCTTTAAGAGCAGACGCTGCTGAGAAGAAAATCAAAAAAGCCATCCGCGATAAAGCTCTTCCTAAACAGAAGACGAACACATTGGTTGATGAAGCTTTGAATAAAAACATCATCACTGCTGAGGAAGCAAAACTTCTGAAAGAAGCAGATCAAGTTCGCTATGACGCGATCCTGGTTGATGATTACAACGAAGAGCAATACCACGCAAACAAAGTCATCCCTTAGTCATAAGGTACGGACACACTTTGTCCAAACGAAAAACCCCGGTTCATCGCCGGGGTTTTTTATTTGTCTCAACGTTTTTCAACGAAGCTTATGTGAGTGCTGTATAGGTCCATGCTAGACAAACTCTTATTCAGTTGCTCAATAAGGTCTTCAAGTTCTTTTAAAATACTTTGAACTTCATCCTTCGTGTCGTTCTTGATATAGGGAATCAGCGTATTCGGATGCATCAAAGGCAAGCGAGTGTTTTTTTCGAAAAGCCCTGAAAGCATATGTGCCGTAATGGGCGGGCGAGTACGAGTCCGTTTGTCCTTCACGAAGTAACGAGCCTCTAAAGTCATTCTAAGTCTTGGAATATCAGGGCCCGTTGTCCAATTGGCAACGGAGATAAGCTGCAAATATCGAAGACGCAAATAGATGTCGCCCAAAATATTATTTGCGGGTTTCAACAGGGGATAAACGCTCGTTTGAACAGCCGTCAACTCCTTAAGTTGGGCGTTTGTCATTGAATTCATATCCATGACGTAAGATGTGACCGCGTCTTTGTCATCCCAGTTAACAGCGTTGAAGCGATTTAAAAACTGACCATCAACCAGATAGACCGCGTTCGGATTGTATTCAGGCAATCCATTTTTCATAAGGTACTGCATGACATATTTCTGAAAAATTACGGCGTCGGCTTCGTCATAATTCAATAGGTGCAAGTATTCGTGAGCTAGCAAAGCCAGGATTTGGAGTTCGGGAAAGTCTTTGCTTGCGCTTCTTTCTAAGCGCTTCCAGCTTACACAAATAGATTGATAGGGAGTTACGTAAGCTGCTGCTGATTTTTTTTGGCCATTGACGATGCAGGGAGCTTCTTGAATTTCCAAAGGTGTTCTTTCGATGATGTTTTCAAACTCTTCGAAACGTTCCTTTGGCAACACCGTATCGATGTTATCAGCATACATCCAAGAGTGAGCCAATAGTCGCAACTTGTGGGGAGCCGTCATCAGGATAGACATGATACCGGGCTGCGCAGTACGTATTGTGTCGCCCCCATTCCCAATACGAACTGTATTCGCCGAAGCGACCGAGAGTCCCAACATCAATATAAAAATTGCGATTACTAATTTCATAGAATGTTCTCCAATGCAGGGGAGGGTGAAACGGCATTGTCTTTAGCAGTTGAAACGGGGACTTCAAGTCGTTGACTTGTCGGAATGATGTTAAGATTCATTTGGCAAATGCGCGAACCATCTAACGAATCTGACGTGTATTTCTTGCTTAAGAAGCTTAAAAATTGGTCGACGTCTTTTTTAAGTTCTTCGTATTCTATCTGGTTCAAAGTGAGGGACATAGACTCAAAATGACGTTCTGTGGAAGGCAGCATGATGGCGTTTTGTGCCTCGGTTAAAGCATTGTTATGGAAGGACTGAATCGCGGTGCTGCTCATTGTACTTGGAATTCGCAAATTATTAGTCGTCGAAGACCAACACCCGCTGGCTTCGTTGTAAGTTGCAAGTCCACAGGCTTTGATAGTTTCTAAAATTTCCAGGGCTTCTGATCTTGGGATTTCAAATGTTTGTGCGACGAATGCTGCCGTACATTTTAGAGGCTGAAGAGTTAAAAGCAGATGCACACGAGGCGTTTTAGGATTTGCCAAAAACTTAACGACATCTTTAACGTCCTCGCCATCATGTTGTTTGTATAAAGCGATGATCTGCTGGAAGTGATATTCCTTAGTGCGAAAATTGGAAGCGTTGGCATAAAGGACTAAGTGTTCAAAGTATTCAGCCTCTAAAGGATTTAATTTTAAGGAATTTAAAATAAGTGGTATCGAGTCATTCCCCAGATTGCGAGTTCCATGAAGAATGTTGCTTAAGGCGCTACGGCTTTTAAAACCACATTGGCGAGTCCAAGTGCCAAAGGAAAAGGAAGGTGTCTGGGACTTATTAAAGTCATACCAATGACGTAAAAACAGTCGGTAATCAATAAAGGTGGTGACCTGAGGTTTGCTGCTCACTGTGTTCCTTACATGTTCCAGAAATGGGGGCTCTGAATACACATAGAACCAAGAGCGAGCAATTGAAAAGGACCTAAATAGCCAAATTTAATGGGAATATGTATTTTGGTAAATTTATTTCGGTTTCATGGTTCAAGGAGTTTCGCAGGTTCTGTGAATACGTTGAGGGTCATATTTCGTCTTTCCCCATGTATCCAGGTAAGCGTCGCGCATCGGGATGGCGAGCCGCGACCAGGGCTTTTTTGAGTCCCAATCGGAAATCCGTCAGATAACTTGATTTCAAAAGTCTTTTCTTGCGGAAGTAATTGGCCCATTTGAATTCCGCAAAAGTCTTTTTGCTATTCTTATAGCCCCCATGTTGGCGACATAGCCATGCTAACGTTCGATAAGGGTCATTGCCGATTCCCCGGATGTCTTTAGGGAAATACAAAGAATCAACGGGGCCGTTTCCACGAGTATCAAAGGGATGCGCCCAATGATTTTTAATCATGCGTCTCCAAAACTCACGATAGGAAACTGATTTAGGAAAACGGTATACGACTTTGACATAAACGCTTTTCACTCCCGCCATCCACAGGGCGCAGGTTTTGTGATGATTATCGATCAGATAAAGATCTCCATTAGGCGCTTGCACCACGGGAACAGGCTCTTCACTAAGAGTTTTTTTAAGCTTTTTAGGGCTCATTTTTTTGTATTCTTTTGTTTTGATTTCAACTTCCAAAAGACTCATGGCAAGTTGGGAGGGCCGAAGAGATAAAATCTTTTTCTTTTTCATAAAATAAAAGTCCTACGAAAAATATCTTAAAGCACTTTTGTTAAGTCAGAGATTACCGACGTTAAAATGTTTCAAATGACAGATTTTGTATTTTCCCCTTGATCATAGCGTCTGCAAACAGGGGCGGATTAGGATGGAAACTTATCGGAGGTTTTCAGTGAGTTTAAAAGGTGGGATCATCTTTGTGGGGTTTTTATTATCTTCATCATTCGCATTCGCTGAACTGCAAATCACCGCCAATCAAAATATCTGGGCAGTGCCTTCGACATCCAAAAGCTGCAAGGCGTGGAAGGAAAACCAAGAGGCCGACGACATCAAACCTAAGTATATTAATCTCGGCAATATTAGCTTTTTGTGGTCAGACCCAAAAAAAGATTTTCGTATCAAGGAAATCAAAGTTTCAATTCGCGATAAAATCCTAAAAAACGGCGAATATATCTGTCGTATTGACGGCGAGCAGTTGAAAGCTTTAAGCGAAGGTGATTGGCTGACGATAAAAAAGGCTGGATCTCACCAGCATTCCTATGTGGGAACCGATTGCCCCGCCCTGTGCGGAAGCATCGAGTTCGATAAAGATATGGCCGCTACAATGAACGGCAAGATCGAAGTCATAGGGGATGCGCTTGAAAACGGGAAGTCCGATGAGCAAGTTTATGGACTTCCTATCGAGGTTGATAATCTTGAATTTTAAAAAGCCATTATCCCGACAGTGAAGGAAAGACTGTAAATGGAACTTTCGCCGTCGACGTTTTTACCAGAAATGATCACGGGCACTTCACCATCCATGCGGATGTCGCTTTGTTGTTTCAGTTCATGATAGGCAACGCCAAGTTCTGTAAACCACACACGTCCTTTGCTGGTGATATGCATTGTTCCGATCGCGCCGCCAATGACAGGCCCATCGAATTGCAGGCGGTCGACGTTTTCTCCATTTGTTTTACTGTGATCTCCATTTAAAAAAATCACCATGGGTGCGCGGCCCACAAACAATCGTCCATAGGGCTGACCTAGTTGATAGTCCGTCAAACTTGGCAGTGGCGTGCGAACTCCCACTGTGAATAACGTATCCCACAGCAGATAGTTACTAACGCGATTGAATCCCACGGAAGATCCAATTTCAATGGCCCAGTCTTCGTTGATAAAGTAGGTGATATCGGTTTTAAGATTTAATCCTAAACCACCATCGTAAGTTCCATCTTGATCTGAGAATAACGCCGTATTGCCGCCCACACCCGCAAAAAGGTGCATGCCCTTGCTCCAATTGTAGGGAAAAAAGTCTTGCGAATAAGCCAGCGGTGAAATCATTAAAATCAGGCCAATTATAAATGCCTTCATACTAAAACCTCCAGGACACAAGAAGTCCCAGGGAGTCGGGTTGAATAATAGGCATCGATGTCACATCTGATTTTTTATCTTTAATAAGCTCGAAAGGATTTAAGAGGTAACCAAATACATGGGCGAATTTAGATTCGCGTTTCAAAAAATCCTCACTGGCCCGCTCTGCTCCCATGCCCAGTAAAGTTCCATACACGGGTGTCTGATACATGTCTTGAAAGCTGGGTCTTTCGGTAAATGTTTCCACAGCAAATTCAAATGCCAGTGAAGATAAGATCGTCCATTGAAAGGCTTCGACTTCTGAATAGCCGCGAGAGCGATAAAATAGGTAATAGTAATTCCCCGAGATCGCATGTTTGACGATATTATAATCAAAGGAGTCTTTGTCGAAATCAGGTCGCAGCGGATAACTAAAGAAGTTATCCCAGGAGCCATGCTCTTGAATAGTTTCGTGTTGGGTGACTAGGTAAACGGCCCATTGGGCGCCGTAAACCATTCCAAAGTTAACGGCCAATTCTTTTCCTGATCTTTCAGGGGGAGGCGGGTAAAGTTTCAATTGAAGCTGTTTTAGCTCTTCCACTTCTAGGGCGATTTGTTTTTCTAAAGCCTGTTGGCGATCTTTCAGCTCTTGGAGTTCTTTTAGATGCTCAGGCAGTTGCGATGCCACAAGTGGTGCCTCGGGACCTGGGCAAATCCAGGGTTCGATAAAGCGAGCAGGAATAGTGTCAGAATAAGCAGTCGTAATTTCATAAGCAGATACTTTCTGTATCTAACTTATCGCCGCATTTTGATTGTTTTGTGAGAGGACTGAATCAGGAATCATTGTTGCGCATATGGAACAATGATTCCCAGGTCGGTATTAAGGGCGGCGGCGAGACTTCGCTGCCAAAAGCTTTTTAACGAAGCCATCGTCATCTTCGTCAAAGATGTCGCCGATGATTTCTTCAAAGATATTTTCCATGGTGACCAAGCCATGCAAATTCGCACGTTCATAAATGATCGCCATGTGCGAGTTCTGCTGCTGCATTTGCACCAGGATGCGGAAGACGGGCTCAAAGGCTTTGAACTTTAAAACCGGGCGAATCAGGGTCTGCCAATCGACGTTTTTATACTTTAACGCCGTAAAAAATTCTTTAGAGTTAATCAGCCCCACGATTTCATTATCATGCATAACCGGTATGCGAGTGTGCCCTGAATTAACGATGATTGTTTCAACGTCTTCAATGGCATCGTCTTTACGAACAAAGACAACCTCTTTCCAGGGCACCATGATGTCCCTGGCAAGCATTTTGTCGGCGCTCACTAGGTTCATAATGTATTGTTTTGTTTGATGGGGCAGATCTTCCAATTCGAAGTCGTGCTCGCCGTGACCATGTTCGTGAGACTGGCCTAAGGAGAAGATCTTCAAAATCATGTGGGTTGATTTTTCTAAAATCGACACAAATGGAGAAAGAACTTTCTCGCCCCAGTAAAGACTGCGAGCTGTCCACAAAGCGATGGTCAGTGAGTTACGCAGCGCTAAGGTCTTGGGCACAAGCTCACCAACAACGACGCTTAAATAGGACAATGGTAAAACCACTGTCACAATTGAAAGCGCGTCTGCAGTGCTCGAGGAAAGATTGAAGTATTCAATATACAGGGGGGAAAGGGCTTCTTCAGCTCCCGCACCACCCACGGCGGCGGCAACAGCACCCACGACCGTAATACCGATTTGGATGACGGAGAGTGTGCGCTCGGGACTTGCCTTCAGTTTCAAAAGCAGGCGTGCGCGGATATCTTTGGCAGAGATTTTTTGCAGCTGAACTTTACGAACAGTTACAAAGGCCATCTCGGCGCCAGATAGGATCATATTGATCAATAGACAGATGATGACGACTAATAACTCAGTCACGGCGACCACCAAAGTAAGTGGCGTTCGGGTGAGCTTGCGCTGTCTGAACAAATTGTGAAGCGATTTTTAAAAGAGAAACGGATTGAGATTTGGGTAGGGGGTCAGGATTCATAGGTGCTCACAGTAGCAAATAAAAAACCCGATTCCTAGTTGAAACCGGGTTTATTCTATCAAGATTCTGTTAATTAGATGCTTTTGAGTATGAAGTTGAACGAGCGCATCATTGAGCTGAAAGCTTGGCGTTTATTTATGAAACCAAGATAAGAAAAGTTTCTAACTAGTGGTAAATCCAGCTCTTCTTCGCTGTGACCTGTGTATATCACCACGGGGATTGTCTTCTTAATTTTGTTCACCTTCTTTTCGGTCAACAGACGATCCATTAACAAAAGCGTATCGCGGCCACCCATCTGTGGCATCTGCCAATCCAATACGACAAGGTCATAAGGTTTGCTTGCAAGCAGGGGAATGGCGTCTTGACCGTCGAAGGCCATAGTTACGTCGCATTTATAATGATCCAAAATGTGGGACATCAATTTCACTGAGTCTAAACTGTCATCAATGACAAGCACTCGAGGGATGCGTTGTTTCTCTAGCGATGTTGATGAATTGGTCTCTAGCACCATAAAATTCTCCTCTGTCACTGTCTTACTTGGTCTATTTGAACCGATGTAAAACGGAGAATCTTCTAAAAGAAACTGTCTGACGGGATCTTAATAAAAGGTCTGTCGAAACACATAAAGTCTTCGTGTTTCGACAGTCTAAAGGCCGTAAATTCGTGAGGAATATGATGAAGTACTAAGCAAGTTCTTTGCGAGTTTGCTCTGTTACAACTGTTTCGCGCACCACGACGACTTTGATTTGTCCTGGGTAATTGCATTCTTCTTCGATTTTAGCTGCAATTTTTTTAGACAAATCTAATGCGTGCAGATCGTCGACCTTTTTGCCGTTCACCATTACGCGACACTCGCGGCCCCCGCTCAGAACGAAACAATCAGTCACGCCTGGGAAGCTACGAGCGATGTCTTGCAATTCAGAAACTTTCTGATTGTAAGATTCGATTGTTGAACGACGTGCGCCGGGACGGGCCCCTGAAACTGCATCGGCTGCGATAACAAGGAAGGCATGATCTGTCGAAGGCTGTTCATCAAAGTGATGGGCTTTAACAGCATGTACAACGTCAGGCGCTTCACCACGAGCAGCGATGAAATCAGCACCAATCACAGCATGGCCACCTTCTTGTACGTGGTCCATGGATTTACCAATATCGTGAAGCATGCCCACGCGGCGTGCTTTTTTGATATCAAGTCCAAGTTCTGCTGCCATCAACCCTGCAAGCCAGCCAACTTCACCACAGTGAAAGTATTGGTTTTGTGTGAAAGAATAACGATAGCGCAAAGAGCCCATCATCTGACGGATTTCCGCATTCAGACCTTCAAGCTTTAACTCTTTAGCTAAAGAATCGCCATCGTGTTTGATATTTTTGAAAAGTTCTTTCTTCTGATTTTCCGCAATTTTTTTGATGAATTCCGGAGTGATGCTTTTCTTCTCTTTAAAGATTCTTTCCAGCGTTCTGCGAGTTAGCTCGCGGCGAACAGGGTCAAAGCCCGCAACGCCCACCATCTCCATATCTTGCTCAACGATGATGTCACAACCACAGCTATCTTGAACGGCTTTGATGTTGGCTCCCGCAGGATCCACAAACAATTTACGAGCATGGGCATCGGGAAAGTTCACCGCACCAATCCCGCGCTCAGGACAGTATGGACGTGCAAAACGGTCAATGACCATGGCCAAGATTTTTTTAGCGCGAGTTTCGGCGTGTTCTTTGGCGTCTTCCTCGTGCTCTTGGGCCAGGCGGGCTGCTCTACGAACAGCTTCATCTTCCATCTTCGCTTTAAGTTCTGACTTGAAATCCTCCGCGGAAGTTCCAAGCTTCGCTGTTAGCTTTTGAATGAATTCACCATTTAAAGACTTTTGCAGGTCTTTGATTTTTGCAAGTTCGGCCTCTTGGCCACGTAAAACTTGTTCTTGGTTTTTCACATCAGCTTCACGTTCCTGAAGTTTCTTTTTTTCTTCCTGAACGATGGAATCAGCTTTGGCTTTCTTTTCGTTGGCGACCTCTTGCAAATCTTCAATGCGACCTTCTGACTTTAACATGTCAGGTTCCACTTTGGTCCACATTTCCATTTCGATTTCTTGAATGCGCTCTTTTTGCTCAAGCTCTTTAAGCTCGATCGCTTCCTTCGTTTCATCGATGATTTCCTGGGCCTCTTCACGAGCCAGACGAAGCGTGCGTTTCACATTCAACTTGTGCAAGGCCCAACCCAATAATCCACCGGCTATAATTCCAACCAGGGCTGTAGCAATCAATGCAGTCATAAATACTCCTAACCCTCTAAGTTTACTGCCGAGTTCCTGATAACGCAAATTCTCATAGGGTTTACTTCATGTGTTATTCAGTCTAGACTGACGCGCAGGGAGGCAACTATGGGCCAGATGGAAACGAAGACACAATGGACAGGTAAAGGCTTAGGTTTTGCGGCCGAGTCACGAGGATTAAAGTTCGTTATGGACGGAAAGCCTGCTGACGGAAGCGATCAAGGTCCGTCTCCAAAGGAAGTTTTGCTCGCAAGCATTTGTGCCTGCTCGGGTATGGACGTGGTTTCCATTTTGCAAAAAATGCGACTGGATCTGCAGTCCTGTGATGTTGATGCGCAAACGGAAACCACGGAAGGGCATCCTGCCATCTTTAAATTGGTTCGTGTGCAATATTTGATCAAGGGCAGTAATATCAAACCGGAGCAAGCCATCAAAGCAGTGACTTTGTCGATGACGAAGTACTGCGGCGTCACTGCTATGGTATGTCCCACGTCTCCTGTGCAATTTGAAATCTTTTTGAACACAGAAAAGATTCACGACGGTAAAGCAGACTTCACAGAAGCCATGAAGGAATCTCACAAGTCATGATCATTGATGTCGCGCAGTTTTATCACGAATTTGATTTCACCTATGCTCGCTCTCGCGGGCCGGGTGGGCAAAATGTAAATCGCACCAATTCGGCGGCGATTTTACGTTGGAATGTGCGCGACAGCCAAAGTTTGCCGGAGCCGATTAAGTTGCGTTTGCTGGAAAAGTTGGCAAATCAGCTCACAGTTGATGGTGATATCTTGATTCGCAGTGAAGAATTCAGAGATCAAGATCAGAATCGTTCAGCTTGCCTCAAACGATTGCAGGCCTTGGTGCAAAAGGCCTTATTCGTTCCTAAGAAACGGGTCGCAACCAAACCCACTCGCAGTTCTGTGCGAAAACGGTTGGATTCTAAGAAACGTCATTCCGAAGTCAAAGCCGGCCGCAAAAAACTTTATTAGTGAGCTTCTGCGATCACAGGCTCGGTGGCAGGGCCTTGCGGCCCCTCTGTCGCGGTGATTTTGCGCGAGAGATAAATCGCGATCAAAGTTACAGTGATCGACATATATCCCACCAGTTCATAGTTTTCCAAGCGGCCCGAAGGCGCTTTAACAATGATGATGCCTGCGATATAGCTGGCCAGCGCAGAGGATAGCTGTTGCACGCAACTAACGATACTCATAAAGCTGCCACGATTTTGCGGTGACGCGGTTCCAGAGACCAGGGCTGTCGCTGGAATCATTCTGCCTCCGGAGACCACAAAGAACACGGACGTGATCGAAAGCACCAACCAAGCTGGACTTGCTGTCAGATGAGTGATGGCGAAGATCGGCAGAGTGCACAGGGCGGCGCCAAATAAAAAGACCTTGTGTTTTCCTAATCGATCCGACATGCGACCAATCATCGGTGAAGTAAAGATCGTAAATAACCCACCAATCATGTAAATCAATGGCAGTTGTTCTTCGGTCAAACCTGCATTGGAAACCATCGATGGTGATAAGTACGGAATAATCGCAAAGTGACCAAAAATCACAGTCGACATAAATATCAAAGCACGGATTTGATTTTTATTTTTAAAAATACGCAGCAAAGACTGATAGACAGCTTCTTTTTCCCGCGGATGCTCCAAATGACCACGTACAGGTGGAACGCCAAAATAAGCAACCACGCATAGCACGAGGGACGCCACTCCTAGAAATATAAAAGGCGCATGCCACGAGAATTGGTTTGCAAGATACAAGCTAAACGGGACACCAAAAATCGAGGCCACTGAAAACGAAGTCATGATGATCCCCATTGCAGAGCCGCGGCGTTCGTATGAAATAGCGTCGCTGACAATCGAAAGAACCAGTGAGCTGAGCACGCCACCAAAAATTCCTGTTAAACCACGCGCCAACAAAAGGAGTTCGTAGGTAGGTGCCAAGGCGCACGCAATAGTTCCAATCGAAAAGCCAAGGAAGAAAAATAGCAGCATGTTCTTGCGATCAAACTTATCCATAAAGAATGAGGCTGTGAAACCACTTAGGCCCGCGCAGAAGCTGTACGATGACACAAGTAGTCCGAACTGGTGTGGGGAGATCTGAAACAGCCGCATGAGTTGAGGTCCCAGTGGCATCATGATCATGAAATCCACGATAGAGCTGAATTGAACAGATGCTAATATTCCTAGAAGTACTTTTTCTTTTTTAGAAAACACCGCGGGGTCCTTTTTGTTGACGTCCATCGAAAATATCCGATAATTCAAGTCTATGGCAACACTAAGTAAAATTCTAAAAACTATTTTGGGCTTTGTTATTTTCGCAGGAATTCTCTGGGTTGTGATTAACAACTACAGCGTGATTTTTTCCAAGACGGTCGTCGGTGAAGTTGTGAACGTAGAACGCGTTGAGTTGCCAGTTGCCTTGATTGCCCGTGCCGGCGGCGAACTGAATGAAAAAGTCTTTTCTTTCGCGATCAGCGTGAAAGATCAAAACTCGAATGAACTGTTTGCAGCCACATCTGAAGATCGTCAGTGGGCGATTGTTCAAAAGGGTCAATGTGTAGAGGCCGTATATTTGCCATACCCACCGTGGAAATTGGAAAAACGCGGTACTTACTTTGGAGCACGCTTAGTAAAATTGTACGAATGCCCTGCTAAATAGGGATTTAGGTTTTTATGCATGAGATACTTCTTCTAATCACAGCAGTCGGAGCAGGGTTTTTAGGAGCTTTGCTGGGGTTGGGAGGAGGTATCATCATCGTGCCTGTTCTCACGCTTATTTATCACATCGACATTCGCTATGCCATTGCAGCCAGTTTAATCTCTATTGTCGCAACGTCTTCCGGCGCGGCGGCCAGTTATCTTAAAGATTCACTCACGAACCTGCGTTTAGCCGTGTTTTTAGAAATCGGCACGGTGAGTGGTGCGATCGTCGGATTTTTACTCGCGTCGTATATCAAAGCCAAGTTTCTGTTTTTAATCTTTGGCGTGTTTTTGTTTTTCTCAGCATTAATGATGCTTAGAAAACGCCACGAGCATTATTCTCCCGTCAATCATCCTTGGGCTGACAAATTGAAACTCGATGGTGGTTTTCCCGAGGGTGGACATTGGAAGACCTACAAAGTCGAGATGGTGCCGCTGGGCTTATTTGCGATGTTTGGTGCGGGGGTGCTTTCCGCGTTACTTGGTATCGGCAGTGGTATTTTCAAGGTTCTTGCAATGGACGGGGCGATGAAACTTCCTATTAAAGTGTCATCAGCGACTTCCAATTTCATGATTGGCGTCACGGCTTCAGCAAGTGCCGGTGCTTATTTGTTAAAAGGTGATGTGCGACCTGAAATCGCGGCGCCAGTTGCGGTGGGAATTATCATCGGCTCTATGGCCGGTGCAAAAGCCATGACCAAGATGCCAGCCGGTGTGATTCGAAAAATCTTCGCTGTGATTCTTTCTATTGTTTCCGTTCAAATGATCATGAAGGGGCTTAAATAATGGCGCCACAATCCCAACAAGACCAAGCTCTTCACGATTTAGAACTTAAAATCAGTAAAATGCTTCGAAGTGGAGTTTACATCTCCGGTGCCTTGATGAGTATCGGCTGGATCTGGCAATGGATTGTTGAGGGAGATACTCTGGCAACGTTCCAAACCTACGAACAGAAATCTCTTTACGAAACCCTTCATTGGGCCGTGGTGATGCAAAATCGTCCGCTCATTATCTCTATCGCAGGTCTTGCAGTTTTGGTTTTACTGCCGATCACGCGCGTTTTCTTAACGGGCATCCTATTTGTAAAGCAGAAAGACAGGATTTTAGCCCTTATGGCCTTTGCGGTTTTCTTTTGCCTGGTGGCCAGTTTCTTTTTGGGTATCGATCTTTAGCACTCAAAATGTTTCTAGAGCATCGTCGGCGCATTTTCTCTTATTATGGTTTAGTTCGATTGCGAACACTTAAAGCCGTCAACCCTGTCGGTGATTGCGATCTTCTGATATAAGCATTTCTTTAAGTAAGTACCGCAATTGAAAGAACGCCTATGTTATTAAAAGATTATCTCAGGGATAAAAGGGTTTCCGCAGGTTTTGATCTCTCTGAAGCCTCTCAGCAGCTAGGATATCAAGACTTCAAATTCCTTTCTAACGTCGAGCTTGGCATCAAATTACCCACCACGGATTTGCTTTTAAAAATGTGCGATGTTTACGGGGTCAGTCCTGCAGAGATGCGCGAAGTCTATATTAATGAAGCAAAAAGTCGGGCTACGGCTTCTGCAGCGGAACGTTGGGATAATGATTAATATGAGTTGGCTTGCGAATTTTATATAGCCGATGTGATCGCGACTGAGATGGCAATAACAATTAAGTAAATCAGAATAAACTTCTTAAGATTCATGCGCGCGACACTACAAGAAAAATTCCAGAGAGAGAAGTGCTGACTTCAGTGCTAGCCCGCGTATAAACCATTTTTGCAAGACTACTGAGAACTCCGTAACTTTTTAGCATCGATAAATTCTCGGGCAAAATTGATTGAATAGAGTTGCTCACTCTTAAAGAGCGTCTGGGTTTTCTCTCAAAACAAACTTTGCTAAAACAAATGTTCACCTAAAGGATTTATTTCGATGCAAAAATATTTATTTACTATTGTCTTGATCATCAGTTGTTTTGCATCAGCAGGGCTCAATGAAAAAGCAGTCAGCTGTGTAAAAGTAACGGGGGACACCGCTTTGGTGGTCACTGTTGCAAATAATGAAAATCTAATAGCTGTGGTCTCTGCAGTGGCGAACAAACAGGAGCGCATCATCTTGAATAGGGATGTTGTTCACAATTATAAATATAATTTCTCCTCTTATGAAAGCGCAGATCATGAATTCTATTTGTTAATTTCTCGAATGGATGGAAAAGGACAAATGTTACTGAATGATGGCAGTAACATCCTTTCGGCGGATGACTTAAACTGCCAGGAATTGCAGTAAGTGAAGTTTAGGAAAGTACGCCATGATGTTTTTAAGATATTTTATAAAAGATAAAAGAATTGCTTCTTGTCTTACGCAGCACCAAGCCTCTGTGAGGCTTGGGTATAAATCCTCCCAATTTCTTTCAAATATCGAACTGGGAAAAAGACAACCGCCGATCAGTCTTCTTAAGAAAATGTGTGAAACCTATAACATCGATTTATCTGAAATGCGCAATGTCTATATCTATGATGCTCGAGAAAGAGCTCGGATCGCAGCCGCTCATCGATGGGATTACTATAAGAAAACCCCCGGTTGCAAAAGTTCTTCCTTTGATGAACTTGAATCGGGCGTCTATGAGATCAGCTCTGTAAAGGTGAAGACTGTGTGAGGGAATGGTTTGTCTTCATATGAGAGCTGTCTGTCTAAGGTTATTGTGGTCCCAAACCTGGGAAATGTCAAAATGGTCGGGCCCTCGCTGAAAAGTGCTGGCCCTTATCAAGCCTCGAGTCTTAAGATAAAAGGCATGAATACTAAAATCTTCAAATTTAACGCCTTCCTTGCAGCTTACGGTCTTTTCAAAATCCCTCTTTTGGTATTTATAGGTCCCAAAGTGGTGGAAATGACGGATAAGAAATTCGTTATTAAGATTCCACTGGGCTACCGAACGAAAAACCATCTGAACTCGATGTACTTTGGTGCTTTGGGAGTGGGTGCTGAACTTTCGATTGCGGCCCCCGCAGTGCAGGTGATTGCTGAAAGTAAGCAAAAAATTGACTTCATCTTTAAGGATTTCACAGCCCAATACGGAAAACGTGCTGACGGTGGTGTTCACTTCATCTGCGATGAAGTCGAAGCGGTAAAATCGTTGATCGAAGAAGCTAAGAAAAATCCAGAGCGTCTGGAAAGAAAAATGAAAGGCTATGCTATTGTGCCAAGCAAAAGCCAAGAGCCGGTCATGACCTATGAATTGACTTTGTCTGTAAGAAATCGCTCCCTAAAATCCTAGTCGTGATTTTTTAAGGGTTATCATGTCCATTGAAATTAAAGAAATCCGATATGCTTCCAGCGAGTATCAGCTGGAAGTAAATCTTCGCTATGAAATTTTGCGAAAACCTTTAGGGCTCAAATTTACCCAAGAAGAACTTAAAGCGGAAAAAGACGACATCCATCTCGGAGCCTTTCGCGGAAAGCTCCTGTTTGGTTGCCTTCTTCTAAGAAAACACGACAACACCACAGTAAAAATGCGCCAAGTCGCTGTACAGGCGCATACTCAAGGTACGGGCATAGGTCGCTTATTGGTGGAGGCCTCGGAAACCAAAGCCAAAGAGCTTGGCTATTCAGTGATCGAACTGAATGCCCGAGAAACCGCAGTGCCATTCTATCAGAAGGTTGGTTATGAAACGATAGGTGACACTGTCGGCGTCGCAGGTCTTCCCCATAAAATCATGAGAAAGAAAATCTAAAAAGGTGCGAGGCCTGGTTATTCTCCAAGTTGATTCAGGCTTTTAACGCTGCCTTCGTATTCGGAAATCAGTTTTGCATAGATTTCTCGAACGCTGAGTATTTCTTCGACCAATCCAACGGATTGGCCTGCTGTCCAAACTGTTTTCCATGTGGGTTTGACGGCGGCTTCTTCTAGGGATTTCATGCCCATTAGGTGAATCAATGGAACCATATATTTCTTAGTCAGTTTGTGGTCTTTTAAGATTTTCATGGCCCAAGGCAAATCAGTTCCCATTTTTTGAACATAAGGAGTGTTGATCACCGCGGCTGGAGTGCCAGATACACGAGTTGTCATGACGATGTCTTCCGGAGTCGATTTGATGATGGCATCTTTATAGGCTTGATCTACATCAGCTTCCTTAGAAGCAATAAAGCGAGTTCCGACACTGACACCAGAAGCACCCAGTGCCAAGCATGCCGCGATCATGGAGCCATGGGAAATTCCGCCGGCGGCTATGATGGGAATATTTAATCGAGTTTTAAGCCAAGGAATCAACACAAGTGGGGAGATCGGACCCGCGTGTCCCCCGGCTCCGGCGCCGACGGCGATAACACCATCTGCTCCCAGATCCTGAACTTTTAAAGCATGATCCAGATTCGTAACATCGCAAAATACTTTGGCTCCGTTTTTGTGAGCTTCTTGAATCACGGTTTTTGGATTTCCCAAAGAAGTAATGAATAAGTTCACGCCGTGATCAAGGGCGATTTTTAAATCGTCATTTTGGCGAGTGTTGGATTTATTAACGATGATGTTGATGCCAATGGGTTTATTGGTTTTTTGGCGAATGTCTCTTAATGCGGCTGCGTAATTTTCAAGAGGGCGATAATTCAATGCGGGGAATGTTCCTATCCCGCCAGCCTCACTGGCTTGAGCAACTAGATTTGCATTACTCACCAAAAACATCGGTGCTGCGATGATGGGATAATCAATACCCATCATTTCTGTAAAGGGAGTTTTAATTTTTTTAAGCATGTGTTTTTACCCCAATCCTTTGTGAGTGATAAATGCCTTTGTGTCCGGAGCAGAGATAGCTAACGATACAAGCAACCGCACAGAATACTGCACCTTGAGTTCCAAAAAGTTCCATTGCCATCACGGTGCAAGCAAGTGGAGTGTTCGCAGCACCGGCAAATACACCGACGAATCCCATTCCACTTAATAGTGACATCGGCAAAGGTAAAATCCACGATAGCGCATTGCCTAGTGTCGCGCCCACGAAAAATAACGGAGTGACCTCGCCACCTTTAAATCCCGCTCCCAACGTCACAGCGGTGAACAAAATTTTTAACACAAAATCATAGGCGGGGACGTGTTGTTGAAATGCTTCAACGATGACATGAACTCCTAAGCCCAAATAGCGATCCGATTGCATCAAGGCGGCTAGCACGATAACAATCACGCCGCCCACGAATGCACGGACCATCGGATTATTAATGGCATTTTTAAACAACCGAATCATATGGTGCAGGCTGTAGGAAAAAAGTCGCGCGCAAAGTCCAAACGCAATGCCCGCGAAAACCGCGTAACCCAAGGGTGCCATATTTAAGGGTGCGACCTCAGATATTTTATAAATTGTATGATGAATACCCCACATTGAAGTGACGCGATCAGCGAAGATCGCCGAGGCAAAACAAGGTAATAAAGCTGCGTAACGAAGTCGACCCACGCGCAAAACTTCCAGGCCGAAAATGGCTCCCGCCAAGGGTGTTCCAAACACAGAGGAAAAACCGGCGGAGATCCCTGTCATCAATAAAATTTTTCGTTGCTGCCCTTCAAATTCAAAAAGATGAGTCAGTTGGTCAGATAAGGAGGCGCTCATTTGCACAGCCGTTCCCTCGCGTCCTGCGGAACCACCAAAAAGATGCGTGATCAAAGTTCCTAATAAAACCAGCGGAGTCATTCGTAAAGGAACAACCTGTTTGGGACTGTGGATTTCGTCCAAAATCAGATCAGTTCCTGCGGCAACTGTTTTTCCGTGGCGATGATACATCCAGGCTACTGAAATTCCTGCAACTGGTAATAGCAAAAGCAACCAGGGGTATTCCTGTCTGGTGCGGGTCACGAAATCAAGGGAGGCTAAGAATCCTGCAGAGGTGGTCCCGGCGAGTGCGCCGATGATCAAAGATATTCCAAGCCATTGCAGAACTGATTTAAACAAAAAAATCCCCCTCGATACATTGAGCATACGAGGGGGATTTATAAGCGCAACTAGAATTTTGCTTTTTAAGGTTTCAAATAACGATTGATCAAAATGTAGACTTCTTTTTTGATTTCGTTTTCTCGTTCAGGTGTTTGTGGACCCAAAAGACTTAATTGCAAGATATTATTAAAGCTGCTCACGATGAACAGGGCAATCATCTCGCGATCACGACCTGGAATTTGTGGCATGTGCTGCAATACCGCTTTTTGATAGTGTTCAAAGAACACGCGGCGTGTTTCCCAGTAATCAAGCATTCCTTGAACGCCTTGCAAAGCCGTTCTTAGAGGGCGGTTGTCGTGGAAACGAGCAAAACCGATATCAATAAAGGCATGAATTTTTGCATCCAAGTCAGTGGTTGTTAACTTCGCTAAATTCTCTTCAATATATACCAAGTCTTTTTGCAAAAGATCGTCGATGACAGCAGCTACGATGGCTTCTTTGTTCGCAAAAAATTGATAGAGTGAGCCGATACTAACTCCGGCCATTTCCGCAATCTTATCTGTCGTGATGGCATGATAAGGTTCTTGCACTAAGAGACGTGCACAAGATTCAACAATACTCGCCACAGTTTCTTTAGAGCGTTTTTGTACCGGAATTTTCAACATATACTTTTTATCCGGATTGTTGTGGCTTATTGGACTGGCACCCATACTTCCTCCTTGTCTCGAGGTTTATTAACTAAGCTCAGGTTCATATTCGGCCACGTGGGTTTGATATTCAATACCAGTATCTAAAGTGCTAATTAGTAATACCAAGGAGTCAGCCTAGGATACATGTGAGAATTTTTTCTGAACCATTGTCTCATTCTAATTCATTTTTAAATTGCGGTTAGTTTATTACATGGCCGCAATAATACTACCCTCAATTCCTCATTTTCACGAATTTTTAACACATAATTTGCTGATAAGTTACGCAATTTCCAGGAGATTCCATCTGAAGTCCTTAGGTGCCTGTGTATAATTCCAGTCTGATCAAAATAAACTCATGTTAACTTACAAAACAAATGGGATTCCTTGGAAATGCTTAGTCATTAAGCACGAGACCTAGAGCCTCATATTTGGAAAAGTTCAAGAAATCATGATCAAGATCATTCTGGGTTTTCGGTGGTAAATGGCATAATATGAACTGTTGGACGGGAGGTCCCCAAAATGTGCACTGGTGATAAATTCAGTATGTGTATTCGTAACAGCAAAAATGAAGTTGTTTATCAAAACGAAGCTTCGCAAAAAACTTGCGGTTCTAAAGCCCTGGGTGTCTGCGGGAATACCGCTTGTGCCGAGATGATGAAGCAAGTTGAAGAAACAGCTCCCGTACAAGATGGCATGAGACTTCATAAAGGCCAGCACATTGAAGGTCAGTTCGTCGACGTTATGTTGGTAAAAGACGGCGAGAATATGATCACCTGTCTGTATCCCATCAAAAACGAAGCTGAAAAAGCCTCTGCCCAAGAAGCCTTTTATGTGAATAAGGGCCTCACTCCGAGCGAAATTAAAATTATGCAGATGGTGGGACAGGGTTTGAAAAATCAGGAAATCGCCGACAAGCTTTTCATCTCGAAGGCGACTTTGAAAACTCACTTAAATAATGCTTATAAGAAGCTTCCAGCTTCGATGCGCCCTCAGCAAGGTCGCGTCGCCTAAAGGATCTTCCGCGGTAGCTTTTTTAAGGGGCTGCCGCGTCTCCAAAGCGATCTTCGATATGATCGTAAAAATGTCTGGTCAAAACATACACTGGACACTCTGCTTGGCGAACCACATTGCGTGTAAAGCTGCCTAAGATCGCAGAACTCATTGGCCCACTCTGGGCTTCCATCACAACCAAACCGATATCGTGTTGAGGAATAGCTGCTAAAATGGCTTCATCAATAGATTTATACGAGCTATCAATTTGGTATTGAGCCATCACACCTTCAGTGCGCGCCCAGGTGATCCAGTGTTGTGCACGTTGGGATTGATGCTCAATCTGCTGCTCGACGATTTGTTCAAGACTTAGCATTTTTCCTTTGAAGTTATACACGCGGGGACGCGTGTCCATCTCAAACAAACTTTCAATCGGGCGAGCGATGCAGTGAAAGAGGGTGATTTCTGCATTGAACTTTTTAGCCAAATTCAACACGTGACGGAAATTTTCTTTCGAGTGATCACCGAACTCGGTCGGGAATAAAATATTCGAAATGGGTTTGGAAGCCGAATGAGCTCCCACCACAAAAACCGGTACGTCGGATTCAAGCAATAAGCTTTCGGCGAAACTTCCCAAGATAAAGCGTTGAAAGCCTTGGCGTCCGTGACTTCCCACGACGATCAGGTCAGCATGGGTGCGATCCGCATAATGCGAAAGCGTTTCGGCAGCACCGGAGTGTGATTGAGATGCGTGAGGAATGACCTTAGGTTCAAGCAAGAACGGGAGATTGTAATCCTCTAAAACTTCTTTAAATAGCGCCTCTGCTGTGCGGGAGTGATCTGTGACCCATGTTGGTACTTCATAACTGGGAAGCACGATCTCGTTTTCACGAAGCAAATAGACGGGTTCGATGTCGGCCCCTGTGCTTTCGTGAAGGCGAGTCAAATAGACGGCCATCTTTTGGTTGAGTTCTTTATTGTCTTCAAAGGCATCCATGGCCCAGATGATTCTCATAACGACCTCCCAGTGGCTGTTAAGCACACCTACCTTCAATTCCGCCCGATATCAGGCGCAGAGGGAAGGCCAGGGGAAGCGATTGTGTGAGGATACAAAAAAGGCCCACCATTGGTGAGCCTTTAAAGCTTTTAAGTCGTCGAAGGATTTTCGCTTCGAAGCGCGTTTCCTTGTTCTTTGGCAGCTTCTTGCTCCTGCTTAAGGATGTACTTCTTAGTCGCTTCAGGAAGTTCATTCCACATGCGAAGGGACAGGTACAAACCTAGGAACGAAAAAGGAAGAAGGAACAAAGGCCAGTAGTGCCAGCTTTTTGCTGACAAGTAACCGATGGCCAAGGATTGGATACCTGAACCCAAGTACACACAACCATCTACGATACCAGAAGCCGTGGCTGTCATTTTCTTACCACCGAAGTCAGCAGCAGCTGTACCAGACATCAGAGAATGCACGCCGATAACTGCCAAAGTCATCAAGATCGCACAAGCTCCCACGATGTTTGGTTCTTTAGTAAGGAACACAGACATCAAAATCAACAATACGATCATAGTACCATTGTTGATCGCAGCTGGTGGACCACGACGGGACTGGAAAAAGCGGTCCGACATCATGCCGGCAGCAAAACCACCGATGATACCAGTTAAGCACAGTAGCAGGCCCCAGTTTTTTACGAAGAACTCAGACGCATTATAGAAAGCTTCATCCGTGGCCTTCATTTCATGCGCGAAAACCAAATACCACTGCATGATACCGTTACGAAGAACGCCTGACGTGAAGTCCACAAGAGCGATCGTGTACATAATCGGGTTCGAAAATACTTTTTTAAGAACCAAACCCATTGTGATTTTAACGTTTTCATCATCACCAGAAGAAGCGTCCGCTGTATCGAATTCGCCGAAGTTTGCTTCAGCTGGAGAATCCTTTAAAAGAACCATGTCGATCAAGGCCCAGCAGATCAAAAGGAACGCTGGAATCGTGAACACCAACCATGTGGCATTTGTTGTACCCGTGTCGATCGCAAAGATGTGTTGGATAAAGTTTTGGAAAGCTGTTTTCGTGCCTTCGATGTGAAGCTTCGAGGCCTCCACAATCGCTTGACCCCAGTCGAATGCGAAATACACACCGAAAGAAATCAAAGTACCAAAGATCGCTCCAAAGACGCCGCGTTCACGAACGTGGAACCAGTAAGCTTTTACTTTGATGATAGAAACCGCGCCGTAAGATTGGAAGAACATGTTTAAGGCGAACAAGATCGAGAAAGCGACCACCATGTTCGTTTTCAAACGACCCATGAGGTAAAGATAAGTAGCTCCACCCATGAGTAAGTTCATAATAGATGAACCCAGTGTCGCGATGATGATCCCTTTTTTACCGCCGATTTTATCAACGATCGGACCATTGAGAAGGAACGAAAGGCCGTAAGTGATGGTGCCGGCTGCGAAGATGATACCGAATTGTTCCTTCGTCATCATGTCACCCAAAGCGTTTTTAGAAACGTTCAGGTTGTAGCGTCCCATGTACAAGAAGGCATAAGACATGCCCAATGGAAACCAGTTAACGAAACGACGAATCATAAACTTGCGTGAATGATTCAACGGATTGTTGCTGAAGTATAAAAAAATTACCGCAGCAAGACACAGTCCCACGAGAGCTAAAGCCATGGAGAGCCTCCAAATTTAAATTTGCGAGGTGAAGGTAAGCGATAAATATAAAATATGCAATCGGGTGGAGGAGGATATTCTCTTCACAAACTTTAGGATTCGGTCAGTATCGTCTCAAATGGCTATAAATTCAGCGCATCACGATTTCCCTAGTGCGCCTATCATTCACAAATGGAATTTCTCCTAGAGAATTTACAGAAACAATCCTAAATCGGGCTCAAATTTGGCGCTTTTCACCCATAAGCAAAACTTATGGAAGGTACTAAAATTATCGTTTTGTGCTTATAGGTCCAGGTTGATAAGTTGTGTATCAGAAGGAGACAAAAGGTTTGATTCTCCTCCCTCGGAAAGGTCCTTGGACCCCTCTCGAACGCAGAGAGAGCCCGGTCCCACAAATATTTTGCTGCTTCCGCAGCGTTCGAAGTCCCACCTCAAAGTCCCACCAAATAAGCCTCCCGAGGGCTTGCGCGCGTGCGCGTACGCATCATGCCTTGCCCAGTGGGACGTTGCTGCGTATTCTCAATTGCATGTCATTTAAGTATTTCCCCCTCTACGAAAAGCAAAAAGATAACACTCAATATCGTAAGATCTCCTCAGATCACGTCAGCACCCAAAAAATCGGTGACCGTGAAGTTTTGGTCGTCGCACCTGAAGCTTTGGAGCTGATCGCTCAGGAAGCATTGAGTGACGTGTCGCATTTGCTGCGCTCCGCACACTTACAAAAACTCGAAAATATTCTTCAGGATCCAGAAGCTTCTGCAAATGATCGCTTTGTGGCTGTGGATCTTCTAAAAAATGCGATTATCGCAGCGCAAATGGAGTTTCCTTCGTGTCAAGATACGGGAACTGCCATCGTAGTTGGTAAAAAAGGGGAAAGCGTCTTTACGGGCTTTGATGACAAAGAATATTTGTCTAAAGGTGTTTACAACACTTACCAAAAGCGCAACTTGCGTTTTTCACAAATGGCGCCAATCACTTTCTTTGACGAGAAAAACACCGGAACTAACTTACCTGCGCAGATTGATATCTACTCTGAAAAGGGTGACGAGTATCATTTCTTGTTCTTGGCAAAGGGCGGTGGTTCTGCGAACAAATCTTATTTGCACCAAAAAACCAAGGCGGTTTTAAATCCTGAGGGGTTTGAAAAGTTCGTGAAAGAAGTTTTGGTTTCTTTAGGAACTGCAGCATGTCCCCCATATCACTTGGCCTTCTGTGTGGGAGGAACTTCTGCCGAGGAAACTTTAAAAATCGTGAAATATGCCTCTGCGGGTTATCTGGATGGTCTGCCGACTTCTGGTTCTGAAGGGGGCCGTGCTTTCCGTGATCTTGAGATGGAAAAACAAGTCGAAAAATGGGCTCGCGAATCCGGCATTGGGGCGCAGTTCGGTGGTAAATACTTCGTGCATGATGTGCGCGTGATTCGTCTGCCTCGTCACGGAGCGAGCTGTCCCATTGGTGTGGGCGTGAGCTGCTCTGCGGATCGCAATATTCGCGGCAAGATCACGAAGGAAGGTATCTTCCTTGAACAATTGGAACTTCACCCGGAACAGTACTTACCAAATCATTTGCAAGACACGGCGGCTGAAGCCATCAGCATCGATTTGAATCAACCTATCGAAGAGACATTGAAAATCCTTTCTTCACTGAAAGTGGCAACGCGTGTGATGTTAAACGGTCCTATGATCGTGGCGCGTGATATTGCGCACTCGAAGCTTAAAGAAAAAGTGGATCGCGGCGAAGGTGTGCCAGATTACTTTAAGCAGTACGCGGTCTATTACGCGGGACCCGCAAAAACTCCAAAAGGTTATGCTTCCGGTTCCTTTGGTCCGACGACTTCAGAGCGCATGGATCCATACGTAGATACATTCCAAAGCCTGCGCGGATCAATGATCATGCTGGGTAAGGGCAATCGTTCGCAACAGGTGACAGACGCTTGCCAAAAACATGGCGGGTTCTATTTAGGCTCTATCGGTGGACCAGCCGCACGTTTAGGCAAAGAGTGCATCACGAAAGTGGAAGTTCTAGATTTCCCGGAGCTCGGCATGGAATCCGTCTGGAAAATCGAAGTAAAAGATTTCCCAGCCTTCATCATCGTAGACGACAAAGGAAACGATTTCTTCAAATCATTCCTTCGCAAAGTCTAAAAGGTTCCTGCCTTTAGGTATCGGTTCTTCCATCACTTGTGGAGGCGTGATTGCTGAAGAAAGTGGAGCCGTTGTGCTTGAGATGCTTTAAAAGCAAAGGGATCGCGCCGTAGGCGAGATTCATGATGACGGGTCCCAATAACAAACCAGAGATGCCGAACATCACGATAGCACCGATGACACAAGTGAAGCCGATGACTGGATTGATTTTTTGATCACCAAGATTTCCGGCCAGGAAGGGTTTTAAAACGTTGTCGATAGTGCCTGCGACTGTTGCAACGACTGCCATCCCGATGCCTGGTCCCGTGCGACCGCCGATGAACGCTAAGATCGCGAGCAAGAATCCCACTGGAGCCGCTCCAATAATGGGAATGAATGACACCACAAATGTCACCGTTACGACCAACCAAAAATCACCCTCACCAAAGATTAAGCCGCCAACGCCGATTAAGAAGGCTTGAATCAAGCCAATCACAAAGGTTGAAAACAAGGTGACTGCGCAGGAATCTTTTGCCACTTGGATCAGGGATTCAGTCAACTTTTCATCAACGACGCTGTAGCGTAGTACGAAAGCTTTGATCTGTCCGGCCTTCAATAGCAGGAAATACAAAAACAGAACGAAGATAAAAAAGTTGAATAAAATGCCTGGAAGTTGAGCCACGACGTCCGAGGAATAAGCTAAAAGCCAACCACCGATTTTTTTAAACACGGACTCTGTCATACCCTGTGCTGGAGTCGCCAGATCATAACCGGTCCACTCCGTCGCTTTTTTAAGTAAACCCATTCCTTGGTTTTGCAGGTTTTTAAGTTGCTCCACAATAGGAGAGGATTGAAGGTCCTCTTGTTTGCCAGTGAGATGGACCGTGACTCTGTATAGAGCTAAGGACAACGGAACGCATGCAGCACCCAGGCCCACAAAAACTAAACCGAATACGGTCAGCCAGCGGGGAGCACGGACTCGGTTCGCTATACGGTTTGTGAAGTTGATAAGGCCCATGGCAAAGATGCCGGCCAAGATCAAAGGCACAACGAAAGGCAAATTAATATAAAGGAAAAGCGCACCAAGAATAAAGAGAAGGACCCAAGTAACCAGCTGTGATTTTTCTTTCAACGCATCAATCATGGGGACAATTAAACGCCGTTTCTTGATGGGTGGCAAGGAAAGAGACGCAGGAAGGGAATCAACGATCTAAAAATTCCTACGCCACAGAAAACGTACATTAAATTTTTATTAGACTACGATGGAAGAGAGAAAATGAACTCCCAGTTCTTGAGTTTTTGTGTCTTGGTTCCATTTCGACCAGCGCACTTGTCCTTCTAGAGAAACGAATTCACCTTCGTTGTTCTGATAAGTTAAATTCACGAAGTCCTTTTTTTCGTAAAACGGTGCTTGAATTTTCATGCAAGTACCGTGTTGGGAAAGGTTTTCAAAAGCTCCGCCCAAAATGGGTTGAAAGCCTTTGTTTTGATTTCCTAGTGGCAGTTTCGAAGGGCTTAGAAGGCCTTTTGAGGTGGCCTGTTCGCGACGATCCTGTCGTGACTCCACATTTTTTCCATCTAAGTATTTGTGAATGTTTTTAACCAGGTTTGTTTCTTCAGTTTTCCACATGACGATAAAGTTGTTGTCGGCTCTGAGGCGAATGCGCATGTTGCTAGATAGCTCACTCACGATAAAAAAGATTTTAAGATTCGGCGTCGTTTTTTGTAAGTGCATGTAAAGTTCATAGTGGCGCACTTCCAGGAACGGCAAGAAAGCGACGATGATTTTTTCTGCGATGGTGTCGTCCTTCATTTTTTCACGAAGTTCGTAGGGATTGTCTACGATCTCAGTCTTCAGTGACTTATCTTTTTTTAGTTGAGGTGGTAGTGCGTGAATTCCGTTGATAAATACTTGTGCTTTCATCATTAAGCCCTCCCTTGAGCAAAATCTGAAGTGTGTAGTCAGTGCAGACGTTCCGTGTACTTTGAGACAAAGCAACTTAAGGGCCACTGGTCATTTGCAAACTACGAGGAGAGGGACGGAAAAAGTTAGACAGCTGTCATGGTTTTAGATGACAGCCGATGAAAGCTAACAGGATGAATATGAACTGGAAATTAAGTGACCTTTTGGCCTTTTGCCCAAAAGCTTGCCGATTCCACCAGGCCCGAAAGCACGGAGTGGAAGTGAGATTGGGTTTGCAGGCGGTCCTTGCCAAAGCGATTTTCGAGCTCGGCTTGGATAAATGGCACCTTGGCTGTTCCGCCTGTGAGACACACGAGATCGACCTGACCAGGGGCAACTCCTGCGGAATCCAAGCAGCGATCAAGGCCTTCAAAGATCTTTTGGCGCGTGTTCATTGCCCATTCGATAAACTGAGCGGTGGTGAAGTTCTCAGTGATTTCGATTTCGGGATAGTCAAACCGGAAGTCAAAGGATTCAGCACCCGATAGACCCCTTTTCGTTTTTTCAATCGCTTCAAAGAAAGGGAAGATTTGTTGGTCTTCTAGTAACACGAATAATCGTTCGATAGCTTCTTTGTCTTTTGCTCCCAAAGAGCATTTTTTCACTTCGCGAATGAATTCGTAAGTGTCTTTTTCTTTAAGATGCACAATGTGAGCAGGGTGATTCAATTTCTGAGTGACAGCGGGAGGCATCGTCAGAACATTACTGCTCATAGGGAGGCGATAGCGTGATTTTGCGCCAAAGTATTCATTCAAGCGATGACTCATAAAAACGGAATCCAATGCATCACCGGCCATCGGGCAGCCGTCAATGGCCAAGACATCTTTGCTATCAAAACCCTCAGCGCGCAGGCGGATTAAAGTAAAGTCTGAAGTCCCTCCGCCGAAGTCGCCGATAAGAACGATTTTTTCTTGGGTGATTTGTTTGCGATAATCAAAGGCCGCAGCCAACGGTTCTGGCACGAACTGCACTTCTTGAAAGCCCGCCATCTTGGCCGCTTTTTCCATACGGTGCAGGGCAAATCCATCCGCCACAGGGTCCATAGAATATCTTGCGGGTCTGCCAATAACTGCTTTTGTGACTTCTTGATTCAGATGTTTTTCAGCGCGTTTTTTTAATTCCAACAAAAAGATGCCAACCATGTTTTCTAAAGTCACAATGCGATTATCAATCACAGTACCCAAATAACTCTGGTTGGGCAGATGAGACTTAAACGAGCGAAAGAGGCGACCTTCCATATCTTGTTCGATATACTGTTCAATCGCTTCCGCACCATAATAACAAAGATCAGGATTTGGGAAATAAAGCAACGTGCGCATCAACGTTTGGTCTGCGGCCTTTGGATCAAGGGGAAGTGCCCCATGGGTTTTCCCATTGTGATAAGCTCCCACAAGCGAGTTGCTGGTTCCAAAGTCAATGGCAAGAAACGAATCAGACATATTGCAATCCCCGACCAAATCGGTCACCCTAAAAGAGTCATTGTATCATTGGAGTGGCACTGTGGATAAGCGAAAACTGATTGAACACATTAGAAGCGAAGTTGAAAAAGACGTCGAGGTGTTAACGGCCTCTGCAAAAGCGACGATTGAAGCAGTCACTGGCGAGGAATCCAAACCTGAAAATGAATACGATACACGTGGGCTTGAAGCCTCTTACCTTGCGCGAGGTCAGGCAAAACGCATCTCTGAAATTAAAGAATTCTTGGTCGTTTTAAAACACGTGAACGTTAAGGACTTCGGTCCTGACGATAAGATCGCGGGAACCGCTTTGATCGAAGTCGAGAGCAATGGCAAAACCAGTCACTTATTCATGATGACCCACGGTGGTGGTGTCACAGTCACTTTCGAAGGTAAGAAAATTCAGATTGTTACTCCGAATAGCCCCCTGGGCGAGGCCTTGTTGGATCTTGTCGAAGGCGACGTGGCCATCGTGGAGCAAGGTGATTCGATTCGCGAGTACGAAATCATTTCGGTTCAATAATCATGACGAAGAAAGTGATTCTTACGATCATCGGGACGGCCGTGGGATTCATGACCGGTCTTATTCTTGGCTTCGCGCTGACACCCATATTGTGGAAGCTTGAACCTGTGCTAGGACTGGAGCTAGCAGGTCACTCCGGACCGTCGACCTGGGTCGCGGTTTTTTTTGGTATTGTCATCGCTAGTATCACAGGTTCCTTCGCATGGAAGCGTCCCTAAGAAGTCATTTCGGTTATCAATAGCCGATGTCTTGCAGCTTTTTCTCTTGAAGAACTAAAACGGGAGATGTTTTTGTACTGGAATAAGTCTTGATGGTTTTTTTATATGTCATCAAGATCAGGCGCAGTAAATCTTCTTTATGCGCAGGGGAGGGAAGTTGAGACTGTTCAATCTCAAAGACGGAATAGTTTCCATCTTCCAGAACCACCTCTACCAAAATTTTTCCGTTGCGTGATAAAAATAAGAGCCATACGTCCCAGTCAATAATCGAACTATGTTTTTGCAACGTACTCTCCATGAAGATTTCTATTCAAGGTATATGTTCTGAATAGTCTGTACAAGTACAGGAGCATGAATACTTGCAATTGCTGCAAGTATTTAGCTTTTAATCATGTTTTTACAACGGGAAGTGATTGATAACCTTATTTGAAATTATCCATGAGGGGTATATCACGATGAATACCGTTAAACGGGCCATGGTAAACGCTGTCTTCAAGCCAACTGATTTCTGCCTTAACGTCGTCTTTGAAAATCATTTTTGACCAAAAGCGATTGGTGTTGTCCCAAGAATAGCCGCGAGTTTTCAAAAATTCTTTGGATTCGAAAGGAGCCGAGCTTGCAATCACATGAGTCATCATGCGTTTTGCATTTGCAGTAAGCTCCATCAAGTAAGGCGTTTCGGAGATGTGGCACTTATGACTTAACAAATAAAGCAAAGCATCCACGTCGTTGAGTGCTCTGTGGGAGTCGGTAAAAAAGCCGTGATAGATATTTAAAAGCTCAAGCTTAGGGCTTGTGAAGCCTTTGGAATTCCAATCAACTTGTTTAAAAGAACAGCCCCAGATTCGTTCCGTGGATGTTTTTGATTTACGATCAATAAACGGACGGTCAAATTTTGCATTGTGAGCAATTACCAAACAGGTCTCACCAATCAATTGGTCAACGTGGCCCCAATCGATTTTTTGGCCTTCAAGGTCGGTATCCGTGATTCCTGTAAGGGCCACGATCTCGGGTGATAAAGGACGGCCTGGGTCTTGGAATGCGGAATAAGATTTACCAAGACGCAAAATCTCGCCTGTGTTTTTGTTGAAATCAAATTGGCGCATGCCGATTTCGATCACTTGATCTTCGTTCTGATTCAGTCCCGTTGTTTCAACGTCTAAGACCATTCCTGTACGAACCAAATCTTGATTGGTGTTAAGCCATGAATCAGTGACGTATTCAGGAAATAAAACGGGGCACTCAACTAACTTTTTAAGAGTTACTGAATTGCCGTCATGTGATTTTCCGATCCAACGAAATGCCATATCAACTCCAAAGGGCCTTATAGTCCCCTCAGCCAGCATTATCGATGATACCCTGTCCAGTTTCATCTGATTTTTCTATCTGAAATGCAGCGTCGGACTGTATTCAAAATTATTCGACGGCGACCTTCTTAGGATCGTCGGGACGGGCGGACATTTCTGCCGGAAGTTGCCAGAAAATCCACGCTGAGCTGCAGGTGATAAGGCCCATGCAAATAAATGTGGCACGGAAGGCCTGCAGGGCATAGCCTCCACCTTCCATAGCTGGATAGTGGGAGGCGAAGGTGCTTAGCAGCGCGCCTGCCGCGGCCACGCCAAAACTCATCGCCAACATTTGCACCATGGAAAATAAGCTGTTTCCGCTGGAGGCAAGTTTTGCGTTGAGGTCTTTCAGTGTCAGTGTGTTCATCGCGGTGAATTGCAGAGAGTTCACTGTCCCGAAAAATAACAACTGTAAAATTCGAATCCACAGTGGTTGTGACGGTGTGATTAAAGCAAAGCTTGCCATCATAATGCCCACACAAAGAGTGTTGTAAGTAAGTGTGCGACGATATCCCAAACGCATGATTAAAGGCGTTCCCAGTTTTTTAGCATAAATACCAGCAAGTGCGACAGGGATCATCGTTAGACCCGCCTCAAACGGGGAGTAATGCATGCTGATTTGTAAAAACAACGGGATCAGAAAAGGCATACTGCTGCTGCCGATACGTGCAAACAGATTTCCTAAAAGTCCAATGGTATATGTTTGAGAGCTAAAAAGTTTTAAAGAAAATAACGGCAGCGGATTTTTTCGTGCATGAATCCAATACGCGGTTAAAGACGCCATACCAAAGATAGTTAACAACAAGACTGTGGCCTGTTGAAAACCCAGCTCTGACAACCCATCCAGAGCAAAAGAGATCATCACCATGCACGTTGAGAGCATGATGAAGCCCGACAAATCGAATTTAGGAACTTCAACACCGCGAATATCCGGCATATCGATATACGTCGCGATACAACCAATGATGCCAACGGGAATGTTGATTAAGAAAATCCAATGCCATGAAGCGTACTCTACCAAATATCCACCCAGCGTAGGGCCGATCAGAGGTCCCACCAAGGCAGGAATTGTGACAAAGCTGATGGCTCGTAAAAATTGATTTGCTGGAAAAGCCCTAAGGACCGCAAGGCGACCCACCGGCATCATCATCGCCCCGCCCATACCTTGAAACACCCGAGATACAACAAGTTGGGGCAGTGTTTGAGCAACCGCACAGCACAAAGACCCCAGAGTAAATAAAAGAATCGCCGAAAAAAATACGCGACGGGTTCCAAAGCGGTCCGCGATCCATCCCGAAGCAGGAATTAGAACAGCGATCGTCAGGGAGTATGCTATCACCACTGATTGCATCATCAGAGGACTTTGGTTCAAACTTTTTGCCATGCTTGGAAGAGCCGTGTTGACGATTGTTGAATCTAAGGTTTCCATAAAGAAACCAATAGCAACTAACCAGAGAAGTCGATTGGAAGAAGCAGGGTTGGCTGAACCAGAGGATGTGGTGGTGGACATATAAAACCTCTCTCTTGTTTTACTCCCGTTTTCTGAGTTCCGCAAAGAGAGTTCCGTTTTGACGTCAGAGTTTGAATTAAGGTACGCTTAGTGAATGACAAATTTAAGTAGAGTTCTGTTTTTGTTTTTCAGTGTCGTGTTTTCTTCGCCATCTTTTGCAGGTTCATTCGAATGGAATGATCCGACAGGCAGCAAACCATTTCTTCCGTGGGTGTGGGAAGACCAATTGAAACCCACTGCTGAAAAATCCTGGGACCTAACCGGTGCAAGTATACTTCTTGCGGGGGCCGTAGGAACTGCTGCTGCACATACTCAAGATGACCGGGTGTTTGAGTACACACAAAATCACGACTTGATGTCTGATTCATGGGAGCAAGTTGGTGGGTTTTTAGCCAGTGGTGGTCCAGGGGTCTTTCTTGCGATGACACAGCTTTGGTGGGATCAACCTGCGGGTCTGCAAAATTTCCGTGCGATGATGTGGACCACAGCGACTCATGTAACTTTAGCAGCCAGTATCAATCGTGAAAGACCTCCGGGACAAAATCGCGGTTGGTCCTTTCCATCAGGGCACACCTCGAATGCTTTTGCGATTGCGACCTCTCTTGCATATTCATACGGTCCTTGGGTGGGCGTTCCTTCATACGGTCTGGCGACCTTTATTGCGGCATCCAGAATATCTGCACAAGTGCATTGGTTGAGTGATTGTGTCGCTGCCGCCGCCATCGGAATTTATTGGGGACGTGCATCTGCGCTCGTGACTGAAAGTAAAAAGCCAGTTACAATATTTATATATCCGGTGCCTATTGATGGAGGCGCAATTGTTAATTTCTCCAAAGTTTTTTAGTTCACTCATCCTGAGTGTTGCTGTTTTATTTTCGGTGATCACTGGCGCCGAGGAATCGGCGCCGGTGTTACAGAAAAATCCCACCGGTCTTTACGAAGAGTATAAGCAAATTCCCAAAGCCGAATTCGAGAAGCACGAAAGACTTAAAAACTTTGCGATCATGTATGGTCTGCAGTGGATCGTTTATGGTGTTACTCAATACCACACGATCAAAGAACATGGCTCGTTTCATAATTGGATTAGAAATCCGTGGCACGCCGATTATGATAAAGATACTTATGATTATAATATCTTTAAGCACTCTCTGTCTGGAGAGTTGTACTATCAATACTATCGGTCGCGCGGATATTCCGAACAGGAATCTTTTTTGTGGGCAGTGGCTTCGTCAACAGCGTTTGAGTTTACAATTGAAACGGTGACGGAGGTCCCTAGTTATCAGGATTTGTATCAAACCCCGGTGTTGGGAACTGTGGTCGGGGTAGGTATGGAAAAACTCAGCTTGTATTTCCATTCAAAAAAAACATGGCCCAACCGGTTGTTAGGATATTTTTTTAATCCATTCACATTGTTGTCGCACTCGCAGTACGGATATGTCACGGTTCCGGTCGTGACAAATAACTATAAAGGCATCCAGATTTCATGGAGCTTCCAATGATGAAGCTGTTGTCCGTTTTTACGGTTCTGTTTATTTCATGTGCGGCCTTTGCACAGAATGATTATTTATTTAAAACCATCGAATCCGATACCACTGCAACAGAACTTCCCACGATTGATAAAATTTGGATCGAAGGTCTTCATATCGATGCCGGTGTGGGAATTCATGGTGGCGTGTATTTGGTCGAGGGGTCCACTCGCGATTACGCGACGGGATTGGCGATCAAGACCGACGTGGGCTATTACTTTAACGACCACTGGGCTTGGGAAGCGAGCTCCATGATTAAGTTTGCCCGAGTTGACGAACTAAGAATTTGGGGCACTCAGCTGACCATGGGGATTCGCTATCGATTGCCACCGGGGTGGTACGATGAACAAGTGCCCTACTTCAGATTTTTCACGGGCGCCAATATCAACGTGGTCTACACAGATGGCAGAAAACTTCCTGAGTTTGAGGAAGCTTACAGTCGTATTCAGTTTGAAGGTCCCATGGCTGGCCTCGCCTTTGGCGGCATGCGCTTGACCGAACAAAGCAAGAACATGTGGTTTTGGGAAGCAAGTTTAACTGCAGAGTGGTTAACACGTGAAAGCGGGATTCAAATGGACAAAGATGTGCCTGTGGTGGTGTCTCGCTCTGCGCTTGACGGTCGATCACAACTGTACACGATCTTTATCACCTTCGGCGGTCGCATTTTCTAAGTCCATTCATAATGGCAAATAAAAAGCGCGTGAATGCAGGTTAGCGCAAGGGCATTCGAAAATAGTTTGTTTTGAAGATACTAAAAAGAAGATGGTGCCTCGGGCCGGAATCGAACCGGCACGACCCGGTAAAGGAATCCCAGGATTTTAAGTCCTGTGCGTCTACCAATTTCGCCACCGAGGCAATCGTGAAGACCAGATGATACCTGTCTTTGCTTAAAGGTCAACTTTAGGCGCAGCGTTAATCTTTAAAAAACCAAAGACTTGCCAAAATATCAGGCAAGTATGGCACCATGAACGCATGAATAATCAATATCTGGGTTCCTGCCTGTGTGAGAAAGTGACATTCGAAGTCGTCGGCAGTTTCGAAAGCTTCTTTTTGTGCCACTGTAAGTACTGCCAGAAGGACACAGGTTCCGCTCACGGTGCCAATTTGTTTTCTCAGAAAGCGCAGCTAAAATGGGTGCGTGGAGGCGACATGGTGAGAACATTTAATCTGCCTTCAACCCGACACTCGAAAAGCTTTTGTAAAGAGTGTGGCTCGGCTTTACCAGGTTTGCAGATGAATGGTCAGTTATTGGTCGTTCCTGCCGGGAGCTTAAATTCCCCGTTAGATATTAAACCCAATGCCCATATCTTTTGTTCAAGCAAAGCCCCCTGGGATGAGGCTTTAGAAAAAATAGCTACGTTCGAAACACTGCCGTCATAACGATATCTGCGCCCGTGTGAGCGAAACTCCCGACAAACCCTGAATTTCTTACCTGTCCATCGAATCCTAACAGAGATTTCACTCTCATTAAGCTCTAAAATAGGGTAAAAGAGGTACCAGCCAAAACCTAATAGGGAGAGTTTTATGAAAGTCCTTTCGACGGTGGTTCTTTTGTCTGGTCTTATCGTTTCTTCATTCGCGCAAGCATCTCAATTGCCTAACGATGCCTTGAATTCTTATCAACTTCTTCGTTCTATCTTTGCAAAATACGACATCACTAAAGGGGACGGTCCCAACGATGCTCCTTGCAAATTGACTTTGATCCTTCAAGAAAAACAAGTGTATTTGGGTTTGGAGAAAGCACCAGGTGCAGCTTTGCTTGACGGTGTCTTCACAACACTTGATATGGCTTCAGCTGAAAGAGTGGTCGTTGGTTCTTATGGCTGGGATGGCGAGCAAACGGACTTTATCATCGACCGTGCTCCTGAAGCATTGACGGTGAAAGCAATCAACATTGCTAGCGAACGTGCTGGTGGTGGTGCTGAAGTCGCTTACTGCACATTCTATCCAAAAAAATAGTTTTCAAACAAAAACCCCGCCGATAAAGCGGGGTTTTTAGTTTCTGACAGAGGAGATCACTTTTTTTCGGAAGCGCTCATCTCGCTGTTCAGAAGCAGGATAAATTCCTTCATGTCCTCGGGTAAAGCAGATTCTATTTTGATCGGCTGCTGTGTAAAGGGATGGTTAAATTCCAAAGATAGGGCATGCAACATTAAGCGAGCAGCGACGGGAACTTTATTGCAAGGATAAATATCATCCCCAAAGATACCCATGTGTTCTTCAGCTAGGTGAACTCGTATTTGGTGCATGCGCCCTGTTAGAGGTTGCGCTTCGACCATCATGCCCAGTTTAAACTTCTCGAGCAGACGAAATTTGGTATGAGCCATATCGCCGCCGGAGCTGACAGATTTCATCTTGGTTTTTTTAAGCTTATTATCGCGGACCTCTGCCAAGTGATTTTTAAATTCCCAAGTTTCAGGCATTTTGCGATTGCGAGTGATTGCAACATAAGTCTTTTGGATCAGATGTTTTTTAAACATATTCGCCAAAGGATCGTTCGCCTCTTTGTTTTTAGCAAAGATCATCACGCCCGAGGTGTCGCGATCTAAGCGGTGGTGCAGAGCTAGGTAAAAATCTGACCCGCGCGCGCTTTGAAGCTGTTTTTTTAATTGAGTGAAGAAGTCGGGACGGCTTTTATCCACCGTCGCTTGCGAAGGAAGACCAGCCGGCTTTTCAGCCGCGATAAACCAGTCATCCTCGAAGAGAATTTTAAACATTAGCGTTTATTGACCATGCAGAAATTTAGGTTCTGCGTTATAACGTTTCGTTGATTGTCTAATTCGTCCTTGGTGAACACGAAGTCTGAAGCTTTGCAACCGTACTTCACGATATTATCGTTGATGGCTTGCGCCTCTTCCGGGTTTACCGTCAAACGCCAGATCATTTTAATCGCCAGCCAGTTGCGGATGTATTGGCAACGTCCAGGCTCGTAGGGCGGCAAGTATCCCTCAGGACCGCTGTCACCCTTAGACATATTTTGATGAGCTTCAGCAGAAACTAAATGCTCTTTCATGCCCATATAGTTCGCGTACAAACAGCGGAGTTTGTAATCCCAATTGAAAGCTCCGGACATGTAAGCGTTTTTTAAAGGCACCATGTGGTCGATCTGAATTTGGCGAGAAGATGTCAGCTCTGTATTTGTGTACGGATCATCCCATTTGCCATCTTCCACTACACAGAACTTGCCATTACGGTAGGTGACTTCGCCTTTGCTATCGCGAACCAAGACTTTAGCGCGCGTGTTCATGCATGTTTCATCAGCGGGGTCATTGATCCAACGACCGAAGTGAAGTTTGCGCATATATTTTTCTGTGGGAACTGGCATGTCGTAATTGTATTGGTTCCAGCGCAGCAGGTTTACGACAGCGACTTTAGCTTTTGAAACAAAAGATTCGAACAATGTTCCCGGAGTCATCAATTCACTGGGTTCCATTTTCGGTGTGCGAATTGTCACGTGATCTATATTGGCGTCGTCTACAAGATAGAACTGATGCCATTGTGGTTTTTCTGTATACGGTGCTGGAACCGCTTGCTGTGAATCGCTCGCCTGTGATGCGTGCACCGGTGGCAACTCTGATGGTGCCTCTTCCTGTGCCCAAGTCGTATGTGCATTCAGCAATGCTGTTGCAAATACTCCCAAAACTAAAGCGAATTTCATGCCCCTCACGAAATCCATTATTCCCCCCGCGAATGGATAAATTTTTACCTTGAGGATTAAGCGAGTTTCAACAACTGATTCTGTCAGTTTTGTGTTGTGAGATTGCCCGCGCGCGTTAAGTGTAAGGAGGACGATGAGTTTGCTTTGAAATTACTCATTGGAACACAGGGCTAGTATCATGGTGCGTCTGGAAGAGTTCACTTGCTCTGCTCGAGAATTGATCACAAAATTTAAGTATTTGGTAAACAACATAGGGAGTTCTTATGAAGAAGATCGTATTCGCGTCTGTAGTGGCTTTATTCTTGGGTGCCTGTGCATCCCAATCAAAAAAAGAATCATGCGCGTGCGGAATGGATAAAGCAAAATCAGCATGTCACGGGGGCGAGTGCGCTGTTGATAAAAAAGCGACAGCTTCAAGCGGTTGCGCCGACTGTCACGCCGCGGAAGAGAAAACTGGTAAATAATCTTTTACCAAGGACCTTAACATTTGATTCAAAATCATCACAAAACCCTCTGCAGAAGAGGGTGTTGTTTTTTAAAGCTCGCACTCTAATTTTTATTCCCCATTGTATTCTTTAAAAAAATTCAAAACCCTGTAGTTGAGCGGTTGTTTACAGGACCTAATTACTTTACGCTTTCCATATAACAAGAATGAGTCAACGGAAGGACTTAATCTTATGAAGAGCCAAGTGTGTATCGCACTTCTTTTGTTTTGTTCATCGCCATCCTTCGCGATGAATTTGCAAGAATATCTTAAAGTCGTCGAATCCAATCATCGATCTATCAAAGCGCTCGATTACGCTAAAGAAGCTTATGATGATGCGAACCTCGCCGGGGACATCGATTTGGTTCCTGCCGTAGGAGCGGAGATAAGTTATCTGAGTGATAAAAATCCACTCAGTCAGTTTGCATTATTTGGTGTTCCCGAAAGCAAACAGCTCTCCTATAATCTTGGTTTGCAAAAAAAGTTTTCTTCAGGAACTTCAGCCAAGGTGTGGGGTACAGTCACTCAATTTGATAATCCAGGAATTCAAAATCCGGAGTTTGCTCGTTACAGCCGTTTCGGATATGGGCAATTGGGCCTCACCTTATCGCAGTCTTTATGGAAAGATGCCTTTGGACGTGGCACTCGTCTGCGTTGGGAAAGGCAAGATGCCGATACAGCTGCAAAAAAAGGGGATGCTGACTATAAGATTCGCGGCGTTTTAGTTCAGGCGGAAGTCGCATATTGGGAATACCTGTATGCCGTGGAAAACCTCAAAACGGCGCAGGGTTCCTTGGATCGCGCGAAAAAAATAGAATCCTGGACAAGACGTCGCGTGAATGACGGGATTAGTGATCGCGCGGATCTTCTGCAAGGGCAGGCGTTGGTTGCTGGTCGACAGCTGTTACTTATTACTGCCGAGGATGATTTGCAGTCGGCGAAAAAGGCTGTTCGCGATGCCATGGAGTTAAAAGATTCTGATCCCTTTCCGGTCATCGAAGGCGATCTGAGTGTGTCTCGTCCTATTAATTCGATGGTCACTGGCGGAAAAGGCCGGGTTGTTCAGATTGAAGCCTATATTAAGTCCTTAGATGCCAAAGCGGCTGCGGTAAGTGCTGATGAAGTCGAGGATAAGTTTCGTCCTGATTTAGTCTTAAGCGGGTCGTACAATACAAATGCGTTGGGGCAGGACATGCCAGAGGCTTCGCAAAACTTAGGTGATTTCGACAGGCCCACAGCCAAAGTTTCATTAACCTTCCAATACCTGTTTGATACCTCTGTGAAAAAGGCTGCTAAAGACGGGGCACGCAAGCAAGCTCTGGCAAATCGAATGTTGGCAGAACGTCAGCTCTTGGAAAGTGACAGTGCTTGGAGTGAACTCAACCGCAGATACATAGAGATGTCTAAGCGTGTGGAAAGTGCAGAGCAAGTTCATAAACTTCAAAATGATCGAGCTCGTGCGACGAATGATCTTTTTAACAAAGGTCGCACGATCACCATGAACGTTATTGATGCAGAAAACGATGCAGCGACGGCCGAACTTAATTTAAGCCGTTTAAAGACTGAACAAAGAAAAATGGAAGCCCAAGGTCGTCTATATATGACGGTAGAGGAATAGACCTATGAATTTACCAAGTCTTTCAATTCGCAGACCTATTACAATTCTTTGCGTGGTTCTTCTAACGTTGATTCTGGGTGTATTTTCTTTATTTAAAATGCCCGTGGATCTTTTCCCCGATGTGACATTTCCGATCCTTTCCATCCAAATCGTCTATCCAGGTGCTTCGCCTTTGGATTTGGAAAAGCAAGTCGCAAAACCGATTGAAGATGAACTGGGAAGTCTTTCGGGTTTAAAAACGATCACCTCGCAAAACTTAGACGGTGTGACTGTTATCATTCTTGAATTCAACCTCGGGGTTGATATTAAGGATTTAGAGCAAGATGTGCGAAACCGTATCGGCAATATTCGAAACGATTTACCTAAAGACATTAGAGAGCCGGTCGTGCGAAGGTTCGACCCGGCCGATCAGCCGATTGTGACTTTGGCGTTAGTGACAGAGCTTCCTGATGGGGAGGCCTATGACTTGGCGAATGAAACGATCAAGCCCATGTTTGAGCGCCTAAAAGACGTAGGACAAGTGCAGATTTACGGCGGACGTAAGCAAGAAATTCACGTGTTGATTGATAAAAACAAACTTCAAGATCGTAAGATTTCGATGCTGCAAGTTTCTCAACGAGTTTTGGAAACGTCTCAAGACGTGCCAATTGGAAAGATTGAAAATCCAAAACAAGAAACCTCATTGCGTACCAGTGGTGAATTCGATTCTTTAAAGCAGATTGAAGAAGTGAACGTCAACTTTGTCGGTTCCGACCGTCCCGTGATGGTGAAAGACATAGGTCGCGTTATTAAAAGCCTTGAAGACCAGAAAACCATGGGTCGTATCAAGGGCAAAAAAGCGTTGCTTTTAAATGTCTATAAACAAAGAGGAGCGAACACCGTTGCTGTGGCTGACAATATTAAAAACAACGTGGCAAAAGCCACCGAGTTTTTGAAATCTAAAAATATCAACGCTCATGTCGAAATGGTGCGGGACACATCGATTCCAATTCGCTTAAACGTAGCGGACGTCAATGAGTCTATTACCATTGGTATCTTACTGTGCGTGTTGGTGGTGTTCTTTTTCTTGGGATCTGCACGCTCCACTTTGATCACAGGGATGGCTCTTCCGAACTCCCTCTTGGGTGGATTTGTATTGATGTTTGCCATGGGCTTTACGATCAATTTGATGACCTTGCTCGCATTGTCATTGGCCGTGGGTCTTTTGATCGATGATGCGATCGTCGTGCGGGAAAATATCTTTCGACATTTAGAGATGGGTAAACGTCCCAAAGATGCGGCTTTGGATGGTACAAAAGAAGTGACCATGGCCGTTGTTGCGACGACGCTTGTGGTGATTGCAGTTTTCGGTCCGATTTCATTCCTACAGGGGATCGTGGGACAGTTCTTTAAACAATTCGGTTTAACAGTTGTGTTCACGATGCTTATTTCGCTGTTCGATGCATTTACAGTGGCACCGATGATGTCAGCCTATTTAGCGCATCCGGATGAACACAATAAAGGCAATGGCATTATTGGCAAACTGTTATCGGCGTTTGATCGTTTTCAGACGAAGCTTGAAGATATTTATGAAAGGCTTCTAAAATTCACGATCAATTATCCGAAGACGATTTTATCGGCGGCCGTCGTCGTCTTCGTGCTCTCCATGGGGACGATTGCCTTTATTCCAAAGACGTTCTTACCCGAAGCAGATGAAGGGGAGTTTTCTGTTTCCATCGAATTGCCTGTGGGATCTTCACTGGAGGCTACAGGAAATTTGGTGGCGGATTTAGAGAAAGTTTTTGAAGGGGATCATGCGGTCGGGATTGTTGTTGCGACCATTGGTACAGTGAACAACGAAGCCAATAAGGCAAGCTTGTATGTGCGTTTGGTCGACCCTAAAGATCGTCCAATGAATACTAGTGATTACACGGAATCGCTTCGTAAAAAAATGGAGCCTTTTAAAGAGCGTGCCATCGTCAGTATCGGTCAGTTCGATCCGGTAAATTCAGGTCAGAAGCCTTTAATGATCAACCTGACCGGACAAGACTTGGATGAACTTAATAAATACGCAACTCAGGTCGTAGCAAGACTGAGTAAAATTGAAGGACTGGTTGACGTCGATACAAATTTCCGGGCAGGTAAGCCAGAGTTTCACGTGATCTTTGATCGCAATCGCTCGGAGTCTTTAGGAGTTTCCACAGTGAAAGCGGGTGCGGAGCTTCGCAACCGCACCGAAGGAAATGAAGAGTCCATCTATCGTGAAAAAGGGATTGATTATAAAATCCGTGTTCGCTTTGAAGAAAAGTTTCGCGATCTTAGAAGCAATTTTGAATCGACATTGGTTCCAAATGCGAATTTCAACATGATCCCATTGCCACGAATCGCTCGCGGTGAAGAAGCCACAGGTTTTTCGCAAATCAATCGTCAAAACAAAAGTCGTTTCATTCAGGTTTCTGCAAATCTTGCTAAAGGTGGCGCCTTGGGAACGGCCTCACAAGAAATTGAAAAAGTATTTAAGACCGAACTTAAACCGCCAGCAGGAATTGAATACCGTTTCCAAGGTCAGGCAGATGACTTTAAGGATTTGATCAACAACATGTTGATCGCGATTTTCCTGGGCGTAACGTTTATTTATTTGGTGCTTGCTAGCTTGTATGAAAGCTTTATCACGCCATTCACGATTTTGTTGGCATTGCCACTGGCGATGACGGGGGCCTTTCTGGCGCTCTTAATCACAGGAAAAACAATTGATATCTTCTCGCTGATAGGAATTGTTTTATTGCTGGGGGTTGTGGCGAAGAACTCGATCTTGCTGGTTGATTATACTAATCACCTGTTGCAAGACGGAATGGAGCGTAAGGATGCCCTGCTTAAAGCCTGTCGAACACGTCTTCGTCCGATCTTGATGACGTCCTTGGCATTAATCGCCGGGATGATTCCAATTGCGATCGGTCTGAACGAAGCTTCGGCGATGAGAAAATCCATGGGTATTGCAATCATCGGTGGTCTGATCAGCTCAACATTGCTAACTCTGGTTGTAGTGCCAGCAGCCTTTGGATTTATCGATGACTTTAGAACTTGGCTTCGTAAAAAACTGGCGAAGATCAGCGGTTATCAAGGGGGCTAGTCCGGCCCTAAACAGAGGCTTGAAGAAGACCTAATAGAGTCCCTTGATGGCACGGATTTCTTGAAGCTTTTTATCAAATAAAGCCCAGTCGTCTTGATCGGCGATGGGCGCCCAGATAGATTCTAGCTCATCGATGATCAATGAGCAGCACTTGGAATTTTTAAAATACGGGTGTTCTGCTTTTTTTGAATCTAGAATTTCGTAATAATCCAGATTCTTTTTAAGTTCGGTAAAGCTTGGGTGGCTGTACACCTGACTTTGGGGAGATCTTGCCAGGCGCTCTTCGTTCACTCCGGAGTGCAAATCAAAGAAAGTCTGTTCAAATAACGGCTGAGCTTCCGCTAAAAAATTAAAGAAGTTCATCATCATTTCTTGATCCATCTCTAATGACGCTCGTTCGTCTTGCAGAGGATTTTGAATGTTCAAGCGATGCATGAACAAACGGCGACTTTCAAAGTTAAAGTTATCCGCAAACTCTTCAAGTAATTCTTCATAGGGAAGGTTTGGATAGGCGAATTTTAAAGCAAATCCCAACTGGTGCAAATTCCAAAGCACGGAGGTGGGCTGGCGACCATAGGCGTACAAGCCACTTTGATCAAAATATGCCGCGGTGAAAGCGGGATCGTATTTCGGCATAAAACGATAAGGACCATAGTCAAAGCTTTCACCCGTGATGTTCATGTTGTCGGTATTAAGGACCCCGTGAACAAAGCCCGCCATCATCCACTGCGCTGTCGTGCGCGCGACATTTCTGCAAACCGCCTGTAAAAATGCCGCGGCCTTTTCATCACCCTCGTAAACGGAAAGCTCTGGATAATAGTGACGAACACTGTAATCCAAAAGTTTTACGATATTGTCGGCCTCTTTCAAAAAAGCCAAACGTTGAAAAGTTCCGAAACGAATGTGACTGTGATTTAAGCGAACTAAAACTCCCGCCCGAGTGGGGGATGGTTCGTCGTGACGTTCTAAGCTTTCGCCTGTTTCAAAAACCGAGAAGGTTTTGCTGGTGTTTACGCCCAAAGCTTCAAGAAGTTCTGTTGCCAGGATTTCGCGGAAGGCACCTTTTAAAGTTAAGCGTCCATCGCCACTGCGAGAGTAAGGTGTGCGACCGCTTCCTTTTGTCCCTAAATCATAAAGCTTTTCTTTAACTTGAAATTGCGCATAAAGGAACCCGCGGCCATCGCCGAGCTGGGGATTGTAAGAGCGAAATTGATGCCCATGATAACGAAGTGCTAAGCACGTCAGTAAGTTTCCGGGCATGGCTTTAAAATCGGCAAAATAAGATTTCCACTCTGATTCTGAGAGTTGATCCAAGCCTATAGTGCGTGCTGCGTCCTGATTGCGGTAGCGAAGTTTGGCGTCTGGAAAGGGCGCAGCCTGGACCTCATCATAAAATTCTGGACCCAATTCATAAATAGGAGGTGATACGTGATGACTCATATCTCAGGTATGAGCTTTCAAGAGTGGAAAGGCAAGCTGTAGAGTTTACGAGGGGCCTTGGGGCCAGTTGACAGTAACTTGCGTTTAGGGGATAAACAGAGCTTAGGTGGTGAGTGTGGACGAGCAAACTTTAGACGTAAAACCAGTGATTAAAGCAGTTGAATCCTTGTCCAGTGCTGATCTTAAAACATCCTTTGCGATGAATCCTGGAGCTGCTGCTTGCTGCGATGTTGATCACTCAAAACACGCAGAATTCGCAGAGGAGACGGATATCTGGGACCGACTTGGAATGTTTCTTTCCACGTTGTGCGCGATTCACTGTTTGATAACGCCGCTTTTGATTTTGGCTTTACCAGTGCTGGGTGAGGCCTTTGAAGCGGAGTGGGTGCATTTGTCTATGGCGGCAGTTATTTTGCCGATCGGACTTTTTGCTTTTTGGTCTGGTTACAAACATCACCGTCAGAACAAAGTGTTCACGATGGGGGTCTCCGGACTGCTATTAGTTTGTGCAGGATCGGTACTTCCACACGAAATGGTTGAATTCTTTGAGATGGACCTGGTCACGATCTTTGGGAGCTTGTTGCTGGTGACGGCGCACTACTTAAACCGTAAGGCCTGCCAGTGTGAAGTGCACGCGCACTAGGTTTTTCGTCTGTTACTCAAGTAAATTTATTAAAAATTCTAAGCACTTAAAAGCCGCACTTGATGCGGCTTTTTTATTTTCCCGCAACAATTTGTGGCCTTGCCTCTCTATGTCATTCTCATTTACATTTCATTTATAATTGAAAATGTAGTGAAAATGAATACTATTTGATAATCAAAACTGATTCATCAGGAGGAACAACATGAACCGTCGTGGATTTTTGAAAACATTTTTATCCGTGGTAGGAGTAGCAGCCGTTGCTCCAGCATTCGTTCAATCCGCTTATGCGCAGAAAAAAAGAGGCGAGTCGGCTCCAGCCGCTGGTTCTGCTGCTGCGGGTGGCACAGTTATGGTTGATCCAAATGACTCTGTAGCAAAAGCAGTTAAGTACGTTGAAGATCACAACAAAGCACCTGAAGCCAAGGGCAACCATTGTTCAACTTGCGGTTTCTACAAAAAAACCGGTATGAACGCTGGTAAAGAAGTTGGCTCTTGCACAATCTTCGCAGGTAAACACGTCGTCGGTAATGGCTGGTGTGCTAGCTGGAATAAAAAAGCATAGAGTTCGTAAAAAGGACCCGATAGTACGGGTGCGGAAAATAAAAAAAAGGTCCCTTTTGGGGACCTTTTTTATTTCTGCTATTTTGGATCGCGGAGGGCGCGGCGGAGGATTTTTCCGACGTTGGTTTTTGGAAGTTCTGTTCTGAACTCGACCAACTTTGGAATCTTGTAGCCCGTGAGGCTTTTTCTTGCGTGAGCGATCACGTCTTCGGGAGTTAGGTTCGGATCTTTTTTAACGATGACGACTTTCACGATTTCACCGGAATGCTCGTCTGGCACACCAATCGCTGCGACCTCGAGCACGCCAGGATGAGAAGCAATCACTTCTTCCACTTCGTTCGGGTATACGTTAAAGCCTGAGACCAAGATCATATCTTTTTTGCGATCCACGATTTTAAAGAAGCCATCACCATCGACAGTTGCGATGTCGCCTGTTTTCAACCAACCATCAGCAGTTAAAACAGCAGCCGTTTCTTCGGGACGGTTCCAGTAGCCACGCATGACTTGGGGACCTTTGGCACAAAGCTCTCCCGCTTCACCTTGTTTTACTTCATTACCGTCTTCATCGATCAATTTGACGTCGGTGCTTGGCATTGGCAGACCAATAGTACCAACACGATCTGTTCCATCAATAGGGTTGCAAGACACCACCGGCGAGGCTTCAGTCAATCCATAACCTTCCACGATTACAGAGTTCGTCATTTTGATCCACTTTTCAGTGACAGTTTTTTGCAAAGTCATTGCTCCGGCAACGCTGACTCGCACTGATTTAAAATCAATGGTCGCAAATTCCGGATTGTTCATCAAAGCGTTGAACAATGTATTCACGCCCGAAACAATCGAAAAAGGTCTTGCTTTCAATTCCTTGATAAAGCCTGGGATGTCTTTTGGATTGGTGATCAGAATGTTTTCTGCTCCCATTTTCAAAAGGGCCAAGCAGTTCACGGTCAAAGCAAAGATGTGGTAAAGGGGAAGTGCTGCGATTGCGATTTCGCGGCCTTCCTCTAATTTGGGTCTCATCCATTCGCGGATTTGCATCATGTTTGAGATCACGTTTTTGTGAGTTAACATGGCGCCTTTTGCGACGCCCGTTGTTCCCCCTGTGTATTGAAGGAAAGCTAAATCATCGTGATTGGTTTTGACGTTTTGGTGAGGGCGCATCGCTCCTAGTTCCAAAGCCTGGCGGAATGTGTAGGCTTGAGGAATATCAAACTTCGGAACCATTTTTTTGATGTACTTTACAACCGAGTTCACCAAGATTCTTTTCGGAGTCGGGAATAGATCCGCAAGCTCTGTGATTACAACGCTTTCGATTTGCGTGTCCTTGATGATGGCTTGCAAGTGATTTGCAAAGTTCGCCATGATCACGATAGCTTTCGCACCAGAGTCTTTAAATTGATGTTGCATTTCGTGAGCCGTGTACAGCGGATTGGTGTTTACAATTGTAAGTCCCACGCGAAGCGCCGCAAACGCGGCTACTGGGAATTGTAATAAGTTTGGCATCTGAATCGCAATGCGATCGCCTTTTTTAAGTTTCAATTCGTTTTGTAGGAAGGAGGCAAAGTGATTTACCTTTTGGTCTAGCTCCGTGAAAGTGAGGCTGACACCCATGTTGGTAAAGGCTTTGTTTGATGGGAATTTGCGAACGGCTTCGTCGTAAATATCAATCAGGGATTGATATTCATTTGGATCAATCTCAGGTCCAATGCCTTGAGGGTAGTTCTTGAGCCAAATCTTTTCCATTATGCCTCCTGATGACGTTCTAAATGTGCTGTGCTTTTATTCTAGAGTAAAGGTTCGAGACGGGTAAAGGAAATTCTTGTGTTCAGACGAGCCCTTTGCAAGACTTAAGGAATGAACATTTGTAAAATCCTTCTCGCAGTCACGGTCTCAGTTGGTTTGCTTACGTCTTGTGTTCGTAAGAAGGAAGCACAAGTGGACACGGCTCCTGTTTCGAATGCTGTCGTCAACATGCCTAAGAAAGTAGTTACTACTCCGCAGGAAAAATCTTTGAATCTTTTTATTCGAGTGATGGAGCAAGCCGACAGTGTTCATCGCGAAGCTTGGTGGGTGTTAACGGGTGAACGTCGTCCGCTGTTAAGATCTTCATTTGGTAAAGTTCAGCGCGCCTTGCTGACTCAACAAAATGCAAAACTGGGCAATAAATCATTGTTCAGTTGCGATCGCTATGAAGTAAAGCGCGATGTGATGTCGCAAACGGGATATCCACAGAAAATCGAAATGTATGAGCGTTGTTCTTCCAAAGCTCCCGCTAAGCGCATGGCGATGATCAACGCGCAAAAAGAAGGAGAGTTTGATTTGACTCTTTTTCCAGAGGGACTTCAGGAAGTCTTAGGTGTCAGTGCGGCTATTTTGAATATCACTGTGACATGTAAAGTTCGCGCCAATGCCGATGATCAGTTACTAGCTTTAAATTGTAAAAACTGGGCTCAGGAAAAAGATCGCATCCAGATGATTCGTTTAGATGTTTATGACTATCAAAAAGACGGTCAAAACATGATAAAGCTGCGTGGAAAGGTTTACGAGAACTTGACTGATGTTCGAAAAATTGAAGCGGACGTTCCCATGTCGGGTAAGATCACCGTGACCGAGACAGAGCTTTATGCGCCAACTCCTTCTCCGACTCCTAAAAAGTCGCCATCTCCTGTGCCGCACAAGTCTCCTGTGGCGGATGGTCCACAGCAGCCGCCAGGAGAAGAGCCACAAGCGCAAGTGACTCCGAAACCTTCGGGACCGGTGTCGGTGCCTATGGATCAGCCGACCGTGCAGTTGCCGGGCGGTGTGATCGGTGGTGAGGGTGCACCTGCGTCTGATGCTCCGGCTGATCCTGCAGCGGCGCAAGGTTGGCCGACGGATGAGAATGGAAATATCATTGAAAATCCACAACCGATTGACAATGGGACAGATCCGTCGCAACAACAAGATCAACAACATCCACAGCAACCCGCGGAGCACCCGGGTATTTTGAATGATCAAGGAGCCTCAGGTGGCCGCTAAAGTTGAAATAGGTAAAAAAGTTCCGGCTTTTAAAATTCCCTCCTCCAGCGGGGAGACGTTTTCTTTGTCCTCGATGAAGGGCAAAAAAATCGTTCTGTATTTCTATCCCAAGGACAGCACTCCGGGCTGTACGACAGAATCGATTGAGTTCAACGAGCTTTTGCCAAAATTTAAAAAAGAAAACACGGAGATCATCGGTGTTTCCCGGGACAGCTTGAAATCCCATGACAAGTTCATTTGCAAGTACGACTTTAAATTCCAATTGTTGTCTGACGAAGAAGAAGAGCTGTGCAAAATCTTTGATGTGATCAAAGAAAAGAACATGTACGGCAAAAAAGTCATGGGCATCGAGCGCAGCACTTTCGTGATCGACGAAGACGGTAAGCTTGCGGGCGAATTCCGTAAAATCAAAGCAGAAGGCCATGCGGCTGAGATGCTGAAATTTGTAAAAACAATTTAATTTAATAAACAGTGGCGAATTTTTTCGTCACAGAACTTCCACAGGATTTAGTCATGGCAAATAAAAAATGGTTCGCAGTTAAGACTCTTTACGTAACTCGTGCAGTTGGTAAAACGAAAGTTAAACCAGCTTTCGCAGAATTGCTGGAAGAGCGCGTGGTCTTGTTCCAAGCGGCGAACGCAAACGGCGCAGTGAAAGCCGCTGAAAAAGACGCAAAAGAATACAGCAAATACACTTACAAAAATTTTGAAGGCCAAGCTGTTCAAACTGAATACTTGAATGCTTGTGACGTTTTCGAATTATATGAAACTCTTGAAAGCGGCGTTGAGTTGTTTGCTTCCACAGAAGTTCTGACTAAGAAAGCTTCAAAAAACGACCTGATCGCCCGCCGTCTTGGCAAACTCGAAACAAACAGCACAATCAAAATGCGCAAACGTTTCATGAGCAAAGAATTGGGAGCTTACATCTAATCAGAAAATGCCGCGCTCAGTAACCGGAGCGGGTGTGAATATTACAAAAAAGAGCCCCGATTCGTCGGGGCTTTTTTATTGCCTCTTAGGGCTCATAACCCGAAGTGCCGGTAGTTCGCTATAAGAATTTCTTATACCCCTTCTAAATACTATCGATTGGTTTTTCTTGTGCTGGTTCGATACATTGAACACCATGAGATTCGCTTTGTTTTCGCTTTTTATTCTAAGTCTTGTTGTCACCACCCCGTAGGGGTTCTTTCTTTTCTGTTGCCGAAGGGCTCACGGCCTTTCGCGCGTATGACTTTTTAATTTTGAAAATTGAATAATCTTTTTGAGGACAACAGGTCCTTGAGATTCATTTGGAGTTTACCATGTCTTTTGAAGAAAAAAACGTGAAGGCCCACGTGCGCCTTCACTCTGACGATCATAGAGCATTGAATAACGGGTCCCGGCTTGCCGCTGTGGCTGCCAAACGGAGTTGTGATTCGCGATGAACTGGAAAAGTTCATGAAGGAGCTGGAGTTCCTTGCCGGATATCAGCGCGTGATGAGCCCGCACATCGCTAAGGAGGAATTTTATCAGCAATCGGGGCATTTGCCTTATTATCAAGGTTCGATGTTCCCAGCGATGGAATTGGAGAATGTCAACTATCGCCTCAGGCCGATGTGCTGCCCTCATCACCATAAGATCTTTGATTCATCGATGCGCAGTTATAAGGAGCTGCCGCTGCGTTTGGCTGAATACGGTCAGGTTTATCGTTATGAGCTGTCAGGGGCGCTATCAGGCCTTATGCGTGTTCGGGGGCTTTGCCAGAACGACGCTCATATCTATTGCAGTGTTGCTCAGGTTAAGAATGAAATCCGCCAGGTGATTGAAATGTACCAACATGCTTACAAGGTTTTAGGAATTTTAGATTACCGCTTGCGATTGTCTAAATGGGACGCGAGCAATCCTGAAAAATACCAAGACAAAAAAGATCAGTGGGAATGGGCCGAGGGCATTTTGCGCGAGGTCTTGGTCGACATGAATTTACGGTTCGACGAAGAAGCTGGCGAAGCGGCGTTTTATGGGCCTAAGATCGATGTGCAGCTTAAGAATATCTATGGCAAAGAAGAATCCGCCTCATCTGTGCAGTTGGATTTCATGAGTGCCGAAAGATTCATCCTAAGCTTTATCAACGAGAAGGGTGAGAAGGAACGTCCCGTGATCGTTCACCGTGCTCCACTGGGCTCCCATGAGCGTTTCGTCGCTTTCTTGATCGAGAAATATAAAGGAGCAATGCCCTTGTGGCTATCGCCAATCCAAGTGCAGATTTTGCCAATTGCGGATCGTCATCAAGAATATGCAAAACAAGTTTGGCTGATGTTGCATAATGCTTTCGTTCGGGTGAATGTCGATAACCGCGTTGAAAGTCTGAATCGCAAAATCAAAGACGCCAAGGAATCGCAAGCGCCGTACATCATTGTTATTGGTGATCAAGAAGTCGCTTCGGGAAACCTAAGTGTTCAAGTTCGCGGAAGCTCCGCGAATAAAAAATTGTCTCCAAAAGTATTTCTAGATGAAGTACGACTGCAAATCGCTGATCGGATAATTGCACCGTAGTGACGCAGCCAGTAACCGGAGCGGTGGTGACATCAATCTGTCCTCCATGTTGAAAGGACGAGAACAATAGCCCCCAGTTTGGTCCCGAGGCTGTTGTTTTTTTAATTCAAAGTGAGTTGGTATGTTTTAAGCTTGGGCCATACCATTCAAAGTATGGCCGTACCTTTACGATCAAGGTAAGGCCGTACCTTTGCGATAATGAGTTTGTAAAGAAATAAAAAAAAAAGCCCTGGGAGACCGGGGCTTTTAGTTTTTGAGATCAGTGAACCGCAGAGATCATTAGCTCCGCAACTTGTTGCGAGAACTTGACTGGATCGGGGATTTGCGAACCTTCGTTGAGCAAGGCTTGAGCGTAAAGGATCTCGGACCATTTCGCTTGTTGGTCGGGAGTTGCCTTGAGCATCTTATCAAACAACGGATGTTTTGGATTGATTTCCATCACGCGCTTCACCGGTTGGTTGTACTCTTGGCCCATTTGCGCCATCAGACGTTGCATGTGTGCTGACGGATCATGTGCTGAAGAAACCAAACACACCGGAGTGCTAGTTAAGCGGTCGGAAAGGACAACGTCTTTCACTTGCGCTTCCAATGTTTTCTTCATGGTCTCCATGACAGGTTTCAAGTTTTCCGCGACAGCTTTCAACTCTTCTTCTTTTTGCTTTTTCTCTTCTTCCGTGTCCAAGTTCAAACCTTCAGCCGTGATGGACTGAAGTTTTTTGTCTTTGAATGTACCGATGGCGTTTACAACCCACTCGTCCACAGGATCGACCATCAAAAGAACTTCAAGGCCTTTCTCTTTCAATTTTTCTAGGTAAGGAGAGTTCGTCACCTGGCCCAATGAATCGCCCGTGATAAAGTAGATGTCTTTTTGTTCCGGCTTCATACGAGAGACATATTCATCCAAGGTCGTCATTTTATCAGACGACGTAGAATGGAACAGGCAAAGTTCTTGGATCTTTTCTTTATTAGCGGGTTCAGAAGGCAGACCCTCTTTGAATGTGGAGCCAAACTCCGACCAGAAGTTTTCGTATTCCGTGCGCTCTTTATTCAAAAGATCTTTCAGACCGCCCAAAATTTTCGTCGTGACATTCTTGCGGATCGCCGTCACCTGACGGTCTTGCTGCAAGATTTCACGAGATACGTTCGATGAAAGATCAGAACTATCCACCAAGCCTTTTACGAAACGCAAATAAGGCGGAAGCAATTCTTTACAGTCTGCCATGATGAATACACGCTTGATGTAAAGGCTTAGGCCGTACTCCATTTCGCGGTTGTTAAAGTTCCAAGGTTTTTTACCAGGGATGTACATCAAAGCATTGAATTCCATCGTACCTTCGGCACGGTAATGGATCGTCTTCAAAGGCTCGTTAAAATCGTGGGACAAGTGCTGATAGAATTCCTTGTGGTCTTCTTTTGTGACTTCAGAAGGGGATTTCAACCAGATCGCTTTTTGCGAGTTCAAAGTTTCGTCTTCGCCCTTGTCGTTTTTCATCTTAATGGGATGAGCAACAAAGTCAGAGTACTTTTTAACCAGGGATTTCAAAACCCACGCGTCGGTAAAATCCTGAACTTCCTCGTCCTCTGCAAACTTCTTTAAGTGCAAAGTGATGGTTGTGCCTGTGCCTCCTGGACGAGGAACCGTGTCCACGGAGTAAGTACCGTCACCCGTTGATTCCCAAACAACGCCTTCGTTAGTACCAGCTTTTTGTGTGTGCAAAGTCACTTTATCAGCAACCATGAACGCCGAATAGAAACCCACACCGAATTGGCCGATCAATTCAGGTTTGTCGCGCATTTCTTGATTCATCTGGGCAAAGGCCTTCGCGCCCGAACGCGCGATAGTCCCAATAAACTGAACTACTTCTTCTTGGTTCATGCCAATACCGTTATCGATGATCTTCAAAGTGCCTTGGTCTTTGTTACCTTCCAAACGGATTTCGGGAGACCAGTCAGCAGGCAGTAAGCTTTGGTGAGTGAGCGATTGAAATTTCAATTTATCAATTGCATCGGAAGCATTTGAAACCAATTCGCGAAGAAAGATTTCTTTATTGGAGTACAGCGAGTGAATGACGATATCTAAAAGTTGTTTGATCTCTGCATTAAATGCTTGAACTTGTTTTGCCATAAAAAAGCTCCTTAACTATGTGTAGTGGAAAGACATTCGGTCCGAAATTGATTTTGGCAAGGCTGGAACCTGACTTCTTGGAATAAAAAATGTCGTCAAATTAAAGAAATCGCTGAAAATCTTGTGTTTAGCGGTCGCAGCAGCCAGGTATTGGTGTCCTGAGGAGCCACCTGTGCCAATTTTATTACCAAGCATGCGCATGGCCATCATGGCGTGGCGATAGCGCCAATTCGTCATATTTTCGTCAATATCCAATAGGGCACGAATAATTCTAAATGGTGTCTGCAAGATCGGTTGATCGCGGTAAAGCTGAATCAACAAAGCGGCATGCATTGCCTTATAAGAAAGACGGAATTGCCCAGCCGCACGCAGCTTATTGAACTCTTCTTCGTTAAAAAGGGCATCAAAGCTTTGCAAAGACTTTTCCAAACCTTCGATCGTTTTCTTTTTATCTTCTTCAGGAATATTTTTATTGGCTTTAACAGTGGCCATATCTTCCGCGAACATTTTATTAACGGCTTGTTTGTAAGAATCCCAGAAGTTGAAGTTTTCACCTTGAAGGAATGGAGTGCGTTCAAGCCATTTCTCTAAAGAATCAAACAAAGAAGGCTTGTCTAAAACTTCCAGCATTTCTTTTTGTTGGCTCTCGCTTAAAGATTTCCAGAAAGGAGCTTGGTTGTATGCCAGACGGTCACCCAGGCGCAAACCTAATTTCGTTTCAATCAAACGCCACTGGAAGCTTTGAAATCCAGAGGCCGGATAAAGCATGTCACGGAAATCCAAAAAATCCAGAGGAGTCATCGTTTCCAAAACATCGATCTGCCCCATGATTAGTCTTTGAATCGCAACGATTCTTTCTAAGCGGGAAGTGGCTTGACCCATTTCCTCTTCAGGGACATTTGGTTTTTGGAAGGTTGCTAAAACAGAATCCAGTTCAAATAGGATTTGTTTGAACCAAAGTTCGTAAGCTTGGTGAACGATGATGAATAACAATTCATCGTGGGCAGGTTTTCCGTAAGTTACACTGACGGGATGTTGTGCATCCAAGATTTTTTCAATGCCTAGATAGTCGTGATAGTGAACTGAAGGGTATTTCATCGTGAAAGCTCCTTAATAGCTAAAGCAAAATTTTGAATGTCAGCACTTTGAGTATCCCAGGAGGTCATCCAGCGGCACTCAAAAGTATTTTCATCCCAGACATAAAAGAAAAACTTTTCGCGCAAGGGTTTCACCCATGCCGAGGGAATTGTCGCAAACACCGCGTTGCTTGCGGGTTTAGTACGAACTTTCACGCCGGGAATGTCGTGCACGGCTTCGTATAGCTCCCGAGCGCGCTCCAACGAATTTCGAGCGATGTCTTTCCAGAGGTCGTTCTTAAAATATTCGATAAACTGGCAGGCGATAAAGCGGGATTTTGAAGGAAGTTGGCTGCTTTGTTTACGCACATATTTAAAATCATGAGCCAATGCCTTATTCGTAAAGATCACGGCTTCGCCCATCATCAGGCCGTTCTTAGTTCCTCCGAAGCTAACAACATCTACACCCAAATCCGTGGTGATTTCTGAAAAATCTTTTTGCAACGAAACAGCAGCATTGGCTAAGCGAGCCCCATCGATATGCACGTAAAGCTTTCGGTCGCGAGCCCAGCCAATTAATGCTCGTAGCTCATCTAGCGAATAAACTGTTCCAAGCTCTGTGGGTTGGGTGATGCTAAGAACGGCCGCCTGCGAGAAATGCTGATCACCGCGACGGATGAACTGTTTTTCCAAGGCTTCGACAGACATCTTTCCATCAACCGAAGGGACGGTTTGAAGTTTAAAGCCGCCCATTTGCTCGGGGGCTCCGCACTCGTCCAGATTGATGTGGGCCACATCCGCGCACAACACACTTTGCCAAGGGCGAGTGATCGCACGCAAAGCTGTGACGTTGGCAGCAGTGCCATTAAAGACAAAGAAAATTTGTGAAGATTCACCGAAGTGCTTGCGAAAGGCGCGCACAGCTTCTTCGGTCCACTCGTCCGTTCCATATGAAGGCGCATGATCCACATTAGCGCGAGCCAATGATTCTAAAATCCTGGGGTGAGTGCCAGCATGATTGTCGCTGCCAAAACCGCGATTCATAAGGTTAACCTTTATTTAAAAGACCAAAGATAAAATTGTGCGAAATAAGGGCTGCCAGTTTCGACGTGCGTTTGTCAGAGTCTAAGGGCGGGGAAACTTCATAGATTCCCATGCCGCGCACATCAAAGTTTTTAATCATCCACTGAAGAGCTTCCAAGAAGTCCTTGGTGAATAATCCTGTCGTCCATGATTGTGAGCAACCCGGAGCTTCGTTGGATGTAAAGGCGTCGATATCGACGCTTAAAAAGATTTTTTTATTCTCTTTACCGCTTAAGTATTTCTTTAATGAATTCAAAAGACCGTTTTCATTGATTTGATCCAAAGTGATGATCTCGGCCCCTTTGGATTTTGCCCAAGCGATGTGAGTTTTGCTGTTGCATTGGTTTTGAATTCCCACCTCTGCAAAATCCACGTGATCAGAAAATTCGGTTAACAGACGATGAAAAGGAGTGCCAGAGTTAAATCCTTTATCGGTAGGACGCACGTCCATATGGGCGTCAAAGTTGATCACCACGGCACCGTCCTTGTGATTTTCGACGAAAGCGGCGGAATCACAGTATCCATAGTCGTGACCGCCACCGAAAGAAATCCAGTGCTTGTTTCTTTTCACAAGGTCTGAAACTAAGGCGCGACCTTTTGCGTGGCGTTCTTCAAGGGGTTTTTCTTTAGACAAGTTTCCAAGATCCAATATCTTGGGAAGTTGTGTGGAAGCCAAGTGGGGAGTCATCTTGTAAAGATAAGTGCGAATTTCAGGGGGAGCGACTTGCGCTCCAACGCGGCCGCCGTTTAAAGCGATGCCTTCGTCATCAGGATATCCCAAGATCGCAAAATTAAAATCAAATCCTTCAAGGGAAGGTTCGTCCTTAGGCCATAGCTGTACGCATTCACCCAGGCGAGGATCCTCTTTGTCATTTTTTGTGAAAAGAAGATGCTTGTCTGTGGGATGTAGCCAACTCATTAATTTTGTCCGGGTTGTTGCATTCTATAAAGGAGCAATGTTTTCGTCAGTTCACCGGTGTCTGAGTTATAGATTTTCATAACTGCAGAGCCTCTGTTGAATTGGATTGTTCCAAATGTCGTACTTTTGGAGTCTGACAAGAACAAGACCCACTCCTTACCAGAGCCAGGAACTAGACTGTAATTATATTCCACAGGATTTGTGGAAACAGAAGCGTAAACTTTGTTACCGTTCGTTACGATGCTTTGAGCCGGGTAGTACTTCATGGAGTTGAAGTCTTGAACGTTGATAACGGCTTCACGAGAATACCAATTACCAAGCATACGGCGTAGGCCGACGTACTCGACGCTTTCGATAGCGACTGAACATTCGCCTGGATTTTTAATACCTGTAGCAGTGACAACGTCACCCGCAGACAGCTTTACCAACGCACTCAGGGCGCCTTCAGTATTTGAAAGCACCAAGTAACGATGGCAAGGATCGTCCGTCGTAAGGTACATGTTTTTGCCCTCGATAGACACTGTGCCAGACACTATTTGCGCAGCAAACGCAACAGCAGAGGACATAGCTGTGAGGACGAAAAATAAAAATCTCATGGCACCCTTGTTCCATGGGGCAAAACGCCGGTCAATAATAAAAGCACTCCACATATTGACTGATATAGTCATGCCTAAGTGGTGAGCAAAACTTGCCCCTCAACCATTAGAATCTTACAATAAATAAAATGTCACAAACAAACGACCTCTATAAGTTAATGTTTCCTTGGGATGAAGTCTTACCTGCGTCTGCCGAAGTGATAGTTCGCGATGTTGATGTGGTAGGTGTCGGGGCTATCCGCAAGCACCAGCTGCTTAAATTAAAGGCTGAACGAGAGATTATTCTGCAAACGCATACGGGGTTTATTCCTGCATCCGTACGCGCGATCTATGATGAAGAATTGCAAAGAACTTTGCAGTGGCTGCAGCCAACTCGTGTGATCGCCTCTAAAGAATTTAATTTTCATGACGAAGTCTTGAAGGCCTTTGTTCGGATTTTTCCAAAAACCCACGAACAACTTGGAGTCATGAATTCAAAATTGTGCGCAGAGTATTTGAAAGAAATGGAGTGGAGCAGTTGGTTGCTTCAAGATCATTGGAGATATTTTAGTGGATTTATCCGCCAAAAATTCGCGAGTAAACAAACGATGGTTGAACTAGTCCAGTGGGAGTGGATCCGCGCCTGGCTTGAGATTCAGCCGTTTGAGATGCCTCCAGCGGGGACTAAACAACTGGTTGTTAATCCGAGTTTGCAGACGTTAAAGCTGTCTCATGATAACGACGTGATTCAACGCACAGAAGGGCTTTATACATTTGTATGCAATCAAGAATCGGTTAAAATATTAGAGAGGAAAATCGAAATTTGCGAGGCTGCACTTTTAGATTTACTCAATGAAGATCGAGCGTTTTCAGAGGAGCGACTCTTAGAAATGGCGATGTTAGAAGATATCCAACCGCCGCTTTCAAAAGATGATTGGAGAAAAAAAATTGAAGTTCTGCTCGGCTCTTCGCTGATTTTGAAAACGTGATAGTGATTTTTTTTAATCGAGTGCTTGTCTTTATTTTGCGTCACTGGTAGCGTCCAAATTGGACACGGGTACGTATTTGGAGGAATTATTTAAATGGCTACACAAGAATCGAAATTGGCGGCTTTTCTAAAAGAGTGTCGTTTGAAATCTGGTTTGTCACAAAAAGAAGTTTCAACTGTTCTAGGATATGAGACAGCACAATTTGTTTCTAACTGGGAGCGTGGAGTTTCTTCTCCACCAATTTCTATTTTGTGGAAATTGGCGGGCTTGTATAAAGTTTCAGCGCAAAAATTATTTGATGTTGTGTTGGAAGAAGAGCTTCGTTTGACGGCGATCAATTTGAAAGCACGTTTCAAGCAAGCAAAAAGCAGCTAGTATTTCTAGCAGCAAAAATCTGGAAACTCTGGAAATAAAAAAGAGCAGCTCAAGGGCTGCTCTTTTTTATTTGTTTTAATAGTGCGGAGGTTTTTCGTTGCCGCGAATTTCCGAGCCCTCGTCGCTTAAGGCTTCCTGCAGACGTCTTGTCAGACCGCTTAGCAGGGTTTCCAATTTGTCGATCGTCTTTTGTTGTTCGTAAATCACTTGGTGAAGTTCTTCGATAACGTGATCTTGATGCGCAACTTTGATTTCTAAATTCGTTAAACGTTCATCCACAAAAGCCTACCTACTCAACCGTGTTCTTTGCATTTTTGCCGTGAAAGAAGTCCTCTTTCACCAAGTCATAGAATGAGTGATGACTTATCATATGAGATACGCCGGCGGCAACTGCTGCACTTAACATCATAGGAAACAAGGAGGAGTGACGATCTGTCATCTCAAATATAAGGATAAAGGCCGTAAAAGGGGTCTTCATGAAGCCTGTAAGAAATCCAATCATCCCGCACAAAATCAGTAGATGGTGGTTATGTGTCCAGACCAATTCAGAAAACAACGAGCCCACGGTGGCTCCAATAGCAAGGGTGGGAGCAAACAGTCCACCAGCAACTCCGGCGATGGACATCAACACGGGTCCCACGATGCGAACCAAGATATCGGAAGCCGAGGCCCAGTCGTCCTTGAATAATAGATTCGTGATGATTGTTTTACCGCCGCCGACGCCGTGTTCATTCCAGAAATAAATGCTGATCCAAAACAACACGCCGCAAACGACATTCACGGCGACAAGTTTTTTGATGGTGGTTAGTTTTTTGCGCTCTTGAGGGATTCGATAAAGCAGCTTACCTAAGAGGGCTCCTAAAATTCCAGTCAGTGCGGCTAAGGTCACGATCCAAAAATAGCTTTGTATCCCCAGGGACTGAATGGTGGGAAAGCCAAAGTACAAGTATCCACCCATGACTGTTTGGACAATCAGACCGGTCACCATCACTGACCAAAGAACATAGGTTTTAAAGTTGTTGAAATAGTCTTTGCTGAGTTCCTCAAGCGCGTAAACGATGCCACCCAATGGCGTGTTAAATGCTGCCGCTAATCCTGAGGCGCCACCGGCAAGAATAAATGAGCGGGTGGAGGCTTGTTCAATCCATCGCGTGGATTTTTCCCCGATCCGATAAAAAATTCCCGAAGCGATTTGCAGTGTGGGTCCTTCTTGCCCTACGGCTCCTCCACCTAAAACACAAACGATGGATGCAAATATTTTTACCAAGATCACGCGAATGCCAATCAGAGAGCGAATCAATCTGCTGTCGCTGGAAGGATCAAGTTCATTTGCGATGAGCATTTGCGGAATACCACTGCCGCTGGCGTGGGCTGCCAAACGGTGGGGGATGTACCAGCTTAAAAATATTGTCGTTAAAGTGACGAGCAAGGAAATCGACCAATGAGTGTTATGCAGTATGTGCAAAGACAATTCTTCGGTCGCGAAAAAAATCTTAGTGTAGAGGATGGACGTAACAGCCGCCACAAAGCTTGCAATAAGAAAAGGGACCACTCGCAGGGATTCCTTGTATTCAAGGCGCTCGATCAATTTGTGCAGTTTGTACTGAATGGCTGATTTAGGCATATATCAGCAATACTCCCATCAAGAGATGATGGGAATTATTATTTGCCGATGTGACAGGATGTCAGTTTAGATGCCCTTCATGATGTCGCTGAGAAGCTGAATATGCTGCAGAGGATGTTGCCCCACGCGCTCTAGCATCAGTTTCTTAGCTGCTTCACTTTTCGGCACACCTTCAAAAGTGATCAAGCGATCAATGGCGTTGGCTGAACATACGATGGTTGCCAAAGGATCGGTGTCTTTTTCACGCAGACCCAAGGGGCCCGAGCCATCAATAAGTTCTTCATGTTGGGCGATGATGTTGATAACCGTTTGATCAAAGTGCTGTTTGTCGCGAACTTTGGCTGCGCCCTCGGAGGGATGTTTCCACCATAAAAGCTTATCCGCTGGATTCATGTCGGCCACTTTTTGATTCACGTTCATTCCCGATAAAAAGTGCCCGTAATCATGTAAAAGGGCCCCCAACGTCAAGAGTTGAGTTTTCTTAATGTCGTTGATTCCAAGTTTTTGCGCCAGGGCGATGGCAAGGGTGGATACCGTCACTCCATGATGGGCTAAGTTTTTATCGGTGTTTTCCATATGCATAATGGAAGACACCGATTGCGCATTAGACATTACGAAACTGACGTATTTGCCTGCAGCATCTTTTGCGTAGTCATAGTTTTCTTTGCTTTCTGGATTTTCAAAGACTTCTTCGCAGTTTGATTGTTGCGCGCCTTGGATGACTTCCACACGGGTTTGCAGATCTTTTCCAGAAGCATTGTCGTATGCCATCTCAAGATTGCGATCCAAATAACCACGATAGAGTTGTTCCTCTGTGGTCAAAATGTACATCTTGCGAAGTTGCTTTTCCTTCAAGCGCTTCAAGCGATCACCTTCAAAACTATCGCCACGACGTAGGTATAGGATCATCTTGTCGTTAATTTTGATATAGGCGTTGAAATCAATTTTTTGGTCTCCGCGAAGTGTACTCACGCGGACTGAGACATAATCCATTGCTTCCAAACCTTCCGATTGCTATCGTTTAGTGAATGTCTATTGATAAAGAAATTGTAAAAGATTTTGTGAGCGAGTCAAAGACCTTGATTGAAGATATGATAGATCTTCTCGAAGGTATAGAAGGCGATTTCTCTCAAGTGCAAAAACTTGCCGATTATGGAAATGGTGTAGATCGCATTATGGGGGGAGCAAAGAGCTTAGCTATGTCAGCCCCCCAAGATCATGCAGTTCACTTGATTTCTGACTATACAGCCCTATGCAAAGCAGTCGGATATAAGGCGTCACAAATCAAAGACAACGAAAATTTGTTTGATGTGTGTGTCGCCACTTTGCTGGATGGTTCCGAGACTCTCGACATACTTTTAGATCGCATTGATGAGCCGTTGTCGGCTTTAAAAGCCAGCATTCCTCAGGCGTTCATTGATCGCCTGCGTTGGGTGTCCGGCAAATTCTCTGATGACGTGGCTGCGAGTGTGGGAACAGGAAAAGCGGCACAAGAGGATCCGGGCAAACAAAAACTTAAACAGAACGAAATCGACGATCTGTTGCGTAAGTTAGGATTGTAGTTGCCTTAAAGTCCAATGGGCTAACTCTCCCAATTTTTCGTGCTCTTTCAGGGCTTCAATTTCAGGTTGAAGCTCTTTTAGTTTTTTATTGGCAGCGACGATCATGGCATTGCGTTTTAAACCAAACGATCCCGCGCGAGCCAAAGGCGTTCCAAAGAAATCTTTCGTTAATTTTTTTCCGGAACTGACCAGGATATAGCGCAATTCCTCTTGCAACGCTGTGGTCTTTTCATTTGATAGCGATAAGGTTTTTTCGATGGATAATTGGCCCTTGAAAACTTTTTGATTCCACGGGCAGACGGTTTGGCACAAGTCACATCCAAAAAACCAATCGCCGATTTTTTCTCGCAAAGATTCCTCTGGGATTTGGCGCGATTCGATTGTCAGATAGGAAATGCACTTACGAGCATCCATTTTTCTGGGTTCTACCAGCGCCCCCGTGGGGCAGGCATCCATACAGCGAGTGCAGGTTCCGCAAAAATCAGGCAACGGGGCCACTTCGGTGCTGATTTTTAATGAAGTGACGATTTCACCAATAAAAAACAAACTCCCTTTTTTAGGGTTGATCACACAAGTATTTTTTCCCACCCATCCTAAGGCGGCTTTCTTAGCAAGGTCGCGTTCCAGTAAGGGAGAGCTATCGGTGAAAGCCATGAATTCTTCGTCAGGAAAAACTTTGGCGAGTTCCTCACAAAGCTTTTGCATGCGTTGCTTAAACCAAAAGTGATAGTCCATGCCCTGGGCATACATGCTGACACGAGCTTCTTTCAGTGGGAAGTTCGCCATTTTTTCTGGATGCGGGTAATAGGGCATGGCAAATACCAAGGCGCTCTCTGCCCGGGCCCATTTGCTTTGTGGATTTTCCTTAATGGGTGCATGCTCTGCCAAATAATTCATTTCACCATGAAGACCCTCGGCGATCCAGCTGCGATAAAAGTCAAAACTTAATGGATTCGCAAGCGGTGCCCAACCGAAATGGGAGACTCCCAAGTCAGCAAGGAAAGGATCCAATAGAGGTTTTATCTCCTGAGGCGTCACGCGAACAAATTCTTTCTTTCAACGAGTTTTTTTGTACACTGAAGGTATGGATCAAGTTCGCACGATTTTGCAATCTCATCCCCATTGGCCCGCAGTCGAGGCAATCTATCACAGGTTGGCCGGTGAAGGCTATAAAGCCTTTTTAGCAGGGGGATGCGTGCGTGACGCTTTATTGGGGTTTAAAGCCAATGACTTAGACATTGCGACGGATGCAACCCCTGAAACCATCGAGAACCTGTTCGAAAAAACCATCAATGTGGGTAAAGTTTTCGGGGTTATGCGAGTTTTAGTCGGCGGAGCCGATATCGAGGTCGCCACGTTTCGAAATGACGGCAATTATCAGGATGGCCGTAGACCTGATCACGTGGTCTTTTCGACCCCTGAAGAAGACGCTGAACGCCGTGATTTCACAGTGAATGCTTTGTTTTACGATCTGGAAAATCACCGGATTTTGGATTTCGTAAATGGCCAAGTGGACCTTAAAAAACAAATTCTTCGCACCGTGGGCGACCCTAGAAAACGCTTCCAAGAGGATCACTTGCGATTGCTGCGGGGAGCTCGTTTTGCGGCTCAACTGGATTTTGCTGTCGAGCCGAATACTTTGGCCGCTATGACTGAAATGGCCTCGGCGGTAAAAACAGTCAGCGGCGAGCGTCTTCGTGACGAGATGGGGAAGCTTTTAAAATCAAAAAATGTTTCTTTGGGACTTCGTGTGATGCAAGACACGGGGTTGCAGTCTGAACTTTTCCCGTGGCGTGCGCCGGATGTATCGTGGACCGCGTATCCAGGATGCGAGATCTGGCAAAATCTAAGTTTATTTCTGCGTACGGCTCAAAAATTTGATTTGGAAAAATCAATTGAGCTTTTGCGCCTGTCGACCAAAGAAAAGCGGGGCATTGAAGATGCCTGGGAGCTTTGGCAAAATCCGGAAGAGTTCTTTACACAACGTCTTGGACTGCAAATTCAACTTTTGCAAAAACCTGGCAAGCAGTGGGCCCTGGAAGTTCTAATGAAAGAAGGCCGCCTCGAGGAACAAATACTTTCTCTGTTCATTCAGCGCCGTGATTTGGGCGAAGAACTGCCGAAGCCTATTTTAAACGGCGAAGACTTGAAAGGAAAGCTTCAAGGACCCGCGATTGGGCAGTGTCTGCAAGAAGCTTACTTTTTGCAACTTGAAGGAACATTGAAAGAACGCAAACAAGCTCTATCGTGGCTTGAAGGATATTTGAAATGATTGATATTTACGTTCCCAGCACGTGGCGAAGGTTTTTTGCAGTTTTAATAGATCAGGCCTTTCTTTCGATCTGCTATTTTCCGTTTTTCTCAGCGTTTTACAACGTTTGGTTCAGCGAAACGGATGTGGAGTTGAACTTGTTCCAACTGGGAATGATGTTCTTAATTCCGGCTTTGTACGAAGCTGTGTCTTTGATGTTGATCTCTGCCACTCCCGGGAAATGGCTGTTAGGTCTTAAGGTTGTGCCTTGCAATGATCCTTCGGCAGATCTTGATTATACCCAGTGTCTGTTGCGTCCCTTAACCAGTCGTCTGACTTTCTTTTTTTCTTGGGCTATCTATGCCTTGGCGTTTTTCAGATACGATCGCACGCACTTATCCGATTGGGTGGCAGAAACACGGGTGATTCAGTTTAAGCCTCGGAACACCCGTACGCGCATCCGCTGGATTGTCGGTTCATTCTTTGTTTTATCCTATGCCTATGAGGGCATGGTGTACGCGTCAGCTGTTTTAAATCAGATCAATTGGCAAACGGGCAAAGCCGATCTTCGCGAGCTTTTGATGTCAAACGGTATGGATAACATGGAGTTTGATTTTGATCTGGACGAAGAGGGAGAGTAAGATGAAATTATTAGTTTTTATTCTTTCATTAGTGTTTTCAGTTTCCGTTCGGGCCAGCGCGCCGGCTGAAGCTGACTTTTCAAAAATCAACTTTACCGGCCTGCAGGTTTTAAGTGCTTCCGGTGACAACGCGTTTCCGTGGGCGGTAAAACCCATGGTGAATGGCTGGGAAGATCTTTTAAAAAAGCTGGAGGAAGTTTCTTCCACAAAGATTGTCTCTCCGATATTTTACTTGGCGGAAAAAACGTCTTTTAAGAACATCTTCGTTTTCGTCGGTAAGGATTCTGACGGAAATTTCCAGTTCGTGAACATCTATTACACGATGGCCGGGCAAATGTATGGCTCCAATATGAAAGTTATGAACGTCGAGCATGATCGCTTAGATGTCGCGCAAGGAATCCCTAACGAGCAACCTAAGGACTACTACAAGGTCGTCGCAAAAAAGCTATTCCCCTTTTAGGAAGGTTTGAATTTCTTAGCGATGGAACTGATCATGACAAGGTCGTACAGGGCTTTGCCGCTGACGGCGTCTTCTTTCATGGCTGCCATGGCGACTTGTGGAGCGGCGGCTGCGATGCCTTCGCGCAAAGCGGTGGCTTCGTGAAATGCATAGGCAATTCCTAATAACTTACCAAAGTTGCTAATGTCTTCACCCGGCATTCCTTTGGGAAAGCCAGTCCCACGTAAGTTTTCACGATGTTGCATGATAGCGTCTTGGATGTCTTGATTGATGGGAACTTTTTTGGCCTTCACCATATTTACGGAGCGCTCAGGATAGTATTTGTAATCCTTTGCGGCTTCAGCTGATAGCTTCGTGATATCAATTTCCGTGGCTGCAAAATCCGCTTGGGACAATCCAATATTATGCAAAAGTCCTGCAATAGCCGCGGATTCCCGCTTTTCCTCGGGCCAATCTAAGAGCTGAGCAAAGTAGGCGGCGAATGCCGACACACAAAGTGCATCGTGATAATAAGAACGGGTGTTGCCTGTATAGCGACAAACTTCATCATAGATCGCCGGGGGAGTCAGAGTCTTATTCAGTTCCAGTTCATTGATGATCGTTTTGCATTTCTCCAAAATGCCTTTACCCATGGAGTAATCTCCGGTGGCAGCATTTAGGAATTGTTGCATGAACTCATAGATATTCTTTTTAGAACGATGAAACTTTTCAGTCATCGAAATCGGGAATGGAATATTACGCATGCTCATGATGGTTCTTGCAAACTCAAAGAACTGCTTCATCTGAGTTTTTTTAACGTACATTTGCTGGCGCATATTTTTAAATTTTTCAACGTGGCGATCTTCAATCACATCCCCTGTGCGACGTAAGATCACGGAACGATGATTCGCCGGTAAGTGCGCATAGACATCAAAGTTCAATGTGATGTTGGGCTCCATGTCGCGCAAATCCACAGGCATCAAAGCGGTGATCGGAATGTTTTCGCCCTCAAGCTCGATGGGTGCTAATTGCAAAACCATGTCCGAGATAAATTCACGGTCGAAGTTGATGTGCATCACTTCGTCGGCCCCGTTTTTTTTGACCACATTAAAATCAAGGGGAGCGGTTGAGTGCAAAACGATCAAATGACAATCGGGATAGTTCATCTTAGTGGTTTGAACCCACTCGTTGGTGATATTCGTTCCGGCTTCACCGTCGATCAAAGCTAAGATAGGTTGGAATTCAGTGTTTGAAGTCGCGTCGATAATCTCATCGACGCTTTTAAAGTGCTTAAGGATATAGGGGTAGTAGCCTTTCAAGACCGTTTTGATTGTCTCAAGGAAACCCGGTTTCGGGCTTCCTATGATCACATCAACAGTCTTTCCTGGGCCACCAGCCATTATTGCACCGTGATCTCCACGTAGAACGTAGAGTTATTAGGAAGATTGAAAGGAATGACCAGAGTCGCACCTTTATCCGCCTGGGTAATATTAAAATTACCAGAGATAACAGTCGGGATCGCCATTTCAAAGTTATAACCCATTTGATTCAACGTCGTCTTTGCAGACCCGTAAATCATATTCGTCATTTCTCCAACAGCGTCGGAAACTTCTTTGTTAAGCTCTGTGTATTTCTCTCCCAGCATATTCTCTAAAATATGGAAAATGGAATCCTTGCCGTAAGAAATCAAAAGAGTGCCTTTAAGTGGGGGAGCCACCATACCAACCATACCCGCGATTTCGCCCTTAAGTACGAACTGTGGTTCGATGAACGGTTTCCCCGGTGTTGCCTTCGTTTGCCCCATGGTTTGAAGAGTTTTAATAACCCCATCCACGAACGCATTGATCAGGCGTTTGTCAAAGAGCGGATTCAAAGCATCCACTTTAGGTGCCGCAGACATAAATTCTCCTGTTTAATGCGCCGATTATGCGGCTTTAGTTGTAGAGTGTTTCGCCCAAACGCGTTCCATTTTCCCTTTTAGAGTCTGGGAATTGAATGGCTTGACCACGTAATCTGAAACACCAGCTTTTGCGGCTTCAAGAATGTGCTTTTGCTCGGATTCAGCTGTAACTAGCATGAAGGGAGTAGATTTAAAGCGAGGGTCCGCTTTGCACGCCTTTAGAAGATCAATTCCTTGCATGCCAGGCATATTCCAGTCCGAGATAATGAACTCGTATGGTTTACCCGCGTCATGGGCAGCTTGAATCATCGGCAAGGCAGTTTTTCCGTCGTCGGCTTCCTCGACGTTAGTATAGCCAAGCTCATTGAGGACTTTTTTGATGATTTTTCGCATAGTTGAGAAGTCGTCAACGATCAAAAATTTGGTCGTAGTGGGAAACATAATAACTCCTAAGGGCTTTTTTGTGTAAAATCTTCTTTATTATCGGTCTAGTTTTTTAAAACTAGAGTCCAAAGCTATTGCGAAACTTAGAATTTATGTCAGACTTTATTACAGGTGGTCGTGCTGCTTTTGGACATGAGTCCTGGGTAGTGCAAACGGTTTAGATAGAAAAATAAAAAACAATTAGCGGGAGGGAGCAAGGATGCTCAGAGATGTCCTGATTCAAAAAGGTCTTTCAAATAGAGAGGCAGAAGTTGCTGAACTTGTGTCTAAAGGCTTGTCCAACAAGGAAGTTGCGAACCAGCTTTTTGTAACTGAAAAAACAGTTAAATTTCACCTTACTAACATCTACAAAAAGATGAATGTGAAATCTCGTGCACAATTGATCGTATGGTGCTTGCCTCACCTTGGTTTCGTTGAAACTGAAGTGCGCGCTGAGAGCAACAACCAAAACGCAGCATCTGCACAAACTTATAACAATAACCAAACGCAAACGATCCCAGCTGGATCTGCGACTGTAGCTGGTGCTACGACTCTTCCAGGTGGCGGTATGAACCGTAATGGTAATTCCGACATCGGTATGGGTGGCATCTAATATAGACGCCCAAAGCGTTGACTGAACTTTTTAAGAGTTTAGTATAAAAGGCACGGCATAAAATGCTGTGCCTTTTGTTTTTTATAGATTACAAAGGCGTCTTTTATTTCTCGAAAGGCTCTTTTTCATGGCTAAATCCTCTAAGCCCGTTTCCTTTTCACAAGTTGTAATGACACAATTGGTGCTTCCCTCACATACGAATGCTTTAGGTTCGGTATTTGGAGGAACAATCATGTCTTGGATCGATATTGCGGCCGCCATCGCAGCTCAACGTCATTCGAACAAAGATGTGGTAACTGCTTCTATTGATCGTATTAACTTCGTGGCTCCTGTGTATAAGGGTTGGGTTGTGAACTTGAAGGCGAGTGTGAACTACACGTCTCGTACATCGATGGAAGTCGGTGTGCGCGTGGATGCAGAGGATCCTAAGACAGGAGAGACATTCCACACGGCGACCGCATATACGACATTCGTGGCTTTGGGCGCGAATGGAAAGCCGATTGAGGTGCCCTCGTTAGAACTTACAACTGAGGATGACAAACGTCGTTTCAGCGAAGGGAAAGCTCGTCGCGAACAACGCTTGAAAGAAAAGCGTCAAGACTAGTCAGAATCACGGGGCTGACTGCGTTCGTACATCAGCCTCATTCCATAGACCTGTACAAACACAAAGACCACCATAATGAATTTCATAAAGAAGTCCAAAAGCTGCTCCAGAATGGGAGTTGAGCTGATGGGTTTTGTCAGTTGATACACGATTAAAATCATCAGTGATAAAATCAAATTTCCAAAGACTAATTCGACTTTCATTCTGTTCAGAAAAATCACCGGATTTAGAGCGACGATTAATAATGTTAAAATCGCATATTTGCTGACGAAGGGAATCGTCAACAGGATCACAAGGGACGCGTACATTAAAATGCTTTGAATGATAACGGCATCGCGGTTTCTGCGCATGTTGAAAAGTGGTGTCGTCGCAATTCCCAAAAGTGCAATCGCTCCCAAGCTGATTAATTTCAGCATTGAAGCGTCCATTGCTAAATAGTAAAAACAAAACGTGATACTGACGGCCCACACACTCAGGCAGACGTATCTTCCCAGATGGTTTTGATTGATAGAGAAATCACTGCTTTCGAACATAGTTATCAAGTCTCCGCGAACGTGCGTGTAAACTTAATTATAACTGACATTCGGCACAGGGATCATTTTGATGCAGCAACGATTTAAAATAGAATCCTGTTTTGAGACGCTTCTATTTGCATAAAAGCGCTAACCACGCGGAAGCCTCGGTAGCCTCGGAAGAAAGCGTAGAATCTTCGGGTTTTGTACCCTTGTCTTCGAGGATGATTTGGCGTTTCGCTTTATCGCAGTCCTGGGCTGTCGGTTTAGATTTTCCGACTAAGGAGTTCACGGGCTCCATGCTGTAAGAAACATACAGCACCTGTTCTTCGGCTTCCGTCAGGACGGGATTTTTCAATTTCTTATAGTTATCAACAGCGGCTTTCACGGAGGCAAAAGCTTTTTTGAATTCTTCAGAGGTTTTTGTGAAATCAAGGCCAGCGGCTTTTTCACGGCGGGATTTTAAATCAGCCAAAAGATCTGCTTTGGTTCTTGGTGTTGCCCAAACAACAGAAGCGAATGCAAAGAAAAGAATTAAAGTGGTTTTACACATTCGTTGGCTCCAAGTTGCTTGTCGGTGAGTGCTGCCTTTTTGTTTTTGCATTCCGAAGAAGACGGCTCGATACCATCTTTTAAGCAGTACATTTCGCCCATCTTGCCCCGAATGGCTTTTAGGTAAACGCTGCTTCCTTGAATCATTTTTAAATAACATTTATCCGGTGTTAGTTTGCCTTTGCAGGGATTGTTTTTAGCGGTGTAAAGGCTTGCCTTGTCCGCCAGGGCGCGGGCTTTCTTAATGCCTTCGGCTCCATAGCTAACGGCTGTTAAAGCGCTTACGATTTCGCGATTTTTGGAAAGTTCTCTGTTTTCATCAAACAGTTTGGGGCCGATGATGCTATCACGCATGTGAATATAGTAAGCGATACCGTACATCAGATTGCGAGCAAGTCCATCGCCAGCGCTGACATAGTCACAGTAATTCGAAGAGCTGATTTTAGGGCGCTTGCCGAGGTCCGATTTCGCAACGTCTTTAAAGCCTTGGCAGGAATGTTTAGAGCTTTTTGCGACGTTTTCTATGATCGGGCGGCCGGCGCCGTCTGCGATTTCTTCCACGGCAATGTTCGTCATTTGTCCGATGCCGGCGCCACCATTCCAAGCGATGGAATAGTTGAATCCTGTTTCATTATTGAACTTTTGATAGATCACCCGAGCATCGACGGGGTTGTCATCAGAGAGGCATTTGATAGCACTGTTCACGGCAAACTGGATATAGCTCACCATATCTGCAGTGATGCATTGCTGAGTTTTGCCGCCTACCTGACCATAGGGAATTTCGATATCTTGATCGGTGCTTTTTTTGGTTGCTGAGCAAGCGTAACCCTTCTGACCAGGATCGCGCATGAGGGATGCGTTGATGCATTCTCTTTTAATCAGAGACGGCAACTGGCTGGGAGATTTGGCGGAGTCATCTAAATCCCAGATGCCATCGTTTTCAGGTGCGGAGCCCGCAGCTTTAGAAATCTCTTTAAGGTCTTTGATTTGCTTTGCAACGTTGCCTGGCATTTCGCAAGCAGGGGAACCTTTTTTTGAAGAGGTTTCGCTAATGAAAGTTCTTTTAAGGGGATCGGCGTTGTCTTTAAAGGAGTTGTAGAGCTTTAAGTTTTTCTCACTTGCACCGTTCATGCATGCAGGAGCCTCTGCGGCTTGCGCCGTTGAACCCAAGTGAAGCGCCAGAACTGATAAAAAAAGGGTCAGACATTTCTGCATACCTTAGCGTATCGGATACTGTACGTGACCCTAAAGAGAAAAATGAGTTAAGCTCTGCTCAAGCAGGTCTTTTCTCTGGGAACCGGCACAACAATCACGGCCGGTAGAATGAGGTTCGCTGTGTGAGGTGGTCCGTGCTGTCGAGTTATTTAAATATTACTTAACTATTTAACAATATAGTCTTTCCAGCGATTGATCAGCGACGGAGTCAGCTGTGTATAGCAAACTGTTCCCTCAGTCGCTGTTTCTTTTCTGGAGATCTGTGCTTCTCGGCCCAAATCAAAGATTTTGTACTCCTCAGCTCTTGGGAAGTACAATTGCACATCGGTCTGCATTTCACTGACCATTTGAGCCATTAGCTTTTTCAATTGTTCCATGCCTTGGCCCGTAAGTGCGCTGACAAAGACGCGGGGATATTGTTTTACGCGGAATTGGCGCTCGACGGGAGCTGCGTCGACTTTATTAAAGACGTGGATGATTTTCTTATCCGCCCAGTTAAATTCTTTAATGAGTTCTTCCACAACTTCGATTTGTCTTTCCATATTGGGTGACGACAAATCCACCACGTGAAGCAAAACATCAGCCTCTGCCGATTCTTCAAGTGTTGCTTTAAAGGCCTCGATTAACTGTGTAGGAAGTTTGCGAATGAATCCAACGGTGTCGGTTACAACAGCCGGGGGACCATCGTTCAGGAAAATTTTGCGAGTTGTAGGATCCAAGGTCGCAAAGACTTGGTTTTTCGTCATAACCTGCGCGCCCGTTAAACGATTTAGCAGCGAGCTTTTTCCTGAGTTGGTATAACCAATCAAAGCAAAAGAGGGAATTTCATGACGTTTACGAGATTGTCTATGTTGCGCGCGGTTGCGACGAACGCCTTCAAGTTTTTCTTTAATGAAAGCGACTCGTTCGCGGATACGACGGCGGTCATTCTCGAGGGCCGTTTCACCGGGGCCGCGGGTTCCGATACCACCACCTTGGCGGGAAAGGGATTCAAGCCATGCACCTACCATGCGGGGCATTTGATCTAGCAACTGTGCAAGTTCCACTTGAAGTTTTCCCTCAAAGGTTTGCGCACGCTGGGCGAAAATATCCAAGATCAATTGATTGCGATCCACCACGCGAACTTTAACAATTTGTGCTAAGTTTCTTTGTTGGACGCCCGAAAGTTGATGGTCCATCACCACGATCGTGGCCTGGCTGTCGCGAACCATTTCCGCGACTTCCTCGACTTTTCCTGATCCAATTAATGTAGCGGGATTCCAAGAAGGCAGAACTTGGATAATGGAGCCGACGACTTCACCGCCTGCGGCGCCAACCAGCTCTTCAAGTTCTAGAAGATTTTCCTTAATTTCGGTGAGTGGTTCGGTCTTTAAACCGACCCCGATGACAATCGCTCGATCGTGAACTTTGACATGGGCTTGATTACTCAACTCTTAAAACCCTCCCTTGGTCTGTCTTAATTCTAGCACCGCTTTCGGAGTGATCAAAGTTAAATTTTCGTATTTTGTGGGACTGTAAACCATCCTCGGAATGGACGTGAGAAGGCCCCATATCGGTTAAAACGAACGTCGATTTCCGGTCTAAATAAGCGTGGATTTTTTTTTAAAATAAGCCCACGGTTTGTGCCGTGGGCTTATCGGTTTGAACAGTTATATGTACGTAGACCGTTATTTGGTCAGTTCCGATTTTTTAGCTTCGCGAGCTTTCAAAACAGACTTAATAAACTGCGCTTCAAGAGCCGTGAATACAACGGAGTTCACGATTCCATCCACGGTTGTCGTTCTTTGCAAAACGTTGCAAGAGCGACGTACGCCTGTCAGGAATGGACCGATCACTTCAACCTTTCCAACTTGTTGAATCAGTTTGTAAGCGATGTTCGAGGATTCGAGGTTCGGGAAAATCAGAATGTTGGCGCCGCCCTTAAGTTCCGAGAACGGGAACAAACGCTCCATGATGTCTGGATTCACAGCTGTATCCGCTTGCATGTCTCCGTCCACCATCAAACCTGGGCGCATTTTTCTAACAATTTGTGCAGCCTCTTTCATTTTGCAAGGAGTGCCTTCTGCTGCGGTAAAGTTCGAGTAAGAAAGCATTGCTACCTTCGGCTCGATGCCGAAATACTCAACAACTTTAGAAACTTGCAAAGCGATCAGCGCACACTGTTCAGCCGTTGGGTTCAAGTTCACGGTTGTATCTGCTAAGACCAAGAAACGATCTTCAAGCAAGACGAAGTTCAGACCTGCTGGAATACCGTTTTGATAGACTCCCACGGTTTGCAAAATAGGTTTCACTGCATCTGCATAATTAACCGAAGCACCGTTCACCATGCCGTCAGCATCACCCATCGTGACCATCATCGCAGCAAAGTAGTTGGGATCTGCCATCAAACGCTCGGCCTCACGCATGTTGATGCCTTTACGCTGTCTAAGATTGTAAAGCTTTTCCACGTAAGCAAAGAATTTTGGATACGTTGCTGGATGAATCACCGGAACGTCATTCAAGGCCGGGATGTCCAACGCTTGAATTTTTTCTTTCACGCGATCAGGATAGCCCAACAAAATGGGCTGACAGATTTTTTCTTCAACCAATGTGGATAGTGCTTTTAGAACTTTCGTGCTTGTGCCCTCTGGGAATACGATGCGCGGAAGTTCGCCGCCAGCCGCTGTCGCGTTTTGGTGAACACGGTTGATGGCAGAGCGAATGAAGACTTTGGACGGACCTTGAAGAGCTTCCAATGTTTCGCGATAGTGATCCCAGTCTTCGATGGTTCTAGTTGCAACGCCAGTTTTGATGGCAGCTTTTGCAACTTCAGGCGCCACCCAAAGCAGAACCCGGGTATCGAAAGGCTTTGGAATCAAGTATTCGCGGCCGAACTTAAAGGTTTTACCACCGTAAGTCGCGGAAACGCGGTCAGGTACTTCTTCGCGCGCGAGCTTTGCCAGGGCATGCACGGCCGCGAGCTTCATTTCTTCATTGATTTGAGTTGAACGTGTGTCCAAAGCTCCGCGGAAAATGGAAGGGAAGCCCAAGACGTTATTCACTTGGTTGGGATAATCCGAACGACCGGTTGCAATGATAGCGTCTGGACGAGCCGCGCGTGCCTTATCCGGTGTAATCTCGGGTTCTGGATTTGCCATAGCAAAAATGATTGGATCTTTTGCCATGTCCTTAAGCATTTCTGGAGTCAATGCTCCCGCCACTGAAAGACCTACGAAAACGTCAGCGCCATGCAACGCTTGGCTGAGTGTACGAACTTCTGTTTCGGCAGCGAAGTATTCTTTATACTTGTTCATTCCGGCTGTACGGCCTTTGTAAATCACACCTTGCGAGTCGCACATGATGATGTTTTCACGACGTACACCTAAAGAAATAAAGATTTTTGCGCAGGAATTCGCAGAGGCTCCGGCACCATTCACCACGATGCGGATTTGATCCATTTTTCTGTTGGTGATAGAGACGGCGTTCAATAACGCCGCACCCGACACGATGGCTGTTCCGTGTTGGTCATCGTGAAAGACCGGGATCTTCATTTCTTTTTTTAGACGCTCTTCGATTTCAAAACACTCGGGTGCTTTGATGTCTTCCAAATTGATACCACCGAACGTCGGCTCCAGAGTTTTAATTGCGTTACAGAACGTGTCGACGTCGTTGGCATCCACTTCAATGTCGAAAACATCAATACCAGCGAATTGTTTGAAAAGAATCCCTTTACCTTCCATCACGGGTTTTGAAGCGTGGGGTCCGATGTTACCCAAACCCAGAACCGCAGTTCCGTTTGAAATCACGCCAACTAGGTTTCCTTTTGCAGTGTAGTCGTAAACTTTAGAGGCGTCTTTCGCGATCACTTTGCAAGGGGCTGCTACTCCCGGGGAGTAAGCAAGTGACAAATCCTTTTCAGAAACGCATGGCTTAGAAGAGATGACTTCGATTTTACCTGGCTTACCACGTTGGTGGTACTCCAACGCTTCTTGATCGAAATTGTTTGTTGCATGCTTTTCTACTGCTTTATCCGAGTTCTTATTCAATTCTTTTTCCAAGGATATTTCCTTTCGCTGCATTTTTTTACGAGCTCGTTTTTTAGAAAAATTCTAAAGCTTTTCAGCGTTTAGCGGGCCTCGCAAAACAAGTGCAGTAACTCTACAAATGCATTCTTAGGGGGTCAATCAATGGGGGAGATTGGCGCGGGTGGCAATGTGATGATGCGTGGCGTTCCATTGGTATCACATGTGAATTGAATCTAAGTGACTTGTCAGTTGTGTACTCAAAGTCACCCAATTGCACGGGATATGAAGATACTATGCAGCTGTAAAACATTTTTTGGCAGCTGAAGCATGTCTCAGATTGAGACAGAGAGGTAGGTGAAGCACATGAAAAAAAGAGTGATTACTTTTGCATTCCTGTCGCTGTTTGCAACTTCTTCTGTTCACGCCTATGAAACTCGCAACGTGAAGAATGTTGACGAGGCCTCGCAGTCCATTGTCAGAGCAGACCGTGTCTGCGGTCTCAAGCCAGAAACCGTGCAAAAGCATTCTAAGGCTGTGGCCTATGTGTATGGTTCCTCTGTTCCACACGACGCTCCGGAGGGCTTGGCAAATGCTTGGTACACGATTGCAGGGCCTCCTCCGTCGGACGCCGACTATGAACAGAAAAAAGAATTTACCTTTTATGACCCTAATGAAAAATCGATCGCGATGGTTTGGGCTGAAAACAACAATAAGTACAGTCCAAATAAAAATCGGGAAATCGTGTATTCGAATGTTTTAGATTTAAGTTACCGCGCGGATTTCACTGTTCGTGGAGACGGTGATTGTGTGCAAAGATTCGTCTGGCTTTTGGATTACAATCAAGTGGACTCGTGGAGTGAAGCTCAAAGTGTTGAAGACTTTAAGCAGCGGGTGAGAAAAAGATGTGATCAATTGAATGTTGCTGATAAAGGGACTTCCAAATTTGATATTATTGTTCTGAAAGGGAGTGGGCTTTTTTATCACAACTCTCAGATCATGGCTCGGTGCTTGATTAGTGATTGATTGATTGATTGATTGATTGATTGATTGATTGATTGATTGATTGATTGATTGATTGATTGATTGCGACAGATTTCCCACCTCCAACTTGCATCTTTAGCCTTCGTCAAAAGCAACGTCCAGAATAAATGATGCGCTCAGTAACCGGAGCGGGTGTGGATGTTACATAGATTGTCCGAATTCCGACGCTGAATATCTTTTACATCTTCTTTATACGAATCTCAGATTGGTTTCACGATTGCTGATCAAAATTGCATTTAAACTAATAAGTGGAGGATGCAATGGATGGACTTGCATCGATTGGTAATCGTGATCTCGAAGCAAACTTAAAAAGTCTTGTTAGAAAAGAGCGAATGCTTTTGCATTTGATTTTGGAATACATCAGAGAAGTGGATGCGCGACGACTTTATCTCGAGCATGCGTACTCATCAATGTATGATTATTTGACCAAAGAGCTGGGATATTCCAGTTCGGCAGCACTGCGTAGATTGGAGGCCGCTCGACTGATGAATGTGGTTCCGGGATTGGCAGATAAAATTCAGCAAGGTTCTATCAACTTAACTCAGGTGGGAGAGTTGACCCGCGCAATTCATGAAAAGGAAAAAACGGGCGAGAGAATATCGAATGAGGTAAAGTCCGAAATCATTGATCAAATTGCAGGACTCAGTGGAGAACAGACGCAAAAAACTGTGGCAATGAGTCTGGATATTGAGCTCAAAGATCCAGAACGCGTCAGAATTCAGAAAGATGAATCGGTTCATTTGTCGATCACTTTGACTCGAGAGCAATTTGAGATACTCACTAGTTGTAAAGAGAAAGCTGCGCACAGTCTTCAACTCGCAAACGGGGATCATTCTTGGGCGAAAGTGATTGAAGTGGTGGCAGGTCAATACTTGGACGAAAAATCATCCGGGCGCGAGGAAAAAAGCTTCTCGCGGAGTACTGACTCCCGCATTCATTCAAAAAATAAAACTCTGACTCTTAAAACTCGTCGATTTATTCTGAACAGAGATAAGTGTTGTCAGTACAAAGACAAGCGGACCGGTAGGATTTGTGGTAGCAAATATGGGTTGCAAGTTGATCATATTATCCCTCGATGGAGTGGTGGAACTCACGAGCCGGAAAACCTTCAGGTGCTCTGTTGGTCGCACAATAACCAGAAGTATCGAGAAGAGGCCGGCATCAAATTTCGAAGCTCGAGCTGAGGGGGACGTAAACGGCGAAGGGAACAGGTGTGAAACATAACTCTTCACGATGCGTCCATTCCAGACTTTTCATCATAAATTTCTAGAGTTGCAGCTCTTTTTCCCCTCTGGAAAACCGAAAAGTGTCTCGAAAAAGCACCTCGACCACCAAAGGATGCACGCTGACTTTGTCGAAACTAGACCATGCACATGCAATAATGCATTTGTGTTTGGTCCTCATATGGAAAACCTGTACGATTTTGAGTGGTTATTAGAATTACCAACAGGAGTTTTCTATGAAGTCACCACGTGATGTGGTTCTCGTTGAAGGTGTACGCACACCATTTGCAAAATCCGGTACAAAACTTAAAAAAGTTCATCCAGCACAGTTGGGCCAAGTTGCGCTGAAGCAATTGATCGCTCAAACAAACTTGGATGTAAATTCTGTCGATGAAGTGATCATCGGAAATACAGGAAATCCGCCAGACGCTGTGAACATCTCGCGCGTGGTTGCATTGAACGCGGGTATTCCAATGAAGACGTCCGCATACACAGTTCACAGAAACTGTGCATCCGCGATGGAATCAATCTCTAATGGATTTGAAAAAATCAAATCCGGGACAATGGATGTTGTGCTGGCGGGTGGAACTGAATCCATGTCGCAAATTCCAACTCTTGCTCCGCAAAAGTTCCAAGAGATTTATGAAAAACTTTTTGCAGCAAAAGGTCCAAAGCAAGCTTTGCCATTGTTGTGGAAGCTTTTCAAAGCGGACGTAAATCAAATTAAAGCGTTGCTTCAAGGCAACATGAAAGATCCATTCTTCCCGCAAATCGGCGTGATGTTGGGTCTGACAGACCCTTTCGTTGGGATCAACATGGGTCAAACGGCGGAGATCCTTGCAAAAGAATGGGGCTTGAATCGTCAGATGCAAGATGCATTTGCTCTTCGTTCGCACCAGTTGGCTTCTAAAGCGATGAAAGAAGGTCGCATGAAGGAAGAGACAACTCCGGTTTACTTGGCTCCTGAATACAAAGAAGTGATCTCTGAGGACATCGGTCCTCGTGACACTCAAACGCTGGAAGCTTTGGCGAAATTGAAGCCCTTCTTTGATAAAGCGACGGGAACAATCACAGCAGGTAACTCTTGCCCGATCACAGACGGCGCGGCAATGGTGCTTTTGATGTCTCGTGAGAAAGCAGAGCAAATGGGTTACAAACCTCTTGCGACAATCCGTTCCTACGGTTTCGCAGGCCTTGAGCCAGAGCGCATGGGGCTGGGGCCGGCATACTCAACTCCGCTTGCCCTTAAGCGCGCGGGTCTTTCATTGAAAGACATCGGCTTGGTAGAGCTGAACGAAGCCTTCGCGGCTCAAGTTATGGCATGCCAAAGAGCACTGGATTCTGACAAATTTGCTCAAGAGAAACTTGGCTTGTCTGCAAAAGTCGGGGAGATTCGTGATGAGATCTTGAACGTCAACGGTGGCGCGATTGCATTGGGCCATCCAGTGGGCGCAACCGGGACTCGTATCGTATTGACTCTAGCGAAAGAAATGAAACGCAGAGGCGTACAGCACGGCCTGGCAACACTTTGTATCGGTGGCGGTCAAGGTGGTTCTATGATTCTTGAAAACGAAAACTAATTAGCGATTTGCATCTAGGAGTTACACAAATGTCTATGCTAGAAAGTATCAGAATTAATCCTCAAGGTGAGATCGCAGTTGTTGAGTTCGACCTTGTTGGTGAAAAAGTTAATAAATTCTCAACACCGGTGATGATGAGACTGAAAGACGTGGTTGAAGAGCTGCGCAAGTCTTCTTACAAAGCGGTGATCTTTAAATCTATGAAGCCTAAAATCTTTATCGCTGGCGCGGATATCGAAGAGATTAAAGGCATGACGACACATGATCAGTTCAACGCTGCTGTTAAAGCCGGCCAAGAAATCATGAACATGGTGGAAGATCTTCCAATGCCAACAATCGCGTCTGTGAATGGCGCGTGTATGGGCGGTGGTTGTGAGTTTATCATGTCTTGTGATTACCGTATCGCTTCCGATGATTCTTCAACAAAGATCGGTCTTCCAGAAATTCAATTGGGTATCTTGCCAGGTTTCGGTGGGACTCAACGTATGCCTCGTATCATTGGTTTGCAAGCAGCATTGGATATCATCCTTGCTGGTAAGGCAGTGAATTCTAAAAAAGCTTTGAAATCCGGCTTGGTAGATAAAGTAGTTCATCCAAATCTTTTGGATGAACAAGCTATCAAATGGGCGAAAGAAATCATCGCGGGTGGCGCTCAAAAACGTCGCAAAAAATTCCAACCGCAAGGTTTGGTTAACAAAGTTTTGGAAGGCCCTGCAAAAGGTGTTGTTTTCAAAAAGGCTCGTGAAGGCGTGATGAAGGCAACGAAAGGTCATTATCCAGCTCCGTTGAAAGCTTTGGATGTGATCCAGAAGACTTACGGAATGAGTGACCGCGATGCGGGTATGCGCATTGAGCGTGATGGCTTCTGTGATTTAGGTGTGACTCCTGAATCTAAAAACTTGATCCACGTTTACTACCTAACCGAAATGGTTAAGAAGCAAACGGGCGTGTCAGGTGTGAATGTGAAACCTAAAGAAGTCAAAGGCCTGGGTATCTTGGGTGCAGGAACTATGGGTGGCGGTATCGCTTACGTAGCTGCAGACAAAGGTGTTCAAGTTCGCATGAAAGACTTGAATCCAGATGCATTGGCGAAAGGTTTGAAACATGCCAGTGACCTGTGGATGAAGTTGGTCAAACGTAAATCCATCGATAAATATCAATTCCAACAAAAAATCGACGCCGTATCGGTGACGACAGATTACTCTGGTTTCAAAAACCTGGATGTTGTTGTTGAAGCGATTGTTGAAGACATGGGTATCAAGCAAAAAGTCATCGGCGAGTGTGCAGGTCAAATGCGCCCTGACGCTATCATTGCGACGAACACATCTTCATTATCGGTGACAGAAATGTCCAAAGGTCATCCACGTCCTGAATACTTCGCAGGGATGCACTTCTTCAATCCGGTAAATAAAATGCCACTCGTTGAGGTTATTCGCGGGGAAAAAACTTCGGACGAAACTATCGCGACGATTTTTGAACTAACCAAGAAAATGGGTAAAATGCCGGTTGTTGTAAAAGACGGTCCGGGTTTCCTTGTGAACCGTCTCCTTTTGCCATACATGGCCGAAGCAGCATGGTTGATGCAAGAAGGTATGAGCATTGAAGTCGTAGACAAAGCCTACGTAAAAGACTTCGGTATGCCAATGGGTCCATTCGAGTTGATGGATGAAGTTGGTTTGGATGTTTGTATCAAAGTTCTAAAAATCTTCAAAAAAGCTTTCGGTGAGCGCATCGAAATGGCGCCTTGTATGGAAGCTCTTGAGAAGTCGGGCCGCTTGGGTCGCAAGAATGGTAAGGGTTTCTACACTTACCAAGCAGATGGCAAACGTGGTGACGTCGATCAGACGGTTTACGGTGCGTTGGGCTTGGGTACTCCAAGCAATCCTCTGCAACCAAAAGAGTGCATCGAGCGCGGAGTATTCGCTATGGTGAATGAGTGCTCTCTTGCCTTGATCGAAGATCATATCGTCGAGCTTCCACACGAAGTCGATCTAGGTATGATCATGGGTACGGGCTTCCCGCCATTCCGTGGCGGTTTGCTGAAGTACGCAGACAGCATTGGCTCGCAATATATCGCTGATCAATTGGCGATGTACGCAAATACACGCAATGCAAAACGTTTGAAGCCAGCGACACCGCTGTCGAACATGGCCAAATCAAACGCTAAATTCTACAAGTAATCGCCCTTCGTAAAGGAGTCCTATCAAGAAATTGAGGGGCTTCGTTGGAATTGCGAAAGCTTGGAAAATATCCTTACTAAACCGAAGCCGGAGCGAAAACTCCGGCTTTTGTTTTTGTTGGATATAAACGAGGATATATGTGAATATTTTCAGAGGGAAAAAGGGGGAGGCTATGACATACGCCGAAAAAGTTGTTGCTTGGAATTCTTACGCGAAGACCAAAGAAGTTCCTCATGCCTATGCTCAGTTCCCAAGCTTTCTTGGCATCAAGCTAGAGCGCGAGCCTGCGCCACTGATCTTGAGTTCCTCTTCAAGAATCGTTTTTTACCTCGGGGCTAATTTCGCCTTGCCCTGGGGTCTGGTCATGTATTTTCTAAGCTGGAGAAATTCCTCAGTGCCAGTCTACGGCATAGTTTGCGGTATTTTCTTTGCGGGAGTCAGCTATGGCGCTATCATGGCCTATTTGATTTTCCGCCAAAGAAAAAGAATCGATGTAACAAGCTGGGAATCATTTCATCCTGTCGATGTGATTGCGTAAACCTATGAAGAAGTGGCTGGTTGGCTTTGTAGTCATGTGTGCCGTTTACGGCGAATCTTACGCGCAATCAAAGGACACATCTAGTGATAGCGCCAGTCGAGTCTTCGCCAGCGTAATGAGTCCATCTAAGAAAGAACGCCTTTATCAATTCCGCGTACGACTGCAGTGCGAGTTTTTGCAGAACGAGCATGTTGGTATGAAAGATAAAAAGTTCGAGTGGGATTTAGTCGGGATTAAAAAAGGCGAAAGCTATACTGACGCTGACGGCAGGGTCACAATTACTGTTAAGACCGCAGAGACACCGACATATTTAGATATTTATTATAAGGATAAAAAGCACCACTATGGAGCGTCTCCTGTGGTCATCGTTAATATCCAGGATTGCGAAATCTAAAAAATCGATACGATGGCCAGGGGATAACTGTGCTCTTCGACAATCTTGATACTCCTTGCTTGCTACTAGGGGAATGGATTCCCTGACTTGAAAGAATACATCTTTGGAATGCTTCTTGAGTGGCCTATTATAGGGAATGCAAAAGAAACGTCTTATGATCTTATCGTTGGCGCTCCCGTGGGTATTTAATTCCGTTCCCGCCTATGCGCAGACATCAAAACACACGGTCAGCGTGGATCGCATCTTTAGTGCGCGGCCGCGGTCGATGTCTTATCGATATGTGGTCACTATCACATGCCAGGATGCCGGCGAAAATATCCTGCAACAGCCGGTTAAGAATTCTTCTTTTGGGTGGAGAATCGGGGGGCAGATAAATACCTCCACCACAGATTCTAACGGTCGTGCTGAATTCACACAGACCTCATTTGATGGAAAGTTGGCGGAGGTTTTGGAGCTTGTCTATAAGGACAAAACAATGATCTTTACCGCTGCTCAAGGACTACAAACGATCCCCGTCGAGCAGCGGTGTCGGTAAGTCAGACCTACTCAACTAAAAACGAAGGTTTCTTGTTCGCTTTGTCGATGGCAAAAGCACAGTTAATCACACCCACGTGACTGTAGGTCTGAGGAAAGTTCCCCCATTGGCTGTTGGTTTCGACATCAAAGTCCTCAGCCAGCAAGCCCACATGGTTGGCAGCAGTGCCTGTTACATGTTTTAAAAGCTCGGCAGCTTTTTGTTCCTGTCCTGTCGCTGCGAGTGCTTCGATGTACCAGAAACTGCAGACCAAGAAAGCTGATCTTTGCAAGCCAAAATCATCTTCGTGGCGATAGCGCACCAAGAATCCTGGCGAGATCATTAATTCCTTTTCAATCGCAGCAATTAAATCATGAGCCAATGCCGGCGGCTTATCGTGGAAATATCCAATTGTAATCAGCTGCAGAATGCTCGCATCCAAATGCTCGGTATTAAGCGCCTGAGTGTAGGCTTTCTTATTTTTCGAATAAGTCTGCTCAAGCAACTCGGCAGATTGCTTCATCGCCGCTTGGGCTCTTTCCTCAAGACCGGTGTTACCAATTTTTCGTGCAACAGATCTTGCAGCAGCAGCGCCAGCCCAGTTGAACATCATCGCATAAGAGTGCTGAGCTTGTTTGCCACGGAACTCCCAGACGCCGTTGTCGGGTGTGGTGATGTATTTTTCTAAATACGTTAACGTCTTTTCAACCAAGCGGTGAGAACGAATGCCTGATTTCGCATTCACGCGTTCGTCGGTATACAGCTTAAACAAAGCCATTAGGATTTGCCCATAGGCATCGTGCTGAATCTGCAAGGCTGCTTGGTTGCCGATACGGACAGGTTTATTGCCCATGTATCCGTCAAGGTTTAAAATTTCCTCCGTCAGTTCGGCAGAGCCATCAATCCGATAGCAGGGTTGTAGGCTTACCAGGCTTTCAAGATCAATATTCTCGATGAAGCTCGCATACTTTTCCATTTCCTCAAAATGACCCAAGGAGTTCAGCGCTGATAAAGTGTAATAAGTGTCGCGCAACCAGCAAAAGCGATAATCCCAATTACGTCCTTCACCAGGAATTTCTGGCAGGCTTGTTGTGCAAGAAGCGATGATAGCACCCGTGTCTTCGTATTGATGAATTTTCAATGCCAGGGCCGAGCGAATCACTTCTTGCTGGAATACTTGCGGCAGATGGCAATGCTCGATCCATTTACGCCAATAAGATTCTGTGCGTGTGAAGAAATCTTCAAAGGTTGTTTCAAGAGGTCCCTCAAGAGGAATGCCCCATGATAAAACAAAATAAATATCGTGATCTAAAGTAAATGGCTGTTCTTCAAGAATGTATGTGAGCGATGCATTCGTTGTAAGGCGCACAGGTTGCTCCAGGCCTTCGTAACGGATGTGATTACTGCCCATCATGATCCCTGGAACCGTTTCTCCGTATTTTCCACGAGGGTGGCATTTTGCGACGATGCGCGGTCTCCCTGAAATCTTTTTTACTTTGCGGAAAAGCATAAGGGGTTTATGATATCTTTCGAACAGTGTGAATCTGGGCGCGAAATCAGTCACTTCATAGACGCCCTCCTTCGTCTCAATGCGAGTGCGAAGAATATTGGTGTTCTTGAGATAACTTTGTTGGGATGTGAATTCCGCAGAGTGAGGCTTTAGAGAAAATTCTCCGCCTCGGTCTTTATCAATCAAGGAACCGAAAATAAAACTAGAGTCGAATCGAGGCCAACACATCCAGCTGATGTTGGTGTTTTGATCTACCAGTGCTAAGTAAGCACAATTTCCGATCAGGCCTTGGTGATATCGATGATTGACTAAATCTGAATGAGAACTCATCGCAACCTTTCTGTGATGTTCTTCTTTGAAACGGAGGAATGATGTTAAGAATGCCCCAACGGATCTTTGTGAGCAATAGGTTGCCGTACAGCATAAACGAAAATGGTGAACTCAAAAGAGGCAGTGGCGGATTGGTTTCTGCTCTGATGGGAGTGAGTAAGAGTGAAAGCTTCTCGTGGTTTGGCTTTGAAACCGACGAGAATAATGCTCTGTTAATGCACAATATGGTTCGCAAGACCGAAGGCAACGTCAATTGTTATCCCGTTTACCTCGATAAAGAGGTTTACGACAAATACTATAACGGCTTTGCGAACGATATCTTGTGGCCCTTGTTCCACTATGAAAGCCATTTGACGAATTTTGATCGCAAAAGCTGGGAGTGCTACCGAGAGGCCAATCAAGTGATGGCCCAACAGATTGCCGAAATTGCGCAAGCGGGTGATACAGTCTGGATTCATGATTTTCATTTCTTTCTTTTGCCTAAGATGTTGCGTGAGTTGTGTCCCGGGGTCAGAATTGGATTCTTTCTTCACATTCCTTTTCCGGCCGCCGAGTTATTCAGACAAATTCCTGTCCGCGAAGAACTACTTGATGGCGTCTTAGCCTGCGATTTGATCGGCTTTCACGAGCACTCTTACCTGCGTCAGTTCATAGTGACCTTGAAAATGGTGATGGGTGTAGATGCAAACTTTATCCAAGCACAACATGAAGGACATCGCACTCAATTGGGTGTCTATCCCATCAGCATTGAAAGCGATGAGTTTAAAGAAAAAGCGGAATCTGACCAAGTTCGCAATAAGGTCGAAGAATACCGTCGCAATCAATCAAATCCCTTTGTGATCGTGGGAGTGGATCGGTTGGATTACAGTAAGGGACTTGAGTTAAAACTGCGAGGCTTTCAACATGCTCTGGATAAATACCCAGAGCTGCGTGGGCAGATTTCTTTACTCCAAATAGCTATTCCCACTCGTGAAGATGTTCCTGCTTATATGAATATACGCCGAGAGGTCGAGCACATGGTCGGTAGTATCACGGGTGCTTTCGGTACACCTTCGTACAACCCCGTTCATTATGTTTATAACTCTGTCAGCGAAACGGAACTGTTGGCCCTGTATAGGTCTTCGAATGCGATTTTAGTGACCAGTAAACGCGATGGTATGAATTTGGTTGCGATGGAGTACGTCATGGCTCAGGATTTGGCAACTCCGGGTTCCTTGATCCTCAGCGAGTTTGCAGGCGCAGCCTCTTTATTGAGTGATGCCTTGTTGATCAATCCTTGGGATGTTGATTCTGTCGCCGATGCGATTAAAAAAGCTTTTGATATGAGTTTTGAAGAACGAAATGACCGCATGTCGCATCTGCAAGAGATTTTGTCCAAGTATTCTTCGACAAGATGGGCGAAGGGGTTTTTAGCTGACCTAGAGGCCACTGTTTTAACTCCCGCCCATAAACCGAAAAGTTTATCGGCAGAGGCCCCATCATGGAGCAGCGACTTCACCCAATTTCTGACTCAACGTCGACTTCAAGTCTTACTTGATTATGACGGCACATTAGTGCCGATCGCTAAGCGACCTGAACAAGCTCAGCTGTCGCAAGAAACGCGCGATGTACTGACGGCTTTAGCTAAGAAATGTGATTTATATATTTTAAGCGGTCGCAATCGCGAGTTTTTAGATGCTCAGTTCGCGGGTTTGAATCTAAACCTATCGGCGGAGCACGGGGCCTTTGTGAAACTTGCGGGGCGGGATTGGAACACGCGGATTTCATCCGACATCAATTCCTGGTATCCTCACGTGGAAAAAATCATGAGCGATTATGCGGAAAAAGTTCCGCTGTCTTTTGTTGAGCGAAAAAATGCAAGTTTGGTATGGCATTTCAGATTGTCGCCTCCGGATTTCGCTGCCTATCACAGTAAAAAGATGGACGAAGAGCTGCAGTTAGGAATGTCAAATCAGCCGGTCACAATCAACATGGGTAAAATGATCGTCGAGGCTAAAGCCCTCGAGTGTAACAAGGGGAACTTTGTTCGTTGGCTGCAACAGCGATACCGCGATACCCACATTTTGGCGGTGGGCGATGACAGAACGGATGAGGATATGTTTGCTGCTGTGGCTGACGTTGGTTTATCCGTGAAGGTCGGAGACGGCGTCACGATTGCACAGTATCGACTGAAAGATCAAAAAGAAGTCGTGTCCTGGTTGCGTAATCTGGCAGATAAGATATGAAAAAAAAGGGTGCAGAACACACCCTTTTTTTGTTAAACAGTTATTTCAGCTTGAGCGCCAATACTGGAGCTTGATTTACCCGAGGTTTTCGGTGCGGGCCCGTCGTCTTCCGTGTTCAAAGATTTAGTCAGAACCTTGTTGCTGATGAAGAATAGGATTCCCGGAACAAAACCCAGGGCTGCCAGCAACAGAAAGAATTCTTCCTTAGGCATCTTGTCGTAAAGTGCTCCAATCCATCCAGAAACCGTGTTTCCAAAGAAAGAGGCCAAAAACCAAACACCCATCATCATAGAAACAATTTTCTTAGGGGAAACTTTTGTAACCAATGAAAGACCAATTGGTGAAAGGTAAAGCTCACCAATAGTCAACATGAAAGTCGAGCCCAACAACCACAGGGCCGACCCTTTGCCGTCACCGACGGATTTTGCACCTAAGAACATGACGATCAAAGCCGCCGTTCCCAAGAAACAACCAATGGCCATTTTCATAGCTGTTGAGTTTTCCTTGCCACGACGTGCTTGCCACAACCATGCGCGGTCCAAAATTGGCGCGAACATAAAGATAATCAATGGATTGAATGATTGGTACCATGTCGATGGCATTTCCCATCCAAAGAAATTCCAGTCTGTTGACTGGTCAGCCCACAACTGCAGAGTGTTACCTTGCTGTTCGTAAACTCCCCAGAAAAAGATCGTGACTGCACAGAGGAACGTCAAAGCCCAAGTGCGTGTCCAATCGTTTTTGGATAAAGGCTTAGCAGCTTCTGCTTCCACTTCTTTGATCGACATCTTGTGTTCAGATGAAGGCAAGTGTTTGCCGCCAAAGTGATAGATCACTAAGCCTGCAAGCATCCCGATTCCTGCAGCTCCAAAGCCCCAGTGCCAGCCGACTTTCTGACCTAATGTTCCGCACACAAGCGGGGAGAAGAAGGCACCCAAGTTGATACCCATATAGAATAACGTAAAGGCCCCATCACGGCGTTTGTCACCCGGAGCATAAAGATCACCGACCTGAGTAGAAATATTCGGCTTGAAGAATCCATTACCCGCAATGATGAACAACAAAGCCAAAAAGAACATGCTTTCAATAGCCATCAAAAAATGGCCGATGGCCATCAAGATACCACCGACATACACCGAACGGCGCTTCCCCCAGTATCTGTCGGCAATGATTCCGCCGAAAAATGGCGTAAAATATACAAGCCCCATATAGTAACCGTAAATATGGGAAGACAGTGCTTGAGCAGAAACCGGTCCAAAAAAGTATTCGATCCCGCTTTTCAGTGCTCCGTAGCCCCAAACATCTTTGCCCTTATCAGCCTCGATAAAAAGGTATTGAGCCATATAGAGCACTAGAAGCGCTCTCATCCCGTAAAACGAGAAACGTTCCCACATTTCAGTGAAGAAAAGTGTGAACAGGGGGCGGGGGTGTCCAAAAAATGTTTTCTCAGAAGTTTGAGCCATAAGCCTCTCTGTACATAATGTTGACGATCACTACATTTTTCCAATCCGACTTTTGATCTTGGCCTTTTTTTGAGATAAAGACACCTGAAAAATGGAGGGGTCCCTCGATGTCCTTTTCTCGTAACATTTTATTCTTCGGCGCAGTGCTTTCAATTCTCGTTGTAACCGGTTGTACAAACGGGTTCGACGTGAATCCTCTCATAGAGAAAAAGCAGGCTCCGAAGCAGATCGTGGACTCCTTCTCAATTCCCGGGACGCAATCTGCTGAAATCGCGGCTCAGTGCGAAAAAGCCACGTGCTTAACCATTAATAAATCATCTTTGGGTAAGATTTTTTTGCTGATCTCCTCCGGTAAAACGGGTGGTTCAACGCCGCAATGGTATGATTTGAAGCCTCAGGTTGTAAGCTTTGAAAAGTCTGGCAGCCGCTTGGCCATGCTTGGCCAAAACTACAACAGCATTTACGAAGAGCTGCAAACACAGAGCTTAATCCAAACGTTCCGTATCGTGGGTGAGGACACAGAAACGATCACTTTTGATTGGGGTCGTGGCCTTAAATCATTGATTGCACAAAATGCATACGACGTGGATTACGGGACCGGTATGAATGATCCGTTAACGGAAAGTTCGGTACCTGCAATCCCGGTTATGGATTCTTACACTCGCAACATTAAAATTGCGAACAACAGCATCGAGCTGAATCAGATTTCTAAAATTCAAAGCCTGCAAGGTGAAGTTGCCGCTAAAAATAAAATCGGTATGGAAACTCGTGAAGAAACTTTGGATATGAATATCCAAATCAGAGCCTACCGTTTGGAATCTAAATTCAAACCTAAAGAGTACGATGCATCCCGCTCAGTCGGTTTCTTTGTCACTCGTGTCGCGCGCGCATCTATGAGTAAAGATGCCATTAAACTCATTGCGAAATGGGATCTCTCTGAAGGTCGCGAGCCAATCACCGTGCGTGTTTCTGCTGCAGTTCCTGAAGATTACGTGCAAGCTGTAAAAGAGGGTGCTCTTTACTGGAATAAGGTATTCGGTAAGGAAGCTGTGGTCGTTGAAACCGGGGTGGATCCGCAAGCAACTCCCAAGGACCATTCTATTATGATCCGTTGGGTGACGTGGTTGGATGCAGGGGCCGCGTATGCGATCAGCCAGTCTGATCCTTTGACGGGCGAGCTTTTGCGCGCTCAAGTGTTCTTGCCTTCGGTATTTACGAAAGTAGGTTCTGGAGAGCTGGTGCAATTGAACGGTGGTTCTCCGGTGGCAACAGGCGCGATCGCGTGTGATTTCACGGGTAAAATTCAAGAGCTTCAAAAAATCACGAAAGAGGCTTCGACGTCGCAAAGACTTCGCTTAGCTCAAGATTCCGTTCGATCAACCGTGGCCCACGAGTTGGGTCATGCGATGGGACTTCGTCATAACTTTGCGGGTTCATTCTCTGCAAAAGCGACGACGAAAGAAATCTATGACTCTGCCAAAACATACCTGAAAGATCCAAATCATCCAGGTATCGAGACATCAACAAGCATCATGGACTATGTCAGTGGTATTGACGACGTATTGAATTCAGCACGCATCAAACACGCTGCTTTATCTTACGACAAAATGGCGATGGACTGGGCGTACTCAGATAATGACGAGGCTCTGGATTCTAAGATTTCTCAGTATTGCACTGATGAAGATATTGGTCTTGCAAACAGCCAAGGTATGGCCATTTATGGCTGCGAGCGTTTCGATAACGGCAATAATCCTTTGTTAAGAAAATACCTAGATGGCCGTGACGAGAAAGCAAACCTTGTGAAAGTTCTTTTTGCTTCTATTATCGGTCGTATGTATCCGGGTGATCAACCAGAGGTCGTGAATAACTTAGACGCAGTTATTAATGACACTTATAAATGGGGCAAAGCTGCGATTGATCTTTCCTTTGTTGGTAAGGCCCTGTTTAACACTTCAGAAATTATCGGTAATACGGCAGCTGGTATGCCCGCCTTGGTATCCTTGGATGCGGTGAAGAGCGGCAACGTCCTTGCAGCTCGTACGGGACAGGATTCTGCCATGACGGATTTGCGTCTGGCTCATTTGGCGGATGCGGCTAAGTACCTTCAAGGTATGGATGGTGTTTCTGATAAAGTGGGTGGATACGCGGCAATGCTTAACGGCCTGTTACGAAATGCGCAAGGTCAAATCGACATGGACTGGTTCGTTAAAGAAGTTCAAGCATTAAAGAATAGCGGTGTCATGGCTAAGGGTAAAACTTTGGCAGGTCGTGAGTATTCGTTAACAGAAGAGCAACAGGCTAAGATTTTAAAATTCTATAGTGACATCCAAGCTGATAACGCGAAAATCATCTTCTCCGCGGTTCGTGAATTGCTTCCGATTATTCAAGGGCAGGTGAAGGGTGATGATGGTCGCGTGAAAGTGATCAACAAAATCTTGCCAATGGATATCGTGAAACAAGCTGATTCGGATATGCTTGGCAATATCGCGCTAGATTTAATGTTAGCAAGTAAAGAGACGATCGACGTTCAAGTCGGCGAGGCGGGGGCTATCAAGGCTCAATTGCCAATTCCATTCTTGAACTCGAAAGAGCGTATTTCATTATTAACGTTGCTTTCATCCCAAGGACTGTCATTCCCTATGGATATGAAACGAGCGCAAGTTCGTGCTTCACTCGCGGCAACGGTGAATGAGTTCTTAGCGCAAATCGACTCATCATTGGTAATTGATACGATGTCAGAGGCTGACCAATCTGCACTTTCTGACAAGCTATTAAAAGCAGGTCTGATCGATGCGACTTCGGCGAACTGGATCGTGGCACAGGTCAGAGTTCTTCAAGCTTTGACATCGCTGAATTAGTTTTAAAGCAGACAAAATGACTCCGAGATGTGCTTCGCAACACTTCTCGGACTTTCTGATGATGTAATAAATTGTTTACTGTCTGAATGCTTCAACATGAATTGCTATACCAAGGAAAAGAAAGATAATTTTCCTTGGTGGTAATTCATATGTATTTAAACTCGAAACAGTTTGCCGAGCTTATCTTAAAAGAAAAAAGTTATATCAAACAGACTTGGCTTCAGTCCGTGCGAAGTCAGCTTGTGCAATCGAGACGTTTTGATGATGCCACGATCATTGACTCTCTTGATAAATATTTGATTGAGGTTGCAGACGCCCTGATTAGTTCTGCTTCCGTCAATCAGATGTCTGACTTTGTCGCAACCGCCAGAGAACACGGCACGACTCGCGTCCAGCTAGGTTATCAAGTCAGAGAAGTTGCCTTAGAATACTCCCTTTTAAGAGAAGTGATTTTATTACTCCACGAAAACGGTGAAACTCCTTCTGCCGAGGCTATTAAGCAGTTTAACAGAATCAATGACGCTGGATTGATTAACGCCGTAGAAGAATTTTTAGGACTCACTGTCATTGCTGTGGAGCGCGCCGCACGTCGTGAAGCCGAGGCCGCTCAAACCATGCTAAGTGAGTTTTTTATGCAGGCTCCAGAGCCCATGGTTATTTTGAGTGGACCCAACCATGTGTTCAAAGTCGCCAATCAACCTTACATTGATTTTGTCGGCCGAAATCCAGTGGGGAAGTCAGTGCGGGAAGCTTTTTCGGAGGAAGAGGCCGGTGGGTTCTTCCAAATATTAGATGAAGTCTATCGCACGGGCATTCCTTATATCGGTCGAGAAATGTTGTTTCGCAGACAGAGTTCGGAAAACTCCAGCGAGTTCACCGATCACTATGTGAACTTCGGATACTATGCATCTCGCGACTGCAAAGGACAGATTAATGGAATCCACGCCATCATAAATGATGTCACAGAACAGGTTAAATCTCGTAAAATGTTAGAGAATGCAAAAAACGTGGTCGAGCATGAAAGGAAAAACCTCGAACACCTTTTTAAACAAACACCTGAAATATTGTGTGTCCTAAAAGGACCGGATCTTATTTTTGATTTCGTGAATGATTCGCATATCCAAGTGGTGGGATTCAACACCACAGGACTTTCACTACGAGAAGCTCAGCCAGAAGCCGTGGAAATTAATGACCGGGTTTATGATGTCTACAGGACGGGTAAAACCCTGAAACTTTTTGAAGAGCCCGTCACCGTAAAGGACAAAGTCCGCTATTTTAATATCACTTATGCGGCTCGCAGAGATCTCAATGGTGTCATAGATGGGATCATGGTTCTGGGTAACGAAGTTACCAACGAAGTTCGGGTTCGAAAGACCTTGTCGTTGCAAAGGCATGCTTTGGAACTTGCGATGACCAATGCGCCGCTTTCCAATGTCCTTGATGTCCTGACGAAAACTTTAGAGTTTCAAACAGGAGGAAACCTGTTTGCTTCGATTCTAATTGCGAACGAACAAGGTACACATCTGCATCATGGTTCGGCGCCGAATTTGCCAACAGCTTACAACGAAATGGTGAATGGAATCCCCATAGGCCCTGATCAAGGATCCTGTGGTACGGCGGGTTACCTTAAAGAGTCAGTCATTGTTCAGGATATTGCTCATCATCCTTCTTGGCGACTCTATAAGAACGAGGCTTTGAAATTTGGATTAAGAGCTTGCTGGTCTTTTCCGATACTTTCAAGCCATGGCAAGTTATTAGGCACATTGGCTCTGTATGCGTCGGAGCCTCGGGCGCCGACGGAGCGAGAAATTGACTATGTATCCGTAGCAACTCAGACGACGGGATTGATTTTAGAACGCGATCTGGAAGTGACTCAGAAACGTCTGGCTGCGGAGGAGGCAGAAAGGGCAAATGCCGCGAAATCCGCATTCCTCGCTAATATGTCCCATGAAATTCGCACTCCACTGGGAGCGATCATGGGATTTTCAGAGTTGGCGAAAGAAGAATCCGCAAAGGCAGAGGATGTGCGCTCCTATTTGGGAGTGATCGAAAGAAATTCAACTCAGGTGCTACGGATCATTGATGACATATTAGACCTTGCTAAAGTGGAGGCCGGTCGCATCAGTCTGGAAATGATGAAGTTTCCGCTGACAGAATTTTTGGCAGATTTTGCGTCACTGATCGGTTTTAGAGCAAGAGAAAATGGAATTCGTTTTGTTATTAAAGCAGAAACCGATCTGCCCACCTTTATTGAAACAGATCCCACAAGGCTTCGACAAATCTTAACCAACGCCGTGGGGAATGCCGTTAAGTTTACAAGCCACGGCTCAGTAACCTTGAAAGTCAGTTTTGAAAATTCATTCCTGCGGTTTGCAGTGGTGGATACGGGCCGAGGAATCAGTCAAGAGCAAGCCGCTCAACTTTTCCAGGCGTTCGTTCAAGCCGATGTGTCCACGACGCGAAAATTTGGAGGGACGGGACTTGGTTTGATCCTGACAAAAAAACTCTGCCAACTTATGGGTGGCGATTATGTTTTAATTAAAAGTGCCCTGGGGAAAGGTTCTGTTTTTGAAGCTTCTATTCAAGTAAAGGTTCCGGCGGAAGCCAAGCTCATGAACAGGCAAGGCGTGGTATTCAAAAATTTTGTCGAGCACACCCCTAATGCGAAAGCCGGGCGCCTGGATGGTGTTACGGTTTTACTTGTGGAGGACTCTCCTGATAATCAAGTCTTGCTCAAGCTCATCTTAGAAAATCAGGGGGCATTGATAACGTTGGAATCCGACGGCTTGGCTGGGATAAAAAAGGCCCTTCAGGGGCGCGAATTTGATTTGATACTAATGGATATTCAAATGCCTATTATGGATGGTCACGAGGCCGTGAAGATTTTAAGAAAGCGCGGTTATAAATCACCTGTGATCGCCTTAACGGCTCATGCAATGCGGGAGGAAGCAGAACTGGCTTTGGCGTCGGGATTTACTGACTTTCTTTCTAAGCCCGTCAAGAAAGAAACTCTTGTTTCCACTGTCGCTAAATATACGCCCAAAGAAGTTCCCCGAGATTTGGATCTATAAGATTCCGCTGAACTAAACATGGTCAATTGCTTCCCGAAATTGTCAGTGGCTGTGGGTCTGTCTCATTGTGATACGCTTATCTGGCTCCAAATCAAATAGAACCCTGGCACGCTTGGTCCAACCCTTGCCTCTAGTGTGATCAGGAGGCTTTTTATGAAAACTTCAATCCTTACTAAACTAGCTCTAGGTGCGGTGATGGCTTTGTCCATGGGACTCGCGGCCTGTGCAAAGAAGGGTGAATCCTCCGTGCGAGTCGCTAAACGTGGTGGTGAAATCACAACAAGCTCCACTTGCTCAACGGGAGCATCTTCGGTCGGCCGCATCTATAATCAAAGCAATCAAGCCGCTTTTGAAAGCGCAGTTAAAATCTTCGTTTCAACGACTCTGCCAGGAACAAGCTTTGGTAGTATCGATGCTTCCGGGCAAAGTGCCAATGGAGTCTTCTTAACGATGAATCTTCGTTTTGATTCTTCAGGGAAGATCGATAAATCTGCGTCTAAGGTTTTGGTACAAATTAAAGATTCGTTTGTCGGGCAAGTTGACTCTGCAACGGGTAAAGAAATTCCAGCCTACGAAGTGCAATTCGTGACGGCTTACGCAGGGACATTGAATAAATCTGCGAGAACATTCAATGTGACTTTCCAAGATAATTTGGGTTGGATCGCCTTCAGCGGTACTTACGACAATAACAATGCTTGGGGTAATGTTTACTTCCAGAACTACTCTTCCGTCGATGGCAGCTCTTTGGCCCAACAAACAATGGGGTCATTCTGGGTGCCTTCATGTGGCCTCTTTAACTAGAGCGCTGCGTCTTGCTTGAGCCTCTATCCCCAATAAGATAGAGGCCAATGCCTCAACGTTTTTTATTCGATTCTTCCAGTCTGGGTTCAGTTGTCGGCGGTCATTCCGCACTCGATATCCCTAAGCTTAATATCCAGTCCTTGGATGAAGCTTCTGCATTCCTACTTAGTTATGGTTTCGATGTTAGTCAGCAAAGCGTTGTTGAGAAGCTTTGGTATTATCACCGTCGCGCTTTGGTGTTGATGGTTGAAAAACTCGGATTCAACGACGCCGATATCCCTGAGCTGTTTTTGGACCCCAAAAAACTAGGAGACATCCGTCAGCTGCTTTTATACGCAAGTTCAAGTGATCCAGATCAAGTGAACTTGCAGCGCTGGGCCTGCGCGATTTTGCGGGGGATTCACGTCTTCGTGCATGCAGAAAATGATCTCTTCAGTTCTTTCACCGAAGAAATTCAGTCGCAGATTCTGACTCCATTTCAAGATGCGATTTTTCATGATGGCGCCACTCATCGCACTTATTTGAAATGCAGTGGAGAAAATCAAGAGGCCATCGAACTTTTGGGGTTTGAGGTCAAGCCGTTTAAAACATCATCCAGCACTGTTATTAAGTTGTTGGCAAAGCCCGACGCTTTGGCGATGAAGATTTTTGATAAATTGGGAGTGCGTTTTGTCACCCGCAATTTATTTGATACCTTCCAAGTTGTCAGATTTTTGGTTCGTGAAAACGTCATCAGCTTTCCGCACATTATGCCGGATCAAAGTTCCAATAACTTGTATCCCGTCGATATATTCATGCAGGTTTGCCAGGAGTTAGCACAACGTTTAGACACGATGGATGAAGCAACAATTCAGGCGGCATTCGATCAAAAGCTGAACGAGATGGGTGACAGCGTAAAGTTCTTGCGAAAAGAGAACAACTTTTCTGGTTCCGATTATAAATTTATTAAATTCATTTCGCGTAAGCTGATCCATATCAAACCTCAAGGGAGCAAAGAGGCCTTTAGTTTCTTTTATCCATTCGAGGTACAGATTATGGATCAGTCAGCTCATGAAAAAGTCCTCTCTGGACCCTCTGAACATGAAGCTTATAAAGAGCGTCAACGTGTGGCTGCTCGTAAACGCCTATTTCCTGAGAGTTAAATCATGTTTCTAAAATTGCTTTCCTATCCACGCACTCTTTTGGGAACTCTTCTGTTGCCAATTCACACCGTATTTTGTTCTGCATTGATGGTCTTAGTCACATTCATTTATCCGAACCGATGGTTGGAAGATCAAATCGTGTATTTTTGGACCCGTGTTGCTTGTTGGATGTTTGGCGTGAAAGTCGTGGTGAAGGGTTTTCACAAAGCTTCGAAGGGTGGATATCTTTACGTTTTTAATCACACCAGCTTCTTTGATATTTTTGCGATGTCAGGCTATCTGGGAAGCTTCCGTTTCGGAGCTAAAATCGAGCTTTTTAAAATTCCAGTTTTTGGTTGGGGTATGAAGCGCGCAGGAATTTTACCTATTGCGCGCAATCGCCGCGAGGAAGTTTTCAAAGTTTATAAAGAAGCTGAAAAGCGCATTGCCAATGGCGAACGGTTCGCACTGGCTCCAGAAGGCACTCGCCAACATACAGAAACATTAGGACCTTTTAAATCAGGTCCCTTTATCTTTGCAATTAATGCCAAGGCGCCGATCGTTCCTGTGATCGTGAAAGGTGCTGCGGCTATTATGCCCAAGGGAAGTTTCCTTCCGAATTGGGGAGTCTGGACTCGCACAATCACCTTAGAGGTTTTGCCTCCCGTGGATACCAGTGTTTACACCGTCGAGCAGCGGCCTCAGTTGCAGGAGCATGTTCGTAATCTCATGCTCCCTTATTTTCCAGACGCTAAATAAATCTAAGCCGTGTGGTGAAGGGGATAAGGATGAAGAACTTGCTCGAGTCTTTGGCGAGCTCTTTCCTTTAAATTTCCTGGCAAGTGAGCAGCCGTTCGCATGAATGCATCTCGCGAGTGAACGTCGCGGAAAACCTGATCATAGAATTGAGCTGAAAAATTACCTAGAGCGTATTCCGTGTCAGCATTCACGTGTTTTTTGAAAACCGGAAACACATAAGCTTGCTGATTGGAATTATAGGTATGAAGCAGATGAGGAATGTTGTCGTCGTCATGCGGGTCCAGCGCATAGCTTTTCAATTTCGACATCACCATTTCTTGATTGCGAAGTGAGCTTTCAAGAAAATTCGTTGATGTTGCAAACTGCTCAACCGCTGCATACAGAGAGACCTGTTCTGCCAAGAATAAACTGTTGAGGTGGCGGATAAGGTCGTCCAAGAAAATCTTTCTGCTGTATTTGTCTTGTTTTGGAAGTCGGCTGATGTGCTCCGCTTTTTTTAGGGCTGAAGTGTGTTGTGCGTTCAAGTAAGCGTACAAATTCATGGGATAACTCCTTTATCCAGTAAAAACTTTGACTGAACTGTTCATTAGCAAATCCCTCGCCAGCTTGAACTGCCAATTGATGGCCTCTGAACCCTTAAAAGTCCAAAAAGTCCACGCGTTTTCTGGGGAGTTTTGCCCCAATGGTTAGATGGAAATGCTGCTGGTGTATTCTTTGTGGTTTTTACGAACAGAACGAATGGTTTTCTGAAGATGCTTGGTAAGATTTGTCGCCAGGGTGGGATCTTTTAAATGGATGTAAAGTTGCGGATGAACCTCAACGTCTTCGTGAAGCCAGTTGCCGGTTCCTAGCATCACTTCTTTGTTGTCCATAACAATGTACTTAGAATGCGTAAACAGCGTCCCTGGTCCGTAATGAAGGTCCTTGATCCCGGCGTCTGATAATCTCTCCGCAGTGCCGCGTGTACGACGTACATAGCTTAAAGCAAATGCATCGTGGTGATGAATCAGACCCGTGATTTTTACTTTGCGTTTGTGAGCGCGAATAAAAGCTTTTTCGATTTCGCTAATATGAAAAAAATAAATTGAAAAGGCCAAAGATTTTTCGGCCCGGTCAATCATATCAATCAACACATCCAAAAAGATTCCGTCAGCAATCATCGGTGGAGGCAAGATCACACCGCCATGGCCTCCGCCGTTCCAGTGAAACTCAAAATATTTATTAAATCCTGCAATCGCTTTTTTATCGGTTAACAATAAATTTGTTTCGTGATTCTTTAGGATCGATTGCTGAGTGAGGTTCGTAGATCCGAACAAGAGATATTTGTTGTCGATGCAAAAGCCCTTGGCGTGAGTCGCACCATACACCACTTCAATCCCGTTGCTTTTTAAGTATTCTGCTGTCACCAGATTTCGCGCCGAAGTTTCGCGGTGACCTTCGATATACAGACGGATGCGAATCTTTTTACCCAAGGATTCTTTGATCTCAATCAGAGTTTCAGCAATTTCGAAAGGCGCTGACTTGCGATTAATTTTACCCGTGGCGCTGCCAATCGCAAAAGAATACTCCATAATGTCGATGCTTTTCTGGGCCTTGTTGAGCAAGGTCAAAAGTGTCGGTAAATAGGCTGTATCTGCGATAATTTGAGGAGACGCCATAACGTTATATTACGGGCGCTTCGCAACTGAATAAAACGGCACGGTCTATTTATGTTATCAATCAAGACCCTGCTGGAACTTTGTCGGTGGATATTGGCAACAATAATAGCGACCCGTTCGACCAAGACCCCAAATATGATGCCTGGTTCGGGATCGGCAAATAAAAAAGGCGCGACCTGGTATTGATCCGCGCCTTGAGCTTGCACGTCGGCGTTGCCGGTGCTGTATTCAAATCTGAAAACTACTCTTTTGAAACTACGCAAGTTCCTTCAACAGTTTGTTTGTTGATCAAAAGTGTTTGTTGGTAAGAACCTTTTTCGCCGCGAACAGATTTGAATGCGATAGAGTTTTTACCTGATACTCCCCAGAACTCGATCACTTCAAGTTCGTCGAATTTATAGTAAGAACCAGCTGGGTAGTAAATGTAAGAACCGTTTGCAGAGGCTTTAAACTCGTCAGAGCTTACGCCAGTTGCTTCAACAGTCCCAGTGACTGTGCGGCCTTCAACATTCAGGTTCGCTGTAACAACAGCATCACCAGCTGTGCAGTGTACATCCATTTGAGATGCGTGAGCAGCAGTGGCAGACAAAGCGATCAAAGAAGCGATAACTAGAGATTTCATAATCCCACCTTTCACTATAAGTGTCCTAACGACCCCAGAACTATCCTCCCATTCCAGAAAACGAGTCAAGATCAAAACAGATCAGGATTTTAAGCGGTCGCGAAGGGTTTTCATGTAGGCGCGGACCTCGGATTTCTGTTGCTCAGACATTCCACCAAAATCTTTGTTCTCTAAAGCGGTGATAATAGTATAGGCGTACATCGAGTGATTGGTTTTAGGGTGAACTTTTACCAATTTCACCATGGTTTTCTGCCATCCCAGTTTCTGCATTTGCTGCGGCGTCTTAATTCCGGCATCATGCAGCAATTCTTCGAGCACGGGACCGATGTTTTTCAGGTCCGAGAGTTTTTTGGCCTTTTGCAGCACCAGCGTGGGGTCATCATCCGAAAACATGCGCGGGTGGCGAGTGTCGATTTTTTCATTAATTACCAGCTTTGGTTTTTTAGATTTTGCGTCTTTAGAGGTCTTTTTCTGTTTCGGGTAAGAGCCCCAGATGCTATGCGGTCGCAGAGCTATTTTTAAAATATCAGAAACCCATTCCTCGAATCCTTCCGTTTCGATCGGAAGATAAAGCCATTTAGGTAAAATCTTGTGGGGTTTTAAAATCGGGAATTGCGCTAAGGCCTGGGCTTGGCTGTCATGCTCCACCGGGAACATGCATCCATTCCAGTTGATTTTATCTTTGGGTTTATCGCCAGCTTCGAAGGTGATCAGGATGATTTTTTCGTCCAGATAATAAGCAAAACCGCCAAACATGGATTTACGACGATATCCCTCCTCAGGGAGGAGGTCCTCAATCCATTTTAATTCCAGCGGTTCTTTAGCCATGGATATTATTTAGGGGCGAAAGCGCTTGAATGCAAGAAACACCGGAGCGAGTCGATAAGTTAAGACCCTGGCGAAATCACCAAGGTCTTAAAAGTTTATTCTTGATCCGTGTTATAGCCACGATCATAAGAACGCGGCTCTGTGATGCGCTCTTCAATATAGATACGCTCTGTGGGACGTGTGCGCTCTTCCATGTATTCGCTGGCACTTGCTTGGCGGGCGCGACGGGCTTCATTCGTTGTATCCATTTTCGCCGGGCTTGAGTTGCGATCTTGTAGGACAGTTTCCAAAAGGGATTTTTCAGCGTGTGCGAAACTGAACATCATCATCGTTATTGAAAATAGGATTAGCTTTTTCATGGAACTTCCTCCTTGGGGTGTTCATGATTTTATGATTCTCTTTCTGGGCATTTTCGACCAGTCCTGAATCGGCAGATGATGGCAAGAATCACATGCAAACCTATTGGTGATTAGACAAATTCGTCGCATATTTAAGGGGTAAAATTATTCAACGCGGCAGCTAACACTTTCGACAGAGTGGGGAAACAGACCTCTGTATTGCGAGTGTGCAAGGTATTTGACAACCGTCGAATATTTCTTGAAGTGTGCGCTTAACCTTCGTTACAAAGTGCCTCTGGGGAAAATTGGATTGTGTTTAATTTCTGGAAAAACCTCTCTGTCGTAAAGAAACTTTATATTGTTGTCGGCGGAATGGCCCTATTGATTGCTCTTGAGTTGGGGACGCTGGTCTTTGCCTTGACGACGCTGTCTTCGGTCCGGGCCTTTGTGGGGGGAGAGGGGCTTTGGTCGAAAGCTCAAAAGAACGCGATCCATTCCCTCACATCTTATATTTTTACTAAAGACAAAACTTACTATGATGATTTCCATGCTCATATGCAAATTCCCTTGGGAGACCGTCACGCCCGCTTAGAACTGATGAAACCTCATCCAGACATCAAAGAGGTCTATGCAGGTTTTGCGCAAGGGGGCATTCATGCGGATGACATCCCGGGTGTTATCCGTGTGCTGCAAAGGTTTGGAGAAATTTCCTATATCAAAGCGGCCGTGACGGCCTGGACTAAGGCTGACAACTTGCTGGATGCTCTGATTAAAAAATCAGAAGAACTGCGCCTCCTTTTTTCTGAACCCTCCATTGATCAGGAAAAAGTAAAAAAGATTTTAGCGGATATTAATCGTTTGAATGCTCAGCTGACAGAGTACGAAACAGAATTTTCGTCCGTGCTAGGGGAGGGTTCCCGTTGGCTTGAGAATCTATTAATGGTGTTGTTGATCCTTGCTGTGGCAACGATTGAGGGCACAGGGTTGTTGCTGACGTTTTCATTTGCAAAAAATTTGAACCGAAGTCTTTTGGAACTGAATCACGCGACCTCCGAAATTGGCAAAGGGAATTTAGGCATGACAGTTCCGGTTCATTCCCGGGACGAGTTAGGACAGCTGGCTGAATCTATCAATAAAATGAGTCATGACTTGGATGCGAATATTTCAAAGCGCCTGCTTGCTGAAAACGCCAATCAAGTAAAGACCTTATTCCTTGCAAACATGAGTCATGAGATTCGTACGCCCTTGGGTATTATCTTAGGAATGACAGAAATTCTTAAAGATCCCCAAGTCAGTGAAGAGGAAAAAAGAAAATACCTGGATGTGATCGAAAGCACAGGACATAATCTTGCGCGTTTAATTAATGATATTTTAGACATCACAAAAGTAGAATCAGGCCATCTTGAGGTTGAATACGAGGCTGTCCAGTTAGAGGGTTTGATGCAAGAAGTGGATACCATGATGGCTCTGAAGGCTGCCAAGGCCGGTACCGCTTTGAAATTCAACCTTCAAGACCGTCTGCGAAAGATGGAAGTTGCAACCGACCGGAATCGTTTAAAACAAATCCTGGTGAACCTTATTAATAATGCGATCAAGTTTACACACGATGGTCAGGTTCAGGTTGATGTCGGAACGATTGGGCAGGATATTTATTTTGAAGTTTCGGATACGGGCATTGGTATCCCGCAAAGTATGCAGAGCAGTTTGTTTCAGAACTTCTTTCAGGCAGACACCTCGAGCACTCGTAAATATGAAGGGACGGGGTTAGGGTTGGTGCTTTCTAGAAAGCTTGCGCGATCTTTAGGTGGTGATGTGGTGCTAAAACGAAGTGCGCCAGGTGAAGGGTCGGTATTTAGATTGACCATCCCTCAACGCGAGGTTGATCAAATTCCTGCCAAAGAGACAGAAAAGCTTTCAGAAGAATCCAAACATTTCCTGCGCGGGTTCAGAGTTCTGATTGTCGACGATTCGGAAGACAATCAAATCTTGATTCAGCATCATTTGAAAAAATATGGTGTCGTCTGTGATACTGCGTCTGATGGAGTGCAAGCAATTCAGAAAGCTCAGGATAATCCCTTTGACGTGGTGTTGATGGATATGCAGATGCCGCAAATGGATGGGTATTCTGCGACTCGCAAGCTGCGCGAAAACGGCTATCAAAAACCTATCGTAGCATTGACGGCGCACGCGATGAAGGAAGATCGAGACCGCTGCATCAGTGTGGGTTGCAATGACTATCTGACAAAACCCATCGTGTCTGAACAGCTCTACAAAACGCTTTTAGAACTGACTCACAGCCACCCGGGAAACATGGTCCTTTCCAAGGCTAAATAGTCCTGCTAAGTAATCATCACACACTTTAGAATAACTGCTCGGTGTCTGCCAAACTTTGGCCAGATGCTTTTAAATTTAACATTCCTTCGCAATTGGGTCCAAATTAACCCCAAATACTTATGGTAAGGAGTTTGCATTCCGAAAAGGTGGTATCATTAGATAAGATCGTTAGGAGTACAAAGATGAAAAAAGCACTAAAAATCCTTACAGCACTGATCGCAATGAACTTCCTAGCTGCATGTGCAACGACAACTCCAGAACACCACGCTGCTCAAGAAACTGTGACAGTATGGGAAGTTTCTGAAACACCCTTCTTGCGTGCAGTGAAAAAGAATATCACTGTGAACGGTGACAAAGCTCAAGAGGTGACATCGCAAAATCCCATGAAGGCGAAAGAAACAAAGACACGTTAGTCTTTATTTAAAATCTCAATTTGAGAAATAAAAAAGCGGGTTCAATGACCCGCTTTTTTTTATTTCTCGTAAGTCGCCTGAATCGTTTGTGACTGCGCATCTTCGATCAAAGTATCTCTGACCGATTTATTTTGCGGAGTATAGATAACAAGGTCCGATGTTCCATAACCCTTTTTAAGGCTGACGGTGGCTTGAGACTGACCAGAGAGTTCAATCACCTCTGGAGTGTCGACATAGGCCTGTCCCTGGTCTCCTAAAGACACTAGAGACCACGTCAGTTCATCACCCAAGTAGTCATCGTACTCAACCGAACTGAAATCGTTATGAGTTGTGGAAATCTTAATTCTAAGCTCCCCCGTATCAGATACTTGCAGAAACGAGGTATCCGCTGTGATGATTGCTAACGTTGAGTTGTCGAATGTGGCCATAGGGAGCATATCAACCACGGCACCGCCATAGTTTTCTGTCACAGTTTCGCCCCGGGAAATAGCCGCCTCATAGCCTTTGCGAATTTCGCGGGCTTTGTTTGCATTTAATAGCATCGTCATAAATTGATCTGCCGGAAACCCTGGCAAGTCAGAAGCCATCATACCTGACATTTCTTGATCGGCCAGGCCATCGCCATTGCTGTCGATTTGAACGTTCACTTCGCAGCGATGCCAAGTCGTCATGCCTTCATAAAGTTTCAATCCCACTTGGAGATAGCGTTTACCATCTTGACCTGTAATCACACGGTAACCTGCAGATTGAAGATCGCAGTTTTTGTTATGGGTAGAATCTGGTTTCGCATCCTTTTTACGAGCGTCTTTGCCTAAAAGATTAAATAGGTACGCTTCACCCTTATTAATGCTCTTATTCACTAATTTCAGTTCGGCGACGCTTCCTGCGGCGTCGTCAGCTGATGTTGATAACACTTTTAGCGAAGTGGCTTCTATTCGTGAAATCTGACGAGCAACGACCAAGGCGGGAATTTGTAACAAAGATTCTGCACCTTGATTAAAGTTTAAAAAACCATCCAATTCCTCATTTGCAGATTTCATGGCAGAACCAATCACCTTGGCTGTCACAGTCAAAGTTTTACTTTGACCCGGTTCTAAGCTTACAGCGGGTACTGACACTTGCAGTGCTGAAGAGCCTTTCCACAGGGGAGTCAACGTGACTGCTTCATCTGAGATGTTCTTCATCGTGATATTGATCGCCAGTGTCTTTTGGTTTTCGATATCCGTTAAGCCAAATGATAAAGTTGAAGGCGTCGTGATGACTTGAGCTTTCAAGCTTTCGGCTACTTGCACACGACCGGCACCCTGACGGCTGACGGAATATTGTTTTCTCTCTTTATCAGAGATCACTTTGCCATGACCTAAAAGAACGGACTTCAGTTGAAGCGGCGAAAGTTCTGGGAACTTTTGCTTTAAAAGACCCATAACACCAGCGATATGAGGGCCTGCCATCGAGGTTCCCGACATCGAAGCACCTTTATCACCGGAACCACGAGCTGCTGAAATAATATTTGTACCGGGGGCTGCGATCTCTGGCTTAATCAGACCGTCATCGGAACGCGGTCCACGAGAGGAAAACGGGGAAATTGTGTCGGCCATGTAGCTCTTATCCACTCGAGCGCTCGGTTTTAAATTCACCAACACAGAGCTCGCTGCCAGCATTGCTTTCACTTTGGCACCGGAGTCTTGGGAGATCATGACAGCAGGGATGCTGAACTTTGTTTCGCCAGCCATGACCATCGTGTCGCCTGGAGCATTATTCGCAACGATAACACCGATAGCACCTGCATCCTGGGCTCGCTTGATTTTATCAGAGAATGACACCACTCCTCGGTCCATCAATGCAATTTTGCCTTGGATCTGTGCGGCCGTCGTCCCATCAAAATCTTTATCGGCAAGGCCTACGAATAGAACTTCACCTTGAGCTTCTTTAAGTTCTGCCAAAGGTTTTGAAGTTTGGGCTTCAGTGAATTCCGCCAAAAATTTTTTGTCCCCTGTGCTAAACTCAGCGCCCGCTGCGGAAATGTTTTGAACCATGTTATCGATGCTTGATGCAACCGAGATAGCGTCATCGGAAATACCTGGCGCACCGACGATATACGCGGAATCACCCGAGTTGCCTCCGGATGCGACAACGACGGTACCGCCACGAACCAGATTTTTGATCGCGTGATTGTACATGATATGGGGATTACCATAGTTAGAACCTAAGGATAGATTCACAACATCCAATTGCTTTTCAAAACTAAGATCACAGGTAGGATCCGCCGCATATTCTAGCGCCGCAATCACCACTTCATCGCTGGTGCCACCTTTCGCGCCAAAGACTTTGATCGCATAAAGGGATGCATCAGGAGCGACACCATCGTAGGTGTTAATGCCATCACCAAGACCAGCCACGGTCCCAGCAACGTGAGTTCCGTGAGTGGCTTCATCCAAAGGATTCACATCGGGCACCGGTATGCGAGCCTTTACGTTGGGAGAGCTCGGGGAATATTCACTCCCCACTAAGTCGATACCACCTACAACTTTATCATTTGGAAAAGCTGATGTTGGCGTCGAGGGATTGATGGCCTTGTAAGTATCTGGGGATCCATTGCCGCCCAGCATTTTATGAGTGTAGTCGATCCCCGTATCGATGACCCCGATACGCATCCCTTGGCCACGAATATTTTGAGCGTAGGCGGCCTCAGCACCGATGAATTTCACCGATGTTTTATCCGTGACCATACCGGTCTTGTTAAATTCTAACTCCTCGTCCTGAAGGCGTGCGAACTGACCTGATTTTTCAGACAAAATCACATTGGGAATGCTTTTAATCTTACCCAATGTGTCTGCAGGGGCCCAAACCACCAATCCATTCAATACCAAGCGATAGCGGATCAGGACACGGATATCGGGAGAAATCTTTTTTAGTTCTGCAATGGTCTGTTCTTGTTCCTCGGAAATAGCTTCCGCTTGTTGAGGCATCAATTGGGGTTTACCGTTTTTCAGTTTTGCTGTTTCCAATAACGCGGGAACAGTCAATTTGATGATGAAAATTTCAGGCTCTTCCACTGTGGGACGAGTGCTATACAAACCGTCTAAAAGAGCTGATTTAAAGATCGGAGCATCGGGCTGGGTAGGGCCGCAACCCCCTAAAACCAGAAGTGAAATCAAAAGAGTTGAAAAATATCTCTGTTGTGTATTCAAATTTAACAGGTTCATCCGGGGCCCCTAACGTTCCAAGTGTCATATAGACACCGTCATCCAAAAAACTGATATTTCCGTTCTGGGGTATTCCAATATTCGTGCCGGGAAAAATGCCTCCATTTTGCGCTGATTTGCACGGCGTACATTATGGGTCTTGCTACTAAGCAAAAAAAAGCCTCGGGGAGACCGAGGCTTTTTAGAGTTGAGTATAAGGGGAGTCTTATTTCCAAGGGCACTCAAGCGTCGCTTGGCCATCAACCAAAGTGATGTTGTCATCTTGGTTATACGCTGCAAGCTCGCCCGCGGCCGTGAATACCACTCCGTAAGGATTGTCACCAGGATAGGATTTCGCTTCGATAAACACGGCTCCTGTTGTTTTAGAAGTCATCGTAACCAAGTAAAGGTCGTTGTATTTCTGATCGCCTGTTGTGAAAAGCGCCTTGATTTGTTGGAAAGACAACGGTTCCGTGACGTATTCAACTTGGATCAAGTGAGCGTTGATCATGCGCACTTGTTCAGCGGTAAGGCTTTGCGCCTTATTCACGTGGATGAAAGTTTCGGAAAAAGCTTTTTCGTAAGCCTCAGGGTCATCGGAAGTTTGCAAAGCACAAAGTTCCATTTTTTTAGAAAAGTCGGCTGCAAAAGCCGTCGTCGAAGTCATCAAAAGTGCAAAAGCCAGAAGCATATTTTTCATTTAAATATCCTTTTCGTTCTTACTTCGGAGGGGCCGAAGTTTAAGACAGTTTTTGTATGAGCAAGGATTTATCGTGGCCCCAGATATACGTACAGTGTATTAACGGTAAGATATAATGCATAAAATGAATAGCTGAGTGAGTCCCTAAGCAGCCGGGCGGGTTTACTTGTAGTAATAAGAGCTCAGGATTTTAGCCAACGTTCCACTTCGATGAAGGGCCGCGATAGCTCGATTGACGTCTTCGATTTTAAGTTTCGACTTTTTTGAAACGTCAAGCCGGGAAATAGGTATTCATAATAGGCGAACTCCAGATTCGACATCACGATATAATTGATGCGGCCTTTTAAAAGCTTATGGATGTTGGCCAGGTTATTGGGACCATCCTCGCGCTTGATTGTTCCAGCCTTAAACATTGGATCGAGGCCCGTGTAAATGAAGTTCAGCACCACGCCCACAGGCTCGTAATAGATGTCTTTAATGGATTGGATCGCGTGGTCTTTCGAAAACACTAAGACATTCGCGCTTCGATAAAGTTTGGCACTCCACCAGACGTCATCTTTGATCTTGGGCTGCAAAACTTCACTTAAGTGGCAAATCAAGTCGACACGACCGGAAGTTAACGCGGAACTCACACGGCGTTTTGGAACTAAAAACCATTTCGGTGTTGTTTTTAGTTCTTTCGCAATAGCTTCGCCCAGATCTTTTAGAATCCCTGAGGTGAGTTCTGAATTTCCACTTTCGTTTTTGATTTGCACCAGCGGCATCGCATAGTCCATGTTCACGCCAAAGACAATCGGTGGCAGCTCTTTAGCAAAAGAACTACTCACCAAAAAGGTCACAAGGGTGAGGACAACTGCATAAATCATTTCCTCAGCATAACCAAGGAGCCCAAGAAGTCATACAAAATTGCAGCAATTATTCTAAATTCTTTTGGCTTTAATCGATTTCGAAAACATCGCCGTCACCTACAGCAAAGATTCTTTTGCTCTCGGATCGTTTCACAACATACCCACCGGTCATCGTGCCAAACGCCGGTATGGTCAGGCAGTTTTTTTCTAAAACAAAGCAGGGGCGCTTCATGCGCAAGGGACCCAGTTGCAGGGAGACAAGGGGGTGAGTATGACCCTGGATTTGAAAAAGCTCAGATTGCGCATTTTTGTGACCGTGAGTGAGTAAAAACGGACCCATTTGTATTTCATCTTCCACAAGGTGAAATGGCATAGCCCTTAAAATTTCATGGGAGCCTTTTTCATGATTTCCTAACAACAGGGTCCAGTGCACATGGTTGTGAGAATAGAAAAAGTCATGAAGGTCGTTTGCCACGAACTCACTTAAGGAATAGCGATTGTGAATCCAATCTCCCAAGATCACTACTTTTTTGATGGCATAGCGGTGAATTAATCCAGATAAACGGTTTAAATCATCCTTGTGTCCACCGGAGGGCATAGGGACACCCGCTGCTTGATAGCTCTCAGCTTTTCCTAGATGCAGATCCGAAAGTCCCAACAGATGCTCTGCATGCCATAAAAAAGCCCGTTCAGGCAAAAGTTCAATGTCTTGCTGAGCTGCCTGAATGATCATTTTTCTTTTCCCATGATTTTTTAAGTCGTGCGATTTTAGATTCTAAACTTTCATTGGAAAGATTTCCGACAGCAATACTTTCAACCACCAACGGGAATGAAAGGGGAGACGGAGATTCCAGTTCAATCCACTCCGTTTTCATTTTGCTCATTCGTTGCAAAGTCCTGCGTATACGTCCGCTTTCCAGCGAGTTTGCCAAGACTTCATCAAAGCTTTGGCGAATCAATAAATTCCCAGGTTCATGTTTTTTAAAAACTTCATATAAGAGAGAGGCGCTGACCTGCATTTGTCGACCCGTTTTTGGAGACCCGGGATAGCCCACGAACACCAATCCTGCAATTTGTGCGATCTCTTTAAACTGTCGTTGGCTTAATTGACCGATTTGCAAACTCTGGCCGATCTCTTCGACCAAGTCGTGATCCGAAAAGAAATCATCATCAAAAAGATTTTTAAAATCATAATCTTCGGGACCGACCATTTCAAAACCGTAGTCATTCAGGGAAAATGAAAAGGTGGTGGGTTGTCGCTGAGCGAACCGATAGCCCCAAAGCTGTGCCAGTCCCTCGTGAACCGAGCGCCCCTCAAAAGGATACACGAAAAGGTGCGAGCCCCTTTTTGATTGCCAAGTTTCGATTAATAATGTGTCGGACGAAGGGAGTACTGACATTTCACTTTGAGTTCCCAGCAGAGGTTTTAAAAACCTATCCAGACCGGGGTGCTTTTCTCCCAAGACCTCGCGGAAAACCTGTCCCAGCGTTTCTGAGATAGGAAATCGTCCGCCATCCCAGGAAGGTACTGTGTTTGTAGGTGCCTTACTGGACTTCACAAAGGCAGTCATGTCTTTTAAAAGTACGAACTCCAATTTCTTTCCTGCGAATTGGAAAACGTCGCCTTTTTTAAGTTTCGAAATAAAGCTTTCCTCGACCGAGCCAATGCGTGTGCGGTTGGTATAGGAGACTTGAACGGACTGTCGGGATACGATGGTGCCGATGCTCATGCGGTGCAATTTTTCTACGCGGGGATCGGCCGGGCGATACTTTCCAGATTCTTCGTCCATGACCAGCTTATGAAACTGCGGATAGGACTGCAACGTTTCCCCACCTAAGGTTAAAAAGCGGCGGCACCAGTTCAGTTCTTCTTGAGTGATTTCAGAAAACGAAAAAGTTTCTTTTAGAGATAACTGCAATTCATCCATTCTTAAACCGGGCCCGCAGGCCAGGGTCATCATATGTTGTAACAACACATCCAGTGGTTTTTTTAAAGGTCGGCGTGGTTCCGTCAGTTTTTCGTTCACTGCTTTTTTTACGGCTTCAAGCTCTAGAATTTCCCAGGAGTTGGTGGGCACAAAAAGCAAACGGCTTTTTCCGCCGGGACGGTGGGCCGAGCGACCTGCTCTTTGAATCATTCGTGCGACCATTTTTGGTGAGCCAATTTGCACAACACGCTCGACGGGCTGGAAGTCGACACCTAAATCCAAAGACGAAGTACAGACGACCCATTTTAGATCGCCGTTTTTGACGCCTTCTTCCACAGCTTCTCGTTCTTCTTTTTCTAAAGAGCTGTGATGCAATGCCATGAATTCTTCCATATCTGGCTTTGCTTGCAGTAAGGCTTCAAACCAGCGCTCGGCCTGGGATCTGGTATTGGTAAAGATCAAAGTGGAAACTTCGGGATCAAGGACTTCCAGCAAAGATTCTTTCAACGCAAATCCCAAGTGTCCCGCCCAAGGGAAGCGATCGACCTTCTCGGGAAGTAGACACTCTAAATCAAGCTTCCGATCCGAACCTCCTGAAATAATAGTGGGTTCTTGCGCTCGTCCGACAGCCACTCTGGCAGCTTCTTCAAGATTGCCGATGGAAGCGGAAAGCGCCCAAGTTTGCAATTCGGGATTTATGGAGCGTAAATAGGAAAGTGAAAGTTCACAAAGACTTCCGCGCTTACTCGACATCAATTCATGCCACTCGTCTAAGATCACGACTTGTAGGTTCTTAAAATAGTCCTCGGCATCGGGTTGTGAAATCATCACAGCTAAGGATTCCGGGGTGGTTAACATCATATCCGGAGGCTTGGTAAGCTGGCGTTTCTTTTTCGCGAATGTAGTGTCACCCGTGCGTGAAACCACTTCGATGGGCCAATTCATTTTTTGAATGGGTTCTTGAATGGCAGTTTCCAGGTCCCTCGCCAAAGCACGAAGGGGAGTGAGGTAAAGGGCTTTAAGACCCCGTCGGGGCTCTGCCATCATTTTTGCGAGGGGCCCCATGATGGCAGCATAAGTTTTACCTGAGCCGGTTGGAACATGGAGTAACCCTGACTCTCCTGCAAGATAAGACTTCCAGGCTTGTTCTTGAAAGGGAAAAGGTTTCCATTTTTTTGCCGCAAAAAAATCGTGAATTGGTTTTAAACTTTTAGGGTTCGCCATTAACTGCCTTTAATAACTCTTGTGCGGAATCCAAGGTGTCAGCATCCTCGACCTTTTTGTCTTTACGCCAACGCAAGATGCGCGGAAATCTGACAGCGATTCCTGATTTATGTCGCGTGGAGGGACCAATGCCTTCGAAGCCAATTTCAAATACGTGCTCTGGCGTCACTGAGCGGACGGGGCCGAATTTTTCCTTGGTGTGTCGACGAATCCACGCATCCAGTTCATCGATCTCCTTCTGATCAAGTCCCGAATAAGCTTTGGCAAAAGGAATGAGTTCTTTATTTTCGTTCCATAAAGCAAACGTGTAGTCGGTGTAAAGGTTCGAGCGACGTCCCGTACCCGATTGTGCGTACAGCAATACCGCATCCAGAGTTAAGGGATCGACTTTATACTTCCACCAGTTGCCGGTTTTTCTGCCCACAGAATAAATCCCAGCCCACCATTTAATCATCAGACCTTCAGAATCTTTATCTCGGGCGCTGTTACGAAGTTCGTTTAAATGTTCTAAAGATGTGGCTTCAACCACAGGGGATATTCTAACTTGTGAACTTTTGATTTTACTTAATAATTTGCCCAGGCTTTTTTTTCGCTCGCGCAAAGTTTCTTGACGGATGTCTTGCCCGTTAATTTCCAAGCAATCATATCCCATAAATCCTGCTGGGAACTCTTTCAGCATTTGCGCGGATACTTTTTTTCTGCCCAGGCGGCGTTGCAAAGCTTGAAATGAAGAAATGCGCTCATCCTTAAAGACTAAAATCTCTCCGTCAATAACACTGCCCTCGGGAAGGTCACTGAATATTTCGGCCAGTTCAGGGAACGTGGCCGTGATGTCTTCCTCGCCGCGGGACCATATCCATGTTTGGCTTTCGCGGCGTATGACTTGGGCACGAATACCATCATATTTCCATTCAATGCACCACTCTGAGGGGTCAAAGTTTTTTTCACTGCGCTCATTCCAAGGATGTGCCAAGCAAAAAGGATACGGTTGGCTAAAGCTGACCGCGACCGTATCTTGGGACACGATTTTTTCAAAGGCTTCGGCGCCGGATTCTAAAGAGCCTGACATGCGATGGGCTATTTGATCTGTAGGAACGTCATAGACTTCGGAAAGCGCACGAATGACCAATTTCTCACTCACACCGACGCGAAAGGCGCCGGTGATTAATTTATTTACGATGTAAACTTCTTGGGTGGTGAGCTTTTTCCAAATCTTTAAAAGTCGATCTGCCTGTTCGACTTCATCTTTGATTTTAGCTAGATTTGGAATTTCTTCCTCCATCCACTCAGACAGGGATTTATGATGGGGGAGCGCAACTTCGCGACATAATTTAAGCGAGTGCGCTAACAGACTTAAAGTTTCGGCGGAGTCCCCCACGTGGTCCCGACATTCAGCCCACAACCACTCAGGATAATGAGTACTGGCCAGAAAAAGCGAATTCAAAGTTCGGGAGGTGATGGTTCGGCGAGATAGCTTTCCAGTCAGAAGAATTAAAGTCCACATCGAATCTTCAGGGCTTGCGTGCTCAAAGTATTTTCTAAGAGCCGCCACCTTTTCATTGGTTGAGGTGGTCGAGTCAAGCTCTTCATAAAGTTCTGCAAACTCCTTCATGAAGCCTCCTCTTCGGCTTCATATTCGGTGTGGAATAATTTAACCGTGGTTCCTTGTTCTTCAAGGTGTCGTTGCAAAACATCAGTACGACCATGAGTTAAATAAACGGTGGAGGCTTTTGTTTCCGTGATCGTTTGATTAAGTTCGTTCCAATCAGCATGGTCAGAAAGTACGAATCCTTTTTCATACCCTTTTCGACGGCGCGTCCCGCGCACCGCCATCCAGCCTGATGCGAAGGCTGTCTGTGGTTCTTTAAATCGTTTCATCCACGGGGATCGATGTGCAGATGGTGGTGCTAGAATCAGGTCGCCTTTAAAACTATGACCTTTTTCAAAATCCTGAACAGAAGCTGTGGGAAGCATTTTAATTCCGGCATCGCGATAAATTTGGGTCAGTGATTCCATAGCGCCATGAAGGTACACCGTGCGATCCGTGAACCTGGTAAGCTCTGCTAAAATCCTTTGTGCCTTCCCCAAAGCATAACAGAAAATCAACGAGGGCCGATCTTGATCGCCCTGCCACCAATTATAAATTTTCTGGGCTGTGACTTCACCGGAGTCCCATTGGTAAACAGGCAATGCAAATGTGGCTTCAGAAATAAACGTGTCACACGGAACAACTTCGAAGGGGTCGCAGGATGGATCGGGTGTGCGTTTGTAATCCCCCGAGGCCACCCAGACTTGGTCTTTGTATTCAATTCGAACTTGCGACGATCCCAAGATATGACCGGCGGGATGAAAGCTCACCCACGTATTTCCCATTTTAAATTTCTGACCGAATTTATAGGGAGTGACTGGTAAATCTGCTCCCAGCCGCAAGTTTAAAATCGGAATGGATTTTTCTGTGGCATGGTACTCCTTGGAACCCCAACGGGCGTGATCGGAATGCCCGTGAGTGATCAAAGCTTTATCAACCGGGCGCCAAGGATCGATATAAAAGCCGCCTGGTTCACAGTAAAGTCCTTCATTTGTGGCTCTTACGAGTTCTGTATTCTTCGCCATCATGTCGAACACTATACTTTAATATGGAGTAAAATTCCGTATGTGAGATCACACATCTAAAAGGTTCGGGGTCGACAATATCTCAATGGTGGCTATTTTGGAAAGCAGGTGGTGCTGATGTGGGGACTAGAACATCCTTGGTATGAGTATATAGTAAGAGCTGTGATCATCTATGCATCCGTGTTTTTTTTAATACGGGTCATGGGTAAGAAACAAATTGGCGAGATGGGGCCCTTCGATCTGGTATTGCTCTTGATTATCAGTGAATCCGTCAGTTCAGGGATCACTGGCGGAGATAACTCTTTAAGTGCCGCATTAATTTGCGCAGCCACATTCGTGGTGGGAAATTACTTCATAGATTTTCTTGGATTCAAATCTAAGAAAGTTGAAAAGCTGTTAGAAGGTGAACCGAAAAGAATCATTCATAAAGGACAACTCGATTTTGAAATCTGCCGACGCGAATTCATCACCTTAGATGAAATTGCCTCCTGTCTTAGAGAGCATGGAATCAAGGATATCAAAGAAGTTGATTTTGCGACCTTAGAAACGAATGGAAAAATCACTGTCGTTAAAGAGGCAGCAAATGCAGCCAAATAAAATCAAAGCTCATCATGGTAAGGCACTGCTGATCGTGGATATGATCAATAGTTTTGATTTTCCCGACGGTAAAAAACTTGTTTCCTATGCCTTGCCCGCAGCGAAAAAAATCCAGGCCCTTAAGAAAAAAGCCATGGAAAAAGGTGTTCCGATAATTTATGTGAACGATAATTTTGGGTTGTGGAGATCCAATTGGCAGCAAGTCTATGACCACTGTGCGGCTCCCGAAAGTCTCGGCAGGGAAATCTGTTCTTTGTTAAAGCCCTCGGAAAAAGACTATTTTATTTTAAAGCCTCGACATTCGGCTTTCTATAACACCAATTTGCCGACCCTTTTGGATGAACTGGGCACTAAAGAATTAATAATTACGGGGGCAGCGGGAAATATCTGCGTATTATTCACGGTGAATGACGCCTATATGCAAGACTATAAAGTTCACGTTCCCTCTGATTGCATCGCTTCGAACACCTCCACCGAAAATAACTTCGCCCTAAAGCAGATGAAGAATATTATGAAGGTGAAAGTTTCTAGTTCTAAGTACCTCGTTTTTTAACGCTCCGAAAGTCTTGAATCCACAAGGTATTGTGTACTAAATCAAAATACACAATTCGGAATTCAATTATTCTCTAATTCCTTTCAGACTGCACGGGATAGGAGATGACTTATGGAAAATGAATTTCAAAGATCCACGGAAAATAAATCAAAAAAAACCAATCCCTTTCGTCTAACTAAAATCGGAAATCCCGAAGACGGCAAAGTTCCTCACTGCACGACGATCAATAAATCAGTTGAAGAGGTGGCCGCACTTGTTGGGGATGTCTCTAATCTTCCACAATTCTTTGAAGGTTTGGAGAAGGTTGAAATGGAGGGGCTGCGAGCTTCTTGGCAATTTCGCAAGGCCAGTGAAAGCTCCAGTTTATCTATGAGACTTACAGAGGACCGTACCGCGCGTTCTTGGACTTGGGAGGCGGATGACTCTGCAGGATTTGATTATTCCATCGTTATTAAGCTTGATAAAGCGCAAGCCAATCGCGGCACCATTGTTCAAATGAAAGTGGAGTACGATAACAAATTCACCGGGGCCTTAGCTGCTTTTGAAAAAATCTTTGGCGGTAAAGATGCGGATACGACAGCAAAAGTAAATTTGCAAAGACTGAAAGCTTTCTGCGAAACCGGAAGCGTGCCAACCATCGAAGGCCAACCAAGTGGTCGTGAAGAAGATTCTAAAGAATTAAAACATTAATAAGGAGTTTTTTATGAAAGCACTATGTTGGGAAGGCCGCCAAGAGGTTGCCGTCCGCACGGTCAGTATGCCGCGAATCTTAAGACCTGATGACGTTGTTATTAAAATTACGACGGCCGCTATCTGTGGCTCGGATCTTCACTTGTATAATGGTTACGTTCCGACCATGCAAAAGGGAGATATCTTAGGTCATGAGAACATGGGTGAAGTTGTAGAAGTGGGACCCGCAGTAAAAAAAATGAAGGTCGGCGATAAGATTGTTGTCGCGTTCGATATTGGGTGTGGAAAATGTTACCACTGCGAAAACCAAGATTATTCCGTTTGTGACAATTCTAACCCCAATCGATACATGGCTGATGCTATGTATGGTTACGGTGGCGCTGCGGCGTTTGGATACTCCCATCTGTATGGGGGATATGCTGGGGGACAAGCAGAATACCTGCGCGTGCCTTATGCGGATACAAACGCCATCGTTGTTCCTAAGGATATTCCCGACGAAAAAGTGCTATTCCTAAGTGACATCTTGCCCACGGCTTATATGGCAGCCGAGAACTGCAACATCAAACGCGGTGACACAGTCGCTATTTGGGGTGCAGGCCCCGTGGGTCAGTTGGCGATTCGTTGTGCCTTTATGTTGGGTGCTGAACGAGTGATTTCTATTGATCATTTCAATGATCGTTTGAAACTAGCCGAGTCAGCAGGTGCGGAAACAATAAATTTCGAAGACGTGAAAGATGGAATCTTGGATGAAATCAAATTCCGCACCGGTGGCGTGGGTCCTGATTCTTGCTTGGATGCTGTCGGATTGGAAGCCCACGGCTCTTCCGTAACAGCCGTTATGGATCGTACCAAAGCTGCGGTGGGACTTGCCACAGACAGACCCGATGCGCTTCGCCAGGCGATCATGGCGTGTCGTAAATCGGGTTCGATTTCTGTGCCCGGTGTCTATGCGGGCTTTTTAGATAAATTTCCATTCGGAGCAGCCTTTGCCAAAGGTTTGAAATTTGGGATGGGCCAAACGCATACCCAAAGATATATGGCGCCACTTTTGGAACGTATTCTTAAAGGCGAAATCAATCCGGAAGAGATCATCAGTCATCGCATTCGTATTGATGAGGGCCCTGAGGCCTACAAGAACTTTAATTTCAACAAAGACGAATACCGCAAAGTCGTTATTAAAATGCATTAAAAGAGCTGCAGCGGCTCCTCGGGGGGCCGCTGCCACATTAACTTGAGGAGTGTTGTATGGGAAGCGGTCAAAATAATAAACCAGCAGGTTTGGATCGAATGATCGGCGAAGACAAAGGCGACAATGGCATGAAGAAAAAAACTCCCAACGACATGGAAGGTCTTAAAGAGGGGCAGTACTCCGGCGTCGTTGATCCAACCAAGAATAATCAACGCGATCCCAATTATAAACAGGGAAAATAACCACCAAAAAATTTATTTTTTTAAAACTGTCCAATGAGTTGAATCACTCAGTGAACTCATCAGTTTGATCTTTGATGAACCCGTATCCACGTTAATGATTATTTGCGTAGGGGAAACCGCCTCGATTTGCGTCAGGCGTAGTAATTTTGGGTTTCTGTGAATGGAAGCCTCTATGGCATCTGCAACGATTTCCCAACGGATGAAGGGCTCAAAGCTTTGTCCCAAGTTCGTGGATTTGTAAGAACCCACAAACCACTGACCTTTAGGATGAATGTAAACCGGGTAGTTTTGCTTTCCGAATTGAGGAATCTGTTTCCAAGTTAGGCCGTCCTCCGTCGTGTAAATACCTTCGGCAGAGACAATCCCCCGCACCGAGGATTTGTTTTCAAAAGCGATCGAGTAAATTTCTCGCTTCATCAATTCATCCGTCGTAATTGTGTTTTTGTCAGCGACGGGAGTTATTTCATGGGAAACCGAATTGCGCTTCCACCAAACTTCGCCATGACCATCCACTTTGCTTAATGCCCAGATGTTGGCTTCAGGCTTTGTGATTTCCACCCTTGAAAGCAATTGGGGGCCGCCCGGTGTTGCGCGAATGACCACTCCGCGAGTGCTACTGGTGACGTAACCTAAAGATCGTTGCAAAGGGATTTGCGCACGTTGCGCGGAAACCAAGTATTCTCCATTTCGATGAGTAATGGGAATCCATTTATTATCAACGAAAGCCAAATTTGAAAAGTCCGCACGGGAAGCAAAGTGATTCACATCTACAAAGCCCACCATGTTGTTAAAGGAAATTTTCATAAAGCCTTTTTCAAAACCTAAAGGCTGAACACGGCTTAAGCGGGGAACTGTGGTAATCACTTTTGCAAAACTATGAGCTTCACCACGTAAATACGTATCCATGATGTTCACAAAAACGCCGACATCATCGTGGCGATTTTTTAGCATTGATAGTGGAACCCATCCGGTAACTTTGTCTTTGTAAGTTCGAACGCGCGCCCAGTAATCATCAGTTTCTAAAATCTCAACCGTCGCACCTGCATTTAAAACTTTAATGGCTCCGGAATCATTGCGATTCAACGACAAAAGCTGGCAGGCAGAGTTGGTATCAACTAGTTTTGCAACTTGGATATCTTTCAGAATTTGTTTGGCTTCGAGTTCGTATTCTCGACGATCCCATCGAACACGGTAAGTGCTTTCGATTTGCGTGGAAATGAGTCTGCTTTCCAGAATCGTTCGACTCGCCTGGCCAGAGGAGAAAGGACTCTCTTTTGTTCGGTAAAATGAAATGGCCGCACTCGCATCGGTCGCTAAAGCCGCGTAAGCAGAAGAGGCTGCAAAAAAAATAGGAAGAACGGACAAAATTATCGAGTGCATTCCTTATTGTGCTGCTCCATGGAGTCTCCTCTCAAGACCAGAACTTTTGACCCCAGGTCTAAAGTAAAGTACCTAAAAATGGCAGGAATTGTTGAAAATAGTCCATCTGACTTCGTTGTCGGAACTTTCCCTCTTGGGGCTTACGTAAAGTAACGCCTCACTGCGGAAATGTCTCCCTGCCTTGCACCTGGACCATTTTGAACAATTCAGTTTTACGAAGGATTTTAACACGGAGTGGTATATGGATATCAAATTGATCGGTATTGTGGGCGCGGGACAAATGGGGAACGGGATTGCTCAAGTGGCAGCAAACTTCGGTTTCAACGTCGTCATGATGGACGTGAGCGGCGCTTCTCTTGAAAAAGGTATGGCGACAATTTCTGGTAGTTGTGATCGCTTGATCAAAAAGGCGACAATGACTGAAGCAGATAAAGCGGCCCTATTGGGTCGTATCAAGACAACTCAAGAAACTGCAGGCCTTAAAGATTGCGATATCGTGATTGAAGCTGCGACAGAAAACATTGATCTTAAGCTTAAAATTTTCAAAGACTTAGACAACACAGTTAAACAAGGTGCTTTACTGGTTTCCAACACGTCTTCAATCTCAATCACTAAAATCGCGGCTGTAACAAAGCGTCCTGACAAAGTGGCTGGTATGCACTTCATGAATCCAGTTCCTTTGATGAAACTTGTTGAAGGCATTCGTGGTTTACAAACTTCGGATGAAACTTTCAAAACAGTGAAAGCTTTGGCAGAAAAAATGGATAAAGTTTTCGTCGAAAGCGTGAAAGACATGCCAGGCTTTATCGTAAACCGCATCTTAATGCCAATGATCAATGAAGCTGTTTACACTTTGCATGAAGGTATCGCTTCCGTGGAAAGCATCGACTCCGCTATGAAGTTGGGTACTAACCAACCTATGGGGCCTTTGACATTGGCAGACTTTATCGGTCTGGACACATGCCTGGCGATCATGAACGTTCTTCATGAGGGTCTGGGTGATTCTAAATACCGCCCATGTCCACTTCTTGTGAAATACGTTGAAGCAGGTTGGATGGGTCGTAAATCGGGTCGTGGTTTCTACGACTACTCTCAAAAATAGGATTTAAATACTATGGCAGGTTTTAGTTATAAAACACTTCTTCTAGAGCAAAAAGCAAATGGCGTTTGGTTGTTAACGATCAACCGTCCGGAAGCTTTGAATGCTTTGAATTCCACCGTTCTTGAGGAAATGGGCGAAGCTCTTCGTCAAATCGGCGAAATGCCGTATGTTGATGCAAGAGCACTTGTAATCACGGGTTCTGGCGAAAAAGCTTTCGTTGCTGGTGCTGACATCAAAGAGATCAACGCCTTGGATGAAGAAAAAGGCATGATCTTCGCACAACGTGGTCAATCCGTTTTTCACGAACTCACTCTTTTAAAAATTCCTGTGATCGCAGCCGTTAATGGATTTGCCTTGGGCGGCGGTTTGGAGTTGGCTCTGGGGTGCGATTTTATTTATGCGTCTGAAAATGCGAAATTCGGTTTGCCAGAAGTGAGCCTTGGATTGATCCCAGGTTTCGGCGGCACTGTTCGAATGGCTCGTGCTATCGGTCAACGGAAAGCACGTGAACTGACTTACACAGGCAACATGATCACAGCTCCAGAAGCTTTATCGTACGGCCTTGTGAACAAAGTGGTTCCCCAAGCTGAGTTGATGGCAACGGTCATGAAAACTGTTGAAGCCATCTTGTCTAAAGCTCCGATTGCAGTTGGTATGGCGAAACGCTCGATCAACCAAGGCTGGGATTTGGATGTTGAAGAAGCGATGAAAAACGAAGCAGGAATCTTCGCCGAACTTTTCAACACAGAAGACGTTAAAGAAGGCACGGGTGCCTTTATCGAAAAACGGAAAGCAGCTTTTAAAGGGCAATAGCTTTTCTCACTCCGGCTCCGCCGGAGTCGTTCTTATCGGCGGGGTGAAAATCCTTGCTGATGTTACATAAGGTTTTTATGGCATACACTCCAAAGCATCCAGTTAGAATTGTCACGGCCGCAGCATTGTTCGACGGTCACGACGCCAGCATCAATATCATGCGCCGTATTTTACAAGATATGGGAGCAGAGGTCATCCATTTGGGCCACAACCGTTCCGTCAGCGATGTGGTGAAAGCCGTTTTGCAAGAAGGGGCGCAAGGCGTGTGCATCAGCTCTTATCAGGGCGGTCACATGGAATACTTCAAATACATGCGTGATCTTTTGAACGAAGCAGGGGCGGGCTACGTACAAATCTATGGCGGTGGCGGCGGAGTTATCGTTTACGACGAAAAGAAAGAACTTGAAGCCTATGGTATTTCCCAAATCTTCCATCCAGACGACGGTCGTCGTTTAGGTCTGGAAGGCATGATCGAGATGATCGTAAAAGGTTGCGACTTCGATCTTTTAGAAAAACAAAAAGAGTTTAAAACTAAAAAGAACATCTTTTCAGGGGACACGGTTCCATCTGTAGAGCTTGGCGTTGCATTAACCGCTATTGAAAACGGCAGCAAAGATGTTTCTTTGTCTTCTTATGGTCTTGATTCATTCAAGGCTAAGCAAGCTCCGTTGGTTTTGGGTATCACAGGTACGGGTGGTGCCGGTAAGTCGTCTTTGATCGACGAATTGGTTCAACGTTACTTGAATGCTTATCCTGATAAAAAAATCGCGGTTGTCTGCGTGGACCCATCGAAACGTAAAACCGGCGGTTCCTTGTTAGGTGACCGTATTCGTATGAACTCTTTGTCTCGCACAAAGGTTTTCATGCGTTCTGTGGCTTCGCGTGGGTCAGGCCGTGAGATCGCATCAAGCCTCCCGGAAATCTTGAAATTCGTTCGTCAACTTGATTTTGATTTCATCATCGCTGAAACCTCCGGTATCGGTCAGGGCAATATGGCGATCACTGAAGTTTCCGACATTTCTATGTACGTAATGACTTCTGATTTCGGTGCTCAGTCGCAGTTGGAAAAAATCGACATGATCGACTTTGCGGATTTGATTGCCGTGAATAAAGCCGACCGTCGTGGTGCTTTGGATGCTCTTCGTGATGTGTCTAAGCAATATAGACGCTCTCGCAAGATTTTCGATAATTCCGTCGAGGTCCCGGTTTATTTAACTCAAGCGTCTCAATTCAATGATGGCGGCGTTAATAAATTATTCTTTAGAATCGCTGACGTTTTAGAAGAAAAACAACCGGGTCGCTGGTTGGTGGATCCTGCGTTCCGCGCAAACATTTTGTCTGCAGAGGAACACGGAATCATTTCAGCAGATCGTCAAAGCTATTTGGCAGAAATCGTATCCACGGTTCAAAAATACAAAAAACGCACAGAAGCTTTGGCGGAAGAGGCTTCTAAACTTGGCAGTCTTCAAAAGCTGGCTCCGATGCTTGGAACTTCTGCTGAAACAGTTCAGAAAGTTCAAGCGCAGCTTGAGTCTGAATTCACAGCCGAAGAATTAGATTCTTTAAAAAACTTTGATAAGTTGATCGAACGTTACTCTGGTGACGAACTTGTATTCCAAGTTCGTGACAAAGAACTTCGTCAAACTTTAACCCGTGAATCTTTAAGCGGAACTAAAATCCGCCGCGTGGTCGTTCCTAAAATGAAGGACTGGGGTGATAGATTCCGTTACTTGAAACTTGAAAACGTTCCTGGTGAATTTCCATTCACAGGGGGAGTATTCCCACTAAAACGCGCGGATGAAGATCCTAAGCGTATGTTCGCAGGTGAAGGCACTCCAGAAAGAACAAACCGTCGTTTCCATTACCTGACTAAAGGTGAAACGGCTCATCGTCTGTCGACGGCCTTTGACTCTGTGACTTTGTACGGACAAGATCCTGATCAACGCCCGGATATTTTTGGTAAAGTCGGGGAGTCCGGTGTCAGTATCTGTACATTGAATGATATGAAAAAGCTTTTTGCAGGCTTTGATCTTATCAATCCAAATACTTCAGTTTCTATGACGATTAACGGTCCAGCACCAATGATTTTGGCCTTCTATTTTAATACTGCGATTGATCAGCAAGTTGAAAAGAAGGAAAAGGAACTGGGTCGCAAGGTCTCTCCTGAAGAATACAACGACATCGCTCTTTGGACGCTTCAACAAGTGCGCGGCACAGTTCAAGCGGATATCTTGAAGGAAGACCAAGGGCAAAACACGTGTATTTTCTCGATCAACTTTGCTTTGAAGATGATGGGGGATATTGCGGAATACTTTGTGAAGCAAAAAATCCGTAACTTCTATTCTGTTTCCATCTCCGGTTATCACATCGCAGAGGCGGGTGCGAATCCGATCTCTCAACTGGCGTTTACTCTTTCAAACGGTTTCACGTTCGTTGAGTACTACTTGTCCCGTGGTTTGAAGGTTGATGACTTTGCGCCGAACTTGTCGTTCTTTTTCTCAAACGGTCTAGATCCTGAATACTCCGTATTGGGCCGCGTGGCTCGTCGTATTTGGGCGGTGGCGATGCGCGACCTGTACAAGGCGAATGATCGCTCTCAAAAATTGAAATACCACATCCAAACATCAGGTCGTTCACTGCATGCTCAAGAAATTGACTTCAATGACATCCGTACAACGTTGCAGGCGTTGCTTGCGATCTATGATAACTGCAACAGCTTGCATACGAACGCCTACGATGAAGCGATCACGACCCCGACCGAGGAATCTGTTCGTCGTGCAATGGCCATCCAAATGATCATCAACCGCGAGTTCGGTATGACCATGAATGAAAACCCAATGCAGGGATCTTATTTCATGGATGAGTTGACGGACTTGGTTGAGGAAGCGGTTCTAAATGAATTCAAAAAGATCAGCGAGCGCGGCGGCGTGTTGGGGGCGATGGAAACTCAATACCAACGCTCTAAGATTCAAGAGGAATCATTGTACTATGAGCGCTTAAAACATGATGGCACATTGCCAATCATCGGTGTGAACACGTTCATCGATCCAAAAACCATGGCGGCGGACTATGTTCCTCCAAAAATTGAGCTAGCTCGTGCATCTTACGAAGAAAAAAACCAACAGCTTGATAACGTTCATAAATACCATGAAGATCACAAGACCGAAGGTGAAGCCGCATTGAAAGAACTGAAAAACACCGTCCTTAACGGCGGCAACATCTTTGCTTCATTGATGAAGGCCGCAAAATACTGCAGTCTTTACCAAATGACGACGGCCCTCTACGAAGTCGGCGGCCAATACCGAAGAAACCTTTAGGTAACAGTTTCCTTTTTGTACTGCTCTGCAGAACCGATGCGGTTCTGCAGGCAGCCAAAAGGTACGGCCTTACTTACTCCATCCAAAAGGGAGTCGCAAGACTCCCTTATTTATTTCTGACAACTAAGGAAATAAGCCTCTTCATTCGGGGAATCTCAATTTGAGAAGTTGCATACCCTAACAGTCACTGTCTAAGTCCTGGTCTTTCCCCAAGCATTCAGTTTGTTCTCACAGGATGGAACTCATTTTGCTATACTGGGTAGGATGCACTCCAAAAAAGTTCTTTGGTTCACTTTCATTTTGAGTCTCTTTTCGATGCCGGCCCTTGCTAAGCGCACGGTTTGTACTATCACTTTGAATTCCGACAACGAGAAAAAAATCTTTACATCAAAGTATAAAAAAGAGGGCGTCGATTTCAAAGAGCTCACGGATTATAAAACAGATAACGACGATAAAAACTGGTTTGATAAAGCCTGCCAAAGTGGAGTCAAGTGTGACGCTTTGATCATCTCGGGTCATTTCGGCGGTACTTTCTTTGGTGAAGATACGAATCTAACTTTGCCTCTACAAACCTTAGAGCGAAAAGCCTGTTCAAAAACCTGTGATGGAATTTTGTCCCAGCCTAAAGAAGTTTATTTGTTTGGTTGCAACACCTTAGCGGATAAAGGCAAAGATCGTCGCACGCCTCAGCAGTACCGAGAAGTTTTATTAAACGACGGTATCTCTGAAGCCTACGTTGATCGCATCGTGGCAGCACGCTATAGTCCGGTCGGCGAATCCTTCAAATCAACGATGCAAAAAGTGTTTTCAGGAGTGCCACAAATCTACGGATTTGATTCTATTGGTCCCTCTGGAAAAACCGTTTCTTCTTTCCTTAAGAAGTACTTAAATCAAGTTCCAAATTATTCTCAGCGCCTGGATAATCTTGAAGCGCAAAAGGTGATGAATCAAGTCGCTCAAGGCAGTCAGATAGCGCAAAAGTTTAATGGAGAATGGAATACCGCTATGAAGGGGACGGCCTCGGCGGCCTGCAGTGGAGCGGCTCCTGAAGAACGCAAGGAATGTAAGCTATTTGATCCCAATGCGTCCCAGTATGAAAAGATGCTAACGGTAGAGTCTTTGCTAAATGAGCCCGATCGTAAAAATCATTTCTTGGTGGTTGAAGAGTATTTAAACGGGATTAATATGAAAAAACTCTCTGCTGACGAGCAAGAGGTTTTGAATCGCATTAAAAATAATACGATTGCCGCAGAAGAGCTCAAATCACTCACGCCTAAATTAAATAATGTGCTGGAAACAAAACTTCCTTTGATGGATTTAGCGGGTAAAGTCGGCTGGATGTCATCCGATGAAGTGGCTGCAGAAATGGGTAAAACGATGACGGCTGCCATGAAAGGTGATGGTTTAACCAACACCAAGGTTCAAGCATTCTGCTCTGTTCGAAACCCTCCAGACGTTGATAAAATCAGCGCTCAAGCAAGCTGGTATCAGAATAGCAATTTCTTAACTGTAGTCGGCTGCTGGCAAGGAACAACGGGTAAAAAATCTCTTTCTACGGGTGTGGTCTCTCAGTTGGCTCGCCAGTTGGACAGTTCAGATCCTGATACCGCCGTCGAGGCCTTAGGCATGGTAAAATCCAGCGTCGGTGCAGACGCAGGCCTGCAAAAGAAAGTCGCTTCCATGCTGTACTCCAAAGATATCAATATTTCTGCGGCAGCGATGTCGGTGTTAGGAAACGTGCAAAATCCTTCGCAGGAAGTGATTCAGATCGTGTCGCAAGGTTTAAATTCGCAAAACCCTGAGGTGGCAAGACGGTCTGCTTTTACAATTCGCAATATGGGTGTGCAAGACCCTGGTTTAAAACAAAAGGCCTTGCAAGTCGCTCCGCAAATGCAACCCTGGTAAAGCAATTCAAGGACTGGCGGCAAAAGTCGTCATTTTCTGATGAACTCGAATATATCGAATCTCATTCCGAGAATTCCGATTTAAAAGTCAATATAACAGAATAGACGAACAGGCCCAGGCCCGGCGATTGCAATAGTAGTTCTCTATGCAAAACAAAATATCCAAACTCAAAAAAGCAGTGGTTTACGTGACTATCATTTTAGCAGGCGTCAATGTTCTTCTGACAGCGGTTAATGCTGTTTCCGGGGAACACGAAACGAAAGCCAGCTCCTTCCATAACTTAGCTTGGGAGAAAAGATAGAACCCAACAAAAAACGCCAGGCAGAACCTGGCGTTTTTTTTCACAAGAAGTGAAATCTATTTTTTTGATTTAATTTCTAGCAAGAAGGCGCGCCAACAACAGAATCACCATGGCTCCAAACACGGAAGCAAAAAAACCTGCCGGTTCTCCCTCCGCATACCAGCCTAATGCTTGACCGATATAAGTTCCGACAACAGCTCCCACAATTCCCAGAACTGTCGTCATGATGATACCAAGACCTTGCTTACCAGGCATAAAGAAACGTGCAACAAGTCCTACAAGGAAGCCAATCAACAATGTACCTAAAATGTGCATCCAATACCTCCAGAGGAAAGTATTGGGGACTGCCGCCTGATAATCAAGTGGCTTTGTGGTTTAACAAAAACCAAGGGAACCAGGCACCGTTTTACTGTAGTTGTTCGATGATTTTCTCTGCGATCTTGATGCCGTCGCAAGCGGCAGACGTAATCCCGCCCGCATAACCAGCGCCTTCGCCTGCGGGGTATAAACCTGCGTGAGTGATGGACTGGAGGGTTTCGTTATCGCGAGTCACACGTACTGGGCAGCTCGTTCTAGATTCAATTCCGTAAAGCTGAGCGTTCTCAACAACAAAGCCCTTCATGTTGCGATTAAACTTATTCAAACCCTCTTGAATACGTTTCGTCATATGGGAAGGTAAAATTTCATCCAAACGAATGTTGATCGCACCGGAAGGTGACGAACCCGGACGCAGATCGCGAGGTCCTTTTTTAGAATGAGTTCCACCCAAGAAATCCAAAAGATTTTGCGCCGGCAATTCCTTAGTTCCACCCGCCGCGCGAACGGATTTCAAAGCTTGAGTTTCAAGCTGACGGCGAAGCTTCATTCCGCCAAAGACGTCATTGCCGAATAATTTATTGTGATCGATAGAAACAACAATCGCCGCATTCGCAAACGGCGAGTTGCGATTGTAGTTACTCATCCCGTTACAAACGATACCGTCCTCTTCAGTTCCTGCAGATAACACATATCCACCTGGGCACATACAGAATGAATAAACACCGATACCGGTTTTATCATCATGATCAGCCAGTTTATAGTTTGCAGCTCCTAATTTTGGATGTTCTGAAAACTGACGATATTGGATTTTATTAATATCAGCCTGGGAGTGTTCAATTCGCAGACCCATCGCAAAGGACTTACCATCCAGATGAACGCCAATGTCGTTCAAGTGATTGATCATGTCTTCCGCTGAATGGCCCGTCGCTAAGATCACATGGGGAGATCTAAATTCAGTGCCATGTTCAGTGCGCACTCCGACAGTTTGTTTTCCTTCCATCAAAATCTCAGTCACTTGAGTATTGAAATGGATTTCGCAGCCATTGGCTTTTAAGAATTCACGAAGCTTAGGAATCACACGACGGATACGATCTGAACCGACGTGTGGATTTGACAACCATTGAATTTCCGCGGGGGCACCGAATCGGACCAAGCGATTCATCACGTAAGGAATATGCGGAGATTTAATACGAGTGATAAGTTTTCCGTCTGAATATAAACCCGCGCCACCTTCGCCGTAACAGACGTTATTGCGAGTGTCGAGCTTACCATGACGCCAGTACTGATTGATGCCCTTCATGCGAGCGCCGGAATCAGAACCACGTTCAAATAATACGCAAGGAACTCCACGCTCCACAAATCGCAAAGCTGCAAACAATCCCGCGGGACCTGTGCCGACGATTAAAGGCTTTTCTTTGGGAGTCGCGATTTTTTCTAAATTGAATTCGGGAATATTCAGAGTTTCGCCTTTTTCAGCGACCTCGATCGAATATACAAAGTGGGGAGAGTGAGCGCGTCTGGCATCAACGCTTTGTCGGAGAATGCGGTACGGTCCGTGCTCGGGAACCATCCATTGAAGTTTTTCTTCAAGGTCCTGATCAATAGGAATCTCGATATTATTAAATATCTTTGCCATCTTTTACCTCGCGGGCACCTGTTAAGCGCCAAACTTGGCGGTTTTAAAAATCTTAAAACGCGCCTAGGTGAACATTTTGTTTCAAAGCTTATACCAGAGGTCCCGAGTCGTGACAAAGGGGCTATCTTCGGTTAGATAATTTATATATGTCAGCAATCACTCGTATTTTACCTAAAAGAAGCCTTAGCCGATTCGTCGGCAAACTTATGCATTTTAAAGGGCCTAAAATGTGGGCACGTATCTCCGTTAAGGGATTCGCCTGGTGGTACAACATCGCCCTTCACGAAGCCGATAAAGCTTATAACGAATACCCCAGCATTGGGGAGTTCTTTATTCGCAAATTAAAGCCAGGTCTTCGACCGATTGGCTCGGCGTGGGCTGTCCATCCCGCTGACAGCGTGATCACCCAGGCGCAAACGATTGAGAAGGGTACTTTGATTCAGGCAAAAGGTCACACCTATGAACTGAAAGAGTTCACGATGGACCCTGACGCCTATAAAAAATGGGATGGTGGGTTTTTTATGACTTATTATCTTTGCCCTACGGACTACCACCGGGTGCACTCTCCCGTGGACGGTGGCATTAGCGATGTTCGTTATATGCCCGGCGAGCTCTGGCCCGTCAACGAATGGTCCACAACCAACGTTAAAGACTTATTCTCCATCAACGAGCGTGTTTTGGTCGAAATCCAAACCGATATGGGTCCCGTGGGAGTTGTCTTTGTGGGAGCCACGAACGTCGGTCACATCGTTCTTAGTTTCGATGAAACTATCCGCGGAAATCAGGCGGGTGTTCCAGAGTATCAACACAAAAAATACTCTCCCGCATTGACGGTCAAACGCGGTGACGAACTGGGAATGTTCCGAATGGGGTCAACGATTGTGATGTTGTATCCACCTTCGTTTCAGCAGAAATTCTCCCATAATTTAGATCTGGGACCTTCTGTGAAAGTAAATGCTTCGTTGATTAAATAAAAATAAAGGACTCGCACAGAGTCCTTTTTTTTACGAAAGCCCCTCGGCCTAAAAGCGGGAGCCAAAATACAGACCAGCCGCTTGCGAGAAGAACGACATATCCATTGTTTTTAAATCCACGTTAACTGGTTGAGTGTGCCCGATGATGCTCATATACCAAGGGCCCCAGTCGTAGCCGATTGCCATCTTTGCTTGAATCCACCAGGTGTATTTTAAATTATCCCAGCGAGTGGTGGTCGTTTCATAAACTTGTTTTTGCGGGCCCGCCTGTGCGCTCCCGAATACTGCAATATAAAATCTTGTCCACTGCCACACGTAAGAAGACCCAAGACCCGCGGCCATGCTTTGATACTTTCCTTTAACCAAAGTTGCGTCTTCACCGTAATCAGCAGGAGTGCTTTGCGGAAGAAAGGGCTCGGGATTTTCTATTTCGACTTGGGAAAGACTCATTAAGGCATAAAACGCGATACCATCCACCGAAGGTTTTCTCCAGTTAGGACCAAAAGCTTCTAAAGCACTTACACCATAGTAAGCCCATTCAAACTGAGCTTGTAGCATCGAAATTTTAAGGTCCGGTAATGAGTACTCATCAGTTGTGATAAAGCCGTCATTGTTCGCATCAGAAGTAGGGCTTTGATTGAATCCCTTGTAGCGTTGATAGATGAATTCAGCACCCAAGCGTCCACTGAAGTAACGAAGTTGGTAATCCTCGGCTGACGTCGCTACTTTATCGGCCTTGGCTGCGCCATAAGCAACGTTAGCCTCCAACGAAACACCTAAAGGACGATTGGAATAACCAAGGGCATAACCAGGGGGAGTGTTCGGATCAAGAGCGACGTTGTGATTGTTACCTGCACCCGAAGTCGTAGCCTTGAGAGTTTTTAACAGCATACCCACTTGGAGGGAGTTTTCATATTCTGATTTAATCGCTTTTTTCGTCGCCTCGGAAGTCGTAACCGGGGGAACTGCTGTCTGTGGTGGTGGGGGAGAAGTTTTCGATGGAGTGAGTACCGGTTGCGAGGTGATCGTGACCGGTGTTTTTCCGTTACGTTTTGCAGGTGTGTTCGGCGCCGCCGACACCCCGTTGCTCAAAACTAAAAGGCTGATTAGTATCGATCCTTTTAAAAACAAAAAACTCACTCCATCTGAGTCCTTATCTTACAAGGTCTATGGAGTGAGTTTAAAGTCTAAAACTGTCAAACGACGCAGTCTGGACCCGTCTTTATGCTGGGTACGCGCACTCTGTCGCCGGAGTCTCCGCTACCGACACGCGAGTGAGTATCGGTAAAACTTTTTTTGCATGATTAAAGATCCATTTTGCCAGGAGTTCAGAGGTGGGATTTTCAAGGCCCGGCACCTCATTCAAAACCCGGTGATCAATCTGTTCCAACAGGGGTTTCATAGCGGCTTGAATGTCGTTGTAGTCGATCACCCATCCAATTTTTTCATCAAGAGGGCCCACTAAAGTCAGCACGATTTTAAAGCTGTGGCCGTGCATACGCGAGCACGGGTGGCTTGCTGGCAAATGGGGCAGGAAACGGGCGGATTCAATTTGAAAATGCTGCTTCAGTTCGAATTTCATGCTATGGATATAACCATTAGGGAGACATATGTCCACGACCTTGCATTTGGCTAAGCAAAATTTCAAATTTTCAGCGGCGCACTTTCTGATCTTTGATGAAAAGCACGCGGAAAAGCTTCATGGCCACAATTATCAAGTGAAGGTGGATATTAAAGCCCCAGCAGACGATACTCAGCACGCTGATGGCTATTTCATGGATTTCAATGTCTTTAAAAAATACATCAAGGCGGCCTTAGATCGCTGGGATGAAATCGTGCTTTTGCCGGAAAAACATCCAGACATGAAATTCAAAAGCACCGAGAAATCCCTCGAAGTCACATTCCGTGACCGCTTCTATGTATTCCCCCTGTCCGAAGTGATTCTGTTGCCAGTGACGAACACAAGCGTCGAAAACTTGTCGCGTTTATTGGCTGAGGATTTTTATCGGGAATTTAAAAAGTACGGGGTTCAGTCAATCACGGTGACAGTCGAAGAAACCACTGCTCAGGGTGCCTCCACGACGATTCCCTAGGGATTTAAAACACCGGTACTTACTTCTGAAGGCGTCAGTTCGCGCACTACGCGGTAACGCCAAAAACAGATACGACCGCCTTCGTTGATTTTTTGTTGCAGGCGTTCCTCGACCAGATCAGGATTTCCATCGCAATCGATGTGGGCAAAATCACCGAAAGCATCCACGTCTGTCACGTTCCAGGAATAAGGCGCTTTGTCTCGCGCTTGAAAGTTGCGGTTGATGCCTGGGCCTGTGTTCAATGCAATTCGCGCGACAACGATTTTTTCCAACTCGGGACGACGTATCTGTTCCCGTGCTGTCGCAATTGTTTCTGCGTCATCCAGGGCAATCACGAAGGATCCGTTTTCACTGGGTGTTTTTGTCGAGATCAGAAAATACTTTTTGGAAATATCTGCAGGCAGTCTGACGGGATTCATCACAAGGGGAGGGCTTTGTTTTTCCTCATCCCCATAGATGATTTCTGAATGGAACCTTTGAAAAGATGATGCTTCAATGCGTGCTACTAAACGATTCAAGTTCCACTTTAAGTTCTGCGTCTCGTAGTGTTTTGTGAAGTGCAGAGTCTTTTCTTCGATCAGCAGTCCACTCAAATCAAAGGCCTTTAAGGTGACCTCGCTAGAGTTCATGTAAAGGTTTAATACCGATAGCTTCACCGAGGATAACCCCATTGGAAGATAATGTGTTACTTGAGGTGAAGTGGTCGAGCTTAATAAAAGCTTTTGTGAATCACAAGTTGCAGTAAAGCGAAGAGCGTTAGCACTTCCAGCTTTCAGCGAAAAGCCCCGCTTATCGGAAAGGAAGTCTGTGCCGGCAACTTTCATTTCTGATTTGCCGTCGAGTTCTTGATAGCCTTCTTTAATCGCACCATTTTCGTGAACTTGAGTCCACCATTTTTCAGATTCTGCAGATTTATTCTGAACAAAGACAGTCAAAGCTTTGGGATCGCAGAATCCTGGGGCGTAAAATACCTCCGCAGCGTCTGCTTTCGAGCACGCGATGGAGGCAGATAAAACAAGGCCCGCAACAAAGGTGGTTTTTACTTTTTTATGCATCTAGTTTCAGATCGGTGAGAGGGGGATGAACTTAATCTAAGCCCCTAAAATCACGACCATTGTCTTCGATTTGTCCTCACTTTTAGGCTGAGATCGAGGGGCGCGATGAAATTCATTATCAACTGGTTTTCAACGGCTGGACCCGGGGGTAAAGAACTTCACTTTGCGGGGGGATGATCTTAACTAGTAATTCGCGCAGTTTCAGAGGGAAAAATGACTTTGTTAGACACCAAAATAAAGCCTGGTCAGACAGTGGAAATCCTGAAAATCGCAGGGGAGCATCTCTTGCGTGAACGTCTTCATGAGATGGGACTGCGTGCAGGCATGGAGCTAACAATTCTGGGAAGAGCTCCCTTCGGCGGGCCTCTTTTAGTTCGCTTTAAAACAAGCTTCCTGGCTTTGCGTAATGAGGAGGCGGCATGTGCCCAAGTGACGTTGAAATAGTAAACGTTGCAGCCGCTGGCAATGAAGAGCGTGTGATCGCTCTTGTCGGCGCTCCCAACTCTGGAAAAACAACTCTTTATAACTGGTTGACGGGTTCTCGGTTTAAAACTGTGAACTATCCAGGTGCGACTGTTGAATACTCTTTAGGGAGATTAGCTCCTCATTTGGGAACTGGAATCCAGGCGATGGATACACCAGGGACCTACAGTCTTCATCCCAAAAGTGCTGACGAAGTCGTTACCATCAAATCTATTTATGAAAATCCTGAATTTGGAGAAGCCACGGGTATTGTAGTCGTGATCGACGGAACTCAGTTGTCGCGTCACTTGCAACTTGCTTTGCAAGTGAAAGAAACTGGTTTTCCAATGATCGTGGTTATCACCATGGCCGATCTTTTGCGCCGTGAAGGTATCGAAATCGACATGGATTACTTGCGTAAAACTTTAAATTGCCCTGTGGTGCAATTTGATGGGTTGCTTGCTGGGGGCTTGCTTGAGATCGTGGCTGAAGCGCAGAAAATTCCTTTGGATTCATTTCCAAAGCGCCCCCGCGTTTGGGATTTTGATGAGTTGGATTTAAAAATGAAAGAGTGCGATCGCATTGCAAAGGAAGCACTTTCTCATAAAACCGATCATCCTGAAGTTCGTTTGAAAAAGATCGTAGCAACGACTGAAAAAATCGACCGCCTGCTATTACATCCGATACTTGGGCTGGTGATGTTCCTAGTGATTATGGGGGCTTTGTTTTCTTCGATCTTCTGGTTGGCAGCTCCATTCATGGATTATGTCGATCAAGGTTTTAGTTTCCTGAATAAAGTGGTGGGTGATTTAGGACCTGGCACTTTGTGGGCAGATTTCTTGGCAAACGGTGTCGTATCAAGTTTTGGTGCGGTTTTGGTTTTTGTTCCGCAAATCTTTATTTTATTTTTTGGTATAGGACTACTTGAAAGCTCGGGTTACTTGGCTCGGGCAGCGACGTTGATCGATCGTCCCTTTTCCGCACTGGGAATGAGCGGTCGTTCTTTTGTTCCGATCTTATCAGGGTTTGCATGTGCAGTTCCTGCGATCATCGCGACAAGAAATATCTCTTCAAGTCGAGACCGCTGGATCACATCTTTCGTAATCCCACTGATGCAGTGTTCGGCTCGTTTGCCGGTGTACGCTTTGCTTATTGCGTTCTTGTTCCATGGGGAATCGGCAGTTATGGCAGGGATCGTCTTTGCATCCTTGTATTTAGGTTCGCTATTCGTTGGTGGCTTAGCTGCGGGAATCGTTAATAAGTTCTTACCTCATAACGACAACTCGTTCTTTATGATGGAGCTTCCGATTTATCGTAAACCTAAGTTGCGCGTTCTGCTTCGTCAGTCTCTGACTCGCACGATGAACTACGTGAAGCGTGCAGGTCCCATGATCTTTGTCTTTGCTGTGATCATTTGGGTGGGAACAAACTTCCCGAACTACAATATCGAAAATCCCCACGACAAGCTTGAACAATCCTATGCCGGTCAATTGGGTAAAGTGATTGAGCCTGTGGTGGCTCCGATGGGTGTTGACTGGCGAGTGGGTGTCGGTTTGATTTCCGCGTTTGCGGCTCGTGAAGTATTTGTTTCTTCGTTAGCGGTGACGTTTAATATCGCAGACGACAACGAAGATACTCAGCAACAGTCCTTGCTTGCGCAGATGAGTACCGCTGTAAATCAACACGGGGAGAAGGTCTTCACCATGAGCAGTGTGATAGGTCTTATGATCTTCTTTATGATTGCACTCCAATGTATGACCACGGTCGCGATTCAAGCAAAGGAAAGCGGTTCTATCAAAATGGCCCTGGGCCAGCTTGTGGCCTTTAACGTCTTCGCCTATGTTCTAGTGGTGATAGTTGTTCAAGGACTCCGCGCCCTCGGCGTCTCCTAAAATCCCACAGCCTTTATAGTTTCTGATAAAGCTCTGTGAAATGCTTTAAAGTGTTCGGCCAGTTGTGATTGTGCAAAGCCCACTCGCGGCCTTTTTCGCCATGTTTGTGGGCTTTCTCGGGATGCTTTAAGTAATAACGAATACATTCCGCCAAGGATTGACCCGAGCGTGGTTCTGCTAGGATTCCGCGCTCCGTGCCGCCAACTTGCTCAGGTGTGCCACCTGCGTTTGTTCCAATCACCGGCTTTGCCATCATCATGGCATCAATGACGCTAAGGGAATAAGTTTCGTTGTAAGAAGCCAAAGTAAAGATATCCAAGGCTTCGATGTAAGGAACATACTCGCGTTGGAAAGGAATCTGATGCAGATGACCTTTTAAACGATCTGAAGCCGCGCGAGCTTGAACCCATTCATACAAAGCTTGTGATTCGGGTTCATACGTTGTTTCGCCAGAATCATTGTGACCTACGATGGTGCGATCGCCGATCACCCAAATCTGTACTTTTTGAATGTCTTCGTCGGAAAGATAATCCAAAGACTCAACCAGTTCGCGAACTCCTTTGCCCGCATCCACGCGGCACAAAGTTCCAACGACGATTTGTCCAGGCTTCACATCAAACTTCTGGCGAATTTCATCGCGAGCACCGGGAGTTGAGACAAATTTATCAGTCTCTCGTCCGTAACGAATCAATTTCAATTTTTCAGGAGCGATGGGAAAATTCTTACGAACGTCTTTTAAAATATCTTCTGAAGAACTGCACAAGGCATCCACACGTCGGAATAAGGCTTTGTGAACAAAATCCTGCTTGGGCAACGCATTCATATAAAGATTGTAGACATGTTTAATCTCGCCATTAAACCAACGAGCCACACACGTCGCCCACATGTCTTTACGGGTGTGAGAATGGAGGTGAGTGATGTTATGAGCTGAGATCGCTTTACGAACTAAAGAAGCTTCTTTTAGCTTAGAAAGTTTTTTTGCAGAAGTCTCAATCGTGCGAACGCCCGCAGCGTGAAGTTCTTTGGCGATGCGTGAGCCTGCAAAGCACAGCACCCACTGTTCAACGCTGGTGTTTTGCAGCTTAATGATCAGCTCTGTGGAGTAAAGCTCCAGTCCGCCCCATGAGTACGAATGAATAACATGCAGAACGCGAACTGGTTTCATGAGCTATTCCTATTTGCCTTTATAGAACTCGTGAACTTTATCGATCACGAAAGCGACTTCGTCTTTGCTTAAATCCGCATACATTGGCATCCGCAAGATACGGTTTGCCAAATCATCTGTTACGGCCATGGACCCGACAACGCGACCAAATTTTAAACCTGCGGGCGCAGAATGTAGTGGCACATAATGAGTTGTCGATTGGATGTCATTCTCTTTTAAGAAAGCCCACAGTTTTCCACGTTCTTCAGCCGTTTTGCAGGCAAAATAGTAGATATGTGCATTGGTTTGGCAATCACCGGGAACGTGCATACGAGCGATGTGACCTTGTTTTTCAAGGTCGGCAAAGCCTTGGTGATATTGATTCCAATGAGCCAGGCGGTGAGCCGTGATTTTTTCGCCGTCTTCAAGTTGGGCATACAGGAAGGCCACAGCAAGTTCCGATTGCAGATAGGAGGAACCCTTATCCTGCCAAGTGTACTTGTCAACTTGGCCATTGAGGAACTGCTGACGGTTTGTTCCTTTATCACGAACGATTTCTGCACGTTCAACGAAACGCTTGTCATTAATGATTAAAGCTCCGCCTTCGCCGCACACGATGTTCTTTGTTTCGTGAAAGCTATAGGCGGCCATGTGCCCCCAAGCGCCTGTTGGTTTGCCCTTATAAGAGGAGAAAATTGCTTGCGCCGCATCTGCAACGACGATGAAACCATGCTTTTCGGATAAGGCCATGATGCGATCCATCTGGCACGCGACCCCTGCGTAATGGACGGGCATAACGGCCTTGGTTTTGGCTGTGATCGCTTTTTCCATCGCATCAATGTTCATATTCAGAGTATCAGCATCAACATCTACGAAGACGGGGATAGCACCATACAGGGCAATTACGTTGGCAGTCGAAGTGAATGTAAACGAAGGAAGAATAACTTCGTCGCCAGGACCGATGTTAGCTAAAACCATCGCCATTTCCAAAGCCGATGTACAGCTTGGAGTGATGACAGCCATTTCGCATTTCAGATGAGTTTTAAACCACTCAACGACTTTTTTGTTGAAAGCGCCTTCGCCAGATAATTTACGATTGGCGATGGCTTGAGAGATATATTTTTCTTCGTTGTGGCTATGCGGGGGCAAGTTAAATGGAATTTTCATGCCCCGTGAGAATAATACTAAATTTGGAAGGTCGGCAACGGATTAAAATCCATCCGTTGTTCCGACTTTACCTCTTGGACCTTCATCGTCGAAAGGGATCACATCAGCGGCTGCGCTGCTCTGTGCCTTTTTTGCTACGGTTGTTTTGCCGGGTTGGGAAGCTGAAGCGGTCTTAGTTTTAAACTGAACAACTTTACCTGCGGGTGCTTCCTTTTTGGAAGGGCTGCGGTAAGTTTCACCTTTGGTCGCCTCTATGTGCTCGTCTCCTGTCACAACCATGTTTAAGTCCGCCACCAATTGACGCATCAATTCAGCTTGAGCCGAGATCTCTTCAGATGACGCTGCAATTTCTTCCGAAGAAGCCGCATTCCCTTGCACGCCCGCATCGAGTTGGTTCATAGCTTGAGAGATTTGGGAGATGCCTGTCGTTTGTTCAGAGCTTGCCGCCGAGATTTCGTTATTAAGATCAGAAACTTTTTTAACGGACGTCACGATCGTGTTTAAAACTTCAGCAGAGCGGTCGGCGACCTTGGCACCGTTTTCAACCTGTTGAACACTGTCTTTAATTAGAGATGAAATGTCTTTCGCAGCTACCGCGGAACGTTGCGCCAAAGAGCGAACGGCCTCAGCCACTACGGCAAAACCTTTACCTTGTTCACCAGCGCGAGCCGCTTCCACCGCCGCATTCAATGCCAGCAAGTTCGTTTGGAAAGCGATGTCATCGATAACATTGATGATCTCCTCGATCTTTTTAGAAGATTGAGAGATACCTTGCATCGATTGGATCAAAGCTGCCATTTCTCGTTGGCCTTCTTCGGCCGAGTCTTTAGAAGACTGGGACAAAGTAGCTGCTTGTTTTGCGTTATCGGAGTTCATTTTAACCATGGAAGACATTTCTTCCAAAGAGGCGACTGTTTCTTCTAATGAAGCTGCGGATTCAGTGGAAGCTGTGGAAAGAGTTTGACCCGCCAAAGACAACTGACCGATGGCTGTGGAAACTTGGTTTCCAGAGTCCGTTAATTTATCAGAGATACTACTAACCGTATTAGAGACACGGTAGGCGATCCACATCAAGATACCAAACAACGCAAACACACTCATCGCGGCGATCAACACCAACATTTCAGACAATGCTTTACGCTCTTTGATTTGCGCTGCATTTTCTTCGGTCGCCAGTTCTTGATAATATTTGAAGTTTTGCTCTGACATTTTTTGAACTTGCAGAGCTAAAATATGCCACTCACCACCATTTAAAGAGGCACGAACTTTTTCATCAACTTCTGGGGAGTCCTTGCGAAGAGCTTCCGTCAACTCTTCAGTGGTCTTATAGAATTTAGCTTTGTTCTCGCGAACCAGTTTGTAGTTTTTTTCTTCGTCGCTACCGAATGGAGTTTTTTCGTAATACGCTTGAGCTTCTTTGAAATCCTGCCAAGCATCTTCTGTTTTCTTGATGAACTTGGTGCGGGACTCGCCATGAAGTCCAACCGAAGCCCAAAAGAAGTAGCCCACGCGAGCACGTTGCATCGCGAGCTGCCCCAACGCATCCATATTCGGAACGATGTCAGTGTAAGCGGTGGTTAACTTTTCTCCAAGCTTGTTCGTGGAACGTAAAGCTACGATCGTAATCATAGTGAAAGCGATCACCGGCAAGAAGGCTGAGAATAAAAGCTTGCCGCGCAGTCCGCGAAACCAAGATTTGAAATTAGACATAAACATAATCTCCCATACAAAGCTTTATCGAATCTTTACGGAAATTACTTAACTCGTATTTATACGAGACGCTTGTACTCGGGAACGTCCACGTCTCTTGCAGGCCTGCAAGAACGCCTTAACAGGTTTTTTATTGCCATGCGGCAGGACTAAAGTTTTATATTTGTAATTGATGCGGACTTAAGGGTAGCATTTTTTCAACGTCTAGACTCAAGGAGGGGAAGTAGTCATGACAAACACAACGCTACGTCGTGGATTGGCCGCTGTTGCATTGATCGCAACTGTAGGTTTCACATTCAACACATCAAAAGTAGAAGAAGGTTGCCACGGGTTCGTACCAGAGAACTCTATGTATATTCCAGTGGGCTTGTTCCAAACTGGCGGCATCACGCAAGATCAATTTATGATGGTTATGGATCGTATTGAGAAAATCTATACTCCAGAAATTGAAGCTGCAGGCGATAAATTGAAAATCAATCGTCTTTGGACTGATGGTACAGTGAATGCTTCTGCTCAACGTTCTGGAAACACTCGTATCCTTAATATGTACGGTGGTTTGGCTCGTCACAAAACAATCGGCGTAGAAGGTATGGCTTTGGTTGCCTGCCACGAAATGGGTCACCACAATGCTGGCGCTCCTAAAATCGATTCTTGGTACGGTGGTGCTTGGGCATCTAACGAAGGCGCGTCTGACTATTTCGCATCTTTGAAATGTCTTCGTCTATTCTTCGCACAAGATGACAACGCAGCTATCGTTGCTGGCTTGACTATCGATCCAGTTGCTAAAACTGCTTGCGAAGCGCAATACCGCGAAGTTAACGATCAATTGATCTGCCAACGTATATCTGAAGCAGGTCAACAAGTAGCTAACTTGTTCATGGATCTTTCTAAAGATAAAGTTGCTCCAAAATTCGATACTCCAGATAAAACTGTCGTTCGCCGCACAGACGATTCTCACCCGAAAACTCAATGCCGCTTGGATACATATTTCCAAGGTGCTTTGTGCCCGGTTGCAATCAACGATCGTTTGTCTGACACAGACTACAAACAAGGTTCTTGCTACGCTCCTCGTGACGCTGTAGGAACAAGACCACTTTGCTGGTTCTACCCAGGTAAATAGTTACCTGCTGCTTCGACGGAGTCGAAGCAAAGCAAATGAAAAAAGCCGATGTTTTGTAACATCGGCTTTTTCATTTTTAACATTTGTGTTTGTTTATGAAGGTGCTAGCCTTTATAGCATGAACAAGAAAAAGATCGTTCCAGTTGTTATCATCGTCGTTCTGATCATCACTGCTTTTCTAATTCGCCAATATCTTTTCCGCACAAGTTTCCGATACGCCGGCACTGTCGAAGTGACCAAGGTAGACATTCCCGCACGTGTTCAAGCGGTAATTAATTCGCTTCCTGTCAAAGAAGGCATGGTCGTTGATAAAGGCCAAAAACTGCTTTCATTGTCCTGTGAAGATCTGAAAATCAGTTATGAACTTGCGAATTCTACCTTTCGTCGTAATGCCAGTTTGTACAAAAGCGGAAATATCTCCGCGGAAGCCTATGACCAGGTCCGCACCAGAAAAGAAGATCTGCAGACTCGCGTGAGTTGGTGTGAGGTCATGTCTCCTCTTAAGGGCACCGTTCTGACCAAATACTTTGAAGAAGGGGAGATGGTAAATCCAGGAGCTAAGCTCTTTACCATTGGTAATCTCGAGGAAGTCTACGCATACTTCTATCTGCCACACGACGAAATCGCATCTTTAAAACTGAATCAACAGGTCGAAGCCACGTTGCCAGAGATGGACGATAGAAAATTTCCCGGAGTCATTGAGTTCATCAATCCCGAGGCTGAGTTTACTCCTAAGAATGTGCAAACTCGCGATGAGCGCACGCGATTGGTTTATGGGGTCAAGATCCGCTTTGAAAACAAAGAAGGCATTTTGAAACCCGGAATGACTTTGGAATGGAAATAAAGGTTTTCAATCTTCATAAAAAAATGAAGAAAGTGCCAGCGCTGAAGGGACTCGACATGGAATTTGCTGATGGACGGGTTCATGGGATCATCGGTCCTGAGGGCGCAGGTAAAACTACATTGATGCGTCATCTGATGGGACTTTTAAGGCCAGATAAAGGTGAAATTAAATATCTAAAAGATGGTGAAACTGCTGAATTTAGTGATGTTCGCCGGACCTTGGCATATATGCCCCAAACACAAAGCCTTTATGGTGAATTAAGTATTCACGAGCACTTGGAGTTTTTTAAAACCTTGTATGGCTTGGAAGAGCAGCAGTTTCGAGTTCGCAGTCAGAAGCTTTTAGAAATGACTCGGTTGGATCGTTTTCAGGATCGCTTGGCTTCCCAATTATCCGGTGGAATGTATAAAAAATTGGGGTTGGTGTGTGCGCTCCTCGCTTCGCCGGAGGTTTTATTTTTAGATGAACCCACGAATGGTGTGGATCCTTTAAGTCGTAGGGATTTTTGGAAGCTCTTGTATGAGTTTCGCGATCAAGAAAATATCACGATCCTGGTTACGACATCTTACATGGATGAAGCTTTAAAATGTGAAGATGTCCATTTGTTGTTTGATGGGAAAACATTGATCGAGGGATCACCGCAAGAAATACTTCGAACGGAAAAGTGCGAAACCTTCGATGAGGTCTTCTTGCGCTATGATTCGTCATTGGATGCCGAGGCTTCGCTATGACCCGTGAAGATCAAGCTTCCACACATTCTGTAGAGGTCAAAAATTTATCGGTAAAGTTCGGCGATTTTTATGCTGTAAAAAACGTAACATTTGCGGTTAGGCCCGGAGAGATATTTGGATTTTTAGGTGCGAATGGGGCAGGAAAGACCACAACCATTCGAGTCCTCTGCGGATTACTTATTCCCACAGAGGGTGAGGCACGGGTTTGCGGCATTGATGTGCGCACTGATTCAATTTCCGTAAAACAACAAGTCGGTTACATGTCCCAGAAGTTCACTTTGTATGACGATATGACTGTCGCTGAAAACCTAGCTTTTACCGCGGCCTTAAGAAAAATCGAAGATAATAAATTTAAAGAAAACAAAGAAAAGCTTCTTCATTTTATCAAATTCCAAAGAAACGAAAAAACCATGGTTCGTGATTTGCCGGGTGGGATCAAGCAACAAGTTAGCTTGGTCGCATCGATGCTGCATGACCCCCAGGTCGTTTTTTTAGATGAACCCACAGCGGGAGTGAGTCCCGCCTTTCGTCAGCGCTTTTGGCAATTGATTGGGGAGTTGGCCTCCCGTGGAAAAACTGTTTTCGTGACGACGCACTATATGGATGAGGCTGAACAGTGCGGACGTATTGCGTTGATGAAGGATGGAGAGCTGATTGCATTGGATTCACCCGTGAATTTGAAAAAGCATTCCTTTCCCGATAAAAATCCCAAATCTGTCAGTCTTGAAGATGTCTTTATTGCGCAAGTTGAAGGAGTGCCCACGTAATGCAAGGGTCTGTCTGGGCTGTCGCGAGAAAAGAAGTTTTTCAGATCGTGCGTGATCCTTTCACAATGGCGGTCGCGATCGTTATGCCAATCGTGATGGTGTTATTCTTTGGTTTTGCGATTGAATTCAACATGGATAAAATTCCGTTGGCGATCTATGATGGCAGTAAAACGGCTGAATCGCGAGTGCTGATTGATTCTTTCATCAGTTCTAAATATTTTATTCCCAAATACGTTGTCAGTCCTATGCACGCCACAGAGGCGCTGGATGGCGGCAGGGCTAAAACAGCTCTCATTATCAAACCTGATTTTGCTCGCTATTTAATACCAACCCGGCAGTCACAGGTGCAGATATTAATTGATGGTGCGGATAATTCCTCCGCAGCTTCTGTAGTGGGATACTTAGGTGGTGTTCAAAAGCTTGCAATTGCCAAAGAATTTCCCGGTGCTGATTTCAAATTTCCCGTGGAAATTCATTCCCGCTTTTTATTTAATCCTGAATTGAATAGTCAATGGTTCGTCGTGCCCGGTTTGGCTGCGGTGATCATTGCAATCTTATCGATTTTACTAACGGCATTAACGGTCGCCCGTGAATGGGAAAACGGTTCGATGGAACTGCTTTTGGGAACGCCGGTGCGCCCCTTGGAGATTATTATCGGTAAGTTATTACCTTACGCAGTGATGGGAATTGTATCGATTCTGTTTGTATTTATGATGTCAAAGGTTGTTTTCCAAGTTCCGTTTCGGGGAAATTTCCTTCTTTATATGTTTTCAGCATTGATTTTTCTATGTACGTATTTGGCGCAAGGGCTGTTGATTTCGGTCCTGACTCGCAGTCAGCAACTAAGTATGCAGTTTGCGATGCTATCGGGTCTTTTGCCATCGATGTTGCTCTCTGGTTTTATCTTCCCAACCGAACACATGCCGCCATTTTTCTATTACTTCACGATGCTTTTGCCTGCACGTTGGTTTATCAAAATCAGCCGCGAGTTGTTTCTACAAGGCAGTGGTCTTATGCAGATTCTGCCATCATTGGGAATGTTATGTCTTTTGCTATTAGGGATGCTGACCTTAGCGACACGGAAATTTAAAAAGGATGTGGAGCCATGAAGACTCTTTGGGGCTTTATGAAAAAAGAGATGCTGCAAACCCTGCGTGACCCCCGCATGCGGATTTTGCTATTCGTGGCACCTTGTATTCAGCTCACCATTTTTGCGACTGCTTTGTCGACAGAGGCGCGTAACATAAGGCTTAGTGTTTTTGGTGCACCCACAGACTCTGCCTTGATGGATTTATACCGAGACTGCATTGCCTCGGGATGGTTTATTCCAGCCAAGGTAAGTACATCAGACCCTTACAAACAAGTGCAAGGGGGCGAGGCCGATGCGGTCCTAGTGGCGCCGCCAGGGGGCTTGGATAAGAGCATCGGGCGGGGTGAAGGTCAGATGCAACTTTTGATTAACGCCACCAATGTCACTCGTGGGCAAAGCATTGAACGTTATGTGAATGCAGTTCAGCTGGCACGACAGCAAAACAAGATTCAACCACCTTTGGAATTCGACGTCAGGGTTTTGTATAATCCTGCTATGCGCACGGCTTTGTTTTTGGTTCCTGGCGTTATGAGCATGCTAGTGTGTCTGATTACGATCCTCTTAACCAGTATGTCCATCACCAAGGAAAAGGAATTAGGTACGTTTGAAACTTTGATCGCAGCCCCCGTCAAACCCGAAGAAGTGATCATGGGTAAAACCATTCCTTATGTTCTTCTGGGAATGAGTAATATTCCCCTGATCTTGGCTGTCGCGGTTTTCATCTTTGGCCTGCCGATGCGAGGCAGTTTGTGGGTCTTGATGTTTTCAAGCTTCACGTTTATTTGCTGCACCGTTGGAATTGGCTTATTAATTTCCACATTGGCTAAGAACCAACAGCAATCCATGATGGGTGGCTTTTTATTTTTGTTACCGGCAATGCTGCTGTCAGGTTTGGCATTTCCTATCGAGAACATGCCTTGGGCCATGCGAATGTTTTCTTATGTTAATCCCATCACCTATTACATCGATCTTTTAAGAAACATCATGCTAAAAGGCGGGGACGCAAATCTCGTACTCTATGATGTTTCGATCTTAGCAGCCATGGCCGTCGCCGCCATCGGCTTCAGCTGGCAACGGTTCAAGACAACACTCTAGTTGCGGAAAAAGGTACGTGCTGAAAAAGGTACGGCCTTACTTTGTCCAGAGGAGAAAGCTTACTTTGTCCCCACCGTTTTTTTCTCTCTATTAAAAAGAAAAGGCAGATGTTTAGTCTGCCTTTTCTGGTTTTGGACTAACAAAGAAAGTCATCTACTTAGTGGTGGTGATGTTCTTCTTTTTGTTCTTCTTTTTTACTTTCTTTGTTCAAGCGGGAAACTACCGGGAAGTTTACGATTTGCTCTTTGTCGTTAACGAGAAGTTTGATGGCCACCGTTTGCTTTTCTTCAACGGGTTTCGTCGCATCGAAAAGCATGATGTGGTTGCCGCCTGGTTTTAATTCAAATATTTTGCCAGCTGCAACCTTGATAGTTTCCATTTTGGACATCGTCATACGACCGTTCTTTTCAGAAGACTCGTGAAGTTCCACGGCTTTGAAGGGAGCTGCATCAACGACTTTAATCGTCACTTCTGACTTTGTGGTGTTTTTAATTGTACCAAAACCAGCCGTCGTGTTTGTGCCTTTTAGCGGAACAAAAACGTGTGGATTGGAAATTTCGATATCCGCTGCCATGGCTGCAGAGGAAACCAAGATCATTACTGCTGAAAGAATCATAGACTTCATAGGTTCTCCTTAATTTTTTGGACAATAGAGTCGGCGGAACGGGGATTAGGCAAAGTATCTAAAACAATACCGTCCTTATCCAAGAAATAAATACGATCTGTGTGAGAAATCGAATATCCTAAGTAGGACTTGGGATCTTTCTCTTCAATATAGCTTGCTGCGAATAGTTTTACCGCGGTGTCGATGTTTTCTTTAGTTCCGCTGAGTCCAATGAAAGTAGGATCAAAGTTTTTCGCGTACGTCGCCACACTGGCCGGAGTATCATGCTCCACATCTACGCTCATGAAAATCAGACGCACGTTCTTTTTTTGATCCTCATTTAAAGAAGCGAATGCTTGGCTGGTGTAAGATAAAGCCATCGGGCAGACATCAGGGCATTTCGCATACCCGAAGTACAACAGATTCAATTTTTTAGAATCATCTGAAAATTTCCAGGATGAGCCATTGTAATTTGCCGTGAAATCTCCACCCAGATCGGGTTGGCGATTTTGATACCACTTTAATGTAAAAACCAACGTGATCGCTAATACAGCGGATACGATAGACGCGATGATGATTTGTTTTTTGATAACTCCCCCAACTCCTTGCTCCGGCACAGCCGGAAACAAGCAGATACTAAGGACTTAACTCATAGCATCTGGGGAGTCACGAGCCAACGCAACAAAGTGCTGCTATGGCTGTTAGATGACGTTATTGAACGTTGCTAAAGGCTTCCAAGTAGCGGGCAGGAAGCCGACGAGACAGCTCGGGTGTCGTTTGAATATCTTTGCGAACTGCTTTCCTAAATTCCGCAAAGATACTGGGCATCGCATTTAAAGCGCGCCCTAAATCATAGCGCACCACGTGAGTCGCTTTGATCAAGGGTTGTTCGCGGAAGAATGAATTTACGAAATCCATTTTACTCATGTGCTGATAATCTGCCGAAAACTTTTCGTAAAAAGGAATATCTTTACTAAACGGAACCATCCATGTCGCGGAAAAAACACCTTTCGGTTCCTGTCCATAGAAAGCTGCCACTAAAACTTCTTTCACAGATTCTCTAACGGCGTGTTCAGGATGAAGACGAACCGGATCTAAGGGATTTTCATCGATTTGTAAATGGCCATCACCGCGCGTTTCCCATTGATCTCCATAAGAATTTGCCACAGGGAAAGCTTCCTCGACACCCGTGCGTAGATTTTTACTTTCGTTGTCATGCAAAAGCATAGTGATCAGATCGCCGCGGTTCTTTTTTAAAAAACCTTCGAGATTGGCTTTAGCCCATTCCACGACTTGCACGCGAGGCACACGTACGTGACCCGAGGCAAATGCATCTGTTAAATAATGATCCGCAAAAGCATTTGCAATCAATGCTTGCTGCAATAAAAGCATGCTTTTAGCTGGATTCGAGTCCTTCAGCTCATAAGACTGCAAGGCCTTGTCGATGGCTTCTTGGTGATAGCGAACATAATCTTTCATGTTATACCAACCAAAGTGATTATAGTTCTTAGTTACGACACCCAAATATTTTGGCATGGAAAACAAGGTCGCAACGCCGTTACATGTTTTTGGTTTGTCGCCATGGATCTCATCGTGAGTGCACTTGATCACATGCTTGATGCCTTTGCGTTTATCAGCGTACATTTCACCAGGGTTATTGTAAAAGTCAGCCGACATCAAAATTTCGCCGTAACGGAAGAAAATCTTTTTATCTGCACGAGGAATTTCGGTAACAGGGCAGTCTGCTTTACTGATGCCAAGCTCGCGGCACGCCGCAAAGGCACCGCTTTCACCTAAAGAAAGATGTTCGCTGCCAGCCCATTTGATTTCTAAGGTTTGTGCATGTGCAACATTGGTTGCCACGGAAGATGTGAACGCAAACGCTGTCATCCAAAAGCCGATTTTCATAACGTCCTACCTTTTGAAAGATGTAGGTAAGAGATCGGCAGATTAGAGGATCAGTTGAAATTTTGACGAGAAAATTGGACTTAAAGCTAAAAGACCTTAGAACAGCTGCTAGGGGCGACTTTCGCCTTTTGTTGCACAATTCTCCAGAGGATCTTATTTCCTAAATCGTTATCCATAAGTTCTGGATGGAACTGAAGTAGGATGCCTCGACCATTTTTGAATTCAGTGGCTTCAGTGACTCCATCAGCTGCCGTGGCAGCGAGTTCCAAAGGACCACCTGCTTTGAATTTCACGGCTTGATGGTGCAAAGAGTTCACCGTTAACGTCGATGAGCCTTCGGATAACAGAGAAGCTAATATTCCGTGGGTTGTTTTTTTAACTTTGATGTCGTGCCAATCATCTGCATGCGGCAGTTCAGGGCCGACTTGCACAGGTACGTCTTGTAAAAGTGTGTATCCTAAGGCGACGGAGGCGATCTGCGAGCCACGGCAAACTCCCATAAAAAAGCCTTTTTCGCTTGCAACATAATTCTTGATCAGCGCAATTTCAAATTGGTCGCGAGTCGGAACGGTGTTGCGAGCGTGCAGATTTTCTTTTTTGTAAAAGGCAGGGTCGACATCGTCACCACCCATGGCCACCATCATCGAAAAATTTATCGAAATTTTATCGAACAAACTGCGCGTTTCTGCCAGAGTGAGACCCAAGTTTGCATTGATCGGCAGAATGTAGCTAACCTGTCCTGCTTGGGCAAAAATCCGCTTAAAACTATTTACGCGTTGTGAATTCATTCCATAGTCTTTCGGAAGATTGGCTATCAACAGCGTTCGATTGTCTCGGTCTGCATCCAGCGGAGTCAGGTTTTCAATCCGCATATCAGGACGTTTCCCTTGAAACAGTTCCATCAGATCAGGATGTTTTTCTAAATTTGAAAGATACCGTTCCGCGGCCGCTTCCGGTTTTTCTCCTGCTTTCACAGGAAGAATAAATGGCGCCGCCATTTGCCCTGATGGAAGCCACTGATAAAGGGTTACTTCAGCGGCCGCGTGTGCCACGGTAGTCAGAATCATGGTTGAAAGTAAAATAGTAAAGATCAGGCGTAACTTACCCATATCAGGGGGGAGTTCAAAATGAGTACCAACTCGAGACATCCTAAATTCAATGGATTGGAAATGAAGGCGGACCCAGTGTCTCAATATGAGACGGTGCGGAGTTTTGTCGACCGTTGTAAATAAAAAAACCGGGTGCAAACCCCGGTTTATGTGAATCAAGTTTTCTGAACATCTTAATAGTAAGACATTCTTGAAGCATCCTTTTGCACGAAAGGATAGTGCCATGGCATAGGCTTCGAAGTTTCTTCCGTATAGTTAGAGGGAGAACGAGGTTCTTCTTTAACTGGGGAATAAGCACAAGCTCCCATACCTAACATTGCTACTACAAGTGTCATCTTTGCTGTGAATTTTAACATTCTGTTCTCCTTGTTGAAGCTCTCGCAATAAGAGCTGACCCCTTTATCGGAGTTTTTCAGGACTTAAGAAGGGTGAAGCTGAAAAAAGGTGATTTTCTTCTGATTAGAAACACATTCGTTTCACTTGGAGACACCTCCCAGAGAAAGTATCGTGAATCTATCGGAGGTCGCATGACGACGCTGGGCTTGTACATTCATTTGGAAGCAAAACCGGGCCGCGAGTTCGAGCTCGAAAACTTTTTAAGAGACGCCATGAAGATCGTCCGAGAAGAAGTCGGAACCACCGCGTGGTTTGCATGTCGTATCGGACCCTCAACATTTGCAATCTTTGATGCATTCCCGGACGAGTATGCGCGTCGAGCCCATCTGGAAGGTAAAGTGGCATCGAACCTTATTGCTCGTGCCTCAGATTTGTTAGCTCGCCCACCCATTGTGGAACGTTTGGATATTTTAGCAGATAAATTGCCGGGTTCCGTGTCAGCGAAAGCAGATGCTTCGGACATTGATCGTCCTGCGGCAGATTATCGCAGTCATATCTAAGACAAAGTCGAGTTGAAATATGAATATGCAACACTTTACCTAGAGCGAAGGTCGGGAAGCAGCACTCTGTTTCCCGCTCCCAGGAAGGCTTTGATAGCCTTTTTAGAAGGAAGAGGTTGCATGAAAAATATCTTACTGGTTTTGTCGTTGGGTGTTTTGTTCCTGTCTGGTTGCAGTCGTTTGGATATTGCTTATCGTTGGGCAGATACTTACATTGCTTCCAAAGTCGACGACTACTTTGATATCTCTTCCGATCAAAGCAAGGCTTTAAAAAAAGACATTAAAAAAGACCTGGGCGTCATGAAGACCACGTTGCTTCCGCAATGGACGGATCGCCTGCAAAAAATCCAAAACGATGTCGAAGCAGGAACGTTGAACGATAGTAAGGTCGCCTTTTACTTTAGCCAGTTCTTCAAAGACATCGAACAGATCAACTCCCATTTCGCAACCACGGCTGTTGAATTTATTAGCACCACACAACCCACGCAGATTGAATATTTTAAAAAGTCTTTCGCTAAGAAAAATCGGGAAGATATCGAAAAGGCTCAGAATATCGCTAAAGCGCAGAAGGAATATAGAGGTAAGTACGAAGACATCTTTGAGATGTTTGTAGGATCGCTCACTAAGGATCAGGAAAAGATGATCGCAGAGAGCGTTAAAAACTTTCCGTATCCCGCAGAACTGAAAGCAAGAAACAAGGCCTATATTTTTAATGAATTTATCTCTCATCAAAACTCCATGGAGGAGATGAAGAAGTTCGTTCGCGATTATACTTTGCAAGCCGAAAAGTTCGATTTGCCAGAGTTCCGTGCCGCGAATCAGGCCTATCAAGAGAATTTGCAAAAGCTGATCACACAGGTGATGACTCAGCTCACTGAAAAACAGAAGGTCGCTCTTAAAAATAATATCCATGAAAAGACGGAGCAACTGCGCGCCATCTCAGCCATCATGTAAATAAACAGACTGCTTACCGTCTTATCTGTCGCTATCCTTGAAAGCGGCAATGGGATAGGAGGAGTCATGAATTACCACGCACTTATTGCAATCAGTTTATTCTCTTCGTTGGCATTTTCAGAGCCACCGCAAAAGGATACTCCACCGGCCCGCGCCGATGAATCTCCCGCGCGCACAGAAGCCCGCGATCGCGTCGCAAAAGATAAAGCAGATCTTAATCAGAAACTGAAAGAAAAAGCCCCGACGGCTGAAATCCATGGCGTAAAAACTCGCCTGCAACGAGATCGCACATTCGAGAATCGCGAAGACGTAAATCAAAAGATTAAGGAAGACCAAAAAGCAAAAGCCGACGCCAACACTCCCCAAAGCCACTGATGGAACAAGGGGAGTAGAACGCAGACTCTTTTACCGAGGTAAATTCGGAGTCTGAATTGTCGGGGGAGGCGGGGGAGATTTTTGAACGTCTTTTCCCCAAATGTAGCCCACAAAATAAGCAGAACACCCTATAAGGGCTAAAATCATCCATTTTTTCGCGCGGCTCATCAAAATTGCTTTCATTTTTTTAGTTTTAGCCGTTGACAATAGACAGTGGCAACTGTAATTTTGGTTTCTCTTTGAGCGCGGGAGTAGCTCAGTTGATAGAGCGATGCCTTGCCAAGGCATAGGTCGCGGGTTTGAGCCCCGTCTCCCGCTCCAATTTTTTTGGATAAAATATTAAACCCCGATAGCAGTATCGGGGTTTTTCTTTTTCAGCCCCTTCAACAATTAAGACACCGCATTCAGTGCGAGGCTAGCTATGAGTTTACAGATTCGAAAAGCAGATGTTGCTGATTGCGAACTTATTCTGGATTTTATCAAAGGTTTGGCTGACTACGAAAAGCTGTCCCACGAAGTAGTGGCGAACCCTGAATTACTTCGCGAAAATCTTTTTGGACCTGAACCCAAAGCAGAAGTTCTTATCGCCGAATGGGACCAGCAACCGGCGGGCTTCGCTTTATTTTTTCATAACTTCTCTACATTTTTAGGACGCCCGGGGATTTATCTGGAAGATCTCTTCGTAATACCTAAGTTTCGTGCCCACGGCATCGGCAAGGGTCTTTTAAAACGATTAGCACAGCTCGCAGTGGAGCGTAAATGCGGTCGCCTGGAATGGTCGGTCCTAGATTGGAATCAACCAGCCATCGATTTTTACGTCAATGTGGGGGCAGCTCCCATGGATGAGTGGACAGTATACCGTCTGACGGGTGATAAGCTTTCGGACTTTGCAAAGAGCTAAACTACAGGATTTCTTTTAAAAGAAGTTATGCGATAATAAGTGGCATGTGTGCAAGTTACGGAGCCGCTTCGGAATTCAATCTTCTAAAAAAAACCTATCGGGTTGAGTTTCCGCCTATCTTAGCAATGCCTCAGCAGATTATCTATCCGCACACTCCGGCCCCCGTGGTTATAGCCGCCGAGCAAAAACCCCAGGTTCAGCTGATGAATTACTCCCTGATCCCATCGTGGTCCAAGGTGCGAAAACCAAAATTCGCAACTTACAACGCGCGGATGGAGGAAGTCTTAAATAAGCCTTCCTGGAAAAAACCCTTTGAAACAAAACACTGCTTGGTGCCGATTCAGGAGTTTTACGAAGCTGTGTATCTAGGGCGTTTTGCTGGGCACAAGATAGCGATTTCGTCTTCGGATGATCAGCTGCTGACCGCTGCAGGTATTTGGGATTCTTGGCAGGATGACAAAACGGGTGAGGTGGTTGATTCCTTCGCGATTCTTACCACGGAACCCACGCCCGAGATTTTAGATGCGGGTCACGATCGTTGTCCGTTATTTTTGAAGGCGGAGTCTTTTGATACTTGGTTGACTGCCCAGATGTCAGGAACTCAGTGGTTGGAGTTTTTAAAAGTAAATCAATCTGACAGTGGATTTCAGTTTTCTGCGAAGGAACCGCTCAAATCTTACACCGGACAGATGTCATTATTTTCCGACGACGAATAATTAAATCATCTGAATTTCTGCCAACAAGGGATAGTGATCAGAAAAATATTTTGAATCACTTGTTTTTAAAACCATGGACTCCCTTACCAAAGAGGGGGGACGGCACCACATTCGATCCAATTTTAAAAATGGAGCCCGTGTCGGGAATGTGTTTCCCGAAGGCACCGCATGCAGGACATTGTTTAAGCGTTTCAAATTTGCAGAATAGCTTTGCCACTCGTTAATATCTCCGCCCACGATTAACGGGTGGGAGCTGTCGCCTGTGACGAAATCAAAAAGTTTTTTCATCTGCAGGTTGCGTTCCGCAATTTTGAGACCCTTATGCGTGTTGATCACATGTAAAAGCCCCTTGGGGGTTTCTAAAAAGGCTTCGACAATATTGCGAGGTTCTCGGTCTGGAGAGCTAATATCCATGATTTTATGACTGAACACCGGAAATCTGGATAAGATGGCGTTTCCGTACCATCCCTTTTCGCGTTCCATGGTGGGAGCAGCAACGAAATATTTAAAATGATCGGTCTTTAACTCTTGAATGTCCCTGATAGGGTCAGAACCCGTGCGTGTGTCCATCTCCTGAATCAAGGCGACGTCGATGTTATGATGTTTTAAGAACAAACCTATTCTTAAATAGTCCCGTCTGCCATCTATGCCTTTCGCGCCGTGAATATTATATGTCACGATTCTGATGGTCATACATGTTTCCTTTTTCGCCACCATCGAGCCACCCACCAGGAAGCAAAAACTAAAAGAATCCAAAGCCCGATACCCACAACTAAAATTGCAATGGTTTGAGGATCTGGATGCAAAAGAATCCGAGTCAGCGAATCCCCAACAATACCTTTTACAATAAAGGCGGGCAGAAAGCCGAACAAACTTCCTAGTAAAAAATCAGTAAAGCGAATGGAGGAAATTCCTGCTGCCACATTCACTATACTAAACGGTGCAATGGGAACAACCCTAAGAATAGTCATGCCGATCACACCTGAATTGCGAAATTGCATATCTATCTTTTGGGCTCTTTCTCCAAAAAAGGCAGAGGAACCTTTTTTACGTAACCATCGTCCCAATGAAAACATTAATGATCCACTGATCAAGGCTCCTGACAAGCCATAAAGGGGACCAAGAATCGATCCAAATACAGCCGCTGTTACTAACGACATCAAAGTCACTGGAAATAAAATAAATCCACCGACGATGTAACAAGACCACACGATAAAAACCGCCCAAGGTGAATTGCGGGCCGAGCTTAAAAACCTTTCAACGTTTTCGGCAGTGAACCAAGCGATGTGCGAATGGATGAACCAAATTAATAAGGCTCCACCAGCTAACATCAATAATCCGGCAAACAAAACCAGACGACTTGGATTTTTCAAACCCAGATTTTGTGAGGAAGACGCCGAAGGGTCGGCCACCATGGTCGCCATAGATTGAAAGGTCTTACTTGTGAACTTGGAATCATCAATATCGTAAAGGTGGTATTTATCTTCGTCCGTAGATTCTCTTAAAATTGATAAAGCCTGTGGGGAATTAAGAATATCCTCAAGCTTGTCTGCGTCGATACCGCAGTGTTCGCTCAGCAGGTCGTTTCGAGCCTGTCCAATTTGCATTTGTTCTTCTGAATTGCGGGCCTCAATAATAAAATCGCACTCTGTATCATAAGACATCGAACGATTTGAAATATTCGACGAGCCAATCACCATATAGTGATTATCAACGACCATAATCTTAGAGTGAATTCTTTTAAAAACAGTGGGACCTTGCTTGCTGCGAATACCAGAGCAAACAAATTGGATGCGGTTAGTATCAATGCCAGCCTCAGCGATATTTTTGAAATCAATGCGACTGGCCCACATGGATTCGGATTCGAACAAACCTTGAGGGTCATAGGAGCTGATAAGTAAAACCCGCAGAGTTGGTTTGCTTTTTAATTGCCGGTTCAAAGCATGGGCGATTTCGGGGGCTGTCAGATATTGATTTTCAATATAGATAAATCGTTCCGCCACCAAAATGAGATCGAGATACATTTTCTGAACTTCACGAACGGCCGAGCGATGTCGAGACATGGGAATCGTTCTGGCCAGTGCGGCGTTCATATTTTTGAAGTTGGCATTGATCTGATCGGGCCAGGATTTGGGATCAGACGCGGTGGTTTCACGGGGTTTCGCTGAGCCCCCCGTTGCCAGGGCCCAACGGCGTCGTACCAGTTCAGAAAAACACTGAACGATAGGCCCATCAGTCAATATCTGCACATCGTGATAAGGCCCATATTCGCCGTTTGTGTCCGTTCTTTCAGGTTCAATGATTTTATGATCTCGTTCATCCCACCGTTGGCGCGCAATATCCATCCCACCAGTGAAAGCGATTTCGTCATCAACTAAAATAACCTTCTGATGATGGCTACCCCATAAAGGGATTGTGCGATCCAAACAGAAATGCAAATTGGCGGGTGCTTGAATTTGCCAGGTAAATTCTGGATTCAAATCCCGTTCGCCCAAAAAAGCTATGGATGCATCCCATGGTAAAATATATATTTGCAGGTCGGGGCTTTCCGTCGCCTTGCGAATCAATAGATCGATCAAAACGGAAGGGTAGGGGCTTTGAGCTTCCTCTTCGCCGCGTAGCAGGCGCGTTCCACTATCCACCTCCCAGCCGATGATAAATATGGTGTGACGTGCTTTTATAAACGAAGAGTGAAGGGCCCGATAAAAGTCAGCGGAGTCTATGAGGAGTGCTGCCTGATTAAATCGAGCGACCTTCCAACAATTTCGATCTTGTTGAAAAACGGAGAGCTTATGTTCATGGAAAGGGTCTTGTTCCAGCATCATACTGATATTTTCGTATGATCTTGAAGGAGGCTCGAGATGTTTTGCAGCACAATGACTGCTTTTGTCAGTGTTTGTTAACGTGTCTCCCGGCAATTCAACGGAAATTGGTTAAGAACTTAAGGGCGTAAATAAAAAAAAGCCCCGATGTCATTATCGAGGCTTTTACGAGCTCTAGGATTTTTTGGGAGCTAGAACGCTTGTGGCAAAAGAGCCAAAGCGGGTTCATCAGATTTCTGCACAGCGATTGTCACGTGCATTGTTTGGTTTTCGGAGTGAAGAATGGATGCCACCTCTTCGCGAGCAACAACTTGGCAAGCAAGGCTGGTGCTTGAAAAGTGCAAGTCCACCACTTTACCCGTTTGCGCATAAGCGAGTTCTTCAGCAGACCACTGAACTGTGTGTTCGTTGGCTATTGTCTTTTTCGTCGTCTCGTTTTTTGCGAAACGTACAGCAATCAGCATTGAACCAAAGATCAACACCGCAAAAAGCGGAGCCAATGAAATCAAAGTTAAATGAGAAGAAATCTTTTCTGCAGCTTCAGCATTAAAGAAATAGTCGAAAACAGCAAGGCTGCTTCCCACGATGAAAACGATCCATAATGCTAGTGTACTAGTTGTTTCAATTATTTTTCGCATATGTAACCCCACCTCTGTCGGGACTGATCCAAGAACTAAATTGGCGTTTTGGTCCAAATAGAACTTTTGGAATCGCCACGAATAACACAAAACTATTAATCATCCAATAGGCAAACGGGTACCAAATGGCAACAAAGCCAAGACCCGAAGAGCGTTCATAGCGCCCGTGTAGGAATAAACCTACCAAGAACTGCGTGAAGCTCATGACTCCCGTCAAAAGAATCGCATAGTTCAAATTGATATCATGAAGGTTCGTCCCGAAAATCGCACAGCCGATCGTCACCGGCAATAGGAAGGCCCAGGATACCGAGAAAATGTATTCTAAAAGGATCAAACGAAGACCGACGTCACGGCCGTTCAAAACCGATTTGCCATGCTTAAGAACCACTTCAAATCCGCCTTGAGCCCAGCGAAGTCTTTGTTTCCAAAGACCTTTCAAAGTATCTGGCATCAAAACATCACATGTGGCTTTCGGTTCATATTTTAAAGCCCAACCTGATGTTTGCAGTTTCCAGCTGATACCAACGTCTTCGGTCACAGTGTCTGTATCCCAATAACCAATGCTTTCGATTGCAGACTTACGGAACATCACTAAAACACCGGACAACGCAAATAAGCGACCCAGAGTTTGGTGATAACGTTTAATCATTCCAACCAGGGCAGAGAATTCACCTACTTGCAGGCGGCCCACCAATGTTCCGCGATTTTTTACGCGCGGGTTACCAGTCACACCGGCAACATGGGGATCGGCGAAATGCTCCATCATGATTCTTGGGGCGTTGCCATCAAGTTCCGAGTCCGCGTCAATGCAGAGGATGAATTCATGACGGCTGGCCATTGCACCCAAAGTCAAAGCCGCCGCTTTACCGCGGTTTTGAACCAAATTGATCACACGCATATGAGGACGGGACATCGCGAGTTTTTCCAAAACCATTTGAGTTTTATCACGGCTGCCATCATTGATTGCGATGATTTCGCACTTGTTCGTCGGCAAGTGGTCCAAAGAGCGAATCGTTGCCTCTGCTGTTTTTTCCTCGTTATAGCAAGGAATCAAAATCGTGTAAGGTTGATCTGAAAATTCAGTCAGCTCAAGACGTTTGCGCTCGTGCTTAAAGTAGAACAAAAATGCTCCCATGATCCAGATCATTGGCAGCATAAATGGCACGACGATAAAAATGAATTTTAAAACCGCAGGTAGGTTCGAGATAATCATCATTTTGCCTCTCCCTTGTGTGGAGGGAATATAGGGCGAATCGTGAATAAGGATTTAAAGTCAGCGTCTGGCTGAAACCCTTTGAAATTCACGTCATAAAATAAATTTAAATAACCTTGGGCCAGCAAATGAGAAGCGTCCGACTTGTAGTCTTTCGGAAGAGCGATGATTTCCTTACTCAAAGAAATACTTTCCGGTTGAGTCGTTTTAGCTTTATCCAATTGCTTGGTATTCAAAATAACATAGTCAAAAAGGGTGCTATTGGTTGGTTGTTGACCAATCAGACCAAACTTCATCGCGGGACGAATCGAGCGAACCGTTGCCATCAAAGACTCAAAAGGAATTTCACTTAAGTTGTCTTTGGCAGAAACTTCAAAGAATAATCCATCGATATCTGTGAACTTGGCCAAGTCACGAAGTGCCGCTTTGGCCGTATCCGTGTTTTTTAGGAATGACTGTGGCAAACGGCCATAGGACCATGCCACGCGCGCACGGTTCTTAAGGGTGTGAGAAGCGCGATTTAAATAGTCTCCGCGCATCTTCATTTTATCTGTTACGAAATAGGCTTCCCCGGAATCGGATACGGCCTGTACCAGCACGGCACTTGGAGACAAATCCAAACCATGTTCTAAAAGATCTCCCAGGCCCTGTTCTGTTTCTGCTTCATTGTTTTTCCAGATGCTATCCAGATCCACGCGAACCATACGCACCGGGTTTTGATCGACAAAGGCTTTTTCCACGGCCGTTGCGAACTGGGGTATATCCATCGCGGCCATGACCAAGCCACGACCGATTTCAGAGATATCGCTGGCGTTATTAAAGCCCGGGCGCAAAGTCATTTGGATTTTCATACCAGCTTTTTCGGCAGCTTTTTTAGAGACGCCGTTCGTTTGACCATACGGCCACACGATCACTGTATTGTCTTTTCCTAAGTGCTTTTTTAATTGTTCGTTGCTTTTTCTAAGATCGAACTCCACTCGAGAAGACATTTCTTCTTCGGTTTGATAAGTCTTAGTGACTGGATCGTATTTGAAAAAGCCTGCAACTGCGGCCTGGTTCCCTTGTGGATTAAAGATGTGCCCTTGGTGTAAATCATGAGTATGAGAGACCACGTCGACAAGACCTGACTTCATCATCTCTTTCAAATGCTTCCACGAAGCCATTTTTGGATTGGAATCTTTAAATCCATAATCAGGAGCCGCGCCATCTTCAGTCCATTTTGTAACAACGGCAAAAACGGCAGGGAATTTATATTCTTTAAGTAGGGGATAAACGATTTCATAAAAAGAACCCAAGCCATCATCCACCGTGATAAGCACGGCCTTGGGAGGAAGGTTCTTTTTGCCTTGATTGGCATCGATAATGTCTTGAAGGCTGACGACATTATAGTGGGCTTTCAAGTAATCAAACTGATCGACAAGATCTTTTCTGCGGATGCTGAATTCATTGCCCACAAAGCCATTGCTGACATCATGGTAACAAAGAGCCACAAAAGAGTTCGCAGGCGCGCCTGTGATTTCTGGCGCAGTCAGATTTTGAGCATGGGAAGTTAGGCTGAAAGCCAAGAGTAAAACCAATTTAAGAATGTTCACGCCACCGACGGAATTCATTTTTTCTTCACCATTATGGGGAGTTAGCTATCCCCGAAAATTTCAGTGACAACTCTGTAATCCAGTTTAAAGGGAGCGTCAATAACAACCCTTTGCCGAAAATGCGCATGAAAAGAAACTCATAACAGGATAAAAATTCTTTAATCTGAAGGGTCTAAAAATCACCACCGTTGAGCTGCCGCCCGAGTTTAAGAAACCTTCAAATCAGGTCTTTAACGTGCTCCGGTAATATTTCCCTGTTCAAGAGGTGGTCGTTCCATCAAATACAGCCAAGTCGGAGGGGGAAGTCCGTTATGCGCCAGTTGCTCGTTGTCGCCAAAATAAGCTTCCGATAGTCTTAAACCTAATTTAAGGGGAGTTGTTATGTCCTTGTTTGAAGCTTTGAAAGATCAAAATCAGCTTTTCATCCGTCAGCGTAAGGAGTTGGCTGAGTTGATCGGCTTTGAAACTCGCAACAAATACGAAATCCGCAACCAAAAGGGCGAAGTGGTGGGGTTTTGCGCCGAACAACAAAAGGGGTTTTTAGGACTGTTAGTGCGGCAGTTCTTGGGGCATTGGAGAAGTTTTGAACTGCACTTTTTTAACAATGAACGCCAGCAAGTTTTTACGGTTAAACATCCCTTTCGGCTCTTCTTTCAGCGCTTAGAAGTCCATGCGAGCGGTGGTCAATATATAGGGGCGCTTCAGCAGCGATTCGGAATTGTGAAAAAGAAATTCGATATCGAGAACGCTCAGGGCCGAGTGATCATGAATATGCAGTCCGGTTTCCTGCAGTTTTGGACCTTCCCTATATTAAAGAACAACAGGGAGGCGGCCGTTATTAGAAAAAAGTGGTCAGGTCTTTTAAAAGAAGCTTTTTTGGATGCTGACAACTTCCAGTTAGAGTTCGGGCAGACGGAGTTGGATGAAAATGAAAAGAGTTTGATCCTGGCTTCTGCCATTTTTATTGATTTGCAGTATTTTGAACGAAAAGCAGATTGATTTTCCTTCGCGGTGCGCCTTAAAAACCGCTCCTAAAGCAGGACAAAGGAAACTTTGTCCTGACTAAACTTGGACAAAGTTGGGTCTGTCCAAAAATCACAAGAACCCCTTTGATTTAAAATTTACTTCTATCGCGAAAAGATGGAAACCCCATCTCGTCCGAACGATTTAAGTTTTAAAAACGAAAACAATTTTAACAAAGGGAATTATAATGAACAAATTCGTAGCAATGATCGCTCTTTTGGTTTCTTCTTCTGCATTCGCAGCTAACTACACTGCTGACACTTCTTGGGAAGTTCTTGAAAAAGACCCAACAATCAAAATCGAAGCTGGCACAGTATTCATGGGTTCTGCTATCGACTACACTTTCGTATGCGTAGACGGTGCTAACCTTCGCACTAAAAAACCAGTAGCTCAATACGATGTTATCACTATCGGTGACAACTACCGTAAAGAAGTTTACAAAGGTTCTAAATACTTGACTACTCCAATCAACTACACTCGCACTGCTTGGGAATGCGACTGGAACGTAAACGGTAAACACCGCACTTGCGCTGACAAAGTTGTTTCTGGAACTTACGCTCTAACTGTAGAAGCTAAAGTTTCTAAAGTTCTTACTACTAAAAACGGTTACGAAAAGTTCTTGTTCACAAAACAATTGAACGTTCCAAACTGCCAGTAATTATTACTTGCTAGTTAGGACTCCGGGGCTTGACACCAAGCCCCATTGTCTTTTGTCTCGTTGCATTGAACCCCTTCCTGAGATAGGTAAGCCCATCAATTGAAGGGGAGCAATGGAGATCTTAGAAACCACACTAGCAGCTGAAGTAAGCACTATTCAGGATCAAGTATCCTTGGATATCGAAGCTTACCTTTCGCGTTTTAAGGACCCTAAAAAGGGCCTTAACATGTTGGCTACTAAGTCTCAGATCCACGTAAAGACGTTGAATCGTTTGCGAGAGAAATCTCACAACCCGAATTACACAACGCTTTATAAGCTTTATTCCTGCCTATTAGACGCCAGAGATCTTAATCATCTTGTTGAAAAAGCACCAAAACTGGTTCGTGAAAAGCTGGAAAAAACGGATCCGCAGCTTAAATCTTCGCCTCTACATCGTTTTAGTTTCGACGTGGAAGCTGATTTACAAAAGGACCCGTGTTTCACAGAACTCTATGTCCTGGCTGAAACACGTCCCTTTGACCAAAGCTTCGTGCAACAGAGATTCGGTTCATACGGTCTCGGGGTGCTCGAACGCATGGTAGACCTTAAAGTTCTCCGACCCCTCGGGAATGGACTTTATGGTCAAGGTGAGGTGAGAGCACCATTTTCTTCGGCAACCATTAAAGCCGTCGGATTAAGACTCACAGAGCGATTTTTGAAGCCGGAAAATTCCGACGTTAACTTCGCAAACTTGATGAATGTTTACTTCGAATCAATCAGCGAGGAAACATATCGTGAGTGGATTTTGATTGAAGAGCGCGCCTTCAAAGAGCGTGTGAAGCTTTTGGAAAAACCGGAAGCTAAAGGAAATATTCCTGTATTTGCGTTTACAGCGATCGATACGCTGTTGGAGAAAGAATAATGAAATTATTTATCGCACTACTTATTGGTTCTATTTTAGTTATTGGCGCAGGCCAAAGTGCACATGCTGGTGGCGGATCGTCCGGTGGGTCTGGCAATCAACCTCCACACGGCAACAAAGACAGATAAATTCGTTCTCTGAAATTTTGACTCTCATCGTAAACCCAGGCTGTTTTAGTCTGGGTTTTTTATTTTCAAACACTGACTCTCGTCAAAAAGTCTTTTGATAATTAGCAGTTCCTCTTTGATCTGCGTGTTTTCAAAAAATCATTTCAACTATGCTGGCGGCGGGAGGTTGAAATGAAATCATTAGTTTCCGTTTTTGCTATACTGCTTTTGGTTGAATCTGGTTTCGCTGCAGAGGCGACGCAAAACAAAGCCAAAGTCGCAGACGATCAGGCAATGTCCGAACAGCACGAGACTGACATGACTCGTATGATTCGTCGTAAGATCATGGACGATAAATCCTTATCGATGAATGCTCACAACATCAAAATCATCACTGAAAACAACCAGGTTGTTTTGCGTGGTGTGGTTGAAAACGATTCCGAAAGATCCAAAGTCGAAAAGATTGCGAAATCCGTCGCAAAAAATACTTCAGTCATCAACAACACGACTATCGAAAAGAAATAGGAGGTTTCCATGGGTAAAAAAGGCGACAAAGTGGTATTCGGTATTTTTAAATCAAGAAGCGATCTTGAAAGCTGTGTAGAAAACTTAAAGATGGAAAGCTTCCGTAATGAAGACATCTCGGTCTTGATGCCTTCTAAAGGCGATACTCAAACATTTGCTCACCAAAAAGACACAAAAGCTCCAGAAGGCGCCACAGCTGGCGGTGGTGCTGGTGCATTGTTAGGTGGTGCCTTGGGTTGGCTTGTCGGCGCCGGTATGATTGCTACGATTCCTGCTTTGGGTCCGTTGGTAGCAGCCGGTCCTATCATGAGTGCGCTAGCGGGCGCTGGTGTTGGTGGTGCTGTCGGTGGTCTGGTGGGCGCGTTGGTTGGAATGGGCATTCCCGAGTACGAAGCCAAACGCTATGAAGCCATGGTCAAAGACGGCGGTATGCTGTTGTCTGTTCACGTGGATGACAGTGAGTGGAGTGATAAAGCGAAAGAAATTCTTCGCAGAAACGGTGCGATGGATATCTCATCCAGCTCCGAAGTCGGTCCTTCACGCACAGACATGGATCACGAAATCCGTCCTTAACTGACGATAGAAAAAAGCCCCGTCATAACTACGGGGCTTTTTTTTAATAGATTCCTAAGACTTTCCACCAAGCGGCCCCAAGTCCCATCCAGATGATGATATAAACGATCGAGAAAATAAATCCGATCTTCCACCAATCTTTTAAGTCGACGTAACCCACACCATATAAAATAGGGGCAGGGCCATGCGCATAGTGAGTTAGGACTCCTGAAAGTGATCCTGCAAAACCCAACATCAAAGCCGCAAGCTTGCCTTCTATGCCGACAGCAATCGCTACAGCAAGCATAGCTGAATACATCGCTGCCACGTGAGCCGTGGCACTTGCGAATAAATATCGAGTGTAGAAATAAACCAAGACAACAGCTGGGAAGGCCCAATACCACGGCAGCAACCCTAGTTCCGCTTTGACAAGGCCGCTGAACCAGCTGACAAAGCCCAATTGATTAAGCCCCTCGGCCATCATCACCAAGGCTGAAAACCAAACCATGGTGTCCCAGGCGCCTTTTTCGCCTTTAACATCTTCCCAAGTTAAAACTCCGCTTAACAGTAAGAACGAAAGACCAACCATCGCTCCAACAGTGGCATCGATTTTAAGCTGGGGTCCAAAGATCCACATCACTAAAAGCATGACGAAAGCTAGGACCATTAACCATTCGTTACGAGTCACAGCGCCTAAGTCGGCCAATTTCTTTTTCGTCTCTTGTTGAACTGATTTTGTATCCCTTAGTTCTGGAGGATAGATTTTAAACAAGAGCCACGGAGTTAGTGCGAGTGAAACAACCCCTGGAACTAGTGCCGCCATAGCCCAGCCGCCCCAAGAAATTTCCACTCCTAAGTCCTTTGCAAACTTTTGGCACATGGAGTTCGAAGCGGTGCCAGTGATAAACATCGCAGCGCCCAACAAATTCGCATAGTACGAATTCAATGTTAGGTAGGCGCCCATTCGGCGGTGAGTTTTTGGATCCGCAGGATCAGAACCAAAACCCATGGCGATGGATTTCATAATTGGCATCAAAATTCCCCCAGCGCGAGCGGTATTACTGGGCGTTGCGGGTGCGAGCACCAAATCAGAAAATGTCAGACCATAAGCAATACCCAGAGGAGTTCCACCAAGTTTTACGATAAACCAATAAGCGATACGACGGCCCAGGCCCGTTTTGATAAAACCCCGGGAAATAAAAAACGCAATGGTGATCATCCAAATCGTACCGTTTCCAAAACCACTCAAAGCAAGCTTCACGGATTGAGAAATGTCACCGGGAGCACGCAATTGCAATGCTGCCACCAAAGCCATGGAAATCATCGAAATACTTCCCATGGTCGCCGCTTTGATGACGATTCCAAAGATCGCAGAGATAAAGATCGCAAAAAGCTGCCAAGCGCCCTCTTTAAGGCCTTCAGGTGGGGGAGTGATCCAAATCAATCCGCCTAAAATTAAAACCGCCAGCCAGGCCTTGTAGTTCATTTCCTGATCTTTATTCATGGGAGTCCTTTCCGAAAATCAAGAATAGCGTAAAGGACATAATTCAGACTGTAAAGGAGCTTCAGTTTAACTCAGAAATCGTCTTCGTGCTAAATGTCAGATGTTTGCACTCTCAAAGTAAGTATGTACCATTTGCTTATGCGCATTCGACAAGTTGGATTTTCATCACGATTAAAAGCCCACCGAAAACTTCTTACGTTAGAGACTTTAAAGTTTATCGTAGAGTACCTTCGAGATGGAAATGCACGAATGGCAGCGTTTCGCTCCGGGGTGCCTGAAAACTATGCTTCAAGACAGGGAGCCTGGCTTAAAAAACATCCCATAGTGAAAGCTGCACTTGAAGCGGAAGTGGATGAAAGAGATGCTTTACGCCTGCAAAAAGCTCTCGCGGAAATTGATCGGCAGATGGATATTTGCAAAGATATTTTAGGACTACAGGATTTTTAAATGAACAAAATGTTATCAAAAGTTATTTTTGCTGTTGCGATTCTTATGCCTGTGTTTGCAAGTGCGCAGATGTTTTCTGGATTGTTGCCGCCCTCTAAGCAAAGAGCGGTGGTGAACTATTCAGGTTCGGTGCAGCCTGATGCTGATTTTCAAACCAATGAGAAAGACGCTAGCATCAACAAAGGCACAGTGACTGCAAACATCCCTTTTTATAAAACCGAAGAAGAGTCTTGGAGTGTGGCACTTTTAGGCCACTGGTTGGATATTTATCCTGATCAAACTGCGATGCCGGATCTTTATCAGTTCGATATTGGTTTTACTTACAGCAAGATGACTCAAAAGCCGAACAAGGCTTATTGGGCGGTGAACGCCAATTGGGGCTCGGCGAGTGATAAGCCCTTTAAAGACCCCACGGTCGATACCATAGGCGCGAACTATTTTTATATCGATCCCGTGGATGAAACAGCGAGCTGGATTTATCTAGTCAATTACTCGAACAATCGTCCCATCTTGAATGAAATACCGCTGCCGGGGTTTGCGTATATGTACACGCCTTCTAAATCGTTTCGCGGAACTTTTGGCGCCCCCTTCGCAATGATTTATTGGGAGTTCGTTGATAAGTGGTCTTTGAATCTCTTCACGCTGATTCCGTGGGTTATTAAGACTTCAGTGGATTATTCGATTGCGGGTCCGATGAAGGCTTCCCTGGGTCTGGATTTTTCGCAGTCCACTTATTACCTGTGGGGAAGAGCTAATCGGAAAGAGCGTTTGTTTTACGATGAAAAGCGTCTTTTCGTGGGATTTAAATCCCCGTTGTCAGCACAGTTTTTGGCCGAGATGGAAGCCGGTTACTCTTTTGATCGTCGTTATTTCCAAGACGAAAACTATGAGATCAACCCCAGCAATGCGCTTCGTTTAGGTTCAAGTCCTTACCTAAAATTAAACCTAACAGCGATATTTTAATGATATTTTTAGTGAAGAGCGTCTGAGATCAGACGAGATACTGAGGAGCCGGCAGAGGCAAAGAACACCGGCTTCTGCGTTTTTGCAGAAGCAATCTTCAAGTAGCTGCTCAACAGAAGAGCTAGGAAGATAAAGAACCAATTGCTTGGTGAAAGGTGTAAAAGCATAAATCCTTAAGAGCGCTTTTTGCTCTTCATGTATCCATAGTAGTATTCAATACCGCTAGTTATACTCAAAATGACGCTTACCCACAAGACTCCGTAGCCAACTTTGTCCAAATAGGGCACGTATTGGTCAATATTTCCAATAATTACAATGGGAATGGCCACCATTTGCATGGCGGTCTTCCACTTTCCAGCCGGCTTTGCGTCAATAATGATTTGATCAGCCGCAGCAACTGAGCGGATACCCCCGATAAAATTGTCGCGGGCCAGGATGATGATCACCATCCAAGCATCGATTTTACCCAAAGCAAGCAACATCGCCAGGATCGAGGTGACTAAAATTTTGTCAGCAATGGGGTCCATGAACTTCCCGAAATTGCTGACTGCACCATATTTGCGGGCGTAATAACCGTCGAAATAATCTGTAATGGAAGCGAGCATGAAAAGCACGGCAGCGACGATATTCCAAGACAACTTGTCGGGGTACATGGCTCCCACCACAAGGGGCACCATAAAGATGCGACTCATGGTGATTCTCATTGGAAGATTTTTTTGCCACTCGGTAACGGCCATGGGTTCTCCGTGCGCTCTGCGCTGCTTGCGCAAAAAAATAATGCGTAGACTTAAACTAACAATTTAGTCTAGAAATAATCAATGTTTATTCATCGTCATAAAGTGCAGTTTTACGAAACAGACCTCATGGGGATTGTCCATCACTCCAATTACTTGCGTTTCTTTGAGGAAGCGCGTGTGGCATGGGCTATTGACAAGGGATTGATTGATTACCAAAAACCGGAATCTGCTAGTTATTTTGCCGTTTATGAAACTCAGGTTAAGCATTTGAAGCCGACTTTCTTTGGCGATGATTTGGAAATTGAAGTGCAAGCAAGAGTCGAGCTGAGTCGCTTGATTTTTCAATACCGCATGCGTGGACGTGGGGGCTCGACTTGTTCTGTTGCTCAGACAGTTCACGTGGCCTTGGATAAAGATTTAAAATTGATGAGATTACCGGCCGGGATCAAGGCCGCAGTGGAGAAAGAATCATGGACAGAAACCTGGCTTTAGAATTTGTACGTGTGACCGAAGCAGCAGCCTTAGAATCCGCTCGTTGGATGGGAAGAGGCGATGAAAAAGCCGCTGATGCAGCTGCCGTGGATGCCATGAGAAAGGCTTTTGACGTTCTTCGTATGGACGGCACTGTGGTGATCGGCGAAGGGGAGCGCGATGAAGCTCCGATGCTTTATATCGGTGAAAAAGTCGGGACTAAAACGGACGATGCTCCAGCTTTGGATATCGCCTTGGATCCGTTAGAAGGCACCACGATTTGTGCGACGGGTGGGCCGGGTTCTATCTCCGTGATTGCAGTGGCTGAAAAGGGTAAGTTCTTGCATGCGCCGGATACTTACATGGATAAAATCGCCTGTGGTCCCGGTGCCAAGGGCAAAATCGATATCGATAAAACTCCGACCGAAAACGTCGAAGCTGTTGCTAAAGCACTGGGAAAAAAAGTCAGCGACATGACAGTCGTGATCTTGAATCGCCCTCGTCACAAAGAATTGATTGATGAAGTTCGTAAAACAGGTGCACGCATCCAGTTAATCGGTGACGGTGACGTTTCTGCAGCAGTTTCTGCAGCATGGCCTGACTCTGGTATCGATTTGCTGATCGGTATTGGTGGAGCTCCCGAAGGCGTTATTTCTGCTGCAGCGATGCAGTGCTTGGGTGGTGATTTCCAAGGTCGCTTAAAGTGGAGAAATGACGAAGAGAAAGCTCGTGCTTCTAAAATGGGTCTAAAGGATCTGGATAAGAAATTCACCTGTGACGAGCTCGCTAGTGGTTCTGTGATGTTTGTTGCAACGGGTATCACGGATGGATCCTTGTTAAAGGGTGTGCGCTTCCTTCCTGATGGAAAAGCCAAAAGTCACTCGATCGTCATGCGTTCTCAGACAGGCACAATCCGTACCATTGAATCCTTCCACGATTTCACTTGGAAGAAAAACAAGAAATCCTAATCCATGAGTGCACAACTTTTTTGTTTTAGTTGCAAAAAAGAGATGTCCTTTGCCGGGAATATCGGCCGACGTGAGGAGTGTCCTCATTGTCGGGCCGATGTGCATGTCTGTAAAAACTGCGATTTTTACGATCCAAAGGTTTATAACGAGTGCCGCGAAACACAAGCGGACGTCGTGCGCGAAAAAGATCGCGCAAACTTTTGCGATTATTTCACTCCCCGCAAAGGAGGCGCAGGCCCCGAGGACCAAGCCGCTAAATTAAAAGCTGCAGCTGAAGCCCTATTCAATTTCAAGAAATAATTCGCAGGACATTGGATCTGGTGACCGGACTAAGGGTTTTTAGATTTCTGAATCGAAATGGAAAAGGGGTCTTCGGTCTGTAGATAAATTGAAGATCGATGGTAGGATTGTACTTGTACCTGCGAGATTTCTTAAAGGAGGGCAAAATGCCTAACAGAGAGACACCTCAAAAACAGAATACAAGTGCGGTTAAACCGGATGTACCTCCCAAGTTTACCGAGGACACTCATAAAAAGTTTCAGCCGGGCAATCAAAATGAAAATGAAGAATACCTGACTGACGCAGCGGAAAACGAAGGGGAGCATGAACCTGGACAATCCGATGCTAAATGGGCCAGCGAAGCAGACGAGGCGTTAAGGCTCTCTGAATCCAGCCAAGCCAAATCCAAAGATCTTTGGGACGATGAAGAGCTGAACGAAGAGACGGATTTTGAGCGAACAGGCCGTGAAAGTTTAATCGATAATGATTCCAGCCAAAGACGCGGTAAAACTTCGACTCATTGAAAGATGAGATGAAATAGCACTGCAAATCTTTAGAGCTGAATGAAAGTGCGCGACTTAAAATGCCGCGCATTTTCTTTTTCTCGCGTGTGCGTACAAATGCAAATTACATAGCCCACACTATCTTTTGTTTCCTGCGTCTGTTAAGGTGGCCGAGATGAAAGTGCTAAGCCGGGCCGTACTGGACAATATTGAATTAGATTTTTGCCGCCGCAGTAAAGCGGCCGCAGTCGGCTTTATGGTTGTCTTTACGATTTTGTTGGTAAAACCCGTAGCTACAACTCCATCATATTATCTGTGGCACCAGTTAGCAGCTGGCTTAGCCTTTACTTGCAGCACCATCCGTCTTTTTCTGGGGCTTTATATCAGCCGCGAGGGTTTGAAAGCTCTTTATCGCTGGGCGCCTCTGCATTCGACTGTCATTGTTATCAGCTCTACTTGTTTGGGCGTTGTGTGTTCCATGGGGTTTTGGGATCCTCAAAATCCAGACTCGAAAATATTCGTTACATCATTTCTGGTTAGTGCGATCATGGCTGGTTCTGCCACGTCGCTCTCACTAGCTCCTCGAATTTCCGCTTACTTTTTGGTGACAGTCGGAGTAATGCCGGGTCTGTTTCTTGCCTTTTCCAATCACCACGGAGATTTGCCATACGGTGTGTGGACGATTTTCGTGTTTACGTTTGTGGTCTACGTTTACGGGAACTCCCGTGAATTTTATCAAAGCATGGTCACTCGCTATGAAACTGAAGAGGCTTTAAATATAGAAAAGCAAAATCTGACACTGGCGATTCAACAGCTTGAAAACACGCAAGATGAGTTATTAGATCAAAAATCACGTGCCGAATACTCTGCGAAGCTGGCCTCTTTAGGCGAGATGGCCGGAGGTATTGCTCACGAAATCAATACACCGCTGAATGTGATTTTACTCTCAGCAGAACAGCAGATGGATCTATTGCAGGATCAAGATCTTGATCGTCAAACAATGAAGGCTTCCATCGAAAAGGTTCAATCCACGACGAACCGTATTGCCACGATTGTACGTGGTTTACGTATTTTTGCGCGGGACGGAGCAAAGGATCCCATTGAGTCCATACCCGTGCAGACCTTGATCGATAATACTCTTTCGTTATGTTATGAAAAATTTAAACTGGCGAACGTAGATTTGCGTTTGCCTGCGCCGACAAATTTGATTCTGCGTTGTCGCCCGGTGCAGATATCTCAGGTGATGTTAAATCTTTTGAACAACTCTTTTGAGGCGATTCAAGATCTGCCAGAAAAGTGGATTGCTATTGATGTTAAAGAGTTGGCAGACCAAATTGAAATTCGTATCACCGACAGCGGCCACGGAATTGATGCCGATATCCAAGCTGAGATCTTTAGACCCTTCTATACGACGAAAGAAATCGGCAAGGGGACGGGCTTGGGGCTAAGTATTTCCAGAGGGTTGATTGAAGCTCATCATGGGCAGTTGTACGTGGATGTCGATCATCCCAATACAAGTTTCGTTATTCGTTTACCTAAATAGGCCGGCAGAACAAGCAGCTTGTTGCCTAGGTCCCCACGCTAGGCAGGCAGGGCTTGTTTGACCATTTCCAAAAGTTCGGCTCTGTTGACCGGTTTTGGAATGAACCCCACGCAGTGAGGATTTTTGCGAAGTTCTTCTTCATCTCCCCCGACGTAGCCAGAAATGAACATAACGGGAGTGTCGTTTTCAGGGGTGTCTGTTAGGCGCTTTAAAAGTTCAAACCCATCGCAGACAGGCATGCGTATATCGCTGATGACAAGATTAGGTTTCCAGGTCTGAACTTTCTCGTATCCGACGCAGCCGTTTTCGGCGAGCGCCACCTCATAATTTGCACGAGTCAGGAAATAGGAAATCAAATCACGAAGATCTTGTTCGTCATCAACGATCAGGATTTTATGCTTCATGAAATATCTCCTTTCTGTGTCGAACAACGTGGAACAAACGGTATAATTTAAGGTTTAATCCCTTGTCCAGTTAAGAGCCAGAGGTCGAACGCAACATTATGCCGATGTAACATAACGGTTCTCATTTGGTTCGCAGGTCTAGGCTAGCGTTGACTGTATGTCATCTAAAAGTCACAGTGTTTGCATATGGCAAAAGCATCAACTACCGAAGTTTTCAACTGCACACCTGAGCAATTCTTTAAAATCATCTCTGACTACGAAAAGTATCATGAATTTTTGGCTGAGGTGAAACAATGCAAAGTCCTAAAAACTGAAGGCAATCGCAAATTGGTTGAGTACAACGTGTCGGTTGTAAAATCCTTTAAATATTCATTGTGGATGACGGAAACGGCTCCTACAGCCATCACTTGGGAGTTTGCTTCTGGTGATATGTTTAAAACGTCCGTCGGCTCTTGGAAGCTTCAAGATGAGGCTGGAAAAACTCGCGCCACTTACACGGTTGAAGCGACATTTAACATGTTTGTTCCCGGTCCTATCGCGAATGCCTTGGTAAGTGTGAATTTGCCGAATATGATGAGTTCATACCACAAACGAGTAAAGCAGCTTTATGGCGTCTGATTCCAGTCCTAAGAAAGACGAAAAAGAATCCCCAGCCGATATCAAAGGTCTTCTGGGCGACACTGTAAAAAAAGTTTTTACAGCAGGTGTTTCTGCTGCTTTCATGAGTGAAGAAGGCATCAAATCTTATCTTTCAGAACTCAAGCTTCCTAAAGAGGCTCTCAATCTGCTGATTCAAGGTGCCAGCAAATCTAAAGACGAAATCACTCAACGCGTGACCAAAGAGGTCGTGGGTATTATTGAAAAGATCGACTTTGTGAAAGAGTTTTCCAAATTTGCTGAGACTCATAAATTTAAAATCACCGCAGAGATCGACATCATCAAAAAAGATTCTGCTTCGAAAGATTCAAAGTCTTCTGAATCCTAGACCAATATCCGTCTCAAGTTAAGACAGTCGCAGCCGATAAGTTCGTCATGATGAACATGGAAATGGAAATCCTGACATTCTTATCAGTTGTTATGTTTTGCTTTTGCTGCCGCCAATTGATTCACGCCGTTGTCGCACCGATTCCTTTATTAGCAAATCAAAGACCATACGCTTTTAGAGCCATGCAACTTGGCAAGGGCTACAAAGTAATGGCATGGGCCTTGATGACATCAGTCTTTATGGTCGGCACCACTGTGTCATTCTATCAGGTGTTTACAACTCTCTAACATCCATGTGACTATTCTGGTACTGCATCAGGAGGTCACTTATGGCGTCTTTTTCTACGGTCAATCCTGCGACGGGTGAACAACTTCAAAAATTCGAACATGTGACTTGGGATCAAGCTGAATTGATGATCCTGAATGCGAAAAAAGATTTCGAAAAGTGGCGCAAAGTTTCCTTCGCTGAGCGTTCGAAAGTGCTTAATAATCTTGCTGCAAGTCTTCGTAAACACAGTGATGACTTGGCTTTGCAAATGAACCTCGAGATGGGAAAATTAATCCCTGAAGGTAAAGCTGAAGTTGAAAAATGTGCGGTCACTTGTGAGTTCTATGCCAAAGAAGCTCCTGCGATGCTTGCAAATCAGAAAAGCGCATCCCCGTATAAAGAGGCGGAAGTCAGCTTTTTGCCATTGGGTGTGATTTTTAGCGTGATGCCATGGAATTTTCCACTGTGGCAGGTGATTCGTTTTGCAGCTCCGGCGCTCATGGCAGGCAACGTGGTTATTCTTAAGCACGCGGATTTAACGGCGGGTGTTTCTGAAAAAATCGGCAAAATTTTTAAAGACCTGACGTCGGAGTACGTTTTATTGCGCAACTGTCAGGTGGATCATGTTGTCGCTGAAAAGATCATCGGTCACGAATCTGTACGGGGAGTGACTTTCACGGGGAGCACCGAAGGCGGTCGCTCCGTGGCCACAACGGCTGCGAAAAATTTGAAAAAGATTGTTTTAGAATTAGGCGGCAGTGATGCCTATATTATTTTGGACGATGCGGATATTTCGATGGCAGCCAAAGCTTGTGCAAAAACACGCCTGCAAAATTGTGGGCAAAGCTGTGTGGCTGGTAAGCGCTTTATCGTGGTCGCAGGGGCCCTGCAAGAGTTCCTGATGGCCATGGAGCATGAAATGAAAGCGCTTCCCCTGGCTCCGTTGGCAAGCAAACGTTTCCAGGACACCATCGTGACTCAAGTTGAAAAATTAAAGAACTGGGGTGGTAAAGTGATCTTTGGGGGGACTGCTCCTCAAGGGCCTGGAGCTTACTATCCGGCTTCGATGGTCTTATTTGAGAAAAATAATTCCGAAGTTCATCATGAAGAAGTCTTTGGGCCCGTGGCCTTAGTGTTTGTGGCTAAAGATGCTGAAGAGGCTTTGCAAATCGCAAACTCATCTCCCTTTGGTTTGGGCGGTGGAATCTTTACCCGTGACTTACAAAAGGGCAAAGAGCTGGTCGAAAAAGAAATGGAAGCGGGGTTTGTCGTGGTGAACGATTTTGTTAAATCTGATCCACGCGTTCCATTTGGTGGTGTTAAGGAATCAGGTTACGGTCGAGAGCTAGGCCATTTCGGCATCATGGAATTTGTAAATATCAAGACAGTTGGTGTGGGAGCAGTTGGGTGAAGCGATTGACCGGAAATGCGCGCCCCAAGCTGGATTTAGATCATCAGGTTTGGAAGTTGATTAAAAAATTTGATTTGCAGGATAAAAAGATTCTGGTGGCCTTGTCGGGCGGGGCGGACTCGGTTGCAACTGTGGCGGTGCTTGCAAAAATCATGAACCCCGAACAATTGGGTGCTTGTTATTTTCACCACGGCGAAGATAAAAACCAAGAATATCGCAAAGAGGCTCAGATTTTCTGTGAAAAGCTTTGTAAGAAACTGAATGTGCCTTTCTTTGCACTGAAATCCAAAACTCTGGCCAAATCAGAAGCTCAGTACCGCGACCAGCGTTATGAAGCTTTCGCGCGCCTGCAGAAAACCGAAGGTTTTGAAGTTCTGGCGACAGGCCATCATGCGGATGACCTCTTAGAGACTCGCCTGATGAGGATTGTACGCGGAACGGGTGCGCAAGGTTTGATCGCGATGTCGTACTATGGCGGTGGGGTGTTTCGTCCCTTTTTAGAAACTCCCAAGTCGGAACTTCGTAAGTATTTGCGTGCTGAAAAACTGCGCGCTTTTGAAGATCCCTCGAATGCGATCCTGGACCCTTTTAGAAATTGGGTCCGTGAAGACTGGCTAAAGTCCCTAGAGAAGCGACAAAAAGGAGCAGTAAATAGTCTGGCTCGCTCTCTAGAAACCCTGGCCCAAGAGCTTCATTCGTTGGAGCACAAACCGGGAACTGATTTGCTGAGTCAAAATGAGGCTAATAAGTCACATGGCTTGGATGGACTTTCTCGAGCTTTTTATCTGACTCTGACGCCGTTTGAGCAGAGACGATTGCTCGCTCAATACCTTTTTTCCCTCGGAAAACGAGATTTCTCTCAATCTCAGCTCGAAGAAATACAAAAGCGTCTAGACAAATCTCAAAAAGTGATCAGCTTTAAGGTCAGTGGCTGTCATTGGGAAATTAACGCAGAGCAAATCAAGGTCGAGTCCTGATTTGAGCCCGCCTTTGGGCGGCGGCGTTTCCCCTCGAGAAATCACTTAAAGTTGCTTTAATTAGCGAAGCGCTTCTGTTAGTCTAAGGTGGTTCTATCTGGATGAGAGAAGTGAGCGAAAGGAATCGAAATGCGATCTACACAGAAAACGCTAGCCTTGTGGTTTTTCCTAATCATCATGGCTGTGTTCTTGTTCCAAGCCTACGAGAGCAAGCACCAAAGAATGATTGGTGATTTCAATTATTCTAAATTCACTGAAGCGGTTAAAGCGAAAGAAGTTGCTTCTGTAACTTTCCGTCAAGAGACCAGCGAAATTGTCGGTGAGATGAAGCCTGACTTCGAAAAGAAGTACAACGGCACTCATTTCCAAATCGTCGGTAATACTCAAGATGAAGGATTTAAATTTTTGGAAGCGAACGGTATCACGCCGAATTACGAGCGTGCTGACAACGGTGGCTTCTTCCAATCTTTAATTGTGAACTGGTTGCCATTGATTTTGATCGTGGCGATGTTCCTATTTATCATGCGCCAAATTCAAGTGGGCGGTGGTAAGGCGATGTCTTTCGGTAAATCCCGTGCGCGCCTTTTAACTGAGCACAAAAATCGTGTGACGTTCAAAGAAGTCGCGGGTGTTGACGAAGCTAAAGATGATCTTCAAGAGATTGTGAGTTTCTTGAAGGATCCAAAAAAATACACGAAACTCGGTGGCCGTATTCCAAAAGGTGTGCTTTTGGTGGGTTCTCCGGGTACTGGTAAAACATTGCTTGCTCGCGCCGTGGCGGGTGAGGCGGGTGTTCCCTTCTTCACAATCTCGGGTTCTGACTTCGTAGAGATGTTCGTGGGCGTGGGTGCTTCTCGTGTTCGTGACTTGTTTGAACAAGGTAAAAAGAATGCTCCTTGCTTGATCTTCATCGACGAGATCGATGCCGTAGGTCGCCATCGTGGTGCCGGCATGGGTGGTGGTCATGACGAGCGTGAGCAAACTCTGAATCAATTGCTCGTTGAAATGGACGGCTTCGAATCTTCTGAAGGGGTTATCATGATCGCAGCGACGAATCGTCCTGACGTTCTTGATCCAGCGTTGTTGCGTCCAGGTCGTTTCGACCGCCGCGTGGTTGTGAATAAACCAGATCTTAAAGGTCGTGAGCAAATCTTGGGCGTTCATACGCGTAAGACTCCACTCGGACCTGACGTTGATACTTCTAAAATTGCTCGTGGTACTCCGGGCTTCTCGGGTGCAGACCTTGAGAACCTTGTGAACGAGGCCGCTCTTGTGGCCGCTCGTACAGACAAAAAGTATCTTGAGATGGAAGACTTTGAAAAAGCGAAAGACAAAGTGATCATGGGATCTGAAAGAAGATCTATGGTTATCTCTGACGAAGATAAAAAAGTGACTGCTTACCATGAAGCGGGTCATACGCTGGTGAATAGAAAATTGACGGGTTTAGATCCGATTCACAAAGTAACGATCATCCCTCGTGGTATGGCTTTGGGTGTAACTCAAACTCTTCCAGAGAAAGAATCTGTGTCTTTGTCGAAATCAACTGCTGAGAACATGATTGCCTTCTTGTTCGGTGGTCGTGCGGCTGAAGAAGTGATCTTTAAGGACGTGACGACAGGCGCGGGTAATGATATCGAGCGCGCAACATCAATCGCTCGCCGTATGGTTTGCGAATGGGGTATGTCGAAACTAGGTCCTTTGGCGTTTGAGAAATCAGGCGGCGAAGTGTTCTTGGGTATGCAATATGGTCATCAATCCCACAAAGAATACTCTGAGGCGAAAGCGGAAGAGATCGATGCGGAAGTTTCAAAAATTATCAACACAGGTTACGCAACTGCGGTTCGAATCTTGACTGAGAACAAACAAGCTCTTGAGTCTATCACTCAAGCCTTGATTGAGTATGAGACAATTGATGGTCACGAAGTTGATATGATGATCAACGGTGCGGCGGTTTCTGAAATTGAAAAATACAGAAACAACCGTCGTGATACAAACCTGGCGCTGGCAGAGGCTAAAGGGATCGGTAAAAAAGACGATTCTTCAGGCTCTGATCCAGTAGGAAACACCGGGCCAGTGACAATCTAACGGACTTTTTGAAGCTCCAGGGAAACCTGGAGCTTTTTGTGCCTTAACCCCATTACGTTTTTGATTGGGCATCATGATGTTGCAGCAATTTATCGACAACCTCATCTTCATCGTCCAGCACTTGCGTGTGCAAGATGCGATCGACATGATCCTTGTGTGGATGGTGGTTTATCGTATCCTGGTTCTGATCAAAAGAACCGGCACGATTCAAATGCTCTCCGGTCTTGGAGTTTTAGCCATTGGCTATATCCTCAGTATCTGGCTTGAGCTCTTTACCTTTAACTGGATCCTTGAAAAATTCTTCTCTAACTTGTTCGTGATCGTGGTTGTTTTATTCCAGGCCGAGATCCGCAGAGCGCTTGCGCATATTGGATCTAATCCATTCTTCACAGATGCCTCCACAATCCAAGAAACTCAAGTTATCGAAGAGATCGCTAAGGGTATCATTTTGACTGCGCAAAAAGGCTTTGGAGCGCTTGTCGTGGTTGAGAGAGAGATTGTGATTGATTATCACATCGAATTCGGGACGGAGATGGAATCGAAAGTCTCAGCGGAACTTTTAGCTTCGATCTTTCATCCGGAAAGCCCCATGCATGACGGCGCAGTCCTGATCCGCAATGGTAAAATACACTCGGCGGGATGTTTCTTGCCTCTCTCAAAAAATCCAGCGTTGGATAAAAACTTGGGAACTCGTCACCGTGCTGCGATTGGTTTAACGGAAGAGACAGATGCCTTGGTGTTCGTGGTTTCAGAAGAAAATAAATCTATCGGTATCGTGCAAGGTGGTCACTTAAGCCCGAATGTGGAGCTGGGTGATATCCGTAAAGCTCTGTATGAAACGTTCGGCCTCAAATACAAAGCCTTCTCTCAGCAAGGAGATTTGTCATGAGACGTCGTTGGTCTGATTCATTGACTGAGAATTTCAGCTATAAAGTCGTAGCTTTATTCATTTCTCTGATCCTGTGGTTGACCATTTTAGGTCGCCGGGATTTCGTCCTTAGCAAAAATGTGGAAGTTGACTTAATTACAGCCCCCGGAACCCACGTTGTGGCGCAGACTACTGACCACATCAAGGTAAAGGTTTCAGGGCCCAGAGCGGCTTTAAAGAAGTTTATGGAAAGCTCTTTGTCTCAGAATATCAATCTTGATATCTCTCAAAAGGGCGAAGGCGTGGTTTACGTCGATATCCCGTTGAATAAGATTGAGGTTCCGCTGGGGGTTAAAATCCTGGGGGTTCGTCCTAATCAGATTCAGGTTGAAGTTGTGAAAATTAAAGAAAGCGTCCCAGCAGACGGCACTAGCGAAGAACAAAAAGGTCAGTAACGTGGAAAAAAAATCAAGCAAACTTTTTGGTACAGACGGAATCCGTGGAACTGCGAACCAGTATCCAATGACTCCGGATATGGTTGTTAAAATCGGTCAGGCGATCGGTTACATTCTTCAAAAACAAAAATACAATGCTCATCCCTCACTTCGTAAAGTGGTTATCGGTAAAGACACGCGTCTTTCAGGTTACATGATCGAACAGGCTCTTGCGAGCGGTTTGAATTCGATGGGTGTCGCTGTTCAATTGGTTGGACCACTTCCAACTCCTGGTATTGGCTATCTGACACGTACAATGCGTGCGGTGGCTGGTATCGTTATTTCGGCCTCTCACAATCCATTTCATGACAACGGGATCAAAGTATTTGGTGCCGATGGTTTTAAAATCTCTGAAGAGATGGAGCGTGAAATCGAACGCCTGGTTCTTGAAGAAGACCTGACGGCCTTGTTGCCACCAAGCAAAGAAATTGGTCGTACTCGCCGTATCGATGACTCCCAAGGTCGCTACATCGTCTATGTGAAATCCACATTCCCACTAGAATACACTTTGGATGGCATGCGTATTGTTCTGGATACAGCAAATGGTGCGGCTTACAAAGTGGCTCCTTCGATTTTCCAAGAGTTGGGTGCGGAGGTGATCCAGTTGGGTGATGATCCGAATGGAACGAACATCAACGATAAGGTTGGTGCTTTGTATCCACAAAAACTTGCCGAGGCAGTTGTTCAGTACCGTGCTGACGTGGGTATCAGTCTTGATGGTGACGCGGATCGCGTGATCATGGTGGATGAAAAAGGTCAGATCGTTAACGGGGATCGTATTCTTGCTATCAGTGCTCTGCATATGAAAGAGCGGGGCCTACTGAAAAACAACACCCTAGTTGCAACGCAGATGTCGAACTTCGGTCTTGAAAAAGCGATGAACGATGCTGGTATTAAAGTTGTTAAAGTCGGTGTAGGCGATAAATATGTTGTCGAAGAGATGCGTAAAAACGGCTACAACTTAGGTGGGGAGCAATCAGGTCATATTATCTTCTTAGATCACACAACAACGGGTGACGGGTGTGTAGCAGCGTTAGGCGTTCTTGCGGTGATGAAGCAAACAAATAAGAAAATGAGTGACCTTGCGCGCGTATTTGATGACATGCCTCAAGTGTTGATCAACTTGCGTGTTAAACGTCGCATGGAGCTTGATGAGATCAAGGGCTATCACGATTTAATCGCCAATGTTGAAAAGAAACTGGCGGGCAACGGCCGTGTCTTTGTCCGTTTCTCTGGAACAGAGCCGGTGATCCGCGTGCTTGTTGAGGGTAAAGACAAAACTGAAATTTCCACCTATGCCGATGAGATCGCTGCATTCCTTGAGAAAGAACTCAGTTAGGGCCCTTCTGAAAGGGCTCTCTTCGTTACTGTGTCGTCGGCGTACTACTAGTACGCCTTCTTCCTTGCGCCTCGGAATCCCTTCCATCAGAACCCTAACTGATATATAAATTCGTCTATTGGAGACCTCATGAAACATAAAATTCGTTTGGGTGTGAATGTTGATCACGTAGCTACTCTTCGCCAAGTGCGTGGTGGTACCACTGCTTATCCTAACTTGTTGGACATGGTTAAAAAATCCGTTAAGGGTGGTGCTGAGCAAATCACGATTCACTTGCGCGAAGACCGTCGTCACATTCAATTGCACGACTTGAAAACGCTTTCTAAATCTTGCCCAGTTCCGTTGAATTTGGAAATGGCAGCGACATCACAGATGGTGTCTTTCGCCAAAAAATATCGCCCACAATGGGTTTGCTTTGTTCCTGAAAAGCGCGCAGAGTTGACGACTGAGGGCGGCCTTGACGTTAAAAAAGGCTATAAAAAAATGCTTCCAATGGTTGAGAAACTTCAGCGCATTGGAATCGAAATCTCAATGTTTATCGAGCCTTCCATTGAACAAGTTGAAGCTTCATATGAAGTGGGTGCAGATGCCGTTGAATTTCATACGGGTAAGTGGGTGCATTTAAAGGGCGCTGCGAAAGCCAAAGAATGGAAGCGTTTGGTGGAAGCCGCTGAATGGGCCAACTATTTAGGTTTGAATGTTCATGCTGGTCATGGTCTAGATTACGCACACTCTAAAGAAATCAACAAGTTGCCATACCTTCAAGAGGTGAACATTGGCCATTCGCTGGTTTGCTACGCACTGGAAGACGGAATGGAAACCGCTGTTAAGAAAATGCGTAAGATCTTAAAGTAAAACTTTATGTCTTCGATCTTGAATTCTCAAAGACAAATCAAATCGCAACAGGAACTTAAAGTGTTTTGGCAGGAATTTCTGCCACACTTAAGTGAACGTTGCGTTTTGCTTTTAAGTGGTGACGTGGGTGCGGGTAAGACCACTTCCGTGCAAGCCATCGCTGAAATTTTGGGAATGAAAGACGTCCAATCGCCGTCCTTTGCCATTCATCTTCGTTATGAAAATGCAGAGGGTCTTGCGATGGATCACCTGGATTTATATCGCTTGGACGATGACGACGATCTTGAAAGCTCGGGTTTTTGGGATTTATTCGCTCCGAAAAAAGGCTTTGTCGTGGTCGAGTGGGCTCAACGTTTAGATTACGACTATCTTCCCCTGAACTGGCAACGAGTCGAAGTCAGTATCACCAAAGGTCCATCGGAAACTGAGAGAATTATTACCTCTCGTCTGCTTTAGTCACATTTGAACTGTATTTCCTCAAAGATCACTGGGCGTAACGAACGAGTGCGTCCGTTTGGTTTAAAATCAAAGGCATCAGGAGGAAAAAAAATGGACAAAAACTCCTCTGAAGTACCAAAACCTGTGTTAACGAAAACGGAAACTCCTAAAAACTTCGCCTGGCGGATTTTCCTGCAAGCCGGAGAAAAAGGAAAAGGCTTCTTTCTCTAAAAGGTGTCTCCGGCTTTTGATACACGTGGCGTTGCAAAAAACCGGCAGGCACCTTATTTTTTAAGGATGATCGCTCAAAGACCACTTCCTTCGCGTTTATTGGGGCCCCGTTTAATACTTCAAAAGCACCCGTTGTCATTGGCATCTGAAATGTTTGCGATGATAGACGCCAATCGCGAGCACTTAAAGCACATGCCATGGACTCAGCTTACAAACTCCGTTGAGGATTCAAAAAATTGGATCAATGCAACCCACAATGAATGGGATAATCTGGCGTTGTTCGATTACGGCATTTATGTCGACCAGAAATACATTGGCAGTTGCGGTGTTCACTCGATCAATTGGGAGTTTAAACATTGCGAGCTTGGATACTGGATCGGTCAAGAGTTTGAAGGCAAAGGTTATATCAGCGAGGCGGTAAAGCTTTTAGAAAATGAATGCTTCAAAGCGGGCTTTCACAGAGTGGAAATTCGCTGTGCTTCCTTCAATGAAGCCTCCGCTCGTGTGGCTTTAAAAAATGGATATAAATTAGAAGGGGAGCTTCGCGAAGATTCTATTGTTAACGGAGAATATCGCAGCACTAAGGTTTTTGGAAAACTTCGCCGTGAGTGGAATGCCTTGGCATAAAATTAATATAAAGAAGATTTTCCTATCAAATTTTCACGAGTTTTTCTGAAGCTGTATTTAATTTTTTCTGGGGGGATTTTAACGTTTCTTTTATTTGAGAATTCTTTCCGGTTTGTGCAGGTTGCGCTCACAGCAAATCTCACAAAAGGAGAATTTAAATGAAACAAATATTAATGTCCGTGTTCGCTCTACTTATCGCGCAATCTGCGTCAGCAATGATCACTCAGAATTCATCTTGGGAAGAAATTTTAGCAGCAAAGGGTCCCTATGTTCTTCACTCTCCTGTGATTTACATGGGCCGAGCCATCGATTATACATTCGTGTGTCGTGATGGTGGAATGCTTCGTACCCAGGCTCCGGTTGATATCGTTTATGCGATTCAAGAGGGCGCCGGTAAAACTGTCTTTCAAACCGTTGGCAGAGAAGTCCTTTCTACACCCATCAACTATGTTCAGAAGGAGGATTTCTGTGACACTGGTTCAAATCGCACGGTTTGCAAACCAGTTACCTACACTGGCACATACCCTATGACGGTAAATATTCAGATTGGACGTCGTTTGAACAACGGCTTAGAAGTCTACTTGTTCACGAAGTCCTACACAGTTCCGACTTGTGAAAATGTCGTGGCCGATTAGGAAGTACTCGGCCCCTTTGTAATTAGGCAGCTTGAAGGCCTTTGATGAACTCGTTGGAAAGCTTTTCAGCAAGGTTCAAAGAGGCCTTGTTGTAAGCTGATTTTTCAGCCAAGCCCATCAACATTCCTACCAATTTTTCATTGATAATGATGGGCGTGATTGTCACGTGATCAGGGATTGTTCCTTGGTTCCATTGTTCAAAGAAGTTCTCGTTCAGATCGTTCAAAGAGATGTAACCGTGGAAAGGTTTTTGAGTCGCAGCCACGATGTTAAAGATGCTAGGAGTCTTCAAAGGAATGCGCATCGACGTGTCTTTGATGTCTTGGAAGTTTTCGTCCCAGGCAAACGCAGTCACTTGTGATTCTTGTTCGTCCAGAGTCAAAATCATGGATTTTTCAAAGTGTGATTTCATTTCTGAAAGAACACGTTTTACTTTGTCGGCAATAACGCCGCTGTTTTTCTTTTTTAATTTTTCAAGTGCGAAACTGCCGCTCGCAACCGGATTCATTGTCGGTTTTGCGATTCCTGTTGGACGAGTCACAACAGGAATTGGCTTATTGCCAAAGCTTTCCTCACTCAAGTCAGGCAATTCATCCTTAGGAGGAGGCGGTGGGCCGCCCGCTTTGGAAGCTGCCGGAGCTGGTGCAGAGTTCGGTGTTAACGCTGGAGTCGCCGCCGCGACTGTTGTTTCAGCTTTTTTCTCAAGAACAGGATCAACTTTCGCCAAAGTAGGGCGAGCATCAACCACAGTTCTATCGAAAGTTTTTTCAACATCTGAAGCGGATGCTGAAGTATTTAAAATTTGATCAACGGGAGTCAATTCGCGAGCCGCTTCCTGAGCTGGAGCCGCTTCTGCTGAAGCTTCGCTATTTGCGATAGATTGAAGTTTAACAACGGGTGTGTCGAACAGACCTTCAAGTCCACCCATTTCTTCACCAGCAGATTCGCTGTGTCCTTCGGAAGATTCACCTTCCTCTGAAGAAGCAGAGGCATCCGATGCCTCAGGGAATTCACCAAGGTCTTCGAATGAAAAACTGTCACCCGATTTTTTAGCAGGCGCGATCACAGTGGCTGCTTCAAAACCCTCAGGTAAACTTGAATCAAGTGCTACAGGTTTTGTCGGAGCTGACGCCGGAATTTTAGCTGTTTGAGACTGCCAAGAATTCCAGCATTGTTCTAAGGCCTCCTGAGGAGCTAGAACAAATACGCATGTTGGGTTGGAAGGGAAATCCTGCGGCGGTTGCAGACATGCCACTACAAGAATGCCATCCCACTCCGCCACAGGCAGACACTCCACCGTCCATGAGTAATGAGTCGCCCACTTAGCTAACATTTCTTTGCGAGGAGGAGTTTCTGTAAAAAATCTTGCCTGAAGACGAGGTAGTTTATAATGAGCCATCGCCCAAGGAAAATATTCCTCAGGTGTAAGTTGGTTTTCCTTCAAAGCATAGGCAAGAAGGCTCAAAGGCGATCCACCTGCCGTATGGGATTCGGTAAGTCCTTGAAGTTTATGTTTAAAATGCTCAAACCATTCAGTAGTGCTCATTGTGTTGTTTATCGGCCTAAAAGGGTGAAAACCTGAGTCTAGGTCTAGGAGGCCTGAATAAATTGCAGCATTGCGTACAGGTTAGACGGTAAAAAGATAGAGGTTTTCAATACTTAGCAAGTGTGGTAGTCTCCGCCCACTTATGCTTCAGACCAAAATCCTTCACTATTTCGATCACAATGCGACCACACCCGTGTGTGCTGAAGTGATCGCCGCATTGCCTGAGTTTGCTGCCGCTGGTGGTAATCCGAGTTCTATTCATTGGGGTGGCAGACAACCTAAGAATTTGATTCGTGATGCGCGCAAGGCAATTTCTGATGCATTGAATATCTCACCACTCGAAATCGTATTTACATCGGGTGGCAGTGAAGCCAACAACACCGTTCTTAAAGGTCTTTTTGATTACTATCACACGGCTCAATTTATAACTCCGGAACAACGTCGTCGCACACACTTCATGTGCTCCGCCGTTGAACATCCAAGCATTATGAAAACCATGGCGCATCTTGAAGCGATGGGCGCGCGTGTTTCGTACATTCCGGTGAGCCGAGAAGGTGTAATTGATTTGAAGTTCTATCAAGAACACTTAAGTGAAGAGACCGCATTGGTGTCGGTGATGTTTGCGAATAATGAAACGGGCACTTTGTTTCCAATCAAACAAATGGCCGAGATGGCTCACGCGAAGGGCGCTTTGTTTCACACCGACGCTGTTCAAGGTTTTGGTAAAGCACCTTTGAATTTGAAAGAGCTCAATGTCGATTTCGCATCGATCTCGGGTCATAAGTTTTATTCCATCAAAGGTACGGGAGTGCTTTACATGAAAAAAGGCATGAATGTGAGTCCTTTGATTCACGGGGGCGCACAAGAGCGCCATCGTCGTGGTGGTACTGAAAACACATTGGGTATTGCGTGCTTGGGTTTGATGGCGCAAAGGGCTCCACTGGTTGCTGATAAAGCATTCGAAGTGAGCAAGCTTCGCGATCACATGGAAGCTCGTATCTTGGCGGAAATTCCAGAAGTCACAATCACCGCTGTTGAAACTCCGCGCTTAAGCAACACAAGTTCTCTTGTGATCAAGGGTGCGGATGGGGAAACAATGTTGATGTCTTTGGATATCAAGGGTTACGCCGTCAGCACAGGGGCTGCTTGTTCGAGTGGGAATCCAGAACCAAGTCCGGTGTTGCTGGCGATGGGGCTTTCTCGTCAAGAGGCGCAAAATAGTTTGCGCGTGAGCTTGGGTTGGGAAACGACTTTAGCGGAAGTAGATGGATTTGTTGAAGCATTAAAGGCGGTCGTGACTCGTTTGCGATCGATTGAACATGAAGAGGGAGAGACATATCATGTCTAAGGGACGAGTACTTGTTGCTATGAGCGGAGGCGTGGACAGTTCCGCCGCGGCTGCGCTGTTAGTGGAACAGGGCTATGAAGTTATCGGGGCCACAATGCAAGTTTGGGATTACTCAACTTGTGATATCGAAGAAGGAAACGGCACGTGCTGTTCATCGATCGATGTGGATGATGCGCGCTCAGTGGCGGATCGTTTGGGCATTCCGTTTTACGTACTGAATTGCGAGGCGAAATTTCGCGCCGCTGTTATTGATCCTTTCTTGAAAGCGTATCTTGAAGGACAAACACCACTACCGTGTGTGAACTGTAACACGTACTTAAAGTTTGACCATCTGGTGAAAAAGATGAAAGAGCTTGAATGTGATTACTTGGCCACGGGTCACTACGCAAAAATCGTAACAGATGAAAACGGCAAGTCTTCAATCCATACATCGACCGATGACTGGAAAGACCAAACGTATTTCTTGTTCACGATTGATCCAGAGCTTGTGCCAAAACTTTTATTCCCGATTGGCGATATGAAAAAGCCCCAGGTGCGTGAGTACTCTGAGAAAATGGGATTGGTCACAGCTAAGAAAAAAGACTCTCAAGGTATTTGCTTTGTGGGTGGAATTGGTTACCAAAACTTTATCAAAGGCCAAGTACCAAAAGCGGTTTTGGATTCTAAAAAAGGTTTGTTGAAACGCTATCCGACGGGCGAAGTGATGGCTAAGCATGAAGGTATTCATAACTACACTTACGGTCAAAGTAAGGGTCTAGGTATGGATCATCACGAAAAACTATTCGTGATCAAAATTGATGCTGCAGACAATACGGTTTGGGTTGGTGACGAGAAGTACTTGTTCGCTCATGAAGTTGATGTTGTTGATCCTCACATGTTGGGTGATTTGCAAGACGGCGAGTTGATGAACGTTAAAATCCGTTATCAACACAAAGGCTCTCCGGCCTTGGTTTATAAAACCGATACTGGATTTAAATTGAAATTCAAAGAACCTCAGCGTGCAGTGACTCCGGGTCAAGCGGCTGTGTTTTATCGCGAGCGCGAACTTGTAGGAGGCGGATGGATCACTCTGTAGAAACACCCGTGCCTAGCCAAGTGAACCGCGATGTGAAATATCAGGTTCATACTTTTGGTTGTAAGGTGAACACTTACGATGCAGGTCTTATTCAAAAGAACCTGAATGCGAATGGCTTTGCTCCGGTCATCCGTGGCGAAAAGGATGCACGCATTCATGTCTTGAATACGTGTGCGGTGACAGCAGAAGCGACGAAAGAAGCGGTTCGCTATATTCGTCGTTTAAAGGTGAAAGATCCATTCTGTACGATCGTGGTCACAGGCTGTGCTGCGCAGGTTGATACGGGTTCATTCTCGTCGCTTCCGGGTGCTGATTTGATCGTGGCGAATTCACATAAAGGAAACCTGCCGGATTTGTTGAATAAACATTTCCGTGGTGAGCTGACTGAGAAAGTCTTTAAATCCAACATCTTTAAAAAAGAAGATTTGGAAATGGGTGGGGGGATCGAAAAACACCACACTCGCACTTTTTTAAAGATCCAAGACGGTTGCAACAGCTTCTGTACTTACTGCATTATTCCTTATGCTCGCGGTAAGTCGCGTTCCATTTCGATTGCGAATTTGGTACACCGTATTAATGATCTTTATGCTGAGGGTTCTCGTGAAGTCGTTTTGACTGGTGTTCATATCGGTGACTACGAAGACGAAATCAACGGCCAACAGATGGTGATGGAAGATCTGATTGAAAATCTTTTGGCGAGAACTAAAATGCCTCGCTTCCGCTTGTCTTCTTTAGAGCCGGTTGAAGTCTCTGAAAGATTATTGGATCTTTATTCTGATTCTCGTTTGTGTCCTCATTTCCATATGAGTATCCAAAGTGCGAATACAGATGTGCTTCACCATATGAAACGCAAATACACGCAAGACGATGTTCGTAAGTCTTTGCTGGCGATTGAAAAGCGCGTTCCAAACTCTTTCGTGGGTATGGACGTGATTACTGGATTCCCAACAGAAACCAAAGAGCAGTTCGAAGACACTGCAAAATGCTTAGCAGAACTTCCTTGGACGAAATTGCACGTATTCCCGTATAGCGAGCGACAAGGTACTCGTGCGGCGGCATTAGATGTTTCAGTCTATCCTCACGTGCGTGCTGAACGCGCGGCTGTTTTGCGTGAGCTAAGTATTGAGCGTTATACTCAACAGGCAAATCTTCAAATTGGCACAACTAAAAAAGTTCTGGTTTTGAAGAATGCTGCTAAGGGTGGTCAAGGTTTAAGCCATGATTACTGGCCCGTGGATATTGCCGGAGCTGAAAGCTTCTTGAGTCATTGGGCGGGTCAAGAAATCGACGTCAAAATTACTGGTTATGATCATTCCAATAAATCTCATATGGAAGGTCATTTGATCGGGGAGGTTCTGTCATGAACTCGCTCGAAATGCGTTTAGGTTATAAATTTAAAAACACTGCTTTGCTGGCTCGTGCTCTTACGCACAAGAGTTACGCAAACGAACTTAAGAACCATACTGAGCACAATGAAAAGCTTGAGTTCTTGGGCGACGCTGTTTTGGATCTGGTTGTGGGGGAGTTTCTTTACGAAAAATACCCGCAGGATACAGAAGGTGGATTGTCTAAGAAACGTGCCTCGATTGTGAATGAAGAGGTTTTGTTTGAACTTGCTCGGGATATGGAGCTGAACAAAATTCTTCAACTTGGTAAAGGGGAAGCGCAAACCGGGGGCGCATTGAAACCTCGTCTCTTGGCTTCTTCATTGGAAGCTATCGTAGGGGCGATGTATCTGGATGGCGGCTTTGCCGCTGCTCAAACCTTCGTTCGTAAAGAGTTCTTACCACTTTGTGATAAGACCTGCTGTAACGAAGATTTTGAAAGAGACTATAAAACGCGATTGCAGGAACTTGTGCAAAAGGCGCAGAAAGAAACGCCTAAGTACGAAGTCCTGGCAGAGGAAGGTCCTCCGCATGATCGTCAGTTTGTAGTGTGTGTAAAAGTTAAAGATGAAATCTGGTCCAAGGGGCGCGGACGCAGTAAAAAAAATGCCGAGCAAGATGCGGCGAAAAGCGCTTTAGATGCAAAGTTTAAGGAGACGAAATAGTTATGAGTTATAAGGCAGGATTTTTAGGATTAATCGGGCAGCCTAATGCCGGGAAGAGCACATTGATGAACTTCCTTGTGGACGAAAAGGTATCCATCGTCTCCGCAAAGCCGCAGACAACACGCCGTCGTATTTTGGGGATGTGGTCCTCTGATGCGGGTCAAGTTGTGTTCGTAGATGCTCCAGGTTTGATCAAAGCTGATAAAGGTTTGAATGCATTCTTGGCCAAAGAAGCTGAGGAAGTGATCAGAAATTCTGATGCTTTGTTGGCTGTCGTGAGTGTGGATGAAGCAAAAGCTGATGACGCTGAAAAGATCATCAACCTTGTTGCTGCATCAAAAAAACCTTGGATTGGTATCGTTACTAAGACGGATATCGAAGACAAAGCTCACCGCGTTTTGATTTTGAAAAAAATGATCGAAGAAAAAGGTGGTAAAGCTCTTTCTGTCTCTGCAAAAACATATGCAAACGACCTCGAAGAGCGCGAAGCGATCTTGATTGATTGCTTGTCTATTTTGCCGGAATCTCCAGCTCCACTTTATGATGCCGAGCTTTTCACGAATGAAAACGTTCGTGATATGGTTTGTGAAATTATCCGTGAAAGATGTTTCGACAATCTTCACCATGAAGTTCCATACCACATTGCTGTGCGTATCATAAAATTTGATGAGACCGGTGTTATGCCAAAAATCTACGCTGAGATTTTGGTAGGACGCGAAAGCCAAAAAGCGATCGTGATCGGTAAGGGCGCAACAGTTATCAAGCAAATTGGTATGGAGTCTCGTAAAGAGATCGAAAAACTGATGGGCGGTAAAGTGTTCTTGGACTTGAAAGTTCAAGCGAAGCCAGAGTGGTTTGATAACAAGCGTATTATGAAGGAGTTGGGTTATGTCACAGAATCAGAAGACTGAGTTTGCCCCAAAGGTGGCGATCATTGGTCGTCCCAACGTAGGTAAATCTACTTTATTTAATATTATCACTGAAACTCGTAAAGCCGTGGTAAAGAACCAATCTGGTGTTACTCGCGATATCATGATCGAACCGGTCGATATCTGGGGTAAGCAATTTGATTTGATCGATACAGGTGGTATTACGGAAGCAGGGGATTTGTTCTCTCGTTTGATCAAAGAGCAAGTTTCTGAGTTCCTGCACTCTGTGGATTACATCATTGCGGTGATGGACGGTCGTGCTGGTTTGATCCCCGAAGATCGCGACATCATCCGTGTGGCAAAGCAAACAGGTAAACCGTTCTTGTTGGTCATCAATAAGGTGGATAGTTCTCAAGACGAAGAAATGGCGAAAACGGATTTCTATGAATTCGGTGTCGATATTATTTCTGCCGCGTTTGAACAACGTCGTGGTATCGGTCAGATCCTTGAGTGGATTGTGGATCAAATTCCGGAGCAGGAATTTACTTACGATAAAGGGATGAAGATCGCGATCGTTGGTAAACCGAACGTTGGTAAGAGTTCTATTTGCAATCGTATCTTGGGTGTAAACCGCATGTTGGTTTCTGACGTTGCGGGGACTACGATCGATGCGGTGGATTCTCCATTCGTCTATAACGAAAAGAATTATACTTTAGTGGATACGGCAGGTCTTCGTAAATCACGTCGTCGTGAAGAAGATCTTGAGATTATCTCCGCATTTAAATCTCAAGAGTCTATTCGTCGTGCAGATTTAATTTTGCTGATGATTGACGGAACTCAAGGTCCGACAGATCAAGATGCGCGTATCATGCAGTCCATTTTGGAAGATCATAAAGGCGTTATCGTTGTTGCCAACAAATCAGATATTGGTGGCGCGGAAATTCCAGAATACCGCAAAACATTCCGTGAGCAATGTGAGCGCGTATTCCACTTTTTCACCGACGTAAATATCGTGTTTACAAGTGCGAAGTCGGGCCAAGGTATTGATGACTTGTTTGAGATGATCGAGAAAGTTTCCGAACAAATCAATTTCCGTATCCCAACTCGCGATATGAATGAGTTCTTCTTTGAAACGATTCGTAAAACTCCAGCTCCGGTATGGGGAACTACGAATGTGAAGTTTTATTACGTGACTCAAACTTATCAACGTCCACCGGCATTCATCGCATTTGCGAATCACCCGGATGGCGTGACGAATTCGTACCGTCGTTTCTTGATTAAGCATATCAAAGAGAAATGGGATCTTCATGGATTGCCAATTCGGATCTTCTGTATGAAATCTCGCCGTGGTGCGAACATCGAGGAATAATGCTTAAACGCGGCTCGTGGAGAACACGTTTTGGATTTTACCTGTTGGCCGTAGGCTCTGCCTGCGGTCTGGGGAATCTGTGGCGTTTTCCCTATGTCGTAGGGGAAAATGGGGGAGGAGCTTTCATCCTCCTTTATGTTTTTCTGTCGTTTGCCGTGGGTGCTCCGATGTTGATCGCAGAATTGATGCTGGGTAAAAACACCCGCCGTTCGGTGATCGTGGCCACAGATATGATGGGCCAAGAGGCCAAGCGCAACTTCCGTTGGGTGGGGCGTTTGGCAGTATTGGTCAGTGTCGTTGTGTTTTCTTATTATGCGGTGATTAGTGGTTGGGTTTTGCACTTTATGACCCAATTCTTTATCTCTCTATTTTTAGATGTCGAGGGGGCAGCCAATAAGACCAATCTTGCGGCATTAATGTCGAATGGTTGGTTGCAAGTGATGCTTGCTTCCGCGCATATCTTAATCACGGTTGTTGTGGTTTTAAAAGGCGTGCAAGAGGGTTTGGAAAAGTGGATCAGTTATATGATGCCGCTATTTGCAGTCTTAGTTGCGATTTTGCTTTTTAAGTCATTCTCATTGCCTTCCACTCCCGAAGTTATGCGTTTCTTGTTTTATCCAGATTTTTCTAAGTTGACGTTTTCGTCTTTAGGCCATGCTTTGGGGCACGTGTTCTTTACGCTTTCTGTGGGTTTTGGAACGATGGTGACGTTTGGGTCTTATCTGCGTGAGGAGGATCACGTTCCAACAGCAGGATTTCGTGTGGCTTTCGTTGACACATTGATCTCGTTGCTGGCGGTGGTTATGATCTTTCCGGTAGCGTTTCAGGCTTCTAATGTGCCATTGACGGACCCTGCGTTGATGTTTGAGGTCTTGCCTCGCTATCTTTTGGGTATTCCTGGTGGCGCCCTGTTTGGATTGGCTTTCTTTGTTTGTCTGTATTTGGCTGCGTTGAATGCCAGTATTGGTTTGCTTGAAGTCGTTGTATCGAATCTGGTGGATCGTAATAAGAAAATGGAGCGTGGACTTGCCACGTGGATTTCCGGAGCGTCTGCTTTGTTGTTGGCAATTTTGCCAGCGCTATCAAGTTCAGTGCTTAAATACGTGCGCATCAATGGCCGTTCACTGATCGAATCACTGGACTCGTTGTTGATCAACTGGCTATTGCCTTTAGTCGCCCTAGGGATCTTGTGGACCTTTTACAAGGGCACCTCTGAAAAAGAAAAGGAAACTAGCTTTATCGATCGCGATAAGTTTGTGAGTTATTCCATGTATTCGCATTGGATTGTGATTTTGAAGTGGGTAGCACCTGCAGTGATCCTGATTGGCTTCTTTCTGCAGGTGTTCGCATTGTTCGAGTAGCTACACTCCGGCGGCGCCGGAGCTGGTCTCGTTAGAAGTTCATCCCAAGGATAAATAAGAAGTCGTACAAGTCACCGGAAAGATTCTTTTCCAATTTCTCAGTTCCTTGAACATAAGATTTGCTCTCGTCAGAGAAATTTACGTAGTGATATGCTGCTTGCAATCCTAAGTAAGCTTTCTTGCGCATCAAGGGAATCTCAACACCCGCGCCAACGTCAAAACCCATTGTCGAGTCACGAGAGTAAGAGTCGATACCCGAAATTGTATACGTTCGATAGAACTGACCCAGACCACCCAAGATGTACGGATTAAGATCAGCCAAACCGCGTGTTACGTTTTGCGTGTTCAAGTAGTACTTCAAGTCGAAGTTGATCGAAGTCATTGATACGTTACCAGTGTAGTTAGTCACGTTACCCGCATTCAAAGTCGAAAACTTAACGGCATGGTCACCAGTTTGGAAGCCCAAGTGAAGAGCCAGACGAAGATCGAAGAAGTAGCTCAGGAACAAACCAAATGATGGGGCCGCTGAATATTGATCCGCAAAGTTCCCCGTAAAGCCGCGATAACCACCAGCTAAGCCGACGGTGAAGAAGCGACCATTGCGGAAGAAGTTCACGTCAGCTTCTTCATCAGAGTCCTCATCGAATTCAGAATAATCAGAGAATGGGTCGAAGGCCTCGTCTGGATCATTTTGTGCGATAAGATAATGTTTTTGATCAGAGCTTTGTGCATGCGACAAAGAAGGCAAAAGCATTCCCGCAGCCAACACCAAAGCCAGAAGGCCAGAATGTAGAATAGTTCCGGTGGTTTTCACAGTTCCCCCTGTTGTTATTATCGAGTGAAATTGTCAAAAACTTCAGGGAAAATTAAGATTTTACCCCAATGCGCATGACAGTGTCTCAGATTGAAACGCTGTCATTCTTTTAGAGAGGCTCTGCCAGGGCTTTTTCAATCGCATTTACTATTTTGTCAGAGGAAGGTTTGGTAATCGAAGTCCAGCGATCCACAACTTGCCCTTTGCGATTCACCAAAAACTTCTCAAAATTCCAACTTACATCTTTAAAAATCAGCCCCGGCTTTTGCTCCGTCAGGAACTGATAAACAGGCTGCTTGTTGGGTCCTGTGACGGGTGCCTTGTCAAAGAAAGGGAACGTGCATCCATATTCTTTCTTGGCAAAACTTTGCACCTCAGTGTTGTCGCCTTTTTCCTGCTTAAAATCATTTGAAGGAAATGCCAAAACCACAAACCCACGTTCTGAATACTTTTTGTAAAGCCCCTCAAGATCTTTCAACTGCGGCGTAAATCCACACTGCGAAGCCGTATTAACAACCAAAACCACTTTCCCACGATAAGAAGAAAAATGAACCTTCTTTCCCGAAATATCATTCGCAGAAAGCTCATAGAAACTACGAGGCTTAGAATCCGAACTCGAAACCTCAGACGAAGTTTTCTCCTCAGCAAAGCCCACCGACGAACTCAACAAACCCAAAAACAACGAACTTACCACCAACACTTTAGCGGAAATCTTAAGCATAACCTCTCCATCAAGCTGAGATGTTCAACGAACTAAAAAATCATCCTCCTATCGCGAGGGAAAAACAACTCCAATGAAGCATCCGCCATAGATGAAAACTGCCTAAGAACAAAGCACTCCGTAGGGCTGAGAGGTGGTAGAACCTGCACCCAGCGACCTCCGTCGGCGCCGGACAAAAATAGCAGGATGCTATTTTTGCGCGTCAGCCCGAAGGGTAAAGGGCAGGAGCCCTTTGCTTCCGCGAACCGGCAAAGCCGGCGGCGGTGAGGCATGGATGCCGTGAGATCGAAAGGCATTTTTCCTCTATGTCGCGGTGCGAATCTTTGACTTGGATGATGGATGAATTTCTAATTAATTTGAATATCTTAGCTACGATTTGGGGTGAGTAGATGGAGCTTCGCAGTCCCATAGTTATTGTTTCTGCTTTTGGGAGAGGCCATTGGTTGGCTGCCGCGCTTTCGCGCGAGGGGATCAAGACGACCGTCTTGGATGTTTCATCCAAACTTGGCGTTTGGCCCTCAGAAGATCTTGAAGGGCCCTTTGGTTTTTTCCGTAACGAGAAAATTTCAGAATCGCAGATGGAGCGCTTGTACTCCGATGATTCTTTCGAAGAGTTGCACAATGGCTTTACATTGTGGCTGCCTGAAGGTCCTCTTGAGTGCAAAGGTCCTTTGACGAAATTTAAAATCGACAACTCGGGGCTCGCTCCACAAGTTAAAGAAGCTCTGCTGCCAAGCGCCTCTGATAAGCTACAAAAAACTGTGGGTCGTAATGTGACGAGTTTTGATTTTGATCAAAGCTGGCTTTTGCATTTCGCTCATCAGTGGGCGGGAACTACTTTTAAACCGAATGCATTGGCGGCGACCGAAGGTGCATCTCTTCCGATCTTTTCTTCGTTTCTAGTTCGTCAAGCGACCCGCGATGGTTTGGAAAAATCATTTGCCTGGTTGCGAAGCAAAGGCGTTGAAGTTATCAAGCCACAAAAAATCGTGGATGCGTCCTTTGGTGCGGGCAAGACGGTGACGGGTCTTGAGATCGCTGGTGAAAACCAAGGTCTATTGAAACTTGAACAGCTCGTCTGGATGCTTTCCAGTGAAGAGACGTATTTCTTAAATGAGCGTTTGGGAAAATATCTTTTCAACGAAGGCCCTCTTGAGTCAGAGTGGTGCTGGGTTCGTTACCGTGTGTCGTTGCAGGCTTGTACAGAGCGCGATGCGCTTCCGTTGCACACGGTTCTTTTGGATGATGTGAGTTCTCCCTGGACCCATGAAAACATGATGGTCATTCAACGGACCTCCTCCGCAGAACAATTCGATGTGTGGATGCGTATGCCGACAGTTCAGCGTTTCAACAAAGAATATCTAACTAGCCGTAGCAAGCGCATGAAAGACATTTTGCTTCGTCGCATGTCTTTGGCTCAGCCGGAAGTTCTAAGCTTCCCGCAAGAGTATTATTACACTTATGCCCAATTGGGAGCTCCGCGCTTTCCAGTTTTTTCGGCAAAACACAATTCACGTCGTGGACGTGTGGCTTATGGAAACCTTCACTTGGATGGGCCCGAGGTATGGCCTCACTTTGCGTGGACAGCGATGTTCGCGAAAAACGAAATCTCTCAGATGCACATCCAAAACTGGTGGAGAGAAAAACTTTTGAAAGAGCAAAAAGAGAAACGAAAGGAAGCCGGTCAGTGATCGAACGTTACACGCGCCCAGAGATGGGTCTTATTTGGGATGCAGATCAACGATTTGGCAAGATGATGCAAGTTGAAATCACAGTGGCACAGGTTCAAGCTCAGCTGGGTTTGATTCCGAAAGTGGCTGCAAAGGCGATCGCACAAAAGTCGCGCTTTAATGTGAAACGCATTTCTGAAATTGAAAAAGAAACGAAACATGACGTTATCGCCTTTGTTAGCAACTTGGCTGAAAACGTGGGACCCCATGGAAAATTCATCCACTTCGGAATGACCTCTTCGGATGTTCTAGATACTGCTTTCAGCTTGCAGGTCCGCGAAGCCGGTCAAGTTTTGATGAGTTCAATCGTTCGCATGGAAAAATCTTTGCAGGCCTTGGTCGATAAACATGCAGAGACAATGTGTGCGGGACGTACTCACGGAATGTTCGCAGAACCCACAACATTCGGTTTTAAAATGGCAGGTTTCTTGACCGAGCTTCGTCGTAATAAAAAACGTGTCAAAGAGGCTTTAGAAAACATGAACATCTGCAAACTCAGCGGTGCGGTTGGTACATTTTCTAGCCAGTCTCCAAAAGTGGAAGCGATGGTGGCTCGTAAACTGGGTTTGAAACCAGAACCTATTGCGACACAAGTTATTCCTCGTGACCGTCATGCGGAAATGATGTTGTCGCTGGCGATGATAGGAACAGGGCTTGAGCGCTTGGCCGTGGAGCTTCGTCATTTGCAACGCAGTGATGTGGCGGAAGTGACTGAGGGATTTACCAAAGGCCAAAAAGGTTCCTCGGCAATGCCTCATAAGAAAAATCCCATCAGTGCAGAAAACATCACAGGCCTTTCTCGTTTGCTGCGTGGTTATGCTGTCGCGGCAATGGAAGACGTGGCTTTGTGGCATGAACGCGATATCAGCCATTCCTCGGTTGAGCGCGTGATCTTCCCTGATGCCTTTATTGTGGCTGACTATGGCATTCACCGTATGAGCGTTTTGTTGGACGGTTTGGAAGTAAATAAAAAACGCATGCTGGACAATATCGAAAGTTCCCAAGGGCAGTTGTTCAGTTCCCATGTGTTGTTGGCGTTGGTTGGTAAAGGAATGCGTCGTGAAGATGCCTACGCGTTGGTTCAGCGTCTTTGTCATACATTGGGTTACGGCGAACACTTAAAAGATAAATTGATGGGCAGCGATGAAGCTCGCGCTCTTTTAAAACCGAAAGAGATCGAAGAGATTTTTACGGGTAAGAAACACAAGAAAACGATCAAAGAAATTATCAAGAGAGCGAAAGCGTAATGACACGTTGGAAGTTTTTTAAAGAAGGCGACATTGTCGATGTGGTAGCTCCGGGTTACCCATCTCAGCCCCACGAGGTGGATGGTTCTCGCGATTTTCTTTTGAAATGGAATTTGGTTCCACGTATTCCAAAAGGTTTGATCAAGCCGCATTTTCTGCATGCCAATGAAGATGAGGCTCGATTTGAGTTTTTGAAAAATGCGATTCAGTCTAAGGATTCTAGTGTGATTTGGTGCATGCGTGGTGGTTACGGCAGTAATCGTTTGGTGCCGATGCTTGCAAAACTTAAAAAACCAAAAGAACCGAAGCTTTTGATCGGTATCAGCGACATTACGTCGTTACATACTTTCCTGACTCAGGAATGGGGTTGGAGCACTTTACATGCGCCGCTATTGGATCGTTTGGGTCGCGGCTTGGTTGCTTCCAAGTTTGAAAAAGAATTACACGGAATTCTTTTTGGCCAAGAAACAGATGTTGAGTTTAAAAAACTCAAACCTCTGAATGATCAGGCACGTAACATAAAACTTTTAAAATCCCGTGTTGTCGGGGGAAACCTGGCTGTTTTGCAAACGACATTGGGCACTCCGTGGCAGATTGATGCTAAGAAGTCTTTGTTGTTTTTGGAAGACACGGGGGAGCGTGGCTACCGCGTTGATAAGATGTTGGAACATATGCGCCAGGCGGGCGTGTTTAAACAGTGTCACGGGTTGATTCTGGGTGATTTCATTGGGGGCAATGAACCGGGGTCAGATCAAAGCAAATTAAAACAAGTCTTTAAACGTTGGTCCGAAGATTTAGATCTTCCAATCTTTCAAGGGTTGGAAGCGGGCCATGATGTGATTCAGAGACCGGTGCCTTTAAACACTTCATGCGTTCTTTCACAAAAGAACGGCAAGGTGCTGCTCAATATCGATACAGGAGGAAAAGCGTAATGAAATTTTCTGTTCTAGAAAAGAATCTGATTTCGCAACTAGAGGATCGTATCCGCGATACCACTCCAGGTGTGATGGTGCGTGCTTACCAGGGCGGACGTATCATTTGCGACGTTTCTGTAGGCAATACTTACGCTTATTATGATCTAGCAAGTGTGACGAAGGTGATCTTTACCCAGCAAGCGATGATGTACGCTTATGAATTGGGGAAATGGAATTTTGAGACGAAGGTTTCGGAATTTTTGCCATGGTTTCCTTCCAAAGAAACTAAAATTACAGAGTTATTGACTCACAGTTCGGGGCTACCGTGGTGGATGCCATTTTATCAAGAAATCAATCAGAACTTGTCCCGTGAAAAGCGCCGCGATCAATTGCGTGAAATCATCCAGGGTTTGAAGCTTGAGAAGTCAGAGACAGCGGTTTATTCCGATGTTGGTTTCCTGGTTTTAGGTTATGTGCTTGAAGTGATTTTTGAAAAACCACTTTTGGATGTTTGGACGGATACAAAAAATAAGTTCTACGCAGGAACGACTTTAGAGTTCCACGCCGATAATAAAACGTCGACCAAGATTTCCTTATTTGCTCCAACAGAAGAATGCCCGGTTCGTAAAAAGCTTGTTCAAGGTGAAGTTCATGATTTGAACTGCTGGTCCTTAGGGGGCGTTTCTACGCACGCCGGTTTGTTCGGCAGCATCGACGATTTAGGTTGGTATTCGCTTCATTTGCGCTCTCAGCTTTTGGGGATTGCAAGATACAGCATTCGTCAAAAGACGGCACAATTGTTTGCTAAGCGCGCCCTTCCAGAAGGAAAAGGCGACTGGGCTATGGGTTATATGATGCCAACGCCGGGCTCTGCAAGTTGCGGAAATTATTTCTCGTTAGATTCAATTGGTCACACGGGGTTCACTGGAACGTCGATTTGGTATGATCCTAAGATGGATATGAGCGTGAACATCCTGTCGAATCGAGTTTTGTATGGATCCGAGAACAAGGCCTTTGCAAAATTGCGTTCCGAGATTCACAATTGGATTGTTGAAAATTACAGAAGATCTGGAGTGTAAGCGGTACTACCGCTTTCAGGAGTAATAAATGGATTTAAAACCTGGTAGTCATATTCATTTGATGGGGATCTGCGGGACCGCAATGGCGTCGATGGCGGGTCTATTGAAAGATCGCGGATTTAAAATCACAGGCAGTGATATGAACCCGTACCCACCCATGTCCACTCAGCTTGAAAGTTTGGGTATCACTATTCAAAAAGGATACAAAGCTGAGAACTTGAATCCGAAGCCTGATTTCGTGATCGTCGGAAACGTGATTTCTGCGAATAACGAAGAAGCTCAAGAGTTGATGAAACTAGGAATTCCATACACGTCTTTGCCAAAAGCAATGGGTGAATTCATTATCGCTGATCGCGAAAGTGTTGTGATCTCTGGAACTCACGGAAAAACAACGACAACATCGATGATGTCGTGGGTCGCAGAAAACGCTGGCAAGAAACCAGGGTTCTTGATCGGTGGTATTCCGAAAAACTTCTCGCAAAGCTTTAAGAATCCGGAAGGTAACTTGTTCGTTATTGAAGGTGACGAATACGACACGGCTTTCTTTGATAAAGTTCCTAAATTTATCCACTACAAGCCAAAGCATGTGATTTTAACTTCCGTGGAATTTGATCACGCGGATATCTATAAAGATCTTCAGGCCGTGAAAGATTCTTTTGCTAAACTCATGCATTTGATCCCGGCAGATGGAACTTTGCTGGCTTGTGCTGAAGATAAAAACGTAATGGAGCTTCGCAAGCTATGCAAAGCGAAGAACAACTTCACTTACGGATTCGGCGCGGATGCTGATTTCAGAGCAAAAGTTCTTTTCCAAAACGAAAAAGGTATTGGTTTTGAAGTTCACCATAAAGGTGAAATCTTGGGCCCCTACAACATGCAAATCACGGGTGACTATAACATCTTAAACGCCACAGCTGTGGTTGCTATGTCTAAGTGCCTGGGTTTCTCTGAAAACAGAATTCAAATCGCTCTAGAGTCCTTTGAGGGCGTTAAGCGCCGTCAAGAGATCCTGGGTGAGCCCAATGGCATTCTTGTGATCGAAGACTTTGCCCACCATCCAACAGCGGTGCGTGAGACAGTAAAAGGTATTCAAAAGAAATACCCAGGTCGTAAGGTGTTCTCGATCTTTGAACCAAGATCTGCGACATCTCGTCGTAAGGTCTTCCAAAAAGACTACGTAGAGGCCTTTAAAGGCTCTCACGAAGTGATGCTTGCAAAGGCTTTTGACCAATCGAAAATCGACGAAGAAAATCGTTTTTCTTCTCACGAGTTGGTCGCAGATCTTAAAACTTCCGGCGTCACAGCGGAAGACTTCGATTCTGCAGATCAAATCGTAGCGGCCTTAAAATCCCGCGCGAAACGCGGCGACGTGATTTTGATCATGTCGAATGGGGGCTTCGACGGCATCTACACAAAACTCATGAAAGCTCTTGAGTAGCAAAACAAAAAAGCCCGGTTCAACCCAGGCTTTTTTATTCCATTAACTTCACAGTGATATTCGTTGGTAGGTAATACCCCTTGCGGTCGCGTAGGATATAAGATGGCGTATTCGGATCTGGTTCCAATAAAGTGCGCAGACGCTTGATTGAAACATAAATGATATTGTCATGAACAGCGGGGTCGTAAGCATAACCCCAAATTTTTTCCACCAGGTAAGATTTTGTAAATCGCGAACCTTGATTCTGTGCAAACAGTTTTAACAAATCAAAAAGGATGTGTTGGTTTTTGAAATCTACCTCACCCTTTGAACCTGATTTAACTTTGAAGTTTGTCGAATCAATTGAGAGATCGGCCTCGGGTGACACTTGATTTTCTTTCGCAAGCTGCGCTTTAACCGAGCGTAGACGAGCAGAGAGTTCTCCGTCCATACCCTTCATCGCTAGTGAACGATAGATAGCCGCTTCATTGCGTTTGCCTTGGGCTTCATAGACTGCTGCCATTTGTACCAAGATGTAAACGATCAAATAGTGCAATGAATTTTGCTGAGCTTTTTCGTAAGCTTTCCAAATAGCATCTAAAGCATCATCCGCACGTTTTTCATCTAGAAAAACATGGCTTTTTACGACCAGGCAGCTTGTGTGAATTTCTTCGAGTTTCAACTCTTGGGTTAGCAGCAAAGCTTTATCTAGGTACTTCAAGGCCTCGATCGGATTTGCTTTCATCGTCACCATGGCAAGCTCTTGCAACAAGCGCGCAACGGTTTCTAAATCCTGTGCTGATGTGCATTCATCCAAAGCTTGAACGAAATAGTCTTTCGCCAAAACGTTTTCACCTTGAGCCATTCTCCACAAACCAATGTTGTGCAAAATACGACCGTGAATTTCCGAGTCAGGATTTTCTTTTTCGTATGTTAGCAGTTTATTGAAGTGCTTTTTGAAATGGTCCAGTTTGCCAAGTTCAGAACTGGCTTGGATGAGAAAGCGAATGCCGTAGAGCCAGTTCTGCAAATCACCAATCGCCTCGGATTCGGTACATATGCGCACAGAATTATCACAGGCATCTTGATAATGACCCCGCTGATAGTTCAATTTGGCTAGATTGATGTTGGAACTCAGCTCACTCAACATGGTGATTTAAATAGAATTTCGTTGGGAACTCGTCAACATCTTACAGAAAGTGAAACGAGGATTTAATGGTAAGGCGACGTAACATAAGCGTGGCGTCATAGGGGAAGTGTCTCACTTCGAGGCGCAAAGTCCTCACATTCATCTTACGATCAAGAAATCCCGATAACTGAGTTGATATGTTAATGGGGTGAAACATGGGGTCGTGGTTTAAGGGGATCAAAGGGAAATTGTTAGTGGCTGCGTTGTGGCCTCCCGTAGGTTTTGTAGTTCTTGGTTTTGTTGCATTCATGGGTTTGTCTTCTGTCAGTGGTATGCTGAATAAGTCGTACACTGAAATCATTCCGAATGTGGATGCTTTAGGTCAAATAGAAGGTGGTCGGGCCCGCATTGGTCAATACCTGTGGGGTGCGATCGCGAATTTGAATTTTGAAAAGCGTCGCAATGTTTACATTGAAAAACTCGAGGGTGCACTTAAAGAGTACAACGATGCTGTCGCTAAGTACGAATCTGCTCCTGACATGGAAGGCGAGCAAGAGATCTATAAGCCGATGAAAGATAATCATCAGAATTATGTGACTCATGTGAAAGAGTTCATTGATCTGTTAAAAGTTCCTACTCCTGAAAATTATGAAAAAGTTCGTGCTGCTGCAGCTGAGGGGGCTTATCAATCCGAATCGGTGCAAATCAAAGGTACGACTGTTAAACTCATGGCCATGTATACGGCTGCGGTAAAGCACAACGATGAGTTGCGCCAAGCAGAGGTTGATAAAATATTTAAATGGTTGGTGGGTATCGGCATTGCCTGTGGAACGGGTGTGTTCTTGGTATTGATGTTTATCGCGTCACGCTTAAGCAGAAACGTTTCTGAGGTTGTTAATCAACTTTCAGATTCTTGCAGTCAAGTCAACTCGGCCATCAACCAATTGACGGAGGCTGGTCAAAGCTTGTCTCAATCTTCCACAACGTCTGCGGCTTCCCTTGAGGAAACTGTGGCGGCGTTAGAAGAAATGACCTCGATGGTGTCTATGAACTCTGACAATGCGAAACAGGCGGCAAGTCTGTCGACGGCATCTCGCTCGGCTGCTGAAGACGGCGAACAAGAAATGCAAAAACTTGTGACGTCTATGCATGGGATCTCTCAGTCTTCTAAGAAAATTGAAGAGATCATCAACGTCATTGATGATATCGCTTTCCAAACGAATTTATTGGCACTGAATGCGGCGGTGGAAGCAGCACGTGCGGGTGAGCAAGGGAAAGGTTTTGCGGTTGTCGCGGAAGCGGTTCGTGCCTTGGCACAAAGATCTGCAGTGGCGGCGAAAGATATCAATGGCTTGATTAAAGACTCAGTGGTTCAAGTGGACGAAGGTTCTCGCATCGCTGACAAAGCGGGTGATGTACTTAAAAACATAGTAACTTCCATTAAGAAAGTTTCTGACTTAAACAATGAAATCTCTGCCGCAAGCTCTGAACAAACGACGGGAATTCAGCAGATCAGTAAAGCGATGAATCAGTTGGATCAAAGCTCTCAGGCTAATGCAGCTTCTTCGGAAGAGATCGCAGCCACATCTGAAGAGATGTCTTCGCAATCAAAACAAATGTACAATGTCGTGGTAACACTTTCTAAAGTGGTGATCGGTGCAAACGCAGAGGACTCTGGTTCTCCGGAGGAGCATCAACCCGTTGTTACGGAGAAAAAGGCGACTTTCAAACCTGCGGCAAAAGCCTATACGGCGCCTAAAAAAGTAGCAGCCACAAATGTCGTGAAATTTAAGCCAGCGGCCAAGGCGTCGGCAAAATCCGAAGACGTCAAGCCATCTGAGTTAATTCCGTTTGACGACGATACGCGAAAAGTCGGTTCTACAGACGGTTTTTAGGGAATAATGCTGTTTTAAAAGCAAAATAAAGGGGAGTCGAAAGGCTCCCTTTTTTATTTCCAAACAAGCGGTGCGTTAATCAGTTTTTGTGAGTGAAACGGGCGGTCGAGTTCGGTACTTTTTTCGCCTATGTCAGCGAATCTAACTCCACTCATGAAGCAGTACTGGGACATTAAATCTGTCCATCAAGATAAAGTTCTCCTCTTCCGCATGGGCGACTTTTTTGAAATGTTCTTTGATGATGCGGTCAAGGCAGCGCCAGTTCTTGGAATTGCTCTGACTCAAAGAAATAAAAAATCAGCCGACGAAACTCCAATGTGCGGTATGCCTCACCACTCTGTGGCGGGTCCTATCAATAAACTTCTGGCGCATGGTTTTAAAGTTGCGATCTGTGATCAGCTTGAAGATCCAAAAACTGCGAAGGGGATTGTCAAGCGCGGGGTGACTCGTGTTCTGACTCCGGGAATGGTTTATGACTCTGACACATTGGATGGCACGAAACCACATTACTTGGTGAGTGTTGATCAAGATTCTATCAGTTTCTTAGATTCAACAACGGGTGAAGCATTCTTTTTTAAGTCTAAAAACTCTCAAGAACTTTTGCGTTTTGTTCAATTGTTGCCGGTGGCAGAGATTGTAATCGCAAAGGAACACGAGGCTTTGTTGTCAGGTCTTGAGAACATTTTGATTTCTCATCACGAAGAATTGATGGAATTAGAAAATGATCTTTTGAAAAATGGCGCTCCGGCTTCTGCAGCTCGATTGTTAAGTTATGTTCGTCAATTGTCGGGTGAAGAGTCTTTGAAAACTCTTTCTCCTTTTGTAGAGCGTGATCTTGAGCATCGTTTGGAAATTTCCAGCACGACTTTGCGTCACCTGGAAGTATTCTCGACATACAAAGGCGAAGGTCTTGGAAGTTTGTTCCATGCGATCAATCGCACGCAAACTTCAGCTGGCAGTCGTATGCTTCGCCAATGGTTAAGCTTTCCACTTCGCGATATTAAAGCGATTGAAAATCGTTTGAACTCGGTAGAATTCTGGCGCACCCACATGATGGAGCTTAAACGCACTCGTCAGATTTTGGGGCAAATGGGCGACATCGAACGTCGCTTGGGTAAAATTTCTCAACCCCAGTGCAATGGTCGTGATCTATTGGCATTAGCGTGCAGTGTGCACGCTGGTATCAGTGCGCTTGAGGTGTTTGTTCACGCGAGTGGTTCGACAGCGAACTTCGATAGTTTGCGTGACCTTGCTTATAAAATTGAAAGAACTTTGGTCGAAGATCCGCCTTTGACAACGAAACAAGGTTACTTGATTCGCACAGGCGTGAATTCAGAGCTTGATGAATTGATCGAGCTTTCGACAAATGCGCAGGCGATGGTTGCGCGCATGGAAGCTGAAGAAAAAGAAAAAACGGGTATTACTTCATTGAAGATCCGTTACAACAATGTCTTTGGTTACTACATCGAAATTACAAATACGCATAAAGACAAAGTTCCAGCGACGTATCAACGTAAGCAAACTTTGACGAATGCGGAACGCTATTGCACAGACGAATTGGTTGAGCTTGAAAGAAAAGTTCTTTCAGCGAATACAAAACGTGCAGATCTTGAATTTGAGTTCTTTGAATCTCTTCGTAAAGAAATCTTGGCTCAATGCCCAGGCTTGCTAACGCTTGCGCATGAGTGCAGTGAGATGGATGTTCTTTCAAGCCTTGCTTGGCTAAGTCTTGAAGAAAAATATGCTCGGCCGCAATTCACAGAAAATGGTTCGTTGAGTCTGAAAGCATCTCGCCACCCCGTGGTTGAGCAAACTGTGAAAACAAACTTCGTTGCAAACGATATCGAGCTTCACCCACATTCTTGCTTGTTGTTAACAGGCCCGAATATGGCCGGTAAGTCGACTTTGATGCGTCAAGTGGCGCTGAATGCGATCATGGCACAAATGGGTTCTTACGTTCCAGCGGACGAAGCAAAGCTTCCGATCTTTGATGCGATTTTCACGCGCATTGGTGCCAGCGACCAATTGTCTGAAGGTCTTTCTACATTCATGGTCGAGATGACGGAAACGTCAGCGATGCTTAAGAACGCCACGAAAGATTCTTTGGTTATTCTGGATGAGGTCGGCCGTGGAACAAGCACATTCGATGGCATGTGCTTGGCGCAATCCATCCTTGAGCATTTGTTGAGTGAAGTGAAGGCCTTGACGTTCTTTGCAACTCACTATCACGAATTGACAAGTTTGGATCAAAGCTATGGCCAAATCACAAACTCACACATGACAGTGACTGAGCGTAATGGCGAAATCCGTTTCCTTCATACCTTGGTGAAAGGTCCAGCTTTGAAATCCTATGGGGTTCAAGTGGCGGAACTTGCTGGTTTGCCTGCGACGGTTACTAAACGTGCGAAAAGCCTTCTTCGTGAAATCGAATCTAAACGCGTTCAAGCCAGCAGTCAGTTGTCTTTGCTGGACCATGTGGACGATGCGGCTCCAATGGTTGAAACGGTTTCGGTTGAAGTTCCGGTTATTCCTGATTCAGTGAAGTCGCTCATGGGCGAGCTTCAGAAATTCCCATTGATGCAAACAAGTCCACTTGAAGTGATGAGCCAGGTTGCTAAATGGAAGGAAATCGCTGAAAACACCAGCTTGCAATAGACCTCAAATTGGCTGATCATTTTAATTATGGCAGCCAAGACGTTTCTATCGAGTGAGCAGCTTGTACAAGCTCAAGAAATTCTAAATCCACCTTTAATGACACCTGATGGGAATGTCCGTCAGGTGTTTTGTTTTTCCAGCCAGAGTTTTTCATTTTGGTTAGGCGCAAAGCTTGAAGAATCTTTAAAAAACAATCCTCTTTGGCGTGAAACCCATCCGATTATTTTGGGCTCTTGGGCCCGTGGTGAATTGAGCCCGAAATCTGATATCGATATTTTATTCTGTGGCGACGAAGATAAGGTTCGTGAATTCACCAATCAACTTCAGGAACAGGGTTTAAAACTTCGCTACCGCATGCCTGCGAATACAGAAGATTGGACCGAGGGTGTGGAGGCCTTTGATGTTTTGGCATTGTTAAAAGCAAAGCCATTGACCCCGGAAGGTGCTCGTAAATTATTTGAACAGCAAAAAAGCATTTGGGCCAAAAAAAACATGTGGCGCAAAGTTTTGCTGAAAGCCGTTAAGGAAGAACGCAAGACTCGCGAAAAGCGTTTCGATTCTATCACTAATTACTTGGAACCCAATTTGAAGTACGGTCCGGGCGGCTTGCGTGATCTAGAGCAAGGTTTGCAGATTTACGAACTCTTTTCGGAAAGATTCACAAACCCTGGCTATGCACTGAATGTTTTAAATTACTACCGTGACTACTTATTAAGCCTTCGTCAGAAACTTCATCTGGAAGGTCACAGTGATATTTTATCCAGTTCAGCGCAGTTTGATCTGGGTAAATGGATGGGCTTTAAATCTCATAAGGATTTCATGCGCAGTCTGCAAAGAGGTTTGTCGCGGGTGAATTTCTATTCGGACTGGATCATTGCTGTTGCGGATGCTCCAGAGGAAGTTTTAAAGAAAATCGAACGCCAAGAGTTTTATAAACCGAGCGATCTGTTTTCTGCCTTAGAGAAAAACTCCAGTGTTTTGATGCAAAAGAAAGTTCGCGAAGAGTTAGATCATCTTTTGCCTAAAGAGGGTTTGAAAAAACTCGGCAAGCTTCGTGGTCAAGAATTAGAGCAAGTTCTAAGCGTGAAAGCTAAGGACGAATTCATTTACAGTATTTTTCGATCACGTTTAATTGATAAGCTCGTCCCAGAGATCACTCGGCTTGTGGGATACGTTCAACATGACCAGTATCACCGCTACACGGCTGATTCGCATATCCTGCAGGCATGTCGTGAAATTAAACGCGTCTTTGCAAAGCCGAAAGAGTTAGGTCCTTTGCAAACCGTCGCCAAAGAGCTCTCTGCCTATGACTGGCAAGTCCTGTCTTGGACTTGTATGTATCACGATCTTGCAAAAGGCCTAGAGAGTGGAGATCACGCTGAAGTTGGAACTGATATCGTCGTTCGTGATTTTAAAAACTTCGGCTTTAAAAAAACTTTCACGGATGACGTTAAATGGATGGTGAAAAATCACCTGGAGCTTTCTCAAGCCGCTTTCCGTAAAAACTCCAAGGACCCACGTGTGTGGCAAGAACTTCGGGAGAAGGGTGTCGAGAAAGATGCATTAAAGCGCCTCGCGATCTTTACAGCGGTTGATATCCGAGCCACCAATCCTGAAGCTTGGAACGAGTGGAAAGCGCGCCTATTGGCAGAGCTGGTTCAAAATCTAGAAAGTAAGAAGGCACAAGACTATTTCACATTCAGAACTTTAAAAGCAAAAAAGCATCTGCATATCTCTGAAGAGATCTATGAAGAGTTAGGTCCAGTATTGGTCGAGAGTCTTTCAATGACTGATTTGGTAGAAGATCTAAAAAAGGCAGAGTCATCAACAGACTCTTTACCTCCGAAAATCATGCAAACCAAACAAGGTGAAATCTGGATTCGTCTGCATCAAAAGCGTGACCGCAAAGGGATCTTGGCGGATTACGTTGGGCAGTTTTACTCTTTAGGTTTGGGTATTCGCCATGCATCTATTCATACGCTTCCGAAGGTGGGAGTTTATGACTGGTTCCAAGTGACGACCCAAAAGAATATCAAAATGTTAGAAGCTCTTTTGAAGTCTTCGCAATTAAAAGAAAAAGAAATTCCCCAAGTCCGTTTCGACGAAATTCAACTGATGAGTGCCCACGATAAAGAATGGGTCATCAGCTTCCGTGGTCCTGACCAAGCCGGGTTATTGGCATCTGCTGCAAAGGCCCTGAGTGATTTGAATGTCAGCGTGAAATCCGCACGTGTTCACACATGGGGACGTCAAGTGGACGATATCTTTATGTTGAAAGCCGAAGGCGATCCGCAAGAGTTGATCAAGTCTTTGCAAGCGCGATTTAAATTGGCGAACTAATTAATTTAGAAACAAACGAGGGGTCTTTGTTTGTTTCTATGTGCAGAGATTTATCGACGACTGTCCAAGATCCTATACACATTTAAATGGAAAACGTCGCGAAACCCTGTGCTCTGTTTTTGCATTGCAGTTACTTATGCAGAAAAATCCCGCCCAAAATATTAAGGTGCAGCGCACAGTTCTGTCTCTTGTTTCAGGAAAAACCTGGTCTCATTTTGAGACGGCATTTCGTGGCTGTCTGGTTCGCCAGTGCCACAGCCTAGAAGCTTTAAAGATTCAGCTTAAAGAAAACCAGCGGGCCCTGCTTCTGCTTGAGTTTGAGCACTGCACAGCTCGTCATATCGAGGCTTTTTTGTCTTTAGTGCCAGTAAGACCTAAAAATAGAAATGGTCAGCAAGTCCGTATGATTATGTTGGCTAAGAGTATGGAAATGGCTGCTTTTCAAAAGTATGGACGGCATCCAGACCTGTTGCTGATTTTAAAATCAGATCTGGTAAAGGCTTACTATCTAACAAGTAAATTCTTGCATGGGGATCAGGTTTATATGCGTTCCTCGGTACGACAGGCGACGAGTTCGCCGGTGGTTGTGAAAAGTACGAACTGGATCAGTCAGGAAAACCTGTCGCAACGTAAAGGCCGCTTCCTGGATTTTGCCAAACAGGGGGCAAGGCTCTACTTGCCGCAAAGAACTTTTAAAACCAAAGACTTCGTTTCAGTTTTATATCAATTAGAAAATCAAGATTGGATCACAGTGGAGTGTCAGCTACGTTGGGAAGAGGCCACAACAGACGGTGGTCAAATGATCGGTGTGCAGTTCTTGGCGATCGCTTAAGAAGCTTTCGCCTTTTTCTTGCCACCCATAACGAAGGCCACAGTTGCCAACAAAGTTCCCACGGACAATACGATGCAAACCCCAGTCCATTGACCCGCATTCCATGCGTACGATCCAATCAAAGAACCCAATGCTCCGCCCATGAAATAAGAAAACATATAGACTGTGTTTAAGCGGCTGCGGGCGTCCTCGCGCAAAGCAAACACTCGAGTTTGATTGCTGATATGAGTCGCTTGAATACCAAAGTCCAAAATGAAAATCCCAACGATCAAGCCAATCAAGCTGGTCGCGGATCCCCACAAAATTAAAACAGACAGAGCCAGAACAGTTAAACCAATCGCAACACCTGTGCGAGCTCCCTTTTTATCAGAGATTCTGCCAACAACCGGTGCTGCCATAGCCCCCGCAGCCCCCAACAATCCAAACAAACCCACCTCTTTTGCACCCATTGAAAAGTGGGGAGTGGACAGTAAGAAAATTAAAGTCGCCCAGATAGAACTAAAAACTCCAAAGATCATAGCGCCCACAACCGCAGATTCACGCAGCGTGGGTTCTTCTTTCACCAAAGTGCCGATGGATTTAATCAAACCAAAGTAAGAACCCTTATAAGTCACTTCACTCGCAGGTAGTGCGAACCACAAGCACACAGCCAAAACGATCATCAATCCTGCGGCAGAATAAAATACAACTCTCCAGCCAAAAGCATCGCCGATAAATCCCGCAACAGTGCGCGAACATAATATTCCGATCAACAAGCCGCTCATGATGATGCCAATGACTTTTCCACGATTTTCATTACTCGCTAAATGCGCAGCAAACGGAATGATCAGCTGAGGTACCATTGTGAATAAACCAATCAACAAACTTGCAGCGATCATCATCCATAAACTGGTCGCAGTGGCTGCCATCAGCAATGCCGCCGTCACCAAAAACGAAGTGATCACAATCAGCTTGCGACGTTCAAACATGTCACCCATCGGAACCAAGAACAGCATCCCCAACGCATATCCCACTTGAGTCAGAGTAGGGATAATTCCGATCTCTTTCACAGAGACCCCGAATTCTTTTTGTAGCTCTGCCAGCAAAGGTTGGTTGTAATAAAGATTAGCGACGCTTAGACCCGTGGCGATAGCCATGATCCAAACGGTGGTCGAAGATACTTTATTGGAATGAGATTGATGCTGATTCATAGATGAAATTTCCGAGCTACGTGCGCTCCACGTAAGTTGAAGCACGGGAAGAAAGAAAAAACCCACTTTTTAGAGTGGGTTTGAAGAACTTAGTTCGTCGTTTTTTTCTTAGCGCCTGTAATACCAGTGTGGTTGCGCCAGTTGTATGTAGGGTCCGTCTTAGTTCTGTTATGCCAAGCTTCCCATTTTTTCTTAGGAAGTTTGTGGGACACATTGCCCTTTTCATCAAAGATATCTGGGTCTTTACCAGTTAGGAATTCAAGTACGGATTTCATGATACCCATGAGGCGGCTCCTTCAAAATTAATACAGAGCCAGTATAAAGCAGGTCAGCCCACGGGGGAATAGGAAAACCTGCTGCGATGCGGTGTTTAATGGCATAGCAATACTATCTAAAACCTACATTCAATTATTCAATTAAGAGCGTGGGTTGGCGCAAACGTCGATAATATCAAGACCGCGGTCCTCGGAAACTTTACCAGCACCTTTGTAGTGATTAAAGCATTGTTGAGCCGCGACTCTATAGGCGTCGTCATAGCTTGCCGCTTGTTTTTTGATCTCCAGAGTTTCGCCCGAAAGCTTATATTTAAACGTATATTCCTTTTGAACCGCGTCTTTAGAAATCCAAGCGAATGAACTGCAAGAGTAGGCAAGTACGAAGATAGTTAAAAGTGCTTTCATGTAATCCCCTTTTGAAAACGAATTGGTTCGTTATAGATAGGTAAAGCACGGGGCGTGCCATAAATTCTTGCAATGCTCCTAAAAAGTTCTTTGTAAGTCCCTGTAATTGCTGGTCTAATCGGTCTCAATTTGAACCACTCAATATCCCTGTTTGCTTCTGAGACAGGTGACGTGAATGGTGCAACCCCTGTCGAGGGATTAGACAGGTCTGGAGGGGAATCCATGAGAATGTTTCTAAGAAACTCTATAGCTTCTTTCGTTCTGTTATTCGTGAGTTTTGCGGCCTCAGCGCAAACGATTGTGGTAAGCGATATCGACGATACCATCCGGCCTCAATACGTGCAGGACCTTTCAGACTCGGCCAAATATGTCTTCGACAAGGACAGCTTGTTTATGGGTATGAGTGAGCTTTTGAATGTCATTGTTCAAGATAACAACGCGCGTATGTTTTATTTATCCCGTGCCCCTGAGTGGTTGATGGGCAATACGCACCGAGAAGCCCTAGAACGCGGCAAATTCCCTTATGGGGTCTATTTCCCCCGTACGGTCTATTCCAAGGATGAGCACAAGATTAAGACTCTTCAAGAAATCATCGACAAAGTGAAACCCGCCGACGTGATCTTGCTTGGGGATAACGGCGAGGTGGATGCTTCGGTTTACAACTATATCTCAAACATGTACCCGGGAATCCGTTTCCATCAGTTCATTCGTGATGCCTACAATACGCCCGCTCACGGTGGTGAGGGTTCCTCGATTTACCCTGGGCAGCAGTTCTTCGTGACGCCGATTGAGGTTGCTCTTGAGTTGCAGAGACAGGGATTTTTGAAAAATTCTTCAGTCCGTCTCTTAGTTGATTACCTTGTACCGCTAATTGTGGCAGAAAAGGGGAAACCTAAGCGAGGAGTGATGGCCTTCCCCTACTTTGTGGAATGCCGCGATTTCAACTGGTCATGGGATCAGGAGATTTCGGTCTATCCTTTGCTTGATAAACTCAAAGCGAAGATCGAAAAACGCTGCTCGAAATAATGATTTTAAAATACCAGCTCCCGCAAGTTTATCAAAAGCTACTTCCCCGCGAAGTCCTGGAATTCGAGCCCCGGGAAACAAAAGCAACCTGTGATACTTGCGCGATGTCTCGTCCTCGCGAAAAGGGTAAAATCCATTATCGCGAGGATTTGAAATGCTGCACATTTCACCCGTTTATTCCAAATTTCATGGTGGGCGCTATTTTTAATGATCCTACAGCGACCGAAGCTCATCGTATTTTTCGCTCTAAAATGGCCAACCGCGAATACGCTTTGCCGATCGGTATGGTGGCTCCCGTAAAGTTCCAGGTTGCTTTCAATAACCGCGAGGAGGGCGACTTTGGTCAACGTGAAGAGTGGCTTTGCCCGTACTATAATAAAGAAAAATCGAATTGCAACGTATGGAGAAACCGCGGTGTGGTTTGCACAACATTTTTCTGCAAAAGCTCTTACGGCGATCGAGGTATTGAGTTCTGGGATCATCTGAATAATTATCTGTGGTACGTGGAACTAGCGTTGTTAGAAGAAGCTTTGGTGATGCTTGATTTCTCTCCTCGTCAAACGATGCAGTTGTTGGATTATCACAATCGCACCGATGGTACGGCTGCCGAGAAAAAGTCGTGGAGTATGGACGCTAAGAAGCATAAAGAGCTTTGGAACGGTTATCACGAAGATCAAGAGGGCTTTTACAAAAAATGCTTTGAGATCGTGTCAAACTTAGATAAAAAAGCCTTCCACGAAATGATAGGGGAGCAAGGTCAGTCCTTAGAGGAAACTTTGTTCGAAATCCTGCCAACGTTGAAAGTGATTTAAGATGTCTACAATTCAAGAACGCCAAGCCAAAATCATCTCTGACTTTTCCGCTTTCACGGATTGGGAAGATCGCTACAAGAAAATCATCGAAATGGGTAAAACTCTGCCAGCAATGCCGCAAGAGTTAAAAACTGAACAGAATATCGTTAAGGGTTGTCAGTCTCAGGTATGGCTTCACGCTGCGATGTCTGATGATGGCAAGATGATGTTGGTTGGCGATAGCGACGCATTGATCGTTAAAGGCCTTGTGGCGCTGTTGTTGAAGGTCTACTCAGGCTCAACGCCTAATGAAGTTCTAATGACGCCACCGGAGTTTTTAAGAGCTCTGGGGTTTGAGGGGAATCTATCACCAAGTCGCGCGAACGGTCTTCACTCAATGTTAAAGCAAATCAAACTTTACGCGACGGCCTTCGACTATATGTTGAAGCTTAAAAAGTAGTTAGCTACTTCGATACGAAATTCATCAAAGACAAAACTTCGGCTGCTTTATCAAAGCAGCCGTTTTTATTTCCACAAACCCTAAAGATTCAAAATTGCTTCTGCGAGTTCCATATCGGAATTTGATAATTTTGGATTTACTTTTCGAATAAGCTCAAAGGCGCGCAGTACTTTAACACCGCGAATTTGGCCTTCGGAGGCTAGGAATATAGCTGCATCATCTTTTGAATCAATTAAGACCTTATATGCTTGTGAATTCAAACTATCTGCAGTTGTGATAAACGGTCCAGAAACTGTCAGTAGCGGTGACATTATGATTGCTGCTGAGGCCATCTTAGGATCATTCGCAAAAGAAATAGACGCCGCAAAAATGAAAGAGATCAATAAGGATAATTTTAACATGAGGTTCTCCTTAAGTTTGGTTTAAACTTTAAGGCGCAACTTACAAATAAAACTAACGGAATGGCAGTTACGAATACCTACGGAAATAAATCAGTGATTACGGCAAGTTGAATTTAGTTGCGGATATCCAGTGTTTCTTTCAATGAATACTTCTTTCCATCAAATACAACGAGCTCGCCTAATTTATGATTGATGCGATTTACAAGGCGATAAAATCGAGATTCAAGCACTCCGTCTTCGGCATGATCTGGCCAAAGTGATTCGCAAAGCATATTGCGATTTTTAGGACCGTTCTTAAGGATCTTTAAGAGCTGGCCTTCAAGGGAGTTAATTTTAATTCGGCCCTTAAGTGTTCCTGATTTATCGTAAATCATTCCCGACCTAGCAATGAAGCGCCACGATTTGGACTCATTCTTTTTAAGTGAATTTCCAGAGTACTTGCGAAACCTTTTGAGCCAATATGGATTAATATTATCAAAAGCAGAAAGATCCAAATGTCTGGCAAAGATTTTACTTTGGATGTAGCTCAAAGGAAAGGCGACGCGGCTATCTACCTCCGCAGGAATTTTGGAGATAACATCCTTCGCTAACTTTATTTTACCGATCTCTATCAAACAATCTGCCAGATGAATATATGCTAGATGCAAATCAGAAAGAACACCCAGCTTTGCAAATAGATCTGCAGCAGCTTGCGCTTGCTTCTCTGCTTTTATGAAATTCTCGTTGTCGAAACATATATTCGATAACTGGCGCAAGCAAAGTGCTTGCACACGTAAAACATGATGATCAAGAGCTTCCTGATGAAGCGTCTCAAAATCACCAGATAAGTCCTCTGAAGAAAGAAATGCTTTTGCCAGGATATAGTTAAATCGCGCAAGCAGCGCTTTATCGTAATTGTCATAAACGGAATGACACTCGCTAGAACTTAAAAACTCTTTTTGCGCATTTTCAAATTCATTCTGGTGCATAAAAAACATTCCGCGAACTGAATGCACGTCACCTTTAAGGTCAGGTGAAACAATGCCGTTGCAAGAAAGAGTGGAAACATCTATCGCTTCGGAGTTGTTTTTAAGTGCCAGTCTGAAACTGAGAGCTTTTTGCTCCATCATGGTTTCAAAACTAACGGAGGCCGCAGAGCGAATAGATTTAATATAATCAAGAACAGATTGATTATGACCTGACATCATCTCGTTCAGAGCTGAGTTATAAGAGGCGCCCAATTTTAAGTTCATGGCGCACCCTCGTAAACTGAGAACTCGTCCAGCCACGGATCCATCTGGTGGCCTTGAAGGCAATCTTCAGAGATAGACAAGATATCAAGTCGAAATAGTCGGTCTTTGGAATCTAGATTAATTTCAGCCTTGATCTTTTCATCATTGATGTGAAGCTTCCACGGATTCGCGACAATCAGGTTGTTCTTTGAAAGATCGATGATGCATTTACCGCCGATATTGACCTGACCCTTGAATGATTTAGCAGACTTATAATCAATGTTTAATTGAACATTGGGGAGGGAAATCAGATTCCCATCATAGCCCATCGAGGTAAAGCCATTTTTAAATTTTAGCTTTTTTGCATCCAAGCTAATGGACATAGTCTTTAGGTCTTGATCGCACTGAATATAGTTTTTCCCAGGCTTGTCAGTCAAAGTGCCGACCGCTTTCGCCACGGCAAAGTGATGCCCTATAACCGCTTTGCTGGCGCCATCGAAATAACGGATTCTTTTATCTGCAAAAAGAGCAGAGCGACAAACAAGGGAAGCCTCTGCATTTTCCACGAAGGAAGCTCCTCTTAAGATCTCGCTTATTCTATCTGATCTTTTTTGGATTGAGCCTTTTCCGATTTCGTAATTAAGATCATTGATGTCTCCGATCTTGTGGCCAAGACCTTTTTGGTCGAAGTAGCCCACAAGTGTTTTGCCATTTAAGATCGTGACACCAGATTGCTTACAAAATTCGTTATTCTTGTAGGCCGCTGTGTAGCCATTAATTTCTTTACCGCTATCATTAAAGATATTAAACTGACTATTTCCAGGGACAAACAGAGCCCCTCCGCTTTCGCCGTAATCTCCACCACCCAGGTTCATCACATCACGGGGAGATATTTTAGGTGTGTCACCGGAAGGTGTGATCGAGCGGTTGTTCTGTTTCACAGCCTTTTCTAATAATTCAGAAAGCAAGACATCGCCTGCGCCATATTTGTAGAATTCTGTCGCTGCATCTGTCGATGTCCATGAGCTAGATTCTTGATAGGATTTGTCACAGGAATCATAAGCGACAAATTTGGATCCATCTGCATTCTTTTGCACCAATATCGGGTGTCGATTTAGCTGACCATTGCTTTGATAATACTCATAACTTAAAGTAGGGCGATCTCCGTCTAATAGGAAAGACTTTTTCAGAGAAACATATCCCCGTATGACGTCGTCGATGGATATCGCAAGGGATCTCATACCAACGTGATCCGTACGTGTGATCATTCCAGCAACGTAATTACCATAATTCATAGCTATATAACCTGGAACACTCGTGCCTTGTGATGGCGTTACAACTAAGGGAACGCCCGAAAGACCTGGATGAATTGCTAGAGTTTCCATCACTAACAAATCAAAAGATCCATAAGGTGCAAAGTTCTTTTTACTCGCAAATCCGGGCAGAGGTGACAAGTCAATCACGGACTGATTGCCTTCGATCATTCGCTTTGTCTCTGTTTCTGAGCCCGCGGTAATATAGGGATAAGACCATCTGTTTTTCGTAGATTTTTCGATCCATGATTTATTCATTAAGAACGAATGATCAGGATAAGCATCTTTGGGGTAATCCTTGCGATCCTTAAACACGATCAGAGGTGCCAGATGATTTGATTTCTGAAGAGTTTTAAATACGGTCCCTTGTTCCTTAAGAATCGCCAAATCCATATTTGGCGATTGGGCCGAAACCTTCGCTGGGACAATAGCATCTGCACATTGAATTAAAATTTGGGTGGCATCAGTAACAACATGGGCGGGCGTGATAACTTCAAGTTGACCTTCTGAAGATTCAACAATCCAGCCTACGCCTGCCTGATAAAAGCTTGTGCCCTGAAACTTAGTCAGAGAATGCACTGTTACCAGTATGCAGACGTCTGGGGATTTTCCCAAAAGTCCCGCGCCAATAACAGGAGTATTGGGTAATGTTTGTGCCCAAGCAGAACTGTCGAATAAACAGACAGTCATGCCTATTAATACACTGATCATGAGTTTAAAAATGCGCTTGTTAGAGTTAAAGATCATGGGCGCTAGTTAGCAATTCCGATGCCAGTAAATTCTTATATAATTTACAAATATATGTAACCACTGGGCTTTCTTCGTATGTATTCGTCCCTACTTTTACTTCTCTTTCGGTCGTAATTTGTGCGTGCTACATTCACTCAAACAAAAGGAAATGCTATGAAGAAGTTCTTTATTTTAAAAACATTTATCTCGGGTTTTTTGTCTCTGTCACTTTTTTCAAGTGTGGCATTGGCTGAAACTAAAATGAAAATTAAAACTCCCGCAGCCGATGCGAAAAAACTAACGTTTTGTTTTAGTAAATACGAACCAGGTCCTGTTGTTAATTTCGTAAACGATAAAATGATCAAAATTATTTACGGCGACACGAAAGCTGATTTGAAAGTTCTTTCGAAAAAAACTCGAACAAGTACGCCTGAAGTAGGAATCAAAGTCGATATCGTAGAATATAAAGTTCTTGATCTTGCAGAAAAAGTTAAGTGGCTTATGAAAATCAGCTCGTACAAGCAAGACAAGCAGCTCTTCATTACCATTTTCGGTGAACAACAATTCTTTGGAAGTCTTTCAGGCTGCTCATCCCTAACGAGAATCGACGAATAGGTGAGTGCCATGAAATTAAATCTTCTGGCTTGTCTTTCAGCTGTATTTCTTGCCGGGCCAGATGCTGCTGCCAGCAATGCCGGAAGAGTTAAAAACTGAACAGAATATCGTTAAGGGTTGTCAGTCTCAGGTATGGCTTCACGCTGCGATGTCTGACGATGGCAAGATGATGTTGGTTGGCGATAGCGACGCATTGATTGTTAAAGGCCTTGTGGCGCTGTTGTTAAAGGTCTACTCAGGCTCAACGCCTAATGAGGTTTTGATGACGCCGCCGGAGTTTTTAAGAGCTCTAGGCTTTGAGGGGAATTTGTCGCCAAGTCGCGCGAATGGTCTTCACTCGATGTTAAAGCAAATCAAACTCTACGCGACGGCTTTTGATTATATGTTGAAGCTTAAGAAGTAGTTAGTTACTTCGATACAAAGTTCATTAAAAAACAGTACGGCTGCTCTCTCAAAGCGGCCGTTTTTGCTTCCACCGAAATTGTATCGAAAAGAGAATTCATCCTTTATCCGCATAAAAAATAGTAAACCTGGATTTTTTATTTACGAAATAACTCGTTTGTTTGTCTTAATATCGAACAGACTACAGAGTGCAAAATCGAAGTCAAAGTGCTTGATACCTCCGCATAAGAACGGCATTCCAAGTAGGCGTTGTTCCTCGATATTTCCCCCTATTCACGATTAAAAAAAATCCCTCAGCGAATTCTGTTGGATCGCTTTGTTTGTCACAAAGATCTTCAATTTCTCTAACCTCTTGATTGCTTGGTCGTGCTGCTGGACCATAAGTATGGTGAAGATCAGTTCAATCTGATCGGGGTGAGTTTTTTTGTAGCCTCTATTTACAAAAGGATGATCAATGAAAAGAAGACAAGTTTTGCAATCCGCTGCCTCCTCTTTTGTCGCTGCTCTTTCTGTCGGTGCTATTTCCAACCGTGCGGAAGCAGCTGCTTTGCCAGCAAGTTATGCCCAGGGGGATATCGGGTCTGTCATTGAGTTGCGTTCTACACGCCCTTCTGTTAATGGCGCTAAGATGACAGTAAGAAGTTACCATTCAGGTCTTAACGTTGGTGGTGGCGACTTTATCGGTTACTTGTCGAGTGGAACAGATGATGGCGGGACTGTCTTTGCCGGCAATGGTTACCATTGGCGTCGCGTGATCACTGATCCCAACAGTCTGACAATAGTTGATTTCGGTGCTAAACCCGACGGTAAAACGGATTCAGCAGCTGCGATGAAAGCGATGTTTGCTTGGTCGCAAGCGAACTATCCGACCATTGGTATTCAGTTACCTGGGGGTAAATTCTTCGTATCTCAGGTGGATATGGGAACGGCCGAGTTGCCATTCTTCCGTGTTGCGGGGGGGGCGGTAAATTTCGGTTACTTCCCGTCGACTAATTTGGTCTCGGATGGGCAGAAAAGTCCTTTGTTTAAAGTAGTTGCACGCAGAGCCGAGATTTCAAATCTGGTCTTTAATGGACAGACTAATGTAAAAACAAATTACCAAGGGTTCTTTACGAATACTTGTACTGGCGGTCAGTTTTTCCGCGGGGCATGTTTACGCTTTCAATATGTCGGTGGTGCTTCTTTAAGTCTTTTAGACACACTAGATTGCAAAATTGACCAATTTTATGCCAATAACTGTACGAATGATATTGTTAGAGCTGGTTGGTCTGGTAGAGCAGCCGGAGTTTGGGATCACAGCACGGCGATTGAGCTTTCCAACTTCAATATTCAAAATTGTAAAAGCGGAAAAGTATTTAACTTGCCTCGCTGTACTCAGTCGATCATGCATAACGGGTGGATCGAGCACTGTACTAATCCAGGAGATATCTCTAACGGACAATGGATTCTCGATGCATTAAGTCTTGAAGACTGTACGAACCCGTTGAACGCGCGTTACTCTCGCTTGAATCAGCGTCAGACTAATTTGCAATCTGGAAGCTCGATTGACAATTCAAACACCGGCACAGACCCTAGCCGCTGGCTGAGTGCATGGGAGATGGGTTCAACGAGAATTGAGTCCTTTGGTTCCGACCTTGGCGGCAGTTTGAGATACGGTCACATCAATTCGCAGTACAGGCTGAGCAACAATGTCGGTACGGCGGAATGGTTTGAGTTAGGCAATTTCTTTACTCCTACTATGGGGGACAACTGGGAAATCGAATTATTTGGTCAAACACAGTATAATGCCGGTAGCACTAATCAGCCTTTAACGAATCTGATTAGCGGGAAAACCACTGGGGGAAAAGCTACAATTCATTTGCAACGCAAAGGGGATAACAAGGCTGAAGCGACTTGGTTTGGAGAAGGCAGTTGTCCTGTGTTAGCTGTGCGAATTGAGCCACGGTCCGCTACAGATACTAAAGTATTCGTTAAGATTAATAACTGGACGCCAACGATTATCGTACTTTTGAAAAGTAACGGTAAGGATCGCTTTCTGGCAGGGCAGTGCTTACGTTTCGACCCCGTGATGGAGAAGGGAGCACCAGGTAGTGCCACTGAAAATGCTCCAGCGCGCTTCAGTCTGCACAATGGACAAGCCGGAATCGGTGGTAATGAGGAGGGTGACTTGTTGCTTGCTACACGACTTGTAGCCGCTTCTTCCGTCGACACTTCAAAAGCCAAAGGTTATATCCATGTGGTGATTAACGGTGAAACGGTTGCAATGCCGTATTTTAATATCAAGTAATCGGGTATTAGTCGCTACAAATAAAAAAAGGCAGGAGATGTGATCCTGCCTTTTTTCTTTTCTCGTTCGGAAAGAAGCTATTTTTTCTTTTCTTCTTTTTTCATTTTGCAAGCTTCGATATCAGAAGTAGCAACAGTTACGCCAGCAACTGATTTGCCTTCCATCACTGGATCAACACAGTCTTTCCAAAGACCTTTTTTATCTTTGTGAGCTCCTTGTTTAAAGCCCGCAGCTTCGCAAGCCGCTTTTACTTTTGCACAAGGATGATCTTTGCCACCGTGACCATCGTTCGCGAATGCAGAAACAGAACCCATAAGTACAAGAGCCATAACTAGAGATTTCATGATTCCTCCTGGAAATCTTTGTTGATTTAATGCTACCGAATTAATCGCACTTCGTGTGACGAAGTATCCCATAATAAAAAACCGGAAGATCGCTCTTCCGGTTTGGTGGTTTCGGTCGTGTAAAAACAACTAGATAGTTGCATGCACTCTATGAGTGTCATCCATATCATCTAGGTAGTTCAAAAATTTTTCAACGTCTTTTCTTTGCTCATCAGAAAGTTCCGTGATGTTTTTCGCTTTGTATGAAAGCTCGGCCTTCGTCACTTTCCAGCCACGTTTTGTCAATGCATCACGAACCGCATCTAGATCTGTGGAACCTGTGAAGAACTCGTAAGAGCCATCATCATTTTTTGAAACTTCGTTGGCACCTGCTTCGATGGCTTCTTCGTCTGGATCGAATGTTCCGGGTTTAGTACCTTCTAACAAACCTACGTGATCAAACATCCAAGCAACGGAGCCTGTTTCACCCATATTGCCTTCATGAGATTTGAAAGCATGGCGCATATCTGGAGCTGTTCTGTGTTTGTTGTCTGTTTGGCATTCGACGATGACGCCAACACCGTGGGGGCCGTAACCTTCGTACATCAACTCTTCGATCACTTTACCGTCATCAAGAAGTCCTGCACCCTTTTTGATCGCGCGATCAATCGTATCGTTCGGGCATGATTCTTTTTTAGCGGCTTCAATCGCCATACGAAGACGTGCGTTTGCTGCCGGATCAGGGCCTCCCACTTTCGCCGCGACTTGAATCTCGCGCGCGAGCTTTGTGAATATTTGACCCTTTTGTTGGGCTTTCTCTACTTTACCTGCGTTTTTCCATGATTTTCCCATAACGGAATTTCACCAAATCACGAAGTATTTGGCAAGTGGAGGAGCTGCATGTAAAACGCTTCCTATGTTGACCTTTGAAATCGCCGATGTTTGGACCAAAATTGATCAGATTGAGCAGTCTTGTGAGGAAGCCTTCAAGTTAAAGACTCCTTATTTGGCTCCCAAGGATCCGAATCGCGATATTGACTTGCTGCATCCAAAATATCATCCACCTAAAAAAGGTTTTTCTACCATCGAAGGCCAAGCGCGCATGCTACATGATTTGGCTAGTATCGAACTTCAGGCCATGGAGTTAGGGGTCAGAACTTTATCTGAGTTCCCGGATGCTCCTGAGGGCTTCAAAGAGGAATTGGTCGCAGTGACGGTGTCCGAAGCTCAACATCTACGCATGTGTCTTGAGGGGATCGAAAAGCTGGGTTTTAAGTGGGGTGACTGGCCTGTGCACGCAGCGCTTTGGTATGCCGTGGCTCCTGAAGATACCTTGTTGGATCGGATCTTGATCGTGCATCGTTATTTGGAAGGCAGTGGTCTTGATGCTGGTGACACCTTGATTCGTCGCTTAGAGGGCACTTCTGGAAAAGAAACAATTCAAAAGATTGTGAAGCAGATTAACTTTGAGGAAATTGGTCACGTCGATTTTGGTTCTCGTTGGTATCGCGAAATATGCCGTCAGGAAAAAATTGATCACACACTGGATTTCCCAAAACGTATGGACGATCTTCGTTATCGCCTCCCAAAACGTGTCGAACCCATCAATCGCATCTTGCGTGGTAAAGCTGGATTTACTGATGAAGAAATCCAGTATTATGAAAACCTTCGCTTAGATTTTATCAATCCTCTTTCGTCTATATCTCAAAAGTAACAACAATCCTTTCGTGAGGAAACACTTTCGGCTGGACTCGGAATCGACTGTTCTTTGACTTCCTTGTCCACCGTTGGATACGCTACCAACATGTTTCTGATTCAAGCTTTGTTAGTGATCTTTACGGTTCCAAGCGTACAAGCGCAGGACTCGCTGTTACCCAGTGATACAAGTTGTGAGAAACGTTATGTGGTCGCCTTTCAAGACGATCCACCTGGATTCTTTGTTGATGGCAACAATAAAAAAAATGGCACTGCTTACGAGCTCTTGATGGAAGTCGTTCGTCGTTTGGGCTGTAAGTCGACAGAGCAAGTGACGTCCTATCTGACTTTGCGAGAAAACTTTATTAGAAATAAATCAGATATCTATGCCCTGACTTCCCAGGATCCTGAAATGGATAAGGTCGCTGAATTTGTGGAGATGTTTAGTTTTCCGCGAATGATGGTTGTAAGCAGAAAGTTTTCTAGTTCCAAAGATACGATCCCAGAAGTTCTAAAGAATCCAAAAATCACTGTCGGGAATGTTTTGGGTGGACGATTATTTATTCAAGAATCTGAACAGGTTGAGTTGATAACAGCGCACCGTCTGCGTGACTTCCCTGGACCTACTGGAGTATTTAAAGCCCTTTTGGAGGGACGAATTCAAGCGACTTTTAGTTCGCCCGCGTTTACCAATTACTTTATAACTCGGCAAAGTAAAATGGATGATTTCCGCTCCATTCCCGACAAAAGTGGCAAGGTCTACAGTGGGGGATTTTATCTCTCTAAAAAGCGGTTAACGGACGCAGAACGTGAAAAAATCCGTAAAGCCATCCTAGAGATTCGCGCTGATGGAACGTTGGCGCGTCTGTATAAGAAGTATGTTAACGAAGAAGATCTGAAGTATTATCTGCCTCAATAAAAAACATATTAGCATTTAATGATGGTTGTTTCATCAAGAGACAGGTAACATTTTGTTATTGGAGAAATCATGAGGCTGTCATCGCTTGCGATATACATCGTTATCTTGTTTTCATTCGCGGCCAGCGCGAAAGAACAAGAACGTGCTTCGCTTGAGGTTGACGATAAAATGTTCTTAGGCGACGTCGTCGTTAAAAAAGGCACCCTTAAAAAAGACCAGCTTGAAGTTCGTGGTTTCAAGATCCAAGAATCATCTGTCGACGAAGTCGCAAAAAAGTATAAAGCCAAAGTTTACGAAACCGGCGAGGGTGATGACGCTCTTTACCTGGTTTGTTTGATTGGTAGCGATAATGCCATCCTCGAGTACACTTCGGGTGAGATGGGTGGAACGGAAAATACCCTTTTGACCGTCAGCCTTCATAAGAACACGGTCAAATACACCTATAAAAAACATTGCACGAAGGTGGATAAAGCTTTCATGAAGCAACGAGTGGCCGGCTTGAAGATCGGCATGAAAGAAGATGCCATCGTTAAGCATCTCGGCGAACCAAGTAAAAAGACGCCTACGATGGTTCTTTATTATTACGAAGATAAGAAAAAGATCAAGGGTGTGGACTTTCAGATCAATTCCGTAATCCACACTCGACTGTCTAACGGAAAAATCATTTCGATCTCCGTTACTCAGGTAATGAATTATTAGTAGCCGTACATATCACGATTTGTGCAATTCCAGATGTTCTTCATCTGATTGCCGCGAATTTTAAAAGTCTCTGCTGATAAGTAACATTCAGGGCGAGAGTTTAACAAGCGTTGCTTGTTGTTGCTCCAACAGTACCAGCGCATGTCATCGGCGTTTTCCGGATCAGGATTGCGATTTGCGAAGTAGTCACAGACGTCCGGAGACAGGTCCATTTTATTATCAGTCAAGCAGCCCCATTCTTTGCCAAGACTGTATTCGCTTCTGGATTCTGCATTAAACACGCAGGCTGGCAGTCCTGGAGCATTTAAAAGCGAGAATTTGTACTGGCTTAAGATATTGCGGGCACTGATGAAGATGCGAGCTCTTAAAAGTGGATCTGCTGTTCTGATTGTTACTTCCAAGAACTTCATATCTTCTTGGTTCCAGAATTTTCTCATTATATACAATGCGATGGTTCTTTCGTGCTCTTTGTCTGGCATCGCGATTTTGCTAAGCAAAAAATCTCTCATATCGTTATTGATTTTATCATAACAGCTCAAGGATAACATAAAGTACGGAGATCGTTTTGTAAGATCCTGCAAGCGCATGAATGTCATGTTTTGAAAGCCTGGTTCTTCACGGATAATACCGCAGATCTGACGAATCTTTGCGTAAGTCATGTTCTGATCATAGGCTTGGTCCAACAACATACGAACTTGCATATCGCGAGAAAATGAATCGATTATTCCCAAACTTGAACTCACTCGCATCACATCATGTTGAATTGTAACTAGCTGGCTATTCTTGTTTTTAATCTTATTCAAAGACTGAGTGATAATATCTTTTGTGGTTTTATCGATTTGCCCAGCGATGTTGTCGCCAAATGATAGCTGACTTGCCAAGGAATCAAAGTACGAGACGACTTTGTTTTCTTGAGCGATTTGTTTCACGGCCTGAATTTGAGTGTTTTTGTCATTGGAGCGAAGCGCGCAGTACAAGCCGCGAGCATCAGCCGGAACTGTTTTCGCTGGATTTGTTTCGCGGAAAGACTGCCCTGTGAAGGCCGCTTTGATTTTAGTATTTGGAGCGTCCGACAAACCTTCTAAGTGAGTGTTGTAATTCCCAACGCTTTTTAGATAACGATTCAAAATAGGAGCTGCATATTTACCTAGGGGGCCTGTACTGAAGAATCCGTAAATTTTTGGGGTATTAGGGAAGATAGAGGCAAAGCGTTTTTCAAGGCTGAAGCCTTGTTGTGAATAGCGAGACGCCACAACCTGCTCCGCAAGGTCTAAAGGAATACCGTCGTTCAATAAAACATTCGTATACTGTTCAATCGTGCGGTGATCAGGGCTTTGGGAGGCTAGGGTATTGCAACCCATCAGGAAGACTTCTTTAGGATTTTTCAAAATGCCTGGGCAAGAGTTATCACAGCTCGCTTTTTCCATTTGAGCCATGTCGATCGTTTGCGAAGTGCCTTCGCCAAAGAACAAACCGCCAAAGTGACCAGAGATCAGAAGCACATCACATTGAATGCCACTTTTACAAGCCTGTTGGAACCAACGGGGGTCCTTGTTTTGAGGAACAAGTTCGATAAAGTTAAAACCCTGACTGGTTAAGTTCGCTGCGAAAGTGTTTAGTTCGTCACTGGAGTTTAAGGTCATGCTACAAAACGTTTTCGCCATCACGGGTTGCGAAGCGAAAAGGCCAAGGCCCAGAGCAAGTGCTATAATTTTAGAGAAGTAATGACCTGTCTTCATAATCCACTTATACCCGATAGTTGTTCCACCGCTTACGTTGTTGCAAACTCGATGCTGATCCTGCGGGGAATAAGTTGGAATTGGCTGTATCTTCACTGTCTAGGATGCCCTTTATAGGCACCCTAAAATCTGTAATCCGTGACTTCTAATCAAGGGACTCATCATCCTCTAGGAAACGCCATTTGCCTTCGGGGAGTTTTCCTAGGCGGATGTTTCCGATGCGCACGCGTTTAAGGCCCGTGACCTTTAGGCCCACAGCCTCACACATGCGACGGATTTGGCGTTTCTTTCCTTCTTTAAGGACGAAACGTAATTGATCGTCATTGATCCATTCAACACCGGCAGGCTTCAGCTCCTTACCGTCTAAAGTCAAACCATGGCGTAGGAGCTTTAATTTATCGTCAGGCAAGTGACCTTGAACACGAACGATATATTCTTTCTCGAGCTTCGTTTCTTCGTTGATGATCTTTTTAGCGATTCGACCATCCTGTGTGAACAATAACAACCCTTGAGAATCGATATCCAGGCGTCCTGCGACTGCGATCCCTTTCAGGTGTTCTGGTTTTAAGCGCTGCTTGGATTCACCGAATTGGTTCTCTGGTGTGATTAAACGAATAGCAGGGGTGTATTGAGGCTCTGGTTGCGCAGATACGTATCCCACTGGCTTATTCAAAAGAATTGTCGCCAGACGTTTTTGCTGCTTTAAGGCTTCCGCTTCCAAGGTGATCTTTACATCAGGATCTACTTTCGTTCCCAATTGATCGATTTTTTGACCATTCACCATCACCAATCCACGAGAGATGTAATCATCAGCCTCACGGCGAGAGCAAATGCCTCTTTCAGCCATTAATTTCGACAGGCGTACTTTTTCTTTTTCTTCACTCATGGCTGAATCTCCGTCCAAAGGTCACTAGTTTCATACAATTTGATGTGGGCGATTTTATTCGCAGGCACATGCTCTTTTAATTTTTCCTGAAAATACAAAGCGATATTTTCAGTGGTGGGAATCTTAGTTTTAAACTCCGGGATCACAAAGTTTAAGTGCTCGTGATCTAAAACTGCCGTCAAACTTTTTAAAAGCGCTTTATACTCTTCAAGCTTTACTTGAAGCTCGCCTTCGGTCAGATGAAAACCTACTTCAAGTGTGTAATTATGCCCATGACCGTGTTCCGTAAAACATCTGCCGAAGTTCTTGAGGTTTTCCTCTGAACTCCATAAAGGCTGATGATAAAGATGCGCGCTGGAAAAGCCGCTTTTTAAAGTTAAAATCATGCGTTCGTAATTCCCCCGTCAATTGCTAAGGTAGCTCCTGTTGTCCAGCTGGACTCGGGGCTGCCAAGGAAGTAAATTGCTTTCGCAATTTCTTCTGCCGTCCCAATGCGACCCAGCGGCTGCATAGGATTCATCGTAGCGATCGCTTCTTGGCGTTTTGATTCTTCTAAAGCATGGAAAGAGTGGATAGGAGTATCCACAATACCTGGTGCTACACAGTTCACACGAATATTAAAAGCACCGCCTTCAAGGGAATTGCTTTGAGTCATGTTAATCATCGCAGCCTTCATCGCGGAATAAGCGGATGTTGCCGCTGTGGGTTTCAGTCCCAACGATGACGAAACGTTGATGATCGAACCGCCGCCATGTTGTTTAAAGTACGGGAAAAAGGCGCGAGTCAAGCGAACGGCACTCATTAAGTTAACTTCAAATTCTTTTTGCCACAGTTCATCCGAGCCTTCTTCGGTGGAGTGTACATCAAAGATTCCAGCGTTGTTGACCAAGACTTCAACTTTATGAATTGTTGTGGACGTGATTTCGCCGATGCGTTTGTTAAGGGCAGGGACGTCGGTTAGATCGCAACTCATCAATGAAGCGCCTGCGCGACATTGGACGGCGACCTCTGCCAAGCGATCCTTATTGCGGCCCATAAGGTAAACGAAGTAGCCGTTTCTGCCAAACTGAATAGCTGTCGCAGCTCCAATCCCTGAGGATGCACCTGTGATAACGACCGCTTTTTTCATAAAATCACCTCTGACTCAATTTTGGACTCATGCTAACAAAGGTCCTGTCCGATAGGAAGTCATGTCATTGCGCGAAGCTGCTACTATCGGTTTAAAATACTTCATTTTCGGGACAGCTATCTTAGTGGCCTTTTACGGACATTTTTAGACTCACTCCAGGATTGTACTCTGAGTAGGCAATACTCTTAGCAAACGCTCTAAAGTAATCGTCATACATGTGGTAATAGCCATCGTCACCTGAGGCTGTACCCCAACTGTTTTTAATTTTCCATTTTAAGATCTTACCTGTTTGTGGGTCACGCTCATATCCAACGATCTGCACGGCATGACCGCCATCGTTTTTGTCAAATTGCTCCCGCAAAGTACGCGTTAAAGGTTTTGCATAGGAGGGCGTATAGAATGCACGGATGGATAAAATGCCCGATGGTTTGTCGACATACTCCGCATGATGCTCATAAGCTAAGTAAACCATTTGCCCGCGATCAATCAGTAGGGCTGCGGTCGCTTCCACCGTGTTTAAGTCGGTGTAAACCTTCGTGTCTGACTTGACTTGTTCTGCATATGGCATTCCTTTGCGATTTGCCAGAACAATCATTTGTTTTTGCGGACCTTCAAAGAACGAGAAATATTCCTTTGCAAATTCTTGTGGAGTCCATTGTTGACCTTTCCAATTAAATTTCGAAGGCAGTTCACCGACGAAATCATTGAACAAGGATCTAAGTTGTTCCTCGCCGTGCGCTAGGGCTTTTTGTTTTTCCTCCGGACTCTGCGCCTTTGCTACATAAGATTTGGTGCGTGCGATGATATTTTCAAAATACTCTTTCATCTTTTGCGCCGTCGGATTTTTATAAAACTCTGTCTTAGGGGTCCAAACGCTTTCGGGGATCACGCCGAATTCCAAAATGCTGTCGCGAGAATTGAAGGGGCCCGCTCCCAAATCAATATCAGCCCGATTTACAGAGTCAGGGCTATTATCATTCATTTGCATCAATGAGCGAGTTAACAATTGCTTGGCGCTGAGATAATGGTTTGACAGAGGCATGACATCACCCGTGCGACGAGTGTAGGTCTTTTCAATAGAGGCAAGCCAGGAGTGCAAATGGCATGTACCAAGATTGCATTGGTTCTTTACTTCCACCTCTTGCGGAATTTCTTTGGTGTAGTGTGTGTTGTGTTTGAAGTCGGAGCGAAGTGAACCCCAGGGTGTTCCGGAGAACACATGTGCGCAAACCGGGGGCTGCGCATTTACGGCAGAGAGTTGACCATATGTTAGACATAGGAATAACCCCAAAGCCGCCGTTAAATGATTTGCGCCCAATTTCCAATTCATGGGATTTTGAAAGAGCAAGGGCAGGGCCACCAGATTTGTATCAAATTGAGAAATAAAAAAAAGCCAGGATGGGAGTCCTGGCTTTAACGGATTTGGAATTCGAAATAGTAACGAGTTCAATATACTCCGACGGAGATCGGAGTTTAAAAAATAAATTAAGCGGCTTTACGAGCTACGAACTGGTAGTACTTCTTATCGAAGTCTGCAGCTTTCGCGCCTTCTTTAGTAATCAAACCTTCTTTGAACCACATGAAGTGTTCAGCGCAGAAGCTAGCTTTTTCAGCTTTCTTTTTGCAGCCTTCGCCGCAGCATTTTTCAGCAGCAAGAGATACTACGTTATTTGGAATTTGTTTTTCAAACTTTTTGTCAGCCATCTGAGTGACCCCCGTTGTAAATCTTAAGCTGGTTAAATGTCTTAAGACATAGTGCTTATCGGCGTTGGTCTTATCGACTTGAGTCGACCTAGAAGAAAGTTCTAATTTCTGGACCATGGTATTACGTGATCTCAGAATGAGACGCTGAAATACGATGAGAAACAGCTGGCGAATATTTTGCTAAGTCATAAAGTATGAAGTGGTTTTCGCTCATCATCTCTATCTTAATGGCATTGCCTGCATTTGCTGACCTAGAACGTTGGCAAAAATGGGAAGTCGAGCGCAATGACTTACAGTCAAACGAACAACTCTATCATAAGCTTCCTAATATTCAGGAATTAAAGGCGTATCAAACTAAGACACTTTATATGGTGGAAGTTGAACCTCGATTTGTGGATTTTATTCATGCTCCCGGTTTGGAGGGAGTTCCCAATGAGCTTAGATCTGCTGATGGCAAAATTAAATTTTTCATTCACCCATCATCCTTGCATCTTTTCAATGAGCTCATTTCCCACGGAAAGCTTACTAAGGTTGAAGCAAAGCCAACTACTTCCCCACGAACGTTTTTTGTGAGCGATCTGCTGGTGAAAGTTTCGTTGTCAGATAAAATCAACGGCGCGATCCGAACCGTATACCCTCTGCAAATGCAACGAGCAACCGCCGTCAGTTCTGAATTATCAAAAATTCCAGAGGCACTTCAAAAAGAGCACTCTTTTGGTTTTTTACAAGAGCCTTTAGGTGTTTTCGATAAAACACCCAACAGTCCCTTTGGCTTTTTAATTAGAAAAATCCCCCAAGATATTAAAAACGGACAAAACACGTTGGTACCCCTGTTGTCCTATGTCGCTAAAAACCAAGGCGAATCACTGTTAGAGCAAGATGCAAAATCTCAAGGGAAGTCTTCCTTAGAGATTGTTGAAAAATCCCTGATACCCGCTCTGACAAAGAGCTACGCTTTCGCCGTATCAGAAGGTGTCGTGATCGAGGCTCATCAACAAAATACTTTGTTAGAACTTGATTCCAAAGGTCAGTTCACCGGACGAGTTTTTTATCGAGATCTGGATGGCGCAAGAATTGACTTTGAATTAAGAAAAAAGATGGGGCTATCAACTGATCTTTTAAAGTTACAAGATAGTGGATGGATCTTTGACTTAGAAAACTTGCAGAAAATCCGTGAAACAACAACCGTTCCGAAAGGTCGTCCTGAAATATGGTCGCCCGTTGCCGAGAAAGCGTTTCAAATGTATCTATTAGGATCTTCGGTGTATTTGCTTAAAAAAGCCGTCGAAAGCCAAAAAGGCTATTCGCCATTTAAAATAGATAAGATCATTGATGAGGAGCTTCAAAGAATTCCTCATTCTGTAAACAGTTGTCGATCCGTATTTCGTTAAAGAAGCATAATGCATCAGCGCGCTACTCCGGCACTGCCGGAGGGTGTAAAGCTAAATGAGTTGCATAAACGCAAAGTGATCCACTGGTTTGGAAAACAAATACCCTTGGCCATACTGCGCACCCAAAGTTTCAATAACCAGGGCTTCGTCTTGGTGTTCGATACCTTCTGCGATAATTTCAAAAGACAATTCACGAGCCAAATAAATAATACCACTGACGACGGCTTTAGATTTTGGATCACTTAAAACTTTCATCACGAAGGATCGATCGATTTTAAGATAGGTGATCGGCATTTGAGTTAAATACTGCAAGCTTGAAAATCCCGTACCGAAATCATCGATAGAAATCGCGTAGCCATGTTGACGGCATTTATGAAGAGTTTCCAGGGCCAGAACCCCATCCATCATCACACGCTCTGTCACTTCCAGTTTGATGTTCTTAGCATCCAATCCTTGTTTTTCACGAAGATCTTCCAAGTTCTCAAGAAAGTCTGAGTGAGTAAACTGACGTCCCGAGATATTGATACTCATCATGAACTCATCAGCTTCTTTGATTTTACCCTTAGCCTTCAGATGCTCTTGGATAATTTTAAGTTCTTTCAAAGCCGCATTGATAATCCAGTGGCCGATAGGGATCACCATGGAAGAGTTTTCGATCACATCGATAAAAACATTCGGGGCGATTAAGCCGCGAGTGGGACTTTTCCAGCGAAGCAAAGCTTCACAGCCTTTTATTTTTCGAGTTTTAAGTTCAACGATGGGTTGAAAGAACAATTCAAATTCTTTGTTTTGAAAGGCTTGGAATATTTCGTTTTCCAATTTGATCTGTTGAAGTGCATCAGCAGCGCCTTCATCGCTTCCCATCATGCTTTCAATCTGCATGTCGGCAATTTTTAGTCCGCTGTTTAAATTGGCAGTGGTGTTACGACGAAGTCTTTTTAATAAAACACGCATGAGCAATTGCACGACAGTGTCGGCCATTGAAATACGCTCTAAAAGCTGCTGTTTAGTAACGATACTTAAACGGACATCTTCAAGGGCTCTAACGGAAGCGGAGCGATCTTGGTTGTCGATCAGTGACATCTCGCCGAAAATTTCTCCTTCGCCCAAAATAGAAATCGGAATTTCATCTTGATCTTTGGAAAGGTAAACAAGTACACGACCTTTTTCGATGATGTAAGCGCAGTCGCCTGCGTCGCCCTCATTAAAAACGACCTGATCTTTCAGAATATCAACTGATTGAGGTAACAATGTCATATGGATACATATTAAGGTCTTGGATGTAACTGCGACAAGTCCAGCTGATTCATTTGATTGAATTTCCACCCAACAAACTCGGGCTTGATCAGCATTGCAAAGTCAAAGGCTCCCAGTGGGATGATCAAGTTCCGATCCATTAAAAACTTTACGCCTGTGAGACATAATTTTTTTTGTTCGCTGGTTTTTGTGGCACTTCCCAATTGCTCAAGGATCTTATCGAACTCAGGGCTTCTTAGATCGATGTAATTTTCAGGAGAGTGACTGCCAAATGTTTCAAGTGCTGCTAAGCAAGTGGGGCGATCAGGAGCAATACCTTTGCGAAAAATTGCCGGAGGACTGGTTTGAAGCTCATTGAGGAAGACTTTGTTTTCCTTCATTTCTAAATGAAGACGAAGGCTGGCATTTTTCTGCCATTGAGCTTGCATCCACTCTGTAGCACGCTTGTGGTCTTCACCGCCTAATGATGAAAACATCAACGTGAATGTTTTATCGCTTTTTATTTTCTTCACCTTTTTTAAATCATAATCGAAACAAGGAGCTTTTTCTGGAAACCACGAATCGGGAAGTCCAGCACAGCCAGGTCTGCCTTTGGAAGAAAAAAGCTTTTGAAGTTCTGGGTAGTTAAGGGAGTAAGTCAAAGCTTTACGAGAGTCCTCGTTTTTCTGCAGCTCCGGTCCAAATCCCAAATAATCAAAGCGTAAAACAGAAATCCAATGAAAGTCTGAACGGGATTTGAATTTTGGAATGAACAGGGTTGGTAATCTGCGCAGCAGGTGCAATTGTCCTTTTTCATAAAGCTGCAAAGCCACAGTGTCTTCTTCGATAAATAGGAATTCGACGAGGGGTCTTTGTGGGTGACCCCCTTGATATTTAAAGTTTGGTTCAAGCACGATTTTTTGACCTTGCGACCACTCCTTAATTTTATAGGGACCTGAGTAAACTTTTACGTCCTCTTTACTGGGAGCTATCAGGAAGCTTGCTAAATTAAATTCAAAGTCCGGAGCATTGCCTTGAAACTCAAATCGCAAAGTGAGTGGATCGGGTGCGATGACACCCAGAGTGTCGATCTCTTTAAGTCCTTTGTATATGTCTTCTGCATTTTTGATCTTAAACAATAAATCAGCGCGGGGGGCTGCAACTTTTGGATTTAGCATTCTTCTATAAGTACGTAAAAAATCTGCGGATGTGAGCGGGGAGCCATCACTCCATTGAAGGTCTTTCTTGAGCTTACAGACCAAAGCATGAGATTTTTCGCGAGAGCAGGAGCCAAGATCTGGTACCAGTCCCTTCTCGTTGTCATAGATATAAATATTACGGAAAAGATTTGCTAACAAATAGCTGGAGGCAGAGGACTTCTGGCGATTGGGGTCCATTTGATTGGGCTCACCAGCCAGATGCAGTCTAAAAACAAAAGGTGCTGACTTTGAATCAGCACCTTTGGCGTCTTTATAAATAGAAACAGAAACAAGAATTAAAAGTGCCGGAAGAATGCGTTTCATCCGACCATTTTGCGTCTCGCCGGACTATTTGTCCAATTCCATTTTAGCGATCGTTTGAAGTTGCATATTCGTCGTACCTTCATAGATTTGACCGATTTTTGCATCTCTCCAGAACTTTTCAACTGGGTATTCTTTAGTGAATCCGTTACCGCCAAACAAATCGATCGCCTTAGAAGTGATCTTTTCAGCTGCACGTGAAGAGTATAGTTTTGCCATGGCTGCTGACTCGATGAAATCAAGGCCTGCATCTTTCAAACGAGCGGCATTGTAAACCATCAAACGAGCGGCTTCCAATTCTGTGCGCATTTCTGCCAATTGGAATTGAACGCCTTGGAAATGAGCGATAGGTTTGCCGAATTGCTCACGACCTTTAACATAATTCAAAGCAGCTTCGTATGCGCCTTGAGCGATACCGATCATTTGGGCACCGATACCAATACGACCTTCATTCAATGTTTCGATAGCAATTTTGTAGCCTTTGCCAACTTCGCCAAGGACGTTCTCTTTTGGTACTTCGCAGTTTTCAAACAACAATTCGCAAGTCGAAGAAGCGCGGATGCCGAGCTTGTCTTCTTTTTTACCAACTTTGAAGCCTTTGAAAGATTTCTCTACGATGAACGCTGTGATGCCTTTGTAGCCTTTAGCAGTGTCGATGTTCGCAAAGCAGATGAATACGTCAGCTTCGTTACCGTTTGTGATCCATAGTTTTGAACCGTTCAAAACCCACTTATCACCTTTATCTTCTGCTTTAAGTTTTAATGCGAATGCATCAGAACCAGAAGAAGATTCAGACAATGCGTAAGCGCCCACCCATTTTGAAGCCATGGCGCCTAGGTATTTTTCTTTTTGCGCTTCAGTACCCCATTTAAGGAATGCATTTGTAGTCAGAGTATTTTGTACGTCTACAAGAACAGAAACTGAACCGTCTACGCGACCGATTTCTTCAACAGCCAAGCAAGCCATTGTGAAAGTGGAACCTGCGCCGCCGTATTTTTCTGGAGTCTCGATACCCATCAAGCCCATTTCGAAAAGCTTTTTAAGGATGTCTTTGTTCATCTCAGCTTTTTCGTCCATGTGTGTCACATGGGGTTTGATTTCAGATTCTGCGAAGGCTCTCACAGCATCGCGGAAAGCTGTTTCGTCTTCAGATAGTGTTGTCAGAGCTGGACGTGCGTTAGTTACGTCAGACATGGTTTCTCCCTCATTCGTTATTTAACAAGTCCGAAGACCATATCCAGATCATGATTTTTATTCAAGAGGCAGGGCGGAACGGAGCTTTTCTCTTAACGACGTGTGTTATGATGGTTGCACTTATTATGTGCAAATGACGTCTCACACTAGACAAGGGTCTAGGTTTGCCGTCTAATCCTATGAAGGTAGATATATATGGATATTGCAGAAATCGGCGCCAAGATTGGCATTTATTTTATCCCATTTCTTTTTGCATTGTGCTTTCACGAGTTCGCGCATGGTTGGGTTGCGCGTCTTCGCGGAGATAACACAGCAGAACAAATGGGTCGTCTATCAATGAACCCCTTGGTTCATATGGATATGATAGGTACATTCATTTTGCCATTGGTGTCCATTGTATTGGCGACCCCGATTTTCTTTGGTTGGGCAAAACCAGTTCCCGTGAATTCTCGAAATCTTAAAAATCCCCGGGTCGATATGTTTTGGATCGCACTTGCGGGTCCCCTTTCAAACATCTTGTTAGCTATTATCGCAGCGTTTCTTATTGGATTCTTAGCGAAGTTCTACGCTGCGGGCATTTACTTCAAACCGGTGTTTGAAATTTTAAAAGCATTTTTGATGACAAATTTGTTCCTGGCGTTTTTCAATATGATCCCGCTTCATCCATTAGATGGCGGTAAAGTGCTCGCAAGATTTTTGCCAGCCCAATTGAATTACAAACTAGAACAGAACGAACAAATCACCAGCATGATTTTGATGGGGTTGGTTCTAACGGGGGCGTTGCGAATTTTGGCAATCCCTGTTTTTTGGAGTGCACAGAATTTACTTACGTTGGCTCTGGCTGGTTTCGGAATTTCATAACAAGAAATTTCAATCATTCAGGACGTTTTAGAGGGGAACGGCTTCATGAGTATTACAGTTCAATTGCCCAAGTTTGAAGGACCACTGGGCTTATTGCTTTATCTAATCCGTAAGGAGGAGATGGACATCATGGATATCAAAATCCATGAGATCACAAAGCAATACTTGGATTATATCCGCTTGATGAAAGAATTGGATTTGGAAGTGGCCGGCGAGTTCATCGCGATGGCATCTACTTTGATCCAGATCAAATCACGCATGCTTTTGCCTCAATACGACGAAAATGGGGAAGTCGTAGAGGTGGAAGATCCGCGTAAAGAACTTGTTCAAAAACTTCTCGAATATCAAAAATATCAAGAGGCTGCGAAGCTTCTTTATGATCGTCCACTTGTGGGCCGTGACGTTTGGTTGCGTGGAACTCGCGAGCGTTTGGATGAAAAAGAAGACGAAATCATTCTTGAAGACAACGCTTTGTTTTCTTTGATTTCTTCTTATCGCAAAGTTTTGCGCTCTATTAAAAAGAAAGTCCATGAGGTTAAAGCGAAAGCTCAATCTATTTCTAGCCGCGTGTTGGAATTGAAAGACTATCTTATCGTGGGCCGTAAAGTCACGATGATGGAGCTGGTAACAGCGACTGAAGATCGTGCGCGCCAAGCTTTGATTACGTTCTTGTCTTTGCTTGAACTTGGTAAAATGGGCTTTGTGGGTCTTTACCAGTCTGAAGTTTATGCAGATATCTGGGTGGATACTAAGAAGCCTATCGAAACAGACGTTTTGTCACGCGTGGAAGAGTATGACTCTATGGGTGCTGACAGAATCGCTGAGCAGATGATGGCCGACGCTAAAAAAGCAGATCCAACCGAAGATCTATTAGATGAGAGTGCAGACGAGGCTCCTGCTGAGCAATCTGCACAAATGAGTTTCGGTGAAACACCAATGGATTTCACAGCTGGCATGTCTGATCTGACAGCAGAAATCGCCGGTATGGATGCTGAGCTGGACTTCTTGGAAAAAGAAGAAGGCACCGTAGAATTAGCATCTGATGAAGAAATCCTAGCGGCTGAGGGTGAATTGTTCGCTGAAACAGTTGAGACAGCAGTTGAAGAAATGACCGCAGAGTCAGAAGCAGTTGTTGCAATGAATGAGGAAGCTGTCGCGGAAGTTGAACTTCAAACCGAAGCGTTAGAATCACCGTTTGAGACAGTTGCGGAAACAATCTCTGAATCTTTTATTGAAACAGAAGCTCAAGAACAACTTGAAGAACAACTTGAAGTAGCGACATTCGAACCCGCGGAAGCGGTGGCCGTAGTCGCTGCCGAAATGGTTGCGACATCTGAAGAAAATATTATTGATACTGATCCTAAGACCGAAGCTGAGGCGTAGAAATGTCTAAGAAGAAAAAGAACTCCAAAAAGAATAAAGAAGTTTTAGACACAGAAGTGATGGAAAACGATGTTGCCGTGGCAACGGAAGTTGAAGCTGAAGAAGTCGCTTTCGAAATGGCGACTGAAGAAACAGCCGAGGCTTCTGCAGAAGGAATTTCTGAAGAAGCATCTGATGAGTTGAACGAACTTGACGGTATCGAAGCTGATGCTTCTATTTTCCTTCAAGAAGAGGAAGAGTCCGAAGGATTCTTGCCGGAAGCAACCGACGAAGAAACTGCAGAAATGGAAGCATCTGAAGAGACTTCAGATGACGTCTCTGTGGAAGGCACAGAGCTTGATGGTTTTGAATCTGCCGACATCGAGGAAGTAGAATTCGTCGACGAGGAACGTCTTGAGAGCATCGTTGAAAGCGTTCTGTTCGCTTCAGATCGTCCGGTTTCTTTGGCATCCTTGAAATTGCTATTCAAAGGCACCAATATCAAAGGCGACAAGCTTCGTCGTGTTCTTGATCAATTGGCTGTGGAATACGCGGGTGGTCGTCGTGGTGTTACTCTGGAAGAAGTTCCAGGTGGTTACCAACTTCGTACTAAAGTTGACAATATGGACTTCCTAAAACGTACTTTGAAAGCTCGTCAATTCAAGCTTTCTGGTCCCGCTTTGGAAACTCTTTCTATCGTGGCTTACAAGCAGCCATGTGTGAAATCAGATGTGGATGAAATCCGCGGTGTCGAGTCTGGTCACTTGTTGCGCGCTTTGATGGAAAAAAATCTGGTAAGCTTTGAAGGTAAATCAGACCTTCCAGGCCGTCCTATGCAATATGGTACAACTCGCAAATTCTTGGAAATCTTTGGTCTAAGATCATTGAAAGAGCTTCCAACTTTGTCACAAATTGATGAATTGTTGCCAGAAGGTATGGATGAACAAATGGCGGAAGAAAAACCGACATTGGCGTCTATCACAGATTCATTGGTGGCTTCTGATGTTGAAAACGTTTCTTACTCTTCAGGAGAAGATGAATTGATGAAGATCTCTTCTCAACTTGAAGAAATCACGACGTCATCAAACTTCTTTGAAGAAGAAAAACGTCGCCAAGCTGAAAAACGTGATCTTGAGCGCGCACAAAATATCCGTGAAGCACTTGCGATGGATGAACCGGTACCAACACGCGATGCGAATTGGTTGAAAAAATACGATGATGCTTTGGCGGCGGGAACGACTTTGGTACAAATCAAAGCAGCAGAAACTGCAGCTAAAATGGCAGCATTGAAAAACGGTTCCGCAAATTCCAGCGAGGGTGGAGCTGAGGATTCGGTAGCGGCTGAGAATACAGGGGCTACTGAGGAAATGTCTGCTGAAGCTGAGTTAGAAAATGAATTGACTGCAGCCGAAGAAGCTTTCGACAATGATGAAGACATCGAGATGGCTTCTGACGATCAAATTTATGCTGATAACGAAGAAGGGGAGTCATCTGATGAAGACGAACTACCGTTCTACGGAGAGGCGGATGAGATCGATGGTGAAGGTGGAGAAACTGAGGCCGCTACTTAAGATCCTGGCAAGTGTCTGGATCGTTTATAATATCTTTTCTTTGATGGTGATGCCCAACGTGAGTTCTTACTTTGGGCGTGTCACATCTAAATTTGTGGGGCCTTACGCGAATGTTGTGGGGCTTAATGTCGGCTGGAATTTCTTTTCTCCAGACCCAGCACAGCCCATGTATCTTAAAATCGTCGTGAATTATCCATCTCAAGAGGATGGGGGTTATCGCGAACCACTCATTACCTCGTATCCCGATCCCGAAGAAGACGCGAAGGTTCCGGGACTGACTCGCAAAAGAGAATGGGCGGCGATGCGCTTTATGGTGATGGACCCGCGTCGCCTGACGCAAGTTTTCGGTCCATGGCTTTGCAAGAAGTATCCCGATGCCGAAAGCATCGACATGGAGCAAGTCGTAGATGTGCTGCCACTTCTGGATAACGCCGTCTTAAATAAAGAAGTCAATTTATTAGAAATGTCCCAAGAGCGTCGTTTCGCCAAAGCTTCTGTTCGTTGTGGCGTGGCGGGTGACGAGGAGATTCTATGAAGCATCTTCAATTCCAAATCAAACGAGCTTGGGCTTTGTGGGATGAGTTTTGGTTTGCTCCACAAAATCTTTTAGGTCTGGCATTTATGCGTGTCGTCTTGTGTGGAACTTTGTTCTACATGAGTTTTATGCGTTTTTTTAATATGTGGTTTTTCACCGATGCAAGTTGGGTCACAAAAGAAAAATCACTGCTGATTTTGCCAGAAATAGGTCGTCCGATGTGGGATTGGAATTTCTGGTCGGATGCTTACAACGTTCCAATCAACATCCTGGTTGTGATTCTGTTTGCTCTTTTGACTCTGGGAATCGGGGGCCGAATTTTAATGCTCCTTGCCTGGGTCATCAACATCGGCTTTATCTATCGCAATTATCCTGTTCATTTCGGTGCCGATGTTATCGCTTCATTGTTTTTGTTCTATATGTCTTTTACGAATTCCTGCGAGCGTTTAAGTGTGTTGAATTTGATTCGCAAAAAGAAATCATTCAAACCTTCTGACGCTTTGTCGAGTATGATGATTCGTATGATGCAGGTTCAGATCATTGCGATTTACGCCTACACGGGTTGGGAAAAACTTAAGGGTGCCAGCTGGTGGGATGGAACCGCTATGTGGAGTGTCCTTGCAAACCCGCAAATGACCACGGTGGACTTCAGTTTCCTTAGGGACTTCCCCTGGATCCTTCCCATTATTGGCTATATGACGATTATTTTCGAAGTGTATTTCCCTCCGATGGTGATCTGGCATAAAAGCCGCCACGTGTGGCTTTTGATGGGCTTTGTTATGCATATGGGAATTGGTTTATTCATGGGGCTCATGCCCTTTGCGACTATAATGCTTTCCACTTACTTCTTGTTCCTAAGCCCCATCGCTTTGGAGCAAAAGGTTGTCTCAAAACTAGACTTTTCCAAGAATTGATTTAGTTCTGGTCGCTCCCTCGCTTATTCTAAAGGAACGGGGGAGTTTCTATGAAGTCCGATTTATTCAAATTCGCGACCTGCTTCGCGATGATGGCGGTGCTGGCATCTTGCGCGCCAACATCGGATAATTCTCTTTTGACGGATGATCCATCAAATCCAAACTCTCATACTTTGAATACAGACCCTTCATCCACAGAGCTTCAGCTGGTGGCTGATACTTATAATCTGGGTACGATCACTTCCGCTCGCTACTTGGAGCTAAGTGGCGCTTGTTATGCTTCTACATTTCCTACTCACAGAATCACGATCACAGTGAATAATGTGACGACGGCCGCTGCGAACTATTACGATATGAAAAGCACATTAACGACAGGCTATGGAACGTGCCGTAATGGTCGCTATAATATCGTGTTAAAGGGTTCAGCATTAAGCACGGGATCAAACACGATTGTTCTAACTTTAACGGGATATGATTCAAGCAACGTCGCTTCCACAAGCGGGAATGCTGTGTCCCGCTATGTCGTTATAAGATCAGATTAAAATCATCTCTGAGCTTTTTAGTCGCTTCCAAATTCTTGGTGTTGATCAAGATGGTTCCTTTTAATTTCAATTCACGAATATGCGTTGCTCTTCTTTGCGGTGGCAGGGAAGGCGTTGTTAACTCCTGAAGGGTGCTGTTGAAAGGCGTTTTCATCAGGCTTTGTTCTTGTATTGAGTTCGCAGTTAAGGCCGTTAATATCTCTATAGACAATTCTTTTTTATCAGAGGCCTCTGGAATAGCGGCTCCCCACACCAACAGGGCGCTCAAGTCATCCTGGATCGTTAGGTTAGAATTGCTTTCGTTCAAAGGAAGTTCGCTCGCACCTTCACGCTGTTCGTTAGTCACCAGGCGATCTAAGGGAAGCGTCAGGATCTTTTTTTGTTGAACCAAAGTTAATAAGCCTTTGTCCTGCCAGATTTGAAAATGGCTTAAAAGCAAATCTTCATCGTTCAATAGAAACAGAGTTGTCGCTTTTTTATCTTTTAAAAACTCTTCGAAAGTTCCATTAGAGGCTGTTTTAAATCCTGTTTTCATCCAGTACAGCGGATAAAAATACAAACTGCGATTCGAAATAACAGGCGCCAGAAAATCAGGAGCAATTCTTTGAGAGAGGGAGTTTTCTGCAGAGATATGCAAAAGATTTTGCTGTTTTAACGTATTGGCCCAGTACGAAGGCAATAGTAAAATATCTTGGGCCGGGCTTGCGATAACTTTTGCTTGGATGGAATTCCAATCACGCGTGACCGTGACCTCGAATTTGATCCGAAGATCGTTTTCAAGTTCTTCTTGGATGCTTTTTGGAAAAAGAGATTCGTCAGTGATCAGTACGCGAACCTTTGTAGGTCGCAGGACGTAGTCCCTAGAAATGCCTTGGGGCAGGTACCCGTGTAGGAAACCCACCCCCATGCATACTAAGAATAATACAACCCAAAGTAAATTAGAACGCCTCATCGAAAGTCACAGAGCCGCTGATACCAGTTTGGTAAGCTGATACACGTCTTTCGAAGAAGTTGGCAAGTTCTTGCATATCTTGCAGCTCCATGAAGCCAAACGGATTTTTCACGTTATAGCGAGGAGCAATGCTCAAGCTTTCAAGGCGTTGGTCTGCGCAGTACTCAAGATACTGACGCATATCTTTCGGAGAAAGACCCGCGACACCCAATTGCAAAACGTCATTCGCAAATTCCATTTCGCATTCGATAGCATCTTCAAGCATTTGAACAACCATGTCTTCCATTTGAGAGTTGAAAAGATCTGGTTCTTCTTGGCGAGCTATTTTGATAACTTCGATGGCAAATGCCATGTGCATAGATTCATCACGGAATACCCAGTTTGTGCCAGATGCAAGACCTTGCAACAAACCTTTGGAACGCAAGAAGTACACGTAAGCGAACGCTGCATAGAAGAACAAGCCTTCAACGCAAGTTGCAAAGCAGATCAAATTCATCAGGAAACGACGACGATCTTCTTTCGTGTTCAATTGCTCCAGTTCGTTAATAGAGTCGATCCATTTAAAGCAGAAATCTGCTTTCTTTTTGATGGAAGGAATGTTGTCGATCGCAGCAAATGCTTCCGCGCGCTCATCTGGATTTGGGATATAGTTATCCAACAAAGTCAGATAAAACTGAACGTGCAAAGCCTCTTCGTAAAGTTGACGAGACAAGTACATGCGACCCTCTGGAGAGTTCACGTGTTTGTACAAGTTCAACACAAGGTTGTTGCCAACGATAGAATCACCTGTCGCAAAGAATGCCACCAAGCGAGAGATCAAATGTCTTTCTGCCGGAGTCATTTTTGAATGAAGGTCGACCAAGTCTGTAGAGAAATCGATTTCATCCACAGTCCAAGTGTTCTTGATACCGTTTTTGTACATTTCGTACATAGTTGGGTATTTCATTGGACGAAGAGTTAAATTAAAGCCTGGATCTAGAATCATAAAAAGTCCCTAAAAGTTTTTCCGGCGATCGGCACCGGTGCCCTTTTTAGAGCTGAAAGCCCCCCTCGGACTTTCAGCTCTGCTTAGCTTTCGCTAAGATTACTGACAAGCTTCGCAAGCCTCTGGATTTTCCAAAGAGCAAGCGATTACTTCTGAGTCTGTGTAAGTCTTTTTCGGAGCTGCTGCTTCCTGAGTCGCCGCTGGAGCTGCATCCATTGTGTTTGCAGCGCTAGTCGCCAAGCCCATTCCGTTATTAGAAGCTTTCACAGTTGTTTTTGCGATTTTCGTCGCTGGACGAGAGCGCAAGTAATAAGTCGTTTTCACACCCTGTTTCCATGCATACATGTACATAGAAGACACTTTTCCGATTGTCGGACTTTCCATGAACAAGTTCAAAGATTGAGCTTGGTCAATGTAAGCGCCACGAGCCGCAGCCATTTCGATCAAGGACTTCATTGGAACTTCCCAAACCGTGCGGTACAATTCTTTCAATTGAGGTGGGATCGCCGCGATTTCATCAATGGAACCATCGTTCAATTTGATTTCGTTGCGAAGATCTTCAGTCCAAAGGCCCATCGCTTTAAGATCTTGTACCAAGTACTTATTGATCTGCATGAATTCACCAGAAAGTGTTTCACGTTTGAACAAGTTAGATACTTGAGGCTCGATCGCTTCGTAGCAACCTACGATAGAAGCGATAGTTGCTGTTGGCGCAATCGCGATCAACAAAGAGTTACGCAAGCCGTGTTGTTTGATCTTCGCTTTTAAAGCATTGAAACGCTCTGGTTGGGAAGGTGTCACACCCCAAAGATCGTATTGCAACAAACCTTTAGCTGCACGAGTTTGTTCGTAAGCACCGTGAGGACCGTGTTTTTCAGCGAGTTCACAAGAAGTCAAAAGAGCGTTGTAGTAGATCTCTTCTTGAATTTTCGCTGACAATTCACGAGCCGCTTGAGAGTCAAAAGGCAACTTCAATAAGAAGAAGGCATCTTGAAGACCCATCACACCCAAACCAACTGGACGCCATTTGTGGTTAGAGTCCTTAGCTGTTTCAATAGGGTAGAAGTTGATATCTACCACGCGGTCCAAGTATTTCACTGCTGTGCGAACAGTTTTCGCCAGTTTTTCAAAGTTGAATTGGCCATTTTCGACATGACGACCCAAGTTGACAGAACCCAAGTTACAAACTGCTGTTTCAGAGTTTGAAGTGACTTCCAGGATTTCTGTGCACAAGTTGGAAAGATGGATCACATTACCAGCTTCACCAGTTTGGTTGGCTTTCATGTTGGAAGCATCTTTAAATGTCATCCAGCCGTTACCAGTCTGCGCAAGAGTTTTCATCATGCGAGAGTAAAGGTCGCGAGCTTTGATTTGTTTAGAGTACAATTTAGCGGCTTCCGCTTTTTCGTAAGCTGCTTCGAACTCTGGACCATAAATGTCTACAAAGTGAGGAACTACGCGCGGGTCAAACAAAGACCACATACCGTCCGTTTCAACACGTTTCATGAACAAATCTGGAACCCAGTTCGCCAAGTTCAAATTATGAGTACGTTTTGCCTCGTCACCTGTGTTGTCGCGAAGTTCAAGGAATTCCTCGATATCAGCATGCCAAGTTTCCAAGTACACGCAGGCAGCACCTTTACGTTTACCACCTTGGTTTACAGCGGAAACAGATGAATCCATTGTTTTCAACCAAGGAATGATACCATTAGAGTGACCATTTGTCCCTTTGATCAAGGAACCACGAGAGCGGATGCGAGAGTAGGCAACACCAATACCGCCTGCGAATTTAGAAAGCAAAGCGATGTCTGTGTACTTATTATAGATCGCTTGCAAGTCATCTTGTGGAGAATCCAAAAGATAGCAAGAAGACATCTGAGGGCGCAAAGTACCAGAGTTGAACAATGTTGGCGTCGAAGCCATATAATCGTGAGAAGAGATCAAACGATAGAACTCGACAGCTTCCTCAACTGTTTGAGCCAAACCACAAGCCACACGCATAAAGAAGTATTGAGGTGTTTCAAACACCTGACGTGTTGTTGGATTTTTCAACAAATAGCGATCGTAAACAGTTCTCAAACCGAAATATTCAAAACGGTCTGTGCGGTAAGGCTCGATAGCCGCGCAAAGAGCTGCTTTGTTGGCTTCAACGAAATTTTTAGTATCTTCGGACAGCAAACCCGCTTGGAAACCAAAGTTTACAGAGTCTGCGAAAGATTGGATTTTTTGAGAGCGAACTTCTTCGTCTACATATGTGCTCAAAAGGCGAGCCGCAAGGCGGGAGTACTCAGGCTCTTCACCGATCAACAAGGAAGCAGTGGAGATACAAAGGTTGTCGAGCTCATTTGTCGTCGCACCATCATAGAGACCACTGATAGCTTTCGTAGCTACGCGAAGCGGGTCCACTTGAGTTAGACCTTGGCAATTACGAGTCACACGTTCAACGATCTTCGTGACGTCGACTGGTTCAAGAGTTCCGTCTCTTTTCTTAACTCTCATGATGTGAGCTGTTGTTTCCAACATGTTGCAAATCCCCTCTGCCCAGTTCCTTTTGGGCAAAAAAATCCCCGCTAAATTTTGCCCCTCGCAAAAAATAGTCATGGTTTAAATATATAAATATGTAGATTGGTTGAGACTGAGTGCTAATCCTTAGCTTTGAGTCGTTGAAACATAATGTTTGCCTTTCGGCTCCCATTTCATTTCACAAAAACGTCTACTACCTCCCTGTGTTACCCCTATATCTAGGGGCTGGTCCCGGGTGCCTCGTCAATAAGGCGGGTGTCGATCTCAATTCAACTTTGTAATTCTTTCGGTGAAGTTGCAAGAGTATTTTTTCAAATAACGCCAACTTTTTTGTGACGTTGCTCATCATTTAAGCAGATTTATCGCGGGTGTTGACTCGTCTGTCCTGCGAAAAAAGAGTGCAACTAGGCACCGTTTCCCGAGTGGAAAAGTAACGGATAGCGGTAAATGCCCGATTCCTCGTTGATCGACCTGTTATTTACCTGTCGTCATCTTACAGAAACTTAAATTGAGTCAAAACTTAAGACTAGGTCGCGTCCACGCGGCGGGATTTTTTTAGCAAAAACGCCTGAGCAGCAGAATCCATGTCAGAATTTGCCGTAAAAAGTTGGGATTGGTAAGAGCCATGAGCGCGCAAATGATCGATGATCGCCTGATGTGTACCCATTTTATTTTTTGTCCAAGCAGGAGCCACTAGTTCATCCCAACGGGACGAGTAAGCTGCCAGACGGTGCAAAGCAAAGCGCGGTGATAGATGCTGCAAGAACAGTTCTACACGACGAGTGTAGGTTTCTTGATCGATGGGAGAAAACTCTCCGCGATGATACATCTCTTCCAAGGGGGTCTGTTTTAAAACGTGTAAATTGTGAAGTTTCACGTTTGTGATCGGCAACGTATTTACGATCTCAGCCGTTTTAATAATACGTTCATCGGTTTCTTGGGGACTCCCAAAGATCAAGTGGATGCCTAAATCCACCTTCGTATTTTCGGCAATCTTATGAAGAGCCTCTAGCGATGCTTCCGCTGTGTGACCTCGACGCATGAACTCCAGCTCATCATTAAAGAAGCTTTGAACGCCCATTTCGACCGCTACAAAAGATTTCTCATTGTATTCATTCCAAAGATCTAAGACCGACTTCGAAAGGCAGTCCGGGCGAGTCCCCAGCGTAAAGCCTTTCACCCAGGGATAAGAAAGTGCGATATCAAAGTTATTACGAAGTGCTGAAACTTTGGTGAAGGTGTTCGTGTAGGCCTGAAAGTAAATCAAAAACGCCTTTGCATTATAGCGTTTGGAAATATGGTCATGGTACTTTTCGATTTGAGTGCGAAGCTCCATGGTCATGGCTTCAGCATTTGCGGCAGAACCCCACACATCACAAAAGACGCAGGTCTGCATGCCCTTTAACCCCATGCGGTTTGGACAATTATCAACGACTGTGACGGGGATCTTATAAACCTTCTCGCCAAAGAGTTGATTGTAGTGCTCGCTGATAGTGTGGTAGGGAAGTCCTAGCCAGCCTTTTTCCATAGGGCGGTTATGGGTTCTATTTTGCGGGAAGTCAATGATTGAGGAAAAACCACTGAAATCATGGGAAGATATTGGATTTGAGATCGAAATTACCAAAGATCAAAGTCCCACGCTGCGCCTTTTGGAATCCTTAGATCCCGCGAAACCCTATGGCGAATCCATGCACCACTCGGGCGGCGCCAGCACCGAAACAACATATCTATACGGCAGCGTCGCAGCCACCGTTTTAGAAAAGATCAAGAACCCTCATTTTATGGTGGTGGGTTTAGGGCTTGGCTATATCGAAATGAACCTCGCCCGCGAAGCTCTGAAGCAAAATAAAACAGTAGGTCTGATCACCAGCTACGAATCTATTCCTGAGCTGCGTGAATTTTTCTATTTATGGCTGCATGGTAAGCAAGACCAACTTCATCAAAATGTCGCGAAAGTATACGACGAAGCACTTCGCCACGTTTTAATCGGCACCGAAATCACCCCACAACAGTTAAAGTCTTTCTTGAGGGATCACTTTGCGAATCTGACGGATTTCCATGGCGCTCTTAATGAGGATGTTCAATTTATTTCTCGATATCATGGTATTTTCTACGATGCTTTTAGTTCTAAGACTCATCCGCACCTTTGGGGCGAAGATTTTTTAAATCGTCTGTTGTTGCAATCTTCGGCAGAGACAAGCGTCCTGACAACCTATGCTCTTAAATCGAATTTAAAACGAGCACTGCGTGCGCAGGGTTTTACTGTGACGGAAAGAGAGGGTTTTTTCACCAAACGCGGATCAACACTGGGAACTCGCGGTTATCCAGAAATTTAGTTTATAAACAGAATTTGTTTGCTAAAGCGCAGTTACCCGATGTTAACTTAGTGTTGCCATGAAAATTCTGTGCTGGGTTCTTCCCTTATTTTGTATTGCTGGTTCTGTGGAAGCCAAGGTTGCTAACCTTGTGACTTTTCCGATTCCTTTATTAGTCGAAAACAAAGAAAAAGGTTTATTCATCGATTTGACTCGAGAAATTGCGAGTCATGTAAAAACCAAATTCCGAGTTCAAGTCTTGGCGGCAAACAAAGCCAAACTGGCTTTTTTTAACGGCAAGGTTGAGGGATATTTTCCCGGATTGGACAACTCCGTCCCTAAAGACGCCGTCAGAACCATTCCATTTTATGTTCGTACCAATTACATTTTCTATCGCGAAAATAAACCGTTTAAAGAGTTAAAAGACCTTTATGGAAAAAATGTCGGCCTGACTTTCCGCTATCATTATCCTTCGCAAATCCAAGACAACACCAAAATTAAATTCAGTTACGCCGAAGACGACATCGCTAATATGAAAAGGCTTGCAGCCGGTGACATTGATGCCGTTATCGTTGAAGAGCGCTCGGGTCTGCGCGCCCTAGAGATCAGTAAAGCCAAGGGCGTTAGCTACAGCAAGGAAAGTCCTGTTTCCAATCAAGATTGCTATTTTGCTTTTAAGAATGATCAAGAAGGTCGAAGTCTTCAGAAAGAATTCAATGTGGCTTTAGAGAAAATGAAAGCCGATGGAAGTTTGCAAAGAGTCCTGAATCAATCAGAACCCTTTGCCTTCAAAAACTAATTATTGCTTGCGCCGAATGGTGCAGGAACCAAGTCTACAGCAAAGCGTGCGCCTTCTGTGTATTGGTACTTGATATCGCCCGAAAGTTTCACAGTATTTGAGCTCGCGTCGTATCTCCAGCCACCGTTGCCTTTGTAAGGAATCAGCTGGCCTTTGCCTTGAGCTAGCTCTTCTGGAGTACCGTAGCGGACGCGAACCATCAAATTCCCAGATTCGTCGATACGAGGAAATTGGCTTAAACCGATTTCTTTTTCCAACGTTTTAACTGTGATCGAATCACCCATGCGACCCAATTCAGTGCCGAACTTTTCAGAAACGATGTTCATGATATACTTTGAGCGAATTTGCGCTGGGTTGCCACTGCCTTCATTCGCTTTAATAATCATGGATTCCAAACGATCCGGACCGAAACCTTCTTTACAAGAGCCATTGTTTTTACCGTTCGTAAAGCATTCTTTGTGATACGTAGGGTGAACGCGTAAGCCGTAGTCTTTGTATTGATCTGGGGTATTTTTTGAAACCAATACACCATATACAGAAACTTTATCTTTTTTGCCGCCTTTGAAATCAATCAAAGTTTGCGCCATTTGTTCAGGAGTGATGCCAGCATCAGCGTCATCAGCATCAGTCAAAAAGATTACAACTAATTGAGCGTCGTCACGGAAGAAGCCTTCATTTGTTCCACCACGACCAATGCGTTGTTGATTTAGCGCAGCGGCAAGGGGAGTGAAGAATTCTTCAGTTTCCGGACCACCCATTTCATATCCCGCAACTCCAACTTTTAGAGTTGAAGCAAGAACTCCAGCAGAATCCTTTTTAGTGACAAAACGTTCAGTCGAATCGGTTCCTGCGATGGTTTTTGCAAAACGAAGTTCGCCTTTTTCAAAAGCGTCTGCCTTTTTGTAACCTGGAGCTTTAGGGTCATTCCAGTGTTTTCCATCCCAAGTAGTCACAACACCGATATGGTAGTCGATCATCTTGTTACTTGTGATGCCACTTGTGAAGCGATTTAAGTTTTTGATCAAGTTCGCTTGCGCCGTCTTCATAGAGTCGGAGTTGTCCATAACGAACAGGATATCAACGCGGGGGTTGAAGTCGAGTTGGCTTTGGCCGCCGTCCTCAGTAATCCAATTGAACTGCTGGTCAGCAATTGTTGGGTAAACTGGGATTTTAGCTTTTTGGTCTTGAAGTTCTTTTTGTGAAAGCATCGTTCCTGATTCTTTTGCACAAGCAGACAGAAGCAAGAATGCCGAAAGATAAATGCAAAGAGCTATAAGTGGTTTCACATTTTTCTCCTAACGTTCTGAGCGCATGACTTAGTCACAACGTCATATTTATCCAATTCGTCAATCCATGGACGGCCGTCATCTTTAAAGACCAATTGGTCAGAGTTCGTCTCTTGGAATTTACCTTCAGAGTAAGCAGAGTCCGCTAGTTGTTGGTCGGTGTGAACGCGTTGAATTGCTTCCACTTCAACCAAATTCAATTTGCCGATGATGCGTTTGTTTTCAACTGTTTCATCTGCTGCCAACTGTTGCATACGAACTTTCATATTTACGAAAGACTCTTTATTGATTTGATCCAATTGAGTTTGCAAAGTTCTTTGTGTGTTGTTAGCAGCCAAAACTTCCATACCTTTTTGGCTGGCTTTAAAGCGAAGCATTTGTTTTTGTAATTCCAAGTCTTTATAGAAAAGAACTGGAAGCTTCAACATAGAGTCGCCCATGTCTGCCGCTGTCAAAGGGAACTTATCGGCTTTTTTCAAAACGTTTAAGAAAGCTTCGTTGAAGCCTTCTTTAGACAAAGCTTGAACAGACGCGATACGATCGCGTTGTTTTTCTTTGAATGCTTGAGTTGTTTTGAATACAGACTTGTAATCACAAATCTTTAGCTCTGCCAATGATTGCAAGAAGTAAGCTTCTGCATTTACAACTTCCGCAAATTGCGGGCTGATCAAAGTTTTGGATTGAGCCAAAGCTTTTTCAGGACTGTTCATACGGAACTGAGCCCAGCCTTTTTCTTCAACAACTTGGAACCAGTAATCAGAACCACGTGGAACTTCATTGTAAAGAGCAAGAGCTTGAGAGTATTTACCTTGGGCAAATAACTCACGGGCTTTTTTAATTTTGTTTTTAGCGTTGTTATCATCTTTAGAGATAGCAACTTTGCCTTCTAGATTTTTAAAGTCCAACAACTCTAATGTCTTTTTGCCGGATTTGTCAGCTAAGGAAGCTTCCAGGGAATTTCCCCAGTCCTTGACTGAAAAACGCTCAGCAGCCAAAGCGTTGTGACCAACACTTAAAGCCGTGACCATTAGAAGTTGAGAGACTAGCGACGTTTTGGAAATCATAAAATCCATCCAAAGCCAAGGTTGCCAGTTACTACGTCCAAAGAACGCTCACCTGTTACTGGTTTGTCAGTGTAATTCATGTAGCGGATCTCAGCGCGAGCCGTTAGATGTTTAGACATCCAAGCGCCAATACCAAGACCAGCTGTGTAAACCGGAGTAGAACCGCTAGACAAAGTGATTTGACCACCGCCACCAAGTAAGTACATGTCAAACTGAGTAACGCCGATATCCATGAAAGATGTCTTACCATAGATAGGGTACCAGTTGATAACCGCCATCAAAGCGCTTTCAGGATAATCGATATCCACTGCATAAGCACGGCCACCAGCTGCGTAGTTTGCCTTTGCTTGATCGAAGATGCGCTTACCTTCTGGTGTCAAAGAGTTACCGTAGTCATAGTATCGTGCACCCAAAGACCAACGAGGAGTGATGTGGAAATCAAGGGCTGCGCCCAAAGCTTGAGTTTTCGTGTAAGCGTCGCCACCGAAATTCATTCCGTAGTTTACACCAACCTCTAAGCGATTGCGTCTGTCAACGATACGCTCTTGAACGATACGAGAGCGGCTTTCAGACTTGATATTTTGAGCCATATTCATCAATTGCTCATTGCCTCCCAAAGAGTCGATATCACTCGTTACATCTGAGTTATCAACTGGTGCGGCTTGAGTTTTAGTAACAGCTGCTTTTTTAGGAGCAGTTCTTTTCGCAGGGGCAGCGAATGTGCTCTGAGAGCAAAGTGCGATGAACAAGAATGTTGCTGAAAGGAATTTAACGTTTTTCATAACTATTTTGCCTCCGCAGCTTTTTTAGCAGCTGTTTCAACTGGAGCAGCGCAAAGCTTTTTGTCTTTAGCTGCTTTCAAAGTTTTCAAAGAGTAATCAGTCACGTCAGAGATACGACCGTTCAAAGTGCTTGTCGCAGCTAAATCGATCGAACCTTTAAGAGTTTTAGAAGTCGCATCGCAAGGAACTTCCCAAGTCAAAGTACAGTCTTGCTTATGGTTGCCTGTAGAAGAAACCGCGCAAGAAACTTGTGGATTGCCTGGCAAGACAGAGTTTTTAGTTTCTACTGCCACAACTGCGTTTCTGTTGTTTGAAGAAGCAGAGAAGTGAAGAACGATCTTTTCGCCCGGAGAAACTTCGAGCCCTTGCTTGCCGAGACCAGAAACGTCAAAGCGAGGAGCTGTAATTGTTTTTGTGTAAACAATTTTAACCTGAACCAAAGTTTCTGGTGTCGAAAGACCATTAGGGCTGAAGGCCTTAACCGTGAAGCGAACACGAGTGCCATCGGCTTGTGACATAATACTGCCGTTTTGAGCTAATTGAGGTTGAACTGCGATGTTTTTAGTATCGAAGATCAAATTGAATTTCCATTTAGAGTTACCAAGGTACTCAGGCTCTTTTTTAGAAAGGTCAGCGATAACGTAACGAGAACCATCAAGCTCTTGGTAGTCTTTACCGATTGAAGTCGCTTGACCATCGTAGCTGATCAGAGGACGAGGTTTCTGAGTGGATTTACCATCGATACCTGGAACCGTTACAATTATAGAGAATGGTGTCAATTGGTCTTCAGAAACTTCAGCGTTCAAGCCGGAAACTTTCAAAGAAGACGGAGCGATTGTTGTTTTAGTTACGAAAAGAATTTTATCAAGTTCCTTAACCATACCTTTTAAAGTAGCTGCATTTTTCGCCTGACCAGCGTCAGTAACAGTTGCAACCAATTTGATTTGGATGGACTTCAATGCGCTGTCAGATCCCACCGTGTACATAGGTGGATTCCAAGAAAGAACATAAACGTCTTTTTCAGTTGGAGATGGTCTTAAAGATGCGCCATCTGGAAGGTTTGTCGCAGTCAGGCCGACAGTTGCACCTGGAACTGGTAGGGAAGCGCGGATCGAATAAGATTTAGCTTCGCCTTCTTTAAAGATCATTTCAGAGTCTGCAGTTAACAAGATCATAGAGCTTGTCACGCCTGTTTCTTTGATGATTTTCTCAACTTGTTTTTCAACGACAACTTCGTTGGTTACTGTTCGAGGTTTATCTGGACCCATCTCAGTGATCGTCTTTGCTTGAGCGCGCATGTCTTGAAGGTCCGAAGACGGACTCTTCTGCCAGCCATCACATGCTGTGAGAGCCATTGCTGCTGGGATCACGATCATCAAACTTTTTACCGTCTTCATATAAACCTCTCAAGTACCTTTATTCAAACTAGCGAGCAGATACGCGCATCAATTCGAATGGGTAAAGAACATCTACGTTTACTTTTCCTACTGGTTTCGGGAACTGCCATGATTTCATTTTCGCGATCATGCAGTTTTCAACAGTGCGCGAACCCAATGAGCTTTGCGCTACTTTTGCTGTTGTGATACGACCATTTGGTCCGATCACGAAGTCTACCGCTACACGACCACCGATAGATGGTTGAGCTTGAAGACCTTGTTCATAACAATATACGATTTGACCTTTGTTACGGTTGATAACCGCGATGATTTGGTCACGATCCAAACCACCTTCAACAGTTGCTTCAGCATCAAGAGGAAGACTGGAAGCTGCTGTGCCGCCAACCATATTCATCTTACCGTAACCAGCTCTGCCGCCACCAACACCACGAGTTCCGTAACCACCAGCACTTTGTGCTTGGCCACCTTCACCCGCAGAACCAGCGATCAAACCATTACCCGGAAGGTAACCTTTGATACCACCGCGACCTGCAGAACCGACACCGCCACCACCAGAACCAACACCCGCAGAACGGATAGCTTTCATGGAGTTGTTGTCAAGACCCTCGAAACCACGAGTGCCTTTCGGTGTACCACCAAGAGCCGCCAATGCGCCTACGCGTTGTACGCTTTTCGCTTTGTTCGTGTTCACTGTGTATTTCTTAACTTTCAAAGGTTGTTTCTTAACGACTGGTTTATACACCTTGTTAGTCTGTTTGATTTTTTTCTCAGACATCTTAACGTGTGGAACCGGTTTTTGTTCAGCAACCTTTGGAGTCTCCTGTTTTGGAACCACGATAGTTACCAAAGGAGCTTCATCTTTTTTAGTAAAGTAGTGAGCCACGACATAAGTGCTCAGCATGATCAAGGCAACTGCCACTAAGTGACCAACTGCTGTACGAGACAACATGATTTTTAGTTGTTCTTCGTCTCGCTCTTCCGTCAATGTGTACTGAGGGCTGTTTACGTCAGCTTCAGTAGCCAAACGAATACGACCCAAACCAGTCAGCGCTTCACCTTTGGTGCCCATCTTAGAAAGATCGATCTTTTTAAGAAGGCTGTAGGCGATATCATTGTCCTTAAGAACTTTCAAATCTGCCAAGGCCTCAACACGACGTTGATCCTTTAGGTAAACGATGTTCAAGGACTCTGAATCGACCGCAATCGTACGGACTTTTTGGCCCGCGATATTTTCTAAAATTAGTAGTTTTGCTGCGTTCATATTTACGTCCTAGTTTCTTTTCTGATCATCAGCCATTCGATCATTAAATTCTTTTCTTCCGGCCAACAGATCTTCCAACAATTTATCGTTCTCTACCGTCGCTTTCGTATTCAGAGAGCTTTGGTATTTTCCGCGAAGCGCACTTCCATCAAACTTGAATGAGGTGCCTAGTTGCGGTTTGTTCCCTTCGGCCTTCTTAGCTTTGTTTGCAGCTAAAGCGCCTTGGGCACCCAGCATACTCAGCAAGAAGGGCGCCAACAAAATGAGCGTTTTCATAGGCTTTTTCCTCTCTGTAATTGATTTAAACGGCCTTCCAGGTACGAAGCCATAAGTGGATGGCCCATTTTTGTCTCTAGAGTTTTAAGTTTTACAATCTCACCAGCGTTGTTAGGCTCAGCTGCAACAGACTTGCGAGCCGAGGCTAAATCAGAGGCACTTGCCTGTGACGAATTTAGCGCATCCGATACCGCAGACTTCATTTTGCCACTCGCTTGTAATTGAGTGATCAAAGTCATTTCGCGCTTAAGGATGTTTTGGATCTCAGGACGGGCAGTTCTGTAGTCCTGAGCCATTTGCGCCAATGCCGACGAGTTATTTAAAAGATCTTGTTCGCGTTGTTCCGCGAATTTCGCCTTCATCAGGTAGGGTTTAGATTTAGCCTTCAAGATACCCACGTACTGAGCTTGTTCTTGAGGTGTCAAACCTTTAGGCATAGGCAAATTCACCAGATCGCGAACCATTCTATCGTTTTCGATAGCCACGACCTCAAGAGCCATCAGCTGAGCTGTGATGTCACGAGTACGGTTAGCATCAGCAAGTAGGGCATCAGCCTTTGCTAAAAGCTTAATACGCTCCGTGATATCTCTTTGCATTTGACGGTCTGATTTCGTCGAAATCATGTGAGCCGCGATCTGACCTTTAAAGTTAGCAGCTTTGCTATAGAAAGGTTGTTTTTGGATAAACTGAGCCGCAGAGCGGTTGCGGATCTCTTTCATATCCAGAACTGATCTCAAGCTGTTGCTCATACCGTTGCGAGCGAAAACCAACAAGGCAGTTTCATTCAAAACAGCTGGGCTACGACGAAGCTCTGAAGATTGAGCTTTCAATTCTGCGGCAGGGTTTGATGACATCAAAACGAGGCGAGTGCGCATAACCATGGCACGGTCACCCTTGATGCCCAATTTCAAAGCCGCACGGTAGTGACGTTGTGGATTCATGTTAGCAAGGTCCGCCAAGGTTCCCAAACGGAATTCACGGTCTTTTTCTGAGACCTTAGGCATTTTCAAGCGAAGAGCTGTTTTGTACGCATTCGCGAAATCTAATTTCTTCTCATAGTAACCAGTCAATTGCTCAAGCAACGCTTCTTTGCGCGCGGCCGAAACATCTGAGGCGATCAGTTTGTTTAACGCTTGAACGTAGATCTCATCTTCGCCCAGTTTTTGGGCCATAATGGATTCATTCGTATAGAACAAAACCTTTTCTTCAGCATTTGCAGAAGCCAAGTTTGTATTCGTGATACGTTTCAATACCGTGCGCATATCAGATTTTGACGAGTTCGGATTGTTCGCCAAAGCTGCCGCTTGATTCATCAAAGCTTTGCGAGACGTCGCTTCAAATTCAGCTTTGTGAGCCGGGAAGATTGCCGCATAGTTTGCAGCCAATTCTTGAATTTGCTCGTCATTTTTAAGTTGAGCCAAGCTATCTAAAGCCAGGTCCGCAGACTTTTTACGAAGTTCTGGTTTACCTTTTTTATCAGTTGCAAGATCGTTGAATGCAACCGCGGCTTCTTTAAGCTGTTTTTGTTGATAGTTCAAATAAGCCATTTGGTAACGAACTTCGAAAGATTTGCCTTCATCTTTACCTTTTTTAAGGAAGTTGATGTAGGCCGCTCTTTGCAAATTCACGTCGCCAGATTTTTCACCTGCTGCCACTTCGTTAAGAAGGGCGTTCTGACGCTCTTTATCCGACAAATCAGAGTTGTCAGAGATTGCACGGTAAAGCTGAGCCGCAACAGCTGGTTTACCCATATCCATTGCAACTTGTGCCCCGCGAGTCGTCATCTCCGTATCTTCTGGGAATGTGTTCGCATAAATCACATACGAGTTCAAAAGATCTTGATCTGGTTTTAATTTTTTAGAACGGTGAAGCTCCGTTACATAAGTCTTCATCGTCTTTTTCAACTCTTCACATTTAGATGGATCTTTGCACGTATTTTTAAAAGCTTTAGCCGCTTTTTCAAAGTCACGAGTGGATTGACCTGTTTGACCACGATCGTAGTTGATTTTCGCCATACGTACGAAAGCTTCAAGAGTCTCTGTATCAGACAAACCTTCTTGATCCAGGTAGCGACTTAAGATGTCGTGAGCCGCTTGCTTTTGACCAATGCGGTCCGCTTCTTGTGCAAAGTTTAAAAGTAATTCTTTACGTTTTTCTTTAGGGGAGAGGACTTCAAAGCGAGCAATTTCACGAGTCGTGATGTTTCTGCGCGCATAGAAAGTACCAAGGTCACGCACGATATCAGCATGGAAAACTGGATCGTACTTAGATCCTTCTTCGGTATCGCGCGTGATTAGTTCAGGCTTAGAAAGCAAGCCTTCCATAGTTTTTACTGCTGGATTAAGCTTGTCCTGGTTGAAATCACACCAAGCCATATTGTAGATCACCAAAGCACGGTTTTGAAGTTTTCTGTCCTTCAAAGCCACTTCGTAGTTTGCTTTGGCCTCTTTAAATTTACCTTTTTGGAATAGTAAATCACCCAACTCGGCATGCGAGCGGGATACGATATCAGCAGAGATTGATTTTTTCTTTGCATCTTTAGTGATGCTTTGGAAAAGTTCGATGGCTTTATCATTTTGACCAGCCATTTGGTACAAGTGACCCAATTGGAACAAAATCGGACCGTGTTCGTTTAATTTAACTTGGGACAGGATGCTTTCGTAAATTTGAATCGCTTTTTGGCGATCTGCTTTAGAGCCTTTGCAGCCGTCACAATTGGCTTCAACTTCTTGCATAAAGCGCGTACGAGCTCTTTCTGCAAGTGTATCTGCCAAACGTTGTTGCGTTGGTACCCACGAAGGATCTTTAACATCCATCGCCTTAAGAACGCGCTCCATCTTGCCGACGACAAGATCTTGCGTGTCGGAGTTCATCTTTTCCGCGCGAGCGATCTGTGTATACAGAGCGCCAGCCAGAATCGGACTAATAATTAGGAGGCGTTTAAGTGTTCTCATTGTTTTGGTACCACCGCAAATTTAAGTTTTTCGATACCTGCCAAGGAACCAGCCTTGATGATTGGATCTAGGTCAGCGTATTTCATTTCGGTGTCAGCTTGGATCATCAATTCGATTTCTTCTTTAGAGTCTTTTTTCAAAGCTTCTAGTTTTGATCCCAACTGGCTTCCGACAACACGTTCGTCATTTACGAAGTAATTGCCTTTTTCGATTCTCAAAATCGCCATTTCTTTATCCACACCTTGAGCGTGTTCTGCGATTGGCAGATTCATTTGACCACTTTTAACTTCAATACCGTTTGATTGCGTACCAATTAAAAGATAGATCACGATGATAGAAAAAGCGTCGATCAATGATGTTAACGGCAACGCCAGAGCCAAGTTGGCTCCGCCAGAGGATTTCTTTTTACCACCTGGTTTTAGCGTTTGAGTTTCCATCAAAGGAGAACGTTGTTTATTGACGTTAACAAATGAAGTTCTCATATAATTACCCTAGTGGGGACAAGCCCACGCCTTCAAATGAGTTTTGCTTCAACTTATCCATCACTCGGATCACATCACCATAATTGGTCTGTGCGCCGGGACGAACAATGCTTGTTTTAAGATCAGGCCATTGGGCTTTCAAAGTTTTCAATTTTGCTTCAAGAGTTGTTAGGTCCACACCTTGAGCAGATCTAGCGATACGGTCTTCTAAAGTTTTAGCTTTAGGAATATCGCGCAAAGAAAGTTGCATACTGCCGTCTGCTTCCATCGTCACCCATAGTGACGGGGGATTCACAGCTCCAGCAGTGGAGTTGTCGCCAATGGCTTGCTTCGTATCAAGAGTACCGATTTGCAACCATACCGCCGTCAAAAGCAAGAAGCAGATGAGTACGGAAAGGATGTCGAGGATCGGTAGGATATTGATCTCGAAGTTTAATTTGTCGTTGTTACCTGATGATGCGCTCATAAAGCCCTCTCAGTTATTAGTTTAATTACTTAAGTGCTTTTTCTTTTTTGTCAGAAACTGGAGCGTAGTGGTAACCAAGTTGGATGAACAAATTCAAAGCGGCTTTATTCAAATCCTCAGTCAAACGAGTCGCTCTGTTTTGCAAGACCGCGTACATGATCAACGCTGGAACCGCTACTACTAGACCGTAAGCTGTTGTATTCATCGCCAAAGAGATACCTTGTGACAAGATCGCTGCTTTTTCTGCTGGGTTCGCGTTAGCGATACCGGCGAAAGAGTGGATCAAACCAGTGATAGTACCCAATAGACCCAACAACGTTGCTACGTTGGCAAACATCGCCAAGAAACCGATACGTTTTTCAACACGGCTAGATTCTTCAAGAAGGATTTCATCCATTTTAAGTTGGATCTCTTCTTTACCACCCATATCAATAGCTGCCTGGATGCCTGCAGAAGCCACAACGCCCAATGGTTGCGTCAAACCCATTTGCATAGAGCGACGTAGTGCCTGGTCCAATTTGCCGGCTTTAATGTCGTCTGCGATCGTTTTAGACATATCCTTTTGGTTGACCTTGCGGTTCATGAACAAAGCAATAGAGCGCTCAGCAATAATAGCTACAGATACGATTTGAGCAGCCAAGATAGTCCACATCCAAATTGCATCTCCTGAAGTAAAACCGCGACCAAGTGACATTAGAAATTCCATGTATATCCTCCGGGGTTAAAAGTTTTCCCGAAGCCTTATGAGCAAGGCCAGTGCCATGGAATAAAAGCCTGCAATCAGGTACTTGCCTCAACTCGAGACGTCTAAATTGTCACTGAGAGACAAAATTTGGCGCACTTTGAGGCGTTCCGTAAGATTCCGAAAGGACTCTTTTTTCTCTAAAAAGAGGGGTGGAACCGTCAAAAACTAAGGCATGGTCCCGTTTCATTGTGAAACGGTTTTCGCATAAAAAAACCGATCCTTTGCGGGGATCGGTAGATTTGCTATTCAATTTGCAATGGCCATAACTATTCGAGATGAGTTCTTTGCATCATGCTGCGATCGCATTTACCAGTGAAAGCATGATCGGTCGCACGTTTCTTTGGAGCGTTCTCAAAGAATCTGCGGATACCTGGAACATTCACTGACACCATCTGGGCCATTTGCGCTTCGGACGGCGTGTGAGTTTCACCCATCTCGAATAACAAAGACCAAATACCGTGCTTCCAATAGGCGTAATCCTCAAAAGCGCCATCAGCTGCGTAAAGCATGTCTTTTGAATTACCAACGTCATAACCACTTTCAACCACAGCATCTTTGGAAAGCTGGATGAACTTCGCGTCGTCTTTAGTTCCCACATCACGAGTTGAAAAACCCCACGGATAAAGAACTGCAGGCCAGTGTGTGTGAAGTGTGGCAGAGCTGATGATATTTTTCTGATCAATGAAGTTTGCGAGAGCTTGCGTCGCTTTTGATTTAAATGGCTTCCCCGTGATACATGGTCCTGGGTAATCGCGGTTTTGATCGACACTTCCTGACGACAAGCGCTCATAACGAGAGCGAGAGTTGAATCCCGGAATATTCAGCACTGGAATAATATAAACGGTGTGACCCTTAATAGGGTTTTTTGCAAAAGCTTCAGCCGCACCCATAGCGACAGCGGTGGACCCATATTCGTTCCCGTGGTGTGTCCCGACGATTAGATCAGCAGTTTCACCGTCGCCAATTTTGATGCCGACAATGTTCTGACCCGAATCAGAAACTCCGATATCGATCACTTGGGCTGTTGTTGGATAGGCTGCCTGAATCTGTTGCAACGTCTGAACGACTGTCGCGTAATTTTGCACAGGAGCATTCGAAGGAGATACTAAAAGAGAAAATAAAAGTTCTAGCATGAGTACACGATGCTGAGTTCACGCAAGACTTGTCAAAAGGCTAAGGTAGATCCAAATTGAAACTAGACTTAAGCACAAGAATGTTTAGTGGGGCGAATTCTAGGAGATCGTCGCAAATTTGCGAACGTACTCGATCACTGAAGATTTAAATTCCTCTGGTAATCCTACGAATCGAAGTCCGGCATAGCCATCATTTCCCATGTAAACCACTTCACAAGAGGTGGTGATGGTTTGATACAAATTGGGGCTTGTTAATGTCGCAAAAAACTTCTGACCAATTTGCAAAGCTTCGGCATCATTGATTCCCAGGCCACCCTCACTGATCGAGATCACTCGGCATTTTATAGGGGCCGAGGTTTCGTTCGGTTCAAATTCCAAAGTTCCCACGATGGGTACTCGCGGATGAGATCTGCGACTAATACCTAAGTCGTCAACCACTTGTTGAAGGGCGTAAACTTCCTTCCAAGTTTTTCCGGTGTCTGAAGAGATATACACTTGTGAAAGATCCGTCATTTTTTTTAGGAAAGCGATCATGTCTGAATACTTCAAAGGATCTTTGTTGATTTTGCCTTCAATGCGAGTCATCCAAACTTTGCTTTGATCTCCAGCCGGCGCAACGGCTGGAAGGTCCTTGATTTTCGCACGCCATTTCGCCGGTGTTTCCCACTCGCCTTGGCCGCGTCCCCAGATAGAAGGCTCTTTGAAAGATGCTATCTGCGATTCCACTTCGTCTGGTTCAAATGGACCTGTCACTTGACCTTCATTCAAGATAAACCAAATTTTCGACATTGCGAAGACACCCTTCTGAAAACTGTATTGCCTTTATTACAGCGAAAGGTATATCACTTTGTCTAGGAGATTTACGAATGAAGTACATTATCGCAGGCACTGACCGTCCTGATTCTAAAACATTGAAGCTCGCAGAGTACGTGCAAAGACTCTATAAAGAGCAGGGTGAGGCTGTTGAAATTATCGACCTCAAAGACGTGAAGGCGCACCTTCACACAGGTCCTCACTACGGAAAAGAGCACTCAGGCTTACAGCCGTATCTGGATAAGTTGGTTGCTTCTGAGGGTTTGATCGTGATCTGTCCTGAGTACAATGGATCGATGCCGGGAGCGCTGAAGTACTTTATCGACCACATGAAATTTCCAGAAACTTTTGAATATCGGCCCGTATGTTTTATCGGCTTGGGATGGATGTTCGGAGGACTTCGTCCGGTAGAGCACCTTCAGCAGATCTTTGGTTATAGAAATGCATTTATCTTTCCAGAGCGCATTTTCATCACGAATGCTCCAAAGGTCTTAGATGACCAAGGGGAGCCACAGGATGAAATGATCAAAAAGTTGTTAGTGAAACAAATCACGGGCTTCCGCAATTTTGTTTCAGCACTTTCTGCATTTAAACTCGACGCGAACTCTCTTATTGCGTCAAAGAAGTAGTCGTCACGGAAGCGGGCTGGCGGTTGTCAGCCACGCTTTTCTCTGTCAGACGAGATTCAAAATAGACCAATCCCACAAGAATAAGTGCTGCCAAAGCCCACTTTGAGTGGCTAATGGTGCGAAGAACAGAACTTTTAAGGTCAGATCGAAACATAAGTTTACTCCCTGAATCCTTATTTTCACCTCTTCGTAAAACTCTACGCAACTGACGAAGCGGTAATGTGAAGTGCTGCGTTATGACTATTGGTCCAGCTGCTGACAAGAGCACTGAGATTCCCTACACTTAGGAAGCTTATTCAAAATCAAACGGGAGTTGCGATATCGAACACCAAGACCATGGTCATAAAAACACCAATTTAGCGATGCTATCTTTGGCCGCGTTGGGCATCGTGTTTGGTGATATCGGAACAAGTCCCCTGTACGCCCTTCGTGAATGTTTCGGTGGAGAGTACGGCCTGGCGGTTTCACCAGAAAATGTGATCGGCATCCTGTCTCTGATCGTATGGACGATGATCTCTACAATCTGTGTAAAGTACATGGCGTACGTTATGCGTGCGGATAATAAAGGCGAAGGCGGAATCTTATCCTTGATGGCGCTGGCGGTGCGCAGTCAACATACGAAAGATATTACGCATCGTCGTTGGGTGATGACGATTCTAGGGTTGTTTGGTGCGGCTCTTCTTTACGGGGATGGTGTTATCACCCCGGCAATCTCGGTTTTGTCGGCGATGGAAGGTCTCAAAATCGTCACGAATCAGTTCGACCCGTACATTATCCCCATCACCATCTTCATCATCAATGCCTTATTCTTAATGCAAAGGTACGGTACGGGCCGAATCGGGGTCATTTTTGGTCCGATCCTGTTGTTGTGGTTTACAACTTTGGGAGTTCTAGGAGTGAATGGTCTTATTAGTAACCCTTCCATCTTGGAAGCGTTATGGCCACATCACGCTCTGGAGTTTTTCTTCAGAAATGGAGTTCATGGTTTTCTGGTTCTAGGTTCCGTGGTCCTTGTTGTGACCGGTGGTGAAGCTTTGTATGCGGATATGGGGCACTTCGGAAAAACGCCGATTCGTATGGCCTGGTTTTTTGTCGCATTACCCGCGTTGATTTTGAATTACTTCGGTCAGGGCGCTTTGCTTTTGACAAACTCGGATGCGATTTCAAATCCGTTTTATATGTTGGCACCGAAATGGGCCGTGATACCTATGGTCTGCTTAAGTACGACAGCTGCAGTCATTGCGTCTCAAGCATTGATCTCTGGAGTTTTCTCCATCACTCGACAGGCGATTCAGCTGGGCTTCTGTCCTCGTATTAATATCGTTCACACATCTTCACAAGAGATCGGTCAGATTTATATTCCTGCGATCAATTGGTCCTTGTTCGTGGGTGTTGTGTGGTTGGTTCTGACATTTAAAACATCCAGTAATTTGGCGGCGGCGTACGGGATTGCTGTGACTGGAACCATGGTTATCACGACAATTCTTGCCTACGAAGTAGCTCGTCAAAAGTGGAATTGGAGTTTCTTTAAGGCTGCCGGGATTTTCGGGGTGTTCTTTATCATCGACATGGCTTTCTTTGCGGCGAATTTCCATAAAATCCCACACGGCGGTTGGGTTCCGTTGGTGATTGGCGCTGTGATCTATCTGTTGATGACAACATGGCAAAAAGGCCGCCAGGTCTTGTTCCGCCGTTTGAAAGAGCGTTCCATGCCCACAGAAGACTTTATGTTGAAGCTTTTGCGTGAACCGCCGATTCGCGTTCCAGGAACTGCCATTTACATGTCAGGGGATCCTTGGGGGGTGCCTGCGCCCTTGCTGCATAATCTAAAGCACAATAAAGTCCTGCATCAGCGTGTGGCGATCTTAACGATCCAAACGCGCGAGGTTCCGTTTGTGTCTAAGAAAGACAATATTTCGATTCAAGAGATTGTTCCAAATTTTTATCGCATCTTAGCTTATTACGGCTTTATGGAAACGCCAAAGATGAAGCATATTTTGGAAGCTTGTCGCAATAAAGACATCAATTTTAACGTGAATGAAACAACGTTCGTATTGGGACGTGAGACCATTATTGCAACCAAAGGTGCTCCACGGAAAGACGAACCTCAAATGTCTCACTGGCGTGAGCGATTGTTTGCGGTGATGTCTAAGAATGCCCAACGTCCCACGGCGTTCTTCCGCATTCCTCCGAATCAGGTGATCGAAGTCGGTATCCAAGTAGAGATCTAGACAATTCTTCACATGTGCGAAGTCGCGATGGTGTCGGGAAGTTTTTTTCCCGTTAAAAGTTGTATCAACTCTTGCTTTGCATCGCGACCATCTTCGTAACCTATTTCCAATAAGGTCTGCACATAGTTTTCTTCAAATAAAAGAAAGCTTGAAAGCTCCGCAGATTCCTCCAGACCTCCCAGACCTCGTAACAGATAGCGAATCATTCGGGGCAGCTCGTGGGCATGTTGTGCTGCGATTTCAGAAAAGTCACGAGACGGGGAGATCCATAAGACGTCGATCGGCTTCACGGTCAGCTTTTTTCTTTCGGCATGATGAATCTTTGAAATCGCTAAATTAATTCTTTCAATTCGTTCGATATCAAATTCGATTCCATCGCTCATCAGGGCGTGGAGCAGAACACTCGCAACACGTGCTACACTCGGCGCTTCCGCAGGCGCAACCTCGGGAGACGTATAGCAAGCCTCCTGTTGGCGTCTGACACCGATGGCAAGCAGTCGCTCGGCTCCCATGTAAATCGCGGGAGCGCACGGGCTGAAGTTCCGAATCGACCCATCCCCGTAGTATCTGGAATCCACTGCAATCGCTGGGAATAAAACCGGGATGGCCGACGATGCCATGACGTGATCGACGTTGATTTGAGATCTCACTGCTTGTCTTCGTACTCTTTCCCATAACTCTATGTCCTCCGCACCTTGGATAAAGGTGACTGTTGAAGACGAGTGAAAATCCAGCGCTGAGATTCCCACGCCGCGAATTATTCCCTCGTTGATTTTTTTTTGAATATTTTCAAAGCGACAATTTTTAGAAATAAGATTTCGTAAAGGGGAGGTGTTTAGTAATGACTTTCCTGGCGTTCGCTTCAAGCCACCACTTGATAAATCCATCAACCAATGCAAAGCCACGCCCGTCACAGACAAAGGATCTGATTCAAAGACATCATCACTGCTAAGGGCTCCCCAGATATCACGCAGACTATCGCATGCCTCATGAAAACAACCGGGGTGAGATGTGAGAGCACAAGCATTAATAGCCCCCGCACTGACTCCTGTGAACACGCCAAAGGGATTGTCGATTGAGAGTTCTCTACATATCTCAGCCACAGCTGTTAATACGCCGACTTGATAAGCGCCTCGGGCGCCTCCACCTGATAAAACCAGGCCTAAGTTCGACATCATTTCAGGACTCCTTTTGGACTTGTTGGCAGCAACAAATCTTGAGAAACTGGGTACGAAGACGAAGTTAGAATAGAGATTTATTTTTCTATTCGCTCTAGTGAAAGAGCTATTTAACTTCGCTAAGGGCGCCAACGGCGCCCTTCTTTTTTTCCAAGGTCTGATTTAATGTGAAGCGCGGGAGTTTTGATACGCCTGCTGCTCGGCTCTTCTTTCTGCTTCCAGTATCTCTGATAAATGGGTGCGACGACTTTTTACGGTGCGGTCGACTTTGTTTAAATAAGTCGCCAAGTGATGAAACAGCTTTTCTGTTTCGGAGTCGGTTTCCAGACGTCCTTCTTCGCCTTTAATTTCTTCAATCAAACGATCAATGATGAAGAGTGCAGCGTTTAAGTTCACGCCCACATCATGCAAAAACTCCGTCTCCTTGTAGAGCTCGAGATTCGCCATAAATTCCCCCTTCAAAAAATTATCCAAGGCCCGGGCCCCCTTCACAACATGTAGCATTGCAAAAAAGGCACCCGCCGATTTTTGGAATTCGGGTCAGCACACGCATCGCGTGAACATTTTATATCGCGCTGCTGGAGCCAAAATGAACATCACTTGGAAACCAATTGCGAAATCGAACCTGCTCAATTTTTAGGCTGCGTCGCCTCTTGTTCGCGGAAATATTAGATTATTGTCAGAATTTGGTGTTGAAATAGGACTGAAGTCCTGGCACTTTCATTGCTTATGTTCAAATTGGCTCCATTTTGGGACCACTTTGAAAGTTTTAGGTGAAGGCAAGTGAATGCGAAACGACAGCCAACTGAGTGAGCTGGAACCAATCATTAGAGTTTATTTAAAAGTATTTACGATTAACAACGATTCGACAAAAGGGGATTCAAACCAGTGAAAAAACAAATCATTTCATCACTGATTTTGGCAGGTTCTTTGGTTGCAGCAGTATCTGCTCATGCTGAAGAGAAACAAACAGCAAACACAAGTTCAGTTAAAGTAACTGACGTTCAAAAAAAGGACGAGACAGTTCCAGGTGACTTGGATCAAGAAATCACAAACGCAAAAATGCGTGCTGAATCTGGTTCTAAATCTAAATGGTCTATCTCAACATCATTGAATTACAATGGTGGTAACCTTGAGACTCCATTCAGCGCGAAACGTCCGAATTATGCGGGTGTTTCCACTCAAGATACTTCGACAAGCATGTCTGCAGATATCGCTGTAGCGCTTCGTTTGACTTCTCGTGATCAACTTCGCTTGGGTACTGGTGTGACTGTTAAAACTCCATTCCAAAACACATACGAAGAGTCAACAAACCAAAATGGCGCAAGAAAAGCAGCTGCTTCTGCTCCTTACGTTTCTTGGGGCCGTTCATTCCGTGCTTGGAATTTGCAACAATCTATCGGCGCGACAGGTTCTTATGAAACGAACCCAAGCTATACAGACGCGGGGTATATCGGTACAGGTTCTGTTGATTACACAATCCTAGGTGAAATCCCGAACTCAAACTGGCAACCAGGTTTCGCAGTAACTATCGCTTACACAGCGTTCAGCGACGGCGCACTTGCTTCTGACACAGCTTCAAACACTGAGATGGGTCGTTCAGATTACTCCATCGGTTTGTATCCATTCATCGAATACGCATTCAACGACAGATACTCGTTCAGAACAGTATTCCGTCCAGCAAACTTCGATCACTACCGTAACGACTCTGGCGACACGTTCTACCACAACATGTGGACGCAATCAGTAGGTGTTGGTATCGCGGTTACTCGTGACATTTACTTGTACCCGAATTTCCAATTCGCTCCTGAATATGTACAAGCTGACACTACGAACGTCGGTATGTCTGCTACAATCAACGTATTCTAATCTTAGCGATACAGTTGAAATTAAAAAGGCAGCTCCTGAAAAGGACTGCCTTTTTTTATTTGGTTCCAGGTACCTTTTCCTTCACCCATCACATATAAAAAAAGGCTCTTGCGGGAGCCTTTAAAGTTTTAAAGTTGAGCTGTTGAAGTGGCCGCTGTGTCTGGAAGAAGCGGAAGAGGATCGATCGGTCCGCGGTTTTTACGGATTTCAAAGTGCAAATGAACTCCGGTTGCGCGTCCTGTGCGTCCCATGGCGCCAATGACTTCGCCTTTGCGAACCTTTTGGCCTTCAGAAACCAAGATCTTGTCGAAGTGGGCATACAATGTTGCCCAGCCGTCGCCAGACTCGATTAGAACCATTTTTCCGTATCCTTTAAACTCACGACCTGCGTAAATGATTGTACCGCCCTGGGCAGCCAATATCGGCGTTCCTTTAGGAGCAGCCAGATCAATTCCCAAATGGGGTCTGCGTTTATTAGGTAAAAAGCCACGAGTCATGCGAGCACTGTCAACCGGCCAATCAAAGTGTTTGTCATCCTCGGACATCACCGTCATGGGCTGATCAGAAGCTGTTCCGCGAGACGGAGAGCCATTTAAGACTTCACGGGAAAGTGGCGTGTGAAAAGTCGTGCAGGAACCTAAAGTTCCTACTGTGATTATGCATCCTGCAAAGTTAACAAGTTGTTTCCATCCTGGTGTCATGGTTCGACTATAACGTACAAGACCTCGTATCCAAAGGATTTTTTGCCCAAAACTGGCATAAAAAATGACGCAAAATTACCAAATGTTAAATGCCTATTTTTCAATCATTTCATTAGGATAGGTCGAAAAGTCAGTGACAGTTTTAGAGTAGATTATCAAGACTTACGTCGTGTGAGTTTTGTCTCAAGATGATGATTAAATCGTGTTCAAGAAATCCAAATTTCTGCAAAATCCCATCGGGCATTTTCTAAGTTTTCAGAGGGAAAATCCCAAAAAAAAGAAGGCGTCCCATGTGGAACGCCTTCAAGATTCTCAAAATCAAATTTCGTAAAACTTAATTAGTAGATTGGAAATGACTTACACATTTCTTTTACTTCATTGTGAACTTTGTTTTTCAAATCAGCGTTATCAGCGTTGTTCAACACTTGCGCAATCCATTGACCGATCTTCTTCATTTCTGAAGTGCCCATTCCACGAGTCGTCAAAGCAGGTGTTCCAATACGAATACCGCTTGTTACGAATGGAGAACGCTTTTCATTCGGCACTGTGTTTTTATTCACAGTGATACCAGCCTCATCCAACGCAATTTCTGCGACTTTACCAGTGATCTCGCGGTCTGATAAATCAATCAACATCAAGTGATTGTCTGTACCGCCAGTTACTAGCTTAAAGCCTTGAGACAAAAGTTCCTCAGACAATGTTTTCGCATTTTGAATAACTTTTCCGCTGTAGTCTTTGAATTCAGGTTTCAAAGCTTCGCCAAACGCGACAGCTTTACCAGCAATCACGTGCTCCAATGGACCACCTTGAATACCAGGGAAGATGCGAGAGTTCATGATCTTTGCTTTTTCTTCGGAGTTCGTCAGAATCATACCACCACGAGGACCGCGCAAAGTTTTGTGTGTCGTCGTCGTTACATAATCAGCGTATTCCGCCGGAGACGGGTGGTGGCCCGTAGCAACCAAACCTGCAAAGTGAGCCATATCAACCAAAAGGTCTGCACCCACTTCAACTGCGATCTCTTTAAATTTAGCAAAATCCAAAACACGCGGGTAGGCCGAGTAACCCGCGATGATCAATTTTGGTTTTGTTTCTTTGGCAACGGCACGGATTGTATCGTAATTGATACGCCCCGTTTCTGGATCCAATTTGTAAGAAGCTGCTTTGAAAAGCATCCCAGAGAAATTCACTGGAGACCCGTGAGTCAAGTGACCACCGTGAGACAAATCCATACCCAGGATTGTGTCGCCAGCTTTACAAGCCGCCAAGTAAACACCCATATTCGCTTGAGAGCCAGAGTGCGGCTGAACGTTTGCGTAGTTCATGTTGAATAGTTTTTTTGCGCGCTCGATCGCAAGGGACTCAACCGTGTCTACGTTCACGCAACCACCGTAGTAACGTTTGCCTGGGTAACCCTCAGCATACTTGTTCGTTAGGATAGAACCTTGAGCTTCCATCACAGCTTTAGACGTGTAGTTTTCCGAAGCGATCATCTCTAGACCATATTGTTGGCGTTCAGATTCTTTCTGAATCACTCCAAAAACTTCGGGATCAACTTGGTTCAATGTCATAGATGTCGAATTCATAGATAAAGCTCCGATAGAAGGTTTTCCGGAATATCAATTTTTAGCTACGTTACTCGTTGCCGGCGCACAGGAGTACACCTTCCGCCTCGTGCCTTGTAAAAATTAATATTGCGAAAAACTGTTATGCGTAAAGTATCTCGTGAACAGGGTGAATTTAAAAGTCTCAACAACCAGTGTCGGCGGCCAATTTGTCAACGCGACGTTGGTGTCTGCCGCCTTCGAATTTTGTTGCGAAGAACTCTTTCACCATTTTTATCGCAAGATCTGGGGAAGTGAAGCGGGCACTTAAAACTAAAATATTCGCATTATTATGTTCGCGGGAAAGTTTTGCGATGTCTTCATTCCAACAAAGAGCCGCACGCATGTGTTGATATTTGTTCGCACGAATCGCCATGCCTTGCCCTGATCCACAGATCAAAATACCCATCGCAGGACCGAATGTGGGATCGGTGATTCCTGATTTTTGATTGAGGATTTCGACCTTTGTCAGTTCTTTGCAAACCTTGTCGGCATAATCAGGATAGTCGACAGAATCACCCGTGAAAGTGCCTTGATCTTTCCATTCAAAATTTGGAAATGCAGACATCACCTTAAGTTTTAAATCCAAACCTGCATGGTCGCAGCCAATATAAATAATCATGATAAATCCCTTGAAGTCGTACAAAGTAAAAAGCCCTGGTTTCCCAAGGCTTTTAATTAGTTATTAAATTTAGAGAAGATCATACAAGCGTTTGTTCCGCCGAATCCAAAACTGTTGTTAAGGACGTTGTCGATCTTCGCCTCACGTGCTTTGTGAGGTACATAGTCCAGGTCACAATCTTCGCTTGGATTTTCCAAGTTTAAAGTTGGTGGAGCAATCTGATCGCGAATCGCCATCACACAGAAAGCAGATTCAATCGCACCAGCTGCACCCAACGCGTGGCCTGTCATAGATTTTGTGCTGGATACCATCACGTTTTTGGCGTGTTCACCCAAAAGATGTTTGATCGCAGCTGTTTCCAAACCATCACCCACTGGAGTAGAAGTTCCATGTGCATTGATGTATTGGATGTCTGTTGCTTTAAGACCGGAGTCTTTAAGCGCCATCGCCATTGCCGCATAACCGCCAGCACCTTCTGGAGCCGGAGAAGTCATGTGGTAAGCATCTGAAGAAACACCGTAGCCAGTGATTTCGCAAAGAATTTTAGCACCACGTTTTTCAGCGTGTTCCAAAGATTCGATACACAAAATCGCGGCACCTTCACCTAAGACAAAACCATCACGGTCTTTATCCCAAGGACGGCTGGCTTTTTCAGGAGCATCGTTGCGAGTAGAAAGCGCTCTCATCGCAGCGAAACCGCCCACAGCCAAACGGCAAATAGTAGCTTCTGCACCACCAGCAAGCATAACATCAGCAACACCGTCACGGATGTAGCGAACCGCATCTCCGATCGAGTGAACACCTGAAGCGCAAGCCGATGTAACAGAATAATTTGGACCTTTAAGTCCCAAGGCGATTGATACCTGACCTGCAGCCAAGTTCGTGATCACGGACGGGATAAAGAATGGACTGACACGTCCAGGTCCTTTTTCTTTCATCTTGATGGAGGTCTCTTCAAGGTTTTGAAGCCCGCCGATACCTACACCAATGATAACTCCCGTTGTCGCTTTCTCTTTTTCAGAAAGTTCCAATTTCGCCATTTCAATCGCCATTTTTGAAGCGGCGATTGAATAGTGAATGAACTCATCCATTTTCTTTTGCTCTTTTTTCTCGATGTATTGATCAGCATTAAAGCCTTTCACTTCACCGGCAAAAGTCACATCGAAACCTGTTGTATCAAATTTAGTGATCGGGGCGATGCCAGATACACCTTTTTTAGCATTAGACCAGCTCTCCTCGATAGTATTACCGAGGGGAGTGACTGCACCAACGCCAGTTACAACAACTCTTCTTTGTGTGATGGATGGACGTTCAAATCGGGATGACATAAAGACTACGCTTTACCTTTTTTTTCTAGGTAAGAAGCAACGTCTTGAACAGTCTTAAGCTTTTCAGCGTCTTCGTCTGGGATTTCAAGATCGAATTCTTCTTCCATAGCCATTACTAGCTCAACGATATCCAAGCTGTCTGCACCAAGATCGTCGATGAAAGAAGCTTCTGGCTTAACTTTCTCTGGATCTACGCCAAGTTGTTCTACGATGATGTCTTTAACTTTTGGATGCAATGCCATTTAATCCTCCTAAGGTCATTCCAACTTATTTTTTAACTTCAATTCAAAAAAACTAATTCAAAAATTTGCCCGTAGGCCTTTATTCAAGTCCCACCAAAGGTGGGCTTACTCAATCTCGCCAGAGGCGAGTTATTCCATCTCGCCAAAGGCGAGTTATTCCATAAACATTCCGCCGTTCACGCTGAGAGTCTGCCCAGTGATGTATTTTGATTCATCACTCAACAAGAATCTTACAGCCTGAGCAACGTCAGTGCCTTCGCCAATTTTATTCAAAGGAACTTTTTCTAAAATCTTTGCTTTTACTTCTTCTGGTAATACGTCTGTCATCTCGGTCGCGATGTAACCAGGAGCCACGTTATTCACGCGCACGTTACGGGAAGCAAGTTCCAATGCCACGGATTTAGCAAAAGCAACTGTACCAGCTTTAGAAGCGGCATAGTTCGCTTGTCCTGCATTTCCAGTTTGGCCGATAACAGAAGTGATATTTACGATGGAACCCTTGCGAGCTTTCATCATGGATTTAGTGAAAGCCTTCGTAACCAAGAAAGTTCCGCGCAAATTCGTAGAGACAACAGAATCAAAATCTTCTGCTTTCATACGCAGCAACAATTGGTCTTTAGTGATACCTGCATTGTTAACAACGCCATCAACATCAGACCATTTTTCAAGAATGTGCTCGACCGCTTCATTCACAGATTGTTCGTTTGCAACGTCCATCTTGATATAGAAGTGACCTTCACCTTTAAGGGTGTGAGCAACTTGTTGTGCAGCTTCTTCACGAGAAGAGAATGTGAAAGCGACTTGAGCACCCTCGTCAGCAAGAAGTTTAACGATAGAGGCACCGATACCACGACTGCCGCCAGTAACTACGATTTTCTTACCTTGAAGTGAATTTCCGCTCATCAATCTTTCCTTAAGTTCGCTACTCTGGTGAACCAGAATGTATGCAATAAAAACTAGGGCAAAAGCTCATCGATTTTTATGCGTGTCCACTCTGGCCGAACTCATAGTAAAGCTCAAGAAATTTCAATGACTCGTAGCTTTCAAAAAATCCTCAATAGTTTTGAGATCTTCCATGCTAGTTGTGGTCATTACTTTAAAGAATTCGCCATCAATTTTCTTTAGTAACCCTTGGATAACTTTTCCAGCGCCACATTCAATAACTTGAGAGTGTCCAGATGCTTTTAAAGTGTCCATGCTTTGCATCCAGCGAACAGGTGCTGAAACTTGACGGATCAGATTTTCACGAAGAGCCGCGCCCTCGGTTTCAAATTTCGCGTGGAAGTTTTGAACGATAGGGAAGGCCGCAGTTTTAAATTCCATCGCGGTCAAAACCAAACGCATGGTGTCTTCTGCGGGCTTCATCATTTCGCAATGGAAAGGAGCAGATACTACCAGAGGAATTAGTTTTGCGCGTTTTGGAGCCTCGGCCCAGATAGCATCTGGTTTAAAATTGTCTTTCAACCAGTTGATAGCCTTCATAGAACCAGAAATTACGATTTGCCCTGGAGAATTGAAGTTCGCAGGAGATAGTGGACCAAAACCAGAATTTTTAACTGTCCACTGGCAAAGTGTTTCAACTTGGTCAGGTTCAAGACCCAGCACCGCAACCATTCCACCTTGACCCACCGGAACTGCAGATTGCATTGCTTGTCCGCGTGTGCGAACGGCTTGCATCGCTTGATCAAAACGGATCACATCCGCTGCAACCAATGCGGCGTATTCACCGATAGAGTGGCCGGCAGCGGACTGAACTTTCACTCCAAATTCAGAGCGTAAAACTTTTTGAGTGGCCGTTGAAACTAACAACAATGCTGGTTGAGTATTTTCTGTCAAAGCAAGATCAGCTTCTGTGCCTTCAAAGCACAGCTTTTTCATGTCTTGTTTAAGGGCTTCAGAACCTTCTTCAAAGATTTCTTGAGCGATTTTGAAGTTATCGAATAAAAAACGGCCCATGCCAGGTTGTTGGCTGCCTTGTCCGGGAAATACCAGAGTGAACATAATTTTTAGTACCTCAATAGAACGGAACCAGACGTCAAGCCTGCACCGAATGCAGTAAGCAAGATCGTTTGACCACGTTTGATTTTTCCATTTTGAACGGCCCAGTCAAAGGCCAACGGGATTGAAGCGGAAGATGTGTTACCTGTTTCGTGAAGGTAAAGGATCACGCGCTCCATGGGGAACTTAAATTGATCAGCAACGGCTTCAACAATGCGTTTGTTAGCTTGGTGAGGAACGATCCAGTCCACCTTATCAGGAGACATTTCATTCGCTTCCAACGCTTCTTTACAGCAAAGGGCCATTGTGCGAACTGCGTTCTTAAAGATCTCGCGACCTTTCATAGAAACGTAGTGCAAATTGTTATCTAGAACATATTGAGATTGAGGCATCAAGCTGCCACCACCCGGAAGTGTTAGAAGCTCAGCCAAATCACCATCCGCGTGAAGGTGAGAAGAGGCGATCACATTTTTGTCGCCCTCTTGTGCGCGCTGAAGAACCCATGCGCCTGCACCGTCACCGAAAAGGATGCATGTTTCACGATCTTTAAAGTTCACGAAGCGAGACAAAACCTCAGCTCCTAGAACTAGAACGTTTTTGTACATACCTGTACGAATAAATTGATCAGCAATAGAAACAGAATAAAGGAAGCCAGAACAAGCAGCATTCAGGTCAAAAGCCACGATATTGCGACAACCCAGTTTACTTTGTACGTAACAAGCTGTGGAAGGCATCTGACGGTCACCAGTAACAGTACCGACGATGATCATATCAATGTCTTGAGCTGTAAGATTCGCGTCTGCGAGAGCTTTTTCAGCGGCACGAAGGCAAAGATCAGATGTGCCTTCACCTTCGGCTGCGATATGGCGGCGTTCGATCCCTGTACGTTCAACGATCCATTGATCGGACGTCTCTACCATCTTCTCCAAATCGAAATTTGAAAGAATCTTTTCAGGTAGATAAGAGCCAATCCCTGCTACACGAGATCGATACATTCCTGCCATGGATGTCAACCTAACCCTAAGTTATTACTTAGCTGCGCTGATTTGTTTGCCTTTGTAGTACAAAGCGCCGTCAGCACCTTTAGTTGCGCGGTGTGGACGAACTAGTTCGCCAGTTTTTTTGTTCAAAGCTACAGCTGGAGCAGACAAACCGTCATGAGAGCGGCGCATATCGCGTTTTGAACGGGATGTTTTTTTCTTAGGAGTTGGCATTTCAAACCTCTTTTAAATCTAACAATATGGAATCAGAAGTACGGTAATTTATATAATGTACGATAAAAATCAAGTCTTTAATTAAGCTTTAAATTCTTTAAAGCCGCAAAAGGACTCTCTGGCTTTTCTACAGGCATTTCCTCGTTGTAGATAAAGCCGTGTTCTGGCTCAGGATTTGTGTAAATTGAGCACTCCGGATTGTCTTCTTTAGGGCAAACCGGATTAAACGGAGTCGCCAGGGCAATCACTTCGTGTAGGTATTCAGCCATATCGAAGCTTTGGTCCTCATATTCACAGAAATCCATTTCGCCTTCTGGAATATCGCTGACGTGGTTTACTTTAGAATATTTGCCGCCACGGGGCTGATCTTGTTTAGGGATCAGGATTTCATGGAATTTCGCATTGATCGGCAATTTAATGTCATTGCCGCAGCGAGAACACTGGCAAGGTTCTTTGGTAACGATTTTACCAGTCATATCAAAGTCTTTGGAGTTCAACGGGCGTATTGTGAACTCTGCAGTATAGGCTTCTTTATCAATTAAATCGGCCAAAACGGCATTGGCTTCACCTGTTTGGCGAGTCCAAACGTAGGTAACGCCATCTTCAGGAATTCCAGCAAGATTGATTTTCATAAACTACTCCGGCGAATTCGGAGTGTAAGTAAAATACTCCGACAAGCGCTCCTTTCTAAAATACATGGGGCGCTTGGTCAAGAACGGAATGGGCAAAGTGGAGTCCTTTTACGGTCTGAACAAGTCTTTGGCAGCCGGTGTGGACTTAATCTGCTTAAGCTCTTTCATCTGTTTTACCAGAGTTTCCCAGCGCTCTGCGGTCATCGAGCCTAAAACTTGCCCTTTGACCTCAATTAAAGGCTTTTGAATCTGAGCTGCCTTCTGGAATGTTTCAAAATCCAGAGCTCTGTTCATTTTAGCCATGCCTTTGTTCGCACGAGTAGGGTCTTTAAGATAATTTTCCCAACCTGCGCGCGTGGCCTCGATCATCTTACTAACAAGTTCTGGGTTCTTTTTGACCATTTCCTCGCGAGCGGCGACAACAACGACATAAGGATTAAATCCCTCGTCAGCAATGAGGAAGTTTTTAACTTTGGCGCCGCCTTTTTCTGCTGCCAAAGGTTCCGTCGTAATAAATCCCTGCTGGGAAAACTTCTTATCATTCAAGAAACTAGCGACACCGCCTACATAAGGAACGACATTCGCTTTAGGTTTGCCAAACTTTTTTACCAAGTATTGGTAATAAGGAAGTCCTGCCTGAACCGCCAACGTAGTTTCATTCGCAAAAACGTCTTTGACCGTCTTAAAGTCGCTTTCAGCGTGGGACATTATAATATACGGAGCTGTTTGATAGACTGCAAACAGTGCCACCACTTTATTTTTAGGATTGCGATCTTGAGAGATGATAATTTCATCTGCACTGACGATGGCGAAATCAACTTTTCCATTGGCAAGCATTTGTACCGTGGGAGTGCCTGAACCGCCTTCTTGAATATCGATATTGATACCGTGTTTTAAGTACGTCCCGCTGAAAGCGGCTTCATAAAAACCACCGAACTCGGGTTCTGGCTTCCAGTTGAGCGCGAGTGACACAGAGACTGCGGGCTTGTTGACTGGTTCAGCCGCGAAACCTAACGAGCATACAAAGAACATGGCTGTGATTAAAACTGATTTCATAGGTCTCCTGTAGAATATGGACGGCGACTTTGCAAGAAGCGATGACTTATTGCCAGCGTTCCTATCATTATCAAACCCATCACAGATAAAAGAATCAAGGCCCCAAAGACGATATCAACACGTTGTTGAGTTCGGGCCGCATCAATCATCGCACCAAGTCCACCACCGGCGACAAACTCCCCAGCGATCGATCCAATAATAGAAAGACCGGCCGAAATTTTAAGGCCAGAATAAATATACGAATAGGCAGAGGGGAGCTTTAACTTCCATAAAATGTGCCATGAGCTTGCGTGATAGATCTTAAAGAGGTCCAGTTGTTGCTGGCTGACGCTTTCAAGTCCCATCAAAGTATTTGCGATGATGGGAAAGATAGACACAATGAAACTTGAAGCTATCACGGTGGGAGCTCCGAAGCCGAAATAAATCACTAAAAGTGGAGCCACTGCGATGATCGGGACTGTTTGGAAAAACACCGCAAATGGCAAGACAGCGCGTTTTAAAAGGCTTGATAACGAAAACATCACCGCAAGGGTGGTTCCCATCAAAATACTAAAAACCCAGCCAATCAAAGTATTCTGTAAAGTCTGGAAAAACGATGTAACATAATCAGTTTTTAACTCAATTAACGTTTCAACGATTGTTTGGGGCGATGGAATCAAAGTTTCAGGAATTATATTTTGCTTCACTAAAACTTGTAAAACACCGGTAACTAAAAGGAAAAAGCCAAGGGCTGGTGCAATTCGTTTCATCGCTGAAGTCCCTCAGACAATGTTTTTATAATTTGGTTGAACTCCGAGGAAGTTCTTAATTCATCTTGGCGTTGTTGTGGCAGGTTCAATTTCTGATCTAAGACAATTCCGCCACCAGATTGCTTCATCAAGACCACTCTTTCTGACATAAAGACCGCTTCGGATAACGAGTGAGTGACGAATAAAACAGTCAGACCTTCTTGCCGCCATAGTTCACGCAGTTGGACTTGCATTTGATAGCGTGTGAATTCATCTAAAGCCGCAAAGGGTTCATCCATCAAAAGTAATTGGGGCTTGGTCACTAAGGCTCGGGCGATGGAAACGCGCATCTTCATTCCGCCTGATAATTGATGGGGGAATAGGTTTGCACTTTCTTGAAGGCCTACTTTGTTTAAAGCTTCTAAGGCGCGAAATTTGATTTCTTTTTTTGAAGTTCCTTTAAGTTCTGGACTGATCTGAAAGGGTAAAGACACATTTTCAAAAACTGTGTTCCAGGGCAACAGGTTCGCCTCTTGAAAAACAAATCCGAAATGATTCGCTTGGCTGTTTTGAACTTCACCAGAGGTGGGTTTTTCCAAGTTCGCAATCAATCGTAAGACTGTTGACTTTCCGCAACCCGAAGGCCCGACCAACGACAGAAAGGAGCCTGCAGGGATTTGCAGATTGAAACTTTGCAGAACTTCTCGTGTCCCAAAGTTTTTCTTTAAGTTGTTCAGTTGAATCCCAGCAAACGGTGGCATTCTATATCCAGTCGTAGTTAAAACTGATGCTGATGCGTTCTTTGTCTGAATTGTTTGCCGGTACTTCGTGGCGAAGCCAGCTTTCAAACAGCACCAGATTGCCTTCTTGGGGTTCAATGGAATGATAGCGTTGGTTGTGAACCTTGGCGTCGTGTTTACGTGGAGGCGATGCCATAAAGGAATCCATGCGTGGATCTTCAAACTTAATCGCGGAACAATTTTTCGGCGTTTGTAAATAATAAGTCCCGCTAATAACTGAAAGAGGGTGGAGGTGCATGGTGTGAATCACGGATGTCGGCATGATATTCACCCAGCACGAACTCATTTTAAGTTCTTTGGGATTAATATCCATTTCCAAATGTTTTACGAATTTAGAAACATGTTTATTGATGGCTTTTTCAAGATCAGCAAAGGTGCTTGAGAACTGATGAAGTTGAGCCATGGAACCATAAGATGTGTATCCACCTTTATAGTTTTTCTGAGACCAAGCTTGCCCCTCTTCATCAATTTCCGCGATTTTATAGGCTTCCATTTTAAGGTCTTTGTTTAAACGGGCCATCTGGGCCTTTTCTTGGAGGGGCGAATAATAAACAAATGTAGGGAAGAGCGTTTTAATCATAAAACTTGTCCAATTCTGAGACGGAATTCCTGTCTAATATTGGGACTTTAGGCTGAAAACTCCCTCCTTGCAAGCTGCCCTGTTTATTTCTTTGACGACAGCCAGGCGCGGAAGGTCACTGGTCGCCACCAGATCGAATTTAAGCTGGCACGTCCTGGCACCCTCGATGCAATAAGGAATGGTATCACTAAGGAGTGAATTATGAAGAAGCAAGTAATGATCGCACTAATGACTTTGATTCCAATGACGTCTTTCGCAAAAGTAGCTGATTTCGGTTCAATGATTTCTGAAAACGCTGCTGCACAAAGAGAGCTTCATGAATCGGTTCGCGATAATCTTCACGAAACACGTGAAGTCGTTGCTAAAGCTCAACCTCGCGAGAAAATCGTGGTCGTGGAGGCGACAGGCACTTCATACAATTCACCAACGAATAAGGACTTCATGCGTTTTGAAAAAGAAAAACGCATGGCTAAGCCGACTAAAGACGCTTCATTCGATCGTTTGGCGAATGAAATCCGTTCGATGGATCAATAAGCTGGCTTAAATCCGACATGGTCGGAATAATTAAAACTCAATTCCCCAACCCCCTAAAATGTGCACTCCTTAAAGCGCTGGTTTCCCCCGACCAGCGCTTTTTTATTTCAATGCTGTCTTAGACTCTGAAAGATATCAGGCACCCGATCCTGGCTTGCGAAGCGTCGCTTTGAAGTCGAAACGGCGATCTACGAGTAACAAACTGTCGTGGGATTGATGTCTTAAAATTAGAGAATAAGCTTACGAAGCTCTTGTTGAGAGTAAACGTAATCCGCATAGACCATCGTATTTGCGATGTTTCTGTGTCCCAATGCGACTTGTACCAGGCGCAAATCCTTGGTTTTTCGATACAGTTCAATCGCAAAAGTATGCCTTAAAGAGTGGAACTTTTTAGGGACCGGGCGATACATTTCCCAGATTTGATAAAGTCGGGGATAGGTGATTGGAAAAACTTGGTGACCACCCTGCTGTTCCGCGAATCTATGAAGTCGTTCGAAAATAGCTGAATGAATCGGGATTTCGCGGTCATTTGAGTTCTTTAAACCCCGGATAAAGATGCTTTCATCATAGGGGTTTAAATCTGACCTTTGAATATTAAGAATTTCCTGAGCCCGAGCACCGGTCTTTAAACCCACCCAAAACATCAAACAATTGCGCGGATCTTTAAGTTCAAAATCCGTGAGAATTTTTCGCAAACGCTCGACCTCGGGTTCGAGGAGATATTTGTTTTTATTGAGTTGATATCTAGGTGCCGCAGCCATGATTTATCATTCAAAAGTTAAATGGGGTCTGGCAACCCATATCTCATAACGCATTGCATTCAAAGTGGTGATGGGTAAATAAAGTTTGTTTAGCGATACTAGACTCGACGTGTCTAATCGAATTCCTTAAAAACCACCATATAAAATAACCAGTAATATTATATAGATAGCACTATAGCTTATAGCCATAAGCTATAGTCTGAATTGAAAAACGGGTGTGTTGGGGTACCCAGGACGGATTCTTTTGTGGTTTCAAAGACTTAGCTTGACTCCCCATCGGGACCTTTTAAAGTATACATGTAATTCACAACGCATTTCAATGCGTATAACAACACTAATATTGTGAAATACAACAGTCCGGGAGGCTTTCAATGGATATGGAGACTCAGGGTCTAGTCTTGGATCCCCCTGAAAAAGACGTTTCAAACGAGGGTTCTATCGGGGGCTTGTTAGGCTCTGCCTTTGAAATTGAGGCAGGGGAGGGCTCTCTCGAATCTCCCCGCTCAAAGACATCTTTAAGGATGCATTATGAAGCCCAAGTTTCAGTTCTTCGTCGTCAGATGGGGGATTTGGAATCTATCCGTTTGGGGCTCGGCCTTTCACAACGCAAAATGAGTCAGCTTTTGATGGTCGATCCAAGCAGTTGGACTCGCTGGACAAAGCAAGGGGATGAAGCTCCCCCACATGTTTGGCGCGCTCTTCAGTGGTATTCGATTTTGAACGAAAAAATCCCAGGGCTTACTCCGCAATATTTCATGAATCAAAGCCCTCAGGTCCTTCATCAAAAGGCTTTGCAGGAATTGGAATCAGAAAAAGCCGAAAGACAGGCCGAAATGTCGCTTTTATCGCGTAAAATGGATGGTTTTTGGGCTGAAAAACAGGCTTTAAACGCAGAAGTCGCAAAGCTTAAAAAAGACCTTAAATTTCACCGAAAAATCAGTATATTCATTCTTTCTCTGTCACTTATTTGGGCTGCAGTTCTTTTAGTTTGGAAATTTATATGATTAAACACGATTCAATCCGCCTTTTAGCCACCGAAAAAATCGCAGCCGCGATTCAAAAGATGGGTCATGACCTTTCTGCAGATGAAATCTACAAAGCCCTTGTCGAACCACCAAATTCCGACATGGGTGATTTGGCTTATGGTTGCTTTATTTTGGCAAAATCTTTGAAAAAAGGCCCACCGCAAATTTCTGGCGAATTAGCAGCTAACATGGAACTTGATTCCAATTTGATCAAAGCTCAAGCGGCTGGACCTTATCTGAATCTGACATTTGCTCCGCAAGCGTTCGGTGAAAAAGTTTTAAATCCTATTTTGACAGGCGAGCACTTTAAAAAAGCCCTTGTTGAAAAAGCACCGAAAACAATGATCGAGTATTCACAACCGAATACACACAAGGAACTTCATGTGGGTCACATGCGTAACTTGTGTTTGGGAGATTCCATCGTTCGTATGTTGAGATACGCCGGTCGCGAGATCGTATCTGCCACTTTCCCAGGTGATATGGGAACTCACGTGGCGAAATGTCTTTGGTACATGAAAAAACACAATCAAGAACCTGTTCCAACAACTGGAAAAGGTGAATGGTTGGGAAGCATGTATTCTAAAGCGAATCTTTTATTGGAAGATCAAAATGGAACTCCCCAAGAAGAAGTAAATCGCCAGGAGTTAACGGCGATTTTGAAGCAACTTGAAGCAGGCAAAGGCGAATACTTTGATCTGTGGAAAGAAACTCGCGAGTGGTCTATTGAATTGATGAAGTCTGTCTATAAGTGGGCGGATGTGACTTTCGACGAGTGGTATTTTGAGTCTGAAATGGACGCTCCTTCTGCAGCGTGGGTTAAAGAACTTTATGCCGAAGGAAAGTTAGAAAAATCCGAAGGTGCGATCGGTAAGAATTTAGAGGCTGAAAAATTAGGCTTCTGTATGCTTTTAAAATCTGATGGGACGGGTCTTTATGCGACGAAAGATTTGTTATTAGCTCGTCATAAATTCCAAGACGTACAAATTGAAAAATCCGTTTACATCGTGGATATGCGCCAAGCCTTGCACTTTAAACAAGTATTCCGCGTTCTTGAAATGCTGGGTTTTGAGCAAGCTAAGAATTGCTTCCATCTTCAGTACAACTATGTGGAACTTCCGGATGGTGCGATGAGTTCTCGTAAGGGGAACATTGTTCCTTTGAATGATCTTGTTCGCAACATGGAAGAACACGTTAAAACGACATATCTGGCTCGTTACGAAAACGAATGGTCCAAGGAGGATATTAACTTGATCGCTGCACAAGTGGCTAAGGGTGCAATATTCTATGGAATGCTTCGTATGGATACGAATAAGAAAATCGTATTTGATATGAACGAGTGGTTGAAGCTTGATGGCGAGTCTGGACCATTTATTCAGTACTCTCATGCGCGTATTCAAAGTTTGTTGCGTAAATTCCCGCGCACGCAAAAATCTGTGAACTGGACGTTGCTGACTCATCCAGCAGAAAAACAAATGATGCAGGCCTTGTCTGGATTTAACACGGCCGTGGCACAGGCGGCAGAAAATTATAAACCGGCTGCGATCTGCACTTATTTATATGAGACGGCTAAGAAGTTTAACGTTTTCTACCACGAGTGCGCTATTGGAACTGAAAAAGACGAAAATATTCGCGAAGCACGTCTTGCTTTGAGCGCCGCTGTGGGAGCGACTTTGAAGCAAGGTATGGCAGTGCTTGGAATGCCAGCTCCGGAGAAAATGTAGCGCTACCTGCGCTGAGCGCTTTTTGTTGATAACGGTATTGAGAGCATTTAGCCCAGTGCATCTAGTGCTGGGTGTAAGTGCTAGTCTTTTTACTCAAATGGAACAATGATCCCTAGGCAATTCTAATTAAGGAGAATTTTCCATGGGAACGTTTGAGTTAATCTCTAAACATGGTGACCACGAACAAGTGGTATTCTGTAATGATCCTGCTGTGGGTCTTAAAGCAATCATCGCTATTCATAATACATCTTTGGGTCCTGCTTTGGGCGGTACTCGTATGTGGAACTATAAAAACGAAGACGAAGCTTTGGTAGACGTTCTACGTCTTTCTAAAGGTATGACTTATAAAGCAGCGGCTTCCGGTTTGAACTTGGGTGGTGGTAAAGCTGTTATCATCGGTGATGCTAAGACGCAAAAATCGGAAGGTCTTTTCCGTGCTTTCGGTCAGTTCGTAAACTCTTTGAATGGTAAATACATCACTGCTGAAGACGTCGGTACATCAGTTCAAGATATGGAACATATCTACATGGAAACTCCATGGGTAACTGGTATCCCTAAAGACTTTGGTGGTTCAGGTGATCCATCTCCATACACTGCACACGGTGTCTTGATGGGTATTAAAGCATCTGCGGCTGAGAAATTCGGAACAGACTCTTTAAAAGGTATGCGCGTAGCAGTTCAAGGTCTTGGTAACGTGGGTTCAAACCTAGTTAAATACCTTAAGGAAGAAGGCGCTGAAATCATCGTTGCTGATATCGACATGGCTCGCACAAAGAAAGTGTCAGAAACTTATGGTGCGAAAGCGGTTAGCTCTGATGAAATCCTTTTCACGGAGTGCGATATCTTGGCTCCATGCGCTTTGGGTGCGATCGTTAACGATCAATCTATCACTAAATTCAAAACTAAAGTGATCGCGGGTGGCGCCAATAACGTGTTGGCTGAAGCTCGTCACGGTGACCAATTGAAAGAATTGGGCATCTTGTACGCTCCAGATTACGTAATCAATGCGGGTGGCTTGATGAACGTCTTCGTTGAACTTGAAGGCTACTCTCCAGAGCGTGCTTTCGAAAAAACGAAACGCGTTTACGACAATATTGCGAAGGTTTACGAAGTTGCTAAACGTGACAATATCGGTACGCACACTGCTGCAGACCGTTTGGCTGAAGAGCGCATCAAAACAATTGGTCGCTTGAAACAACGTCACCCAGGTAAATCTTCTCGTTCATTCACGACGTTGAAAGAAGTTTACAACCGCTAGCCCCGACAACTGGCAGAGCTGAAGCGCCGGTCGGCGCGTAAGCTGAAGCAGCTTTTAAAAACATTTTTTAGGCTCGTTACCTTCTGGTAACGGGCCTTTTTTATTCCTATCGACGCAGCGAACTACAGACCTCATAGAGTTGACTCTAAAGCCCCCCCAGTTTAACAATTATTCGGTCTAAGTATTTATTAACAGCGAGGAATTATCTTGAGCACACAGCAATCTAAAGATTTGAAGAAACCAGACCAAGTCACACAAACATTAAGAGAAGGGTTTGTTTGGACAACAACTCACTCTAAAATTGTGATCACTGCGATTTTCGCGTTTATCGTCATTGGTGCAGGTGCTTCTTTGATGGGTTACCTAAACACTAAAAAAGAAACTGAGACTCAAGGCAAATACGCTGTCGCTGAAAAAGCTTACACAGAAAAAAAACGTGGCTTTGATGAAGCAGCTCGTGCCGAGGTTTTGGCTTCAACAGCTGGTAAAGATAAAAAGAATGTTCCAGCTTTTGATCCTAGCAAAAAAGCATCTGGGGATGTTCAAAAAGACTACGGAACAGTTATCGCTGGCTTTGAGGCTGTCATTGCTGATGCTCCTAAAACAACAGCAGCGCAAATGGCTGCCTTGAATTTGAGCGATATCTATATCACTTATAAAAAGTTTGATGACGCCGTGGCGGCGTTAAACAAAGTGGAAGCTGGCTTGAATAAGTCAGACCTGACTTCGGGGCTGGTTTGGATGCAAATGGGTAATGTCCTTGCTGATAAAGGTGACTGCAAATCTGCTATCGATAAATGGACAGTGATCACAGGTTCTAAAGCATTCGCTTATGCTCATGATGAGGCGAAGCTTCGCCAAGGTCTTTGCTATGAGGCTTTGAACGACTCTGCAAAGGCTGAGCAACTATACACCGAAGTCGCTAACAACACGGCTGAAGCACAAAATGCGGACGTTGCGACCTCTCGTGAAGCATCTAAGTACCTTCGTTTGTTGAAAGCGAAAAAGAACCTTTAGTTTTTAAAGTAAGTAAGGGCGACCATGAAGTTTTTTATTTTCGGGGCTTTGGCTCTTTTCGTGATGGGTTGTACGACCGTAAATAGTTCGATGGATACAACCATCGACAAATGGCGTGCGCTGAACAACAGTAAAAGAACTTTTGAAGTTAAAACGGCATGGGTTCGTCAAACAACTCAGAAAGACAATCTTGGATTCCGCAAGATCAACCGTATGACTCCGCTTTTGGTGGGTGATCTGGTGATCCAAGGAAATGGTATGGATGGTATTTCTGCCTATGGCCGTGAGGACGGTCGTTTGAAGTGGAATCTTCCCATTAAAAACGGTGTCGAGCCCAGCGCTACAATGATCCGCGATCGTTTGTTTGTGGGCGCAAGCGATGGCAACTTTTATTCTGTCGAAGCCAGCACCGGCCGCGTTCAATGGACTTTTCCGACAAAGGCCGAAAACTTATCTGAACCGTTATTGGATGAAGGTATTGTTTACTTCCTAGCCGGAAACAATGTTCTTTATGCATTAGACGCAGCAACCGGACGCCAGGTTTGGTTGTACTCCCGCCAAGACACGTCTGTGTTCTCTATCCGTGGTGGCAGTAAGCCAGCAATCCGTAATGGCAACTTGTATGTCGGTTTCTCTGACGGCTCTTTGGTCGCCTTTAACGCGAAATCTGGCGTGGTGACGTGGGAACTGCAACTGAACCGCAACAAACGTTTCCGTGATATTGATGCAAGCCCAATTCTGGATGGTGAGCAAATCTACATCGCTGGTTATGATGACAAGCTTTACGCTGTTTCTGCGGCGAAAGGCGAAGTTTTGTGGCGTGTGGATCAAGGCGGATATAGCTCAGTGACTATAGCCGGCGATCGCATTTATTATCCAACCACGAACGGTGAAGTACTAGCTTTGAATAAATCCAATGGCCAAAAGGTCTGGAGCTATAAAGTTAAGGACGGTATCGCCACACAGGTAAAACTATTTAAAGGGATTCTGACATTCGGAGAATCTCAAGGCCGTTTGCAATTTTTGGATGCAGGCACAGGGCAAGCTTTAGGAGATATGGAGCCAGGACGTGGTATTTTATCAGCACCACAGGTCGATGAAAGCGCAAATCGTGTGTATTTCATCTCTGGGGAAGCCAATCTCTATGCAATCGATGCACAATGGGTACGTAGCAATTACTAAGCAAACTTTTCTCTGCTGCTAGCAGAGCTTGTATCAAAGTCGGGGAGTCAGTGATGAGAAAATTAGTTACAGCGATTATTCCGGTACTTATTTTGGCAGCTTGCTCTCATGGTGACTGCCGGGGTGAAAAGAAAAAGAACTCTCAAGCTGATGGAGGTGCTGCCGTGACATCTACTACCAATACTTCAGACCGTGTGAAAGTGTTTAAACCAGATGGTTCTTTGCAATGTGGTCAGGGTAAACGCATCCCACTTCCTGATATGCAAAAAGACCTGGGTTCTATTCAGGTTTTCTCTAGCAAAAATGCCAACGACGGTATGATGCGCATCCAACTTTGCGGAAGCCCCACAGGAAACTGCAACGTGTATGAAATTGACCGTAAAGATCTAGCAGCCGCTCAAAAAGCAGGTTTCAAAGAGTGGACTGCTGAATAGTCTCATTCTGAGACGTAACTTCTATTTACGCTCAGTTGCCAATTCTCGCAAGGGGAGTGAATCTCCCCTTACAATTCACCTAAAATCAAATAGTTAACTGCGCACCCTCTTTGCAACTGGAACACACTGAGGTGTCGTGTGCGCTATTTATTTGTATTGCTGTTTATATTCAATACTGGGATTCAAGCTTTCGCGGTGGATTTATCGCGTGATGCCGCTGCTATTGAATCTGTGGATAAATTGCTCGCCGTCGATCGATTGCAGTTCTACGTCATGAATTTAGCTGATTTTTTAGGAAATAAACGTGATCCCAGTTTGATCAAGGTCTTATATTCCATCACTCCTGAAGACATTTATAAAGTCACATCTGATACGAAGATCTTAAATGCACCCACAAATTGGGATGCTGTGATCACTGCTGTTGTAAACAAAAAGGCTCCAGAACTGAAAGCCACTGCTGCGGATTTTAAGTGGGACTATAATTTCTTTAAAAACAAACTTGCAACGAAGTTTGCTTCGGAGCCGCTTAAAGCCGGTAAAGGCGTAAAGCCATTGGCCTTGGATTTTGCCGAGGTCCCTTGGCAAGAATCCCCCGAAGAGCGTGTTGATTCTAAATATTTGATGGATGTTGAAAGATATATCTCTGAAAAAACAACGCGTGCTTTCGTCTGGGATGCAATTATTAATGAACGCAATATTTCATTCATCATTGGTGACCAAAGAGATTTTACGGAAACAGTTGAACGAAATGGTTTTGAGATCGTTAAAGAGATCAAGCCCATGGCAAGAAACTATAATAAAATATTCTTGGCTTATAATCCTAAAACTCAAAAACACTTTTACATGGTGAATTTGATTTCGGGTGCTGACCGCGTGTTACATTTTGTAGATCAGATCAAAGCCTTGAAATTCGACGGAAAAACCTTTGCTTCGAAAAAAGGTCAGGTCTCGGTGTATGGCGATGCTAATCGCTTTCATGAAAAACAAACGGTCATCCTAAAAGACATCTTTAAAAACTTACCCGTGGCAGACAAAGTTTTGATCGGCCAAAAAGGTGCCTTTGAAACGGCGATTAAAGATGCCGGGATGCTTGATATCGTTAAAGTGCAATCTTCTGAACTGCTAAAATCGATGGGTGTCGATAAGTCAGCGCAAGTCTCTAAATTCAACGGTATGGCCCAGCGAGCGATGAAAGAATCTTCGTTTCAGTTAGATGCACTTCACAACTCAAGTGTTAAGATTGAAAATGTCTATGAAAAATATGGGGATAGCATTTCACGTTCTTATGCTCAATTTACCTCGGAACAAGCAAGCCACGAATTCAGCGATTATCTTTTAGAAGATACCAATGGTCAGGTTAAACGCTGGCGGGTCTTTTCCGCAGTCTGGGGTGACGAGATCGTTCCCATTGCGAAAGCTTTGAAGGCCACAGGACACAGGGATATCGTTTACATTGGTACTGCGGGAGCCATGGCCAACAAAGGTATAAAAGTCGGGGACGTCATTCGGGGCGGCTTCGTGCAAACACATACAGGTGAAAAACTAGCTTTCACACAAGGAAACCTTGCACCCACTCCTCAGGACCGCATGGCCATTGTCGGTCAAGTCCATACGCCCTTTGAAGAAACCGAAGCTTGGCTTAAAAAGACAGCCGCTGGTTTCGATATTGTAGAAGTTGAGACCGGCTATTTACGTGAAATCCTGGGCTCCCAGGTAAAACTGGAAGCTTACTTCCTAATTTCTGACGTTGTAGGTTCTGAAAATGAAACGCTAGCGCATGCTGCACAATCATCTTCGCGGCGCAAACGCAATCAGTTAAAACTGTTGGAAAATCTATTTGTACAAAATGGCATACGTGCTCCAATTTCTAATTATGAACCGATCCCGCAAAATGCACGCTTTAAGGCGCTGTTTCGTAAATTGACCGAGCTAAATTCAAGTCGTGATGCGATTTCGGTCTTTCAAATGACTCAAATCGCGATCCGCAATGGATATACAGCGGAATCAGATCTTGCGACCTTGATGAAACAACCGAATTTCAAAAGAGCGGATTTTGATTTTTCAATGAAAAGCCTGGGCAGTCTTTTGGCAAATACCCAGCAATCGTTGCCTCGTGGGCAAACGATGAAATTTTCTAGCGAAGACATCATGAATGGTACATTCAATCCGAAAGTTAAATCTACAGTTTACTTGATCGCCCCCGACGGCATGGCGATGGAACAATTCAAGAACTTTGTTAATCCGACAAGCTTGGATTTTATGAAAAAATATTTTGATATTCAGATTGTGGATTCTAACTCCTTGGCCGCGAACGCAGGGCGATCTGTTTCCACTTTAAGTTCAGATGTTTTGTTTGAGGTCTATCGAGACGTTTTGGGAAAAGCTGGGTTTGGCTTAGAGGTGGATATCTCTGGAAATTATCGCTTGAAAGAATTGACTGGATCATTGGGAGTCCCAAGATGTTCATCCGTGTTTATGTAATCCTCGCGATTCTTTTGATACATAATTTAACCTTTGCGGGTAATTCCATCCCGCAGGATTTGTCATTTGATGAAAGCCTGAGGAAATTGCAGTTTCTGATCAACGAAAACATGAACCGCAAACACCGTGGTGGTATGTTCGAGAATCAACTGGAACTTCGTGAGGCTGCGACGGCTAAAATCGAAAAGGCTTTGGTTGTTGATACGGAAACCCACACACGGATTATTCCTGAATTTAATAGCGACGGTTTAACCATTCGCTTGCAGTACGATGAAACCGTAGAAAAACGTCCAGAACTTTTCTTTAAAGATCTTTTATTATTCACGCGGTTGACTCACTTTGATTTGGGTACGGGAATGAGCGTTTCAGATCGTGAATTTGACAAGTTGATCTTTGATTCGCCCTACACCTGGGCAGAACTTGAATTTAATAATCAAAAGGGGAGTCTGGCGGCGCGTGCCCGTCTGGCTCATATCCATCTCGAGTTGTTAAAATCGACATATGCACAGTCGGCTGCAGAGTTTATCGAGCAAATAACGAAGTCCCCGGGTCGCGTGCAAAACGGGCTCGCAGCCTCTTTGCAAGATTCTGTGGTAAAAGTTCAAGAGCTTGATAAAGCTGCTTTAAAAGACCAACGAGCGCAGAAAAAATCGGTTGATGCTTGGCGATCACAGACCCGTGTCCTAGAAAAATGGGAATCTAATTCTGACAAACTAAATGATCTTATGCTCAAAAATGATCGTCTAGGTGTGGCGCAAATGATTTCCGATTTTCTTCCTTGGGCTGCCATGGAGCCTTCTGAAGCGAACGCTTGGAAGGTTTGGTTAGATGCCATTCGCAGTCCAAGCCCGACACATACCACGGTTGCATTCCGCGGTATTGATTATGAAACCGATAAAATTCAAAGACTCCAATTGCCAAACGGTGAAAATCGCGTGGCCTTTATGTCGACCGTTTTAACCAAGAACCAAGGGAACTATACTCGTCGTTTAAGATCTCTTTCAGTGAATCGCTTGCAGAATGGCGATATCTCAATTGAAAATACCACACGATTTGCCGGAACTGCGCCTATAGTTGGTATTTCCGATCAAATGACGATTCATGCACAAGAGCCGCGAAGTTCTAATTTCTTGTCATTCACATATGATCCTTGGGTTGCGATTAAATTTATTGGCCGTAAAAAGGTGGTGAATGAAAAAGGGCAGATGAAACATATTCCAAACGGCGGCTTTTTAGCGGTGAAAATAGACAGCCGTCGTTTGTTTCCAAATATCATGTCGGAATATCCGGGTGAAATCGAATTGCTTGCACCATTAGTTATATTCCCAGATGAAGTTGCCGGTTACAAAGAGGGTCCTTTCTTAGGCAAAACCCCTGAAGATACGATGGACCATTTCCTAAAACAGGTCGCGAACCTAACAGATACCAATGTGACGATTTGGTTGGATCGCAACGCGAAGAAATCGCAGTTTAAATACTATTTCAAACGAGATGGATTTGCGTTCATGAATCAATTTCTTTTAAATGATCCGAAACATGCGCCATTGTGCTCGGGAATTTTCAACTAACCATTGAAACATAATGATATATCTTCATAGATAAGTTTCATCCGAGGTCCAGCTTTTAAATAATCTCGCTAGATCCTGGGTAAAACCATCTTATTTCATTGGTTTTCTAGGTCTTTGTTTCAACCTGTTTCTTAAATAAAGATCTGTGTCGTTAGACTTTTTGTTTTCTATTCATTTTATGGGAATTGAAACTTTGAAGTTTGATTTCAAATCAAAGAAATCAAACTTCAAAAGAATACAAAATGCATTTTCTTTGGATTTAAACAGATCAATTTCGACATGATTTAAACCTATAGATCTAGATCTAATTCGAACCTGTTGAAGTGTTTAAAATACGCATCAAATAACCAAGGTTTTTGATGGTTAAATCGATAGGAATCGCAGGTTTTAAAATGATCCGTTTTAAAACAATTAAAAGAACCAGCAAGTAAGTAAGGTTTTTGATGCGTATTTGAGCTGTATTTAAACGATCAAGGATTGGAGTATGCATAGCCATACCAAAAAGGTAGGTTTTAACCTTGGCGATTTAAACGCAAATTCGAAACTCAAAAGAAGTAGGTCCGAAATCCAGGGCTTTTGATAAGGATTCATTGATCTAAATATACGGCCTAATAAAATGATTCAAAACAGGCTGATAGATCCCAAGATTGGTTTAAATGGCGATTCCGAATGTTGAAATGAACCTTGAATCGATAATACGCCATCGAAGGATCAGATCGAATATATGCATTTAACGCCGTAAAGAAGCCCTCTAATCAAATACACTACATATATACCGTTACATAATATAACTTATCAGAAGCTTTTATGGGCCTGTTTCTGAACGCCGTTAACTTTATAAATCAAAACCCGATCGGTCTGCTGATAGTTGATTTTCGATAAGTTCATGCATCAGATAAAATACCACGATCATAATTTATTTAAAAAAAGTATTCTGTCATTTTAGTCTGGGAATTCTCGAACGGAAGAATCTTTGCAAACCAATATGTCTCTCGCGTACCGTCGACGTTAATTTCGCTCATCTCAAAAGAACTCACTGTCGCCGTCAGCACAGATTCATCTTTAAGCTTAAAACGCATTCCATGGATGCGCTTAGCGGTTACAATAAGTTCGTCAACAGTTCCTTCAAAGGATTTAGAACCTTCAGAAACGACAGTTTCCAGTGGTCGCCCTTGTAACTCTTCTTGTGTGTAGCCCAAAGAAGACACGAATCTATCTGATAAATTGCTCATAGAAAGAGACTTCTGATTTACGACCAAAATCAAATCTTGCTCTTGGTACTGTTGCATCCACAATTCGATTTTTTCTAAAAAAGATAGTTGATCTGTATAGTCCTCGATGATCTTCATGGTCTGAAATCTTGAGGAATCTGGATCTTCGATCTTAGTCACGGTTTCTAAAACAAACAATTTGCGACCATCTTTGGCTTTACGCCAGTTAAACTTTGCTCCTGCTATAGTCGTGTCTTCCGAGGAATCAAATAGCAATATTGCGTCAGATTGGTCGATGATTTCTGACTGGTTGTATCCAAGCAACTGTTCAACATTGGAATTCCAAACAGTGATTCGATGTTGATCATCTGTCATGTAAGCTGCTACATGTTCGATATTTCGGATTTGATCAACGATTGAAATGCCACTTGAGCCCATGTCTTTTTCCTTATGAGAAACTTTTTTGCTGAATCTCCTCTATAAACATAATTATTCAATCAACTATGGTCAAAAGATGGCCGCACTAAACTTGCAGTTATAATTATTAACAACTAAGAGTGATTGAATAGGATTACAGCTGACATTTTTTTAGCTTTTACATTTCCCCTATGCCATTTGGTTGTCTAAGATGAGCAAGTATTAAATAGGTTTATAACAATTATTTTCATACCATATTCACGTTCATGCTAAGTCTAATATTGATGCTTAACCTTAACTTGATTTTTATGAACTAAAGGGTGCATTTTGTCTTTATCGGATTACATTAAAAAGAAAAGACTGAACGCCCTTCTGACTCAGCAGGAAGCGGCAAAGCTATTGGGCTACAAAAAGTCCCAGTTCCTATCTAATTTGGAGTTAGGAAATAGAAAACCGCCTTTAGAAGTTCTAAAGAAGATGTGCGAAGTTTATAAAATTCCGCCTGAAGAAATGCGTGAGGAATACATCCGAAGTACATCCAAAGAGGCAGAGGAAACTGCCGAAAAAAAATGGGATGAGTCAGAGAAAAAATCCGCTAAAGATGACGGAAAATCCAACGGCGAGTGATTTTGTTTAATTCAAGATAATATGATTGTTTGAAATTACCACCTGGGTCTGTGGATTCACCAATTCCAGGTGTACATGCGGCTTATAAGGGCTGTGGTTTCCTAAGACCGAGTTGTTATCGATTCTAAACCGACGTTTTCCATCCGAGCTTAAAAACACTCCCGAACCTGCTTTGCCAATCTGTGAATATTCTTGGCCCATCCATTTCTCTCCGAGCGCCAAAGCTTCGGTTTGATTGACTGTGAATCGACTCGTGATATTTCCATGGCCTTCGATGGTTTCAATGATCACATCATCTAATAATTTTTCGTCAATCGACTCTTTAAAGAATAATAACGACTTTGTCTCGGCCAGCGTAAAGACGGACTGACATTGCAATGTGGATTGAGCGTGGGCCGTCAGGCTCCCCGTCAATGAAACTATCGCCACAAGGGCTATTAAAGTGTTTTTAAACCATTTCCTAAGATCAGCCATAGATAAATACGAAGCTAAAATCGGACCATCGTAAGATGAAATATAGCCACTTTAAAATAGAAACCATTGGTGATTAACTGGACAGCTGACATTTTAGGTGTGGTCTTTCCATTGCAAAGAAAAAAAATGATGAATATGGGATTGATTCGCTATTGCTTAAAATTAAAGGCAGTAAGTTGATTGTTTATCGGATTGACAGCTGTATTGCCAATTCCCGCCTATGCGACGCTTAGCTGCGACAACGTGTTTGCAGAAGAAATCGAAACAGTTCCCAGAGTGTTCTATAAACGACTGATCAGTAAATCCCTTCTTGAAGCCTCCGCAAACACCGAGCTTATTAAAGCCAATATTGCGAAACTTGCGTCGGCAGTCCTTCATGAAAACTCTGCTGTGATCAAAAATGGTCGCGCCTACAACAGCGTGCCAATGACCGACTTTGTTGTTCAGGAAGTGAAACTGATTCCGGGCCAATACGTTGATGGCTACGCATTATTCATAGTGAAACTTCGCAGCCAACGAGATGGGGATGTAGAATTTGAAAGAATTCGCTCTAACGGTTACGCTGCATTTATTGAAAGATCCTTTCAATTTCGCCAGGACCTAGCCAGCCAAGAGCCCCCGGCGAAAAGATTCAAGGCAGCGTTCTTAGAAAATGAAACAGTGAAAATGATCGATCAAGGGGAGGTTTTCATTTCCAGTCTCCCCGACCAAATTAATTTATCTCGAGTGATGAATCAGGCCGAGCGTGAACAGTGGGTAGAAGACAAGCCTCTCCGCACAGGACCTTTTGGCGCCAGGACGCATTTCGCAGTCAATTATTTTAAGTTTCAAAAACAAGAACCTTATCTGATTCCTTATTCCAAACAGCAGCTTCTAAAGGCTTATCGCAATGGCGATGTCGAGATCAATACTTATGATTCAATTCCTCATCATGAAATGTGGCACGGAAAAATTGATCTGGAATTTGAAGTTGTTTTCACGGGCATTAAAGCCATGGAGTCTTTGCGCCCGCTACTTAAAAATGGTCTAAGGCAAGACATTCTAAAATTTGAATAGCCGGGACCGGGATTCTCCCGGCTGTAGATACTCATGTGATTATTGATAATGATACAAACGCGCTTTAATTTCAGAGATACGCTCTTCAATGAACGAGGTGGGATCTGGATCGGATTTTATTTTGCCAGAGGTATAGTCTAGAAACGCCTCTTCATAAAACGGCTGAGCGGCAGCGTAATTCTTCATCTCATAATAAGTATTTGCGATATTCAGATTAGGAGCCCCCCGTAAGGCAGCATCTTTTTTTGATTTCTCTTTTAGATCTAGATATAGTTCCAAGGATTTATTTAAATCCCCTAGGTAATTATAATAAGCCGCCTCTTGAAACTGCTTTTCCTGAGCAGGATAAAAATCATCAATCATCGACCTAACCGCCGATTTATATTTGTCTTTAAGTTCTGGTTTTTTTAATTGCGATCTTAGAAAAGAAATCAAATTCTCGATGGCGCGTGTATTGCCCGCAGTTTTAAAACCCTGATACATTTTTAACGGATCATCTTCGACCACGCAGCTTTCGCCTTTTAAGCATGTCGAAACCAAACTTTCAAAGTTTCCAGCAGTCAAGCTTAAAGGTTTTGATTCTGCCTTCGGAGTGTCGTGATAAACAACCAGCTCTGTCCCTGAAGGAAGTTGCACTCGAGTGATCTGGTTTTCTGGAATTACCGGAGCTTGTTCGGTGCCCGTTTTTTTGGGATAAAAAACAACCGCAATGACTATCACGATCACTAAAACTACGAAGATGGCGATGAGGGTTTTTTTGTTTTTCATGCATTTATCATGAACGAATTTTCGAACGAAACGAAGTTTTTTTATTCAATCTTATTGAAGCTGATTGAGTTGATCTTGTTTTTCACGCAAGAGTTCTTGAATAGATCGAATCACTTCCTGCTGCCCCTGGACATTTCTAAAACCCAAACAAGTTCATATTTGTTTGGGGATTAAATAACTTCATTTTTAATACAAAAGTTCTGCCTAAAATCTTGAATAGAGACGTTCAAAATGAGATGTCGTGTTGAGCTAAGTGGCTGTATTCACGACATTAATAAGAATTAGTCTAGTCATGAGAGCTTTTTGTCGGCCGCCATGGTATCCTAGTCATATCAAAGACAGGAATTTTCTTCCTGTTCGCTTTTTTAAGTCTTTTTTCCGCTATGGATTCAAAAAAAGATCTCCCAGAGAGTCATCTGGGGCACGGGGTAAAAAAACTGAATAAACGACTGGAAAGGTCATCATAAAAGGTGCTTTATGCCATATGCATATCTTGCGGCGGCAATTATCTTCGAGATCTTGGGTACGATCGGTATGAAATACGCGGAAGGTTTCACTCGGCTGATTCCTTCGGTATTAATGGTCCTCTGTTTTGCTATTTCTTTTTTCTGTATTACTTTTGCTCTTAAAACTCTGCCTGTGAGTTTGGTCTACGCGATTTGGGCGGGTGTCGGTACGGCAATTATGGCGGTGGTGGGGCTTGTTATTTTCAATGAGCCACTTCCGATGCAAAAAGTGTTTGCGACATCTTTGATTATTTTAGGTGTTGTGATGTTGAATTTCTCTGGCCAAAGTTCTTCAGTAGAAAATGTTGCTGCGGAAACAGAAGCTAAAGAGATTAAACGTGTTCCGTCGACGACGGTTGTAGCGCCGTCTTCGGTGGAGTTGCGCGGGAGATCTTCTGTGATGGATAGAAATTCTGGTTAATGTATAAATAAGAAAAAGCAAAATAGAGAATTGAAAGACCGAAGTGAACCTTCGGTCTTTTTTTTTTGAGCTATATTACCCATAACCTAAGTTACGCTGTTCGACTGTCCGATAATTTGTTGGACCTCTCCAAATCACCAATCAAATTCTTTATGGAACTTCCATCACAGTGGGGCAAGTCAAATTGCCCATTCGTTGCTCAAACTCTGCAAGAGAAATATCATTTTCAGTGGGGACGATTATCGTCGTGACTATGAATTTGTTCTTCAACGAATTCATTCAAACGATCAAAAGGTGTTTCTGCTCTTGATGCATACTTCAAAAATCCCATTATCGTCTTTTTTAGTAATTCATTTTGTTTTTGGTCTTTCAGCTGATCTTTATCGTCGAAGGCCTTTTCGGCAAAGGCGACACCGAAGAAATCCGGGTAAACGAAGGCGCCGAGCACATGAAATGGGACTCGTGCATGAAAATTGCCTTTAATCGATGCAAATTGGCTTGTAGAGGCTCCAATTAATAGAATCTGCTTTCGTGATAGGGGTACGGGTTTAAGGCGTGAAAGCCAATCTATGGCGTTTTTGAATGTGCCGGGAATACTCCCATTGTATTCGGGTGACGAGATTATGATCGCATCGGCTGCGCTTATCTTTTCGGCAAGTTTTTTAACGGCCTCTGGAATTCCCTCGCCCGTTTCAATGTCTCCGTCGTACATGGGCATAGGAAAATCATTAAATTCAGAAAGTTCGACCTCAGTGCCGGGGAATTCTTCGGCGTGGGCTTTCGCTATTCGAATGAGTTTTTTGTTGAAGGATCCTTTTCTTAAAACGGGGGCAAAACAAAATATTTTCATTTGCGTGATCCTTCCTTTTAAAAATTTTCAGTAAAACTCATTTCATGGGCTGCGGGAATCCCTTATTAAAAGGGCGAATTCTCAATTTATAATTTTAAATGGTGGCGATCAGCTCTCTAAGAATTCTTGTTAATGGATTGCTAACAAACAAGCGCAGATTCTGACCTTTTTTGGAAGAAGCAACTGGGTTGGTAGCACTCATTAAAATTTCATACGAGTTTATGGGCGGGTTGTGACTAAAAATAGAGTTACAAAATTCGCAGATCCCACGTCTGACCCGAGCGCAGGGATGTAAATAAAAACAATGTTCTCATTAATGGGCTTGAAACATAAGAATTGTGGGCCCGTGCTTGGTTTTGAGTCGTTTTGTCTCTGATTTTTATGTTTTCTTTATGCCTGAGGGCGGGGTTTTTATCTGGGATTGAGGCTGGGGCGCCTATAGTGAAATCACGTTAGAGGGATGTTTTATGGCATTTACTGGTGTGGATTTCGTTCAAGTTTCTGCGGCCCTAGTGGTGGTCACTTTTGTGACTCCGCTCTTAGGGGCGTATATGTTTAAGATTTTTAGTGGGCATCGGAATATTTTGATTTCGGCTTTAAGGCCACTGGAAGTTGCTGTTTATAAAGTTTCCGGCGTTCGAGAAACAGATGAAATGAATTGGAGAGAATACGCGAAAACTCTACTTATTTTTAATATTATAGGTCTCGTATTTTTAATGCTTTTGCAGATGTTGCAGGGGCATCTTCCTTTAAATCCTGAAAAGCTTCCGGGATTGTCCTGGCATCTTGCCTTTAATACGGCTGTGAGTTTTGTGACGAATACAAACTGGCAGGCTTACTCTGGAGAAAATACTTTAAGTTATCTGACGCAAATGTTGGGACTAGGAGTGCAAAATTTTGTAAGTGCTGCGACGGGCTTGGGAGTACTTTTAGCAATCGCTCGGGGTATCGCCAATAGGCAGAATTCAAACCTCGGAAATTTCTGGGTGGATTTGACTCGAGGAACTGTTCATTTGCTATTGCCCTTATCGGTGATTTTTACTGTGGTATTGATGGGCCAAGGAGTTGTTCAAAACTTTCTTCCTTATGATCACGTGAAAACAGTTGAGGGTCTGGAGCAAATTATTCCTCAGGGGCCGGCAGCTTCGCAAATTGCGATTAAGCAGCTGGGGTCTAACGGTGGGGGATTCTTTGGGGTTAACAGTGCGCACCCGTTTGAAAATCCAACGCCATTAACAAACTTTCTGGAGTTAGTTGCCATCCTTGCGATCGCATCGGGCGGTACGTATTTGTTTGGTTTGATGGTGGGATCTCGTCGACAAGGCTGGGTTTTGTTTGGCGTGATGATGGCTTTAATGGTTACGGTGTTGGCGATTTCGCTTTGGTCAGAATTTAATTTTGGCTCTATGGAAGGTAAGGAAACTCGTTTCGGTATGACCAATACTGTTTTGTGGTCAGTCTTTACCACAGTTGCATCGAACGGTTCAGTGAACGGGATGTTGTCCAGTATGTCACCTTTATCGGGTGGCATTGCGATGCTGAATATGATGTTAGGGGAAGTTGTCTTCGGTGGTGTTGGCGCGGGCATGTACGGCATCCTTTTGTATGTGATTCTGACAGTGTTTTTAGCCGGCCTTATGGTGGGAAGAACTCCAGAGTATTTCGGAAAGAAAATTGAGGCGCGAGAAATCACGTGGGTGGTCATCGGAGTTCTTGCTCCGTGTGCGACGATTCTTTTGGGATCTGCGATATCAGTGGTGGCTCCTGCGGGCCTTGCAGGCTTGGGGCATCAGGGGCCTCATGGATTGAGTGAAATTTTGTATGCGTATTCTTCGGCGGCAGGAAACAATGGCTCGGCTTTTGGCAGCCTAGCAGTAAACACATCATTCTATAACGTGATGTTGGGTGTCGCTATGTTGATCGGTCGCTTTGCGATCATCATTCCGGTTTTGGTTGTTGCCGGAAGTTTGAGTGCTAAGAAAATCTCTCCACCCTCATCCGGTACATTCAAAACTGATTCCTTATTATTTGGTGGGTTGCTTGCGGGCGTGATCCTGATTGTGGGAGCGTTGACGTTTTTTCCTGCGTTGTCGTTGGGACCGGTTTTGGAACATCTTTTGATGGTCACTAAGGCCTAGGTGAATTTATGAAAAGTTCTTTTTTAAATAAGCAATTGATGTTGGAAGCGATCAAATCAAGTTTCGTGAAATTAGATCCCCGAGTTCAATGGGGTAATCCGGTGATGTTTGTCACTTGGGTCGGAGCCCTCATAGTCACATTTATAACGACGTCGTTGATCATAAGGGGGCAGTCTTACTCTTTTGAATTGCAAATTGCCGTTTGGTTATGGTTCACGGTGTTGTTTGCAAATTTCTCTGAAGCTGTGGCAGAGGGGCGCGGTAAAGCTCAGGCCGAGAGCCTTAAAAAAAGCCGTACGCACAGCGTGGCTCGTAAAATTTTAAACGGCCAGGAACAAACAATTCCTGCCACGAGTCTGCGCTCGGGGGATGTCGTCGTTTGTGAGTCGGGTGATATTATTCCCGGGGACGGTGAAGTTGTCGAAGGTATTGCTACTGTCGACGAATCGGCGATCACCGGTGAATCGGCTCCGGTCATTCGCGAAAGTGGTGGGGATCGAAGTGCTGTTACGGGCGGCACGCGAGTAATCAGTGATCGCATTTTGGTAAAGATCACGGCCGATCCTGGGCAAAGTTTCTTAGATCGCATGATTTCGTTGGTCGAGGGAGCCAGTCGTCAGAAAACTCCAAACGAAATCGCTTTGAGTATATTATTGATTGCTTTGACTGTCGTGTTTGTCCTGGCTGTATCAACATTGAAATTCTTTGCAGAATTTTCTGCAGCAGCGTCTCATCAAGATCTTTCTCATATTGTGACAGTCACGGTACTAATCGCTTTATTGGTGTGTTTGATCCCGACCACCATCGGGGGGCTGTTAAGCGCCATTGGGATCAGCGGTATGGATCGGATGATTCGTAAAAACGTGATTGCTAAGAGTGGTCGCGCAGTCGAAGCGGCCGGAGATATTGATGTGTTGATGCTTGATAAGACAGGAACAATCACCCTGGGTAATCGAATGGCCAGTGAGTTTATTCCGGTACCGGGTGTTAAAGATGAAGCGTTAGCAGAAGCAGCTCAACTGGCTTCATTAAGTGATGAAACACCCGAGGGACGGTCGATTGTTGTTCTTGCGAAACATAAGTTTTCTTTGCGTGCAAAAACTTTGGAGCCCCATATGGCAGAGTTTGTTCCGTTTACGGCGCAAACACGTATGAGTGGCGTTGATCTTAAAAATCCAAAGGGCCCAGTGATGCTACGTAAAGGCGCTGGAGACGCGATCCAAAAACATGTAGAAGCTCTTGGGGGACAGTATCCAATGGCTGCTAAAGAGATTGTGGAGCGGGTGGCACGACAAGGGGGGACTCCATTGGTCGTAGCGGAGGGAAATAGAGTTCTGGGTGTGGTTTATCTTAAAGATATCGTGAAGGGAGGCATTAAAGAGCGATTCGCTGAACTTCGTAAGATGGGAATACGCACTGTGATGGTCACAGGGGATAACCCATTGACGGCGGCTGCTATTGCTGCGGAGGCCGGAGTCGATGATTACATTGCTCAGGCTACGCCAGAAATGAAACTTGCAAGAATTAGGGAAGAGCAAGCTCGCGGTCACCTAGTTGCAATGACAGGAGATGGAACGAACGATGCGCCAGCGTTGGCTCAAGCCGATGTAGGTGTCGCGATGAACACCGGTACTCAAGCGGCGCGAGAGGCAGGTAATATGGTTGACCTGGATTCGAACCCGACAAAGTTGATTGAGATTGTTGAGACAGGGAAACAACTTTTGATGACTCGCGGAGCGCTGACAACGTTCAGTGTTGCGAATGACGTTGCGAAATATTTTGCAATCATTCCAGCGATGTTTGCGACTCTTTACGCGACTCAAACGGGGGCTGGTCCCTTAGCGAAACTGAATGTTATGGGACTTCACTCTCCACAAAGTGCGGTACTGAGTGCAGTTATTTTTAATGCTTTGATCATCATTCTCTTGATCCCATTGGCGTTAAAGGGTGTTGAGTACAGAGCTTTGGGTGCGAATGTGATTCTGCGTAGAAATATTATCAATTATGGTTTGGGTGGTTTGATTATTCCGTTCATTGGAATCAAAGTTATCGATCTGGTGATTGTTGCTTTGGGAGTTGTGTCATGAAAAATTGGTTGATTGGTTTCCGCTTGTTTGTGGCATTGTCTGTTTTAACCGGTATTGCATATCCTTGCTTCATGACGGCCGTTGGCTCGGCGACATTTCCCGAGCAAACACGGGGATCTTTAATAAAAAAAAATGATGCTGTTGTTGGGTCCACTTTGCTCGCGCAAAAATTTACGGGTGCAAGCTATTTTTGGCCTCGTCCTTCGGCGGCCGATTATAACGGGGCTTCTTCGGGAGCGAGCAATATGTCTCCCACCAACGAGATATTGAAAAAGGTGGTTGCCGAGCGCCAGGCTCAGGGCTTAACGCGAGAAAACCTCTATGCTTCTGGAAGCGGACTCGATCCTGAAATCAGTCCGGAGGCTGCGAAGGATCAAATTGAGCGTATCGCCAAGGAGCGTAAATTAACGTCTAAACAGACAGCGCTAGTCAGCGAGCTTGTTCAGGAATACACTGAAGGGCGCCAGTGGGGATTCATGGGTGAGCCCCGCGTGAATGTTTTAAAGCTTAATTTAGCTTTGGATCAAAAATTATGAGTGATGATTATCGTCCCGATCCCGATCGTATTTTAGACGGTATAAAAAAAGCGGAGGAGTCTACGTATCGTGGGCACCTTCGCATTTTTTTTGGGATGTGTCCCGGTGTTGGTAAAACATTTGCGATGCTAGAAGCGGCACAAGAGCAGGTTCGCCAAGGTTTGGACCTGGTGGTAGGTGTCGTCGAAACTCACGGACGTAAAGAAACCGAAGCATTGTTATTAGGTTTAGAACTTATTCCCCGAAAAAAAATTAATTACAAAGATTCGGTTCTTGATGAGATGGACATTGATGCCATTTTGAAAAGAAAACCTGAGATAGTACTAGTCGATGAATTGGCTCATTCGAACGCGCCGGGTTCTAGACATCAAAAACGTTATCAAGATGTCCTGGAACTATTGGATGCGGGGATTCATGTTTATACAACAGTCAACGTGCAACACATCGAAAGTCGTGCGGACCTTGTACAGCAGATTACAGGCGTAAGGATCTTTGAACGCGTTCCTGATTCTGTGATTGATCAGGCTCAGCAAATTGAGTTGGTAGACATTAGCGCACAGAATCTGCGCAAACGTCTGAAAGAAGGAAAGGTTTATCAAGGCGAGCGAGCGGCGAAGGCCGGAGAAAACTTCTTTAAAGAAACTCACCTGTTGGCTTTGAGAGAACTGGCTTTGAGGTACACCGCTGAAAAAGTCGATCAGGATCTTCAGGATCAAATGGTTGTACAGCGAGTGAATGGCCCATGGAATACGCAAGAGAGACTGCTGGTTGCTGTAGGATACAGTCCCTATTCTGCGAGATTGATTCGTGCCACGCGAAGAATGGCTTATAGCTTGGAAGCACCGTGGTTGGCTTTATACGTCGATACCGGCGAACAACTCGCGTCTGATGATCAAGCCATGCTCAATAAAAATCTTGCGTTGGCTCGCGAGCTGGGGGCCGAAGTTGTATCTCTTCGTGACAGCAATATAGTCGAAGCAATTCATCGCATCGCAAACGAACGCAACGTAACTCAAATAATTATGGGGCGGCCGGTAGGCCGTTGGTGGGATTTTATATTCCGCCGTGGTTCTTTATTGGATCAGCTGGTTCAAAGAGCAAGTCTGGTTGATATTCATATAATTCGACAAGAAGAGCGGAAAAACACCAAGAAGTTCCGCTTAGCTCCCCCGGTTCTATATGCTCCTGGCACTTCCTACTGGAATGCCTTTTGGTTTGTTGGCGGTATAACTTTTATTAGTGAGTTGCTAAATCCATACCTGGGATATCGCGCTGTAGGGTTTATATTTCTTTTAGCTATTTTATTAATGGGTTTCATGAGCACTTTAGGGCCCATTTTATTTGCAGCAATTTTAAGTGTTCTAGTGTGGAATTTTTTATTTATTCCTCCCTTATTTACTTTTCATATCACTGCCGCTGAAGACGTCATGATGTGCTTTGCCTATTTGTTTGTGGCGATGATGGGGGGATTTTTAACTGCCAAGATTCGCCGTCGCGATCGCGACCTTTTGCAAAGAGATCAGTACAACAGAGCTTTGCTTGAACTGGTTCAGGATATGTCAACAGCAGTCACCCGAACGGAAGTTGCTTTTTCCGCAGAACAAAACCTGGAAAAGATTTTGAATGGTAAAATTAAAATACTTTTTTCTGATATGGACGGTAAGTTAGAACGCAGAACATACAACGTGACAAAACTTGATGAAAAAGATTTGGCGCTAGCACTTTGGTCCTTTGAGAATCGCAAGAAGGCGGGCTGGAGGACAGAAACATTAACAGAGTCCCGTTGCTTAAGTTTGCCATTAAAAGGTAAAAACAGCTTGGAAGGCGTGATGCTGTTTTATCCACGGGTTCAGAATCCCCTCTCTCTAGAACAGGACAATTTGATTGAAACCGTGGCGTTGCAATTAGGAGCCTCTCTAGAACGTTTAAAATTGCAGGATACGTTACAGAATGTGAAGTTATTAGAAGCTTCAGAGAAACTGCACCAAGCACTTTTAAATTCAGTTTCGCATGAACTTCGCACACCGCTGACAGCGATTATTGGGTCGGCGTCTGCTCTACAAGACCATAAATTGAGTTCTGAAGACAAAGTAAGGGAGGGCCTGGTCGATTCTGTGATTGAATCATCAAGACGTTTAGATCAGGTTGTCGAAAATCTTTTGGATATGTCACGTTTGAATTCTGGGGTGCTTACACCGAAAAAAGTTTGGGTTGATCTTGTCGACTTCTGTGAATCGTTAACGTTAAAAGTGAGACCTTTGGTTGCGGGGCGTACAATTCAGTTTCATTGTGCTGAAGAAATTTGTTTGATGCAAATAGATGAGAAACTCATGGAGCATGTAATTTCGAATTTGATTCTGAACGCAGCAAAGTATTCAAAACCAGGAAGTGGTATTGAAGTCCATCTATCTCGTGAAGGCCGCAAAGTTCAGCTGAGTGTTCTTGATGAGGGAGCTGGAATTCCCACGGATCAACTGCAAAAGATTTTTGAAGCTTTCCATCGCGTACCGGGTTCCGCAGCCAGCGGAGTGGGATTGGGACTTGCAATCGTGAAAGCTTTTGTCGAGGCTCATGACGGTGTTGTCTATGCTCAAAATCGAAGCGATCGTCGTGGCGCAGAATTTGTGATAGAACTTCCTTATGAAATTCCACCATCAGCCTTAACCTCCGAGGATGATATATGAAAGACTTGCGTCGGGTTCTTGTAATTGATGATGAAGCTCCTATCAGAAAGCTTTTGAGAGTGACCTTGGAGGGTAATTCCTACCATGTCATCGAAGCGACGGATGGTAAGCAAGGTCTTGTGATGGCGGCATCGGAGCGGGCCGATCTAATACTTTTAGACTTGGGGCTTCCGGATCAAACGGGATTAGAGGTTTTACGGCAAATTCGAGAGTGGTCTCAGGTTCCCATCATCGTTCTAACAGTTCAGGATTCCGACGAGGATAAGATTGCGGCACTTGATGGTGGTGCGGATGACTATGTTACTAAACCTTTCAGCGTTCCAGAGCTTTTAGTACGAATGCGTGTGGCATTAAGAAGGTCAGGGGGAGGCACGACTGAAAAGTCAGAATTCAATAGCGGCCCGCTGAGTGTCGATATTCCTGGTCACGTCGTGAAAGTCTTGGGGAATGAGATTAAACTGACGGCAACCGAATTCAATATCCTTAAAGTTTTGATGAAACATAAAGGTAAAGTTGTCACGCACCGTATGTTGCTTAATGAAATTTGGGGGCCCAATTCAGTGGAGCATACCCATTACTTGAGGGTGTACGTTGGAGCTGTTCGTAAAAAGCTCAAGGTCGACGACACGACACCTGAGCTAATTACCACAGAAGCCGGCGTTGGTTACCGGTTGTTGGATTTGGACTAGTCTTTTAGGATTGATTTTTTAAGGTCAGCCACGCCATTGTCCGAGGGCTTGCCCAGCCAAATTGAAAAGACTTTTTCAACCAGCCCCGCCGAACCTTTAACTTCAGTCACTGTTCCCGAAGTTGTTTCATAGGAAATTTTTTCAGATCCATCTTTCAGGCGGGAGCCCAGGATTGTCAGAGATTTACCCTGTTTTGCTTCGCCACCTTTGTTGACAGCATCCAAGAATTGTTTGATAGACGCGTCCTCAATATTGACGGAATTCGCTGTAAGAGCTTCTTTGAAAGACTTCTGTACGTTTTCGGCATCAACATCGCGGAGGAAATGAAGTTGCACTGCAATTGCTTTTTGGTCCTTCACTGAGGTTAAGGCATCTGATTTTTTAAATTTGGTAGGATCCGATGTAAAAAGCTCTCCAACATAAACTTTAACATTCACAAAGACCACTTTTTTAGCGCGAAGACCTGCTCCCACATGAGTTAGCTTTACATCTTCTCCATCAATATTTGTTGAAGCTGTTGAAGAAAGAGCGACGTTTTCTAATTTGCTAGTATGCGCCTCTGTTTTTAAAAGAGCTGCGTTGGCGTTCAGAGTCAGGATTGAAATAAGAGTAATTATGATTGTTTTCATAGCAATATGATTCGTTCAGCAAATGAATATGTCAATTATGAAAACTTTTGATGGCTCTCTATAACTGCTTCAAGTAACATTTTAATTGTTTATGAGTGAAAAACGTCCTGCTATTTTTTTTAGACAGAAGTTGGAACTCTTGTTGCTGAGTCAGCGCGAGGATGTTTTGTCACGCATTCGAGATTTGCTGAATTTGCATAACTTTACCTTTAAGCACGTTCTAGCGATTGAGGACCTGAAGGTCAGGCCCTATGAAGTTCAAAGAGCGATCATTATTGTTGTTGCACAAGAAGAGTCGGAGCACATTGGGGCTTTTACCGAACGAATAATGTCTCTGGCGGAAAGATTTCCACTTTCGACTTTAGTGACATTAACCCATGAAATCCCGGAAAAGAATAAGTTCACGGGGCCCAAATTCTCGCGTGTTTTGCTGATTACTCCGTTCGATTTTTTCCAAAACTTTAAGCTTGAATATATATTGCTGTTAAAGGCGCGGGCACAGTTTTTCGATATTCACCCGACAGATTTGTTTTCGATGACGACCTTACCATTTACAGTCTTTGTTCGTATGCCCGTTAACCAAAGAATTATGGGGGTGGCATTCCGCGGGGCCGTCTTATCAGATTCAAAATATCAAAAGATGTTATCAAAGGGTGGGCTTTTGATTCATGGTCGAGAAACGACTGCCTACATGGAATATATCAATACTTACTTTGATCGCTCTGGTATGTCCTTGCGAAAGCGTGTGCGTTCGGTTTTTCTTTCGCTTGCGGCCCTGTGGGTTGAACTAAGTGAAGTGATTTTGTTTGAGTTTAAAACAGCATCAGATGAAGAAGTTGAGGAACTTTACGAGCAGCTGGTGCAGCTTGCTTTAACTATGGTTGAAATCATGAAAAGCGATGAGAATCTTTGGGATACGCTTCGTGAAGTATTGGAAAATGACTTGTTTGATAAATGGCGGAGTCCCTGGATTGCTGTTTATGCGGCTTATATCTCAGTTAAATCCGGTGTAGGGAATCCTCTTGATACGTTGATGTCCGGGCTTTTCTGCGATTTAGGACTAATGGATATTCCAAACGCCACTTATCAAAAATTTCTGTCTTTAGGGGAATCCTATTTGGAATCTCAACAGCTTGAAGAATATCAAAAGCATCCGATGATGTCTTTGAATCGCTGTTTGTTCAAAAAAGTTCCCGTCACTGAAGCCGTTAAGGCGATTATGGTTTGTGTCCATGAGCGCGCAGATGAAAAGGGTTTTCCCAGTCAGACCCCTTTTAACTTAGTTCCCGTAGAATCTTCATTGATTCGTTTTGCAGAATTGATAGATTTTGGAGTGCGCACAACGATGCAAGAAAAATCCATAGGATTTAAATACCTCAGAGAAAAAATTTGGGATGAGACCAAGGCGAAGCCGGGTAATTTCTCAAATGAGTTCCTGGGTAATATTTCTGAGAGTTTGAAGTACTCTTTCTTCCTTTGACACCCATTGTAAGATTGAGATTCTTTTTGCGCCTATTTCAGCTTTTGCATTTAATAGAAGCCTTAATAAGGAGTACGATAAAATGCTTAAAGTTGTAGCAGTGGTATTTGCATTTTTAGCGGGAGCGAGCCCAGCTCAAGCGAAAGATTTGACGAACCGTTTGGGGGTAGGTGTTAAATCCCACTCAACCTTGGATCTTCCCGAGTTGGCAGTGGTTTACAATCCATCATCTGAACTTCAGTTCGCAGGTGGTTTAGGTATCGATACGCAAAAAGATCAATCGAAATTTGCTGCAACCGCTGGCGTTCGTCGTATTGTTTTTAAAGAACAAAACATGAACTTCTACATGGGGGGTACAGTGGGTCTTATTAACTGGGAAGAGTTAAATGACGCAGGTACAAGGGAAAAACAATCCGGCTTTGAGTTGGATGCAGTTTTCGGCGGTGAGTTTTTCTTTACAGGTCTGGAATCTCTGGGGTTCACTTTTGAAGGTGGCGCGGGAGTCATTTCAGCTGACAACGTTCGCTTTAGAACAATCGCGGATAGCCCTTTCCGCGCAGGTATTATTTTTTACTTTTAATCCACAAAGGATATTTTCATGAAAAAAGTTATTCATACAGACAATGCACCCAAAGCAGTAGGACCTTACTCACAAGCAGTTGCGGTGGGGGATTTCTTATTTTGCTCAGGTCAGATTTCGATCGATCCAAAAACGAACGAAGTTTTCACCGGCGATATTAAAACACAAACTGAGATGGTTATGAAGAACGTTGAAGCAGTTTTGGCTGCGAACAATATGAACTTTTCAAATGTTGTTAAAACAACCATCTTCCTGACTAATATGGCTGACTTCGCAACAGTAAATGAAATCTATGCAAAAGCATTTACTCAGGCGCCACCAGCGCGTTCTACAGTTGCTGTGGCGGCGTTACCAAAAGGTGTGAATGTAGAGGTTGAAGTACTTGCTCACCGCTAAGGGGCTTTTACGCAGTCGAACTTTTTGGATCTTCATGGTCATTGGGGCGCTGGTTATCCAGCGCTTCGTTCATGAGTATCATTTGATCGAAAAAGAGCCGATGATCTCTTGGACAAAATCTCAGACAGCAGATTGTGCAGTGGTTTTGACCGGAGGTGCGGGGCGGGTGCGTGAGGGATTTGATCTTTTAGCGAATCAAAATGTCAAAAAACTCGTTATTTCAGGCGTGTATTCGAACGCGAGACTGCGCGAGATCATGCCGGTATGGCCATTCTATGGAAACTTGAATGAAAACGATGTGGTTTTGGATCGTCGTTCCGAGACTACGTTCGGTAATGCCCAACAAAGTCTTCCGTTGGTGGAAGCATTGAAGTGTCGCGATATACTTTTGGTAACTTCACGACTTCACATGTATCGATCCTACAAAACATTTCGCTCGGCTTTTCCCGAGAATATTTATATTCAAAAACATCCCATTGTGGGAGGCCGTTACGAGGCTTCAGTCGTGGAAACTTCTTTCGAAGCGCTGAAGTCTTTCTTTTATTCTTTGTGGGCGTACTAAAACCAGACTTAAGTTAATAAACGAATGTACGGTTTTCTCCGATAAATACCCTAGGAAACTGGGGTTTTAGATGAATTCATTATTCTTACAAATCGACTCCCTTGGGAGATTTGTGACAAGGAATGTGGAGTACACATGGCGTGTTCTCTTGATGGTCTATCTTTCCCTGCGCGCAACTGTTCTTGATCAAACGCAAGGTATGCGCGAAATCGTCCGTGTGATTTCAGCACAGATTTACTTCACAGGTTGGCAAGCTTTGCCTCTGGTCAGCGTGTTGGCTTTGACCTCAGGAAGTGTATTAGTTTTGCAGTCTCTTTCCAATTTATCAATGTTCGGTGGTACGCAAATGATTGGTCAGTTTTTGATCGTGGGTATTTTGCGTGAAGTAGGTCCATTACTAGTGGCTCTCGTCGTCACTGCACGATCGGGAACGGCTGTGGCCAGTGAACTTGGGAACATGCGTGCAAATCGCGAGATTGAAGCCCTGGAAGTTATGGGTATCAATCCACTCAGTTACATTGTTTTTCCCCGCGTCGTGGGTGGGGTTATCAGTATGCTGTGTTTGGCCTTCTATTTTAATTTCGTCGCATTGATCGGTGGATTCTTTGTAACCAAGTTCATTCAAGATATGCCATTCGCTTTTTATGCAGAGTCATTGATGACGTCTTTTGCAATGGATGATTTTCTGATTTTCCTTCTAAAAAATAGCTTTAGTGGAATGATTATCTTTGTCGTGTCCTGCTATCAAGGTTTGTCAGTCAAGAAAAGTCCTACGGAAGTTCCACAAGTTACAACTCAAGCAGTTGTGAACAGCATCATCTTTGTCGTCGTCTTTAATTTAATTGTAACAGCTTTGTTTTATCTTAATCAGTTGCGCAATCTGGGGGTCATATAATGAAGATCGAAAGTCTAAAGTTTGAAGGCGTTTCTTTTTGTCACGAAGGACAGGATCCAGTGGTTGCCAATGTGGAATTTGATTTCCCTATGAATGAAGTCCTCTGGGTGAAGGCAGAAGAAGGCGCAGGTAAGAGTTCTTTACTGCAAATTCTTGCTGGGTTACAGATGCCACAGTCCGGACAGTTTTTGATCAACGGTCAAAACGTTTGCGAAATGTCTTTTGAGGAGTTTTTGCCTTACCGCTTACAGATTGGCTATTCCTTTGACTATGGCGGCTTGATTAACAATCAAACTTTATTTGATAATATGATGTTGCCTCTTTTGTATCATAAGACTTTAAGTCATAAGGATGCAAAGGCTCGCGTTGATGACATCTTTAAATTGTTTGACGTTACAAAATTTGCCCACGAAAGACCCGCACACGTACCAGGACGCTTGCGTAAGTTGGTTTGCTTGCTGCGCGCGATGGTGATGCGCCCGCAAGTTCTGTTGTTGGACGATCCAAGTGTGGGACTTGGACAGGACAGCGTTTATACATTAGTGGACTATATCCATCAATTGCGTAAAGAAGGCTGTTTGCAACATGTCTTCATTAGCTCTTACGATGAAAAGTTTATGAACCTATTTAATTATCAAATTGTTCATTTGGATGATGGACAACTTTACTTCCAGCCAGTTGATCCAGAGAAGAGAGTCGTACATCTATGATGAATGTAAAGTTCAATAAATTTGAACGAATTGCGGGCCTGTTTGTCGGGCTAGCGATCCTAGGTGTCATCGTCACCGCTATCAGTATCGCTATTAAACAGGGTTGGTTTGATTCGAAAGTATTCTATACGACGACTTTTGAAACCGCAGATGGGCTCCATCAGGGAACAGCCGTGCAAATGGCAGGTCTTCGTGCGGGGGCTGTTGAAGATGTAGAATTGCGTGCGGATAATAAAATCCAAGTGACGTTTTATGTTTTAAGTAAATTTCAAGAACGCGTTCGTCAAGACAGTGTCGTTTCGATGAACCGTCCCTTTATTATCGGAGAGAAAATCCTTGAGATTTCTGTCGGTAGCGAGAAGCTTCCAATGCTTGCAAATAACACTTCGATTCAATCTCATGAGACGATGGATGTTGTGACAATGTTGAGCAGTCGAAATATTGGGACGACCATGTCACGTGTAGGTGGTCTGCTTGAAAATGTGCAGATGCTTTTGGAAGCCTTTGCTGATAAAAATCGTGCTCAAAGCTTTGTTCGTGTCATCGATCGTATGGATCCACTGATGAAGAATATGACTGTGATGTCTCAAGAGGTCATCAAGCTGTCCAAGCAAGCGACGGCAAATGATTCGATGGAAGTCTTGATGAAAAATCTGGCTACGACGACGACGGAGATCAATCGTATTTTACCTGAGCTTAACAAACAAAATCCTGATCTTGCAAAAGACCTTGCTATTATGACTCAGAATTTAGCCGTCGTCACACGTGCTTTGGGACCCGCTGCCAAAGCAGTTGAACCAGATCTTCCAATTGCTTCGCGTCGTCTTGTAGAAGTGATGAATGAAACTGTTATTACTCTTAAGGCCATGCAAAAAAGCTTCTTTATGGAAAGTAACGTTCGTGAAGTTCGTAAAGAGGAAGCACAGCAGCGTGCGCCAGCAAGTGATAAGGCGAAATAGCCTACAAAACGCTTGAATCCGACCAATTCAAACATAAGATAAAGAGATGCTAGTTGGGCATCTCTTTCGTCATTTTATCTTCTCAAAACGAGCCGGTGCATTAATCCGCCGTATTGCTTTTTTATCAATCGGTGGGATCACAGTCAGTGTGACAGCGTTTCTTGTCGTTCTTTTTGTTATGAACGGAATGAATGCAAGCATTCGTAAGCGCATTTTGGGCCTTGAGCCTCACTTGTACGTGACGGTTCCGGGTATGCAAAACTCCAAAGGTTTAGAAACTCATCCAGTCTTTTCCAGAATCAAAGAAGACACGACGACTCAGGCCTATGTGTACGAAACTCAAGATGTGATCTTGCGAAGTCAGGATGGTCAATTTCGAGGAGCTTTTGCTCGGGGAGTGACTCGTCCCAGTCTTGAACATTTTATTTCACAATTAGCAAAGCTTGATGCAGATAAGCCGCAAACATCCCGTGGCGGACCACCATCATTTACATGGGATCCTCAAGATGTCCCTGATGAGGGTGAAGTGGTGCTGGGTGTGGACCTGGCACAGTCGCTAGGGGTGTTTGAGGGTGATTTTATCACTGTGGTCTCGCCAGCGGGTCTGTTGTTACCTCCAGGAGAAACGCCGAAATTTGAGCGTGTGCGAGTGAAGCGAGTGGTAACCACCAGTCTAACCGATGTGGATGCGCAGTATTTATTTTATCAGCGTGGCAAAGCGTTGAAGGCTTTGGGAAGTGGTGATCTTAAAAAGATCGGTATTGAGATGTGGCTTGCGGATGAGGCGCGGGTCGATGTTGTAAAAAATGATTTAATGAAATTCACCGATGTTCAAGTTGAGACTTGGATGGATCGCAATTCGGCATTATTTTATGCTTTGAAGCTTGAGAAACTAACAATCGGGATTTTCTTAGGCCTTGCGGGAATGATTGCCGCTAGCTCTATTTTGACGGTTCTTGCATTATTGCTCTCTCAAAAGCGTCGCGACATTGCTATTCTAAGAACGATCGGTTTGTCTGGAAAGCAAACGGTTAAGATCTTTACTCAGTTGGGATTTTTCTTAGCGGGATCGGGAGTCTTGGCCGGGACCATTATTGGAACAGGGTTAAGTCTGTACGTTCAAAATAATCCAATCAACATGTGGTCGTCACAGGTGTTTTACGATACGACCATTCCAAGTCTGGTAGATTGGTGGCTGGTCTTTGGGGTTTTATTAATCAGCTCATTGATTGCATGGTTGGGTTCTTATATACCGGCAAGAACGGCATCCGACGTGCAGCCTTCCGAAGCCCTTAGAGTGAAATAAAAAAAAGCCCAACCTTCTACAGTTGGGCTTTTTGTTTTTCGCCTTTTTAAGGCTAAACACTCACCTGGAAATCTCTGAGGGCGTCTGTTAAAGAAGTCTTAAGATCCGTGCTTGGCTTGCGCTGACCGATGATGAGTGCGCACGGTACGCCGAATTCGCCTGCCGGGAATTTTTTCATTTGAGTGCCAGGAATCACAACGGAGTTTGCAGGGACACGGCCCTTCAGCTCGACGGGTTTACTGCCTGTCACGTCGATAATTTTTGTACTCGCAGTGATGGTAACACCAGCACCCAAGACCGCGCCTTCTTCAATGATTGCACCTTCTACGACGATACAACGGCTGCCAATAAATGCGTTGTCTTCAACAATCACGGGAGAAGCTTGGACGGGTTCAAGTACTCCGCCAATTCCTACGCCACCAGATAAGTGGACATTCTTTCCAATCTGCGCGCAAGAACCAACTGTTGCCCACGTGTCTACCATGGTGCCAGCTCCAACGTAAGCACCGATGTTCACGTAAGAAGGCATCAGGATTGCGCCTTTTTCAATGAAAGAACCTTTGCGAGCAATCGCGTGAGGGACAACGCGAACTCCATCGTCCTCTGACCATTTTTTTACGGGTATTTTATCAAAGTAAGTGAAGTCCCCCGCTTGCATAACTGTCATGTGTTGAACGCGGAAATATAGGAGGATGGCTTTTTTCACCCATTCGTTGACGATCCAGCTGCCGTCTTTTTTTTCGGCAACGCGGAGGCGGCCCGCATCCAAACCTTCGATCACTTCAAAGATCGTTTTCAAGTCGTTCGTCATCAATTGGTCGACGCGTTTGCCGTTTTGAATATCTGAATAAAGTTTTTCAACAGATTGTTGCACTTGCGGTCTCCTTACTTGTCGTAAACTTTCAAAGCGTCCAGGATGGCTGGAACGTGGATTTTAATAATGTCTTCCACAGACTGACCCCGCTGAATTTCGTAAGTCAAAGTCGGGGATGGTCGTTCGAGGCCTGCATATGTTCCTAAGCAACCGGGGGTCGGGTAGCCAATATCATCATCGATTTTATACCCCGTATGTTTTTCTAAAACTTTGGCGAACTCATAACAATCACCATTCACGTTCAAGACGGGGTTCCACGAATGAAGAGAAAGAACCAATTTTGGTTTCTTTTGTTCAAGGTAAGTCATTAAACCGTGATTTTCAGGTTCACTTCCTGCCTTGGGTCCCGGATGGTAGCGGGGAGTTTTGATTTCTGGTGACCAATCCTTGGTAGGCAAGTTGCGATTCAAATCAACGCCGTTACAATTTCCACGCGTACTAAAGATCACGCCCTCAAGATTGAATTGTGGCACCAATGTCAAAGTGAACTTGTGATCGAATGATGTCATGAAATGCTTGAGAAGCGCTTGTGCGCAGACCACGCCTTCGTATTCATCGCCATGCACGCCACCTAAAATTAATATTTCTGGCCCTGTCCCTTGTCCAAATTCGTAAGCCATGACAGGCATGCCTTTGGAGGTGTAAGTAAAAATAGAAGTTTTCATGACAAACGTCCTTTGTTCGGCAATGATACTAGCACGAGGTTTTTGTGGAATACATCAATAATGAGCTTCATTTTGGGCCGAAAAAAAAGAACTTATCTTCTCTGTGCGCGAATTACATTCGTCCCATCTATGTCTACGACCTTGATTTTATTCGCAGCCGCTTTCAACAGTTGGCTGAGGCACTTGCTGGAGTGCGTTTATATTTTGCAGTCAAAGCCAATCCGAATCCTCAAGTTTTGCAATGTTTGAAATCGGCGGGGGCTGGTGCTGACGTGGTTTCCCTGGGCGAAATTAAACGTGCTCTTGAAAGCGGATTTCTGCCTGAAGACATCGTATATTCCGGGGTTGGAAAGACTCGACACGAGATCACCGAGGCTCTTCAGTTAGGCGTTTTGCAAATCAACGTAGAAAGCCTTCCAGAGTTGCAGCGTATCGGTGAAATCGCCGAAAAAATGGGCAAAAAGGCTCAGGTGGCGTTGCGATTAAATCCCGACGTAAGTATTCAAACTCATCCTTATATCGCTACAGGTCTGCGCGATAATAAATTCGGCATGGAGCTTTCCATGATCCCCGCGTTGTCGGATTGTTTAAAGAAAAATACCAATTCTTTGGAATTGGTGGGCGTGAGTTTACATCTTGGATCTCAGATGCTGGAATTTTCGGGGTACCAAGAGGCATTGATTAAGCTTAAAGCCTCATTTCTGAGTCTTCAAAAAGATTTCCCGACGTTGCGTCGTTTTGATTTCGGCGGCGGTTTGGGAGTGGTCTATGAAAAGCAAGATTTTGAACGGGAATCTAGCCTCCTAAAAGAATACTCGGCAATCACCAAAGATATATTGAGCGATTTAAAGTGCGAGCTTCAATCGGAGCCGGGTCGTTGGTTGGTGGCCCATGCGGGTGTTTTGTTAACTCAAGTTCAGTACATTAAAAAGACTTCGGCAAAGACATTTGTCATTGTAGATTCAGGAATGAATCATCTGATTCGCCCGTCGTTATACGAAGCTGAACATCAGATCCTGCCATTGGTTCAGTCGAATAAAAAAATCAAATGCGATGTAGTGGGTCCCATTTGCGAATCTTCAGATTTCTTTTTAAAAGACTACGAAATGGGGCAAGTTGAAGAGGGTGATTACTTAGCTGTGCTTGATTCGGGTGCATACGGTTATTCCATGGCCAGCACTTACAATTTGCAAGAGCTGCCTTTAGAAATTTGCATCTAGTTTAAGTCAACCACACGGAATTCGTCGGCTTTGATAGGTTTTAAAATCTTCAAAGCCATTTCAGTAAAGTGCGCCGAGGAATCGGTCGTCATAATTTCAATTTTTTGCGGACTGTCTTTGGCATTTCTTTGCAGTCGATTTTTTGTAAAATCACGATCAAGCCAACGGGCGATGGCCTCTCCAGAATCCACTAACTCGATCGATGATCCCGTCACGCGAGCAATGGAGTTTTTTAAAAGCGGATAGTGCGTACACCCCAAAATCAGCGTGTCGATCGAATGCTGAAGAATCTGACTTAAATAACGGAAAACGATGATGTTCGTCACCGGATCAGAATCCCATCCCTCTTCGGCTAATGGTACAAACAAGGGGCAGGCTTGATCAATCACGTTTGCAGAGGGTTCAAGCTCGATGATTTTATGGGAGTACGCTTTGCTGTTGATCGTTGCTCTAGTTCCAAGAACGCCAATGCGTTTGCTTTGGCTGACTTCGAGGGCGCGTTGAGCACCGGGACCAATGACGTTGTAAATTGGAAGCCCTTCTAATTCAGGTTCAGGAACTTGAGTGGAGGCTGTGTTGCAAGCTATCACAATAGCTTTCACATTCAGTTTTTTCAGGAACTGAATGTTCTGCTCTGAGTACTTGCGAATTGTATGTGCAGATTTAGAGCCATAGGGTAGGCGTGCAGTATCGCCCAGGTACAGAAAACTTTCCTGGGGAAACTGCATGGCAAGTTCTTTAAGAACTGTTAACCCGCCGATGCCTGAATCAAATACCCCTATGGGTCTGGAATCCATTTTTATTTTACTCCGTGTGCGCGAGACTCAGAAATACCATTGGAAGACATTTCCATAAAGAGGGCTTTCTCTTTTATCTCTGCAATGCTTGTTGCATTGATGTAGCTCATGCCAGAGCGAATACCACCAGTCACTTCAAGGATCACGTCTTTCACATGTCCTTTGACATTGACTTGAGTTGATTCTCCCTCGGGCGCCATACCTTCAGGAACTCCGCCGCGCCATGAATCTTGAGCAGAGCGTGAAGCCATGCCACGATAAGCTTTCTTACCGTTTTTAATTTCTCCTGGAGTTTCAATTGTTCCAGAAAGCATGCTTCCCAGCATCACAGTGCTAGCGCCAGCTGCAAAAGCCTTTACCATGTCACCAGACGTGCGGATGCCGCCATCAGCAATCACGGGAACTCCATATGCTGCTGCTACTTCTGCACATAGAGCGATCGCTGTTAGTTGCGGAACGCCGCAACCCGTGATGATGCGAGTTGTACACATAGACCCAGGACCGATACCCACTTTAATGGCGTCAGCGCCTGCTTCGATTAAATCACGAGCGGCATCAGGTGTAGCCATGTTTCCTGCGATCAAATCAACTTTAGGATATTGATCCTTCAGCCACTTCATCGTTTCCATCATTTGCACAGAGTGACCGTGAGCAATATCGATAGTGATGATATTAACTCCCGCATCAACCAATGCTTTTGAACGAGATTTAAACTCCTCGCCCACGCCTACGCTGGCAGAAATATTTTTTACACCAGCTTCTTTTAAGCGACGAGCTTGCGCTGCTTGATCTTCGATCGGGAGAAAACGGTGAAGGATACCCATGCCGCCCAATTGGTGCATGGCTAAGGCCATGTCATACTCAGTGACCATGTCCATGTTGGCGCTAACGATAGGTGTATCCATCGTAAAGTTCTTCGTCACCTTGGTCGTCAATTGGGGATCGCGACGAGAGCGTACATCCGAACGTGCTGGGATGATGAGTACGTCGTCAAAGGTCAAACCTTTGCCGCGGTTTTTGATATCTTTCCAATTAAACATGAGCGTCATGTCTTTTTACCTCGTCTTGAAATACATTAAATAAAAGCTGTGTTGAAATAATAAGCAAATAGGTGTCCAGTAAATTTAGCAGAAGGCTTGGCACTGGAGTTTCCCAGAGCAAGCGGTAAGAATCAAATACGCTTGCCAGTACGAGTGGAATAAAAAGGTGGAATAAAATCAAGATGCCAAGAATTTTAATCCAGTGTCTGCGAAAAATGGAGGCCGACGCTTGGAGAGCATCAATCTTGCCTTCATCATAGCGAACGGAACCAGTCACAACGAATGGAACCAGGCTGTACTCCAAATATTTCCAAATACCCGGAACAATAAACAACAAGGACCACATCAACGTTTTGCCCCAGGTTCGCAAAGTCTCGATAAATATCTGGTTGATATACTTCCCATAAAAATCATGAAGGCTGTCAGTGAATCGACTGGATTTCATCGCATACAGTGTTGTCGTGATTAGCAAGATGGGAAAAATGATACTGCTAAGAACAGACATAAAACCGAACCAGTAGACTTGACCAGCGGCACCCAGTGGGTTTTGTAAAGCATGTTCAACTCTAATATTGAGATATTGGTCAATGTTAGAAGACAGCACCACGAGGATGAACAAAGGAAAGGCAACTTTTTTAAAAACCTTTAGGTTTTGGGCAAAGAATTTCACTACCCAACTAAATCGAGAAAGCACAGGGGAGTCAAGCGGACCTTTGTTAATATACACCTGTCAAAACAAGGGAGGGATCGGGATACTATTCCCTATGAAAGAAAATATTTTGATCACCGGTGCATCCGGTAAAGTGGGCCGTGAAGTGGTTGGTCGTCTTCATGACAGGCGAGCGCGTTTTGTTGCTGCAAGTCATCATGACTCTATGTTTGCTCCCGACGTTCGTTGTTTGAAAATGGATTTGGGCGCGCGAAGCCTGGTCTATGAAAGTATGAAGGATGTCGACTTACTTTTTCTGAATCTGCCTATTTCAGAGTCAATGGTTGTGTATGCTCAAAATGCGATCATGGCAGCCAAAAATTCAGGCGTTAAATTTATGATTTTAACTTCAATCTTAGGCGCAGACCCTGAATCTCGATTTCTTTTGCAGGAGACATACGGTGCGATCGAGCACATGGCTAAGGACAGTCGCATTCCAGTAGTTATTCTTCGTCCCAACGTTTATATGCAAACCTTCGTTACTCGCCATGCTGATTCTATTCGGCAAGGAGCTTTGTTTCTGCCTGAGAGTGAAGCCAAAAGTTCTTTTGTCGATATTCGTGATGTCGCCGATGTTGCCATCAAAGTGATTGAGAACCCATGGTTGTACGAGGGGAGAACAATCAGTTTGACCGGCCCGGAGGCATTAAGTAACGAGGATGCGCTACAAAAAATTGGGCGCGCGATCGGTAGACGGGTAACTTATGTGCCAGTAACTGAGGCGGCAACTCGCCACAGACTTTTACGAGAAGGCCATAGTTCCTGGTTGGTCGATGCTTATTTAAGTATTCACCGCTCAGCACGAGAAGGGATGACCTCCACTGTGCATCCTAGCAACCAACAAGTGAGGGGAGTTGAGCCTCGGAGTTTTGATGACTTTTGTATTGAGTCTTCAGCGGTCTGGTCGTCGCCTTATTCAGAGTCTTTGCGTGAGGCAAATTTCTGATTTAGACTTTTTTCATGATAGCTTATCTACCCAAATCGTCCTATCAAAAGATGCCATGGAAGAACGGCCAAGGTATGACAGCTCAGATTGCCCTGGGGCCTGACGACGCTGTTTTTCCGAAAGAATTCTCTTGGAGAATCAGTTCTGCGGAGGTGAATGGCGATGGACCCTTTTCTCGATTCGAAGGTTGTGAGCGTCTTTTGATCGTCACCAAAGGTGCAGGACTGCTATTGAATGGCGATAAACTTGGGCACGGTGAAGTGTTCGCGTTTTCTGGAGATATCGATATCAATGCAGAGTTAATCCAAGGTCCGATTGTTGATTTAGGTGTGATATATCGTCCCGATAAAGTTCGCGTGGAAATGAAAGTCTTAGATCTTTCTAAAAATTCGTTTTTGAATTTTGAAACGGGGATTCATTTTATATATTGTCTGCATGGGATGTTGCAATTAAGTGACTTCATCATTCACGCCGAAGACACCGTAAGAATTGAAAAAAGAGGCCCCATCAATTTGGGCGGACTGAATCACAGCGTATATATCTTAATTTCCATTTTTCAGAAATCGAAAGCCTCGTGTTAACTTGGAATGCACTGTTTCTCCTCTGCTGGACATATTTGGCGAGGTCCGCGGGTACTTGGTAACCCTTACAAGATATTGTTTATATTTTAGGGAACTGGGGTTGACAGGGGTGTTACTTCTTGAAAAAACGGAGGTAAACAGATTCAAGCCTATGGATGAGTGACAGTGAATAATAGCGCCTGGTTTATTCAAGCTAAGCAAAAATATTTAGTTTTCCGTGAATTTATTTTGGCGGATCTAAAGAACTATTCGATTGATACAGTTCATGCAGCTGTCGATCGCACGCATCTTTTTGCAGGGCTCTCTCGGCGAGATCAAGAGACTGTCTTGCAGCGGATGACAGAACTAACTTCGATTTTAAGGGAGATCAACTTACACAGTCCCTCTCCTCGTAATCAGAAACTTTTGTGGATGTTTTTAAAAGCTAAAGGCGTCGCCATCGATCCCAATTTATTTGAAGGCTTATCTGACGACATCCATTTTGACGTGTACGACACTTTTGGAAATTGTAAAATTATCTCTCCAAGAGTTTTTGAATTCACGAAGTACTCCATTGATGAAGTCTTTTGCATCGATTTAGGCCGACTTAACCCCCTAGATCGCGATGGCAGTCAGATTCTTAATCTGATAAAAAATGTAAAGGTTCAGTCAAAGTACGAAGGGTGGGCAGGGTTCTGCACTCTAAGCGAGCCTCTTCGCAATAAAACGATGCATTTGTTAGGTAAATAATCAAAAGCTTAAACTTTCTTGTCTGTCATAATTTGGACCGTTTTGTACGCAAAACTGTTCCAAGATTGAGTCGGAAACTTCCGAGCTATGATCGCAAAAATTCCTAAACATTTTTTATTTTAGACCGAAACAATAGTGTCCATTTCATCAAACACTCAATGTTTAAATTTGGAACGAGAGGTCTTCAATGAATTTTTCATATCACCTCATCTACACGCTCGCCGCAAAGACAGAAGAAGAAGTCAACCTAGTGAACAAGTGTTATGCCCTGTGGGCTGACGAGTATGGGAAAGATCTTGCGTCGCGCGGAGCTACATTGAATCGCGACGAGTTTCAACGTGCTAGAGTTCTTGCAATCATCATGGATGGATCGGAACTTGTGGGATTCCATCAATACACGGTGTTCGACCTTCGCGAAATTTGCAGCCACGAACACTCTTATGTTCGTGCGTTAGGTCAAGAAGTCCTTAGTAAAATGCTAGATCAAAAAATTAAGTCTTTTATGGCGATGGAATACCTGACAGTTGCACCGTCATTTCGAGGGAAGGGACGAGGCGGTCCCAAGATTTCAGAGATTATTATTCGACTGGGTTTGAGGGTCATGAATGAACTTGGTGCTGATGCTGCGCTTGGAATCGCAAGAATAGATAGAAAAGTAAACTCCACCGGAGACGCTATGGGATGGAGACAGCTTGCTGAAATCAAGAAATATAACAATCCGTGCGCGGTGATGTTGTTTGAGAAAACGTATAAAGAAATTCCATCTGATGATTTTACGAATCGATTGGTCGATTCATTGTGGATTGAGAAACATAAAGTTGCGAAGATCGCGGCTTAAGGAGTACGTATGCAATCTAGAGAGTTCAATCAAAAGGCGACAGCAAAAGTGGATGAGCTTTGTAAGGTCGTAAATACTTTACCGTGGGAGAATGTCCGTTTCTATAACTCGTGGCTTGCGCAAACAAATGATTTTGTGAAGCACACGTCTGTTTTTCTGCTAATGTGCAATGAACGTTTGGCGGCGGAGCATCCGTTGAAAAAGCAATTCGAACATCATATTGAAGAAGAAAGTGGTCACGAGAAAATGAGCCAGAATGACCTGAAGTTTATGCATGCTGAAGGAGTTGAGATCTTTCAAGTCACCAAAGCATTCTGGAAAGCGCAATACTATTGGATCAGAGATGTAAGTGCCGTGTCCCATTTGGGTTATTCACTGTTGCTGGAAGGTCTCGCCGCAAAATTTGGTCCGATTCTTTTGAAGCGTGTGAAAGAAGCGGGATTCAAAGGGTGCACATTTTTGAAGGTGCATGCAGAAGAAGACGTAGATCATTTCCGCGATGTTCTTGCTTCAGTCGATAAGGTGACCGACAAGGAGCGCGACGAGATTTATGCAAACCTGATTGAGTCGATGGATTTATACATTAAGATAATGAATGAGTGTGCCCAAGTAGCTCACCAGAAAGCAGCGTAAGCTTTTCCAAACAAGCTACGCCAACTACTTTTTCTCCAACTTTCACAGGGGACATACACTTCATTTCAATTCTGCTGGTGTATAGTCCCTTAGATTTAGTCTCTTTAACATCGCAAATAGGTAAATCCGGTTTAAAAGGCGCAGTAATGCGCCCGACAAACATGTCTATCGCATATTCATGAATTTTCAGCGAGACGGCGCCATCACGGTGATAGAGGTCCCACCATTGTTGAGAAAACATGACGTCGGGTGCGTAAGAAGAATAATCAAATAACTCCGGATTGAAAAACAATCTTTTTGAATCGTCGCCATAAATTTCAACGATATCACCGTTTTGAATTTCATCGATAAATCCCAGAGGAGCAATTAAAGACATACGGGACAAATAGTAGCGAACCAAATTTTTGGTGTTCTTGTGGTCTCCGCCTTGAGCGACAAATTCCAAAATTGTATTCGACCAGTTTAGAATTCCATCAACAACTACCTGTTGTGCTTGGTGCGGTAACTGGAAGAAGTGATCATCTTCACGATGACTTAAGTAAACCCGGCCAGTAGCTTTCAATGCCTCACGCAAAATCGCACGCGCAGTGATGTACTGCTCAACGAAGTTTACTAGAGCGATGTTTTGACAGGACTTTTCCATGGAATACATGCCACGGTTCTATCGAAAGTGGTCGCAATTAACAAATGATTTATAGTAAGGTTGAAGTACTTCTAAGCTATTCTAAATATTTGACACTTTTGGCTTTTGATCAAAACTTAACAATAACTTTTCAAGCTCGTAATTTGATGTGATGAACCGTGTAGCTGGCCTAGGTCTACAGTATGGACACTCTATAATTTTGATCAAGTGGATGTAAAATGAATGCGGAGACAAACATGGTGTTCTCGTTGGTAGCATTGGAAACCAGAGGGCACACGAACAAGTGCTCGATCCTAAATTGCGCTTTCTCGGGTGTCATTGTTTCTTCCATTACATACGGTGGGATGTGATTCAAATATATCACGCCATTTGCTTTTTTTACCCTCATTGTGGCATCAATCAACGCTTCCAGGATGATTTGTGATCTCGTGAAAAGGTCCCAGGGGGATTTAGATTCGTATTCTTCGATAGAGTAGTTGCCAAGGTTGACTATTACTTCGTTACGGTAAATCTGGTTGAGATTGAAATCCACGATCTCCCAGGCGATTTCTTTTCCCAAAAGTTTGAAAAGGGAACTGTCAGCTGGTTGGACTTCGTGGTAATCACATAGGATGCGGAGCTTTTCTTGTTCATCAAGCAGCACAGATATTTCCACGGCTCTTTTATCAATCGATATCCCTGCGGTTTTCATGGGGGACGTATACGGTTTTCGCCACCTCAAGTAAATTGAAAATTGTATACCGGGATTTATTGCACGTGGTCGCTCGAACGACTGTCAGACGTCCAGTTTAAACAATAAATTGTTCCCCTAAACAAAATAATATTATAACGTGATGACATGTTTAGCTCTAATATTGTTCGCAGTCGCTCCAAACTTGCCTGGGAAGGTCATTTTCTTCTAGGTACATTCGCCGTTTTATTCCTGGCGCTCTGGATAGCTGGTGTTTGTCGAATTACGCTTTTCAGCTCATTGATTGACCTTGGAATCCAATGCGCTGCTCTCATGGGATTCTTGGTGTTATTCCTTTTTCGTCTTAAACTACTTAAGAACGAAGATTTAAATCAATAGTAGAAAATTTGAAGTGCCCAAAAATGGAAAAAGCCCCAAGGTTTACCTTGAGGCTTTTATTGGTTGCGGGGGCAGGATTTGAACCTACGGCCTTCGGGTTATGAGCCCGACGAGCTACCAGACTGCTCCACCCCGCGACAGTGACAAGTGAATGTCTGAGGTGTCAGTTGTAGTCTTTCACCCATCCTGGGTCAATGATTCATTTATGTATTTCATGTATGGCTCTGCGAATCATTGCCTCGAAATTGCTCAGAAAACGGGAATATGCTCTAGTTGGAGGCATGAATTGGAAAAAACTTCTTAAAATTTCTGCCCTCAGTGTGGCCTCTCTTGTTGTTGTTCTTGGAGGTCTCGGCGTTTGGCTTTTGACTCAGTTGCCGGGGCCCTCCAGTGTAAAGCAGGCTTTGGATGCTTCATCTGCGAAATTAGAGCACAGGGAGTCGCCTGCCTTACCAAATTCCGCTCTTCAAGACATCGAGCAAACATATGCCGCTGAAGAAATGGCGGCACACCAGGAAGCCTCGGCGGAGGCAGAGTCTTCTTCGGGCAAGGCCAACAAATTCGATATGTTCGTTCTTCTAAACGACTTTAGTAATCCTGAGGCTCCCATGGTGACGGCCTGCCGTGATCTTTCTAGAGCGGGTGAAAGTGGTTTTTTTCCTAAAAAACCCGAGACGCCTGCCGTGAATTTTTTTGATTCACTTGCTAAGCCACAAAAAGATCCAGTAATCGAATCGATTGCACCTTTGTTGAGATATATCTTTCGCTCACCCGGGGCGCGAGAGATGATTCAGCTTTCTGAAAAGGCGGAAGGCCAAGATAATTTACTTCAGAAAGCAGAATTTTATAAACAAGTTTATCGCATGGCGAACTATCTAACCAACAACTTGGATCAGCTCAATCAGGTCCTTCAAAAATCCTACAATCTGCATATTATCGCCAAGGCCGTGGCTTTGAATCCGCAGCTTGCGAATGACAACGCGACGATGTCGTTTTGTGAGCAAATTGAGAACAGTCTGATTGAAAATCAAAATTTAAGTGTCGAAGAGCAAGTGCAAGAAATGCAAAATTTCCTGCAAGATTCAGGTATAGATGCAAAATCCGTTGGCTTTAATCCCGGTTATCGAGCTCATGTTCAGACGGAGTTTAGGAAAGACTCGTTCGCCATTACAGATAGCTGGCTGCAAGATTTGGTTAACAAAGGTTTGTTCTAAAGGAGAACGGTTTGAAACAAGTTTTAATAACGGGCGCGTCAACCGGGATCGGTTTTGATTTAACCAGAACTCTTTGTGAAAAGGGGTATAAGGTGTGGGCGGGTGTCCGTCAGCCTGAGTCGTTAGAGCGATTGGCTCAGGAGCAATCTGACAATCTGACCGTGTTAAGGCTGGATGTTACCAACTCTCATGACATTGAGCGCGCTTTAAAGACAGTTCGCAGTGAAATGAATCCCGATAACGAACTGATTTTGGTCAATAATGCTGGTATCGCCAGCGGAGGACCTATTGAGGGATTAAAACTTGAGGAGTGGCGAAAAGTTTTCGATGTGAATCTGTTTGGGATGGTCGAAATGACACAAATGTTTTTGCCGTTGATTCGTCAAACAAAGGGCCGGGTTGTAAATATTGGTTCGATTAGCGGCCGAGTGGCGGCGCCGTTTCTGGGACCATATACGACTTCCAAATTTGCAGTTAAAGCCTTCTCAGACTGTTTGCGCCGTGAGGTTAGTGCCCTTGGTGTGCACGTATCATTGATAGAAGCCGGTCCCATACGGACCGAAATCTGGTCAAAATCAATTGATGCTTCCGACGAAGTGACAAAAAAACTAAGTGCCGAAGTTAAAGAAATCTATGGTTCTGCTATGGCAGCACTGAGGGAAGGTGTTGTTGAAACAGCCAAGGAAGCAGTTCCAGTTCAAACGGTGACCATGGCTATTTTGCACGCCATTGAAAGCCGTATTCCACGAGTGAATTACTTGGTGGGTAAACATATTAAATTGCAAGCGGGATTGATGAAATTCATGTCCACAAGAATGATGGACCGTGTGATTAAGAAAAGCCTGCGCTATCAAAAGAGCTGATAGCGCGGCTCGAATAACAAACTAGTTCTTGATAGAAACAGTTTCAGCTTCGCCTTTGTCGTTCAGCTGAACAACTTTAGTTTTGCTTACACGAATGGTTGGAATATCAGTCGCGCCCTCGGCCTTCATTTTTTCGATATTAAACGGAACAACTTGTTTTCTGGCTTTTTTGCCAGGGTGAAGTTTTAGTCCGTGAGCACAGTTTCTGGAACAAGTGTCTTTTTTGAATTCCAGCTCGATGCAGTTCACGCAAACCATACCTGGTTCGTCACAACGCTTGCATTCAATTTTGATTTCAGATGGCTGACCACAGTGAGGACACAGGCCATACTTCGTTGAAGGTTTTAAATTCTGATCAACAGCCACGCGGTGGTCAAAGACGAAACATTCACCTTCATATTGATCATTCGGATATTCGTTTAAGTAATTCAAGATGCCGCCTTCCAATTGGAAGACATTGTTGTAGCCCTTGTCTTGAAGCTCCAGAATTCCTTTCTCACAACGAATGCCGCCAGTACAGAAAATCAACATCTTCTTATCCTTAGCGATCCCTTGAGATTCGATGTATTGAGGAAAGTCGGTGAACTTTTCAATGTTCGGGTTCAAAGCACCTTTGAATGTCCCGATTTTATACTCGTACCAGTTGCGAGTATCAATCATCACATAATCAGATTCTTCCTTCATGACCTTGTTCCACTCTGTCGGGGTCAAATGGTGATTAACGCCATCAGGTGGTTGCATTTCAGGAATACCTGTTGTCACGATTTCTTCGCGGATTTTTACTTTGAATCTGCGGAATGGTGCTTTGTCGGAATAAGAGTCTTTATAGAATTGAGTCGGTTTGTGAAAGTAGTCACGAATGAATTGCTTCCAGGTCTCGAAAGATTCTTCGCTAACGGCTGACACCGTGGAGTTATAACCTTCAGTTCCTAAAATGATCAGGCCTTTCACGTTCAGCTCATCGGCCTTCGTTTCTAAATCTAATTTAACTTGTTCGGGATTTTCGATTTTTTGGAAGCTATAAAAAGTCGTAACATAATGCTTCAAGGCATTTTCAGTTGTCATAATATCACCTTCAGTTGTCCAAATCCGGTTCCAAACCAGTAGGAGTTGTTAGTTCGAAGAGGGTTATAATGCCCAGGTGGTCCTTCGCGCAAGAAGGAAAAAGACAGCGGGCGTTAATTCCATCCCGGGAGGGGATTCCCTTGCGCCACTGGTTATGATCGAATAAAAATGATTTTTTACAGCAAATCTAAAGGTTTAAGTATGTTAGCCACACCCGCAATCCAAAAAGAAATTCAAAGACGCCGAACATTTGCGATCATCTCGCATCCCGATGCCGGTAAGACGACTCTTACTGAAAAATTACTTTATCACGGGGGTGTGATTCACGAAACGGGCGAGGTTAAGGGCAAGTCCGGCGCTAAGGCGGTCACATCAGACTGGATGGAGCTTGAAAGACAAAAAGGGATTTCGATCACCTCATCTGTCATGACATTCGATTACGACAATTTGCGTGTGAATCTTCTAGATACACCGGGGCATAAAGACTTCTCTGAGGATACATACCGCGTTTTGATGGCGGTGGATTCCGCCGCAATGTTGATCGACGTTGCCAAGGGTGTCGAGGAACGTACTAAAAAACTTTATGAAGTTTGTCGTCTTCGCAAGATTCCCATTTTCACTTTCGTCAATAAGCTCGATCGTGAAGGCAAAGATCCTCTGACATTGATCGACGAAGTCGAAAAGACTTTGAATATGCAATGCTATCCAGTGACTTGGCCATTAGGTATCGGTCAGCGTTTCCGTGGAATTTACAACCGTTTGACTCAGGAAATCTGGATCTACGATCAACGGCGTGAAGAAGTTGAAGACTATCAAAAAATACCTTTCGTTAAAGGGAAGGACGATCAAATTCTTTATAACTACCTTGATAAAGAATCTGCCGACCAAGTTTTGGAAGAGTTAGATTTGATCGAGGGTGCTCTTCCACCCTTCGATGTGAATGAGTTCCTAACGGGTCAAATTTCACCCGTGACATTCGGCTCTGCAAAGCAAAACTTCGGCGTGGACACCTTCCTTCAGTTTTTCACAAAATACGCTCCAGGTCCTCAAGCTCGTCCGACAAAGGACAATCAGGTGATGGATCCTTTGGATGCAAAATTCACAGGTTTTGTATTCAAAATACAAGCGAACATGGATCGTCGTCACCGTGACCGTATTGCTTTTATTCGAATTTGCTCTGGTAAGTTTGAACGCGGAATGAAAGTTCAGCACTCTCGCTTGGAAAGAGAATTGCGCTTGGCTTACTCTTCACAATTCGTGGCTGCAGATAAAGAAACGGTCGATGAAGCTTACGCCGGCGATATCGTGGGTGTGGGTGACACGGGTAACTTTGCGATTGGGGACTGCGTTTCATCATCAGGAAAAATTCAGTTCGAAGATATTCCCAAGTTTGCGACGGAGTTGTTTGGTCGCTTGAGTGTTCGGGATGCGTTGAAACGTCAAAAGCTTCAAGAAGCTCTTCGTCATTTATCAGAGGAGGGTGCGATTCAGTTGTTTATTGAACCTCACGTAGGTCCCCAAGATCCTATTATTGGCGCAGTCGGTGAACTTCAGTTCGAGGTTTTGATGCACAGACTTCAAGATGAATACAACTTGGAAGTGAAGTTGAATCGCCTGCCATACGGAGTATGCCGTTGGCCATTGATCGATGGTAAACCAGTAGCGAGCCTAAAAGGTGGCGCCAATATGGCGGCAGATCTTCAGGGCAACCCGGTGGTTTTGGTTAACCAAGAATGGGATTTGAATTGGCTAAAACGCGAGAACCCAGATGTTGAGTTCAGCACTAGTATTTCGAGAGCGAGATAAATGTTACCTTTAAAAATTGAAAATCTTAAAAAGAAATATCCCACCGGCCAAGAGGCGGTGAAGGGTATTAGTTTTGATGTAAAACCCGGGGAGATCTTTGGTCTCCTTGGACCGAATGGCGCGGGCAAAACGACGATCATTTCAACGATCACAACACTTGAGGAGCCCTCCAGCGGGGCGGTTGAAGTGTTTGGTCAAGACGTGATGGCCAATCCTCGATACACCAAGCAGCAGCTAGGTGTCGTTCATCAAGAGGTGATTACTTCGGGATTTTTTAGCGTTGATGAAATTCTAAATTTCCAGTCGGGTTATTACGGAATTCGTAACAACAAAGAGCGCATCGACTTTCTGTTACATAAGCTTTCCTTGTATGAACACCGTCATAAAAAGGTCAAACAACTTTCTGGTGGCATGAAACGCCGCCTGATGATTGCAAAAGCTTTGGTGCACACGCCTCGCTTGCTGCTGTTGGATGAGCCGACTGCGGGTGTAGATATTGGCCTGCGTGAAACTCTGTGGCAGTTCGTTCAAGAGCTGCGTAAAGAAGGAATGTCGATCTTGCTGACGACCCATTACCTTGAGGAGGCTGAGCAGCTTTGCGACCGAATTGGTATCATTAATCTCGGAAATCTTGAGGCTTTGGGAGAAACCAAGGAATTGGTCCGCAAATACACTCAAAAGAAAATCCGTCTGACATTGTCAGAGCCCTTTGCATTTAAGACTGACTATATGTTCTTTCATGAAGGCATGGAGTTTATGTTCGTTGTTCCTCCAGGAAAACTAATGGGGGAGTTCCTCAATGAAATCCAAGTTCCCGTGAACATCATTAAAGACGTAAAAATCGAAGAAGGTAATTTGGAAGAAGCCTTTATGAAGGTGGTGAGCAAATGATGACGCCATTTATTGCCCTTTTCCGTCGTGAAATTGCGCGTTTCTTAAAAGTGATCGTGCAAACAATCGTGACTCCTTTTGTTTCCTCATTCTTGTATCTTTTGATCTTTGGTGTGTCTTTGGGTGCAGCGATGCCGACTCATCAAGGAGTTAAATATCTTTCGTTCCTGATTCCTGGTTTGATGATGATGGGCTTGATGAATAATGCCTTTCAAAATTCATCTTCATCGATTGTCTCGTCGAAGTTTTCTGGAGATTTGGAAGACTTGCGGGTGGCTCCTATTAGCAATCAGGAGATCATCTGGGCGATGAGTCTTGCGGCTTTAGTGCGTGGATTTATCGTGGCATTGATCACTTATATCGTGGGATCTGTTTTCTGTTGGTATCAGCAGGGAGAGATCTTAACCATTGCTCATCCGATTTATACGATGTTCTTTGTGGTCGTGGCTGGATTGATTTTTTCCCTTTTGGGGATCTCAGTGGCTTTTTGGGCAACAACGTTTGATCAATTGTCGGCGTTTTCGGCTTTCATTCTTTTGCCTTTGACGTACCTGGGAGGAGTTTTCTTATCCATCGATCATCTGCATCCGTTTTGGCAGATGCTTTCAAAACTGAATCCTCTTTTATATCTTATCAACGGTCTTCGTTATGGGGTGATTGGGGTTAGCGATGTCAGCATGGAAGTGGCTGTTCCAGTTTCTATATTGGGATTTGTGGTATTCTATGGCCTGGCGAATTTCAGTTTAAAACGCGGCTCATTCCAACGCTGGTAACCTGATTTCGACAAGTTGACGCCGGTGGTTAAGGTGAGTTCTTTGTGAATCGGTGTCCTTTGGGTTAATAAATTTCGATCATTCGGAGAATACGATGTTTGAAAACTTATCTGATAAAATTATGGCATCCCTTAAAAAGGTTCGTGGTCAAAGCAAGATCACTGAATCCAACATTGAAGATGTCATTAAAGAAATCCGCTTAAGTTTCCTTGAAGCTGATGTGAACTTTAAAGTCGTAAAAAACTTTATCGATCGCGTGAAGGCAAAGGCCTTAGGTGCGGAGGTTCTGCAAAACGTAAATCCAGGTCAGCAATTTGTAAAAATTGTGCACGATGAATTGGTGCAAACTTTGGGTGGCGGCGCAGTTGATATCAACGTGCGCGAAAATCCAAGTGTGATTTTCATGGTGGGTTTGCAGGGGGCTGGTAAAACCACATCTTCTGCAAAATTGGCTCTGTATATCCGTCAGAAATTGGGTAAAAAACCAGGATTGATTCCAGCCGATATCTATCGTCCAGCGGCGATTGATCAGCTACAAACCTTGGGTAAGCAAAATAATATTCCTACTTTCCCGACGCCGATTGGGATGAAACCGGAAGAGATTCTGGAAAAATCCAAACAATGGGCAAAAGACAATATGATCGACGTGGTTATTGTAGATACAGCCGGTCGTTTGCAAGTGGATGACGAGTTGATGGGAGAGTTAGGGCGTTTGAAGGACATCTGGGCTCCACAAGAAATCTTGTTGGTTGCAGATGCGATGCTAGGACAACAGTCTGTGAATGTCGCAGAGGGCTTCCACAAGCGTTTAAACTTAACAGGACTGGTTCTAACAAAAGTAGACGGTGATGCCCGTGGTGGTGCTGCACTGTCTATTCGTGAAGTGACAGGGATTCCAATTAAGTTCCTAGGCGTGGGCGAGAAGGTTAATGCTCTTGAAGTATTCCATCCAGACCGTCTTGCGGGGCGTATCCTAGATATGGGTGACGTTCTGTCGTTAGTAGAAAAAGCGGCGGAAGTGATCGATGAGAAAGCTGCTCGTGACTCTGCTAAGAAGATCATGAAGAATGAATTCACCCTGGACGATTTCTTGGGTCAGATTCAACAGCTTAAAAAGATGGGTGGCTTTGAAACTATCTTGAAATTTTTACCGGGTATGGGAGAGATCTCAAAACAGCTTAAAAACATGACTCCCCCGGATAACGAGATTAAGAAAATCGAAGCGATCATTCGTTCGATGACCATCCAAGAACGCAATAATCACAAGATTCTTAACGCATCGCGACGCACAAGAATTGCGAATGGCTCGGGAACCCAAGTTTCCGACGTAAACAAGCTGATAAAGCAGTTTGAGGACGCCAAGAAGATGATGAGCGGAATGATGAAAATGGGCATGGGCCGTGGTGGGATGAAGTTCCCATTTTAAGGCTTGATATTTTAAATTAAACACAGTACACAGTTGAGCTTACTGTTTCGAACAAGAGGTTTAGAAAAATGGCAGTTGTAATTCGTTTGGCTCGTATGGGCGCTAAGCATGATCCTAAATACCGCATCACTGTTGCGGATTCTCGTCGTTATGTAACTGGTAAATTCCTTGAAGTTCTTGGTGTTTACAATCCAACTCCGCGTGGTAACGATAAAAAGGTCGAGCTTGATCTAGCTAAAGTTGAAGCTTGGATCAAAAAAGGTGCACAACCTACTGACCGTGTAAAACACGTTATTAAGTTGGCCCAAGGTAAATAAATAGTTGGCATCTGAGTGATATGCGATAAAATATCACTTAGGTAACTTCTGTTGGGGGTAATATGGATAGCTTGAAAGACCTCGTTGAATTCATGGCGAAGTCCCTTGTCGATAAGCCTGAGAATGTTGAAGTGGATGAAATTCCAGGTCAGCAAACGACTCTACTTGCTCTAAAAGTAGATAAAGAAGATCTTGGTAAGGTTATCGGCAAACAAGGTAAAACGGCAGCCGCTATGAGAACAATCATTCGCGCCGCTGGTACTAAGCTGAATAAACGTTATCACTTGGATATCGTTGAATAGTATTCAGACATATTAAATTTTAGATTCTTAGGAAAGGGGTTGTGTTACACAACCCCTTTCTGTTTCTTGAGGTATTTATGAAATTAGTTGGAAAAGTCAGAGAAGCGCACGGCTTAAAGGGCGATCTTTACGTCCTTATTTTCTCCGGTGAAATCACTTGGGCAAAGCGCATGAAGAAATTCGCTCTGCAAGGTAAAGATGGTTCCACGAAGGAATTCACGGTGGAGCGCACGAAACCTTTTAAAAAAGGTTTGATCGTGAAAGCCGCTGAGATCGGGGATCGCACGGCTGCTGAAGGCGTCGAGCACATGGAATTCTTGATTGATGACGACTTGTTGGTTTCTAAAGCTGGCGAGACAATCTATCTGAATGAAATCAAAAACTTCAAATTAAAAGATCCAGAACAAAAAGTTTTGGGTGAAATCGTGGGCTTCTCAAGTAACGGCGTTCAAGACCTTTTGGTCGTTGAAACGAACGGCAAAAAAGTTGAAATCCCCTTCGTGGATGCTTTCATCAAAAAAATCGATTTCAAGCACCAATCCGTTGTGATGGATTTGCCAGAAGGCTTGTTCGATCTAGAGAACGCTTAAATGCTTAAAGTGGACGTGATCACTCTTTTTCCCGAGATGATTCAGAATGCTGTGTCTTACGGTGTTCTGGGGCAGGCTCTAAAAAGTGATCGCCTCCAGGTGCAAGCTCACACGCCTCGGGAGTTTGCAACTGATCGCCACAAAACAGTGGATGATCGTCCCTTCGGTGGTGGAGACGGCATGATTATGCTCGCTGAAACACTCGAAAAAACCCTCACCAAAGTGAAACATAAAAACTCAAAAGTCATCTATTTGTCTCCGCAAGGAAGTGTCCTAACTGATGACAAAGCCCGTGAGCTTGCGAAAGCAGAACACCTGGTCCTAATTTGTGGTCGCTATGGTGGCATTGACCAAAGAATTATCAATGCTCACGTCGATGAAGAAATCTCTATTGGAGATTATGTTTTATCGGGTGGGGAGCTGGGGGCTTTGGTGGTCGTTGATGCACTCTCACGCTTTATTCCTGGGGTTTTGGGACACAACGAGAGTGCTGATAAGGATAGCTTCTCTGCGGGTCTCCTAGAGCATCCTAACTTCACTCGCCCGCGCGAATTCGCCGGCGTGGAAGTGCCAGAGGTTTTGCTTGGTGGAAATCACAAGTTGATCGGGGAGTGGAAGGACAAAATTTCTGCCCTGGTGACGTTGGTGAAGCGTCCTGACCTGTTTCAAGAATATCTTGAGGCGCAGAATGAAAAATATCGCGCTTTGAAAAAGAAAAAAACGGAAGCTCCGTTAAAAGAGCTTAAAAAATTTTGGATGAATTTATCTGAGACTGATCGTCGCACGTTGGGCTTATCAGAACTCAGCGAGGAAGATTTCAATGGCTGAAAATTCAATCTATGTGCCACGCTTGGCAATCGGCTTGGTTCACTATCCAGTGCGCGATCGTCAGAATAAAACGGTCGCAACGAACATCACAAATTTCGATATCCATGACATTGCGAGAGCGGCTCAGACCTTTGGGGTGGAAAAATATTACATCATCCATCCGATGAAAGAGCAGCTGATGTTTGTGGACCGTGTTTTGGATCACTGGCGCACCGGTCAGGGTGCTAAATACAATCCGATGAGAAAAACAGCACTTGGGACGGTGAAGCCGATCGAAAGTGTAGAAAAGGCCTTAGAAGATTGGAATACGCCTGAGACCCTGTTAATTTCGACTTCGGCCCGCGACGAGGGTTTGAAAAAATACTCGTTTAGCGAGTTGCGTCATGAAATGCACGTAGAAAAAAAGCCCGTATTCATGTTATTTGGTACAGGCAACGGCATGACTACAGAGCTTCTAAGATCCTGCTCCGGAGTATTAGAAAGCATTAGGGGAGCACCACCCCAGGACTACCGCCATCTTTCAGTAAGATCGGCAGTAAGTATCTGTCTTGACCGCGTAATGGGTCCATGGTAGACCCTTGTTTTACTTTTTGAATATTTGATTGGCATAAGGGACTAAGCAATGGCTAAAGCTGCAAAAAAATCTGTTAAGACTGTAAAAGCGAAATCTGACGTTAAAGAAACGAACCTAGTTCGTCGCGTAAGCATCAAGGCTGCTAACAAAAGCATCCAAGCTTTCGATTCTGGCGACACTGTTAACGTATACGTAAAAGTAAAAGAAGGCGAAAAAGAGCGCGTTCAGCTTTACAAAGGTATCGTAACTAAAATCCAAGGTTCCGGCGCTGCGAAATCTTTCACAGTTCGTAAAATCTCTGCAGGTGTTGGCGTTGAAAGAACTTTCCCGTTCAACTCTCCAGCTTTGGATAAAGTTGAATTGGTTAACATCGGTAAAGTACGTCGTTCTAAACTTTACTTCCTTCGCAACCTTTCTGGTAAAGCTGCGAAAATCGAATCTGAATTGGTATCTGCAGCAACAGCTGAGTAATTTCAGAATTTCGAAAATTTCTATAAATGAAATTTCAAAGACCTGGTTCACTACGAATCAGGTCTTTTGCTTTTTGTGACGCGGCTGTTTTCAGTGACCGCGCAAATGACCTCTGGCTAATATCTCTGAACTGACAATTCATTCGGGGATACGACAGCAATGGCTTTAAAAAAATCAGCATCTAAGAAAACTCTTACTGTCATTAAGGCAAAAAAATCAGCAAAGCCGAAAAAGAAAATGGATCTTCCAAAGGTCGAATGGCGCGAGTTTTCTCCAACTCCTGTTATTGGTGTTGATGAAGTGGGGCGTGGATGTCTTGCTGGGCCTGTGTATGCGGCAGCCGTTATTTTTCAATCAGAAGATTTGAATGACCTAGTGACGGACTCAAAACTTTTGTCCGAAGAGCGCCGCGAGGAGTTGGCTGTCTTAATTAAAGAAAAACATAAAGTGGGAATTGGATCTGCATCAGTTGAAGAGATCGACGAGTTGAACATATTGCAGGCGTCGTTGCTTGCAATGAAACGCGCGATCGAGGCTTTGGGTGTAAAATCAGGACACGTGTTGGTGGATGGGAATCAAAAGATTCCAAACCTGCCGGGATATCAGCAAACGACTGTCATTAAAGGTGATTTGCGTGTGGCTCCGATTTCTGCGGCTTCGATTGTTGCTAAGGTGACTCGTGATAACTTGATGAAAGAGTTAGGAGCGAAATTCCCTGTTTATGGCTTCGAAGGACACAAAGGATACTCGACACCGGTTCACAAACAATCCATCGTCGACCACGGACCATGCGATCACCATCGCAAGTCCTTCGCCGGTGTTAAAGAATACCTCCGTTAAAAAAGCTTACTGGGCTCACGAGCGAGGGGTCCAGTCGGAAGAATTCGTTTCTAGATATTATATCAATCGAAACTATCAGTTGCTGAAGCGACGAGTGAAAACTCCCTATGCTGAAATTGATTTGTTGTTTCGAATGCCGGATCGCCAAAATCTTTTAATGGTCGAAGTAAAGACGGCCAATCAAACAACATTTTACAATGCGCGGATTTCTCCACGACAGAAGTTCCGCTTAAAAGGCGCTGCTATATTTTTAGCATCCAGATTCAATTGCCTCGTCGAAGTGCATTGGGCCTTCGTCACTCGCTTCGGAGAAATCACCATCATCGACGACATCACATAAACTTATCTGAAATTGCAGAGGCGATGTAACATAAGGTTTTAGGCGAGAGATGTGTCAGGACAGCGACCTATGCTAAACGCGACCCACGAAGCTGTACTAATAAGCTGCACAGCATGGGATGTAACTCAGCAGAAGTCGTTGTTGTGGCGTTTCGTTAGAAGCCGAATTGGTCGAGGGCTTCCGGTGGAATCGGTGGTTTCGGAGTTCCATCAAAATTGAACTCGAAGCTGAGACGCGTATTAAAGTCACCACCCGTTACTTGATCTTGTATGAATGTGATCATCCAGCAATCGCCCGGTGGTTTGAACTGAGCGATGTAAGCCCAGGACTTGGGATTTTCATTATCAGAACTTTGAATGTTCGCATCGTACACTAAGCGACCCATCAGGTTTACATACTTGGAAATAAATCCTGCAGAGAAGGTCCAATCTTCGGTGCGTGCTGACTGATCCACCGCTTTACCCGGCGAAATTTTATACTGTTTGGTTAAAGCGACCTGGGCAAATTGACCCATATCATTGAGTACTCGCACACGTGAAGAGGCATTGGTTACGCCATGGTACGGATAATAATTGAAGATGGAATATGTTTGGAAACGCTCTAAGCGCACATCTAAGATCGCGCTGAGGTCCGACCATGGCTCGCTTTGTGCTTTGTTGGCTTGAGTGGCGTCATAGGATTGAGCCAACTTAAGGTAACCAATCTGTTGGTACTCGGGACGATCTGCAATCCACGTTTTACGAATCATTTTGTTGGTCAAAGCCAGTGTTACGAGATTGCGGTCGTATACGCGGTCCGTGTAGTCGAATTGCAGTCCATAGTCTGATCCCAAATCCAGGTCGGTGATGGAGTCGGTCGAAGTGTATGGAGCATCATTCACCTGACCTTGGCCATAGAACGAGTGCGATCCTTGATCTATCCAAGGAATGTTGGTGTATGTGATCTCTGGAATGATTTCGTGCTTATAGCGCGTGGCTTTTGCATCAACTTGATCGCCATAGATTCTGCTGAAATCCATGCGCCCGGCGAGTTCTGTACGAGCATATCTGCGCACATAATTTTGATCGTCTGAAATATTAAATGCATAGTGAGTTTCGCGGTAACTGACGCGAGGAAGTACATCCACGCCATCAGCAACTTTGATAGGATATGAAAGCGTCGGCAAAAAGTCCAAACGTTGACCGGTGCGAATTAAGTCTGTAGCCGGGTCAAAATAACCCTTGTAGGTTTTGCGACAGCCAGCAGTATTGGACCAATTCGGGTCATTGCAGGTGTTGTTCACATAACGGATCTTATTTCCATTCGCATCGGTGTAGTAAGTCATGTCGTCGTAACCTTGACCACTCCGTGCGAAATTAACGTAATCTAAATTAATCGTATAAACGAAATTTGTGTCACCTATATTTTTCTCAACCTGTGACCAACGGATTTCAGGCAGGCGATGAACGGCATCTTCGTTGCCTGCCAAAGGATCGGCCTGCAAAAGATTATAATAAAACGACGTATCGACGCTCGTGTGAGTATCTTTTGTGTTTTTAGTCACTGACACGCGACTTTCCATCGCCGAGTCACCGTGATTCATGGTTTCCAGTGGGAAGTCTTTGGGATATTGCAAATCACTCGCAAGGTTAATGCTGGCACGATTTACATAGTCGTTGGGCATCGTTTGATAGTGTTCGTATCTAATATAATAACGTTCTAACGGAGCATTTTTTTCCTGAGCCGAGCGAAATGTGTTTAACCGTTCATCGCGACCGAAGGCACTATCGTAAACCGTTGCCGTATTAAGGACGCCACCGCTGTCTTCATTTAGAGCATAGCGGTATTCGAGCATTCCCTTAAGACCACGCTTTTCGTAATTTTTTAAAGTGATCGTAGCATCTGTGCTGCGAGAGATTGCCCAGAAATACGGTTGGAAGATCGTGAACCCCCCGTTGTCAGACAACTCAAAGCCGGGAGTTAAAAGACCTGATTGGCGGTCACTCTTCAGAGGGATGACTAGGTAAGGCAGCCAGAAAACGGGAATGTCAGAGATGCGTAAGATCGCGTTCTTGATATAGGCATAGCCACCCATTTCAGCGCGTACCGTCGAACCGGAAAAACTCCACGTGGCAGGACAGTTTGTACATGTCGTGTAGTCGGCATTGTTGACGATGAATTCTTGATCGCTGGTTTTCTCTAAAACATTTCCTGAAAACGCCACCTGACCGGAGGATACAAATCCATCATAAATGATACCGGTGTTGTTTTCGTAATCAAGATTTACACGAGATCCTGCGATCGTGTTTTTCATGTCGCTGATTTCAACATTGCCCGCAAGTTCCGCGCGATGAGTGCGAAGATGAACAGTCGCCTTGTCGGCTTTAATGTGTTGCCCCTGATAGACGATTTGCACATTGCCTTCGAGTTCAACAGTTTCATTCTCATTATCACGGAACATACTGTCAGCATTAAGCAAAATTCCCTGAATTTTTGCTGCAGGGGTGTCTACGGCAAAAGCCGCAGAAGATGTCGCAAGGGACAGGACTAGTGATAAAAACAAGATGAACAATCGTAGATACACCCAACTATGGTAGGGAGGGTTTAGCCCTTTGTCGAGCATGAAATTTGGACTCAAAACGGCATGGATATCTACCGTTAAGTAAGAACCTGATCAGTGAAGTATCGAAGGGGAATTTTCATGGATTTGAAACTCGTGTTAGACGGGGATATTACTATTATTTCTTTAAGCGGCCGCATCGAGATTGAGAAGACTCAGTCTTTCAAACAAGCTTGCCTGACGACATTTGCGGATAAAAAAATCGTGTTCTGCATGAAGAATTTGAATTTTGTGGGGTCTTCGGGGATTCAGTCTTTTTTTGGTGTTTTGAATGATCTAAACGCGGCTAAGCGTTTGAACGTTAAAATCGCTGGCTTGAATCCAGATTTCCAGCGCCTCTTTGCGTTTTCTCAATGTCCGGCGCTGGAAGTTCATGAAAGTATCGAAGGTGCTTTGCAAAGCTTCTAGATTTGCTGGCGAATTCGCCGATGGCTCGGCGAATTAACTGTCCTGTTTTCTTAGATCATTTAATTTCTGACTCAACTCAAGGTTCAAGCGCTCCAAAGCAGCTGCTGCAGCCTTGAGTTTTTCATTTTCCTCGTTCTTAGCATTCCACATATAACGAAGACTTTCGAGTTGCTCAAAATACTGGCGATTTTCTTTTTCCAGTTTTTGAATTGTCTCGTTGTCTTGAACAACGCGGATCTGCAAGTCAGCATGCTCGACGCCTAGTTTTTGATTCTGACGCGTAAGCTCGCTCATGCGTTCTTGCTGGCGTTGAATCTCATTTTCCAAGCGGTGACGAATTTCTTCTTTGCTGCGACGAACGACAACAAGTTCATTTTCCAAGGTGTCTTGGCGCTCGAGGGCGGAATGAAGTTTTGCCGTTTTTACTTCAAGATCTTCTTGAGCCTGATGTAATACTTGAAGTTCTTTGCTCATACTCGCAATTTGGTCCTCATAGTGCTGAACCATCTCTTGAGATTTTTTATCCGAAGTCTCGACCTGGTAACGAGCATTCTTAGTAACTTCAATAACTTGATGGCGAAGGTCACGAAGAAGAGCTTCTTTATGGTTCAAATCGGCTTCCAGTTCGGAAACGCGAATGTCTTGAGCCGCAGAGTATTCTTTTAACTGTGTGATATAAGGTTTCACCTGAGTTTTGATACGGTCGTGATATTTTTGGTGGCGGACTAAATCTGCCATCATGTTTTTCACTTTGACCTCAAGTGCACGCATCTTTTCTGTGGCGATCTCTTTTTCGCGTTCGATCTGATCAACCTTGTGTTTCCACATGTTGTCTTTTTCTCGCCACACAAGAATTTGATCCGTCACCGATGATTGCGACAGGCGAGCTTTGTGAGTTTCTTCACTTAAACGGGTGTTTTCAGTCTCAAGCAAAGAAAGTCTGCGAATGGCGACTTTAAGTCGAGCCATCAAATCTTCATTCTGTGAAATAAGATTTTCCACAGTCGATGATTTCAGGATTTCCTTTGGCAAATGACTGACATCAGCTCGTTTCGGAAGCTCGTCAGGTAGTGGAATTGGAGCTGCCACAGTGGCTTTCTGCTCGAATTCAAAATCTAAATGTCCTAATTTAGCGCTCTGGAATTGTTCGGTGTCCATAGCCCTCCTCCATGAAGTCTAGGTCGCCCTTAATCTAGTTTCTCAGTATGAGGCGGCCTCGTCAAACCAAAGGCCTAAGACTAGACTAAGACCCAGTGAAATAGCCTTTATGCTTTGTTGTTAAAGTCCGAAAAGTAACTCATGGCTGTTCCAGCATTAAAAGACAACGCCGCTGTGGCATCAGAAATTAAGAAGATCGACGACGCTGGCCTATTTGATATGGGCAAGGTGGATAGTTCTGAGTTGGGAAGCCCTGAGTCTTTCCGCTATAAAATTCTGACATTGGTGTTGAGTGAAAGATACGATCGTGCCATCGAAGAGTTGAAGGACTTCTTAGAAGAGCCGTCGGATTATCCGGATTTTAAAGCCAAAGTGACTCGCTTCATTCATCACGGCATTGATTTAATTTATGCGATTAAGGCTAAGCGTGGATTTCCCGGGATTAACTCTTTGACTCGGGCTAAGCAACAAGAGCTTCGCGAGAAATTTAAAGAACACTTTAAAGAGCTTCAGTATATCCTTAAAACTATTGAAAAAATACAGACCGATCTGCGCATTGCGGATGCGCGTTCGACGATCTATGTGGTGCGTGCTTTGTGTGCTGCTTCGTTAGGAATTGTGATCTTGGCGTTCTGGCTGGATATCGTTCATGGCCTGGCGCAAACCAGTGTCATAGTCTTTGATGATGCCTTTGGGCAGTTGGCAAATTGGCTGGTTGGACTGGTGGGTCTTTAATAAAAAAAGCCACCTTTTTGGGGTGGCTTTTTAGTTTCTATTTCTTCAGGGATTTATAGACAGTTTCCAGTGTTGATTTATCTTGGCCGCCACTAAGAAGTCGGCCATTCACAAAGACTGTGGGAGTTCCTTGGATTTGTGCATCAGCGCCTTCTTTGGCCATGGCTGCAATCATCTCTGTCATAACCGGATCTTTTGCACACTTATTTAGATCATCCTTTGAAAGGCCAGTAGATGTCGCTACTTGTTCAAGTGACTTATCAAGGCTGTGGAGATTGAATAGGGTCTCTTGCTTATCAAAAATAAAGTCGTGCGCATCCCAACCTTTTTTAGCTAATTTTTCAGCGCAGAACACCGCAACCGCGAGTCCGCAGCGAATGCCATCACCACCTGCTCCTTGCATTGCCTTGTTGCAAGCGGGATCAAGAGGGAAAGGTTTAAAAACCAATTTCACATCAGTATGGTCTTTCACGAACGAGTGAATTGGCGGAGCTGCGTGTTTGCAATGCGGGCAGAAAAAGTCAGCGAACTCAACAATGGTCATGATTGGTAGTTCTGTGCCTTTTTGCAGGACAAGGCCTTTTTCTACGTCGAATTTTTGCTCGGGGAAGGACATCCAAGATGCAATTCTTTCCTGAGCAAGTCTTTCTAGGTCATTGAAACCTTTGGACTCTGTGTACATGAAGTTCACTAAGAATGCGATAACCGGGATAGCGATCGCGGAGCCCAGGATCCATTTTTCTGTGACAAAAATATCTTTGATGTCTTCAATGAGGTTGCTTGTCGTTAAGTCTGAAGCACCTTTCCATGCGCCAAAAAACGTGACCAGGGAAAGCGCATAAGCGGCCATGCAAAACAGGCAATAGGAAGACATCGCTGTTGCTGAAATCACGCCCATAATTACAGACCCCAGTACAACTAGACCGGATAAGGCAAAAGCATAGCGTGATGTTTTTTCTCGATCTTGCACCAGATTCCAACGGGTTACGCACAAAAGGAAAAGTAAAATCAGATTGGTGGCAAGTCCCCACATGGCGACTGGGATCCCCAGGAATTTAGCAAAGCTGCTTGAGGCCACGGTATCGCAGTTAAATGTAGCGTTCAGATTGCAAATAGAAGCGCCCGGGTCAGTTCCAAATTTAACAACGTAAAAATGTTGGAAAAGATAAGCGTGAACGCCAACGGCGATCAAAGTTGCGATAACTGCAATTGTCAGAAACAGATTTTTGCTCGATGTGTTTTTCATGCCTTATTCAATCTTAGATTCGTGTTTGAAATCAATGAAATTTATGTAAAAATTGAAGGGCTATCAAGGAAGACAGCTTTGAACGACATACAAAAGTGGATTCGCATTCGAAAAGATCTCTATTTACAAATGGAGAAGCAGGTTCGCCATCGCTTGGGAGAGGATACTCCAGAGTTGATGCGTTATCATAAAACCTATCAAGGTGAGTTCGCTCGGAAATGGCAAGCAGCCAGTCAAGCTGATCTATGGACACAGATCGCAGATTCTCAAGTGGTATTGATGGGGGATTTTCATGCGCTTCATCAGTCACAAAAAGCCCAGCTGCGAGTTTTAAGAAATATTCCTAAGGACCGTAAGACAGTTTTAGTGGTGGAGTTCTTTGATGCCGCTGACCAATCCAAGCTTGATAAATTCATGCAGGGTAAAATGTCTGAAAAAGACTTTTTAAAAAGTGTTAAGTGGGAAACTCGCTGGGGTTTTCCCTGGGAGCACTATCGTCCCATTCTTCGCTATGCTCAGAAACATAAAATCCCTGTATACGGCTTAAACAAGGCTTTTGCGAAACGCAATGCAACCACATTGAAGTCGCGAGATGTTTTCGCCGGTAAAAAGATCGCAGAGTTAACAAAAACGCATCCCGACAGTTTGGTTTTCGTCATTTATGGTGATTTGCATTTAGCAGGAGCTCATATTCCTGCTGAAATTCAAAAGAACTTGGGAAAACCCTTTGCTAAGAAGGTTTTAAGTATTTTCCAAAACGCCGAAAAAATTTATTTTCAATTGTTGAATCAAGGTGCCGAAAACATCACGGATTTAATCCGTATCAACCGCAATACCTTTTGTCTGATGAGCGTTCCTCCTTGGGTTAAATGGCAGAACTATCTAATGTACCTTGAACAGACATATGATGAAGGTTTGCGCTTTCAAATGGATGACGAGGATGATGATTGGGACGAAGATGAAAACTCGGATTTCGAGCCTATCGATTTTACCGATCATGTCGGTCGCTACGTAAAAATCATGGCCGAAGAGTTGGGGCTGGAAGTCTCTCTCTCTGCCTTGTCGGTTTACACCGCCCATGATGATTCATTCTGGAGTCAGGTGCGCGAAAATTATGACCTTAAAAAGCAGACCTTCATTCAGCGTCTGATCGAAGATGAATATTCGTTTTATCTTCCGGAAATCAGCGCGGCTTATCTGGCGCGTGGTACGGTCAATCACGCAGCGACACTGGCTATGCAATATGTGCATGCGCAAGTCAGTGGCGCTAAAACTTTGTTTGCTGAGATGCCCCAGGATTTCTTGCGTTGGATTTGGATGGAAGCGGTCGCTTATTTTGGTTCTAAAATGATCAACCCCAAAAGAAAGACCGACACCATCGCCGATATCAAAGCAAGTTTGGTGCACAAGGATTCAAGTGATATCGGGAAAGAAGCTTTGCAGCTGGCGCTATCGCAAAAGATGCACGAGCTGATGATGATCACGGGAGTGCCGAAGCACAAGCTTCAAGCTAAACCCCGTCGCAAAGCAAGCTATATGGTGGCCGCTACTTTGTTGGGTGGAATGATGGGGGAACGCTTGTTTTATGGATATCAAAAGAAGTTGTTAAAAACATCGATGATGGCCTCGTTCATTGAAAAACCCCTGGATAATAAAAATTTTGAAGTCGCCTATTACGGAATATTGGAAGTTGTTGAATCATTGCCAACGCCGTTCCACAGCAAGAAGGAGAAACTATGAAAAAAACCTGGTTTCGCAGTGTTCAGTTAAAACCGGTGGGACCCTTTAGTCTTGAAGAAATGCGCTCGTTTATTCATCGCGGAGAAGTTGGGTTTTTAGATCTGATTTTGGACGAGAGTAAAGGCGACGTGTGGAAGCCTGCGGCGGAGTGGGGAGTGTTTGAACTGAAACTTTTTCCTGCGGGACAATCTTTCATTCCTGGAATGCCCGTGGATGAAGAATTACCTGAATGGGTTCTCTTAGTTGAGCAAAATGGCTCGGCTCCTTTGCAGGAAGGCCCATTTTCAATCTCCGCTATTAAGGCGGGATTAAAAGAGGGGCGTGTTTCCCCTTATCAACATATATGGAAAAGTGGACTTAGCGGGTGGTGCCAAGTTAAAGATCGCCCCGAGTTTTATTCTGTGATCACATCGGATCAGTTGATTAGTTTAGAGCGTCTTTAAGGTCTTTGCCTGGTTTAAAACGCGGCACGTGAGCGCTTGGAATTCTAACCGCTTGACCGGTTTTTGGATTGCGACCCTGGCGTGGTTTGCGAGTGGCTTTGGAGAATGTACCGAAGCCCACAAGTTTTACCTCGTCACCCTTTTTTAGAGCTTCTTGGATAACACGAAGGGTAGCGTCAAGAATATTTTCAGATTGTGCTTTCGTGGATTTTGTACGTTCAGCCACGATGTCGATCAGTTGAGCTTTATTCATTGCCAGTATCCTTTTAAGTGCAGGGGATCGACACTAAATTTTGCTATTAAGATGGTCAAGTTAAATTGAAATACGGAGAGGACATCGATGAAGAATTTGGTTCGTTTTTTATTCATTTTATTGTTTCCATTGACTTTATCTGCGCAACAAAAGATTGCCGCTCAGCTGTATGATTTGAAATCAGAACGAAAGCAAAAGCTCTATGATCTTTCCGTTAATTTTACTCCACACGGGGATGAGGTCCGTGTCCAGGGCGACTTTCGTGACACGGAAGGAAAAACAGCTGTTACGGAAGTTGGCGTCATTCGTAATGAGAATTTGATCCGTTATGAAATTGTAAGATCGCAGACCGGTGAAAAAGGCTTGATCACTGTCGAGAGTGGCAAAATCAAATTCGAGTATGAAGGAGCTGATGGTAAAAAGAAAACTGCGGATGAAAAAGCCACAGGTTTTATTTTATGTTCTTCGAATTTTGCAGCCTTCGTCAAAGCTCATTGGGAACAGTTTCAAAAAGGTGACAGCGTAAGTGTTCGTTATGCCGTTTGGGATCGTTTGGAAACCGTGGGTTTTACCCTTCGTAAGGTGGGGGAAAAAGTTTTAAGTGGAGAGAAGACTATTGAGCTGCAGATGAAGCCCACGAGTTTTGTAATTGCGGCACTCGTGGACCCCGTGCATTTTTGGTATGCGGAAAGTGATAAAAATTTGCGCGTCATGAAGGGGCGCGTGCCCGTTAAACAGATGAAGGACGGTAAGTGGAAAGACCTTGATGCTGAGGTCGTCTATACTGAGGTCCAGAGTTCAGTCTCAAAATAATACAGTCTCAATTTTTAGCAGTTTCCCGCCGATAAGTGGGGCATGAAGAATCAGAACTCGCTCTTTGTAGTTTTCTGTTTGTGCCTTACGATCGGCATCGTTGCCGTTTATGGAGTGCTTGTTGGGCACTTTAATGGTCATCAGAAATATGAAATGCAAATCTCCGCCCTCAATGAAAAGGTTGAGAAGGAGCAATTTAATAATTCTCTTTTAAGTTACCAACTTAAAGACTTTCAGCAAACTGTTGCACAAGTTCTTCCGGATAACAAAACACTTCAGGCCAAATATGAGTTGAATAACTTGGCCTCCGCCGTTCGTTCTCCAGCCAGCGATGCGGCGATTGATTTGTCACCAGTCATTTTTGAGCGTGCAAAAAAGTACTTCACGCAACACAGCTATGATAAAGCCATCAAAGAATTCAACACGTTGCTGGAAAAATATCCACTGACTTCTCATAGTGTTGAAGCGCATTTCTTTATCGCAGAGAGCTACTTCCTGAAGAAGGACTTCCGCAGTTCATTGGCGACAATTGACGACATGGTGACTCAATACCCGGATAATGATCTGACAGGTTTCATTTTACTGCGTATGGGGCAAATCAGTGAATACAACAATCAAGTTGATGAAGCTGCCGAAGTCTATAATACGGTCGCTAAGAACTTCAAAAACGAAGACCTTCGCAAGCAAGCTCGCAAGCTGGCTCAGAGTGTGGAATTCAAATAATGAAGAAGGTTTTGCAGGCACTTATTTTTGTGTTGGCGTTTCAAGTCGAAGTTCGCGTAAGAGCTTCTTCGGATACGCTTCAACAACCCACAGCATGTCTGAAGTCAGCTGAAAGCTGTGCTTTACATGTGGTGGGTCCTGCGTTTCATTTAAAGCAAGGCGAGCTTGAGTTGCATGCAACTGAAGGATCAACCTTGATGCGCTTGTCCCATAATCAATGGCGCCTGATGAAGGGTGTTTTGTGGGTCGAGAAAGCTCCAGAGGTCACTGTGGAAACTCCTTACGCAACAACCAAAGGCTCACATGGTCAATACTGGTTGATTGATCGAGGTGATCGTCTGATTGTTCGTAATATTAATGCTGATTTGAACGTTGAATTACGTGATGGGAAAAAGCTGGAAGTTCCTGCTGGTTTTGAATTCTGGGTTTCTGGAATTAATAGCAAAGGTAAAAATGAATACGGCATGATCCAAACGGTCGAGATGAAGGACCACTTGGTGTTGTGGAATAAACTTTTCAAAGGTTCTAAAGAACAGTTCAAAAAAGAAGTCGCAGAGCTTCGTGAAAACTGGTCGGACCTGGGCGAAAGAGGAGGCAGTCTTTATGAAAAGATCGCTCTTCGTCAGATCGCTTCGATCCAAGAAGGTCAACGTCAAGAGGCTGAGAAAAAACGCCAAGCTCAGGTTGAGCGTCAGAAAACCCGTGAGCTGATGTTCAGACGAGCCTTTGATAGATAAATACAGCAAAACCTAGGTCCTGTTTTATTTCAAGACAACACAGTCCTGAAGTTTCTTACTCCCACGCATGTTATCCTGCAGGCTGGGAGGATAAGGATGTCTTCTATTTCATCAGACCGCGCGCGCCAGGACGAACAGATCAGACAAACTCGTGAAGAGTATGAGAATCGCGAAAGCGAAAATGCTAAGCGTCGCAATGCGGAAATCAAACGCCTTGAGCAGCGTTATCATGACGAAGTTAAAAATATCACTGAGAACTACGAAACCAAAATCAGCACCTTGAAGGATCGCAATCGTGAAGCGATGACTGAAAAGGACATGGATAACAATCGTAAGATTGATGAGGTTCGTAATGCGTATCGCGAATCTCTGCGTAACAAGACGGAAGAAGCTGCAAGTGAACGCGATTTGCTTCGCCAGTCCTATCAGGGGCAAATTGATAAGCAAAAGCAAGTCAATGAGTCACAAAAAGAAAATCTAAAAGGGCAGTTAACTAGCGAAATTCAAAATCGCGACGGTCAATTAGAGCGCATGACGAATGAAAATCGTGAGCGCGCCCGTGCCGACGTTGCCAATAATGCTCGTCGCATGAGAAACTCCCACGAAAAAGAAAAAGATACTATCGCGACGTCTCATCAACAAGAGATGGCAGCTAAAGACCGCGCAATGAATGACGTGCGTAAGTCATATCAAGGTCAGCTGAAAGAAAGTGAAAGACGTCGTACTGAAGATAAAGAAAATTACCAACAAAAGATCGTCGATATCGTCACTAACGATAAAGAGGCGTATTCGGATGCCATAAAATCTAAGCAAGAGATTATGAATTCTGAGTTGGGACGCGTGCGTGATAAGTATCAAACTACTTTGGAACGCAAAATGAATACGCTTGATAGTCAAAATGAAGATTTTAGAGACACAGTCAATGAACGTCAGGCGACACAAGTGCGGTCTCGTGATTCACAAATCCAGCGCCTTAACTCGAAGCTGAACAATGAAATGGCTAAGAATGAAAAGCTGCGTGGTATTGAGAGAAAGAATCTAACTCAGGCCTATGAAAAGCAGTTGGATTTGGTTGAGCAGCGCCGTGAAGATGCTGTCGATCAAATGCGCGCTTTGACGGACGAGCGTATTGACAAAATGAATGATAAGAATCGCCAGCTCTTGCGTAACGTAGATCGCGAATACCAATCGCAATCCAGTGTTAGCAATGCGCGTAATTCCATTGATCGTGAAATGATGAAGCAGCAGCATGCGGATCAAATGATCCAAGTAAACTCTTCCGCGGAAACTCGTGTGAAGAAGCTGACGGATTTGTCGAATAAAAATGCACAACGCCTGGGGCAATACTATGGCGAGTCTCTTGAGAAAATGGAAGACAACTATGCTCAGCGTATCGACGGTCAGCGCCAGCGCTATGCGGACGATCAAGTTGCCAACAATAAGGCAATGACTGAGCGTTTCCGTGGCATGGAGCAGAGCTTCAACGCTAAACTTGAGCAAACTGTGAAGTCTTACGAGGACAAATTGTCTCAGTTAAAAGACAATCAGGAGCGCGAAATTAAACGTTTGGAAAAAACCTACAACCAACGTTTAGCAGAGCAGACTAAGAACTCAAAGACGGAGAAAGAATCGTCGGCGATGCAGTATGAAGCGAAGCTTGCGCAACTCACTGAGTCGCACAACGATCAACTTGATAGAATGAATAGACGCCACCAGGAGGATATGCAAAACTTGTCGGTAAAGATGAGTTCGTACTCTAGGAAGGCATAGATTCAATGTTAGCAGACCGACGAGCAAAGATTGTAGCGACTATTGGTCCTTCAACTCGTGATGAAAAAAATCTAGAAAAAGCAATTAAGGCGGGCATGAACGTGGCTCGCCTTAACTTTTCCCACGGAACCCATGAAGATCACCTTAAAGTGATCCACTCCCTTCGCAAGCTGTCTAAAGACCTTAAGGCTCCCGTGACGATCCTTCAAGATCTTCAAGGACCTAAAGTGCGTGTGGGTAAACTTGAGGGCGGTAAGCTTGAGATCAAGCCCGGCGACAAGTTTACATTCACAACAGAACCTATTTTGGGTCGACCAGGCTTGATTCCATCAGACTTTAAAGAACTTCCGCTAGCTTGTACTCCCGGCACGCGCATCCTTTTGGATGACGGCTTGATGCAAGTTGAAGTTTTGCAAGTGCGTGGTGAAGAGGTTGATGTTGTTGTTATCGACGGTGGTATTTTGAAGGATCGCAAAGGCATGAATTTGCCAGGCGTGAATTTGCCGGTTGATCCGATGACTCCTAAAGACTTGGAAGATCTTGAATTTGGTATCGCGAACAAAGTTGATTATATCGCTTTGAGTTTCGTGCGCCACGCTCGTGATATTCGTAAGCTTCGTGAAATTATCGAAGCTCGCGGTTCGCAAGCTAAAATTGTTGCTAAGATCGAAATGATTGAAGCCATTGAAAACTTGGAAGAGATTTGCCGATTGTCTGACGCTGTCATGGTTGCGCGCGGTGACTTGGCAGTTGAAGTCGGTCAAAGTCGTCTGCCTGGTTTCCAAAAGCGCATCATCAATGTTTGTAACCAGTTGGGTCGTCCGGTTATCACGGCTACTCAAATGCTTGAGAGTATGATTGAAAATCCTCGTCCAACGCGCGCAGAGATCACTGACGTTGCCAATGCGGTTTTGGATGGTTCTGATGCCTTGATGCTTTCTGCAGAGTCTGCAAGCGGCAAGAATCCGTTTAAAGCGATTCGCACTATGCATGAGATCATATTGGAAGTTGAGCGTAACGAAGAGGAATACTACAAAATTTCTTTGGATAGCGAATTCCTAAGCACGCCGGCGGCAATCGCAGCTAGTGCTTCGTTGAGTGCGTTGAAACTAAATGCGACGGCGATTATCTGCTTAACTAGCACCGGTAAAACAGCCAGCATTATTTCTTCATTCCGTCCAAAGGCTCGCATCATTTCTGTAACTCAGCACCATGAGGTGTTGAATTCTCAAGAATTGAGCTGGGGTATCCAAACACATGCAATCAAACCTTACAAAAACATGGAAGACATCTTGTCTGAAGTGGATCGTTTGCTCGTGACGCATGGTTTGTCTAAAACGGGTGATAAAGTTATTGTTACTTTGGGTCAGCCTATTTCAAGTGGTGTTAAAACAAACTCTCTATACGTTCACACAGTGGGCGCTGAGAGCTTGACGAAGCTACCTGATGCAGAGTTGCCACTTCGCTGTCAAAACGATCCTTTAATCGATTAATAGCGGAAACGTAAAAAGTCGCGCACCTTCTCCCGATAAGTTGGATAATTAAAAAAAAAAGACAGGCTTCATCAGCCTGTCTTTTTTTGTGTAAGGTTATGGACAAAGTCTGTCTTTACCTCTGGCGCGACCATTTAGCGGAGTTTGCGTTTTAGGTTGTTTACCATAGACCAATTTGCAGCGAGGGGTTCTACGACGGGAATTTCGACCATTGCAAACACTGTGGGGCCATCCATGACTTTGTCGCCCAGATATTTTTTATCGATCAATGTGTTGACGTCTTCTGGTTTAATCAAAGTGCCGACTTCTTTCACAGACTCGTTTTGAAGGTTTCCTAGATCCACTTTATTGAAACCTTTTTTATCTGTTTCTACTTTTTTTGCAAACAGGATCAAGGCTCCTAAAACGGTGCATTCTTTTTCTGTGAGCGGCTCTTTACGATCTTTTTCTTGTCTGAATAACCAGTCATTGTACCAATCAACAAACGCAAAAAGCTCGGCGGGTTTTAAGTTCGTGATTTTTTGAAAACCGTCACCACGGTCCTCGATGGTGACATAGCCAAGCTCTGCCAGCGCCGTTGTGATAGCTTGCATTTTGTTGGTCGCTTCTTGGAAAATCTGAATCGTATAGTTACGAAGAAGTCCTGAAGAAATACTAACACCTGTGGCTTCAGGCTTTCCGTATTTCAAACACACGAAGTTAAAAATCGACATCAGTTTATTAATAACGTGAGGTGGGAAACGTTCTTCGTCAGCATTGGCTGTTTCGAGTTGTTTGATTTTTTTATTTGATTCGCGAATGGTTTCGTTCAGATTTTTTAAAATAGCTCGAACCCATACCGGCAACTGATCCAACTGTTTATTCAAAGAATCATAGGGGAGGGCGATCACTTCTGTTTCTTTGATCGCTTTGACGTTTGCACTGCGGGGCTTGTTATCGAACAAACCCATTTCTCCAACCATGGAGCCGGGATTGATCTCGGCCAGCATGACTTCGGATTGACCTTTGGTTTTTGTGACAGCCAGCAGTCCCGTTTTAAGAATGTACATGGCGTCAGCGGCGTCGCCTTCGCGGAACAAATAAGTATCTTTCGCTAGTTTTTTCGCCTCAGCCACGTGCAGATCCTTCCCGAGAGAATGTTGCATTTAGTATCTCGAAAAATCCGAGCAGTATCAAATTAAGGAAATGAGCAAGCTAGACGTAAGCAGAGGGAAGCCCAGCGGAGTGCCGGGCTTTTTGGTGAATGATAACAGGTAAGTAACTACCTTTTCAGGTAAGGACGTACCTAGAAAAGGGCGTACCTAGAAAGTCATGGCTTTGCAGTCGGGGGCAATTGTCATTTTGCCCTCTGTTGCTGCCAGAACTTTTTCGGGAGTCAAATCTGGAGCGTACTCTTTTAAAACGAAACCTTTATCAGTTACTTCGATCACGCCGAAATCGCTGACGATTTTCTTGATACACTTGATGCCAGTTAGAGGCAGAGTGCATTTTGTGCGTAGTTTCGAGTTTCCTTCTTTGTCCGTGTGTTGCATGGCTACGATCACATTGCGAGCACCAGCAACAAGATCCATTGCGCCGCCCATGCCTTTAACCATTTTGCCAGGCACCATCCAGTTTGCAATGGAGCCTTGCTCGTCGACTTCCATGGCACCAAGGACTGTCAAGTCCACGTGGCCGCCACGGATCATGGCAAAGCTGTCCGCACTCGAGAAAAAGCTAGCACCCGGAACCGCGGTGACAGTTTGCTTACCAGCATTTACTAGGTCGGCATCCACTTTGTCTTCGGTGGGGAAAGCTCCCATACCCAAAAGACCGTTTTCGCTCTGTAACATAACGGACATGCCCTTAGGAATGTAGTTCGCAACCAAAGTTGGAATGCCAATACCCAGGTTCACGCAAAAACCATCTTCGACTTCTTGGGAAATTCTTTGTGCGATTTGTTCTCTAGATAAAGGCATGAATTACCCCTTGCTCACTGTGCGCTGTTCGATACGTTTTTGGTAATTCGTTCCTTTGAAAATTCTTTGAACGAAGACACCTGGAGTGTGAACTTGATCTGGATCCAATTCGCCGACTTCGACTAACTCTTCCACTTCAGCCACTGTGATTTTACCAGCAGTTGCCGCCATGGGATTGAAGTTGCGTGCTGTTTTACGGAAAACCAAGTTTCCGAATTTGTCGCCTTTCCAAGCTTTTACCAGCGCAAAATCACCTACGATACCACGCTCAAGAACATAGTCGCGCCCATCGAAGTTTTTGATTTCTTTTCCTTCAGCGATCAATGTTCCAACTCCTGTCGGAGTATAGAAACCAGCGATACCAGCGCCACCCGCACGAATGCGTTCTGCCAATGTCCCTTGGGGGCAGAATTCCAGTTCAAGCTCGCCGCTCATGTATTGTTTTTCAAACAAAGCGTTTTCACCCACGTAGGATGAAATCATTTTTTTGATCTGACGTTTTTGCAAAAGCAGACCCAAACCAAAATCGTCCACTCCAGCATTGTTGGAAACGCAAGTCAGGTTTTTAACTCCGCGCTCGACAAGAGCTGCGATGGAATTTTCAGGAATACCGCAGAGGCCAAAGCCGCCGACGACCAAAGTCATTCCGTCTTTAATGCCTTCAAGGGCCGACATGGCATCTTTATAAACTTTTTTGCTCATGATGTTTCTCCAAATGAAAAAGGCCACCCGGTGAGGGCAGCCTTTGAGGCACTACGCTTTTTCGATAATAAGTGCGACAGCTTCACCGCCACCAATACACAAAGTCGCAAGACCATAGCGTTTGTTGTGAGTGTGAAGAGCGTGAACCAAAGTCGTCAAAATACGGGCGCCAGAAGCACCGATTGGGTGACCGATAGCAACCGCACCACCGTGCACGTTTACTTTTTCAGCAGGGATTTCCAATTCTTTCATTGCCACTTGAGTAACAACTGCGAACGCTTCGTTGATTTCCCAAAGATCGATATCGCCCACTTTCAAGTTGGCTTTAGCCAACGCTTTTTTGATAGCGCCCACAGGAGCCGTCGTGAAGTACTTTGGCTCATGTGCGAACGTGCCATGTGCCACGATTTTTGCAAGTGGTTTGATGTTGCGTTTTTTAGCTTCAGATTCAGACATCAAAACGTGAGCCGCGCCACCGTCATTGATTTTTGAAGCATTCGCTGCCGTGATTGTTCCCGCTTTATCAAAAGCAGGTTTCAATCCAGGGATTTTATCGAAGTTTGTGTTGAAGGGTTCTTCGTCTTTATCGATAACTACGTCACCTTTACGACCCGCAACAGTTACCGGAACGATTTCGTTTTTGAAGACGCCATCAGTCCAAGCTTTTTGTGCTTTTTTGTAGGAGTCCACAGCGAAAGCATCTTGTTGCTCACGAGTGAAGTTGTGCTCTTTCACGCAGATTTCTGCTGCACTTCCCATGTGGAAGTTATTGTACGGATCCCATAGACCATCTTTGATCATGGAGTCTGTCATTTGCGTCGCACCCATGCGGTAGCCTGTGCGAGAATTTTCAAGCAAATGCGGCGCCAGTGTCATGTTCTCTTGACCACCTGCCACTGCAATTTTTGTATGACCCAATTGGATGTTATCTGCGGCAAGCATAACTGCTTTCAAACCAGATCCACAGACTTTATTGATCGTCATGCAAGGAGTGTTGTTACTAAGTCCAGCATAAAGAGCTGCTTGGCGAGCAGGAGCTTGGCCCACACCGGCAGTTAATACTTCACCCATAATGACTTCATCGATTTCATTCGGAGAAACATTCGCACGAGTTAGAGCTTCTTTAATCGCAGCTGCGCCTAGTTTGGGAGCAGGTACTGCACCGAAACCACCTTGAAAGGATGCGACAGGAGTTCTGACGCTGCTGACAATCACTACATTTTCCATAATTCACCTCTTCATGTTGAAAATCTAAAAAAAATTATCTTAAATAGAGTCTGAGTCAATATTTCAGAATTTGGAGACAACGCATGTCAGCGATCACGGTCATCTTGATAAGTCTTTTTGTTCAGCCTCTTTTTGCAGCCACAATTGAGGCACCTGTGCAAGAAGGGACTCGCTTGGTTCTCAAAGGTTTTGAAGCGCAAGTGCAGCTTAATGCGGTGCCGGGCGCAACTTCTGCGAAGATCTCTGGCGTCGACGAGTCAGGGTACGAAGGTTCTTATGTGGTTACAAAAAAAGATAATACCATCGAAGTGAATATGGTTGAATTCGGCAGTAAGAAAACCTGGATGAATGCCTTGCCGAAAGCGAATTCTCAGCTGAAAAAAATCGAAATTTCTGGGGTTGCAATTCCGGTTGAAATCCAACTGAAAGGTGGCAGCGTTATCGCTCAGAAATGGAGCAAAGATCTGAAAGTGAGTATGACTTCAGGTCGTGCCGTGGTAAACAACGGAACAGGTTCTTTGCAGCTTTACGTGCAAAAAGGTGAGATCAGCGTGACCGACCACGTGGGTCGCGTAAACGCAGACGGCTATTCCGGAGCGATGAAGTTGACGAATGTCCAAGGTGATATCGACGCCTCCCTGTTTTCGGGACAGTTAAATATCGAAAAGGTTCGCGGCTTTTTGTCTCTTTCGACGCAACAAGCGACAGGAAAAGTGAATCAAGGTTCAGGTACAATTCAATTTGAAAATGGCAAAGGCAGTTTGAATCTGCAAGGTTTCCAAGGACGTCTTGAGGGGCAAAATCAAGATGGAACAGTTAGCATCACAATGGCGATGGACTCCGAAGTCGATGTGAAAGCTAAAGCCGGTCGCATCAATATCACTCCGCCAGCTGCTTCGGGAGCTAGCGTCAATCTGTACACGGTGGATGGTGAGATCTTCGTCCCTAATGAGTTGAAAGTGAACAAATTGAGCTCTGAGAAAAGTGTTCGTGGCAGATTGCGTGGCTCGACACAAAGAGGCAGCATTTCTGTGCGCAGCCAAGAGGCGACAATTCTAGTGAAATGAGTTGACACTCAAGGCTCTATGGCTCAGGTATTTGAAGGTACATTTATCATCGCAACTAGGTAAAAATATGGCAAAAATCGTTAAAAAGAAGCCCGCAGCGAAAGCACCAGCAAAACCGGCTAAAAAAGCCCCAGTAAAAGCTGCGTCAAAACCTGCACCTAAAAAACCAGCTCCGAAGACTGTCGTTAAAAAGAAGGTTGAAGCGAAAGCTCCTGCAAAGGCAGCTCCGAAAAAACCTGAAGTTAAGAAAAAGGTCGAAGCCAAGGTAGAGTCTAAGGCGAAAGTTCCTGCGAAAGCAGCGAAGGAAGTCAAAGAGACTAAAGCCGAAGTTGCAAAAAAAGAGAAAGTCGAAAAGAAAGCCGCTCCAGCTGCAGCAACGCCTGCACCGGAAAAGGCCTCTGCGTCTAAGAAGGATGCGAAAGCAGCCAAAAAAGGCGCTAAAGGCAAAGGTAAAGAAAAAGACGACTCTGAAATGGATGATGATTTTATCGCCGATGACGATGAAATGATGGGCGATGAGATCGGGGAGTACGAAGAGGAACTGAAGGCCGTTGAAGAGGCGGACGAGGAAATCGACGTTGTTGAAGAGTGGGCTCCTGAAGAGAAAGATAAGTCAGACGAAGAAATCGTTTTGACGGATGCTGAAGGCCGTCGTTACTGCCGCGCTCGCGATTGCGATCAGGTTGCGATTGTCGATGTTTACTGCCGTTACCACTACCTGTTGTTCTGGAAGAAGATCCAAGTTCGTAAGAAGATCCTTACGGATGGTAAACTTGAGCGTTACGTCGAGGAATTAACGTCACGTTACCCTGATAAGTTCCTTGAGATGATCCGTCGCGATTTGCGTACAGAGAAAGACTTCTTGGCAGCTATCCAAGAGCTTGAGATCGACGAATCAGCAGCAGAAAACGAATTTGAAGAGGATACAAACGCCTTTATCGAAGAAGTTCGTGGAATGGGCGATTCTGGCGGAAGTGCGTCAGACGACGACGAGTACTAGCACTAGCAAAGGCTGGAAAATTGAAGCCTCACTCTCGCGAGTGGGGCTTTTTTGCGTTTGCGTCATGAAATTTTGTAGTACATATTTCATTGCCATATAGAACCCAAATTGGTACCAGTAGCCGCAAGTTACCTAAATATATGTTGGAAATACGGTCCGACGTTTCTACCTGCCACCATTTTAATGGCAGACTATTTGGAGATTAAATGAAGAACTTATTCGTTCTTTTCGCGATCCTAGTTGCATCCGCTACTTCACACGCACAAGATCAATTCCCGATTGGGCCAGATCATAATCTGACTCCGGGTTCATTGTGCTCTCGTCCGACGGAACACCGTTACCCAGAAGGTATTAACTACTGCGAGCGTGACGTTGATTCCGACGTTAAAAGAGGCCGCTTTGCTGCCTATGACCAGTTGGGCTTCCGCACTCGCCAAATGGATCGCCAAGATTTCAAAATTGACCATTACATTCCACTTTGCATGGGTGGATCTAACAATACGAACAACTTATGGCCACAACACAAATCTGTGTACGAAATCACGGATAAATTGGAACAAGTTCTTTGTGAAAAGATGGCTGAAGGCAAGCTTTTGCAAAAAGAAGCTGTTCGTATCATCATGCAAGCGAAAAACAACTTGGATCAAGTTCCTGAGATCCTAGCGCGCGCAAACGCTCTATAATCGATTTGACATTCTCTCTCAGAGGGGGCGGCTCACTTCCTTCATTGGGGTGGGCCTTTTTCGTTTACAAGCCTGAATATTTGCCAAGCCTCCATGGCGAACACCCAAATTCCAGCAGTTTTATGATAGAAATCTTCATCTTTTGATTGGTGGAGTTTCCTATGAAAATTCTCGTAATATTGATCGCAGCGGTGACTGCAACAACGGCTTGGGCCGGCAGCCCCAAAGGGACTCGGGCGCCCAAGATACTTTCTTGTGGTGTCGTTTATAACGCTGAAAACAAGGCAGGGAGCGAAGTTCCTGGCGTCTATGAGGATTTGGATACGGCGAAGCTCGACATCAAAACTGAGATCGGGAAGCCAGCATCATCTGGGGATGGCTTCGTTAAGGTTCAGGTGAGTTCGCTCACAGATCAGGATGGCCGTGATTTCGTGACGGTGGATGTCTTAGATGCCAAGTCGAAAGTAATTTTGGCGAAAGTGAAAAACACCGTTCTGACCGAGCCTTTGAATTTGTTTGTTCGTTTGTCAGATGAAGCACGCGTCCGTATGAAGAAGAAGTATAAGGGCGACCTTGCGTGGGCTGAACTTTGGTGTTCAGTGGCTGATAAAGACGAAACGGCGAATTAGTTTTTTAAAGTGCAGAATCTGGATAAGAAAAAAGCTCCCTAGTGGAGCTTTTTCTTTTTGTCTTCTTCGTTATCATCTTCTGGATCTTGATAATCCTCGTCGTCGCGGGGAGGGCTTAACTCTTCGCTTTGTTCCGCATGAGATAAAGCATCCTCTGATTCATCTTCTTCGAAAATCATAGTTTCATCGTCAACGCCCAAAAGTTTGTTGGCTTCGGCCTCTAAATTCGTATTCTCTGTCGTAAATTGAAGGAAGAGTTTCTTGCCTTGAAATGGGACTTCTTTCCAGACGTAAGGGAAATCAACTTCACCATCGTTTTCAAAGTATTCCATCATCATGGCAGCCGCTGCATCCACGCAGTTATGAATGCGTTTGATGGCGTCTTGTTGTTGTTGAGAATAGTTCATGGAAACTTCGAAGTTGGCATGGGCCAAACGGCCTTCTTCACAGTATCCAACGCGCAGCACAATTTCTTCGGTATAGATACGACCTTCGATAATCAGTTCAGCATTATCTAGGTATTGAGCGAAATTCTCGTTGAACACCGTCTGAATTTGATCTGAGTACTCTTTGGGAAAATTCGTCCATTTTTTGGAACTTTTCAGTCTTGGATTCATAGAGAAGGGCTCCTCGAACTTTGACATTTCTAAAGTGAACCTCTATAACTCACTTTCTTTGATGACACAAGAGGTAAGAACTGTGGATGAATTGAGCCAAAATCCTGAAATCACCAATCAAATTCAGAATATGAATCAAGATGTCGGTCAGGGCCGTGGCGTGTACATTTCCACTTACGGTTGCCAGATGAACGTCAACGATACAGAGCGCATGCACTCTTTGCTAGAGATGCAAAACTTCGTGCCGGTGCAAACTCCCGAGGAAGCATCTCTCATCATCATTAATTCTTGCAGTGTTCGCGAAAAGCCGGTTCACAAGGTTTATTCCGAAGTGGGTACTTTCAGAAAAATGAAAGAGAAAAATCCAGAGCTTCGTATCGGTGTGGGTGGCTGTGTAGGTCAGCAGGAAAAAGAAAATCTTATCAAAAATCAGCCGATGATCGATTTCGTGTTCGGTACGGATCAGATCGACAGCCTTCCGTACTTGGTGGCGGATAGCTTCATGGATCGTGAAAAACGCATCAATGCAAAATTTCAGCATCGCGCGCCTTATCACATCGAAACCATGGTTCGTAACCCGGGTGTGGCGACGTTTGTTAACATCACAAAGGGTTGCGATAATTTCTGCACATTCTGTGTGGTTCCTTACACTCGTGGTCGTGAAAAATCTCGTCCATTGCAACACATTCTGACGGATATTCGCCACTTGGTAAAACGCGGAATGAAAGAAGTTACGTTGCTAGGTCAAAACGTAAATTCTTACTCTGACAACGATGTTGATTTTGCAGATTTGATGGCAAAGGTTGCCACAGAAACGGATGTTGAAAGAATTCGTTTCACGACGTCCCATCCTAAAGACTTTAATCAAAAGCTTGCTGATACGATGGCGAAACACCAAGACAAAATCATGGAATACATCCACTTGCCTTTCCAAAGCGGCAGCACGCGTGTATTAGCGCGTATGAACCGCATTTATACTCGTGAAGAGTATTTGGAAAAAATCGCGATGCTTCGTAAATCTATTCCAAATGTTGTGTTCTCGACAGATATCATCGTGGGTTTCCCTGGTGAAACTGAGGAAGATTTCCAAGACACTATGGATATGGTTCAGCAAGGTGGATTTGAAACGATCTTTGCGTTCAAATACTCGCCGCGCCCATTTACGAAAGCGGCAAAATTTGAAGATCAGATCGCTGAAGAAATCAAAACAGAGCGTTTGAATCGCTTGTTTGATATGCACGACAAAATGTCCTTCGAATTGGTAAAACGTTACGAAGGCCAAGTTTTGAAAGTTTTGGTAGAAAATACGGACCGTGAAGAAGGTAAAGTTCATGGTCGTAGTACTGGCAATAAGCTTGTTCACTTAAAGGGCTCGCCAGATTTGATCGGGAAGACGGTTGATGTTCGTATCACTCGCGCATTCCCGGCGACATTCCACGGAGAATTGGTTCAGTAGTATGAAAGAAGACATTTTAGATTTACAAAATCTGAAAGCGCAGATCATCTTTGCAGAAGAGTCTCAAGACGAAGAAACATTTCATCAAGAGGACTTGGTGAGATTATTTCCGTATGGGCTTTCCGTGACGGGTGATGTGGCTCGTCCTTTTTTGTTGTTGAAAGATGAATCCCATCACTTCACTTTGCCAGTGGCTGTTTCTGCGATTGAAGCGGGTGTGGCGTTATCTCAATCCAATAAAAGCATTGCGGAATCAACTCCGCATAAGTTCACCGAACTTTTGATGCAGTCATTGGACATCGAGATTCGCCAAGCGGTGTTTGTCGAAATCAAGGGTGCTAGTCAGTACGTTCGTCTTTATTTGTCAGGTCATCCAAAAACGAACTCGATCAAAGTGCGCGCCGATGAAGCGATGTCTTTGTGTTTGCATTTGGGCACTCCCATTTATGCGACCAAGAATTATATTGGCCGTTCGAAGGTTATGAACGCCTCTGTCGAGAGCAATTCCCACGTACTCCAAAACATGTCTGGCGATAAGCCTAGATATTTAAACTGAAATTTGCACTTTTCATAAGTTAACATCTGATAAATTGCTGTACTGCAAATTGTGTTAGGGCTCTGTTGTTGAAACAATGGAGCCATGATTCATCTACCACCATTAATTTACGATCTTGGGATAATTCTGGTAGTGGGCGCCTTGGTGACCCTGCTGTTCAAAAAACTTCGTCAGCCCTTGGTGCTAGGTTATTTAGTCGCGGGCTTTTTAGTCAGTCAGCATTTTCCCTGGTTACCCACGATTCAAGACAAAGCCAACGTCAGCACCTGGGCCGAAATCGGCGTGATTTTTCTATTGTTTGGACTGGGCTTAGAATTTAGTTTCAAAAAATTGGTGAAGGTGGGCGGATCTGCTGGATTCACTGCAGTTTTTGAAGTGGTTTTCATGGTGGGTTTAGGCTATCTGGTCGGTCGTTTGATTGGTTGGAATTCTGTCGACAGTTTATTCATGGGCGGAGTGCTTTCGATTTCCTCCACAACCATTATCGTTCGCGCCTTTCAAGAGTTAAACATGAAGGGCCAACGCTTCGTTGAGTTGGTCTTTGGTATTCTGATTGTTGAGGACATCGTCGCTGTTTTGTTGCTGGTCTTGTTGCCATCCTTGGCCGGCAGCGAGGGTTTGAATATCGCCTCGCTGATGACCGTCAGTTTACGCATGGTGTTCTTTATCTTATTGTGGTTTGTAGTGGGTATTTTCCTGCTGCCAGTGTTCTTAAGGAAAATTCGTTCGCTTTTAGAAGAAGAAACAACTTTGATTGTATCCATCGCTTTGTGCCTTTTGATGGTTGCGATTTCTTCTGTAGCTGGTTTTTCGCCAGCGCTGGGCGCCTTCGTCATGGGATCATTGCTAGCAGAAACTCCCGAAGGTCATCATATCGAAAAGCTGATCAATCCTGTTAAGAACCTGTTCGCGGCGGTTTTCTTTGTGTCAGTGGGTACGATGATTGATCCACAGGTGATCATGGATAAACCTTGGTTGATTCTGCTTCTGACTCTGGTCACGATCTTTGGTAAGTTCTTAAGCACATACTTGGGGGCTCTGTTCTCGGGGCAAAGTCGCAAAACGGCGATGCAGTCGGGGATGAGTTTAGCGCAAATCGGAGAGTTTTCTTTCATTATTGCGTCGTTAGGCGCTTCTTTAAAAGTGACCAGTGACTTTATATATCCTTTGGCGGTCGCCGTATCTGCGGTCACTACTTTTACCACGCCCTATTTAATCAAATCATCCGGATGGTGTTCTGATCGCGTGGACGCGCTTTTGCCAGAGCGTTTAAAGCATGCAATGGATAATTACAAAGCGCAGTTTCAGCGCACAGGAAATCGCAGCGTCGGAACCTTGCTGCTTGAGGCGCTAGGGATGAAGATTATTTTAAATTCCGTTATCATCGTTGCGTTGACGTTTGGATTTAAAAAATATGCGCTTCCTTTTTTGCAAGCCACATTTCCTGATTTTTCTCGTGTGAATGTGGTGGCATTAGTATTGTGTGTCGTTATTTCGGTTCCGTTCTATTGGGGTCTGGTTAGAGGCCGACCTTCAAAAAAATCTTCTCAAGACGTTGAAAACATCGCGCGCCTTCGCCGGCTGCTTGCAGGAGTGACTGTTGCACGAATCTTGGTGGCGGTCTTGTTGCTCTCTGTGATGGTAGCTCAATTCGTGTCCTTAAGAGTGGCATCGGGCGCCCTAGTTGGTGCGATGCTGGTGATGTCAGCACTTGGATATCGCTACGGCGAAAAATTCTATGAGTTCTTCGAAGATGAGTTCTTATCCAACCTGACAGAAAAAGAGCGTGAAGAAGTCGCGAAGCGTGTTGAACTGACTCAGCTGGCTTTGCCGTGGGATGCATCCATCAGTGTCTTAGAGGTGGCTTCAGATTCCAATTGGGTAGGACGCAGTCTGCGGGACCTTACTTTTAAAGAGAATTTTGGTGTAACGATCGCATCGGTTGTTCGTGCGGGCCGCCGATTCTTTGCGCCCTCGGGAGATTTTGTTCTGTGGCCCTACGACAAAATCGTATGTTTCGGAAGCGAGTCTGAATTGGCTGAACTGAATCAAAAAGTTGAAGAATTCAGCAATAAACACAAGTGGGCCGAAGTTGAAGCTCCGAAATACCGCATGGGTTCCTTCGTTGTTCATGAAGACAGCATTTATATCGGAAAGTCCATCCGCGATAGCGGCATACGCCAAACTGAAAAAATCCTGGTCGTTTGTATCGAGAGGGGTCAAGAAAGAATCCTAGGACCCTCTGCTGGTACGGTTTTGCAGGCCGGTGATCTAGTCTGGTTTGTGTCGGAATAAATCTTGGCCGCATGACCTTTCAGCGCGAAACTTAAGAGAGTATCTTTTCAAAAGTTTTGTATGAAAGGCTTCGGTCATGACTACAAAGTTTTCTCGTAAAATCTTTTTCATTCCGGTTTTTTCTTTGATCTTGATCGTAGGCATATTTGTTAGCGGATCGACGTCGTCTTTGCGTCTTCCCCCGGTGAATTCTGAACCGGCGGCCGTAGGAGCAGAGATAAGTTATGAGCACGCATCTGAGGCGGCAATGAAGCCCTCCAATCCAAATTTTGGACAGAGTATGATTTGGATTCCTGGTGGTGAGTTTTGGATGGGCAGTGGGGATTTGAATGTCATTGATGCGCAACCTCCCCACAAAGTCCATGTCGATGGATTCTGGATGGATCAGTACTTAGTTACGAATCGCGATTTTATGGATTTCACAGAAGATACGGGTTATGTGACCGTCGCAGAACGTCGCTTGGATCCCAAAGATTATCCTGATTTGCCTCCCGAGCTATTGGAACCTGGAGCAATTATTTTTAGCCCAAGAATAGAAAGAACAGATCTGGGAATTTCCGGTTCTGTGTACTGGCGTTGGCAACAGGGTGCGAACTGGCGGCATCCTGAAGGGCCCGCTAGTGATTTGCGCGGACGCGAGTTGATGCCCGTCATTCATGTGTCTTACACAGATGCTCAAGCTTATGCCGAGTGGAGAGGAAAACGACTCCCCACAGAGGCCGAGTGGGAATATGCGGCTCGGGGTGGTTTGGATCGAATGCCATACTCTTGGGGGAAAGATTTTAGACCCCAGGGGAAATTCATGGCAAACACTTGGCAAGGAAACTTTCCCTATTTTGACTCTGCCGAGGACGGTTATAAGGGGTTATCTCCTGTCGGAAGTTATCCTCCGAATGGATATGGACTTTATGATATGACCGGAAATGTGTGGCAGTGGGTTTCTGATTGGTATCGGGCGGATTACTTTCAAACTATTTCCCATAAATCCGTCGTCGTAAATCCGCAAGGTCCGGGAGGCCCCGAAGAAGATGGTGGAGAGCTTGGTAAAAAACGGGTGCAAAAAGGTGGGTCGTATCTTTGTACCGATTCCTACTGTTCCAATTTAGATCCAGCGGCTCGTCGTCGTGGAGATATCTGGAGTGGTTCGCCGCAGGTGGGTTTCCGTTTGGTGACATCAGAGCCAGCAAACGTTTCTTACAAGCACTCGCAAAAAACTTCCCAATAAATCCAATCGGTATGATAGGATTTAGCAGAGGTTTTTTATGAGCAACCCCTTCGTCAAAGCCCGTGGTAAAACTCCTGTCGTTGGAGAAAAAGTTTTCATCGCTGATAATGCGCGCCTGATTGGTGACGTCGAGGTCGGTGAAGGATCGTCTATTTGGTATAATGTAACGATTCGTGGTGACGTGATGCCCATCAAACTTGGCAAAGAAGTCAATGTCCAGGATGGAAGCGTTGTGCATGGAACATATGGTAAATACGGAACAACCTTGCATGATCGAGTGACGATCGGGCATTTGGTGATGCTGCATGGTTGCGAAGTGGGGCGTGCGACGCTTGTGGGCATGGGTTCTATTTTGATGGACGGCGTAAAAGTGGGCGAACATTGCTTAATCGGTGCGGGGTCTTTGCTGACAGAAGGCACCGAAATTCCTCCGCGAAGCCTTGTGATGGGGCGTCCTGCGAAAGTTAAACGCACTCTGACAGACGAAGAAGTCGCTCTGCTAGAAAAATCCGCAGACAATTATCTCCTCTATAAAACCTGGTACGAAGAGGTCTAGTCCTGACGAAATCCTGAAGGTCTTCTAGTTGAACTCTGACTTGATTCAACACAGAATATCTTCAGGAGTTTTTTATGGAACGTGAAATCCCTTTTGCGCTGACTTTCGACGATATCTTACTTCTTCCTCAATTTTCCGAAATCATTCCCACCGAAGTGGTGCCGAGATCTTTCTTTGCCCGCGATAAATTTTTAAATACGCCGGTGATTTCGGCCGCGATGGATACTGTGACTGAAAATCGCACAGCCCGTGTGATGGCTCAGTTTGGTGGACTGGGAATCATTCACAAAAATTTTTCGATCGAAAAACAAGCGCTTGAAGTTGAAAAAGTTAAAAAATACGAAAGCGGTATGATCATGGATCCAATCACCTTGGGACCAGATCAAATGGTTCAAGAAGCCTTGGACTTGATGGAAAAATACTCTATCAGTGGTGTTCCGATCACGGTGGATGGCGTGTTGGTGGGTATTTTGACGAACCGCGATTTGCGTTTTGAAGAAAATTTCAATCAGCCCATCCGTAAATTGATGACTCAAGAAAGTCTTGTCACAGCGAAAATGGGAACGACGCTTGAGGAAGCCAAAAAGATTTTGCAAAAACACCGCATCGAAAAACTTCCGGTGGTGGATGCAAAAGGCAAACTTAAAGGCCTGATCACTATCAAAGACATCGAAAAAGCAAAAAACTATCCGCAGGCGACCAAAGACAATCACGGTCGGTTGTTCGCGGGGGCTGCGATTGGCGTTGGCACTGATTCTGCGGAACGTGCTGAAGCTTTAGTGGCAGCTGGAGTTGACGTATTGTGTGTCGATACGGCTCACGGTCATTCCAAAAACGTTCTGGACATGGTGAAGCATGTCTCTAAAAAATTCAAAGACGTCATCGTCATCGCCGGCAACGTCGTGACAGCGGATGGCACGAAAGCTTTGATTGAGGCGGGGGCTGATGTTGTTAAAGTAGGCGTGGGCCCGGGCAGTATTTGCACAACTCGCGTGGTGGCTGGTGTGGGTATGCCGCAAATTTCTGCGGTGATGGAGTGTGCAAAAGTCGCTAAGAAATCGGGAAAAACAATTATTGCTGACGGCGGTATTAAGTTTTCAGGCGACATCACAAAAGCGCTAGCACTTGGGGCTAATAGTGTGATGATTGGAAATTTGTTAGCGGGTGCTGAAGAGTCTCCAGGGGAGACTATTTTGTTCCAAGGTCGTAGTTATAAAGTTTATCGTGGCATGGGCTCAATTGGCGCGATGGCCAAGGGTTCTAAGGACCGCTACGGTCAGATGGATATTGATGACAACGAAAAGCTCGTTCCAGAAGGAATCGAAGGTAAGGTTGCATACAAAGGGCCTGCTTCCGGTATCATTCACCAATTGGTGGGTGGTTTAAAATCGGGTATGGGCTATTTAGGCGCGGCGAATATTGATGAGCTTCAGACGAAAGCAAAATTCGTCCAGATCAGTGCGGCGGGTCTGCGTGAATCTCACGTACACGATGTCAGCATCACCAAAGAAGCTCCGAACTATAGAATTGAAAGTTAATCATTATGCTACGTGGATTTATTATCTTGGATTTCGGTTCGCAATTCACTCAGCTGATTGCGCGCCGTCTGCGCGAAATGGGATACTATTCAGAAATTCATTCCTATCTGTATCCCACTGACGAAATCATTAAAAAGAAACCTTATGGAATCATTTTAAGTGGAGGTCCGAACTCAGTTTACGAAACGGGGTCCCCGCAAAGAAATATTCAAGAGCTTCGTAACATAAGTCCTTTATTCTGCGTTTGCTATGGAATGCAGTTATTAACTCACTCCTTGGGTGGCCGAGTTTCTAAAGCTCAGCACCGTGAGTATGGTTTAAATTATGTAACATGGACTGACGTCCTAACGGGTGTTCCGCAAAAACAAAAAGTATGGATGAGTCACGGTGACGTTGTTGATGCCGTGCCAAAAGATTTCACAGTGATCGCCACGTCTGATGGAGATCATCCCGCGGCGATGCGAGGGCCCAACGTGTTGGCTGTGCAATTTCATCCCGAGGTGGCTCACACTGAACATGGTTTAGATCTGCTTCGCTATTTTACTTCGGAAATGTGCAACGCTCCTGCTGATTGGGATGCTCCTCATATAAAAGATCATTTGATGGAAGAAATCCGCCACAAAGTAGCCCCTGAAGATCACGTCCTGGTGGGCTTAAGCGGCGGTGTTGATTCCACAGTAGTGGCGACCTTATTAACGAAAGCTTTGGGTGCGGATCGCGTTCATTGCGTTTTCGTTGATAATGGTTTGCTTCGTAAAAATGAATACGAAGATGTTTTAAAAAATTACCAAGGCTTGGGTTTGAATGTTCGTGGTGTAGATGCATCAAAAGAGTTCATGGATGCTTTGGTTGGCAAGTCTGATCCTGAAGACAAGCGTAAAACAATTGGCCGTGTGTTTATCGAAGTCTTTGATAAAAGCTATGATAAATCTCTTCCGATCAAGTGGCTGGCACAAGGAACTTTGTATCCTGATGTCATAGAAAGTGTTTCATCGGTCGGTGGCAGTGTAACCATTAAGTCCCACCACAATGTCGGTGGTTTGCCAGAAAAAATGAATTTGAAACTTTTGGAGCCTGTTCGTGAGCTTTTTAAAGATGAAGTCCGCGCCATGGGTGCTCAATTAGGTTTATCAAAAGAACTTTTGTGGAGACATCCATTTCCAGGGCCAGGCTTGGCGATTCGTGTCTTGGGTGAAATCACACCTGAGAAATTGCGCATTCTTAAAGAGGCTGATGATGTTTACATTTCTCAGCTTCGTAAACATGGCTTGTATGAAAAGATTTGGCAGGCCTTCTGTGTACTACTCCCGGTGAAAACTGTGGGTGTACAAGGCGATTCTAGGACGTATGATCACGTCTTGGCTTTGCGTGCAGTGACATCCAGTGATGGCATGACCGCGGACTGGTATCCATTCGAGTTTGCCTTCCTTCGCGAAGTCTCAAACCTTATCACCAATAAAGTGAAAGGTGTGAATCGCGTCGTTTATGACGTTACTAGTAAGCCTCCTGGCACAATTGAGTGGGAGTAGGATTAAAGATCAGTCTCCTTGTGTTTTAACGTTGGACCTGGGTGCTTGCGGCTGTTCGTGATAAACCATAGGCATACAAGTTCTAAAACTGAATAGGGGGACCGATGAAGCACTTGAAGTGGGTGTTTTTGGTAATCACGGCGGTGGCGGCTGTGGCTGTCGCATCTCAACATGCGTTTTTTCAAACAGCAGGGACCTCAAGTTTTGGTTACGTCATAGATTTTAATAATGTTCGTAAAGTTCAGAAAAGCATTCAAGATTATGAGATGCTGGTCGGGTATAACCCTGATAGCACACAGAGTTTGTATTTGGTCGATAGTCGTCTTAAACGGGCTTATTCTTTGGATGTGGATGGATTAACTGGGAATTTGAAGTTTTCAGCTCGTACGGGACCTAATCTGCAAACGGAGCTTTGGAAAAAAGAAGAACCCGCAACGTCTATTAATTATGATCATGAATTCTTGCTTGTTACTACCGGAGTAGAGCAATGTTGTGGCGCGATGACGGGTTATCGCATTTACGACGTGAAATCAGGTTATTTGATATTGTCATTTAATTCTTTTTCGGAAAATCCAGTAGTCCGTCATCCCTTTGTACTGGATGTTCCAAACTCGCAAATGCCTCAACGGTATATCGGTGTCATCAGTGGAGATAGCACTCGCGATACAGATTTTATCACTCCCACCTCTGGTATGGTCAAAACAGCTTTGGTGAAGATGGGGATCGTCGGGCAATTCTATCAGCGGCTGCAAATCGATATGCAAGTTGCTGAGGGTTATGCGCCAAGTATTTTGAGTGTGACGATGGAAAAGAATCCAGCAGTTCCTGGCAGCAACAGTATCGAAATTAATAATGACGTTGCCACACTTTGGAATATCGATGCGGGAACTGATCCCGCAGCCGTCCAAGGTGTGCAGCTTAAAATTGTTTTAAACGGTGGCGGCGGTGATCGGACAGTGATCATCCCCGTGATCAAAGATCGCTTAAGTGTGGAGCAGGCAACGGTACCTGCGGGGGTTGCCCTTCGGGCACAGGCCCTATAATCAATACGCTTTCCTGACAGTCGCGAGTCTTGCGGAGTTAACAAATTTGAATTACGATAGCGCATGCTAATTAATCTGACTCCTCTTCGTAAGTATCGTGATTTCCGCCTGTTATTCTTTGGACAAATGATTTCCTTCTTAGGAAGTATGGTGACTTATGTTGCCATTCCCTACGAAGTCTATGAGCTTACCAAGGACAATTGGTTGGTGGGAATGTTGGGCCTTGTGCAGCTTCTTCCAGTTCTTGTTTTCGGAATTTTAGGAGGAACTTATGCAGATCGCATGGATCGTCGTAAGTTGCTTCTTACTTCTGAAATTATCATGACATTAATTATTCTTGCTCAGGCACTGAACGCTTGTCGCGAAAAGCCCTCGGTGCCTTTAATCTTTGTTTTGGTTGCGATCTTTCAATCGGTGGTTGGTTTTCACCGACCTGCGATGGAAGCTATGACCCAAAAAATTGTGGCTCCTGAAGACTATCCGGCCATCGGTGCATTGGGCAGTTTCCGGTGGGCTGCGGGTGCCATCGTAGGTCCGGCATTAGGTGGGCTTTTAATTGCTAAGTTTGGAGTTAAAGGTGCTTACTTTTTCGATGTGGCTAGTTTTGCCGCAGCCTTTGTTGCTTTGTATTTGATGAGTCGCATGCCAGCTCCCGAAAAAAGAGATGTTTCTCCATTGGAAGATGCAAAAGCCGGCCTCAAATATGCTCTTTCAAAACCAGAATTAGTTGGCACATATGTGATCGATATTGTGGCAATGGTCTTTGCATTTCCTGTCGCTCTTTTTCCAGCGATGTCTGAAAACTGGGGAGGCGCAACGGCTGCGGGAGCATTATTTTCAGCGATGGCTATTGGCTCTTTGCTTATGACTTTATTCAGTGGTTGGACAGGAAAAGTTCATCATCATGGACGTGCTGTGGTGATTGCAGCGACGTTGTGGGCTGTCTTCATTATCGGAGTGGGATTTGCGCAAAATCTTTGGGTGGCCGTTTTGTTTTTAGGACTCGCGGGGGCTGCTGATATGATGAGTGGGCTCTTCCGTGGAATTATTTGGAATCAAACAGTGCCGAATGAATTGCGGGGTCGCTTGTCAGGAATTGAAATGATCTCATACATGTCAGGTCCACTCTTAGGAAATGCCCGTGCGGGATGGGTGGCTGCGAAGTATTCAGTTCCCGTGAGTATTACGAGCGGAGGTCTGATTTGCGCGGTGATGGTGGTTTTAACTGGCTTTATGCTACCCCAATTCTGGCGCTATATTGGCCCTGGCAAAGATGATCAAAAAATGGTCCCCGACGAAGGGTTAACGCAAGGCTCCTAATTTGAATAAACGACATAGCTAAGATATGAATTTAGCATGTCTTTTGTTCATCTTCATGTCCACTCAGAATACTCCCTTTTAGAGGCTGCCTGCCGAGTTAAAGCTATCGCGAAAAAAGCGGCGGCGATGAATATGCCGGCGGTTGCACTGACCGACAATGGCAACATGTTCGGCGCCGTTGAATTTTACTTTGCTTGTAAAGACAATGGCGTAAAACCTCTTTTGGGATTGGATGCGTATCTAGCTCCGGGTTCACGCCTGGAGAAAAAACAGGATCGCGATCAAGTGGCGCAAGGTCCACGCCGATTGGTTTTCTTAGCGCAAAATCAAAAGGGCTATCAAAATCTTTGTAAGCTTTCGACCATTGGTTACCAAGAGGGTTTCTATTGGAAGCCTCGTATCGACTATGAAGTGATCAAAGAATACAACTCTGATTTGATCTGTTTGACGGGGGGCCTGCGTGGTGAGGTTGCCGAAGCCTTCATGAAAGAGGGCGCCGATGCGGCGCTGGCAAAGATACGTCAACTTAAAGAAATTTTCGATGACCGCCTTTATTTGGAAATGTGCCGCACAGGCGTACCCGAGTGGGATCAAATCAATCCATTCTTGCTAGAAGCTTCGAAAATCACTGGTGTCCCTGTGGTTGCCAGCAATGATGTTCACTACATGACTCAAGATGATCAGATCGCTCAGGAAGTTTTGATCTGTATCGGCACCAATAAAACTTTGAGTGATGAAAGTCGTTTCCGCTTAGGAACGGATGAGTTCTATTTTAAGAAACCAGAGCAGATGATAGATCTGTTCGCAGACGTTCCTGAAGCTATCAGCAACACTTTGCAAATCGCTGACCGTTGCGATGTAAAATTCAAACTAAAAGACGACGCTGGTAAACCGATTTACCATCTTCCAACTTTCCCGACGGACGAAGGTGTTACTTTGAAAGAAGACATCGCTCGTCGTTCCAAAGAAGGTTTGCTTCTTCGTTTTCAAGAAGCAGCAGAGCGTGGTGAGGCAGTTCCTGAAGAGAAAAAGCCGGAATATTACACGCGTTTGGATTATGAGCTGGGTATCATTGATCGCATGGGATTCAATGGCTACTTCTTGATCGTCCAAGATTTCATTGGTTGGGCGAAGGATAACGACATCCCTGTCGGTCCCGGCCGTGGTTCGGGTGCCGGTTCCTTGGTCGCCTATGTTTTAAAAATTACGGATTTGGATCCACTTCCAAATTTCCTTCTGTTTGAGCGTTTCTTGAATCCAGAACGTATCTCTATGCCCGACTTCGATATCGACTTCTGTCAGGATCGCCGTCAGGAAGTGATTCGTTATGTGACACAGAAATACGGACAGGCTTCGGTTTCTCAGATCATTACCTACGGTAAACTGCAAACTCGTGCGGCGTTGAAAGACGTAGGCCGTGTGTTGGGAATGTTATTTGCGGAAGTAGATCAAGTAACAAAATTGATTCCGGATAAATTAGGTATTTCTCTTAAAGAATCTTTGGAGATGGAACCTCGTCTGACTGAGATGATGGAGATGAATCCTACGGTTGCGACTTTGATCGACCTTGCCCAACGTGTGGAAGGTATGGTTCGAAACGCAGGTATCCATGCCGCCGGCGTTATCATTGGTGATGGTCAATTGGTTAAGCATGCGCCTTTGTATAAGGGCGCCGATGGCGAGCAGGTCGTCCAATACGACATGAAGCACGCCGAGAAAATCGGTTTGATCAAGTTCGACTTCTTGGGGTTGAAAACCCTGACTCATATCAACATGGCTTTAAAGCATATCAAAAAGAATCGTGGCAAGACGATCACCTCGCGCATGATTCCGATGACCGACACGGCCACTTTCGAGATGATGTCACGTGGTGATACTGCTGGGGTGTTCCAATTCGAGGGTGAGGGCATCACCGATGCCACTCGTAAAATCCGTCCTTCATCATTTGCCGATATCACCGCCATCACGTCGTTGTATCGTCCAGGTCCAATGGCGAACATTCCAGATTTTACAGATCGTAAACACGGAAAAGCGCCCGTTGAATACTTGCTTGAAGACACCAAAGAGGTTTTGGCAGAGACCTACGGTATCATGGTTTATCAAGAGCAAGTTATGGGTATCGCCTCGCGAATTGCCGGCTACTCTCTGGGTGAAGCCGACATGCTTCGTCGTGCGATGGGTAAAAAAATCAAAGAGGAAATGGATCAGCACCGCGAACGTTTCATGAAAGGTGCTATCGAACGAGGCCATAATAAAGAACGCTCTTCTGATCTTTTCGATTTGATGTATAAGTTTGCGGATTACGGTTTCAATAAATCCCATGCCGCTGCTTATTCTGTGGTTACGTTACAGACTGCTTGGTTGAAATGTCATTATCCAGTGGAGTTCTTTGCAGCACTTCTGTCTACCGAGTTGTCTGATACAGAAAAAATCGTAAAGTACTCCAAGGATGCTGCAAAACGCGGAATCACAGTTAAGTCACCCCATGTGAATTTCTCTGAATACTTCTTTGGCGCCCACGGTGATGAAGTTTACTTCGGTCTGGGTGGTATTAAAGGCGTGGGACAAAATGCCGTTGAAGCGATTGTGGAGGCTCGTGAAAGCTTGCCTGATAAAAAGTTCAACTCTTTGGATGAATTTTTTAATGCCATCGATCTTCGTCGCGTGAATAAAAAAGTGATCGAGTGCTTGATTAAAGCCGGCGCCTTTGATGGTTTCGGTGCGCATCGCGCGCAGTTGATAGCAGGTTATCAAAAATTCCTAGATCGTGCTCAAGGTCTGCAAAAAGATCGCGAGCTGGGTCAATCTTCATTATTTGATTTAGGTCCATCTACTGAAACAGTGGTGAAGCTTGATGATGTAAAGCCATGGAGTCGTACCGCGACTTTGGCGTATGAAAAAGAAGTCATTGGGTTTTACTTGAGTGATCATCCTTTGAAAGGATTTGATACTCTTTCAGAGATCTTTACCAACTGTAAAATCATCGATCTGCCAGCGCAGATGCCAGCGGTGGGCTCTCCTGAATGGGAAGCAATGCAGGCAGCGAAAAAAGACTGGAAAAACCGTGATGCTGCGAAAAAGCGTGTCATTGTGGCGGGACTTATTACCGAGCTTCGTGAGTTGATCACGAAAAAAGGGACCCGAATGGCGTTCGGTAAGCTTGAAGATTTAACCGGATCGGTCGAACTTGTGATCTTCCCAGATGCGTTTGCAAAGAATGGTGAGATGCTTAAAGATGAAAGACCGATGTTGATCGGTGGGGGTCTTGAGGTCGAAGAAGGAGTCGCGAAAATTATGGTCGATTCGGTTTCTCCGCTTGAAGATATTCTTAAAAAAACCAAGCGTATGGTCTTTAGGCTAGATCGCATCCCGCATGAAGACTATGGTCGTTTACAATCTTTGATGAAAGAGAATCCAGGTCCAACGGCAGTCAGTCTAGAAATTGATATACCCGACGTCAGTCGCCGTGTGACAATGGACGTAGCCGAGGGATCCGGAGTCAACGTGAGCAACGAATTCTTTGAAGGGGTGCATTCCCTTTTTGGACGAACGGATTTTATTGAATTGAGGTAAGGAAAATGCGATTTGCAGCTTTGATTGGTTTCTTCTTGATGTTTTCAACTTCGCTATTCGCTCAAACAACTGATTTGCTTGAGCGTAATTTCGCGGGCACTTCCAAACAAGCCACTCCTCAAGCTGCGAAAGCTGATATTCAAAATCAAGCAGCCACGAAAGTTTCCGAGGAAGTGATTCGCGAACTTATTGGCGACGATCGCTATAATAAAAACAAGTCGTTGATTGCAAATAAAGTCATCAAGCTTTCAGCTCGGTACATTCCATTTGTAAAGCCATCTGCTATCACTCAAGAAGGTGAAGAATTCAAAATGTCAGTGAATATGAAAGTATCACTGTCGGATTTGAAGCAGCTTCTTCAAGTAAACTCTTTGCTGAATGAAAATGACACGATTCCTGTGGTTTTACCGGTGATCAGTTTTATCGACCGCGTTGAGAGTCGCAACTATCGCTGGTGGCAGCCACAGGAAAAGACTCAACCTTTCTTGGTCAAGCAAAGCCGAACTTTAGAGGAAGCTTTACGCAACTCTTTCCAAAAAAGTAATTTTTTTGTGATTAAGCCGGTGGAAGCGGGTTTGGGAGCTAATGTTCCTTCAAGTTTTCAAAATGAAAGAATCGCTGGTGAGGATTCTCAATTCTTTGCGCAATACTTCAATGCTCCGGTTGTTATCGATGGTCAGGTGCTGATCAATAAGGCTGAAAAAGGCAGTGGCTACCGGGTCGAAGTTCGTATGACCGCCATTCAAGTGAGCAATTCTCGTCCTATTGCCGATGTTTCTCGTCGTTATGACGTACAGGGTTCCTTCGAAGGAGCGGTTGATAAAAAAATCCGCGAAGTGGCTGAGGCTGTTTCAAGCGATTTGGCATCTCAAGTTTTTGAAGCATGGCAAAGAGGTTCGGTTGGAACTTCTGTGATCCGTGTGACCGTGACTGGTAAACACACCCTTCCATCGATGGAAGTTTTGAAAGAACGCATTCGCTCCCAATTAACTCAGGTGAAAAATATCCGTGAGCGTTTGGTGAGTTCTGACTCAGTTAGTTTTGAAGTCGATACAGTGGTTTCATCAACGGAACTTGCATCCAAGCTGGAAGCTTTGGATGTGAATGGTAAGAAGCTTGTGAAAGTTTCTGAAGGCCGTGAAGAAATCGTTTTAAAGCTGGCTCAATAAGGGGAGGCCTTTTGTGAGAATGTTTTTGGCTTTGGCAGTTGTAATATCCATGGTGGGATGTGTGACTGCGGATCGCGCGGGTGGTCCTCGTCGCGAAGTGCGTGATGAAAATCAGGTCTCTCTCAAGGACGAATCATCCCCTAGAAAACGCCTCATGGTTCTTCCGTTCCTTGATACATCCGATAAAAGACCTCAAAGTTTCCGCGATCGTGCGCGCTCTGCTTTCATCACGGATTTGAATCGTTCGGGTGAATTGATTGCTTTGGACAGTCGTGAACTAGGTATTGATCTGACAAAAATGATGGACCCGGCCGGTGGTTATAAAATGTCAGACGTTGCTAAGGCTGCAAGTGCTTTAGGTGTGAACGCCGTTTTGGAAGGGCGTATTCTTGATATCCGCGTACAAAGAAAATCAGATAATGTCGGTGTGGTCCGACAGCTGACGACGGGTTTTGAAGTTGTTGCCCAAGTGCGCGTGGTCACAACACGTGGTGGTCACGAGATTTTTAACACTGTAAAAACAGTTATTCTAAAAGACCAAGGCGTTCGCGTAGCTGAACGTGTCGAGACAGATAAATTTTTGCAGAACAATCCTGAAATGATTGAAGTGATCGTGAAAGATGCGTTTTTGGATTTCTCTCCGCAAGTGCTGGCTGCTTTGGAGAAAATCTCTTGGGAAGGGCGTATTGCCGCTATTCAGGGGGATCGAATCTATTTGAATGTTGGAAAAGTTTCAGGGTTGCAAATGGGAGATCTTCTGCGTGTGATGGAAGATGGTGATGATATTTATGACCCAGAAAGTGGGACGCACATTGGCCGTGCTCCAGGTAGATTGAAGGGGACTTTAGAAGTCATATCTTATTTTGGCACAGATGGCGCAATTGCAATAATTCATTCGGGATCTGGTTTCAAAGAGAACGATCGCATAGAAATTTATTAATCTTTAATTCTTTGTCTTTCGAAATTAATTAGGAGTATTATCAAAGTGTGAGATTTATTTTTGCACTTTGTTTGTTGATGCTCGTTTCTTCAGTCTCTTTTGCCAAGGACTGGAAGGTCGCCGTTCTATACTGGAGTATGAAAATCGAAGGCCAGGTTGCCATGCGCAAGGGTCTCGAGGAACAAGTCCAAATCTATAATAAAGAAAATAAAGGCAAGAGCTCGATCAACCTTATCCCTTTTGTAGCGGGAGAAGGTCGTAAAGGTATCGAGAACCAGGCAGCGCAGATGCAACAGGCCTTAAAAGAAAAGCCTGATGTTATTGTGATTCAACCGACGGATAATTCAACACTGGCATCAAGTCTTCAAGAGGCCAATTCTTTAAAAATCCCTGTTATCGCATACGACCAATACATTGTGAATGGTGAGTTGACGGCTTTTATCACCAGTGCCAACTATCGTGCCGGACAAGACAATGGGGAGTTCACGTCTCAATTCAAACCGGATCAACGCATTCGCATTGCCGTCTTTGAATATCCAGCGGTTTCATCAACAACAGAACGGGTGGATGGTTTTTTTGATTCTTTGCGCGCACAAAATGCAAAATTCAAAGTGGTTGGAGTGTATCAAGCGGTCGATCCTGAATCGGGCCGTCTGGCTGTAAAAAAATTCCTCAAAGACTTTCCTGATAAGAACAGCGTGGATGTTGTTTTCACCGTGAACGATGGCGGTGGCTTAGAAATCGTTAAAGAACTTCAAGCCAAGAAACGCACAGAAATCAAACATGTGACCTTCGATGGAGACCCCGCATCTGTTGATAATATTCGCGCAGGCCGCTCTACCGTAATCGATTCCGCACAGTTCTGTGGAGAGCTGGGCCGAGAGACGGCAAGAACTTTGGTGAAAGTTATCAGCGGCAGATCTGTAGAACGCAAAATTCGCGTTCCAACATTTCCAATCACCAAAAAAACTTTAAATGATTATCCGGGTTGGATGGGTGTTCCTAAACCTGAAGCTGCAAAGAAAGCAGATCGTGCACGACCGACGATCGTTCCTCGTGAGGAATTTGATCGAAATCAAAAACGCATCATCCGCATCGGCACAACTCCCCTGTGTCCTTATATCTGTGAAAAAAGCCCGGGCGTTTGGACAGGGTATTTGTTTGAGATTCTAGGCGAGGTTTCTCGTGATTTGGGTGTTGAACTTCGTTTGGAAAACGTCGTGACGACTCGCCTGAAGCAAGGCTTGGAAACTCGCAAGCTTGATTACATCATCGCTCCTGAATACTTAGTACGCTATATGGATGACGTCTTGGTTGTGGGTCCTCAGTTGGGCGTGAACTATACGGGTGCATTGTTTGCTAAGGATAAAAAAACTCCGCATATCATCGACAATCAATCCCTTGAGAATCAAAAAATCATCTATTCTGATTTCGGTTTGCAAGACGGGCGTATTGAGGCGGAATTCACAGGGCATAAAATCAATAAACTGTCTGGTTCAGATGTCGTGGAGCGCATGTTCCGCATCGTGGCGCAAAAACGAATGGATGTGGCGTTGGGGGATTACAATGTCCTTCGCTATTATCAAGTGCGAGATAAGGGACAGTTCACTCTTTATCCAACCTCCATCACCGGCTTTAGTTTCCTGGTGTTAGTGGGACTTAAGAAAAATCCTCAGGTAAATCTTTTGGGAGACGGACTGAATGATTGGTTTGTTCAATCTCGGAAAAATACTCATCTTCAGGAGATTCTAGGTCGGTATAATTTAACCGACTGGAGTATCTTAACTCGCGATTAAATTTGTCATATAGCAATCAAACATAGTATTGTTGAAGCGTGCAAAAACTCTGTGCGTTTATGTCTGCATTGCTATTTTTTTTATTTTCTTCATCTGTCTTTGCTAAAGATTGGAATGTCACCGTCCTTTATTGGAGCATGAAAATCGAAGGCCAAGTGGCCATGCGTAAAGGGCTTGAAGAACAAGTTCAAGTTTTCAATTCTGCGCACAAGGGAAAGCAGCAAATCAAGCTCACGTCTTACGTCGCCGGCGAAGGTCGCAAAGGCGTTGAAAATCAGGCCGAGCAAATGCAGCAAGCTTTAAAAGACAAACCCGATGCAATTATCGTTCAGCCAACAGATAACTCGACACTGGTATCCGGTCTGAAAGAGGCGAATACATTAAACATCCCCGTGATCGCATTTGATCAATACATCGTTAATGGTGAATTAGCGTCTTATATCACGAGTGCGAATTATGCCGCTGGCCGTGAAAATGGCGCCTATATCAGTTCGTTGTTTGGGTCAGAGCGAGTCATTAAAATTGCCGTCTTTGAATACCCTTCTGTATCAGCTACGACGGAACGCGTGGATGGCTTTTTCGATTCTTTGCGAGCCGAACACGTCCAATTTAAAGTGGTCGGCGTCTATCAAGCGGTTGATCCTGTCTCCGGGAAAGCAGCTGTGTCTCAGTTTCTTAAGGAATTTCCCAATAAAGGCAGTGTTGATGTTGTATTTACGGTGAATGACGGCGGTGGTTTGGAAATAGTAAAAGAACTTCAAGCCAAGAAACGCACTGAAATTAAGCACGTCACGTTTGATGGTGATCCCGAGTCCGTGCAAAATCTGCGTTCGAATAAGTTGACTGTGATCAACTCGGCTCAATATTGCGGTGAGCTTGGACGAGAAACCACAAGAACTTTGATTCGCGTTCTAAACGGTCAGCCCGTGGAAAAGAAGATTCGCATTCCCACATTTGCTATCACCCGAAACAATATCGCCGAATATCCGGGATGGATGGGGACTCCGAAAAGCTTATTACCTCCAAAACCCCCCGTCGTTGCTGCAAAAGTGCCCCAAGAATTAGATCAAAATAATAAACGTATTATCCGTATTGGAACCACAGCTCTGTGTCCCTATATCTGCGAAAAAAATCCTGGTGTCTGGACGGGATATGTTTTTGAAATGTTAAAGGAGACAGCGCAAGAAATGGGTGTGGAGCTGCGTTTAGAAAACGTACCTCCGTCACGCTTTAAGCAGGGGCTCCAGGTGCGCAAGCTCGATTACATTATCGCGCCGGAATATCTTGTGCGCTATATGGATGATATTTCGGTGGTGGGTCCGCAACTGGGAGTCAACTATACCGGCGCCTTGCTGCCCGTGGACAAAAAAGCACCTGCGGTGATCGATCCCCAGTCGTTGGAAAAATCCCGTCTCATCTATTTTGATATCGCTTTGCAGGATGGTCGGATCGAGAACGAGTTCAAGGGTCAGAAAATGCATAAACTTTCGGGTTCTGACGTGGTTCAAAGAATGTTTAGGATTGTCGCCCAAAAACGTATGGATGTGGCCTTGGGGGATTATAATGTTCTTCGCTATTATCTTTTAAGGGAGAAGGGGCAGCAGTTTGCATTGCATCCGACATCTATCACTGGATTTAGCTTTCTGGTCCTGGTGGGTCTTAAGAAGAACCCCCAGGTTTCCTTATTGGGCGACGGACTGACGGATTGGCTGGCGCACGCACGCAGCAATGGTCGACTGGCGCAAATATTAGGGCGCTACAATCTGACGGACTGGAACATGCTGACTCGCGATTAAAATATTGATTTTATAGCGAAAAATACATAATCATAGAAGGTCAGTTGAAAGGGCTTTCTATGCAAACAACTCTGGTTAAATCACTTTTTAGAGAAACTGAAAAATTCCTGGATAAAGAAGTCCAAATGTCGGGCTGGGTTCGTAAGATCCGTGACCAAAAGAATTTCGGCTTTATCGAGTTGAATGACGGCTCTTTCTTTAAAGGTGTTCAAGTTGTTTTCGACGAAAAAATGTCAAACTTCGACGAAGTTGCAAAGCTTTCTATCGCAAGCTCGATCATCGTGACGGGTAAAGTCGTTAAGTCGCAAGGTGCGGGGCAGACTTTTGAAGTTTTGGCTTCTAAAGTTGAAGTGATTCAAAAAGCAGCTGCAGAATATCCCCTTCAAAACAAACGCCATAGTTTTGAGTATCTGCGCGAGATCGCTCACTTGCGTCCGCGTGGTAACACGTTCTCTGCAGTATTCCGTGTGCGTTCTGTGCTTGCTTACGCGATTCATAAGTTTTTCCAGGATCAAAACTTCGTGTATGTGAACACGCCCATCATCACAGGCTCTGATGCTGAGGGTGCTGGCGAAATGTTCCGTGTCACCACATTGAAATTGGATAACCCGCCAAAAACAGCCGACGGAAAAATCGATGCTTCCAAAGATTTCTTTGGTAAGGAAACGAACCTGACAGTTTCTGGTCAGTTGAATGGTGAAACATTCTGCGCGGCTTTCCGTGATATCTACACATTCGGTCCTACATTCCGTGCTGAAAATTCAAATACATCTCGTCATGCAGCTGAGTTCTGGATGATCGAGCCAGAGATCGCATTTGCTGATTTGTCAGCGAATATGGAATTGGCTGAAGACATGATTAAGTACATCATCCGCTATGTGATGGAACAATGCCCAGAGGAGATGGAGTTCTTTAACCAATTCATCGAAAAAGGCTTGTTCGATAAATTGAACAACGTTTTGAACAACAACTTTGCTCGCGTGACTTACACAGAAGCTATCGAGATTTTGAAAAAATCTGGTAAGAAATTCGAATTCAACGTTGAATGGGGAATTGACATGCAATCTGAGCATGAAAGATTCCTTGCTGAAGAGCACTTCAAGCGTCCTGTATTCGTGACGGATTATCCGAAGGAAATCAAAGCGTTCTATATGAAATTGAATGCTGATGGTAAGACAGTGCGTGCAATGGACTTGCTTGCTCCGGGTATCGGTGAAATCATCGGTGGGTCACAACGGGAAGACAACCTCGAGATCCTAGAGTCTCGTATGAAAGGCCATGGTCTTCATCTTGAGGATTACTCTTTCTATACAGATCTTCGTAAATACGGCAGCTTCCCGCACGCGGGTTATGGTCTGGGCTTCGAGCGTATGTTGATGTACGTAACAGGCATGACAAACATTCGTGATGTGATCCCGTTTCCACGCACGCCGAACAACGCTCTATTCTAGAGAACAAAAAAAGGCTGCTTCACAAGCAGCCTTTTTTATTTAATGCGCGGGTTGTTTTTCAATACGTGTATCGGGGATGACCCAGATAGCGGCCACGATCACGTACATCGCACATGCCACCCACACATTCACGAAAGCCAGACCCATTCCCGTGATGTATAGCACCGGGGAGATCTTGCCTTTCAGATCTTTGCCAAGGGCTTGTCGCAAATGTTGGTTTTTCTGACCTCCACAGGTCAGGGCCTGAACCAAAAGATAATATGCCACGGCCGAGGCTAATAAAACCAAGCCGTACATGAAGACCGGCCAAGCACCAAAGTGGTTTTCACCCATCCACGCCGTTGTGACGGGAATTAAGGACAACCAAAACAGCAGATGCAGGTTTGCCCACATCGATCTGCCGTCCACTTCCTCAATAGAATGAATAAGATGGTGATGATTGTTCCAGTAAATCCCCACATAAATAAAGCTGAGGATATAGGAGAAAAGCACCGGCCACAGCGGCAACAGGTCTTCCAGATGATCCCCATGGGGAACTTTAAGTTCCAAGACCATGATGGTGATAATGATAGCTAAAACCCCGTCGCTAAATGCTTCTAAACGGCCTTTTTTCATATGGTCCTATTTTGAATTTTAAAATGAGAGAGAAAGAATTTGGTGCGAATAACTGGACTTGAACCAGTGACCTCTTCCATGTCAAGGAAGCGCGCTACCAACTACGCTATATCCGCACATAATTGGAGATATAAACCTATACGGCTGGCCGGGTATCCGCAAGAAATGACACACTCAGTAACCGGAGCGGGTGTGGATTTGTCCTCAACTTGAGCTTTGTTGGCCTTAGTTTTCAACGTTTGCAATTACAGCAGTGCCGGCGTTCAATCTTTAAAGGAGGCAAAGATGATTGATTTTTATACAGCTCACACACCGAATGGCCGCAAGGTTTGGATCATGCTTGAGGAACTTGGCATTCCCTACACTTTGCATGAAATCAATCTTCAAAAGAATGAGCAAAAAACGCCGGAGTTTTTGGCGATGAATCCGAACGGCCGTATTCCAGTGATTGTTGATAATACGCCGGTGGGGCCGGTCACGGTGTTTGAGAGTGCGGCGATTCTTTATTATCTGGCTTCAAAGTATGAGGGTCGTTTCTTTGGCTATGGTTTGGATGAGCGCACCCATGTGATGGAATGGATGATGTTCCAAATGTCTGCTGTGGGACCAAATTTTGGAAATTTAAATTACGGGCACAATTATATGAATCCGAAAGTGCCTGCGTTTATCGAACGCTTTGAAAAGGAAAGCCTCCGCATCGTGGGAGTCTTGGAAATTCAATTGGGGAAAAATGACTATCTTGCTGGGGGCAATTATACCGTCGCAGATATGTGTAATTACCCATGGGTAGCTGCAATGCTTGAAAGACAACCCCAACTATTTGTCGATGCCCCGAAGGTTAAGCAATGGGCTCGGAAGATTTCTGAGCGTCCTGCGGTTCGCAAGGGGATGGCTTAAGGCCTTTGAAATCCCATAAAGCCTGGTCAAGCATTTGGCTGGGCTTTACGTTTCCTAACGCATTTTGAATGGTCGAATAGATATTTGGAATTTCTTTTTCTAAATCTCGCACCAATTTTTTTACACGCTGGCGCTTTAAACCATCTTGAGATCCACAAAGATTGCATGGAATGATTGGAAAATTCCAATCAGCGGCAAGCGCTTCGATATCACGTTCCGAAACATAGGCCAGCGGACGAAGTAAAATATTACGCCCATCATCTGAACGAAGTTTGGGTGGCATCGCCGCCGTTTGGCCCGCATAGAACATGTTTAACAAAGTCGTATGAACAACGTCATCGCGGTGATGGCCCAAAGCCATTTTCGTGAAACCAAGGTTGTGGGCATAATCGTAAAGAATTCCACGACGGAGTCGAGAGCATAACGAGCAGAAGGTTGCTCCTTTTGATTTTTCTTTAACAATGGAATAAGTGTCTTTTTCGATCACATGAAGCTTTACACCTAAGGACTCAATCCAGACTTTGAAATTCGTGGCGTCGAAACCCGGTTGCTTTTGATCCAAAATCGCCGCTTCGATTTCAAAGTGACGCTCGGAACGTCTTTGAATTTCGGTTAAAAGCGCCAGCAAAACGCTTGAATCCTTGCCCCCAGACACACAAACCATCACCTTGTCGCCATCTTCGATCATGTTAAAATCATTCAGTGCTTGAACGATTTGTTTGCGGATTTTAATGGCGAGTGGGTGCTCAAAGTTGATTTGTGACATCGGGGCTATTTTTAGTCGAAACTTCAACGACTTGTCGAGCTAATTTAATGCCTGCCGATGTCAGTTCCGCGATACCGCGGGTATAAACTTTGTCTCCAATGCTGTATTGGGCGCTGTAATGGTCAATAAAGTAAATTATTTTCAGTTCGACCCAGTTTTCGTTGGTATCAGACACATAGGCCCAGGGTGCCGGGATGCCGCGAACTTCGCCAATACCCGCGACAATTTTCTCTAAGATTTGCTTGGCGTGCTCGATATTTGAGCCATAAGCCAGACGGAAGATTTGACGACGTAAAATCGGGTTGTCCGGCGGGGAGAAGTTCGAGATTTGTGCATTTGCCATAAAGCGATTCGAGAAAGTGATGACTTCATCAGAAAAACCAATCAGTGTTGTCGATCTCCACGAAATTTCTTTCACTTGCCCAGTGGCTTTTTGAATGCCACTTGTGATCTCTAGCCAGTCGCCAATTTCAAAATTGCGATCCAGCTGCAAAGAAATTCCGGCAAAAAGATTTCCCAGAGTATCTTGCAGAGCCAAACCGAGAATGACGGATGCTGCGGCCGATGTCGCAAGCAGTGGTCCGAGCTCCAATCCAAAAATGCGATTGATACCCCAGAATAAAAGAGCGATCGACATGATCAATGAAAAAATATTAACCAAAAGCAGGGGAACCCCATGCTTCATAGATCCTAGGAAAAGGTACTGGAGTACCATGAGGCGAGCTGTTTTCACAAATACGATATTCGCCCAGATAAAAGTCATCACAGCGACATAGGGCGTGAAGCGATTCAAAGAGCCGAGTTGTGCTTCAGAACTTTGCATGAAAATAAATAAAACAAAAAGAAAACTTAGAATAACAAAGTGACGCAGCAAGAGTCTGAAATGATTGCGAATACTTTTATGGCGCTCGTCGCTGACTTCTTTTAGAAAAAATTTGTAAAACAACCAGGCGATGGCAAGAAGACTTCCGATCAGGATGTAACCTTCTAATTGGAGAATGTCGTATAGAACCTGAATTTTGATAAACTTCTCTGCCATGATTTATAAATCTCCGTTAACCCTTAGTATAGTGATCAAATTTTAGTCTAGTCGAGCAGAAATTTTTTTCTCCAAATCATTTGGGAGCTGCGTCGGTGCGCCGATAAGCCCTTCATGAGAAAACATATATTAATCATGAGTGCTTCCGTTTTACTTGCTGCCTGTGGCCAGCAGTATTCCGTTGCTATTGATGGTATGGCCTCTCAGACCGTTTCAGATATCGCCTGCAAAAATCAGCAATTGGAAGAAAAACTGTACGACGGACTTAAAAGTTATTTGATTGAACAAAAATCAATCCCGACCGCGACAGAGTTGAAAGCCGCTATGAAAACTCACGTCGACCAGTTGGCACAAGACAATCCGCGCATGACATCATCGCAAGTGGCAAAGCTTCAGGATGATCTTGATAGCCTCGTGGACTCACTCTTAAGCGAGGCTCCACAAGGCGAGCGTGTTGAAACTCCTGAGCAATTACTCGGATTACTGTCAGGAATTGATGTGGGTGATCGCTCGACAACTTTCCGGGCGTATATTCAAGATCGTGTGCGCAATGACTTCAATCAATTGTCGGTGACTGTGAACTCAATGGATCTATCGTGTTCAAACACAGAATCCGCGTCAGCCACCCCAACCAACGAAGATGGTTCGACATCGGCAGCCGCTGCCCCAACTCCACAAATTGAAGCAAATCCTGACTATGCTTATCACAGAAGACAGGCCCTCGCAGCGGGTGTCCCTCTGGCGGTTTTTGGCGAGCGTTGGGCTTTGGCTACTGCTTATCAGTCTTGCAACAGTTTGGAAATTCCGGCACTGGATAACACTGTGCCAGATATCAAAGGGATTGCGATCACGGGCAAGCATTCTGATGGCGTGGGCAATAAGCGTTCGATCGCAAGTTTAACGCAAGTTCAAGCAACTCATCCTTATTTGAATCAAGTATCAACTTATGGTTCCGGTTGTTTCAACGTCCGACAAAATCCGTTGATCTATGATTATGGCGGCAAGCCCTATGCAACGACTTCTAAAACATCACCCATTGATCTATTTAAAAATAGTGGGGATGGAACAAGTGTTTTGGGCATTGATTGCTCGGGTTACGTTTACACCTCCATGGCCACGGCGGGGTTGCGCTTAAAAGAAGGTCGCTCTTTGAAAGCATCTGACTCTTGGGCGTGGGGTTCAACTTCCTACGTCGAGCCTGCAAAAAATGGTTTAACATGTTTAAGTAAAATCACGGTCACACCTGCAATGAGTTTACAAGCAGGTGATATCGTGGCTGTTCCTGGACACGTGATCATTATCGATAAGGTGGGTGCCGACCCCTTTGGTATTGCGAACGCTCAGGCGGCAAGCGATTGCAGCAAACTTACTTCAGACGGTTTTGATTTTACGGTGGCGCAAAGTTCACCAAGTAAAGAGGGCGTGGGTATCAATCACTCTTTAGCTAAGGACTATTTGCCCACAAGTGAGAAAATGCAGGCAGGTTTGCAAAAGTATGCTTACTACGCGTGTCTTGCTAAATTTAATGCTAAAAATTATACACCAAGTTTGGGCACTTTATCGGTGGTACGTCATAAAGGAACCAAAGCTTGTACGGATACGCGCGTCGTTTTATCTCGAGAAAGCTGCATCCAGTCGTGTTCGTCATCTGCATTTACGCAGTAATTTTTCTGAAAAAAGGAAATGACTTCAGAGGGCTCCATGATATGGGACCCTTTTTAATTATAAAAGAGAAATATCAGTAAGAAGTGTTTGCATAGAGCTTTTGCTGGGCTATAACCGCTGCCATGAAAACAATTTCTATGCTTATGGCTTCAATTGTGATTTCGACGGGAAGTTTAGCTTTTGCTCTAACTGGATCTTACTGTGATGACATCACTCGCTTGGATCAGCTTCCTCATTTAAACTCTGTGCAGTTCAAAAATTTCTTTATCGACGGCACCAAGATTGATCGCATCATCATCTCTAAGGATCGTAAGAAACTTTATGCCCTTCGCGACGATGTGGTTTTAAAATCTTATGACGTCGCCTTTGGAAACCCCTTCGGTGCTAAGCAATTTGAGGGAGATCGTAAAACTCCAGAGGGAGTTTATAAAATCGATGGTAAAAACAAGGAAAGTTTGTTTTATCGGGGACTGCACATCGACTATCCAAATAAAGCGGACCGTGCTTATGCAAAGTCACAAGGTCGTTCTCCGGGTGGCGATATCATGATCCATGGTTTCCCCAATGATCCGACTCAAAATGCATTAGTGACGGCGGTTCATCCATTTTACAATTGGACCTCGGGATGTGTGGCCGTCACCAATCCTGAAATCGAACAACTCTTTATGATGACGAACAAGGGCGTGACAGTCGAAATCTGCAAAATGTCGACGCCACCGCAAGCTCCCCAGCCTCCTGAGCCGCCTCAAGCCCCCGAACCACCGAATCAGCCGGAACAGTAAGATAACGAAAAAGTCTTCTGAACTCAGAGGGCTTTTTTTATGTCAAAATTCGACCGACAAAAGTCCAGCTGGATGCGAGAATTCGTATCCCAAAATGAGAGTCCATGATGGAATCAGAGTTAAGTGCAGGTTCTTGTTAAAGATTTAGCGTGATGTACCGAAAAGAACCACAACTATGAGGTCGTTATGAGATTGAAATTGAAGCCGTTATCTACAATCAAAGCACTCGCAGCCACAGCGTCCGTTTGGACTTTCTGTATGGCACCCGTCGCGCAAGGTGCTGCAGCGGCAAATCAAAAGCAATTGATCAATCAATTCTTGAAAGAGACAAAGCTTTCTACAAAACAGCAAACTGTCTCTGAATTCTGGCAAAGCGTTCGCCACGTTTTCCCTAAAAAACCTCAAGCACAGTTAGATACTTGGGTGCGTTTGAATGGCTCTCAACCAATGCCGAAAGTTGAAGCTCAAACGATCAAAGGTTCTGACGGCAAAGAGCAAGTTCGTTTGAACTTCCTTATGGCTGGCGGAAAAACAATGACGATCATCGTTTCTGGTGATGAAGATCAATTCATTAAAATCAACTCTCAATGGTTATCTGCAAAAGATCTGTCTCGTTATAACAACTTTAACGACATCGTAGACAAACTTGCAAAAGATCCAGAAATCAAAAAAGGTTTGGAATCAAGCCCGGTTCAGAAAGTCACTGTTGCGACAAATGCTCCGAACAAATTTAAAACTCAAAAAAGATTCCTAACAGGTCGTGAGATCGCGAAACTTCCGACTCTAAAATCGCAAGTTGATGTTTTGCTTCGTATGCGTGAAGCTTCTGAAGCTGCTGACAGAGTGTTTACTTCTGGTGGCGGTAAAAAAGGCGCGATGAATGAAATCTTGAATCATGATGCCATTGAATATGTATGGAGCTTGTTGCTTCCAGACGCAAATGCGGCTGATGGTCCTTGCGTCGCTTCCGGTTGGATCGCTAGCTATCACCAAAATTCTTGTGCGCGTGCTGATTTGGGTCGTGACACTTTAATTGCAAGAGCTAAAGAACTTCCTTTCAATGATACTATTAAAGCCAAAGTTGAGACTTGTGCGAACACGGGCGGTCTTCCTTGTAATCCGATGATCTTTGGTTTCTCGGATAACAGCGGTACGCCAATTTGTATTAAGTCTTCTGTGAAAACAGCGACGAAACAATGTAATGAACTTGCTCCATTGACGGCAGCGGGTAAAGAAAAAATCATCCAATCTATCGTTGCGGCGAAAGGTAAAGATGGTTCTCTTTGTAAGTTAAATGGTGAATCAACGGTTTCTCAGTCTTGCTTGGATGCTCTTGATAATTATACGAATGGTTTAAGACAGCACTATTCTAATGCTGCTGAATTCTGTACAAGCGGTTCTGTTAAAACTCCGGAAGAGAAATCTCAATGGGTGACTCGCGGTGATATTAAAGCAGACCAAAAACAAGCCTGTGATAATTTAAGAGATCGTTACTTTGGTTTGGCTGCTTTGGTTGAACAAGGTCCTCCAATTGTGATCGCTCCGCCTCCGATTAAAGAAGACAACTGTTCTAAAGAAGTTGCCGGTACAAAAATGAATGCTGCTGGCCAATGCGTTTGTGAAACGACGAATGCTCCGCCGACTGATTCTGAAGAAGTTGGTCCTAAGAAAAAAATCTGTGCCGCTGCTGCTGTTGTAGACGCAACTGGTGATAAAGGTGCTAAAAAAGAAGAGTGCGGCGAATGGAGCTGGTGTAAGAGAAAAGGTACCTACATCGCAGTAGGTGCAGGTCTTATTGTTGCCGGTCTTCTTGCATGGTTGTTGTTGAAGAAAAAGAAAAAGAACGACAAAAAAGATCCAGTTTACGAAACTCCAGCTCCAGTACCTGAACCAACAGCGACAGCAACGGTAACGGTATCTCCAAGTGCAACGATCACTCCAGTAGATCCAGCACCGACGACGCCGGCTTGTGATGTTCCGCCGAACTCGATCATCAACGGAGTGTGTACACCTCCGACGGTTGTTCCTCCTGAACCGCTTCCATCTGAGGGCGGTACAACCACCGGAACAGTCATCAATGGTGGCGTTCGCTAGGTAAAATGGCTAACACCCCAGAAATTAACATACAAGAAAATCCACAGCGGGCTCCTCGGAAACGAGAAGCCCCTGTGCCTTTAAGGGGTCCCTCTCAGGATCTTTTTAAGCGCAGCAAACAGGAGCTTAGTTTTTCTGTTGGTACCGGTTTTCAGGGTGGACCCTCGCGCAAACGCAAAGGTTATCGTCTGGCGTTGTGGTCGTTGATGGCCTCATTTATCGATGCATTGATCTTACTTGCCATCAGCTGTGCTTTTTTAGTTCTGTTTTCATTGTTGATGAAGACACCAGCAAACGCTGTTATTAAAATATTCTTTCGTTCTGAATCGAACATTATGTTACTTGCGCAATTGTACGCCGTGAGCGCGTGGGTTTATCTGATAGCAACACGGGTCCTAACTGGTTCTAGCATCGGTGAATGGGCTTGTAATATTCGTTTAGGACAACCCCATGAGCGCATGGAGACTCGTTATGTGTGGCGTGTTTTAAAGCGTTCTACGCTTATTGTTGCAACCGGAGTTGTTGTTCTGCCAGCGTTGTCTTTGATATTAGGTGGCGACCTTACGGGCAAGCTTTGCGGGCTCCGCCTATTTTCTTTGAAGTAAACCTAAAACTTCGTAATGCACCGATTGTGGGAACTGATCTAAGATCGCAAGCTCGCTGATCTCGTATCCAAAAGACTGCAAGCGCTGCATATCTTTTGCCATCGATTCTGGAAAGCAGGACATATAAATAAAAAATGGCGGTCTTTGTGAGGGGGTTAACTCTTCCAACGGGTTTAAGAAACCCATAAGCCCCGAGCGAGGTGGATTCGCAAGCACCCCATCAAATTGCGAAAAATCTTGTAGGATCTTTTTCTGAAAATCGCCTCTGTAAATAGTTAATTTTTCGCGATGCTTTTTTAATTCCGAAGGTAACATAAGAACTGTTTGTTCAAGGCCTTCCAGCGACAGCGCATCGATTTCACAGGCAAGAACTGACTTCGCCGTGGCAAGTGCTGGTAATGTTAAATTTCCGATGCCAGAACCGAATTCAATCAGGCGAGCGTTAGGATGCTGATTCACCCAGGTTGAAATTTTATCTGCGATGAATACATTTGCCTTTAAACTAGGTTGGGTAAAGCTCGCCACATGACAGTAAAGATTTACCGGGATCTTATTCATCCACGTCGTGAACCAGACGTTCAGTTCTGGATCTTTGAGTTTGAATTCTTCGCCATTCCAAACTGGAACTTTGCGGCGCTGACCGATTTCAACAAAAGCTTGTTCTTGAAGTTTTTTAAGAATGCTTTGTTCATCTAGGAGGGTTTTGATATCGACATTGGCAAAATCAAGCCACACTCCGCGTTGTCCCTCGGGGCCGACACGCAGACGGATCGAACCTTTCGTAAAAGGCCATTTGATTTTTCTAAACTCTTTATACCAAGCTTGAAGTTCCGGTGAAAGTTGAGCGCAGATCTCAATATCAACGATTTCATGCGAGCCTTTGCCATAAAGACCCAGTTTTCCATCTTGCAGGCTGAAATCCAGACGATCGCGTAAGTAAGCAGCCCCCGCGCTTAGGAATTCAATTTGAGGAGGAAGAGTTAAACCATAATCGTGCAGCAGCCCACGCAGCTCACCGGTCTTTAATTGAACCTGTTCACCATAGGTTTTATCCAGCAACTGGCAACCATTGCAGGTGTTTTCGTAAGGGCATGGGATGAGTGTTTGTGGCTCAGGAAAAATCATTTAGAACGAGGGCCGGGCTCCAGTTTGTATATGCAGCTGGCGGCATCTTTTTTAACGCCATCTTCATAGTGTAAGTCGCGCTCAGTATACCCTAGAGTCACGTGCGGGAAAAACAATTCTGGGTTAAATTCACCAGATTTCCCACCCTTCCTGACGTAAAGGGCTTCGATTTCTTTACGAATCTTAAAAAGCGCCTCTGATTCAACTACCACAAAATATGTGCTTTCCTCTTTTCCATTCAGTTTGACAGTGCCACGGCCGACACAAAGCGGATGGTAGGGGCTTTTTTGTAGATTCGCTTTTTCAGCGATTTCGTGGATGTCTTTCATTTTTAGGTGTTTGCTCAAGATCTTATCAAACTCGACAGGTGTGATCACCGTGATATGGGCTTCGCCGCGGTTTTTAAGGGGTGATTTCAGGATGCCTTCAAGTTGCAGTAAAATCGGTTGATATCCCGAGTAGGTCAAATTCATTGCTAGGTAATTTTTGAAAGGCTCTTTACCTTCGTGAGGAATGAATGCGGCTGGAGAGTAAACTTCGTCGGTATATTTGATTTCTGGCAATTGAGTCTGAGACGGAGCGGTTACACAGGAGCTTAGCATAAGCATAATGAAAACCCATTGAATTGCGCGCACAAGCATCCTCCCAAGTATTTGACATAAATTCCCAAGTACTTCTAGCCTACACAGACTATGTATAAAGTGAAAGCGCTTCTTAAAAATCTTCTGTGCTTATTTGCCCTTACAACGTTTATTTCGTCCTGTCAGAGCAAGGAATTGAAACCAAATTCCGCGGGATCTCATGGTGGTACAACGACCACGGGAGCCTTCGTAAACTCCCCAAATAATCTAATTAGTGAGACTCGCCAACTGACTTTTGTGGGTCCCAAATCGGGAGAGGGCTATTTCAGTCCAGATGGTCGTTACATGATTTTTCAAAGTGAGCGCGAGCCGGGAAATCCGTTTTATCAAATGTACGTCATGGACCTAAAAAACGGAGAGACTCGTCGCGTGTCGCCGGGGCTTGGCAAGACGACTTGTGGATGGATTCATCCTTCGATGAAAAAAGTGATGTTCTCCTCCACACACGCAGATCAAAACAGCAAAAAGAAAATGGCCGAGGAAATTGAAAATCGTAAAAAGGCGGTTAAAGCTAAGTACTCTTGGAGCTTTGATGAAACCTATGACATCTGGACCTCGAATCTAGAGGGGAAGAACTTAAAGCGTCTCACGAAGGAAAAAGGCTATGATGCGGAAGGCGCTTATTCTCCGGATGGAAAATATATAGTGTTTGCTTCGAATCGGGCAGGTTACACGGAAAAACTGTCTGCTGACGATCAAAAGTTATTTGATCAAGATCCTTCCTATATGATGGATATCTACATCATGAATTCAGATGGATCGGGTGTAAAACGTCTGACTGAATCTAAAGGTTACGACGGCGGACCATTCTTTAGTGCTGATGGCACAAAGATCACGTGGCGCCGATTTAATGCAACTGGAACCATGGCTGAAATCTATACAATGAATAGGGATGGTTCAGATCAAAAGGCCGTCACGCAGATGAAGGCTATGTCATGGGCGCCTTTCTTTCATCCATCAGGTGATTACATTGTGTTTGGTTCCAGTGTTCTAGGATTCACGAACTTTGAACTCTTCATCGTCGATGCGGCTGGTAAATCAGATCCGGTGCGAGTCACATTCGCTGACGATTTCGACGGGCTTCCCGTATTCACTCCCGACGGTAAAAATCTGTCCTGGACCCACAGAAATCAAAAAGGCGATTCACAGATTGTGATGGCAAAGTGGGATGATGCCCAAGCCCGACGCATGTTGAAGCTTCCGCCCGTGGACCCGGTAAAGGCGTTGCTTACCGCAGATTTTAACGTCCCTGATTTAAAAGCTTGGATTGGCTATTTAACACAGAATGAGTTCGCGGGGCGCAGTACGGGGGGCGCTCAAGAAAAAGTGTACTCTGAAAAAATCGCGGAGCTTTTTAAAGCTTGGGGATTAAAACCCGCCGGATCAAATGGCACTTATTTTCAAACCTTCGAATTTACTTCAGGTGTGAGTCTAGGAGATAAGAACTTACTTGAACTCATTTCTAAAGACAAAAAGAACTACAAGGTTTCTGAGGATTACCAGCCACTTTCATTCTCTAAAACAGGACCTGTAAGTGGGGCGCCCATTGTCTTTGCCGGTTATGGAATTAAGGCGCCGGCCTCTGACAAAGAGGCTGCCTACGATTCCTATAAAGGCCTTGATGTGAAAAACAAATGGGTTCTGGTCCTGACAGATTTGCCAGCGAATATGCCGTCGACTCGTCGTCAGTATTTGAACCTTTATTCCAGAATGCAACACAAGGTCACGGTCGCAAAAAATGAAGGAGCAATCGGTTTAATTGCGGTCCACGGACCATTGAGTGACTTAAACGATCAGTTTGGAAAGATCAAATTCGAAGGCTCCTTGTCAGAGTCTAGTATCGCGGTCATTCAGCTTTCAACCAAAGCGGCCAATGAGCTTTTGCAACGGGCTGGAAAAGATCTCAAGTCTGAACAAGCAGCCCTAGATAAAGGCGAGTTTCAGCCTGGATTTGCCATTCCTTCTGTTTACCTAAAAGGAAATATTGATCTGCAATTTCAAAAATCCCAGGGCACGAATGTCCTCGCCGAGCTTTCAATGAAATCGGCAAAGACGTCGCTGCTTGTGGGGGCCCATGGTGATCATTTGGGGTTAGGTGTGGCCGGAAGTTCTTTGGCTAAAAACGATGAGGCAGGACTTGCTCACAACGGTGCGGATGACAATGCCTCAGGGGTCGCCGGTGTGATGGAACTTGCTCATTACTATGCAAACCTGCAAAAGACATCACCGCGAGTATTAAAGAAGAACTTGATGTTTGCAGTATGGTCCGGTGAAGAGCTTGGTAATTTAGGTTCAACTCATTTTACAAAAACTCTGCAGGGTAAAAAGATTGAAGCTTATTTAAATATGGACATGGTGGGGCGGTTGCGTGATCGCTTATTTGTGCAAGGTCTAGGTTCCGGCGATACATGGACGGGGATAGCAGAAAAGGTCGAAGCGAAAACAAAGCTCCCTTTGGTGACTCAAGAGGACCCCTATTTGCCAACAGACTCTTTAGCTCTGTATATTGCAGGTATTCCGACTGCGCACTTTTTTACCGGGGCGCATTCGGAATATCACACCCCCCGTGACACGATGGAGTTAATCAACTTTGAAGGTGAGGTTCGTGTCCTAGAAGTCGTGAAGGGTTTCGCCGACCAAATCGCTATGACATCAACTGCGGCCGTTAATTATGTAAAGGTCGCAAGTTCTCAAAACAACATGGAAGGCCGAAGTTTCCGGGTGTACGTGGGAACCATCCCTGATTACACTCAAGAAGGAACCAAAGGTGTTTTGCTTTCAGGGGTCTCAAAAGACAGTCCAGCTGAAAAAGCAGGACTTCAAGAAAAAGACGTACTGATTGAATTTGATAGTACAAAAATCGATAACATCTATGATTACGTGTATGCGCTTCAAGCCGTTAAACCGAATAAAGAAACGACATTGAAAGTTCTTCGTGCCGGTAAAGTCTTGGAATTGAAAGTGACGCCAAAGTTGAAAGAATAAAGGCTCATTGATTTCGAAGAATACCCTTGCGGGGAGTCCAGGAAAAATAAAAGGGGAGTGGCTAACTCCCCTTTTTTATTAGTTTTCTATAAAGTCGGAAATTTCAATTTTGAACATTTCTTTTTTAGAAAGCTTGCTAAATTTTTGTCGGAAAACTTCACGTAGGGATCGCCATCTTCGCGGTAGCTAAAGATATCACCCACGGTCAGTTCGCAGTTTTTGCCTGCTTCATCTGTGAACTTTACTTTTCCACGAGCATTGCTTGTGGGCGCCGAGCCCATTTTAAATCCAGCATCCATGATCAAGCCTTTGTAGTTTTTGATTTCGACACCGCCGGCATTTGTTTTAGCGATTTCCCCTGAGACTTGGACTTCAGCCTTGTTCATGCCTTTTAGTTGGGCGGTTTCGTAATCAAAGTAAAATTCATCTCCTGTCGTGGATGTCACAACCAAAACACGTTGTTCTTCATTCCACGTGAAAGTCGGGAACTTGAAGCGACGAGGAAACGTATAAAACTCCCGTGCTCCTGTTGTTTCCGAAACTGGACCAGAGCCGAAGGAGTTAAAAACCATCAGATTGCCGTCTGCTGCAAAGACGTAACCGCGGTATAACATTGTCGTCACATGATAGTTACTGATTGAAACAAAGCAGTTTCCGTTCGATGTGGGGCGCATCTGCGCTTGGATGCTGCCACCGCGCTCGACGCGATCTTGGCAGGTAAGACTGTCCTGAGCTTGAGTAGAGGCGAAACCGGGGAACGCAAAAAGAAGCGATAGTAGCAGTTGCATAAATACCTCACTGGAATGTTTACTCAGGAGAACTCAGCGCAAACTCGCTGTCATCAAGAGAAACGGAGCAGCAAAAAAATCCCCAACAAAACTTTAACCAATTCTGGACTCGAAGTTCATTAACCTTCTGTGTTCTTATATGAGTCTCCTATCCATGAGGTTTTTGTCGATGACGTCTTCTTTCTCTGATGAATTTAAAAAATATCAAAAACAAGAGCGCCGTTTAACGGTTGCAATCGTTTTGGTGTCTGTTTTGGCGCCGGTTGCGTTTTCATTATTGCTTGAAAGAAAGTTTCACTGGATGTTTTGTGGAATCACAGCGCTGATGTTTTTAGTGGCTGCTGTGGGCCTTCATGTTTATCGCGCAAAAGTTTCTCAGAAACTTCTTAAAAAATATGAAAATCTTGAAGTGGGTTCAGTATTGGCGAAAAAGATTTCTCCAAAAGCCCCGAGTCGTTTTGTGATCACCAACACGGGCTACAATCATTTCTATTTGCGTTGTTTAAACACGGGTGAACAAGTGCTCGTGTCTAAACACAGAGTTCGCGAAGATTTCGATATTGCAAATTGATTTCAAGATTCTCATAGCGGAGCCTATCCAAAACGGAGGTTCCAATGAGAAGATCTGCGCTTATAATGGCGCTGTTCACGTTTCTGTATCTGACGACGTCAGTAGCTGGCGTTTTGGATTACAGTTGCTCTGAAAAAAACTTCTATGGAACCAACGTCAAATACTGCATCAACCATGTAGATCGTCTTCGCAATCAAGATATCGTCTATGTCTTTCATGGAATTTCTGCTTCGGCTGAATCCTGGTTCACCAAGGAAGACACGCGCGCGATTTCAAAGCTTTGGCTAAAAAAAGGTTATGAGCCAACGGTGATTTCGATTTCGTTTGGTCCGGTGTGGATGCTGGTTGAAAACGAAAAATACCGATACCTGTCCACTTTATACAATCAGATTATGCCTTATCTGGAATATCAATTAGGCGGCCTGGGTTTCGGGAAGCGCATGGTGATTGGGCAATCTATGGGTGGATTCAATGCCGCAGAAGCCACGTTGCGCATGCCTGGATACTTTTGGAAAGCCCTTTTGCTTTGTCCTGCATTGACAGTGTTGGGGCCCTTTGCCACCGCTCAAGAAATTAAAGAATATAAGGAGCGCACTCATGCCGAGAGTGTATTGGTGGATTCTATCGTTAAGATCTCCAAGCAATATATAGTGGATCAAAATGATTGGGATCGACATGATCCAATGAAGTTACTAGCGAGTTACCCACAAGGGTTTATGAAACCTCTCTATTATGTTTCAACAGGTCGGGGAGATAACTTCGGCTTTCAAGAGGGCTCGCAAATCTTTGCAAATTTAGCAAAAAAATATGGCTTTCAGGCACAGTGGGCGCCGGTCTTTGGATTTCACTGCAATTTTAATCGTCAGGGAGCAGCGGATTTTATCAGAGGAGTTTCGAAATGAACGACATGGAATCCTATAAAGGGTTTAAAGATGAAAATCGCATCAAAGGCGGAGATATCAACGCGGATGAGTACCGCGAAGAAGTTCGGCTGCTGATCGAAAAATTGGTCCGCTATTTGGTGGATCAGCCAGACACTGTCACCGTTACAACTTATGTGGGGCCTAAAACCACTGTGTACCGGGTGAACTGCGCTAAAGATAATCTAGGGCAAGTTATCGGTGCTCAAGGTAAGACCATTATGGGACTTCGTGCGGTGGTGCATGCAATGACTGCGCGAAACGGGATTCGTTCTATTGTGGAGATTCCAGTTTAGGTGGTTGGGTGACAAAGAATTCCTTGTTCATTTTAGTGGTGGTCTTGGTTGTAGGGTTTGGAATCTGGTTTACCAAATTCGGGCAAGAGCTAAAAAGAACGCAGGAAATCGTCAACGAGAAAAACGACGATACGCAAAGACTTCTGCGTCGTCGTACGGCGGCCGTGGCAGAATCACCTGAGGCAACGACACCAGACAATTCTTTAAGAAAATCTCAGCTACAACAAGAGGTCCAGGCGCTTTCAAATCAAGTGCTTCAGGAAAACCAAAAATTGGAAACTCAGCAACAGTTTTTAAATGAACTTCGAAATCGCAACAATCCTGCAGCGGCGGAAATCAATTATCGGAATCAAATTAGCACCGCCCACCGAGAGATCCAGTTTTTAACTGACACCCTTCGTTTCAATCAATTTAACGAGACCGATGTCCAGCGGGAAGTCGAGCGTTTTCAGGCAGAACAAAGCAGTGCTGTGCGCCTTTATCAGGAGCAGATGGATCAAAACATCAACGATCAAGAGGTCTTAGTTCGCAGAACTCAAGAGGACCTTCAGTATTGGAATGGAAATTTAAATGATCTGACCTTACGTGCTCAGAATGTTCAAGTGTTACAGCAACAACTCGCAAATCAAACGCAACAGTTGCAGGATATGAAAGTACAACGTTTAGAAATCGCAGCCCGGGCCTTAGAAAATACTCGGGCTCTCCAGGCCCAGGCAAGGCAACTCGCCAATGAGACGTCCCAAGCCAGAGCGGATATTCAAAATGAGATCTCTGCACTCCGCGAAGATATCCAAAGGCTCGAGTCTAGCTACAGCCAAACCCGTTTCACGCAGATGTCCGCCCAATCTCAAATGCAGCAGGCTGAAAGAAATGTCCAGGGGCATAAAAAAACCCGATCTGTTTCCAGACCGGGTTCGAGTAAAAAAGAGCTGGCGTCGTGCTACTCTCCCACATGGTCGCCCATGCAATACCATCGCCGCAAGAGGACTTAACTTCTGAGTTCGGAATGGGATCAGGTGTGGCCCCTCTGCTATAAACACCAGCAAAGCGTTTATTAAAACAAAGATGAAGTACGTTTATACTTCGTCGTTCTTCTTTGCAACTTACTTCCAATACAAATGGAGAAGTTACTTTCTATTTCAGACAACTGAATGATTGATTTAATTGATTTTTAGCGAGTCGCTGTTAGTTCCAAATTTTAACTCTCTTACTTATTCAGAGAGCTAGTCTCTCGTTCTCACTTAAGAGAAGTCACTGAGACGAAATCTTCGTAACTTAAAGTTAGAAGAATGTTTTTTAAAAAAGCCTCACGACCTATTAGTACGGATCAGCTGAATACATTACTGTACTTACACCTTCCGCCTATCAACCTCGTAGTCTCCGAGGAGTCTTTAGGGGGCCGAAGCCCCAGTGAGATCTAATCTTGTAGTCTGCTTCCCGCTTAGATGCTTTCAGCGGTTATCAGTTCCGAACATAGCTACCCTGCATTGCTCTTGGCAGAACAACAGGAACACCAGAGGTTCGTCCATCCCGGTCCTCTCGTACTAAGGACAGGTCTACTCAAATCTCATACGCCCACAGAAGATAAGGACCAAACTGTCTCACGACGTTCTGAACCCAGCTCGCGTACCACTTTAATTAGCGAACAGCTAAACCCTTGGGACCTGCTCCAGCCCCAGGATGTGATGAGCCGACATCGAGGTGCCAAACTCCATCGTCGATATGGACTCTTGGATGGAATAAGCCTGTTATCCCCGGAGTACCTTTTATCCGTTGAGCGATGGCCCTTCCACGCGGGACCACCGGATCACTTTGGCCTGCTTTCGCACCTGCTCGACTTGTAGGTCTCGCAGTCAAGCCCCCTTATGCCAATGCACTCGACGCCTGGTTTCCAATCAGGCTGAGGGGACCATCGCGCGCCTCCGTTACTTTTTGGGAGGCGACCGCCCCAGTCAAACTGCCCACCAGACAGTGTCCCTCTCCTCGTGACGAGGAGCAGGTTAGATTTCAAAGGTGCCAAGGGTGGTATTTCAAGGTTGACTCCACAAGGGCTAGCGCCCCTGCTTCAAAGTCTCCCACCTATCCTACACATGCCAACTCTAAAATCACTGCCAAGCTACAGTAAAGGTTCACGGGGTCTTTCCGTCTTTCTGCGGGTACTCGGCATTTTCACCGAGAATTCAATTTCGCGAGGCATTTGGTCGAGACACCGGAGAAGTCGTTACGCCATTCGTGCAGGTCGGAACTTACCCGACAAGGAATTTCGCTACCTTAGGACCGTTATAGTTACGGCCGCCGTTTACTGGGGCTTCGATTCTCAGCTTCGCTTGCGCTAACTAATCCTCTTAACCTTCCAGCACCGGGCAGGCGTCAGTATGTATACTTCGTCTTGAGACTTTGCACATACCTGTGTTTTTGATAAACAGTCGCTACTCCCATTTCTCTGCGACCCGAAAAAGCTTGGGGAGTAAATCCTTACACTCTCGCGGGCACACCTTTTCCCGAAGTTACGGTGTTAAGTTGCCGAGTTCCTTGACCAAAATTCACCCCATCGCCTTAGGATATTCACCCCACTCACCTGAGTCGGTTTACGGTACGAGCTAACAAATCTAAATTTACGAAACTTTTCTTGGATACATGGCTTTTCTCACTTCCGATTCAAAGAATCTCGCATTCACGCCTCAGTGTTATGTGCCGCGGATTTGCCTACGACACCACCTACACGCTTACACCTCAATCCAATAAGAGGCTGAGATAGCCTATACCGTCATTCCTTAAACACAATTTGCTAGGTAACGGAATATTAACCGTTTTGCCATCGATTACGCCACTTGGCCTCATCTTAGGACTCGACTAACCCTGGGAAGATTATCTTTACCCAGGAATCCTTGAGTTTTCGGCGCCCGGGTTTTTCACCCGAGTTCAACGCTACTTATGTCAGCATGATCACTTCTAGTTCGTCCAGCTGTCCTACCGGTCAACCTTCATCCTACGCTAGAACGCTCCCCTACCACTAAAATATAAAATATCTTAATCCAAAGCTTCGGTAACACGCTTAGCCCCGTTGTATCTTCCGCGCAGAGTCACTAGACTAGTGAGCTATTACGCTTTCTTTAAAGGATTGCTGCTTCTAAGCCAACCTCCTAGTTGTCAAAGTAACTCCACAACGTTCTCCACTGAGCGTGCATTTAGGGACCTTAGCTGTTGGTCTGGGCTCTTTCCCTCTCGACGCATGACCTTATCACCCTGCGTCTGCCTGCTGAGGAACATATCTGTGGCATTCGGAGTTTATTTGGGTTTGGTAATCCGGTAAAGACCCCTAGCCCATTCAGTGCTCTACCTCCACGATACTTTTTACTCAACGCTATACCTAAATATATTTCGGGGAGAACCAGCTATCACCCAGTTTGATTGGCCTTTCACCCCTAATCACAGATCATCAAAAGAGTTTTCAACCTCAACTTGTTCGGTCCTCCACGAGGTGTTACCCTCGCTTCAACCTGTCCATGATTAGATCACCGGGTTTCGGGTCTATGCCTGCAAACTAAACGCCCTATTCAGACTCGCTTTCGCTACGACTACACCTTCAACGGCTTAATCTCGCTTGCAAACATAACTCGCTGACTCATTATGCAAAAGGTACGCTATCACCCACGTAAGGGGCTCTAACTGCTTGTAAGCTTACGGTTTCAGTTTCTATTTCACTCCCCTCTCGGGGTTCTTTTCACCTTTCCCTCACGGTACTTGTTCACTATCGGTCACTAAGGAATATTTAGCCTTATGAGGTGGTCCTCACAGATTCCCACAAAATTTCACGTGTTTTGTGGTACTCGGGATGCCGCTAGAGCCATTGAGCATTTCGAACACGGGGCTATCACCCTATCTTGCCAGACTTTCCAGACTGTTGTTCTATACTCTCCGGTCCCACGTTGCGGTCCCACGACCCCTCAATCAAATAAATGATTAAGGTTTAGGCTGTTACCCGTTCGCTCGCCACTACTGGGGTAATCTCGGAATTGATTTCTCTTCCTGAGGGTACTGAGATGTTTCACTTCCCCTCGTTCGCTTCAGACACCTATGTATTCAGTGAATGATATCATAAAATGATGAGTTTCCTCATTCGGAAATCTCCGGGTCAAAGTGTGTGTGCCACTACCCGAAGCTTATCGCAGCTTACCACGTCCTTCATCGCTTCTTAGTGCCAAGGCATCCACCGTAAGCCCTTTGTAGCTTTAAAAAATGGAACTAACCTCGCTAAAAATCAACTAAATCAATCTATTCAATTGTCAAAGAACGAAAATCGTTCAAGCGTAAAATCTCTTATTCACCTCTAACAGACCAACTCAATTTGTTGAAAGTTGGTGGGCCAGGGAAGACTCGAACTTCCGACCCCACGCTTATCAAGCGTGTGCTCTAACCAACTGAGCTACTGGCCCATGTTAGATGCGATTAAGAGTTTTCACTCTTTCAAAACTAAACAGCTAGAAAAGATTTTTGGGACTCACCCACTCGGGAAGAGTGAGTTGACCTAAGATTGTGATTGCTTTTTTCAAGTTAAACTTGAAACGCCGATCACCATAATCCTTAGAAAGGAGGTGATCCAGCCGCAGGTTCCCCTACGGCTACCTTGTTACGACTTCACCCCAATCATCGACCATACCTTGGGCGCCTGCCTCCTTGCGGTTAGCGCAGCGACTTCTGGTACAACCAACTTTCATGGTGTGACGGGCGGTGTGTACAAGGCCCGGGAACGTATTCACCGCGGCATTCTGATCCGCGATTACTAGCGATTCCAACTTCATGGTCTCGAGTTGCAGAGACCAATCTGAACTTAGATAGCTTTTATCCGATTTGCTCCATCTCACGACTTCGCTTCAGTTTGTGACTACCATTGTAGCACGTGTGTAGCCCTAGGCATAAGGGCCATGAGGACTTGACGTCATCCCCACCTTCCTCCGGTTTAACACCGGCAGTCCATCTAGAGTGCCCAACTGAATGCTGGCAACTAAATGTAGGGGTTGCGCTCGTTGCGGGACTTAACCCAACATCTCACGACACGAGCTGACGACAGCCATGCAGCACCTGTGTACCGACCCTTGCGGGCTACGGCGTTTCCGCCAATATTCCAGTACATGTCAAGCCTAGGTAAGGTTCTTCGCGTTGCATCGAATTAAACCACATGCTCCACCGCTTGTGCGGGCCCCCGTCAATTTCTTTGAGTTTTAATCTTGCGACCGTACTCCCCAGGCGGGATACTTAACGCGTTAGCTTCGTCACTGAAGGGGTCAATACCTCCAACAACAAGTATCCATCGTTTATGGTGCGGACTACCAGGGTATCTAATCCTGTTTGATCCCCGCACTTTCGGGTCTGAGTGTCAGTGTCTAGCCAGATAGCCGCCTTCGCCACCGGTATTCCTCTTGATATCTACGTATTTTACCACTACACCAAGAATTCTACTATCCTCTCTAGCACTCAAGCTACGCAGTATCAGATGCACTTCTGGGGTTGAGCCCCAGGCTTTCACACCTGACTTACATAGCCACCTACACCCGCTTTACGCCCAATAATTCCGAACAACGCTAGGATCCCTCGTCTTACCGCGGCTGCTGGCACGAAGTTAGCCGATCCTTTCTTACAGGGTACATTCATTGTGTTATTCCCCTGCGACAGAGCTTTACGACCCGAAGGCCTTCATCACTCACGCGGCGTCGCTGCATCAGAGTTTCCTCCATTGTGCAATATTCCCTACTGCTGCCTCCCGTAGGAGTCTGGACCGTGTCTCAGTTCCAGTGTGACTGATCATCCTCTCAGACCAGTTAAAGATCGTTGCCTTGGTGAGCCATTACCTCACCAACTAGCTAATCTTACGCGGACTCATCTTAGAGCGAAAAACCTTTGACCCCTTGAACCGCAGTTCTTGTGGTCTTATGCGGTATTAGCGAATCTTTCGATTCGTTATCCCCCACTCTAAGGCAGATTATCCACGCGTTACTCACCCGTGCGCCACTAGTACTCACCCGAAAGCTTTCCCCGTTCGACTTGCATGTATTAGGCACGCCGCCAGCGTTTGTTCTGAGCCAGAATCAAACTCTCCAGTTTAAATTCTGTATCAACCAAACTACTAGCTTACGCTTGTATGTTTGTTCGAATATATTTAATTTTGAAATTGTGAATACTAATTACTCAGTATTCAAAGAGCCCAAAAATCTATTTCTTCTAGCTATTCAGTTTTCAAAGAGCGAAACATTGATCTGTACCCCTTAAAGTAGACAGATAAAAAAGGCCTCAACTATGATAAGTTGGGGCTTTTATATTTGGAGTATCATGAGAAAGAAAATAAGGGACAAGTCGAAATACGAGCACAATCCCAACATCAAAAAGGTCACTGAATCCAACATTCAGTTCACCAAAGAATTCAAAATTAAGGCGATCAAGGACTATCAGAATGGTCTTCTGGCCGATAACATTTTCCTTACGGCTGGCATCGATATTTCAGAATTTGAACCAGGATATCCACGTAAATCTATTAATCGCTGGATCAAAGCGTCTGATGAGTATGGGGTAAAGCACTTAGACCTTGAACGTCGAGGAAGATCTCGCTCTCAAAAGTTCAAATCGGTCGAAGAAGAACTGCATTATCTTCGCACGGAAAATGAGTTTTTAAAAAAGCTCCACGCCTTGGAAGCCATCTCAGTAAAAAAGAAAAATACGAAATAGTTTCCAAGGCGAAAATTGAATGCCCCTCGATGTCTTTATTGAAACTTTGCTCTTCTGCTAAGGTCTCACGCGGAGGATATTACAAATGGTGTCGTAAACGATCTTACCAGCTAAGCGTAGACGAACAGCTCATATTGGAGACTTTTGCGCGAGGGAAAAGTAAATGGGGCTCTCGACGGGTGAAGATGCATTTATTGAGGCAACACGGATTGATCATGAATTTAAAGAAAGTTCGAAGAATTTTAAGATCTCTTGGCCTCAAAGCAACGGTTAGACATAAAAGAAATCCCCAGCTTACTTTCGCTGGAGAAGCACATCGTATTTTGCCAAACCTTCTTCAGCAAAACTTTAAAATTGAGAAACCTGATCACGTATATTCAACTGATGTAACACATTTATATTACGGAAAGTCTCAAAGAGCCTATTTGTCAGCGACAAAGGATCTGGCGACTCGAGAAATTGTTTATCACAGTCTTTCTACAAATACTGACGTAGCATTAGTTACGCATGGACTAAAAGAGATGCTTCAAAAAATCTCTCCGGCTAAGCGGAAAAACTTGGTGATTCACTCCGATCAAGGAGCTGTTTATATGAGTACAAGTTATCGTCGAATACTGAGATCTCTAAATGTTCAACAATCAATGTCACGTCGTGGAAATTGTTTGGATAATGCGCCGATAGAGAGCTTCTTTGGGCACTTGAAAGACGAAATTGACAGCTCTAGTTGTCTAACTATCAGGGAATTAAGTGATGAAATTGAGAGATATATTAAATATTATAATAGCCAAAGACCGCAATGGGATTTAAAAGGAAAAACCCCGATGGAGTATCGGGGTTCGCTTAACTAAGCCTTTTTTACCTGTGCCTTTTTTGGGGCCCAGATCATATCACCGGCTTTTTTTATTACTTATGTTTTCCGTGTTTTGCTTTCACGTTTTCAATTTTGTCTTTGCAGGCTTGTGAAAGTTCATCTTTATGTTCTTTCATACATTTCATTACTGCGCCTTTGCCTTTTTCAACATCGCTGCAGTATTTTTCAGCGTCTTCGTGGCATGCTTGATGAAGACCTTTCATCGCCTTGTGCATCTCGCCCATTTTTGACTTACACTCTTTGGAGATTTTTTTACGATTGTCCTTCATGCATTTGTGCATTTCAGGTCCTGGAGTGACTCCTGGGCACAGCAGATCCATGTCTTTAGCACAAGGGCCAGCCTTAATTGCACCGGATGTATGATCAGATTCAGCGGGAGTTGCGCCTGGAACTGGCGGAGTGGCCTCTGGTGATTGAGCATAAGAAACTGTTGCGAAACTGGCAGCGAACGTGAAAGCACAAAGTGCGATCAAAGATTTCATTTATTCCTCCTGTTGGATATACCAATGATAACGACGAATTCCAGCAAAGCAAATGTTGCTTTGTTGTCCTAGAACAGATGTTTGGCACCGATAGCTAAGGACGTAAAAAAACTTGCTACCACTGCACACCACGCATAGCTAAACAATGTAAAGAGCCCGTCTTTTTCCAGATAACCGATGGCACACAGGACTATAGATATGGCTGGTACAGTATTCGAAAATGGAATTGGCAAAGGTAATGCTAGTAGCACAGCATTCACAGCTAAGACTAAAAAATTTAAGAGTCTAAACACCGGCATGTCATGAAAGAACATCATTCTTTTTCGTACGATTTTGGCAACATAAGTCCAGACTTTTTCGGCATAGGTGCTGGTTTTGATGATTGTGTTGGCGGAGATCTTTACGTTTTCCCAACGCTGCGGAAGCCATGGTGGCCGACGTAAAAACAGGAAAAAAGATACTAAGATAATCAGCATGCCAGAAATCGTTGATAAACCCGGCACGGGAATAGGAAAAAGATATGGCAGACACAAGATCAGCAAAATCATGCCGTGACCTTCTTCTCCCAGAAGATTGAACACTTTTTTTAAAGAAAGATCACCGTGTCCAGCTTCTTCCTGCAAAAGATCCATGGCGGCAATAAACTCGCTTTTCAATCTTGCCTTCCTTTCACCGGATTTCATAAAATGAACGCTGCTCCGACAAAGTCAGAGTGTAGACCCCTATTCTAAAGGACCTGCGATGGATTGGAAGATTTTTGCGAGCACTTTTATCACTATTTTTTTGGCAGAGATGGGAGACAAAACTCAGTTCACGGCTTTGGCAGCGTCCAGTCAAACCAAGTCGACGATGACGGTATTGGTAGCGGTTGTATTGGCTCTGGGTTTAGCTGGAGCACTTGGAGTCATCTTTGGAAAGTATCTTGGACAATTGTTAAATCCACAGATGATGAAATATGTTTCTGGCACTCTATTCATCCTCGTGGGGATTTGGGTTTTAACATCTAAAGGATAACTTCTACGTTACGTGACACTGAAGTTATACAAAAAATTCGGTGCTTAAACACAAAGAAACGTTATGTAACATTAGCGTATGACATAAAAAAAGGAGCCTCGATGGGCTCCTTTTTTTATTTCGACTTCGGTCAGTAGATCGTGACTTAGATAGTCGCAATCAATTGAGCGATCAACAAAGATACGACAGACATAACTTTGATCAAGATCGCGATACCAGGACCAGAAGTATCTTTGAACGGGTCACCTACAGTGTCACCAACAACTGCCGCTTTGTGAGCGTCAGAACCTTTTGGATGACCAGGCAATCCACCTTTTTCGATGTATTTCTTAGCGTTATCCCATGCACCACCAGCATTCGCCATGTACAGAGACAAAGTTGCACCAACAGCCAAACCACCAGCAAGAAGACCTGCTAGTGCTTGAGGGCCCAAGATGAAGCCCACTGCCACTGGAGCAAGGATCGCGATCATACCTGGCAAGATCATTTCGAACAACGCTGCTTGAGTAGCGATGTCTACGATTTTAGCTGGTTGTGGTTCCGCTTTACCTTCACGAAGACCTGGGATTTCTTTAAATTGACGAGCAATTTCAAGAACGATTTTTTGAGCTGCTTTACCAACCGCAGTCATAGTTGTTGAACCAACTAGGAACGGAAGGATGGAACCGATCAAGATACCGATCAATACGCCAGAAGAAGTAAGATCCAAAGACATTGCTTGCAAACCTTTTTGCAAACGGATGTGGTTCACTTCCATGTTGAATGCAGAGAATAGAGCAAGAACTGTTAGGATCGCAGAACCGATCGCAAAACCCTTACCAATAGCTGCAGTTGTGTTACCAACAGCATCCAATTCGTCAGTGATGTCACGAACGTTTTTACCAAGACCAGACATTTCAGAGATACCACCAGCATTATCGGCGATAGGTCCGTAAGCATCTACAGTCATTACAACTGCAGTACCAGCCAACATACCCACTGCTGCGATAGCGATACCATATAGACCCAAAGCGTGGTCAGCGATGTACGCTGCAGCCACAACGATCAACATTGGGATAGCAGTCGATTCCATACCTACTGCCAAACCACGGATTACACCCGTACCAGCACCAGTCAAAGCTGCTTCAGCAACTAGACGGATTGGACGATGAGCTGTGTAGTACTCAGTGATAAGACCAATCAAAGCACCACCAAACGCACCAGCTGCCAAAGCAACAGTTACTGATTGAGAGATACCGAACATTGGAAGAACGATTGCTGCTGCGATCGTCAACAAGATTGGTGGGATGATCAAAGCGTTACGAAGAACTGTCGCTGGCTTGCCGTTTTTGAACGCGCGAGCCAAGAAGATCACAACGATAGAGATGATCATACCAAGACCAGAAAGAACTAGAGGCAATGCTACACCAGCACTACGAACAACCGCAGCGTCAGTAGAGTCCGTCAAAAGTTTCCCCAAGCCTTCAGCTGGGATCGTCAAAGCGATAGCCATCGCAGAAACGATAGCTGCAACCATGGACTCATAGATATCCGCGCCCATACCAGCAACGTCACCCACGTTGTCACCAACGTTGTCGGCGATAACGCCCGGGTTACGAGGGTCGTCTTCAGGAATGTTCTCTACAACTTTACCAGCGATATCTGCACCTACGTCAGCCGCTTTAGTGTAGATACCACCACCGATACGCGCGAAAAGTGCGATAGAAGAAGCACCTACTGCGAACGAGTGAAGAATTGTACCAACGATTTCAGTTTGATCTTTGAACATCATGTAGATAACGCCCAAACCAATCAACGCAAGACCTGCCACGGAAAGACCCATAACAGCGCCGCCGTCCAGAGCCACAAGAAGAGCTGCTGGTTTAGAACCAGTTGCTGCAGCTTGAGTTGTACGAACGTTTGCGTAAGTCGCAGCTTTCATACCGAAGAATCCAGCAAGCAATGACAAGAAAGCACCAAGGATGAATGATCCTGCTGCGATCGCGCCTAGAGCGTACCAAAGAACCAAGCCCACGACGATTGCGTAGACAAAAAGAACCTTGTACTCACGTACAAGGAAAGCCATCGCGCCTTCACGAACGTAGCCCGCGATGCGATTCATAGTTTCATTGCCAGTCGGTTGTGCCTTCACGCGAAGGTACAGAACTACTGCCAACACCAAACCAATAACCCCAGCGATCGCTGGAGACATTAGCAAGTTATTACTAAACATTGTTGCACTCCATGTTTGATTTCTCGTTTAAATTACGAAGACTTAGGGATAATCAAAACATTGCATAGAGTCAACAATGTGCACTGCATTACTTATCTTCTGTTTTTGGTGGCTCTGCTGTTTTTAGCAGTCTGGAATCTTCATCGGGCCCTGGAGGAGTATTTTCCCTTTGACCACTGGAAACATTGGATTTTTTAGAACCTGTTTTAACCGGCTTCTTCTGTTTTGCCTCTTTTTTGGGCATTTGTTTTTCGTAGGTATTCGTTTCTGGCACATCTCGTTTTTCAGCTTGGGCCGCGGAAACTAAAGTGAATGAAGCGATAATTCCAAAAATTATTTTTAGCATAGGTGCCTCCTTGATGCCTTCATCCTAGAAAACACGTCTGACTTTGCAACCCCTGTTCCCGAGATTATGCCGAGGTACAGGGTTGCGGTTACAGCAGAGGAATTACAAAGGCAAAAGTCGCACCAATTATGTAAATCACCACTGATGACACATAAACCACAAAAGAAAATCGGCGGGCCTTTGTGCAAGCGTCACGCAATTCGGGATCTAAGGGACATGGGGCATTTCTGTTTCTCCAAGTCCAATAGCCGTTGAGTCCCAACATCACAGCAGCAAAAACAAAAACTTCGATTTTGTGTTCTGAGATCCAGATTAATGCCGGCATTTTGCTTGCCAGTCCCGCAAGGACAGCGCCAAGTCCTAGGCTTACGAACAATGCGGGTAGCGCACAGCAAATGAGAGTGCCCGCAGAACTAAAAAGTGTCAGGTAGGAGATGAAACTATTTTTTGTCGAAGCTAACTTCATAGCCAGCATCCTTTAATAAGGTTTCAATTTTTTCGTGAGAAAGTTTTTTGCCGTCATTGTAAGTAAGCTTTACGTATTTTTTTTCTAAGCTGACTTCGACGTTGCTAACCTCTGGCTGCTCTTTAAACTTTTTAGTAATTCCCTGAGCGCAGAACGAACATACCATGCCTTTAACGCCGACGGTTTCTGTTTCAGCTGCGAATGCCACTGAAGACATTATTAGTGCAATTGTTAAGATGATATTTTTCATAAAATCTCCTTTAAAAATGGACCATGTAGTTAAACGCCCACTCGCCGTTAAATCCTGCTCCAAGCTCTATCAAGACATTGCGATAAAAGAGGCGAACAAACTGAGTGAGCTGCGTTGAAGAATCATTTTGTTTTTCAGCTTGCAAGATGAACCAGGCGTTGATTTCATTATATTCCGCTAAATAGGGCGCCACCCCGGCTCTTAGTTTTATCATTTCAAAATCTGGGCGGGACTGTACACCGGAACTGTCACGAATAAATCTGCTGTAAGAGGCAGCTGTGTAGTATTTTCTGGATTCCCAATCTAAATCTGCAGAGGCAAATCCCACGCCTTTGGTTTCCTCAAAGGACCTTTCCGCACCATACCCCGCACTTAAATAAATATTCCCTTGAGAGTCTTCGTTGTTCCACCGTTTCGCCAAGAAGTTCACTCGTGGCAAGGAGTAACTAGTCCTGCCTTCTTTAAAATAATAAAGTCCTGCAGCAAGATAGGACTTAAAGGAATAAGTTAAGAGCAATTCATTTTGATCGGGTTTATTATATGACATCAAGGATGTCGCCCCCTGATAAGAGACAGGATGAGCGTCAACCGGTGTCGCTGTTGCAGAAATGATTATCAAAAGGATTGTGAACATCTTCATACTTGTTTGTTCCTTCAGTGAGTATTAGGATGCGGGCTGAGGCTTTGTGACAAAGTGATTGAAAAAAAATTGGAAGACCAAACTGACGAAGAACTTTTGATCTCCCTTTCCGAGGGGGAGACCAAGGCATTAGATTATCTCTATACGAGACAATCTGGGCGCGTGCTTTCTTATATCAGGAAGCGTGGACTTTCTAAGGAACAGGCGGACGATGTGTTACAAATCGTCTTTATGCAGGTTTTTCGTAAAAAACACCTCTACGATCCTAAATACCAGGCCATGGCCTGGATCTATGTCATCACTCGAAGTGAGCTTAAAGACTATAGAAACCGCGAAATCAAAGATCACCTCGAATGGGATGATAAAATGTCACAAACTACTGAGTCTGCTCCTATAATCGAGCGAGAGGACGAGGCAGCGGCTTTACTGAAAGAGCTTGGCCCTCGAGAGCAAGAAGCTTTGCGACTGCGGTATTTGGATGAGTTGGAATATGAAGAGATGGCAAGGCGCATGAAAACATCCAACAGCAATATTCGCCAGTTGGTCAGTCGCGCTTTGAAGGCTTTAAGGAGAAACAATGAAAGACGTTAAAAATGATTTTGAGTCTTTTAAAAATGATGCGGGTGACACTGCGGGTTCTTCTTTTATCCTAAATAAGATTCAGGCTGAGATTGCTCGCACGGCTCCTAAAACTTCCGCTGTGGCTGTGAAACTCGGTGGTATTCATCTCGTCAGTTCTTTTTTCACTTTGATGGCCTGTCCTCAGTTTGGAACCCGTTTATTTTTCAGCGGCGAAGGTTTAATGGGTGTGTTTATGAAAATCTCCCCGACATTTTGTCAGATTTTTTGCGGGGCTTTTTATTTAGCGACAACCTTCATCATAGCCCGCTTGTTGTTAAAGTATGACGAGTGGTTGGTGTTGATGCGTTCTCGTGTTTTAACGATTGGCTCTGTAGCTTTATTGTCATTGGGGGTCTTTGCGATGCTAGCCCGGGGAATTTCTTTTGAAGCGGGGCTTTTATGGATCTTTGGGGCGATCGTTGCCGCAGAGATGGCATCGGCCTCACGCTTGACGCTTAAAAAGTTTTTTAGCTTTGGTCGCGTTTAAAGTTTTAATTTAATCTCTAAAGGGAAGTGGTCAGAACTTACCACCGTGTGATGCACTTCTGCTTTCAATACTTCAAAGCCACGAACAAAGACGTGATCTAGCTTCAGCAAGCGTCCGTCGTTTTCTAAATCCAAATGATCAAGACCTAAATCTCTAAAGATGGATTTCATAATTAAATGGCGTTTAACGTTCCAAGTGTTGAAGTCGCCGGCCAAAATCACGGGGCCTTCGAATTTAGAAATACGCTCAGCAATTTCATACAGCGAAGTGGTGAAAGCCGAGGTCGTCACAAAATTGAGAACGTGAGTGCAGACGACTAAAACTTTTTTGCCTTCGAAATCATATTCACTAAAAAGCGTGAGCTTCGGTGTTAGCCAGAAAAGCTCGCGGGCACTTGCGCGGATAAAATCCACTGTGCTTGGGGTGTATTTAGAACCGATAGCCACACCTGTGCTATTTTCATTTTTTTTATAATGAAAACTTTGAGCTAAATGCCACTCGTAGGAAGCAAAATCCTGCTTCCATAAAAGTGGCATTTTGTTATCGACCAAGGCCTCTTGTAAAAGAATAAAATCCTTGCCGCTACCATGCTTGCGGAAATCGTTTTCAAATAGGTGCTCTTTTTGTCCTTTATAGACATTCCATACGAAAATATTTAGCTCAGACGAAGGAGCTAGCACTTGGCCAGCCTCCCCGATCTTTACTAAGACTTTTTCTAAGGCTGGAATTCTAAAGGGAACCATAAAATCCTTATTTTACTCGAGCCAAATATTTTTCATCAACTTCGGAAACTTTTAAAGCTTGTGCTTCGTTTCGCTCTTGCTCGGCTAGCAGAGTTGAAAGATAGCGCTCGGTTGTGCTTGGAACAATAACCACGATGTTTTTACCGCGATTTTCTTCTTTAGCTGCCAATCGCAGACCGACTGCAATCGAAGCGCCTGAGGAAATCCCTACAGGGATGCCTTCTTTTTTAATCACCTCGCGGGCCATTTTCATCGAGTCTTCTGAAGAGATTTGCTCGACTCCATCAACGACCGATCTGTCCATGACCGAAGGGATAAAGCCTGCGCCCAGGCCTTGAATTTTATGGGGCCCGGGTTTTCCACCCGATAGCACGGGGCTTTCTGCGGGCTCTACCGCAATCATCTTTACTGAAGGATTTTTTGATTTTAAGACTCTTCCGACACCCGTGATAGTTCCCGATGTTCCAACACCGCTCACAACCATGTCTACCATGCCATCAGTGTCTTGCCAGATTTCTAGGGCTGTTGTTTCTGCGTGGATTGCTGGGTTTGCGGGATTATCGAACTGCCCTGCCATCCAAGAGTTTTTATCAGCTTCGTGAAGCTCTATTGCTTTAGCAATCGCACCTTTCATACCCAATGGCCCCGGGGTAAGGATGATTTTTGCGCCCAACATCAACAGCAATGTTCTGCGCTCTGCAGACATGGTTTCTGGCATGGTTAATGTGATGGAGTATCCTTTAGCTGCTGCCACAAACGCCAATGCGATACCTGTGTTACCACTGGTAGGCTCGATGATTTGCATGCCGGGCTTGAGCTTGCCCTCACGCTCGGCCGTTTCAATCATCGCAAGCCCAATGCGGTCCTTGACCGAGCCTAGAGGATTGAAAAATTCCAATTTTAAAAGAAGATTTCCAGGCAGCCCCTTACCGAGTCGTTGCATTTGGATAAGAGGTGTTTTTCCGATCGTTTTCGTGATGTCTGAATAGATTCTCATTGCAGAAGTATCCTTTTACTGTGATGTCTCCTCGGATTGGAGAATAGACGTCTATTCTACTCCTGGGTGCAGGGGGATTCTAGGGGGAATTTGAGTTTTTTCGTGATTTCGAGACGTAGTTGGGGCTCCTCTGAGCCCAGCCAATAGTGCGTCCAATTGATAGACAATTGCGATTCGACAGGACCTCGTTGAATTGCTTTATGGAACTTAGGAATGTCTAAGAACCTGACACCCTTTTCTATATTTCAGAGGTCCTTTCTGCCTCTGAATTCAAACTACTTTTAGGTTATAAAGAACGTGATTTTTTATTCTTCACCGCTATTTCGGGGTTTTTATGGGCATTTCTTTTCGAAACATTATGTTGCTGGGGCTTTGTGTTTCTTTGGGCGCTTGTGCGTTTAAAAAAGAGGATGCGGAGGATAAGCAGCGGCAGGAGCTTGTTGAAGATGTTCATAGGAAGATTCAGGATGAAAAAGACACCACAAAGTTGGATTTGAAATCATCGAATGTTATAGTCAAATTCGAGGAACGCGACCTGGGCTACTATGACATGGTTATTACATGGCCTGACTCAGTTGGAAAAATGGAAATATACATCGACAACAATCCATTTGCGACCGTCGAAGGAAAAAATGTGTTCAAAAAAATCGTCATGCAGGGTGATTCTGTCAGCTACAAACTTCGTGCGTACGCACCAAGCACAATCGGCGGCGCCTTCATGGATGAATTTGAAGACGTGGTAACTGCGCCAAAAGATTTCTTAGTTTATAGGAATATCAAACTTCATAGCAACTTAAAAGCCGAGAACATTAATCGTGCTTACTTTAGGACCGACACAAAAGTCATAACTAATGGTTTTGATTTTACACTTAATGCGAAATCTCTTTATGTCGAAGAAATAAAAGACCACGTGCAATCAGGAAATCCGGCGCAGTACTCTCAAATAATAACTCTGGATGAGTCGTCCGACTCCCTAAATAACAATCGGTCATCCAAAATCTCAATTACTGCTGAACACGCCAAAGGACGCTTGTTTATTGCTATGATTGGCAAGAACGGACAAAATGGTCGTGACGCCACCGATTTAATCAACTTAAACAAATACCCTCTTTTACCTGCCATCGCCGAAAATGGTGAAAATGGCACCGACGGTATAATTTCCCCCGGGAGAAGGTGCCCTCCAACGCGCAATAAGGATGTTCAATGCGAAGAGGTTCCACCCAAATGTTTGACAGCCCCAAGTAATGGCCAAGATGGAAAAAATGGCATCGCTGGATACGCAGGAGAAGATGGCGAATCTGGTACATCCACAGGTGACTTAAAAATAAATATAGGTGAATTCCAGGAATTCAGCATCGAAGTATATCAACATCCAGGAGTTGGGGGTCGTGGCGGCAAAGGTTCTGCGGGTCAATCCGGAGGAAAAGGTGGAAGACCAGGCACCTCACATGGCGTCTGCCCCGCAGCGATGCCAGGCAAGAATGGCAAAGATGGTGAGCCAGGGAAAAACGGAAAAGATGGAGCTGATGGCTCCAGAGGTTTGATCGAAACTAATGTTCGGCCCCGCATTATCTGAACGCGCCTCGACAAGACAATTTATCAAACATTTGATTGAATCTACCTCTTTCAGGAGAGGTTAAATGGCGTTGAAGTTTGGGACGAGTGGAGTGCGTGGGTTGGTGACTGAATTTACTGATCGCGAGGCTTATCTTCTTACGGTTGCATTTCTTCAACATGCTGACGTTGTTTCTCCTTCTAAGACTGTTGCTCTGGGGATGGACTTGCGCGAAAGCAGTCCTAAAATTCTGAACGCTGTTCAGCGTGCTCTAACTGACAATGGCAAGACTGTTCAATACTGTGGTGTTTTACCAACGCCGGCCCTTGCCTATTTCTCTGCCGAAAAAAGTTCGATGGCTGTTATGATCACTGGAAGTCATATTCCTGCGGATCGCAATGGGATTAAGTTTTATCTGACTTCGGGTGAGACTCTTAAGCACGATGATGAAAAGATCTTTGCAAATTACGAACGTCTGCAGAAAGAAAACTTCAAAAAAGAGCTTTTTGGCAACAAAGGTGAGTTCCTGCAAGACACGGCAACTTCGAAAGTAGATTGCACCGAAGAAGCTACGTTTATGTTCACAAAACGTTATGTTGACACCTTTGCAGACATTTCTTTTCAGGGTGTGAAGGTCATTTTTTATGAACACTCTTCAGCTGCTCGCAAACTGTTTGTTAGCATTTTAGAAAAGCTCGGTGCACATGTGATACGCCTAGGTCATAGTGACAAATTCATTCCGGTTGATACCGAGGCTGTTGAGTCGTTAGATCTTTTCAAAAAATGGATCGACGAGCACGGTGCTGATATTTTAGTCAGTACTGATGGCGACGGAGACCGCCCCTTGGTCGTTGATAACAAAGGTCGACTGGTTCAAGGTGATAAGCTTGGAATTATTTGTGCGCAGTTTTTAGGTATCGAGGCCGTCGCCCTGCCTATTAGCTGCAACTCCGGGATATCGGAAGTTTCTAGTTTTAAAAAAATAAACTTCACTAAAATTGGTTCACCATATGTCGTCGAAGCTTTAAATAACCTCAATAGCCAATTCAAATCTGTCGCTGGTTTTGAGGCGAATGGTGGATTTATTCTGTCCTCCCCGATCGAGCGAGTTGGAGTTTTAAAACCACTTCCCACACGGGATTCCGTCTTGCCGGCATTAACAATTATTGCAGCAGCTAAAAAACAAAACTCTTCGACTGCAGAGGTTGTGGATAAACTACCAAGCCGATTTACTTCGAGCGTACTTGCTAAAAATTGTCCTCTTGAGAAAAGTCAAAAGATCCTGCAATCCGCTGGTGCGGCTCCTGAAGAGTTCATAAAACAATTTATTCCGGATGCGAAAGTTCAATCCGTAAATACGTTAGATGGGCTGCGCATGACGACAGATAAAAACAAAGTTATTCATCTGCGCCCCTCTGGGAATGCTCCCGAGTTTAGATGCTATACTGAATCGGAAACTCAAGCAGATGCTGATAAATTGAGCTCGGCAGCGTTGGGCAAAATCCTTGAAATGATTCAATAAAAACGGGCCGTCGACGCAATGCTTTAGTTGCGTGCAACAAATAAATATGACGTGGACATTTTTCATCCTCCCCGACAGAATTTACGGCGGAGGATTTATTCATGATCAATAAGTTTGTTGCTGGCCTTGTCCTTTTTGTTTCAGTTATTTCTACTTCTTACGCACATGCTGAATATGCTTTAGGCGCGATGGTGGGAGATCCAATTGGTTTTTCTGGTCGCATGTCATTAAATGACGTGAACTCTGTGGATGCGGCGATTGCTGTCTCTGGTGGGACTTATCGTGGTTTGCAACTTCACTCGACTTTCTTGTTCGATAAATTCCAATCTTGGGAAATGGCTAAAGAAGGCCCAATGAACCTTTACTTGGGTATTGGCGCGCGCATGATCTTTATCAATGATGGCAAATATGATGGAGATGTCGCGTTCGGTCCTCGCGCTCCTGTGGGAATGACTTATATGTGGGCAGATCCAAAGGTTGAGTTCTTTGCGGAATCGGCTTTGATTATTGACGTATCGCCGAAGGTTGATGCGGATTTGGATATTGCTGCTGGTGCGCGTTTTAGATTCTAGTAAGGGTCGGACCTTTGCAGTTAAGAAAAAACAATAAAGGTCCTTAAGAATAAACTTTGAATCCTTAAATTTAGGACATCAAAGGTCTACGAAGAACGTCAAAAACGTTCTTCGACTTGATTATCCCCATTCAGCGAATTATTAACTGACACGAAATATTTTAATTCGTGGGGTATTAATGAGAATCGACTCGAGAATTAAATGGCTCGCATTCGCTCTCATCTTATTTGTCTTCGCAAAAAGTTGGGAGCCAGGTGTTGGCTTAGACACAGCTACCTACGGTGCGATCGCGCGCGATATCTTGCAAAATGGTTCTTGGTTTAATCCTAAACTTGCTCCTGGCATTTTTGATCCTTTTGTGGAGCATCCTTATCTGGTGCTTTGGTTGGATGCTTTGTCCTTAAAGGTTTGGGGCGCCAATGCTTTTGGGATTCATTTTACTTCTTCGGTTTTAGGCATCATTGGGGTGCTGGCGTTTTTTGCTGCTATCCGCAGGCTTGTGGATGAGAATACGGCGCTGATCTCTACTATTTTGCTTCTTACGATTAACGTCTTTATGAATTTTATGTCCAGCGGTTGGTTGGATATGCCGATGGTGGCGTTTATTCTTGTTGGGTTTTATTTTTCATCAAGAATATCGAATAGCAGTGACATCGGATCTGCCCTTCTTTCGGGCTTTTTTCTGAGTTTCGCTATCCTCACAAAGGGAGCAGCGGCGATAGGAGTTCTTCCTGTTTTACTATTCGCAGGCACTCGTCTCAATTGGCGCCCGAAGCCTCTACTAACTCTAAGTGTAGGCATTCTTACGCCTTTAATTGCATTCACGATCGCCCATTACCACTCTCAAGGATTTGTTTTCTGGGAGAGGTATTTCTATCGACAATTCATCGTTCAAAATGATGCCCGCGAAGCTAGTTACGATCCTGTGGGTTGGATTTGGTATATTCGAGATACTATTAACCACGCACATCTCGTGGCGTTACTCTTTATCCCTGGCCTAGTCCTTTTATGGAAAAAGCAATATCGGTCGGTGGCTGCAATTGCAACACTACAGTTCTTGATCCACCTGGCAGTCTACGCCTTCAGCAACCGTCACAACAGACAGTATCTGCTGCCGATCTTTCCTTGGCTGGCTCTGGGAGCTGGATATCTCGTTTCACTTCGTTGGAAGTTAAGCGCTGAGAAATGGACTAAAGGTCTCTTGGGCCTCAGCGCCATATATTTCATGGCCGTTACTGTGTTGCCAATTACTGTTCACAGCATGGGTGGACCAGAAATACATGCCTTTAAAGAAACCATAAAGAACCTTCCAATTGAGCGCATCTATTTTCAGGCCAATGAAATTGAACGACTTAGCGGTGAAGCGACCAGTTCGTATATCGCGTGGTACTGGCAAAAAACTCCTGTGATGTTTACCCCCGAAGAACTCCCGAAAATAGTTGCGTCGATAAGAAATGGCGAAGCTGTATTCATCATCCACAACGAAGATAACAAGCACTTCTTAACGCACACAGAATCGGTTTGCGCATGGAATGATCCATGGATCTTGTACTCAACCAAAGAAACCTGCACCCAAATGAAGCCTAAAAACCTCGTCAATAACGACTAAAGCTGTTTTCGGAACAGCTGCTTGCCTTTTGCAGGTGCTCGGTATTTACTTCCCCTATGAAATATTCCAAATGGTTTTGGATCATTATCGGTATTGCTTTTCTAGTGTTCACGCACCAGGTCTTGTGGTGCCCTATTCACGGCGATGGCGCCTTTTATGCAATGATCATCAAGCAAACAACAATGCATACGGGACTTACTTTATACCGTGCAAATGGCTATGCTTTTTTTGATCATCCTTATTTGTTTTTCTATTATGCTTCATTGATCACAAAGTTATTTGGCGTTTCCGATTTCACAGTCAAACTTCCTAACTTTTTGATGGCTGGATTCACATTCTACCTGATGACGAAGGCATCCAAAGCCTCTCATCCTCATTTTGTGAATCGCAACCTGGGCAACTCTCAAAATTTAATTTTCTGGGCAGGAATTATTTCCATTTTATTGCTCGCACTAACTGGTGGATACGAACTCCAAACCCGACAACCCTCAATTGATCCTAGCGTTCAATTTTTAGCCCTAGCAGCAGTTTTTGCATTGATCAGGTATCGCAATCATTACGCGGCGGGAGTTGTTTTGGGCTTAGCCTTTATGACTAAAGGGACAGAGATGTTGTCTCATTTAGCCGCCCTAATGCTACTTCCATTTATTGGAAGTTCTATTCACGAAAGCATTCGTGAATTTCTCAAAAATCTAGGAAAAAGCCTGATTGTTCTCGGTGGAGTTCTTACTGTCTTTGCGTTGTGGTTTGCATGGGATCGTTATTTCAATATTCATTGGTTCGAGGGTTATTACGAGTACCAGTTTAAAAATCGCTTCTTCTCAAAACAAAACTTCTCAACGTCTCTGATCGATTTAGCTTTTATTAAATCTCTTTTCCAAATGTACGGAATCTGGCTGATACCGACGGCTGTGATTCATGCTTTCTATTTTAGAAAAAACAAATCACTTCCAAAAATTTGGATTTACTATTGGCTCTATTTGATCATGACCGTCTGTGCATTTTCTCTGATTAAAAAAGATTCTTCTCAACACTATACAGGGATCTATATCTTTGGCTCAATCAGTCTTGCTCAAGGACTTGTATATATGTGGACCTGCTGGAGCGATAAGTTGCGACACAGATCCCTTCAAATCGCCAAAGGACTTACGGCCACGCTCTTCGTCGCCGCATGTTGCGCTACGATTTATTTCTGGACGACGCCATACAACAAAAAAGACATTTGGGCAGAAACCCAGCGTGTTGGTAAATTTTTAGAACAAAAATCGTCACAACTTGTCGTCATCAATCCCAAAAGTCCGTGGGGAGAGCAGATGTACTGGAATTTAAGATGGTACAGCCAAAATCCAATTTATTGGAAAGGTGGAGATGAACGGTCCACCATTACGCCGGGACAGGCTGTATTTTTAGTTACAGCGAGCCCTAGCGGAAGTGAAATTGAAGTTCGCGAGATTGCTGCCGACTCCGATATTTTAAATAAATAGCGGGGCTCTCCCACCATGCGTTACTCAATCTGAATCTGACACATTCCTTCCCACGTTTGCTGCGGCATTAATGACTGAATACCATTCTTTCGCTCAATTTGACCGGTGGTTTGATCATCATCACCATAACCCCACCATGGCTCGATACATAGGAATTTAGAAAGGTTCTTAGTCCACAGACCTAAATGCCCTGCGTTGCCGCAATCCACTCGCAAAACACTTCGCTCCCCAGCTCTACTCCACGCAACAATACCTGGTTTTAAATCTTTAAAGACCAATGCATCTTGCAGGAATAGTTCTGAATTCAAAGTTATTTTGTGATCGGCAAAGAAGGAATCCTCCTTATCGCAAACAAGCCCATTGCGAAGATAACTTCTTGATCCAAACACCTTACCTATAGACACAAGGGAACCATCGTGATCACTCCAAGGAGCCACAAATCCAGGATGCCATCCGAAATTGAAATATATTTTCTTTTTATCCGTATTTAAGACTTTAAATTGAACATTAAGTCGATCGTTCACGATTTCATAAATCACGTCGAGAGTGAAATCGAAAGGATAGATCTTCTTCGTGGAATCACTGCTATTCAAGCGAAAAACAACTTTGTTCGTTTGCGAACTAATCACCAAAAATTCGCTTTCGCGAGCAAAACCATGTTGAGCCATAGCATAACTTTGTTCTTCAAAAAGGAAGCGATCTCCCTTGAGTTTCCCTACGATCGGGAACAACAGCGGCGCACTGCGACTCCATGCTTCTCCCGCATTCCAAACCCAATTATGATCCGACCCATCAACTGAAAGCAGAGCGAGTTCAGCACCTTTTGTGTTGATTTGGACACGCATTTTATTTGATTTAATTTCGCAAGTTGCCATTACACTAAACCCTTATTGTTCCTAGAGAATCTTACATTAAGCATGACAATAAATTCATTGATTATGAAGATAAAATCTATAATCATGGCCCCTCTAAGTAAATGAGGACATAACTCATAGGGCGAAAATAGAATGAATTTATCAGTTACTCTGTGGCCATTCCTTGTTTCTATGTTGATCGCTATTATTTCGATCCCGGTTATCATCAAAGTTGCCGATTTAAAGCACTTGATGGATGAACCCGACGAGGACCGCAAATTTCACAAAACAAGAACACCGACTCTTGGTGGAATTGCCATTTTTGCCGGCACTGTATTCGCGTACTCGGCTTTCACTGATTACTTAAAAACAGATGACATTCGTTTTATGACTTCGGCGATCATTTTGTTGTTCTTTGCCGGTATTAAAGACGACATCATTGCACTAAGTCCTATCAAAAAGCTTTCGGTTCAGGTCGTGTGTGCAATTCTTGTTACAACACTTGGGAACTTGAAGCTAACAAGTTTCTGGGGAATGTTCGGTCTTAACGAAATTCCACCGATCATGGGGGTCTTGATCACGGTTCTTGTGATCGTGAGCCTGATCAATGCGTTCAACCTGATCGATGGTATCAACGGCTTGGCTGGAAGCCTTGGACTGCTTGCATCCCTCTCTTTCGGCATTTGGTTTGCTTTGACGGGCGCGCATGGCCTTTCAATCTTGGCATTTGCTTTGGGTGGCTCTCTCCTAGGCTTTCTGTTTTTCAATTTCTGCAATGCTAAGATTTTTATGGGCGACACCGGTTCGATGCTTCTGGGCTTTATCGTTTCTATTTTAGCCATCAAATTTATTGAAAACTCTCGTACTCCAGGATTTGAAACATCCCCGTTTTATATTAAAGCTGCTCCGGGTATTGCAGTGGCTATCGTATTAATCCCATTGCTGGACATGACTCGAGTTTTCTTTTTAAGAATCATTAAAAAACGAAGCCCTTTTTCTGCAGATCGCAGACATATTCATCACATTCTTCAAGACTTAGGAATGAGCCATCTTCAAGTAACTCTATCGCTGCTTGCATATGCGATATTAATGATCGCTATGGCCCTATATTTGCGCGAATGGCGCAGTTTGGAATTGTCTATTCTACTAATGGGAATCTCGATAATTCTGACTGGCATCGTCAGCTTGGTATTAAAGAAACAAGTTCGCGATCGCCTCAATAAGTAACAGAGAGGATAGGATGAAAACAATTCGTCTAGGTTACGATGCCTCCGTCGTTGGAAAACAAAATACAGGTATTGGAAATTACATCCAAAGACTTATGCAAAATCTGGCAGAGTCAGGGACGAACATTGAAGTCCACGCGTTTTCAAATGGAAATAAATCACGATACGCTTGGTACAATGTCAGCTTGAAAAAAGAGATCGAAGACAACAAAATCGACATCTTCATCCCAAGCATGGGAATCATGCCCCTTTATAAAAGTTCAAAGGTCACTTATCTGCTTCCCGTTTATGATAACACTCATCATTTCTGCCCAGAAACGATGAGCTTTAAGGGACGCCTTATTCGCCGCTTTTTCCAACCATTCAGCATCCGAACTGCTGATCAGGTTTTCTCGATATCTCAGGCCGTTAGCCATGAGATCGAATCGTTAAGCAAGGTAAAGAAGGTTGCATTCTTTCAACCCCTGCTGAGCGATCTATTTTTAAACGCGAAGAACGAAAATCAACGGGGGCAATTCTTTCTTTCTGTGGCGACACTGGAACCACGTAAAAATATGAAGCTGTTGTTGGATGGCTATGAGTCCTACCTCAAGACAGCAACGACACCAAAGCCATTGCTTCTGGCTGGAAAACTTGGCTGGCTTAAAGATGAGCAAACATTCCAACAAATGGAATCTTTGAAAGAGCGCAAGTTGCTCGAGGTTCTCGGTTTTATTTCTAATGAAAGACTGGTTGAGCTCTATCAAACGGCAAGTTGCTTTATAACTTTGTCTAAGTATGAGGGCTTCAACATGCCGATCATGGAAGCCCAAAGCCAAGGATGCCCGGTCATTTGCTCCGACATTCCTGTTCATCACGAAGCTTCGGAAGAAAAAGCGATATTTGCTAAACTCAACGTCGAATCAGTCAGCCAAGCAATTAAATCATTTACTGACGTTACAGTGAACACCTCTCAAGAAGTTTTGCGTAAGCACTATCTTCAAAGAAATCAAAACATCGTGAGCAGCTTTGCGACCTTTGTTAGGAATTTGTACAATGACTAAACCACGCATCTTGATTATCGGAAAATATTTTTCACCCGCTCGAGGTGGAATCGAAACAGCATCTCTTAATTTAGCAAAAGATCTAGCTCAGGCTGGTTGTGATGTTGAGATTTACTGCTCAAATCATGAAGTAAGAAAAGCCAATCGCTTCACGGCAGAATTTAATCTGACTCGCTTCTTTAATTTCGGGATTCTATTTTCTCAGCCCCTGTACTTGGGAGTTTTCTTTAAACTTCTTTGGAACAGAAGAAAGTTTGATTACATTCACCTTCAATGGCCGGACTTATTAGCCTTAGCTGCAATTAATATTGCACGTCCCACAGGCTCACTGACCGTACAGTGGCACAGCGATATTGTTCGCCAAAAGCTTTTAGGTAAAATATTAGGACCGATGATCCATGACGTTTTGAAACGTGCCTCGACTGTTTTAGTTGCGACGAAAACTTATGCGGATGCATCTGAAGTTCTAAAAAACTATCACAGCAAAATTAAAATTCTGCCTTACTATATCGATGCACCAGAAAAAACGTCCGTTAAAAATCCGATCATGCCTGGATGTATTATCAGCATCGGCCGACATGTGGGATACAAGGACTTTAAAACTTTGATTCTTGGCTATCACAAAGCGAACTTGCAACGTCCGTTGGTTCTTGTTGGTGGTGGCGAACTATTGGAAGAACATAAAGACTTGGTAGCCTCTTTAGGACTTCAATCCAAAGTTCATTTCTATCCAGCGGCTTCAGAAGAAGTAAAAAATCAACTGTTGGAAGATTGTGCTTACTTTGCTTTGGCGTCTAATTCTCGAGCCGAGGCATTTGGTATCGTCTTGATCGAAGCTTTAAGTCACGGCAAGCCGCTTTTAATTTCCAACTTACATGGCTCAGGCATGGTGGAAATTAATCAAAACAATGTGACAGGGCTTTTCTTTGAAGTTGGAGATGTCGCTGACTGTGCTAAAAAAATGAACGAAATGGAAACCTTCATTCACGGAAGCCAAGTCCACGAAAAATGCTTAGAGCGCTTCGAGAGCGTTTTCTCCCGACCAGCTCACGTTGCAACTTTAAAGACAGTTTATAAATTCTAAGGCTTTAAAAAGCTTTGGATATATTCAGCATCAGTTCCAACATGAGGCTTCCAGTTAAATACCGACTGGGCCTTTTCGGAACTTGCTTTAATCAGATACGGATCATCGCTTCTTAAGCGCGAAGGATCCAGTTGAAATTCAACATTCACCTCTAAATTTGCAGCAAGCGCTTCAGCTAAATCACGCAATTTTCTGGTTTGACCACTGGAAACATTGAACACGCTATAAGGCGCTACCAGATCACGCACCAGAACTTTTAATAGCAATGCGATTAGATCATCAACACTGCTAAAATCTCTGAAAAGTTCAAGGTTACCAACGGGAATTGATTCCTTCTGCACACTTCCCTTTTTCGCCAAAATGGAACGATAAAGAGATGGAAAGAAGAAAGGACCCGTCTGACTTGAATGACTATGATTAAATAACCTTAGAACAACAGCATTTCCGATATCAAAAGAACTGAAATACTGAGAGATGATGGCTTCTGCCATCCACTTTGTTTTAGCGTAATAGTTGGGTGGAGCTACAGGACTTTGTTCGTTCAATAGAACGTCTTTAGCACCTTCAGGAATATGATAAACTTGCCCCGTGCTGGCAAAAACAAAACGAGCTTTTCGTTTTAAACGAACAAGGGCCTCCAACAAAAAAGCGGTGCCCTGAACATTCACTGCGACTGCCTTGGCAGGATTTTCTTCGCAGTCTTTGACATTGCTGATGCCCGCCAAATGAACAATGGAGTCAAATTCACTCTTACTCAATTGTTCTTGGACGTTTTTGAAATCAGTGATATCACCTTCGAACAAAACGGCCTTGAAACCTGAAGACGACAAAGCCGTCTGCAGACGCGTTCCAAGGAAGCCAGCATGTCCTGTGATCAACACTGCTGGCATCATTTAGACCTTAAGTCCTTTTACCAATTCCAAATCGGAATCAACCATCATATTAACAAGTTGCTTGAAGCTTGTCTTAGGCTCCCAGCCAAGTTTTTGCTTAGCCTTAGCTGCATCACCGATTAAAAGATCAACCTCTGCAGGTCTCATGAACTTTTCATCAATTTTAACGTACTTTTTCCAGTCAAGGTCTGCACGCTCAAATGCTAGCTCAACAAACTCTTTAACCGTGTGAGTTTCGTTAGTAGAGATCACGAAATCATCTGGTTGATCTTGCTGAAGCATCAACCACATCGCTTCCACATAATCCCCAGCAAAACCCCAGTCGCGTTTTGCATCAAGATTGCCGAGGCGAAGTTCTGTAGCCAAACCATGCTTAATTAAAGCTGCATGGTAAGAAATTTTTCTTGTTACGAACTCGATGCCACGACGAGGAGATTCGTGATTGAACAGAATACCACTAGTCGCATGCATATTGAACGACTCACGATAGTTGATTGTGATCCAGTGACCATAAAGCTTAGCAACACCGTATGGAGATCTTGGATAGAATGGTGTTGATTCAATTTGCGGCACGGCTTGAACTTTACCAAACATTTCAGAGCTAGACGCTTGATAAAACTTTGCCTTCGGAGCTGCTTTTCTAACAGCTTCTAGAACTCTCGTAACACCTACCGCAGTAAAATCCGCAGTTAGCGTTGGCTGATTCCAAGAAGTTTGCACGAAACTCTGCGCGGCCAAGTTATAAACCTCGTCCGGTCGTGATTCCTCAACTGCCGACAATAGCGAGCTACCATCCAACAAATCGCCAGACAAAAGCTCAACCTTAGAAAGCAAGTGCTCGATACGGCTATTGATGTTTGTAGACGATCTTCTTGTAAGGCCGTAAACTTTATAACCTTTTTCTAACAATAGCTCAGCCAAATAGGAACCGTCTTGTCCCGTAATCCCCGTGATTAATGCTCTTTTCATGCGATCTCCGAATTGAGGTAATAAACAAACCGTAGCAATCCTATTACATTTGGATAATTGTTCAAATGCGAATTCATCGCGTCGTACTTCATCCATATCGCGAAATGGCATATTAGATTTCTCAGCGAACAACGTTGCTCTTCCGAGAGCATTCATAATAAATTGTTGCGATGGAGAAAAGCATGATTCCAGTTGTACTCTCAGGGGGCTCAGGCACCCGTCTGTGGCCAGTCTCTCGCACGAAATTTCCGAAGCAATTTTGCAACCTTTTTGAGCAAAGCCTTCACTCTTTAACTCTGAATAGAATTAGTCACTTCGGGACTCCTTGGGTTGTAACATCAGCATCACTTCGTGACCTCACACTTAAAAACATTCGTGAAGTCGGAGCGCCCGACAACCATGTGATTTTGGAGCCATGCGCTAAAAACACAGCCCCAGCAATCGCACTCCTGACAGCCCATCTAGCGAATTTGGGTAAATCAGATGATGTTGTGGGTATTTTTCCCGCAGACCACCTTATCGAAAATGAAGCTGAATTTAGAAAAGCCATCGCTCTTGCTAACATTGAGGCGGAAAACGACAAAGTTGTTACCTTAGGAATCAAGCCGAACTTTCCGGCAACTGGATATGGATATATCCAAGTCCAAGGTGAACAATCTAACTCATTAGAGGATATCAACAGTTTTTCGGTCGCTGGATTTCATGAGAAACCATCTACAGAAAAAGCGGACGCATACCTAAAAAGTGGTCAATTTTTTTGGAATGCCGGAATCTTTGTCTTTAAAGTAAAAACTATGATGAAACATCTAGAAACTTTTCAGCCAGAGCTGCACTCTCAGCTTACAAGGATTAATGCGGATTTATCTAATATCGAAGATGTATACAGCAAAGTACAAAGCATCAGCATTGACTATGCCATCATGGAAAAGCTTTCGGACAAGGACCTTGTTTGTATCCCTTGTGATATTGGCTGGAGCGACGTGGGTTCCTGGGACGCCATCGCCGATATCCTTGGAGGCCGCCCCCAAACTAATGTGATTGAGTTCAACTCTAGAAATAATTTCGTTCAGTCGAAGGTAGATAAAACTTATTCCTTCGTCGGCGTCGACGACCTTATTGTGGTTGATACTGCTGATGCACTTTTAATCAGTAAAAAGGGCTCAACACAGAATGTGAAGGATATCGTTGATATTCTTAAAAATAGCAACCCTACGCTGGTTTCTGAACACCGAGAGATGCTTTAAGGCACAAGGCAATGATTAAAGAAGTTAAAGATATCTATAAGTTTAGGCATTTCATATTAAATGGCGTAAAACGTGATTTTCAGGTGCGTTACAAACGAAGTATTTTGGGAGTGCTTTGGATTTTCATTCAGCCATTAGCAATGATCTCAATATACACGCTTATTTTTTCTCAATTAGCGAGAGTTAAAATCCCCAACAATGACAGTATGTTCGGATACAGCATGTTTCTTTGCTCGGGACTTTTAACATGGAACTTTCTAGTCGAAACAATTACAAGAAGCCAGAGCGTATATATCGACAATGCAAATCTAATTAAGAAAGCAGCTTTACCGAAGATTTGCTTCCCAGTCTCAGCAACTCTCACTTCGCTGGTTAATTTAATAATTGTTCTATCCCTATTTTTTTTGTTTTTAATAATTACTGGAAACTTTCCTATTCACACCTTCATCTATTTCCCCTTAGTTCTTCTAGTACATGTGCTATTTAGCTTCTCGGTGGGAAACATATTGGGTGTCTTGAATGTGTTTTTTAGAGATGTCAGCCAAATGATGACGGTCTTCATTCAAGTCTGGTTCTGGGGAACACCCATAGTCTACATGATCGACAGCCTACCTCCCCGCTTACGTTTTTTCGTAGGCCTTAATCCGGCTACATTTTTCGCTCAGTCTTATCAATCGATAGTGCTGGATGGATCCATCAACTTTCAGTCATTTGGGATAGTAACTGCAGTTTCACTTATTCTATGTCTATTTTCTCTAAGGCTATTAAGAAAACACGGAGCTGCGATGGCGGATGAATTATGATTCAAATCAAAGCGCACAATCTTCAAAAAGGATATAAACGATATTATTCGAGATTAGGGAAGGTTCTAGACTGGATTCTGCCTTTCAAAACATCTCTATTCAAATATATCTGGGTGTTAAAAGGTCTTTCCTTCGAGGTCTCCGAGGGCGAATCCGTAGGAATCATCGGGGTCAACGGCGCTGGCAAGAGTACGTTGTTAAAGCTAATCTGTGGTACAACTTTTCCAACGGCTGGAAGCATCGAGGTTGTGGGAAATGTCTCTGCACTTCTTGAGCTTGGCCTTGGATTTCACCCCGAGTTCACAGGCCGCCAGAACATTTATATGTCCGGACAGATTCAAGGACTTTCAAAACAAGAAATAGACGAATTGGTTCCAAGCATTGAAGAATTCGCAGATATCGGTCCGTACATCGATGAGCCTGTACGTGTGTACTCCAGTGGCATGATGGTTCGTCTTGCCTTTGCAGTTGCAACCGCAAAAAGGCCCGACATCCTTATCGTCGATGAAGCTCTTTCAGTCGGTGACATTCAGTTTCAACAGAAATGCTTTGAACGTATCGGCAAATACCGAGAACAAGGCACAACGTTGCTATTTGTGACACACGACTTGAACATCATTCACACATTATGCGACAGAGCGATCCTTCTGGCTGATGGTGAAATTAAATTCGCTGGCAATACAACAAAAGCTGTTGAAATCTTTTTAGGCTACCTCAATGAGTACAGAGCCGTAAATCTTCATGAGCCAGCGAAAGCCACAGACGTTTCGCATAAGTATGACGACATCAATAAATACATTATGTCTGCAAAAATCGTTGATTCAGATAATAACGAACAACCATTTCTTTATGAAAAGCAGGATTACTATCTCCAACTTGAAGTTACAAATTTAGCACAATACAAAGACCCTCACGTTGGCATCAGAATTCAAAATAAAAAAGGCTTTGTAATGTATGAAAGCAATACATATTGCCACAGAGTTTCTATCGAGAAATCTGCTGACCTCAACAAACCATTCACTCTGAAAATTAAATTTAGAAATAACCTTGTTGCAGATTCTTACACTCTAGCTATTGGAGTAGAATCTGGCGGGATCGGAGAAAGTGAATTCGAACAGGTTGTATGCATCACACAGCGTTTTATGAATTTCAATGTATTGAAACGTCCACAGGAAAAGCCTATCTGGGCCGGAGTTTGCAACCTACAGACCGAAATGACAATCTCTCAATAAAAAAGCTGTACCGGATTCGGTACAGCTTTTTTTTTAAATACTCACTTCAGATTTTCGATAGCGTTCAGATGCCAATAAGTAAACCTGCTTTATCTTATTCACGGCGTCCTCATGCACGATCTCAGCCCACTGTTGAAGCCCCTCCTCGTCAGGTTTAACCCAAACAAAGTCTGCAGCCTTAACTGGAACCAACTCGTATTTTACTGGATAGATCAAACCATTCCAGCGACTGTCTTTTTTTATATCGTCAGAACCCGACCAATCGGTCATCACGACGAAGTTTCCAACCTCCGCCATCTCAGCGCAATTAAGACCATATCCCTCCGATCTATGCAGGGAGATGTAGCAATCACAAGCTCTCTTCAGCCCAATCTGCTCCTCGTATGAGGTCTGTCTTTGATCCAAAATTATTACGCTATCTTTGTACTGATTTTTAATATTTGTTTTAAACAACTCGTACTCAGAAAGCATCGTTAGCTCTTTAGGTTTGGGAAGATGGATATAAAGAACTAAAGCTGCATTTTCATTTTCCAAAGCAGCAGTGAAACTACTGATAGCGGCATCTTGATTTTTACGAGCACCACCAGAGGAAAATGAGTAAGATGCCAAAAATAATACTTTATTCGCGGGCAACTTAAAGTAATTGCGATCATACTTCTGACCGTAGAATTCCTTGATTTTCAACTTCAAAGGATAAGTACTAACTTTAATTTTTCCATTAGCGTCTTTAATAGCATCTCTCACAAAATCCGAACCAGCCCAAATTTCGTCTGGATACTTCAAATTCTGAGCAAGTCTTTTGGGAATCTTAGGCAACTCCCAAAACGTATAGTTGATGTTATACCTTCCCTTCAAAATACCATTCAAACGGACAAATGATTTCTCGTTAAATGGAAATCCATCAGAGAGGATATTAGTGGGGTACTTTAAACGTGTCGTAACATACTTTTCCAGGTCCGGAAAATCTTGCTTAATATTCGAGTGGTCTTGAGGATAGACATTATACAAAGATACAGGAATACCTTCTTCAATCAACTGACGAACCATATAGCAAGTGGCATTGAATACCCCGCCTTCAACAAAGTTTGTGATTACATTCACACCTTGATGAAGATCGGGACGTTTTCTATCTCCGAGTAGAGCATGCCTAACCTGCCACTTTTTAGCGTACAAGTATTGAACAGTCTTATTATTGAAGTATCTATTTTTAACTCTAAAAGAAATTGACCGACATACCTTTTTAAAAAAACGTTGGCAAATCACCTTCCAGGAAATCTTCTCTCTATTTCTCATAAAGTAAGACTTCCCCAAGAATCCAACACCTTTTAGCATTAACTTTGAAATAGGATCACTTGGGGTATCAGAGAAATAAAAGTCAAAACTTCCATTTGCGAATGACCGATTTTCTAGATCACTCACACTTGATTTGGCAAAAGCATTTGTTAGATGATCGGGAACATCTGTCTTTGCAGATGAATACGTATTCAGACGGGGTACTATCTTCAGATCCATCATCACACGGGCCAACTCTACGTCCTCAGCTTGATTGTGATAGATAAAGTCATTAAACGGCACTTCTTTAAACAAGGCCGTTTTACCAATTAAAAGACCGCCGTTTAAATAATGAGAGTGCCAAGATTTTTTATAATCAGTGCACTCAGAAATTTGCCCCCAAAACATCTCACCACGGTCATCAATAGAGCAATAACCAGGGTATGGCTTACCACTCGCATGAAATTGATTAACCGTTAAGAAATCAAAATCATACCCATATTTATCAAACCCGGTGAAGAAATCTGAATTCAAAACATAGCGATCATGTACTAACATGATATTTTCATGGGTTGCCATCGCTACAAGATCATTCTTCTTTTTGCAGATCTCAGCATGAAGATCACTGTAGGCTTTGTCGTTGTATCTAACTTGGTATTTATCCAGCAAGCTTGAGTAAGGCCCACAAATAATAATCTCGTGTTCCGCCCCGCCAAACTCACGTATCGATCTACAGAATGCTTCTACAAGTTCAGGTTTTTTACCCTGCGTAAGCATCCCAAACGTCCAAAGATTCTTGCTAACGACGGTATTACGCTTAATTTGATATGAATTAGTGATGACCCCAGAAGAAATGCTTTCGAATTTCAAACTTGCATTGATACCATATTTACGAAACAAAAAACTTTTTACAGCTGGAATAGTGATAAATTCATTTTGAATGTACGAAAATGTCACCATGCCTTCATCAGCGATAAGGCGAATCAACTCATCAAGCCTAATTTTCCAACCCAAATCAGACAGAGGCTTTTCCGTGCACCAGATAAAATCGAATTTTCTTTGCAAATCAGCGGCCGGTCTAAAATCTTTCGTGGCGGACAGGTCAACACTTACGCCTTGAATTTCAGAATGCTTACCATCCCAAAAATGTTTTCCTTTAGCCGAAGATAGTTCCTTAAGAAATTCGTTCACAGAGACAGCCTCACAGTTCTCCTTACAAAAGCAAACCAGTTCTATTTAAAATATTTGCCCGACATGTTCGTAACGAGCTTGCAGCTGACTGACATACTCTTTATGGACACTGGAATTAATTCTATAGTTACCAGACTTAATTTTCTTTAGATTAGCAACAAAAGAATCAATATCTCGGTAGTCGCAAGTCAAATCGCCAAAATAATTGATCTCTTTGCATGATGATGAATTTGAGGTCACACATGGCTTACCGTAGTCTTGTGCTTCAAGAATAGGCAGACCAAGCCCCTCGTAGATGCTCGGAAAGAACAAACAGTCACACTCTTGATATAACTTCCTTAAAGTAAGGTCTGATCCCGACAGCCACCATTTATACCTAATTCCATCACTATCAAGTAGCTTTAGACTGTTATAAATATCACGCGCATTCATTCGAGGACCACCGACCAAGTACAACTCGAAATCCATCTCTTTTTTTAACTTTCTTAAAACCTGAATCCCGTTCTCGAAGTTCTTTCGCACATCGAAAAAGTTTACACACAAGATCTTAATAGGTTCTGTCCCTCGGACCTCGTTAGAGATATTCGAATTAATTTCGTACGGCAGCACAACATGCTCTACCGCAGTCGTTTTCAAATATTTCTTCATCAACGCAAAATCACTTTTCGTATTTTCGGATATATGCAGAATTTTTTTTGAATTTCTGATGAAATACTCAAAACCCTGCTTATGCTGATGCGTGAATTTAAACAAATTGGCATATCTGCCATTAAACCAAATTTCATTAAGCGAAACTAAATTTGGAATGACATCATAAACTATTCCCGAAGTATTTTTTAAAACAGGAAATTTATCATCAACCAACCAAGGTGCCGTAATCAAAATGTCATCAAAATCAGATAGGTTCTTGGCGATTTTTTCTTTTTTTAGAAAATCCCTTTGCCGTGCAACGCCCGACTTTCCAAAAATTTTAGAAATACTTAAAACTTCATTTGTGAGCGGCGCAAAGTCTCTGATTGAGTATGAATTTTTATATTTCTCCGGGAACTCGCCCGCACAAACAAAATTGAACTCGCCATTATGGTAAGTGGTGAAATAGATTTCGCGACCGAGTTTTTTAAACTCGTTATAATAGTAGTTAATAACGCGCCTAACGCCGACATGATCATTCAAGAAATTTGGTTCTACGACAAAAAGGATATTCATCAGAATTTCTTTCTTTCGCTAAAACGCATCTTTACGACAAAAACCTTCTCTAAAATTTTCGGAAAGTGTTTCATTAAAACTGGTCTCACTCTTGGCCACAGACTCAATTTAAAACGATCATACACTGGCTTAATCAACACATAGATTCTTCTATCAAGTCCCTTGCGGACACGGTCAAAAACACCTATCGGTCGAACACCAAACTTCTTATGAGATCGACCAACCATCAACTTACTTTGAAGAGAGTAATCGAGAGGCACAACTTCTTGCCATTGGGAGTATTTCAGTGGAATTGTCACATAATCAGAGCGCGATTCGATAACTGAAACCGACGATTTGATATTGATTCTTGTAATAACGGAATGCTCTTGCATGCGTCGTGAAATTTCGACGTCATCAGCTTGCCCAGAGAATAACAACTCATTCCACGGGAACTTTTTGAAAATCTTCCTCTTACCAATGGTAAGGCCGCCATTACAGAAGGCATACTGACTATAATCGCGGAAATCCATCACTCCCACTTGAGTCCAAGCCCAGTTAGATCCTAACGTCACCCAGTCCGGAAATCTTTTATCTGAATCCTTCATTTTTTGGCGAACGGATAGAATTGAAAAGTCGTAACCAAATTCTTCGAATCCCGAGAAAAAGTTATCATCGATCAAATAACAGTTCGTCACAATACAGATATTTTCATTTGAAGCATTATCTACGACAGCATTCTTTTTCTTTGTATCCCAAGCTCTATCTGCAAACTTATGCCCGATATCGACAAACTTAACGTTTGGTTTTCCGAGTAGTTCAGTAATTTCAGGACCACAGACAATGAACTCGAAATCTGAATCGCCCTTTGCTCGTCCAATGCTTTCGTAAAGTTGAATCGCATTGATCGTTTTACTTCCATCAGAAAGCAAACCAAAGCTCCAACGCTTATCAACACTTTCCACCGACAACTTCGATTGGAATTTAATAACAAAACATCCATCGGTCGAAATATTCTCTGAGAGAATCTCGACCTTACTGTCGAACCAGCACAATACGAACTTTTTCAGATGAAAAACTGTGAGGAAGGGAGATTCGAAGAATCGAATCGTAATCGATGAACTAGAGTAATTTAAAAGACGCAAACATTCATCAAGTATAAGAGGCCATTGTTTGAAGGAACCTAAATCTTCTTCAAGAAAATAAACGTTATCAAAGGTACGGTGATACGAAGCAGAAGCTCGAAACAAATCGTCTGCACTATATACAGTTGTATCAAATTGCATACCTGGAATAGGTGGGCGTTTGCCTATCCAAATGTCATTGGTAATCTTATCCATGGGTACTTCCGCTGAAGATTCTAAATCACCCAAGTATATTTGCTCAGAAGGTTATTTCGCAAACAAAAGTAACGGTTATGCAGCGACGAATAAATTCAATTTAAATTGGTAAAATCACGCACTAACGAGCTTTTAAATCATCAGACTTTAAGCACCTTATCACCACGAACATCACCTCCGACGACGCTCCCCGTAGAGCTTTGACGCGGATCGCGTGCTTTCTTCATCAAATTGAGTATTGGTGTCTCAAAATATCTAAACGAAATATACGTTAAACCTGACAAAACAAGCATTCCGCACGCAAAAGCAAATATGTCTGGCATAAACAATTTGAGCTTCGCAGCCAAGGAGTTTGAAAAAACCTGTAGCAGATATAGAGAAAACGTATACTTGCCAAATCTGGCAAAACTCCACGTCCATCTGCCTTCCAATTTAACAGCATAGTAAACCAAAAAGAGAGATGGAACTCCCCAAGCCAAAGGCCTCAGTAGCGCAAATTTATCTCCATATACAATCCACATGCGTGGAACTACTGTATAGGAGTCACCTGATACATAGCCCGTATCTTTACCGATTGAAGCGAGCAATAGTAATATAATTGAGAATACAAAACCAACAACGTCACCTAGTCGAGAATCTCCTGAAGTTAATCGACGCAACATGAAAAATGCTAAGAGAAACCCACCAATGAACTCTAGAACAATCGGTGCGCCATAATAATAACCATTGTAAACCCAAATCAGAAAGGAAACGATGATACCCGCAATTGGAAAAAACAATCTACTTCCCACTGCGATACCAACACCAACTAATAGATAGAAATACAACTCAAACCTTAGCGTCCACCCCAAATGCAATACGGGATCACTAAACTCTTGACCATATTTCGTAGGCAATAACAGCAATGAATCCACAACATACCGCCAGTCATACTGAGCTCCAGAAATAGATCTCAGAGAAAACCACGCGACAGTCACAACTAGATACAAAGGAAAAACTCTTAAAATACGTTTTAACAAAAACTCGATAGCGCCTTGATGCCCAACTTGAACTCTACTTGCGCTCAAAAACATGACATATCCGCTAACTATAAAGAAAACGTCGACACCAATCGCACCGAGAAAAAAATCCGATCCTAGAAAGGTTGAAGAATAGGAATTGAAAATCCCACAGTATGCAAGAGCACTACAGCTAGAGCTGCAAATATTCGAAGGGTCTCTAACGAATTCAATGTATTTTTGTTCAAGTTCAGAATCCTGCTATTTAATAACCACAACAAACAGTGGTTTATTTTTCAGACCTGTAACCTAGCAGGTGGTTAGTTAGTCAGTCTACTTTTTATAGATATTCTTACTGCGGAGACCTTAGTAATATCAAATACTTAACAGGTCTTTAACTTTTCGAACCAGCTTTTAATCGATACAGTGTTGTCTTTAAAATTGGCTTTTCGAAATACGTATACGATGCGTACGTGAGGACAAACAAAAGACCAAGTCCGCAGATAAAAGCCCACGTATCTGACATCGACGCCTGAAAACTTTCAGCCAAAGGGTTCGTGAACACCTGGAGCAAATAAAGAGAAAAAGTATACTTACCAAGCTTAGCGAAAGGCCAATTCCATTTATCTTCAAGTCTAATAGAAAAATAAACCAACATGAGAGCTGGAACTCCCCACGCGACACACCTTACGACAGGGAGTTTGTCTTGATAGACAATCCACATTCGCGGAACATCTGTATAAATCCCCCCGGAATCATATCCAAAATCTTTACCCATTGAAGCAAGAATCAGCAGGCCAAGTGAAACAAAGAAACCCACAAAGTCTCTCCAGCTAGAAACGACATAATCAGGTTTGCGCGACATGAAAAAGGCCAAAAGAAATCCACCGATAAATTCAAGCACGATAGGTGCGCCGAAATAATAACCGTTAAAAAGCCAAATCACGAATGACACGACAATACCAGTGATTGGAAAAACGAGCCTACTTTTAAGCGCAATCCCCAACGATACTAACAAGTAAAAGTACAGCTCGAATCTCAAAGTCCAACCCAAATAAACAATTGGATCCTTTTGCTGTATGCCGACTTTACTCGGCAACAATAGTAAAGACTCAACAATGTATTGCATTTCAAAATGCACACCGGCGTTCAGCTCAATTACAAGCCACAAACCTGTCACAATCAAATATAGTGGAAAAATTCGCAAAACTCGATTGAGTAAAAACCTGGCGGCACCTTCGCAACCCACACTTGCAGAGCTCGCACTCAAATACATTACATATCCGCTAACAATGAAGAATACATCCACACCGATAGCACCAAGAAATCGATGTACGCCCAAAAATGCATTGATAAAAGGTATAGAAAACATGCCCGCATGCGAGAAAACGACAGCAATAGCCGCGAATATTCTCAATGTTTCTAGCGATTTTAGCGTCTTTTTCTCTGAGCGCATGTCAACCATTAGCTTACCGGCTGATTAAGCATATCTTCGGCGACATGAAGTGTGTCTAAATCTTGAGAATAGATGGACAACCATTCTGCATGAGACAATTTGACGTCCCACTTCTTGGTTGTGAACAACTCATTAACTGAGTCATCACGATCATACTTGGGCCAATAAAGATCGAAAGATTGCGAATCCACGACAATCATACGTTCTTTCAATGCCTTATAATATGAACGCAAAGTGAACTCATAAGCTTGATTCTGACGCTGAAGGAAGCTTGTGAAGAGATAAATCTCAGGGAACATCGTCTTACAAAAATCTAAAAGACTACAGCCTTCAGTTTTTAACCTATTCAGATCGTCATGACTTAGATTGCGCTTATCGTGTGGCGCCCCCCAATACATCAACTGGTCATCGACATGGCCGAATTGAAACATGTCAGAAAAGCTAAACACGCGGTATTTGGATGTATTGAAATTAACTCCGACGATTCTCTTCTTCTGTGTTCCCGGCAAATTACTCGCGAGTGGGAATAAATCCAAAAGATTGCGACAGTAAGTCAAAGTCGAAGGGTCATAAAGTCTTTGGTCAACGCGTGTTTTTAAAACGAAATCACCAAGCTTATTTTCTTTAATAAATTTCAAACCACCCAAAGTTGAAACCAGCTGGCGATTCACATTCACCGCGCCGCCGTTTGCAGGATGATCGTTTTCTACAAAATATAGAGATTCAACACTCCCCAACTGCGATTTAAGTTCCGAGGAAGATCCTCTCCACGTGGAGACAACAATCGGATTTTGAGGATGGATACGACGATAAAACTGAATAGTCTCAGCAAGAAACTTATCATCCTTTTGGATAGGTCCTTGGATCAGAATAACCGAATTTTCGCTCTTTTGAATTCGCTCTGGCTCAGAAGCATTTTCGGCAGGACGAACTTTAAAAGTAATGGAATACCCTAAAATCGCTTCGACCCTCTTTACCACTAAGCTTAATAATTTTCTTGAAAGGCGGAGTTTAAAGTTTTCAGTCATTGCCGGCCATCATCAGATATTGACCGTAAGTTGAAAAGTAGTAGTTGGTAATAACGCATGGCAGAGTGGTGAATTTGATTTTCAAGTCTGTTTCTTACAACTAAAATTCTTTTAAATGACGTCGATCAAAACACTTCCTGGCTCTCAAAATGCCTTCATCGTTTCAACAGCTTCCTTGGTGAATCTTGTTGTTCAGATGGCTTCGACGTTGATGATTTCGATGCTTGTGGTAAAGCTCTTGCCTACGCAAGATGCTTCTCGCTGGATCCTTTTCTCCGCATCCCTGCCATTCATCATGATTTTCGATCTTGGAGTCGGCAATTACTTGATGAAGGAACTACCGGTCCTTTCCTCCACACAACGCTCGCGAAAGTTGATATCCACAGTTGTTCGTAGTCATCTTTCTTTACTTTTTCTAATCGCAACCATTCTACTTTTATCAATGTTTTTGATTCATTCTCTGGCGGGAGAAAGCCTTCCTTCTTTGGATCGTAGTTTTTTGATTTTCGCAACGGGAACATTCTCTAGAGTATTGATGAATGCGACACTTAGTTCTCTGTACGGTTTTGGTGAAAGTTTGCTGGACCGTTGTGGTCGTGTTCTTGCGAATTTGGCATTTTTAGTTATCTCCGTAAGCCTGGTTCATTATTTTCCAACGATCGAAGCGATCTGCTGGGCTTGGCTTTTAGCGAATGTTTTGATTTTGACTCTAAGTGTATTTTTCCTACAATCAAAGCTGGGAAGTTCGGTCATTTCGGCAAAAATTAATAAAACCGTTTTAAAAAGAAGTGCGCATTACTTGCTTCAGTGGACGCTGACGTCGATCCCCGTTCTTTTCATCTATAACTTTACAATTTTTATCGTAACACGTTACCACGGCCCCCATGCTGTTATCGAACTTGGCATCATCAATCAGATCGCACAAGGGATCTTGGCAATCACCTTTATTCCAAACTTCTTATTGAACCAAACTCTATCTAAGAACTTTTCGATTCGCCCCGAAGCCGTCGATCATGAGCTGGCTTTAGCCTCCCGTATAGCTGTTGTTTTGGGCGGATCCCTATGTGGATTTTGGTTTGCCAACTCAGACATCATTTTTAACCTTTGGAATTTGAAAATTCCGCACCTAGTGCTAATCCCGTTCATCATCTTTCTGATTTTTGAAGTTCCTCAAGTATCATTAACATCTTCCACATACGCGACTGGATATGTGAACTTTTGGAAAATCGCTCTATCTGCGGGAGTCTTAATCACTGCTCTCGGATTTACATTGATTCCGCAGTATGGAGTTGTCGGTGCGGGAATAGCTTTACTTATTGGCCAAGTTTTAACCTGTGAGATATTCAACGTTAAAATTGCTTTAAAAATATTTAAAAAGAAATGGTCTTTTTACGCCAGCAGAGTCATGAGATTTATTGCAATAATGATCTTGTTCGGAGTGGCAAATATTGGAGTACACTTCGCCACGAGCAACTTAATAGTTCTGATTGTCTTAAATTCAATACTGGCTCTTGGAGTTCTGTGGGCTGATTTAAGAAGAGTCGATGCTCTGCTAAAGTTGTAGCTCGGTGGCTTTTACCACCGAGCTATATCTAGAACCTACAACACGTACTTATCGTTGGTTACAGAAGGATTTTTTACAACAACTGTGCATGTGTCCTCAAGAACACGGAAGTCAGTTGCCACCCCTGGATTAATTTTAACAATATCACCAGCCTTATATTCTGTATCGTTCATCAAAACACGACCATAAACGATGGCAGTTAGTTCAACTGCAACTTTATGAACATGTTTTGGTTCATAGTCGCCGGCTTTATAATATTTGATGCCGACTTCCCAATCAGGAGAATGAAGAACGTTTGGCTCAAAAGAGCCAACGAACCAACCTTTGACCATATCTGATAACTTAAATACTTCCATTATGTTTCCTTAAGATATGTTTGAACCTGAAGATCATTTTTCAGAGGGAAATATGATTCTTGAGAAATTTTATACGCAAGAACTTTACCGCCAGCCAAAATCAACTCATTGAATGCGGGACTAATAAAGAACTGTCCTTTGACGAAGGCATCTTTTCTGATCGTGTTTTTCAAGCAGTTGATAAACTCAGAGCCTGACTTGAAATACCAAAGACCGACAAGTGCATTACGACTTACCGGATTTTTTTCGGTCACCATTTCAACTTCGTTTTTAGAGTCGATAATCGCGTACGAAAAACTTGGGTGAAGGGAGTCAAAGCTAGCAACACCGCCTGCTGCGTTGTTTGCTCTAAAATGCTTCACCATGTCGTTAAAAGAAATATCAACGAACTCATCTCCACTTAAAATCAATAACTCTTCATTTGAATCAATATAATCGTAAGCCATCAATGCTGAACAAGCAGCACCCTGTGTTTGCCCCGAGATCGAAATAACTTTTACTGCTGGGAATGCAAGCTTGAAAACATTGTCTAAGTGAAAGTTCTGAGAATCGGAATTTTTAATCACACCGATCACTTCGGAAACACCTTCCAACTCAGAGATCTTTTTACTTAAAAGCTCGATAATAGTTTTACCATGGTGTGAAACCAATGCAGCTGGTTCTTCCATTTCTTTCAGCCTTTGCGGGCCTGCCATCAAAATTAGGACTTTCATGCTTTTTCCTCGATGCTACGAATGAAAGATTTCACGTTGGAGTATGTTACTTCCGCAACTTCTTTAACAACTAAGACATGGGCGCCAGCATCACGTGCCGCACGAATCCCATTTTCATTGTCCTCAACAACAACACACTCATCAGGTCTCAGCCCGAATTTCTTCATGCACACTTGATAAATTTCTGGAGAAGGCTTTGCTTTGGCAACATCTTCATTTGATACCAAATGGTCCAAATACTGCGTCAGACAGCTTTTTTGCATCATAAGTTCAACTGTGTAGCGAATCGAGTTAGATGCAACTGCCAGCTTGTAACCATCGGCTTTCAAACGAGACAATGCATGCTCTGTATTAAAGCGAGGCTTACAAAGTACGTGTACAAGGTCGTACGTATACTGCTGCTTCATCTCATTGATGAAACCATGAAGACCTTTTGGCAAATAGCCACGCTGAGAAAGCATTTCGAGCTTAACTTTCGTTGGTAAGCCATCGAAAGCACTCAAATGCTCTTCTTTAGAAATTTCAAAACCAAATAATCGTAAAGACTTATTAAGAGCTTCGTAATGCCATTCTTTAGCATCAACTAAAACTCCGTCCATATCGAAGAAAACCGCTTTAATTTTACTCACAACTAGGCCTCAAAGTATGTCTTCGCTTTTGCAGGAAGATCAGTGCACAAAATGATATCGTTTCTGTTTTTATATTGTTTCAGCATAGGCCAAAGCTCTTGAGGATCTCGCTTATGCAGTTCAGGTGATACAAAACAAAGTGGCTTTTTAAATTCCAAAAGATTCGCCAACGTACTGTCTGTAATCCACTTACCTTCAAATGAGTCCACCCAGATCCCTAGCGATTTTTCCAACATCGAAGGTGTCGGCTCCAAATCGCTGATCCGGGTAAAACACTTCAAACCGCTATTAATGGAAACTCGAAGATCTGGAACAGACATATCGAAAAGAAAATAGTTTTCTATCCCCTTTTCCTTAAGAATGTCCTTCACCGGAGTTTGTAATCCATCCGCTTTAATATTTAAAGCCAAAGAACCCTGGCATGAATACGAATTGTAGATGTCCAAACATTCTTCGAAGGTCATCACGCCAGATTTCGCCATATCATGGGATATAACTATCTCCCCGTCCAGATCTCTGAGGTCCGTTTCTGTTCCGAACCCTAACTTAAAAGATCTATGAAAAGCCACTTCTAGGTTTTTCTCAGATGGTTCAAGCCAATAGCCACGATGGCTGATGATTTCCATTAAACCAAGCCTCTTTGCAGAAACTCTTTCAAATCATCTGGAACGCCAATGCCGTGCATGCCTTTACCCAAAGTTCCGATATTGTAAATACCTACTTTAGCGCCGTCTTTAATCATCAAATTATAAGTAGGTGCTACGTAAAACTCATTGTTAACACGTTCATTGGCAGCGATCATTTTTCGAGCAGCTGTACAGAAGTCTTTACCATGCTTGAAGTTATAAATTCCTACAGTCGCTTCTGAAGAAATAACCTCTTTCTCGCGAACTTCTTTAACCTCGTTTTGATCATTCAATCTTACGAAAGACCATTTGTTATCATGAGCCGTCATTGTCATGATGAACCCGTCTTTGCCAGATGCTTGCTTAAGGTATTCGTCCATATTTACTTCTACAAACTGGTCACAGTTCGCAATCATTAACGCGTCACCATTGTCGATGTACTTTTCAGCACACAATACCGTACAAGCTGCGCCCTCTGTAAGACCGTTGATCGCAACGATTTCACAGTTCGGAGCCACTGTTTTCAGAACTTGGTCTACGTGAAATTCAGTGATGTGTTTTTCTTGAACGATGAAAATAAATTTATGCGGAGTAGTGGGACGCAAGTTCTCAACGACAACTTTAATCATTGGTTTTCCAGCCACATCAATCAAAGGCTTAGGCAAAGCATAGCCTTCCTTTTGAAAACGACTACCCAATCCGGCCATAGGGATAACAATATTCAACATTCGACTTCCTCTATATGTAGAAAACAGTTCTATAAAACTTAATGTACCTTAACAAAATTCAAAAAATCAAACATCCTCATTGGCGATTTGGATAAGATACTGGCCATAAGCGTTCTTCCTAAGAGCATCACCCAATCGCAATAGTTGTTCTTTATTAATATAGCCCATTCGGAACGCGACTTCTTCAGGAGCGGCAATTTTCAAAGCTTGGCGCTTTTCCACCGTCTGAATAAACAAGCTCGCTTCCAACAAACTTTCGTGCGTTCCCGTATCAAGCCAAGCATAACCACGCCCCATGATGTGGACGTTCAGATTCCCCTGTTCAAGATAAATACGATTCAAGTCTGTGATTTCTAACTCACCACGAGCGGATGGTTTAATTGATTTGGCGTACTCAACCACGTTCTTATCGTAGAAATACAAACCTGTTACCGCGTAATGAGACTTAGGCAATTGAGGTTTCTCTTCGACAGAAATAGCCTTTCCCTTTTTATCGAACTCTACAATCCCATATCTTTCTGGATCATTAACCTTCGTCGCAAAAACGCTGGCACCGGATTTTAGAGAGGCCGCTTCTTTCAGAAGTCTTACGAAGCCATCGCCGTGAAAAATATTATCACCCAAAACTAAGGCGCACTCAGAACCATTAATAAACTTCTCGCCAATAATAAAGGCCTGAGCCAAACCATCTGGAGAAGGCTGCACTTCGTATGAAAGTTTAATTCCCCACTGAGAGCCATCCCCAAGAAGTTGTTCAAATCTTGGAGTATCCATTGGAGTAGAAATGATTAAAATATCTTTGATCCCAGCCAACATTAACGTTGTCAGTGGGTAGTAAATCATTGGCTTATCGTAAATTGGCAGAAGCTGCTTACTAACGACGGTTGTCGCAGGATACAAACGTGTGCCAGATCCACCGGCAAGAATAATCCCTTTCATTATTGGCGTCCTCCGTAATTTTTATCTAACCAATCGCGATAGTTTCCCGAGACAATATTGCCAACCCAAGCATCATTTTCAAGATACCATTCGATGGTTTTCGCTAAGCCCGTCTCGAAGTTTTCTTTCGGCTTCCAGCCCAACTCTTTTTCAATCTTTGTAGCATCAATAGCATAACGCTTATCGTGCCCAGGACGATCCTTCACAAATACCTTTTGAGACGAATATGTTTTTCCGTCCGTACGCGGGCGCAACTTATCCAAAGTTGCACAGATTGTATCCACAACTTCAATATTCTTCTTTTCGTTCCAACCACCAACATTGTAAGTCTCGCCAAGGCGCCCCTTTTCCAATGCCAATTCGATCGCTTCACAATGGTCCACCACATACAACCAATCACGAATATTAGATCCATCGCCATAAATCGGCAGATCTTTCCCCTCAAGGGCATTGTGAATCACAAGTGGAATCAATTTCTCTGGGAACTGATATGGACCATAGTTATTGGAGCAATTTGTCGTCACAGTGGGAAGACCATACGTATGATGATAAGCTCTTACCAAATGATCACTTGCTGCTTTGGAAGCAGAATACGGGCTATTCGGTGCATAAGGCGTGGTTTCAGAAAAAGCAGGATCTTCGATATCAAGGCTGCCGTAAACCTCATCCGTGGACACGTGAAGAAATCTGAAAGCTCTCTTTTCTGATTCTGGCAAAACACTCCAGTATTCACGAGCAACCTGTAAAAGATTAAAAGTACCAACGATATTGGTCTGAATGAATTCACCGGGACCATGAATAGAACGATCAACGTGGCTTTCCGCTGCAAAGTTCAAAATCGCACGGGGCTTATGTTTCGCAACCAAATCGCTGAGTGCTTTTTGATCTAAAAGATCGACCTTCGCGAAAATGTAATTTGGATTTTTTTCCACCGATTTCAAATTTTCCAAATTACCGGCATAAGTCAGCTTGTCGATATTTAAAACAGGTTCGTGGCGCTTATTCAGCCAGTTCAAAATAAAGTTTGATCCAATAAATCCCGCGCCACCCGTAACAAAGATCATAGCCTTAACCTCTATTTCGCAATTTTCTTCGCTGCGTATCTGTCTTGCATAACGGAAGCCGACATCACCAGAAGCATCGGATAGAACCACAAAGCCTCATAGCTGGATACTGACGAGTAAAAGATAAATACGAAAAGTTGATTCAAAATCAAAGCAAACGCAATTTTCACAAGGATATCGTCACCCTTGAAAAAAGCTCGCACCGTTAAAAACATCAAGGCACCTACAAGGGACCAGATGAACAGAAAATAAAATACACCCAACTGTACAAAGGTATGCAGATAAGCGTTGTGCTGATCTTTAAAGCTAAACTCATGATCAATATATTTCTCTCGGAACTCTTCACCTTGCTTTTCAATGAATGCACGCAAAGGCTTTTCGGCTGTCTCGAACCCAGTCCCAAAGAAAGGTTGTTCTTTAGCGAGCTGAACATTCACTTGCCACATATGCAGGCGCCCTGCATTGGAAGCATTTTGTGACGTGATCACACCATTTTCTTTTTTTGCACTGAATGAGCTTTGGAAACGGTCCAACGTTCCAGGAACAACGAGCAGAGATAGCACCGTGAACAAAACAAACCCACCCAGCATTTTGAGGGATCTCTTGTTCGAAATACCTAATAAACCGATACCCACGATGGCAGCCAAGAAAGGGCCACGTGTATTTGCCAAAACTAAGAATACCAGTGACAAAGCTAACAGGAAAGCCATACTAATTTTTTCTAAGCGTGTAGCTTTATCCCAAGTAGGTTTGTGTCCGATAAGCCCAAATAAAACAACTGCCGAACAAGACAGGAAATAACCCCAACGACTAATATCCCAGAAGCTTGTGACTCTTGTATCGGCGTTGAACGTCATATTTGCTTCAGTCACAAACAAAATTCCCGCATTCACACAAGAAACTAAAAGCCCTACTCCCAGCGCCCAAACAAATGCTTTGAATGCTTTCTTATCAGCAAAAAGCAGCGAAAATGGCATGACATAGAGAGGCCATGCAAATCCACGTATGACATTGATCGCAGCTTCTGTGCCACCAAGTGAAATTAAACTTACTAAAATCGCTGCAGGGAAAAGTGCTAATAATGCTGGAAACCATGGATTGTATTGAACTGTTTTTTTCCAATCGATTTTGAAGGCAGACCAAATAACCAAAACTGTTCCAAACAAAGTAATTCCGCTTTTGGAAACAAAAGTTGAAATTGCGAACAACACCCACAGAGAAATCCAAATCTGACGAGCCAATTTGGATTCAACTTCGATAGGACTTTTTGAATACGACAATACCATTTGGAAACCCACTCCCGGAAAGGCATAACTATAGATGACCTTTCGGCAATTTCCAGTATTACCACAGGGTGCCGCGGTGCAAACTTCATGGCGTCGGTATGCGTTGTAAAAGGTCGGACGTATGGTAGCATGTTATCTATACACACAGAGAGAACATGATCGCACTTATCGTACCTTGTTATAACGAAGAAAAACGTCTGCATATGGAGGCATTTACCGCCGCCAGAAATTTAGGCATCGATTTTTTCTTCGTGGACGATGGTTCGAAAGATAAAACTGCAGAAATGGTCGCTCAAGCAGCCCAAAAACACCCATTTATTCACTTGGTCCGTCTTGAAAAAAACAACGGTAAGGCGGAAGCCGTGCGTAGGGGCATGGTCGAAGTTCAAAAGAAAACACATATCGATGAAAACTCTTGGATCGGCTTCTGGGACGCCGACCTAGCAACCCCCCTCACCGAAATTCCAAAGATGCTTGAGTACGCAAAATTGTACGCAAAAGTAGACTCCATCTGGTGCAGCAGAGTTTACCGTTTAGGAGCGGATGTTAAACGCTCCGCCCTACGCCATTACCTGGGGCGCGGATTTGCCACCCTGGTGGGTGAACTACTCCATATCAAAAGCTACGACTCCCAATGCGGAGCCAAGCTCTTTAAACCTGCGACGATCCAAAACGCCTTCGGAGAAAAATTCATCGGCAAATGGGTCTTTGACGTCGAAATTCTTTTACGTCTAAAAAACTTTGAAGTGATTGAGTACCCAGTCACGGAGTGGCATGACGTTCCCGGATCAAAAGTAAAAATCCATCGCGAAATTTTCCGCGTCTTCTGGGAAATCCTAAAAATCCGAAAAAAATATATCAAGAATTAAGCAAAATAGCCCTTATACCAAACAGCCGTTTTAGAAATAGCCTGCGCCAAAGAGTCCTTTAATGACCACCCAAGCTCTGTGCGAGCCTTCTCGCTATTCAATAATCCATGAACTGAACCCGAAGTTTGCAACTTGTACTCTGCCGCATTTCCACCGCGATACTCAGCCCTAAAAGCCTCAGCCATTTGCCCCACGGATAGTTGATGATCAACACCCACACCAAAATTCCAAGCTCCGGAGGCGCGAGGACCACGATCCAACAACGCTTGACCTAACGTCATTAAAGCGTTTACCGCATCATCAACATGCATCCAAGGACGAATAGACTCCGGATTTTTCAAAGGCAAATCAAGACCCGACTGAGTCGCTTGAGCCAACTGCCAAATCAAACTGTCAGTGGAAAAATCACCACCACCAACAACCGAACCCATACGAGCCGTCGCCAGTGCAATTTTGTGTTTATTGTATTTTTCAGGAGCAAAAACACCTTTAAGATAAGACTCAAGAATTAAATCGGCACAAGCTTTACCTGTCGCCGCTGGCGCGCTGCCCGTCAAAGGATCTTCTTCAACGGCAGCATGCCCTGGTAAAGGACGATACACCTTATCCGAAGACAACATCACCACCGAACGAACCGTCGCCGTCTCACGAAGACACTCCAGCAGATTTACAGTTCCCATGATTTGCGACGAGTAAGTCTCTGCCACCTTATCCCAAGACTCACGCAATCCACCGCCGCCGGCCAAATGAAAAACAACTTCCGCGTGGGAGTACTCAAGAGCCGCTTTCAAAGCGGCAACATCACGAACATCCCCAAAAGTGGAGTTCATACCTTGCCCCACATTCGCCACTTCAAAGAAATTAGGATTTGTAGAAGGAGATAAGGAAAAACCAAAAACGTTCGCGCCCGCTGTTCTTAGAGAGAGCGCCAAGTGGCTGCCGCGAAATCCCGTGTGACCGGTGATGAAAACTCTGCGGCCCCGCCAGAAATCAGAACTCATCCACGAAGCCCTTGCTCAACGCCTTCTCCGCGATGAGTTGGGTGAACCCACAAAGTCTCGTGACCTTCGTACTTCCACAAAAAGCCAATGGGATCTGTATCGTGGATTGCAACTTTCAACTCGCCTTTGCCTTCTGTCGCTTTCATTTTTAAAAGCGTTTGTGATAAGGAGGCTTTGTTCACTTCCCCGCCAGAGGAAGGCAGACAGTTTTCCTCATACATTCGAGCAAGTAACGCAAGTTCAACCAAGTTGTAAACGGATTCACGAATAAAATATTTGTCAGAATGAAATGATGTCATCCCTTTATTCTAAAAAACAACTGGACCAGGTCAAGGCCAGATCATCGGGAGCCAGCCACTTGCTGCGATTTTAAGGGCTTTATTCGCATGGGACTGCCGATAAACTCCGTAAGGAGGTCCCTAAAAACCTCTCCAAAGCTGACGTCAGCCATATAAAACAGATTGCCTGCGCGGACTATATAGGGAGCGAGCTCCCTTCCCCGGGCGCGGGACTCTGCCATAATCTGAATGCGCACTTCATTTGTCGGCACCAGGTCCGGTTGCATGGAAAGGCTGCTTTCTTCACAGCGAACCGCATGTCCCCGGTAAAGTAGCGCGCAGTTTTCATCGCGAACTTTAGAAATAGACCCCATATAGCGAAGACCCAATTTTTTGTTAAGCTGCTCTCCCAAATGCCAGATATTATATCCCATCCAGACGACGTTGCGCCTGGAAGAAAGGTAATCTTCAACAAGCTTACGAGAAACTTGGTTATCGAATTCGGTATTTATAACAAAATTCGCCTGACATTTCTCCAATGAGCCCGCTTCATACTGTCCAAGCGGAATGAAAAACTGCTGAAAGTCTGAAAAGTTTGACAGTAATTTTGTGAAAGACTCAATCACCTTCGAGTTATCATAATATACGGCAACACATTTTGTGCTGGATGATTTTGAAAAGCCAGGGCCTGCGACAATTATCAGCGCAAACATCACCCCAAATACTGATGCGAAGGCGCAAAGTTTTTTCATTTCAGTTGAACCTCGACCTCTGCAAGCTCGACTCCAAAATGGGCCGGCATTTGATGCTCTGTTTTGATCCAGACAGGTCTTTGACCCGTGCGCTGACTTTCACGGTATTGACGATGAGCCTTCAAGGCTGCAAGGACATTGACTGCATTGGCGACCAGCCAACGCACGGGAACCATCGTGGCTTGACTGAAATCATTCACGCGGTGAACAGCCAGCATTCTTTGAACGATTCGTAAAAACATGGCCGCGGCATTAAAAGTTAATAGCATTGAAAAAAACTGGGTCTGCAAAAGCGGTGGAAACTCTCCATTCGCGGCCTGAGTGATAATCATTCCAAGCAGAACCACCAAAGATAAAACGGTTAAAACCCCGCATGCCGGCCCCTTGCGATCACGTAAAAGAAAATAGCGATCGACAATTCCTCCGGACCACTGAATATTTGCTAGTCCTTGATAAGCAATCCCCAAAGTCCAACGCGATTTTTGACGAACACTTGCCGCAAATTTATCAGGGAAGTATTCACGAGTGGCGATGAATTCTTGCTTGCCATCCTCATCAACGATCTGAGCACAGACAAAGCGCGATTTAAATCCCATGGGTTTTGCTGTGATCCCCAAGTGATAATCTTCGGTCAAGGTGTCTTCTTTCATCAGTTGACCATCTTGGCGACTCATCACCGAGCGAACGAAGTCCCGAGACATACATGTACCCACCCCGGCCGATGGAATCGCCGCACCAAGAGCCTGACGCACCAAAAGATCCTTTGTATGAGATTCACTGAATTCGTCAATGTACACTCCACCGACCAAGGAAGTTTTGGGAACATCGAATGAGAACACGGGAATTTGAATAAAATCAGCCTCGCGGCTGAACTGGTTTAGTAAGGTAAATGCGTGGGGATGCAAAACATCTTCAGAATCCTGAAGCAGAAACAGATCCATTTTTTCGCCCGTCTCATTTTCTGCTGCAATGATTTGCCGAGTGATTTCATTTAACATTTGTCCCTTTGAAGTGGGCCCAGGTTCTGAGTTCACAACGACCACAACTTTGTCGGGATAAAGCTGCTCTAAACGGCGTGCTTCCTCCCATGTGGCTGTATCGTTCGGGTAAACCCCTAAAAAGAAAGTATAGTTGTCATAATCGATACCACGAATATTGCCGCGGATCATAGGACCGATAACTTCCGCTTCCTTCCAATTCGCGATCATGATCGCAATATGTTTTTGCGGAAGGCGTTTCATTTTTTGAAGCGCCTTTATGGTTAACTGCAATGGACCTAAACGCTTCACGAAGGCAACAAAATCGATGAATAGATCATCAACGATAAAGATGCTGGTCGCAATCACTACAAGATAAGTCAACGTTGAAAAAAGATCGGCAAGTCCCAGAGGCTCCATTAGAATTGTCCTCCGAGGGTCAGTAAGCCTTCAAGCTCGCCACTTTGAACATGCTTTTGAAAAGGATGGTATACCAGTGCACTGACGTTCCAGGATTTTTCAGTCCAAGTTGAACGCCCCCCTGCTCGCCATTCTGTCATCGTGGGACCCAGATCTTCACTGTTACTGACTCTTTGATAAATCTCCCCGTAAGCATCTAAAGTAAGTTTTGGACGAGGAAACCACCGATACCCTTGCTTAATCCACACCAGCGATACAGGCGTTCGATCCAGACGCGGAACAAAGGCTGATTCAAAATAGCCTTCGCTAAAATTTTTAGTCATCCCCCACATCCAAAGATCACCGGCACTGAACACCATGCGAGGATCCCAAGTTGTTTTACGTTCCTCGTCGTTCATTCCCATAACGGAACGATACCCCACTTGCGTATTTAACTTTACACCTGGATAAAACTGGAATTGCAGTCCCACGTTAGGGTTAAAAGTATTGTCGTAATATTTTCCCTTAGCCCCGGGAGATTGATACTGAACGTTCGCACCTAAATAAGCGGATAATCCCACGGTGCCTAGCTGAGATAACGGCTGGTAATACCGAAGACGTGAATCCGTTACAAAGTCATAGTCATAGTAATAACTGCTTTCAGAATAGAAATCGAAAAAGCCCTTGGGTAGCGTTGACGAAGACCCGATCGGCAGCACACTCGTTGAAGATGTTCCCACATCAGGAGCAGCCGCTTCAGCACTTCCCCCCTGGGATTGGGCATTTGCTATTTTTGCAAAACTCAGCAGAGTGAGCATGACAATGACAATCTTGAAGTTCATTTGGTTCTCCAATTCATTCTTCGTAAAGATTCGTTTTCAATTTTTCTGGAAGATGAACAAAGAAATTAAATGAACTAAAATTTAAAGAGGAGTTACGAACAAGAAAGTCCAGATCGCGTGCTAGAATACAAAATCATCAAGCACCCTCAGCATGACGGTTTGCATCGAAACGGCGTGTCTTTCCTTTATCATTTGTTAGGCGTAAGGTTGATGGCATGAGTGAAAGAATAGAGATCGAATCAAATGTCATGGATGATCGCCGCACAAAGGGCTATTTAGAAATAAAAAGTTTCAACCCCGCAGACAAAACCCGCGCGGCTTTGAAAAAGCTCGCACTATGGTGGGGCCTTTCTATTATTTCGATCTTAATTCCCGTATTCCATTTTGTTCTGGTTCCGTTATTTTTCTTCTTAGGTTTTTTCTTTGCCAGAAAAGGCTACAAGTCCGAAGGACAAGTTTTAGGTGGCGCAACAACATGCCCCCACTGCGGTGCCGACATCAAAGTAGATAAAGGAGAACTGAACTGGCCGGTCACAGAAATCTGCCAAGCCTGCGCCAGAGTCGTGCGCATGGAACTTCCCGAAAAAAACTCCACAAACTAGAAGTGGTCAAAAAGGCGTCAGCGCAAGGCGGAGGCGAGCGACTGCCACGAAGGCGTACTCAAAGTACGCCGAAGAGCAAGGCGCTCGCCTCCAACGCAGTCGATGGCGCCTTTTTCACCGCTTCGGGTTACCCGAAACGGCCTGTGATGTAGTTTTCTGTCTTCTGATCCTTCGGATTCGTAAAGACCTGATCACTACCGCCAAATTCAATCAAATCACCTAAGTACATAAAGGCTGTGTAATCTGAAACACGCGCTGCTTGATGCAGACTGTGTGTGACGATCGCGATAGTCACATCTTTACGAAGCTCTTGAATAAGTTCTTCGATATGACGAGTGGAAATCGGATCAAGAGCAGAAGTTGGCTCATCTAAAAGCAAAATTTCAGGCTCCGTCGCCAACGCGCGAGCGATGCAAAGTCGCTGTTGTTGCCCGCCGGAAAGTGCGGTCGCTGAAGAATTCAAACGATCTTTAACTTCCGTCCAAAGACCTGCTTGTTGCAAAGATTTTTCGACACGTTCTTCGATGAAGGCTTTCTTTTTAACGCCGCGAACTTTTAGGCCGTACGCCACGTTTTCGTAAATACTCTTTGGGAATGGATTTGGTTTTTGGAAAACCATTCCGATACGCATGCGCACTTCCATTGGATCGATGTCTTTACCCAAGATATTGATGCCGTCGGGATGCAATGTGATCTCACCTTGATAGTGAGCATTCGCATAAAGATCGTGCATACGATTGAAACAACGAAGAAGTGTCGTCTTACCGCACCCCGAAGGTCCGATCAAAGCCGTCACGCGATTTTCATAAATCGGAAGAGTGATGCCATTAAGCACCTTTTTTTCTCCATAAGAGAAAACAAGATCTTTAACTTCCGCTCTTAGTACTAATTCGTTACTCATAAAATTTCCTAAACTTTCAAAAACTCAAAACTTGGGCAAAGTGTGTCCGTACCTTTACCACTTCATCTTTTTACGGAAGCGAGAACGAAGCCAGATGGCTCCGCCATTCATAATCAATGTCATCAAAAGCAACACGATACCTGTTGCTGCAGCATTGGTATGGAAAGCTGCCTGAGGACGAGATAACCAGTTAAACATTTGGATCGGCATGACCGTGAATGGGTCCATTAGCCATTTAAAATTCAGATAAGGCAGATGCGCATCCACGGGAGACGTCGGAAGAAATGCAATAAACGTCAACGCTCCGATTGTGATCAAGGGAGCTGTCTCCCCGATAGCACGGGACAAAGAGATAATCACTCCCGTCAAAATACCACCTGATGAGTACGGCAAGATGTGGTAACGAATTGTCTGCCATTTACTAGCACCCATCGCATAGCTTGCTTCACGAATGATATTTGGAATAGAGCGGATGGCTTCTCGAGTGGTCACGATGATGATTGGCAGAACCAACAATCCTAGGGTCAAACCCGCAGTCAAAATACTTTGACCTAATTTTAGTTTATAAACGAAAAGCCCTAAGGCCATAAGACCATAAGTGATAGAAGGAATTCCCGCCAGGTTCACAATATTCAGCTCAATCAATGCAGAGATCCAGTTTTTCTTAGCGTATTCCTCGAGGTAAACACCTGCGGCAACGCCCAGTGGAATTGCACAAAACGCTGTCGTTAGCATAATACAGAAAGAACCAACCCACGCTGATAAGATCCCGGCTTTTTCAGGGAATCGCGACGGAAAGTTTGCAAAAAACGCAAAATCAATACGAGGGACGCCCGTCATCGCAAGATCTACGATCAAAGCAAGCAACGTAATTAAAGCAAATAACAAAGCCATCAGACCCGCTAATGCAAAAAAGAAATCCCACATCTGGCGACGCTTAATATTGGAAAGAAGGTCTTGTCTTGATTCCATCTATTCCTTCTCCTGAAATTTTTTACGAAGCCACAAACCGATCACATTGAAACACAAAGTTAAGCACAAAAGACTTAAACCCGCGACATAGATCGATTGATAACCGATGGAGCCATGTGGAAGATCTCCAAGGCTCACCTGGACGATAAAGGCTGTGATCGTGGCCGACGGCTCCAAAGGATTCAAAGTTAAATTGGGTTGCATGCCGGCTGCAATCGCCACAACCATCGTCTCACCCAGTGCGCGCGAAATTCCCAAAATATAGGCTGAAGTGATACCTGAAAATGCTGCCGGGATAACCACGCGGAAAGCAGTTTGCATACGAGAAGCACCCACCGCAAACGAAGCCTCGCGCAAGTGGCTTGGTACCGAGCGCATAGCATCTTCACTTAAAGAGCTGATGTATGGGATGATCATCACCCCCATCACCAGTCCCGCGCTCAAAACGTTAAAGCCTCCCATGGAAGGAAAAACTTTTTGCAAAAGCGGAGTCACAAATAACAGTGCAAAGTAACCGTAGACGACCGTTGGCACAGCTGCCAACAGCTCAAGGATCGGTTTCATGACTTCGCGAACATTGGGGCGCACATATTCACTGAGGAAAGCTGCTGCCACAGTTCCCAGTGGAATCGCCACAAGCAAAGCAATGATCGTTGTTAAGAACGTTCCACAAAGAAGGGGCAAGATACCATAGTGAGCATTCTCAAATAAGGGAGTCCACTCACGATCGGTGATAAAATCCCAAAAGCTCACATGTTCAAAGAATGGAATACTTTCGGTAACAAGAATTCCGACGATACCTAAAGTTACAAATACCGAACTCGCAGCCGCCAAGAATAAAGCGCCTTCAATAAGACGTTCCTTCAAACGACGCATGCGGCGGACAGGATGGTCCGCAGATGTAAATTCAGAAAGTTTCTTTAATTGTTTTTTACTCACGCTGTGACTTCTTACTGAGCGCTTTCGCGCTTCATCAGGTCATCAATCTTGATGCCGATTTCAGAATGGCCACCAAATACGGTGCCCACTTTTTTCATCTTGATGTGTTCCAATCCAGTTGTGTAAGCCGCCGCGGGAAGGGCTACGTACTTTACTTCAGGAACAATGCTTGGAGATTTTTGAAGAAAGAAATTCGCAAACTCTAAAACTTCAGCTTTTGCCAAAGATTTTTCGTTCAAATAAATAAACACCGGGCGCGACAAGGGAAAGTACTCCCCACTTTCAACAGTCGCTTTTGTTGGAGTTACCGCTTCGTTTTTCTTGGGAGCCTTTTCACCCCCAACCACCGGAACGATGCGAAGCTTGGTGTTATTTTCCTCTGCATAAGCCAATGGGATATATCCAATTGCATTTTGATCGTTCGCTACACCGGTTACCAATGTATTGTCGTCTTCGCTGGCTGTATAATCGCCACGGGAAGATTTTGCCTTACCCACGATGGCTTCCGTGAAGTAATCAAACGTCCCTGAATCGGAACCCGCTCCAAATAGTTTCATTTTCTCTTTGGGCCATGCGGGATTCACGTCAGACCAAAGCATAATCTTACCCTGGGCAGTGGGTTCCCACATTTTTTTTAGTTCTTTAACAGTGATCGATTTTAACCACGTGTTTTTTGGACTTACGATAATAGCTGTTGCATCGTAAGCAATGGGAAGTTCAATGAAGCGAACATTTTTAGATTTACACTTTTCAAGTTCACCGGATTGAATCGGACGAGAAGCATTTTGGACATCTGTTTCGCCACGGCAGAACTTTTTAAAGCCTCCACCCGTTCCAGAAATGCCAACTGTCACACGAACTTTGCCGCGCTTGGAAGTTTGATATTCTTCGGCCATAGCCTCAGTGATTGGGAAAACTGTGCTGGATCCATCAATACGAATCACAGGAACTTGAGCGTACACACGCTTCCCCACAAATGATGCTGCAAAAATAAGCATTGCTGATACTAACTGAAGGTATTTCATACACTTTCCCATTCGAACGGAATCTAGCACGGGGTATTTTGGGAGTATTGTTAAGGTTTGATTATGATTTAGCCATTTTGCGTTATTGATCTCTTCGAGCTATCATTAATTTCAATATGGCTGAAGAAAAACTTAAAAACCAAAAAACTCTTGTTGAGCAGGTGTTTGAATTCTTGCCGAGCGCCGTTTATCTATTTGATATCGAAGCTGGCACCATGGCTTGGTTTAACGAAAATGTGGCCAGTCGCTTTGGATGGACTCAAGAACAACTTCGCGCTATGGGGCAAGATTATTGGGCGACGGTGATGCACCCGGACGATTTAAGCACACTTGCGAAGTCACGGGACTATGTTGTTTCTAAAATGGCCGACGGCGAGGTTTTGCACTTCGAGTATCGCTTCAAAGATGCTTGGGGTCAGTATCACTGGATCGATGATCGTATCACTGTCTTTAAGCGAGACGAAAAGGGAAAACCTGTCAGTGTGGTCGGCATCGCGGCAGTCGTTGATGATCAGAAAGCCCATGAGACTCGCCTGTCACAAACTCTTGAAAAATTAAACCTCTCTTTATCCGCCGCAAAGATGGCAACTTTTGAATACGATCCTGAAATTCCTGAGGGAGTTTGGGATAAGCGCATGTTTGAACTTCATGGCGAAGAGCCAAATGACGATCCCTTAGAAACTTTCCGTCGCCGGGTTTTACCGGAGGACCGCGAACCTTCTTCGACACAATTCATGGAAGCTTATCGCAGTAATAATCCTGAAATTTATATTCGCTATCGCGTGCGCCATGACGACGGCTCGATTCATCACGTGAATTGTTACGGCCGAAGACAAGAAACCTCCACGGGCTCTCGTTTTTATGGTGTTGCCTGGGACTCGACACGGGAAATTCAAACAGAAGCACAAATCGAAGAAACAAAAGCTAAAATGGTATCTGCTGCCAAAATGGCAGCCCTCGGCGAAATGTCAGGCGGTATCGCGCATGAAATCAACAATCCTCTGACTGTTATTCAGGCCCGTTCCTTTCAGCTCACTCAGATGGTGGAGCAAGGAAAAATAGACCCGGAAAAAATCAAACAAGCCGCAGAAAGCATCAGCAAGACAGCAGATAAAATCGCTAAAATTATTAAATCTTTGCGCTCGTTTTCTCGCGAAGGCGAACAAGACCCATTCGAGTTTGTATCAGCCAAAACATTGGTGGAAGAAACTTTGGAGTTTTGCAAAACTCGTTTTTACAATTATGGCGTCGAACTTTTCTTATCAGATATCGATGAAGATTTAGAGATTGAGTGTCGCATTATTCAAATTGAACAAGTTTTGTTAAATCTATTAAATAACTCATTCGATGCTACTCAAAAATCCGAGGAAAAATGGATTCGGGTCGAAGCCAAAGAGTATGGGGATTATATAGATATTAAGGTCGTCGATTCGGGACCAAGAATCCCAGACGACGTTGCAGAAAAAATTATGCAGCCCTTCTTCACAACGAAGGAGCTCGGCAAAGGAACCGGCCTGGGTTTGAGTATTTCGTCAGGAATTATGAAAAACCACAAGGGTGGATTGTTCTTGGATAGAGCAGCAAGCAACACCACTTTCGTAATGCGCTTGCCTCGCCTTCAATAATTTATGGATTGAACTCAAAGCCCTTTTCAGGGCTCCAATGAATGCGGTAAACCACACAGTTTGGGATTGGCAATGGTTCTTGCAAATCAGGTCTTAATGAGTGCAAGAACCTTTTAAGCATGAGCCCATGAGTACAGAGTCCCGCCACTGTAAACTCATTACCTTCGCAGAATTCTTGCAAGCCTTTTTGAAAGCGGTCAATGGCATCAACCGCGCACTCGCCGTTTGCATAAGTAAAATTAAAATCCTTAAATTCATGAGAGGTCCATTTAATCCAGTTATCCTCACCATGTTTCTTGCAGATTTCATCTTGGGTCATACCCTCGATGTCACCTAAAAATACTTCGCGGAAATTTTCAGAATAAAAAGTGGGCGCATTTAAATTTTTATTAGCTATAGACGCTGTCTGCTGAGCACGGCAAAGATCACTGCTGGCCATGATCTCGACAGGGTTGTCCTTAAAGAAGTCTTGGAGTACTGTCGCCTGTTTTCGACCTTCATCATTGAGTGGAATATCGGAGTGCCCTTGCATACGGCGAAGAAGATTCCAATCAGTTTGTCCATGTCTGAAAAGATAAATGGTTTTTCTCATGATCGCTTCATTGAAACACTTGCAAGACGAATTTAAAAGAGGAAAGATGTTTTCATGCACAAGATAATCAAAACTTTCAGACAGTCTTTTGAATCTTTGTTTAGCTCTCGCCTTTTGCTTCTGACATTTCTCCCCCCGATCCTAGCGGTGGTCGCAGTCTTTGCGGTTTTCTTTTTCTTTTGGGGCAGCTGGACGATGGCGCTGGATGGCTTTCTGCAAGGGCTTTGGCCTTTTCAGTGGCTTCATGATTTTAAAGGAGCCGAGGGTTATTTTGATGCCATCGCAGCCGTTTTATTAGTTTTACTTTTTGTTCCGGCCTGCTTTCTTTTTGCACTTATTTTAGTTTCCATATTTGTTTTACCTCTGGCTTTAAAATGGATTGCCGAAAAAGACTTTCCTCATTTGGAAAAAAAACGCGGTGGCTCGTTAATTGGAAGTCTTTGGAATACTTTGTATGCCACGGCTTTATTTATATTCTGGTTCACAGTGACTTTGCCTTTATGGTTGGTTCCCATGGGCCCGATGCTTGTGCCTTTGACCTTGACCTCGTGGTTGAATAAAAGAGTGTTTTTGTATGATGTCCTTCAAGATTATGCGAGCGAGGAAGAGCGCCAATTGATTGAAAAAAATGAGGCAAATCCTCTTTTCGGGATGGGTATGATCCTGGGATTTTTTTCCTACATCCCCTTTGCGCTCTTCTTTATCCCCGTGTTTGCAGCCATCTGTTATACCTATTACGGCTTAAACTCGCTTACAGTCCTAAGATCCAAGAAATCGTAATTGAGCACAGGCGGGAACGGAGAAAAACCTACCCTGAGACCCTCGAAGGCTAGATTTTGAGCACCAAATCGGCTATGCTTTTCGCCGTGAGCAAATGCAGTCAGGAACGTAAAAATATCGATATCGACACTCTTGAAGAAAGAGTTCGTAAAGCTGGGATGAAATTGACCCAGCAACGCAGTCAGATGCTAAAAATCCTTTTGCATCACCCAGAACCTATTTCTGCCGATGAAATTTTTAAAAAGCTGGGCGGTAAAGAAGCTGGTGTCGACCTGGTTACTATTTACCGCATCCTTAAGAAGTTTGAAGAAACTCTGCTAGTCAGTCGCCTTGAATTCGGCGACGGGATTGCCCGCTTTGAGCTCACGTTAGAGTCGGGCCACCATCACCATCACGTCATTTGCCGCAACTGCCAACGTGTTGAACCTTTGCATATCTGCGATTTAGATCAACACATTCATATGGTTGAAAAGATGGGCTATAAACAAGTTGCCCACCGTCTGGATTTCTTTGGCCTGTGCTCAAAGTGCCAGTAATCAAAGGTCATAACGGGTTAGGTCGAGATATCCTGCATTGATTCGGTCATACTGCAGATACGAGCTTTGAAGCTCGTCATAGTAAGACCAGAATTTAGGATTCTGACGACGTACTCCCCATTTATCAACCAAAGTATCATAGGATTTAGCGTCTTTGATGCGAGTCACTTGATTCGCAAAAATCATCAGATCTTTTTCTTCCATTTGGAAAATCATATTGGGATAGGATGCCCAATATCCTTCGCGCACAGTGAGGGTGTCTTCTTGAGGTGCCATACGTAACGACTCCCCTGTGATCCAAGAGATATTTTCGTGTTCTTTGTTATGGATCAGAGTAAAGACGCGCGTCTTATCTTTACCCTTCACCATCACATAAGCAATATCAGGGAAATAGCGTGCAAAGGGCGTGCTGCTACCTGCTGGCACTGCGGAAATTTTTCGAAGTTCCTTATGAAGTCCCGTGGCCTTCAGTTTGATATTTAAACTGTCTGGAGGAGCGACTTTGCGCCAGTTAATATCATCGATGATTCCGCGCACTTGATCATTCATGTGATAGAATAAAATCTTTTCAACCATTTGACGTTTCGTTTGCGTACCCTTGGTGAAGCGCACCCCTGTCGGCTCTGCAGAGCCGATTGGTGGGAATATATAGGCCATTTTGGCGCTGGCCAAAATTCCCTGGTACCAGTTGCGTCGGTATTGCAAACGCTCCTCTGGTGGCAGGAATCTTAAAAATAATTCTTCGGCTTCCATTCGGATCATATCCATATAAACACGAGTTAAAAGCTGATGTCCCACATTTCCAAAGACGTCGAAATTCACCACCAAGTTATAAACAAGTCTTTCAAACAGGGGATAATCTAAAACAAAGACGGTTTTTGAAAGATCACCCACCGCTCCCTTCATCACCACCGCATTTTGATCGTGGCGGAAAATAGTCAAAACAGCGTTGTCATTTTTCCCATCACCATTCCAAATATCATTCAAGACATACCCGTCAGGGCGGTTCTTGATAAGCTCTTCACTGCGAAGTTTGCGATAGCCCTCTCGATGATCTGTGATGCGCTTTAAATCCAATGGTGCCGAGGTGAACTCAACGTCTGAGCCAAAGGAGCCTGGCAACGCCAATAAGGGAGCTGCTTTTTTCTCGTAGTCTTTGGATAAAACCATATTGTCGGCATCGGGGTTTATAAAGAACGTATAGAATTGCTCTTGAATGGAGTTTACAGCCATAGAGCCATTGCACACCGGTCCTTTGATAAAGGTTGCGACGTGATATTGAGCATCGTCCAATAAAAACTGATAGCGAGACTTTACAGGGATATCCTGGAAAGTAATAAAGGGATTTTCAGCCACACCCGAAGCATAAGTTGGAAGCTCTTTAATCTGCCAGATGGGCTCATTGAAAAGAGTTTTAAATCTTTCCAATTTTTGATTTGAGAACTCGTAAGGCAAATGAGTTTTTGCGACGATCGTGCCAGGAAATTTAATCAAGCAATAATAAAAGTTCTTAACTTCAGGATCATCATTTGGACGACGGGTCGCGATTTCATCTGGTTTATCGCAACTCGTTTTAGAGCGAATCAGCCTAAAGAAATCTCTGGATTCCTCTGGGAAATAGATATGAGCCAAAAATAAATGTTCATAAATATAACGACTGATAAGCTTTTGCTTCAAATCCTGTTTATTCAAATATTTTTCCCACATTTCGACTTGAGATCGTAATTTTGCAGGAACGTGTTTTTGTTTTTCTTCCGAAGCGACACTTGGACCAGGAGCACCTTTAGAAATCCATGACTTGATGGTTTCCAGTTCGGATTCCTGCAAAGCTGGCAGACCATAAGGCATACCTAACTCGGGCTTAGACTTTTTCATGGCGTTAAATTGGTCCATATTCGCCGCACATACCTGTGACTCGTGAGCTTGCACTTTAACAGGTGCGGAACTCTCCGCCCGTAAATTCAACATCTGAAAGAACACATTTTTTTCAGGATCAATCGAAGTATGAACTGTAAAGAAGTTCTTAGTTCGCCACTCCTCGGTGGATTTGGCATCGATCCAAATTCGAGAAGGTGAGACACTTTTCGTGCGAGTGCCGTCATAAACATTAAGTTTATTGGCTCCACGGGCGAAACCCTCGAAGTTTTGCAAGTTCAACTGACAAGGAGCATTGAAGCAGCTGTGACAAGAAAGGCAGCGGTTGTCAAAAAGAGGCTGAATCTTATGAGTAAAAATGTCTTCTGCGCTTATTTCCGCAAAGGCCACTGCAGGAACAAAACAGAAGCTTAGCGTCGTAATAAGCATCATAGTAACTGTCTTAATGAATTGCATCATGCCCATCTCCCCTGTATCCTTTGCCATAGTAAACATAAGTAAGAGGAATAGCATGGAAAAAATCCCATTTGAAGTTGTACAAGATTCTATTGACGTGATCTGCGGAATGACGACTGAGGCCGATTTGGAAAAAGCGTCTGAGCACCTGTTTGAAGTGCAACCGGATTTGGGCGGTTTTTTCATGGAGTTTATCGAAGACATGTCTGAGAGTGCTCAAGACTTGGGCTTTATGATGGCTTTGATCTTAAACCGTGCATTTGAGGAAAAATATAAGAACCTTCGCGCGATCACTGAAGACGAAGTCGTGGCCCGCTTTGAAAAAGCAGAGCCTGAAATGGAATCTTACTTACAAATGAACGACGAAATGCTTGCGCAAATCCAGGAGCGCGCTAAATCTGAAGGTCAACCGGAACTTGTAAACTATATGGTCGAAGAGCTTTTTATGTCTCCAGAGCTAGAACCGGCACTTCAAGCTGATGAACAAATCCACTTGTTCATGGTTTGCAAATTCTTTGTAGATTGTCTGAACGAAGTTGCTAAGGAAACATCTAAGGACATCGTTCGCCACTAGTTTTTTCGCGGAAACGTCAAGACACTAAAACTTAAAAAGCCACCCTCATCAGGTGGCTTTTTTATTGTCTAGCTATGGTTTTTTCGGGGTATCCATTCGTGAGATGTAACTACGTCGAAACTTAAAGATCTCTTCAACATCCTTACGCACCCACTTACTCGCGGCAAGCCATCCGAGGTAACCCAAGGGCAAGCGATAGCGAACTCGGTCCACCATCAACGTCCCTCCCAAGAAGGGTTTAAATTCGTGAGTATGATGCCACAATTTATAAGGTCCCGCCGTCTGGTTATCGACGAAACGAAATGGCGGTTTCCACTCGTCAATCTCTGTTTTCCAACTGGCAGGAATGCCGTGAATTTTTAATTTATAGTTAATAATCGTCCCCTGTTCAATTTCTGGTGTCGAAACCGATTGAATATTAAAACTTAAGGTTGGTGGCGTAAGGCTTTCCAGATTATGGGGATCTTTGAAAAAGTGAAACAGCTCCTCAGGTGCTTGAGGAATGAACTGTTCAGAGTAAAACACTTCCTCACCATTTTTATAGGGTGCACAGATATCATCTAGAGCTTCTTTTAAATTTGAATATTGAAACAGATATCCAAGTCCTATCGCTTTTTCGGCACTACCACGAATGCTAGAAAGCACGACTTCCGAGGCTTCACCAAACATGGCTTTTATTGCCAAAGGAGGGATTGAGGGGCCGAGGGATTTTCCGAGGGACTCCGCGAGTGTTTGGGAAAATTCGCGATTGGTCACCGCATTTGGAGCACAGCCATTAATTGGCCCTATCCAATCATTATTAGTAAGAGCCTCTGCAAATAAACCTACGATATCATCAAGGTGTATCCAACTCATCCAATGCTTGCCGTCTCCGAGTGGACCACCAACCCCGGCGCGGAATGGGAAAAGCATTTCATCCAAAGCGCCACCTTGTTTTGCCAAAACAATTCCCGTACGAATAAAAACTTTGCGACCTGGAGCACGGCTTGAGGCGCGCTCCCATTCTTTACATATGTCAGCTAAGAAATCCATACCCACTGGATGGTCTTCTTTTAGAACTGTATCGCCGCAGTTTCCGTAGTACCCAATAGCTGAACCACCGACAAAAACCCTAACATCTTGAGGGATGCTTTTGATCAGGTTTTCAGTTGCGATAATTCGTGATTGATAGATGGCTTTCTTTTTATCTTCAGACCATCGCTGACCCACCACGGGTTCGCCAACTAGATTCACGACGGCTTCAATATTTTCTAATTTTTTATCTTCTATTTTTCCCTGAGCTAAATCACCGACGACGACTTCGCAAGGAAATGGTAAGATCTCGCGAGCTTTCGCAAGGCTGCGGCTGATTACGATGATCTGGTGGCCTTGTAAAGCAAGCGTTTTTCCCAGCTCTTTACCAATAAGTCCCGTCGCCCCTGTCATTAGAACTTTCATAGCGCGTCCCTTCTATTTTTTAAGTGCCTTTGTGAAGGCTTGCAAACAACGACCGCGAGCTTCGTTGTGATCAATCATAGGTTCAGGATATTTGTCTGTTCCGTATTCTGGCACCCATTTTTTTATATACTCTTCATTCGGATCAAATCTTTTCGCTTGGGCTTCAGGATTAAATATTCTAAAATATGGTGCAGCATCGCAGCCCGATCCGGCAGCCCATTGCCAGTTTCCGTTATTCGCTGCCAAATCATAATCCAAGAGTTTTTTTGCGAAGTATCTTTCACCCTCGTACCAATGAATCAACAAATGCTTACACAAAAAGCTCGCCACCACCATGCGCACTCGATTGTGCATAAACCCTGTTGCGTTAAGCTCCCTCATTCCGGCATCAACCAATGGGTATCCCGTTTTACCCTCGCTCCATTTGTTGAAATCTGCTTTAGAATTTCTCCAAGCAATCTTATCGTATTCGGGTCTAAAGCTGCGTTTTTCAACTTCTGGATAATGCCACAAAATCTGCATAAAAAAATCACGCCAAATAAGTTCACTTAACCAGACCGGGGAATACTTTAGTCCTTCTCGAGCCAGCTCCCGAACGCTAAGGGTACCAAAACGCAGATGCATGCCGAGGTGAGATGTGCCACCTTCTTGCGATGGGATGTCACGAGTATTTGCATAATTCTTCAAAAGCTTCGTTGAAACCTTCATGGGAGGAAACTCGATGGAGGTTCTTTCAAATCCTAGGGACTGGAGCGTTGGCATTGCCTCGACTTTTTTGATCTTCGAATAGGAATTTTTGTAAGTCTCGGTGGGATAGGATTTTAGGTAAAACTCGTTCAGAGTTTTTAAGACATTGTTTTTATATGGCGTGTAGACAGTATAGGGCTTGCCCTGCGATGTCAGGATTTCATCTTTTTCAAAAAGAGTTTGGTCTTTAAAGGTTTTAAATTCAACACCTTTGGATTTTGCCAGCTTTGACACTTCCTCATCGCGTTTGCGCGCATAGGGCTCATAATCATGATTCGTGTAAATGGCAGTAATCTGATGTTGACTTAAAAGGTCTTTAAAGATCTCTAGGGGTTTCCCGTGCCGAACCCATAAATCTGATTTCAACTCTTGGAGGTTCTTTTTTAGGGAGGCCACAGTGTCGTAAATAAACGTCACTCGGGCATCTTTGGTGTCCTCCAGCTTATCAAGGATGTCAGAATCGAAGATAAAGAGCGGTTGAATTTGATTGCCGTCTTTCAACGCATGAAAAAGACCGGCATTGTCATTCATTCGCAAATCACGACGGAACCAGAATATCACCATGAAATCCTCTTTGCTCAGCGACACACTCATGCGGTGCGTGGACTTTTAGGGTTTAACATTGATCAAGAATTGGGTAAAATTTTGAAGCATGGATGATAAAAAGTCTGCTAAAAAACAGAATAGCGATGCACCAGCTTCCAATAAAAAGGAAGAACAGGGACTTAATAAAATTAAATCCTCGGTTTTTTCGCGTGGCCTTTCGATCGCAAAGATCACTTTGCAAACGGGCGCCTCCGTGGCCCAGCACGGTGTCACGACAGTTTTAAAATCTAAAGAATTCAAAGAAGCCAATTGGAAGAAGCTTTTAGAAACTCAAGCTTCCAATATCAGTGCAGAGCTGGGCCAGCTTAAAGGCAGCTTGATGAAAGCAGGGCAAATGCTTTCCATGTATGGTGAGCATTTTCTCCCACCTGAAGCCAATGAGTTTTTAAAATCTTTGCAATCAGATTCCCCGTCTTTGAATTGGAGTGCCATAGAAAAGCGCCTCAAAGAACTCTTGCCCGAAGAAAAACTCGCGCAACTGGAAATTGAAAAAGAGGCGCTGGCTTCCGCATCTATGGGACAGGTTCACCGCGCTAAAATTAAAGCGACAGGGGAATTAATCGTTTTAAAAATTCAGTATCCAAATGTCGATAAAGCTATTGATAGCGACCTGCGGGCTATCAAAACGATGCTTTCCACATTGAAGTTGATTCCCAAAGATTTCAACACGGACTCTTTGTTCGCGGAGATTCGTGAGATGTTGGTTCAAGAAACGGATTACATCCAAGAAGCCAACGCCACAGAAGACTACCATCGCCGTTTAGATGGGGATCATCGTTTTATCGTTCCAAAAGTTTACCGCGAGTATTCAGGTTCGAAAATCTTAGCTACATCCTTTGAACGAGGACTTCGCGCTGATGATCCGGTTATTCAAAGCCTTCCACAAGAGCGCCGCAATCGCTTGGCGGTGAACTTCTTAGATCTTTACTTTAAAGAGATTTTTGAGTGGGGCGTGGTGCAAACCGATCCCCATAGCGGAAACTATCGCATCCGCATTGATCCCCAAGGACACGACCAATTGATCCTTTTGGATTTTGGAGCGACTCGAACGTATGACGAAAACTTTCTAGGACCTTATCGTCAAATGGTGAAAGGCTCGCTATACAATGATCGCAAGGTGTTTACAGATGCTGCGTTGAAATTGGGATTCGTGCGCGAAACTGATAGCGCGGAGTTACGTTCGGTGTTTGAAGCCTTCTGTTTTGAAACTGTTGAACCGTTCATCGAACACGGTGATCCCAGAAATTCTTTAGGCCGTATTGATGCTCAAGGAAATTACGATTGGAAGAATACGGATCTTCCGCAGCGTTTATCTAAAAAGGTATTCCAAATCGCTCGGCAGTTTTCTTTTAGAACTCCTCCACGAGAAATTATTTTCCTGGATCGCAAGACCGGCGGGGTGTTTATCTTTCTTTCGATCTTAAAGGCGAAAATGCGGGGCCGAGATCTCCTACTCAAGTACCTTAATAAAGTGGATTAGATGTTTTATGTTACGTTCCTTTGCTGTGCTCGTATTTTCAGTACTCACGCCGTTCGCTTTGCTCGCCGCAGATGTTCCAAACGTAAAATTCACAGCCCTGCCCGGCGAATCGCTGAACGAACATAAAATTCGCTTCCAAGACCTAAAAGGCAAAGTCGTATTGGTCGATTTCTGGGCCACGTGGTGCGAACCGTGTAAAGAAGCTCTGCCCCACTATGCGGCTCTTTATAAGAAGTATAAACAGCAAGGCTTGGTCGTTATCGCCATTAACGAGGATGAGAAAGCTGTTGAACGTGATGCTTATCTTAAAAAGACTCCCTATCCATTCCCGGTCTTTGCTGACCCGGAGAAGAAACTCCTTGCGACTTTCGATGTCGCAGCAATCCCCACTGTTTTTGTTTTCGATAAAAACACAAAACCTGTGACTTTCATTCGCGGCTTCGACGCTAAGAAAGCACAGGTTCTAGAAAAGACTGTTCAGGATTTGCTGAACGTTAGGTGACTATTTGGTTGCAGCCAAACTTGGCGCGATATAGGGAGAAATCCATACATCGTACACAATTCCAGTTTTTTTCTTTCCCTGGGCGTCCGTGTAATGGAATTTTGAGCGTTGGCGCAACTCTGCATTAGCTCCCACTGTCTGGTGAATGTTCTCATAATTAAGCTCGATCTTATCAAGCTTTAAACGAGCCCTCGTCATCTCCGTTTTTTGAGAAATACCATCACCATTCTTATCATTCCACAAGACAAGATTCTTAAAGTCTTTGTCCTTGGCATCGATAATACCGTCTTTGTTGGTATCAAGCTCCTTCAGAGCATCAAAACCGTTATCGAATTGAGCTGTGTTACCAAATAATTCGTCTTTCTTATCGATTTTTCCGTTCTTGTCACGATCAAGACTTAGAAAGAATCCCGGACCGTTTTTATTTGGCCAGTATGTTTTCCCATCTGGATTTAATGGAAAGCTACTGACGTTATCAAATTTTGGAAGCTTATCATCGAAGAAGACCATCAATGGCGACCAGTAACCACCGCAAAAACCAGTCTCCCCAGGGAAGCTGATAAAGATCTCTGCTAACGAGCGATCTGGAGATACGTTAAAGCCTGCAATGGTTGCGGAAATGTCGCCGTCCTTACCCATAAAATCCGCACAGCCGTAGGTTGGAATCTTGGAAGAGTAGCCGTACTCGCCCCAAACTGGACCCGTATTGCAATCCAAAATCTCTTGCTCAAACTTCATCGCCCCCAGAGCCACATTTTCCTTCGATACGGTAATAGTAGCAGAGTCATCAACAGAAACCCCCGTAGGAATCAATGTTTTGAATTCTACCACATTGCCGTACATGGAAACTGTACCACCCTCAGGAGTCATCTTATATTTTGAAGACTTCATGTTAGTTACAGTGCCAGTGAAAACCTGTAATGGATTTTGCGGTCTGTCACCCACGATATTGGCAGGATATTCAGCTTTTAAATTGTATGTGTGAGAGCCAATCAAAAGATTGATATCTGCTGTTACCAATGAACTTCGAGCCAATGGATTTGTTACAGCTCGTAGATTGGTTGGAAAGCAAGAGTTCACCAGACGCACAGTCATTGTTGATCGGCCCGATCTTGTAACGGTACCTGATGACGGCGCTCCGACAACCGATTCCCCCGAACTTACGGAGTTAACGGCCATCGGCACATCTCGACTTATGACGTTGCTCTGATCAACGGCAAATGCACTGCTGCTCAGCAATGCTACCGCTGTTCCGAAAACAAATGTCGATTTCATAACGTCCCCCTAAAAGTTCAAACCGTCTAAACGTTTAGCTTTAGTAATTTTATAATAAATCATTCGTTTAATTATCGAGTCACGGCGAAACACCATCTTGTCAATACCATCAGCTAACAAGCGCTTATTGGACCACTGTCCATTGCGATACTCTGACACCATCAAATTCGCTGGTACGACATTGTAATCTTTCGCGATCTTCTTCGTATCTTGTTCTAAAGAGTATTTGATGATTCTGACAGACCTTAATCTCACGATAGTCTGCCCTCCCCCCACAGATGGAAGCTTTCTTAAAAATGTATCTAAGTTTGGAATAGACTCTCCGGTTGAAGGCTGAGTCATGTTGAGTTTTGATAGTATTTCGTTGCCAACAGGTTGCAAGTTATCGCCAGCATTGATTGATATTGAACCAATGTATATTGGACTTCTTGGTGGAGTCGACATATTGATAGTTCCATTGACTACCGGCCGAATACGACTTGGAGTATCGTACATCAGAACATTTCCATCCTTCCAAAAACCAGGGCGTCCACCATTTTTTTCATTGGTCATCCAGGTGCGATTCTTTTTTGCGCTAAAGGCAAGATCGGCAGGGATGTTTGGGTTTCCAGGATCTTTTCCCACATCATAGGCCCATACCGGATCGTAGTTTAACAAAGCCCCGTCTGCCGGATTTTGGGTCATCACGATAAATTCGGTGCTTTTCGTTGCCAAAGAAAGAGTAAATTCACGACTTAATGTCCCCGTCAGAGTGTTTTCAGTGACATCAGGTATGTAATCGTAAAAGTTGTTAGCGTTATCATCCAAAATTTTCAGATTGTTATAAGAAACTTCCACACCGGCTAAGTCTTTATAAACAATACGCTCGGCCTGATTCTGATCAATTGAATCATCTAATTGTTTAACAAGCTTATCCTGCTCTTTTGCCATTTGAACTTGGACAGCAACAACAACAGAAATCACGACCGCAGATAATCCTATCCCGATCACTAATTCTGGAATTGTAAGACCCTTTTGATTCTTAATCATCATTTTGCGCTCACAACGAAATTGTAGTCTCTAAATTTTTCTGGCAGCCAACTTTTATGGGTCATTCGCAATGTCACCAGATAAAGACCACGGTATTTTTCATAAGGCTGAATGATATAACCATATGTGCCCTCACATCGAGGGCATTCTCCTTTAGATGCAACCATCCCCACATCCCAAAGCATGGGCAGATTATTAATAGGAAGATAATCATCGATTTTCTGCTGATCATAATCAAAGTTGACCTGATAGTCCTGAACTCCCGCCTTGATATTCTCAGCAATATCCGCAATCTGGCGATCGGTAGCCGATGCCATAACACTTTTCTTAGATGTATTTCTAAGAGAAATTAATCCCCCGGCAAATGTCATACCGATTACGGAAATTAATCCGAGCGCGACAAGAGATTCGATGATACCTTGTCCTTTTTTATTTGCTATTAATAACTTTTTAATCATATGCCGGCCCCTTCCCTAGCTTGCTCAACCACGTAGTAGTGGTAGATACGGCGCTTACATGTCGGAACTGTTTGTGTTGCACCAGGCGGGATACCACAATCAGGATCCACAGCCGTCCATTTAAATGGATCGGCCTTAGCGCGTAAGCTGATTACGTTACAAGCCATGCGATCAGCGGTCTCTTGGATAGATGGCATTGGATGCCAAATCGGAGATGGTAATTTATCACACTTAGCAACATTGGTTGGTTCTGTATATGGGGCAAGAATTAAGCGACTTCTTAGTTCTGGTGTCGCCTGTGGCCAATAGATACTACTCCAAACAATTCCGGCCTTAATAGCTTCAGGGGCTACTCTCATATTTTTACCTATGATAAAGGTACCAATAATTCGAAGTGGCTGAGTGCGCGTTTCGATTGTCAGATTGTCACATGTATAAAAACCTGTGACGAAAGTTACATCTTTCGTGATGATACAATTTTTCACAATTGAAAAAACACCGAACTTAGTATCATTCGAAGTCCATTTTTTCTCTGCCAAAATTGGATCTGTTGTCACACTACCTGTCACACCAGCGAAATTCCAAGACTTCCTAGTGTTCGAAGAGAAGCTTACCCCCCAGTTTGCAGCACCGAATGATTGAGAGTTGATCATATTATAATACTCTTCACAGCGAGCCGCCATGTCCGCAGACTGATCATCTTCAGTACCTGCGGTACCCGAAGTTGCTGACAACATTGTTGGACGAGTAATACGACCCGACGAATCTACGGTAAAATTCAAGAAACCAGTTAAGTGATTTGCATCCGCCGTGGAACGGATTGGCTGACTGTTATAGTAAGTTCCATCGTACATTTTAAAACGTACATAAAACTTACTGATGCGGTTGCCTTTACTATCAATTAGATTCTGAAAATCATCTGACGTGATCTCCACGTCGATACGATCTTTATACTCTTTACCTGACCAGCTATAAACTTTATTTAAGTCTACTGCAATTTCGGGAGGAGCATTTTTTGCTTTTTCATAAGCACTTTGGTAAGTAGATAAAGATTCAATTACCTTCTGCGCATCCTTTATGCTTGCTGTATTAGTATTGTCTGCCTTTTCAAGGGCATCTCTTTGATCTTGCCATTTCTTCAATGTCGCTTTTGCAGTGGCCAATTCAGCTTTTAATTTATCCACTTCTGCTTGACTGTACCAACCGCCTGAAGGAGGTGTGACAGTTTCTGAAGGCGATGCTGTAGCCGTTGGTGTCGGTGCTACTGTTGCAGTTGGGGAAATTGTTGGAGAAACTGTTGCTGTAGGAGAAGCCGTCGCTGTGGCTGTGGCTGTTGCTGAAGCTGTTGCTGTAGCGGTCGGAGTCACCGTTGGTTTAACGACCACTTCCGGTTCTTTCTCTCTATTCAAAGCTATGTCCAATTTATCTTGGACCTTATCGACTTCCGTTTGGGCTGCTTGAATTTTGGAACTTAAAACAGCTAACTCAGCAGTATTTTCACGAGAAATAGTTGAGCTCTCCGAAATTATCTTTTGCTGTTTAATTATTTCATTCTTATTGTTTGAATAAAGCTGGTCATTTAAAACCGGTGGTTTCAAAGAAAAGGAGCCGTTCTTTGTCATCTCCATGCTGAAAGTTTTCTTTTCGTCTCCGTCACCATATCCAAATTCAACGCTTGCAATTGCACCCGTCAATTTACCATTGTTATTAACCGAATAATTAACAACTTCTTTCCATGCATTACCACTCTTTGAATAGGTCGTTGGCGCAGGCAACGCATTCTTTTGAGCATAAAATGTATTGTAGTTCGTCAGATTAATACGATAACGTGAATACGCTTCGTTTCCATCAGACGAATCTTGCAACGCAGCTTTTACATTGGATGCTTCCATTGAATCAAGCTCTGTACTTTTTAAATTTAAGTTCGCACAAATCTCATTTAGGTTATACTCGTTACCGTTTGAGCCAGAAGATGCACCCGACAATACGTCCAAACCTAAATCTCGAAGACCGTCATTTTCAATGCCTCGTAAAAATCCGCCAAATACACGAGAGTCTGCCCAAAAACGATCTGGCAAAGCCCCCTGCGATACTGGTGCGTAAGGTGAGTTGTCTGGGTTTAAAATCCATCCATTTCCCATGTAAACTCTATCTGCAAATGTCGTTGCAGAATAGTTGGATGTGGAAGCATTTCCGGTATCTTTCGCCAGATAAATATTACCGTTCACGAAGACAGGACTTTTGAACACCATACCGGCACTTGTACCGATAGTTTTTTTATCTGGATATTTGTGAAACATGACATCGCCCGCCTTCACTTGCGAGGCCATCCAGTCCTTATCCATATGCAAATCGCCAGGTAAAACCAATGCAAATGAGCCTAATTCACGCGGATAAATTGCGAGCCGCGAAGTCACAGAAATCGGTTCACTACCGATTTGGATCACGACACCACCACTATCGATTAAGGACACCTTTGCAACGACGTAAACTTCACGACCTGCCTTGGGCAAGTAACCGGAATTTTCAGGTCTGCTAATGGTAACAGAGATCCCTTTGACTGGAATTTCTTTCCCAGTCATCTCATCCACAACTCGTTTTAAACTATTCACCACCGGAAATAGAGGATGGGCCGACGAAACCGGAAACTTAAGAGTTCGCTGAATGGTATCAAGGCGAAGTGTGCTCAAACTGTCGTACGGACCAATACTGGTGCCAGCCGCGACCATAGCTTGCAGAGATTGAAGCTGCTCATCCGACATTACCAATCGCTCCACATTACCAGCATGCTTCCAGTCACAACTTGTCGTATTCTGCAAAAGTGTATTATCATCAAAGCAATACTTTTGACGGATCCCAAAAACCACATAGTCAAGAGCGCTGTTCACGGCAAACTTTAAATTGACGACGTTCTTGGTTTTAACGATTTGTTTTCTTTGGGCAATAACGTATGTCGACAAGAAGTAAAAGCTGATACTCATCACAGCGATGGCTGTAAGTACTTGAAGAATAGCATTACCCTTCGTATTTCCTTTATACCTAAACATACCGATGGTTTCCTTGTTATGAGTTCTTATCGGCAAAGAACTCACGAAACCTTACGGAGCAATTCGATTATTTCGAGGAAATCTAGATAATTAGATAGGCTTCATGACTATAAAAATGCCACAAAAGTGAACTTTGTGGCTCAACTTAGTACAGATCCAAGGTCGGGTCGTTTAATCTATTTAAGAATGCTGAGGGTCTAAACATGAGACACCCGTTAGCTCTGTCTCAATAGTGGCCTCGACAATTCCAAAGTTTTTCACGCGTTTTTTTATTTCGTTCTTTACGTTTTGCATATCGGAAGTATTCGCTTCACTTTTCAAAACAACATGCGCGGTATAAACATGGTTTTCACCGTCAAGGGACCAAAGGTGCGAATGGTGAACATCGACGACCATCGGAATCTTTTTGATCTCTTCAGAAACAACCTCGGCGGAAGCCCCGGTTGGAGAAGCCATTAAGAACACCTTCATGGCTTCACGAAGATTTTTGAAAACATTGAATAAGATCCACAATGACAATGCCACGGCAAGGCCCGCATCGACTTGTGGGATGTCCCAAAACTTCATGACCAAGGCTCCGAATAAAACCAAAACCCAACCTAGAACATCTTCAATCATGTGCCACATGAGCATCCGCTCATTCAACGAAGTCCCTTTAGAAACTCGGAGTGCCGCAAATCCATTTATTGCCACACCCATAACCGCTAATACTAACATTCCGTTAGCATGAACGGGCTGCGGGTTTAACAGGCGCGGAACTGCTTCCACTAAAATAAAAACAGAACCGATGATCAGTACCATCCCCGTGATGACCGCACCCAAAACAGAAAAGCGACGATATCCATATGAAAACTTTTGATCACTCGATTTATGAGAAACTTTCTCCATCACGATAGCAATGATCATCGCTAATGCATCTCCGAAATCATGAAGAGCATCACTCATAATCGCTACAGAATTAGTCAAGTAACCACCCACCAATTCAACTAATGCAAACCCCAGGTTGAGAACAAAGGCGAAGCGCATGCGACCGATAACGGCTCCATGGCTATGATGGTGATGATGCCCGCCGCTATGACTGTGATGATGATGGTGATGTTCATTACTCATGCGCTCCATTAGAGCCGTTTATTGACCGACTTTCAAGCTCATGATAGCCCTTTGCACATGATGACACGCACTCAATACAAGAAACTTGCATTTGGCCTTTTAGTTTACACAATCCTCGTGATTTTATGGGGTGCTTGGGTGCGCATCTCTCACTCGGGAGACGGCTGTGGAGACACTTGGCCCTTGTGTCACGGGCAATTAATCCCCGAAGCTCAACGCGGAAAAACTTGGGTTGAGTACGGCCATCGCCTCATGTCTGGGATCTATGGTTTTGTTGTGATCTATTTCTTCTGGATGGCTCGCAAACTCTACCCTGTTGGTCACTTTGCTCGCAAAGCTGCTGTAGCTGCACTGATTTTCATGATCACCGAGGCTTTGCTAGGCGCCAAGCTTGTTCTTTTTAAACTGGTGACGACGAACGATACGCCTTACCGTGCTTTCGTCATGGCACTTCATCAGGTGAATTCATTTATGTTAACAGGTGCAGTCGCTTTAGCTTACGCGGCAGCGGCTTTAAATGACACCACTCCGGCTCCCCTTGCGAACTACAAAAAGTATAAACTACTTCCATGGGTCATCGTGATCTTGGGTACAACAGGTGCGTGGGCGGCACTTTCTAATTCCCTCTTTCCCACCGATAATATTTTAGAAGGACTACTGGCGGATCTTTCCTCCGAATCCCATTACCTAATTCGCTTGCGCGGTCTGCACCCTGTTCTGGCTGTTTTAGGTGCCGGCAGTATGGCTTTATTTTTCTGGTTAAAAGCACAAACGACGGAAAACCCTTTGCTGCAAAAAAAATCAGTGCAAATGGCGGGTATTTTAATTGTGCAAATTCTGTTCGGGATGAGTACGTTATTTTTGCATGCGCCCACTTGGATGAAAATCACTCACCTGTGCCTGGCACAAGTGATCTGGGTCATTTTGCTTCAATGGCTCTTCTTTACGAGAAATCCGACATCGTCGCCCGCGCAGCAGGCAACTTAGGTTGTCAGCTCATTTGACTCTGTAAGACGGTGGAGGAAATCCACCTTTTCGTTGATGTCGTTATATTCCAAAACCATCTGCTGCAAATCGTAGTCGCGCACCATGTAAGACGCAAAAGCTCCGACAACTTCTTCAGGCAGATTTAAATTTCGAACAAACATGTCTCTTTGCGCTGGATCTGGAATATGAGTATGAATCCAGCGTAAAAGAACTTTATGAAGTGATTGCAAGCGGACCAAATGCTGCGGATCTACAATCGTCTGTTCTGGGATAATATCAGCCTCACACACAATGTAAGGCGTCTTATAGTCGATTGTATGTTTTAAACGTAACTTGCCTTGTCCCTGCAAAAAGACCAGAAGAGTTCCATTAACTCGCTCCTCGATGATTTGTACGTATCCATAGCCAGCAACTTCTCTGACAAACGGTACTGGTTCTCCGGGAGGAACTGGCGCCACTTTCGAAGGATCTTCGATATATCCCATGGCGATGGGCTTATTGTGAGCTACGGCATTTTTCACCATAGTCAAATAGCGAGGTTCAAAGATATTTAGGGGTTTGGTCGTATGCGGAAACAGAGTCACATTGACCAAAGGAAACAAAAATACTTCCATGACTGAGGCCCCCCGCAGCTTGTTAATGTATTATAATGATTGTAGCCTAGGAATGCTATGGAAAATGTAGATGTTAAAATGAGAAAGGTCGTGTTTTTCGATGGTGTCTGCCATCTTTGTAATGGCTTTGTCGATGCTATCATTTCTCGCGACCCGCAACATCAGTTTCTCTTTGCACCACTCCAAGGAAGTACCGCGGAGGCACTTCTCTCTCCTAAGGACCGCGAAAACTTAGACACAGTGATCTACTATGAGGCAGGCAAGACCTACTACCGCTCGTCAGCTGTTCTTAAAATTCTTTCGAGTTTAGGGGGAGGGTACAACTTGTCTCGTCTTGGATGGGTCATCCCTGGATTTTTACGAGACGTTCTTTACAAACAGATTGCGAACAATCGTTACACTTGGTTTGGTAAACGTGATTTCTGTCGTCTTCCACGTGCTGATGAACGTGCCTATCTTTTACCTTGAAGCAGATCCACAAACGGCCTGTCGGCTGCTGACAACTCCTCTTTGACAATTTCTTCAGGCTTTAGCCACTTCATTGCATCATGCTCTGTTAAAGTGATGTGCACATCACTGGTTATAGATTCATAAACACGCAAGCGGATTGTTTTCGTTGGATATGCAAAGTCTTGCTCGTCAATCAAGGCTCCGACGATGATCCTAATTCCTAGCTCCTCATCAATTTCACGGCGAAGAGCTTGTTCGGGAGACTCTGAAGGCTCGACCTTTCCGCCAGGAAACTCCCAAAATCCCGCTCCGCTTTGATCAGGGCCTCGACGCACTAGCAAAATGCGTTTTTCCGAGTCATTTTCTCTGCGAATGACCGCTGCCACTACCAAAACTGGCTTTTTTAGGTCCGACATGAAACTCTCCTTCGAGGAACCCTCAGCATAAATCAGATTTGCTGCTTCCTAAAACTAAAAAGATGCTGCTAATATAATTCTTTATGATTGATACACAGAACTCATTCTTCATCTTATTAATCAGCGGTGTCGCGATCTTCCTTTACGGGATGTCCATCACAAGTTCTTCCCTTGAAAAACTGATGGCAGGCAAAATCACAAGCCTCTTGAATCACCTTTCGCAAAGTAAATTGTTGGCGATCTTAACCGGTGTTGGGCTTACAACATTAATGCAGAGTTCTGGAGCAGCGACCTCTATGTTGGTGGGCTTAGGCTCTGCCAAAGTTATCAATCTTCGCCAAGTGATGGGCGTAATCATCGGAACCGCGATCGGTACCACATTGACCGTACAATTGATTTCCTTTGATTTAAGCCAATATGCCCTGCCTGTTTTCGCGATCGCATTTGCGTTTTACTTTAAAGCCAAAAAGACCGTATTTAAAAACTTAGCCCTGGTTTTCATGGGTTTTGGTTTGTTATTCTTAGGCTTAAAACTTGTATCCACAGCCTCCCATCACTTTGCTGAAAACCCGATGCTAACAGAGTTTTTTCAGAGTGTGCGCGATAACCCAGGATACTCCCTTCTCATCTCGATAGCGTTTTGTGCTTTCGTACAAAGCTCCGCAATCACAATTGGTATCGCCATGAGTTTGGCGGCTGTTAAAGCCATCACTTTCTATGATGCGATGATTTGGGTCTATGGCGCCAATATCGGAACGACATCCGTCGCGTTGATTTCTGCAGCTGGCGGGAACTACATCGGTCGCCAAGTCGCATGGGCGCATTTCTTTTACAAAACCATCAGCGTGGTCATATTTTATCCGTTCACTCAGCTTTTTATCGACTTCCTGCTGCAGTTTGATACCACGATTGCGCGCTCGATCGCGAATGCCCATCTGATCTTCAACATCATTTCGGCGATCCTTTTCTATCCATTCATCGACAAAGGTGCTCAATGGATTGAAAAGATGTTTCCTAAGTCTGCCTCCGAAGAATTTGGAACAGAGTTTGTTAACAAGGACAATTATCAAAGCTCTGCACTAGCTGTTTCTTATGCCAATCGCGAGATTATGCGTACAGCAGATATTGTTTTGGGGATGATTAAAGACTCCATTCAGTTGTTTGAGACGAACGATCCAAAAGTCTTTGATTCCATCAAGGATCGCGATAACAAGGTCGATTTCCTTTACCGTGAAACAAAAATGTTCTTGTTAGACCATGCAAACAAATCACCGACAGTCGTTCACCAAAACATCATGAATATGATTATGTTCCTGAGTGATGCTGAACGGGCGGCCGATGCAATTGATATCAACATCCTGGCTTTAGCGATAAAAAAGAACGCGTTAAAACTTGAATTTTCCGGTGAGGGTTGGCAAGAAATTCGCGAAATGCACGAGCAAGTAGTCAAGGTCGCAGCCATGGCAGTGAATGCTTACCAAAACCGGGAACTTTGCGAAGAAGCGATTCAATTAAAAAGAGACTTGGCAAAATTGGAAATTTCTTTGCGTGAAAATCATATCAGCCGTTTGAATCGGGGCTTGAACACTTCCATCAACACGAGTTCCATCCACTTGGATTTATTGAGCGAATATCGCCGTATCGCAAGCTTGCTTTGCAATCACGCTTACAACCAAAGGACTCACAAGTAATGCTTCAGTATATCAGCCCTATCGCTTTGCTTTTAGTTTCTAATATCTTTATGACCTTTGCATGGTACGGACACTTGAAAAGCCTGAAAAGCTCCGCCTTGTGGATCGCAATTGCTGTGAGTTGGGGCATTGCTTTGTTCGAGTACATCTTCCAAGTTCCCGCCAACCGCATGGGATCCGAAGTCTATACACTGCCACAACTCAAGGTCATTCAAGAGGTGATCACAATGGTTGTTTTTGCGGGGTTTTCGTACTGGTACATGGGTCAACCACTTAAGATAGATTACCTGTATGCGGGCCTTTGCTTAGTGGGCGCAGTTTACTTTTTATTCCGCTAAGTGGGACGATCCATAAACACTCCAACGAGCTTGAAGCGGATAGCAGATCAATTCGGGACTAAAATCCAGTCATCTGGTTTTTAGTCCCATTTCAAGATACAATAGGTGTATGAAGTTTATCCTGATTCTCGAAGATGATGAAAGAACGAGTCAGGATCTATATGAGATCATAAAAAGTATAGATCCTCAGCTTTCTATTCGATTTTTCAAGGATCTTGCAAGCTTCCACGAATTTTTGAAGATCGCAATTCAAGACGGCGCTAAAGCCCTAGCGAATGCCGGCATCAAACACCCCTTAGATAATTCCGACCTTACCGAGCCATCCATCGCCGACGAATTACGTTTGGTCATTGCGAAAAACGAATTTTTGGGCACCAAGAACATGGGACTTGTGAGGCGCGCCAGAGACTTTTTCGTTCGCAAGAAAATGTGTTCGGAGCAAGAGCCAACAGCTCTGATTCTAACTGCCTTTGATAATCCTACATTCGATATCAAGCTTGCAGAGGAACGTATTATTAATAACGTTCTTTATAAGCCTTTTGATAAGTTAATCGTAAAAGAACATCTGCAATACGCTTTAACTGGCCATCACCCTGTCACAAGTTCGACTTTGACAGCCGCAAAGATGTCAGCACAGATTGAAATGTTAAAGGATATTCAATTTCAATCCGTTTCAGAGATCGGCTTCACCAGTCTAAATAATCATGAAATCAAAATCGGCGCGATCACGAAGTATTACAGCGAAGCCTTTTCTACAGACAGCAAGAAAAGTTTGCTTGCAGTCTGTGTGGCATGCAAAGAAATCTCAATTAAAGAGTTCCTTTGTACTTTTCAATTTGTGGCTGCAGACCCAGCTCAAATTGCAAAGCTTCGTAGGGAAATCATTCAGAACAAAGATCACAGAACTTTGGATTTACAGACTCCCAAAGGAAACCTAAAAACCCGCATTGTTTTACTCAATGATGATGAGCTTTTGGATATTGAATTCAAAGCGATGCTGACTCAAAAGTTTCAAAACATCGAAGTTTTCAGTTACAAAAGCCAAGGGCAGCTTCTATCAGATATTCAAGAGCTGGACAGTAAAGAGCGCCAAAATCCCCCTATTCAACCAGATCTTGTCATCATTAATTATCACATGCTCGATATTGAGAAAGAAAAAACATGGAATGCGCTGGTCGAGAAAATGAAGGACCGAGCGAAAAAGAACAGCGTCGAGTGGCAGGGATCGCCTCCGCTTATCATTTTATCGCGCAGTAAAATTGCACCACCAGAAGTCATAGATATGAGTCGCTGGTGCAAGGATATTTTCTTTACTCCCCTAGATAAGCTATACATTGCTAAAAAACTTATTACGAACTTTCCTATCACGACCGTTGAACCCACGGCTCTCCCCTATGTAAAACAGCCCACTGAGGCTAAGGTTGCAAACCCTGTCGAGATCACGCAAATATCAGAAGCTGGGCTGGTCATGAAGTACCATCGCGCTATTAGCACGGGAGCATTCCGTGAATTCATCTTGTGGCGTATGGAAGAACACCAAAATCCCGAGATCATCGCAACGGTTAATTATTCCGAAGAAAATAAAAACGATAACGGATATCTAAACCACTTTGTCTTTTTTGGAATGAAAGATGCTTTTCTAAAGCACATCCGCTTGTGGCTCGTAGACGCCTATATCAAATCTAAAGAAAAAGACTCTGCTTAGAATGCCGCGCTATTTGGTCTAGGATATTGACTCTTTCTTAGACAAAAAAATCAAATTTCCCCGAATAGCTCGTAAAACCCGCGATCTAGATATAATTCTAAACACAAATCAATTAAGTTCGGCGGTTAAAATCCGAAAAAGATCTTATGAAAACACGCCTGATTTCACTGACATCGATAGCTTTTTTGTTTACCTCATCTTTCGCCGCCGCGGAGTGGATGAAGGAAAATGAAGCCCCCGTCTCCATCGTTGATAGCAGTGACGACGTCATCATCGACGCCGATGGCAACTTTGAATCCACGCGAACCTCGGAAATGAAAGTTCTGAATGAGCAAGGACGTAACGCTCTTGTCTTACAAACTATTCCTGTCATCCCAGACGCGATGACAGTTACGTTTGTGAGCGGTTCTTCAAAAACAGATGGCGTTGAGACGCCCGTCAATCCCAAGCAGGTGATTACTCGTAGCGCACAAGGGCCTCAACAAGGCATCAGTCATCTGAAAGAAATGGTCATTCCATTTGATAATCTAAAGATTGGTTCTACGACAAAATACACGGTCAAGGTAAAATCGAAAAAGATGATGGTAAAAGGCCTTTTTCAGCAAAGTTACGTCTTTGGTGTTCATGCTCCTGAATATGCCGGCAGAGCAAAAATCAAATCATTAATTCCCATCTATACACAGATCAATGATCCTTGGGGTGCCGTTTCAACAAAAGAAAGTAAAGAAGGGAACTATTACGTTTTTGAATTTACGCAAACGAAACCTATCTTTAAAGTTCCTGAAAAAGAACTCCTATCGATCATCACCCGCGGTCAGATGTCCCGTATCGACGTATCGACTATGAACAATTGGAATACTTTCGTTGCACCTATCGCAACCAAGTACGAAGATATTCTCAATGTTAAAACATTGCCTGAGACCTTCAAACGCATTGTCAAAAAAGCAAATGCCGGAAAAACGACGAACGAAAAAATTGACATCGTGACCTCAGAACTTTCCTCCATCATGACCTACAAGGGAACATGGACGAGTTTCGAAAAAATGTACATCGCTCAACCTCTGGCTAAGATTGCCAAAGTAAAAACGGGCGACTGCAAAGACTTTTCACTGGTGACAACAGCTATCCTGCGCTCAATGGGAATCGATGCTAAAATTGCTCTGGTTATGAGAACACCACGCTCCTCTGGAGTAACAATTATCGAGAACGACGGAAAGCCTTTGGTGAATCCCAATCTTTTCAACCACGCGATTGTTAAGGTTCAGACTGATGGCAAGACATTATGGGTCGATCCCACGAACATCGTTTCCAACTCCAGTTATATAAACACAGACATCGCAGACTCTTTGGCCTTGGAGGTCAACACTGCAACTCAAGGTCTTGAGAAGATCCCGTATTCAGACGCAGCTTCCTCTCTGTTGACGTTTGATAAGGAAATCCTCATCCGACAGGATACTACGAGTGATATAAGTGGATCATTTACCGCATCCGGTGAATATGCAAAATCGATCTTAGAAGCTTATTTTGCAAAGAGCGAAGACACGGCTAAAAAAGTTTTGAAGAACTACTTACGAACTGAGGTTGATAACAACGTCACGTTCCCGGGTGTGGCATTTAGAAATCGCATCGCTAGCAAAATTCAGGGAAAGTTCTTGAGTGCTGGTGAGGAAATCGTAAAATGGGACGATCAAAAACTTTATCTTGATGTAGGTTTCCCAACATCGATTGCGGTCTATTTAGCTTATCAAGGGTATAGATCCACAGACGCATATTTGCCCGCTACTTACTCAGAAAAAACCGTCACTCGCGTAAAGTCTTATAATGTTGTCGGTTACCCACCCGAATGTACTTTGATCACTCCGTGGTATCGATTCACACGTGCGTATATTAAAGATACAAATGGTTTCCGCGTTGAGGATGATTTGCAAGTCACCAAATCAGCCATTTCCGCTAAGGAAATCAACTCCGATACTTTTAAAAATCATGTCGCGGCCATTCGCACTTGCGCGACGGACCGTTTCGTTCAGATTAAGCCAGCGACCAAAGATGTGACCAAGCAAGATGTCGTATACACGATGGAAAAGGCACAACTTGAATACGACCAAAGAACTACCAAAGGAATTAAAAACGCGTATCATATCGTCAACAACATTTTAAGCACGTCGCCAGCCAACAAAGAGGCAACAATTCTTAAAGCACGAATTCTTCGCAACTTAAATGGCACCAGCGAGGATGCAACTAAATACAATGCCTACTTAGATGAGGCTGAGTCGATTCTCAAACCTATTGCGCAACAAAATCCTAACGATCCAAAAGTTTTGCAACAGCTGACATGGAATGCCGTCATAAAAAAAGATACAACGAATTTATCTAAGCTATTCAATGACGCTTATAAAGTTTCAACAAAAGACTTCGATCTCTATATCTTGGGCGGTACTGTTCTAGAAGAACTAAAACAGAATAATGCTGCGATGGGTTCTTACAGCAAAGCTCTCACCACAGCACAATCAAATGGCAATCGTCGATTTGCAGCCTCTTCCCTCGCAAATCTTTTGGTAACAATGAACGACATCCCTAAAGCAATCGCCTACTACAAATACGCTATTGATCTTGAACCGAGTCAGTCCTCCATCACTATTCAAAATGCAATTTGGACTTTACGAAAATCCGGACATACTGATGTGGCCATCTCCTTTGGAGAGGAAGTTTTAAGAAAAGTACAGAGTGATGCGGGTCATATAAATCTTGCGGAAGCTTATGCCGACAAAGGTATGAAGTCACTTTATCAGAAGGCAGACAATCCCCTAGATATCGCAAAAAATCAGGACTTGGCCGAGGCATCATTTTCAAAAGGACTCACTCACTCCACGAACAATGCTTCTTGCCTGGGCGGTATGTTTGAGGTTTACGCGAAACGTGCACTTAAAGACAGAAATCCTATGACAGCTCAAAGAGCTCTGAAGTATTTGGATAAAGCGATGAATACAAATCGACTTGATCCGGACGCCTACGAAGACAAAAAGGCAATCATTTTCGCAATTATGGAAGGCAAAGACACAAGTCGTATGCCTGCGAATCTTTTTGAAGGACCAACAAAAACTGTCGTCGCAATTAAGCCAAACGTCGTCCCAAGCGTTTCACCAACCAAAGCTCCTGTCGCTGCAGCCACTCCAAATAAAACGGCAGAAGCCACACCCACTAAGACCCCGGCATCAGTCACGACTACAACTGCGCCTGTAGTGGCACCGACACCGGCAACCGCGACCGCGACTGCGACATCTGTCCCAGCCTCTCCTCCGGCAGAAAAAACGCAAGATCAAACGACCGCAGCTGCTACAACGGCACCACAAGCTGCACCTGCGCAAGCATCACCAACTGTTTCTGCTCCAATAGCACATGCTGTTGCAGGAGGAACGCCCGCTACAGTACCGCCGACCATAAAAAACGCGCCACCGGTTTCAACGGTGCCCGTGGCACCGGCAGATCCAGCGGCTGCAAAATAATAATATTAAGGAACGGGACGAACTTTTTGGGTAGCAGTGACGATGGTCTGATACTCTTTTCTGAAAAGAGTCATCAGATCTTCGGCTGTTCTGCGAGGATCAACCTGCCAATCATTCAAACAGGCTGTTTTTACAGGTGTGCCTTCATTGGTGATGTTCATTGCGAAATGAACCATTGTTGAAACCGGTGACCGAGTCGCGATACTGATTGAAAGTTTGCGATCGCCCCAGTAGATGTCATCCCCGTCGCGAATCAAAGTCTCTGTCTGAAGTGCTTTTCCTGCATGTGCTTGCATGTAATCACGGGCGATCGAGGCGAACAGTCGTTGCAAAGCGACCCCGCTAAAAAGATCACGATCAAATACTTCAATAATAAAGTGGAGCATTTCGTCGCCAGCGATGATGGCGTTGGCTAGCAAATCCTCACCGTCCACCATGTGAGATGTCGGGATATTGCAGCGGCCGATCCAAGAAATAATAGAAGGCCCCAGAACTCCATGATCAAGGTAAGCAAACAACGAACGAAGTTGGCTGCCATCATAAGAAAATTTCTTTTCAATAAAATGCGTTTCCATTGTTACTCCTTAAATAGATTTTTCACATCAACATTTGCTGCCGCAAACGCACGCTTGGCACGTTGGCAGGATTCACACTGCCCACACCAGTCTTCGCCCGCAAAATAACAGGGCCAAGTCAGCTCCCAAGGAACGTCTAAGCCTTGCCCTAGCATCACAATCGCAGGTTTATTCAAATGAGCCGTATAACAACCCACGGTCACCTTATTTGCAGTAGAATATGAAAACGCCGCCGTTGCAGCCTTTAGAAAATCAATGGAGTTATCCGGAAAAGTGGCCGCCTCTTCAGCGTTGAATCCAGGGATAACGGAGTCGGCACCCAACGCTTCCGCATAGGCTGCAGCGATATTTAAGAAAATACCATTGCGATTTGGAACCCACACCGACTTTGCCGTGTCTGCCGATTTTTGCAAATTGTCGATTTCGACATCTTTACCTGTCGGCACTTGCTGATCGTCGACTAACAAGGAGGACTTGTTGAATTCTTTAAACCAAGTCACATCCAATACTTTGTGAGGCACACCGAGGTGTTTTGCAATTTTTGCGGATTGTTCGATTTCTTTTTTAGCAGCCTTTTGGCCGTAATTAAAAGTCAACGCTAAGACGACTTCATGGTTGTGCTTGATCGCTTCGAAAATATTAACAGTCGAGTCTAAGCCCGACGACAAAAGGACAACGACTTTTTTCTTATTCTTCATGACATGGCCTTCAGATCACGAATTAGGATTTGGATTGTTTTTTGCCCAGCAAAGTAATTCCACTGCAGCTCCCCTAAGATATCATAAAAACCAGGCACATTGTGCAAAGTTTCTAACTGACGAGGTGTCGGGGTAAATAACAAGGCTTCCATCGTCGCATTGCTATCTGGATCAAAGAGCTTCAGGCGAAGATGACCACCCTTAAGTTCTCTTTTTGATAAAACTTGAATACTTGTAAAATGAATCAATGGAATCGCGAAGCCTGCACCAAAGGGGCCGACAAAATCGTACCATTTCATCAGATTTGTACTGACCTCTGGAAGACGGGCTTGAACATCGTAAAAAATCTCAAGCGGCTTTGGCTTTTCACGCAGATCGGAAAAATGAGAGTTCAGACGATCCACAAATTGAGCCACTTTCGTTTCAGCAATTTCAAAGCCAGCGGCCGCAGAGTGGCCCCCGAAACGACTCATCAATTCAGAAGCGGTTGTCATCGCCTCGACTAGACATGCCTCCTGACCTTGAGGAAGACGAGCAGATCCTACGATCATTCCATCTTCACCCACAGACCCCACGAAGGCTGGCTTGTTGTATACTTGAGTGAGCTTCGTCGCGATCAATCCCAGAACCCCACGATGGAAACTGGGAGAAGCTACGAATACAAAGTCTTTATGTGGCCACTGTTTAAGAAGTTCTTGAGCTTCTGACTCCGCATCGCTCTGCAATTGCACGCGTGTCGAATTGTTCTTCATAACTTGACGAACCATATCACGAGCTTTGGAAACGTCGTCTAAAAGAAATATATCAATTGGTAAAACCCCAGACTCCATACGCGACAATGCATTCAGTTTTGGAGCGAAACGAATCGCAACATCCTGGCTCGTTAAAGCGCGGTCTTGAAGATCTAACTCTTCAAGTAATGCTCGAAGTCCTGCTCTTTTAGTCTCGGCAAGCTTCACCAAACCATGCTTCACTAATACACGGTTGTCATCAACAAGGGGAACCATGTCGGTCAAAGTGCCGATCGTAAAATAATCTAAGACTTCTTTTAAATCCCAGTTGTTTTTAGGTAGTTGCGGATGATCATGAAAGTATCTTTTTAGGCCACGAAGAAGATAAAAGGCAACTCCAGCCCCGCACAAATAACCTAAACCACTTTCGCAAGTTCCTTGGTTAGGGTTAATAATGACGTAAGCTTCAGGCAAAGACTCTGCGGGCAAGTGGTGATCTGTTAGGATTACATCCACTCCCAATTCACGAGCTTTGTCGATTGCCGCGTGAGCAGTGATACCCACGTCAACGGTGATAATTAAAGATACACCTTGCGATTTAAGGTCTTCAACGGCTGCCGCATGAAAACCGTAACCTTCAGAAAGACGCTTCGGTTGATAGTGCAAAACCTCGGTAAAACCTAAAGCCTGCATCCCCGTTTTCAACAGCGCGAGCCCAGAAGTTCCGTCCAAATCAAAGTCGGCATAGATGCAGATCTTTTCTTTGTTCAGATAAGCTTGACCAAGACGCTCGAGCGCTTGAGACATCCCCTTTAGCAAAAGAGGATCTTTCAAATCCACGAGTTTTGGAAAAAGCAACTTGTCGACCTCTTGAGGGCTGGTAAATCCGCGGGCCGCCAAAAGCTTACCGATCAAGGATGGCCATTGCCCCTCGACTCTTTCAGGTGTCGCCACCTCGGCTGCTGCTTCTCTTAACTTCCACAAAGGATTCACAAACTCTCCAAGAACACAAAGGCCCCATCTGGGGCCTTTGAAGTTTTAAGCTTAAGCTGCTGTTTTCTTACCCATAATTTTATCCATCATCAAGACAACCGGAGCTGCCACGTAAATGGAAGAGTAAGTACCAAACACGATACCCACGCAGATCGCAAAGGCGATATCACCCACTGTGCCACCCGAGAACAACCACAAGCACAATGCTGAAGTGAATACTGTTCCGGAAGTCATCAATGTACGGTGAAGCATGTCGTTGATCGCTTTATTGATGATGAAGCCATAGCCTTTATCATGGTAGTGCGCATCGGTTTCACGAATACGGTCGAACACCACGATCGTGTCATTCAGCGAGTAACCGATCAAAGTCAGAATCGCCGCAAGGATTGGTACGTTCACCTCTTTACCCACAGCTACGAAGATCGCCAAAGTGATCACCGCATCATGGAATAAGCAGAACACCGCACCCGGTGCATATTTATAATCGAAGCGAAGCGCAACGTAGATCAGGATCACAAGCAAGCAATAGAATACTGCAAGTAATCCGTTACGTTTCAATTCAGCACCCACTTGAGGACCAACAGTATCAACACGACGGATATCCGGATTGTGATCTTTGAAAGTCGTCAAAATGATATCTTTAATTTTCGAGATGTCTTGATTCAAGATTTCATTCGTTTCTTTATCAGTAGCACCCTGCTTACCTTGGAAACGGATGATGAATTCATTGTTATCACCGAATGATTGAACGCCCACTTCGCCCAGTTTTAGTTCATCTACTGAATGACGAACTTGGTCGATGGAAACGCCTTTGTCGAATTTCACTTGAAACTCAGTACCACCTTTAAAGTCGATACCGTAGTTAATACCTTTAACACCAAGGTAAATCAAAGAAGCCACGACCAACAAAACCGAGATACCGGTAAAAATATTCACTTTACCGATAAAATCGTATTTGCCAGAAGATTCAGTTGCCGTATTTTTTGTATTATTGTTAGCCATTTTTATACCGATCCTAGATTGACAACTTTTTCACGTTAAATTTGTAAACCAATTGATCCACGATCACTTTCGAGAAGAAAACGTTCGCAAACAGAGTTGTTACGATACCGATCAATAAGTTCACCGCAAAACCACGCACTGGACCAGTTCCGAAGTACAAAAGTACAACTGCTGTCGCACCTGTTGTGACGTTCGAGTCGATGATCGCAGACATCGCGCGGTTGTAACCTTCTTTGATCGCCACTTTCAAACTGTGACCCGCAAAGAGCTCTTCTTTAATACGTTCGTTAATCAAAACGTTCGCATCCACCGCAAAGCCGACCGTCAAGGCGATCGCCGCGATACCTGGCAATGTCAAAGTTGCGCCAAATGAAGTTAGCAATGCAAGCACCGCCAAAACGTTTACGCCCAAAGCCACAGTCACCACGACGCCCATGCCTTTGTAGTACATAAGCATAAATAGGATGATCAAAGCAGCACCGATATAGGCGCCCAATTTAGCTTTTGCGATAGCATCTTGACCAAGAGTTGCGCCCACACGACGCTCTTCCAATTGCTCTAAAGTCGCTGGCAAAGAACCCGCGCGAAGAGCTGTAGAGATCATTTTTGCTTCGTCCATCATTTGGTTACGGTCACGACCGCCGCCCAATGTGATAGTCGCAGAACCACCACCAATACGTTCACGAATGCTTGGAGCCGATTTGATGATTTTATCCAAAACGATCGCCATTTGTTTGCCAGAATTATTACCTGTCAAATCAGCGAACTTAGCTGCACCTGCAGAGTTGAAACGAAGAGAAACCATAGGAGCGCCGTATTGATCATAACCAACAGTAGCATCATCCAAAGCAGAGCCCGTCAGGTCTGTATCTGTTTTAAGAAGATACGGAACTGCGCCAGCTTCCATCGTTGCTGCATTTCCAGATTTTTCAAAGTACACAGCCGTCTTTTCAGGCAATTTACCTTTAAGATCGTTGTTGATACGAGTCACATAGTCCGAGTACTTCATACCTTCTAGTTTATAACCACCGGCTTTTTCAACCTCAGCGATCATCGCCATTAATTCAGTGGGCGTTTTTTCGTTAGAGACGATCATGAAATCAAGCTTCGCAGTTGTATTAATCAACTGTTTCGCTTTTTCAGCATCGGCCATACCTGGCAATTGAACCAAGATACGATTTGTACCTTGTTGAGAGATAGACGGCTCTGCCACCCCGAACTCGTCGATACGGTTACGGATTGTTTCAATCGCTTGTTGAATGACTTTGTTTTTGTATTCATTCATGTAAGCATCGAAATAACGATATGTTAACGAAGAATCTGTGGATCCAACTTCTTGAAGGTCCGCAGGATGCTTTTCTGACATATATTTTTGAACTTTAGCTTTATCGCCAGCTGCAAAGTGCAGAGTCAACTCGCCTGATTCAGGTTTTTCAGACTTGATGTCAGTCACGCCTACGTTTTCTTTAGCAGTATCCGCTTTGATGGAAGCCATCAAACGTGTTGTGGATTCTTTCACCACACCATCAACGTCAACTCCCATTACAAGGTGCAAGCCACCCTGAATGTCCAAACCGTAGTTCATTTTTTGCTTAGATGGCCACCAGCTCCCAACATTGATCATGTTTGGGGCAAACCATACGATAGCCAATACGATACCAGCGGCGGCGCCGATGGTTCTCCAACGAAGTCCTTCCATTATTTCTTTTCCTCTGTTGCTGCTTTCTGAGTTGTCGCAATTTGTGTACGAAGCATTTTAACTTTCACACCGTCCGCGATCTCTACAGTCACGAATTGGTCAGTGATGCCCTCAAGACGACCAAGGATACCAGAAGACGTGATGACTTCGTCACCGCGTTTAAGTTCCGTCAAAAACTTCTGATGTTCTTTTTGGCGTTTAGACTGAGGACGAATGATAAGGAAATAGAAAATAACAAAGATAAAGATAAATGGCACAAACATCTCAAGAGTAGATGGTTGACCACCCGCTGCTGGGGCTGCGGATTGAGCAAATGCTGCATTAACTAGTAGATTGAATAACATGATTCCTCCAATGATGACGCTAAAATTCAGCATTATTCCATGGAAGAATCAATAGTTATGTCAGTTACCCTTTCTTTACGAAACGCGTTAAGCAGTCATCACGGAACGCCGCCCAACGGCCTTCAGCGATCGCCTCGCGCGCTTTTTCCATCAACTTCATATAGAAATGAATGTTGTGAATCGTGTTCAAACGAGAGCCTAAAATTTCACCACTTAGGAACATGTGGCGAAGATATGCCTTTGTATAGTTCGTACAAGTATAACAATCACATTCTGGATCAAGCGGAGATGGGTCTTCTTTGTACTCGCTGCGCTTGATGCTGACTTTGCCCTGCCAAGTAAAGATCGTACCATTACGTGCCACACGTGTAGGCATGACGCAGTCAAACATGTCGATGCCAGAATCTATTGCAATAATTAAATCCGTTGGCGTACCCACGCCCATCAAATAACGCGGCTTATTGGCTGGCATTTTCGGAGCAACGTGAGGCAATAGCTCATGCATTAAGTGAATAGGCTCTCCGACAGAGAAGCCACCCAGCGCATAGCCTGGTAAATCCACGGATGTGATTTGCTCCAGAGACTTTAAACGATGCTCAAGACTCAAGCCACCTTGGACGATACCAAACAAAAGGCTTTCTTTACGAGTCATCGCTGCTTTCGAACGAAGCAACCAGCGATACGTCAATGCCATAGACTTGTTAATTTCTTCGTCAGTCGCGGGATACTGAAGGCATTCATCGAAAGCCATGATAATGTCTGAGCCGAGATCCATTTGGATCTCCATGCTCTTTTCTGGAGAAATAAAGTGTTTTGCACCGTCTAAATGGGAACGGAACTCCACACCTTCTTCTGTCATGTTGCGAAGCTTTGATAATGAAAAAACTTGGAAGCCACCGGAGTCAGTTAAAATCGGACCGTGCCAGTTCATGAATTTATGAAGCCCGCCCATTTTCTTAATTGTCGATTCACCAGGGCGAAGATGCAAGTGGTAGGTATTACCCAAAACAACTTGAGTGCCACATTCTTTAAGTTCTTCCGGTGTCATTGCTTTCACCGTGGCCTTAGTACCAACTGCCATAAATACGGGAGTTTGCACGGGACCATGAGCCGTCATCAAAGTAGCTCTGCGAGCGTTTCCTTCAGTCTTGTGAACTGTAAATTCGCCCAATTTCATATCTGTTGTGTTCGTCATATTTTTACCATCAAGCATATTTAATCCAGTGCCTCTATTCCATTTCTGGGGGCTACTGGCTCCAGCATGTAAGGTCGCCATAAGAAAAGAGTCGGAACTTTCTCTCAATCGCCCATAAGTAGCAAGTTTTAACTGTTTCTAAAGAGGAAAATCCTGAAACCAACGCAAGCAAGGTGGATTCAGGTTGGTGAAAGTTCGTGAGCAGCCTTTGCACCACTTTGAACTTGTAGCCAGGCTGAATCAGAAGCTTTGTGAAACCTTGATAGCCATCGGAATCAGAACCCTTCAACAAGCCACCGGCAACACTCTCAAGTGAACGAGTGGTTGTTGTGCCCAAAGACCAAATCAGATGACCCGCATTGCGAGCGTCTTGGATTGTCTTCCAGCTTTCAGCGGAAACTTCGACATATTCCTCGTGCATATCATGATCGTTTAGATCTTCGGCTGTCACGGGCAAGAAAGTTCCAAGTCCCACGTGCAAAGTCACTTCGACAATTTTTACGCCTTTAGTGCGTAGTTGCTCCATATCGTTTGTTGAAAAATGCAGACTTGCGGTCGGAGCGGCAAAGCTTCCCGGAGTTTTTGCCCAAGCTGTTTGATACCAAGATTCATCGGCATCAACCGTATGACGAGCATTACGTGCCTTTTGAATGTACGGAGGCAGTGGAAGCTCTGCAACTTTTTGGAAGTAATCTTCAGTAACAGCCTGATTCAAAACCACTTTCTGAGGGCGACCCTTTTCAGCCAACGTCATAGTAACTCCCAACGGAAGTTCCAGGGTCTGACCGATTTTGAATTTCTTAGAGGGGAATAAAACTTCCCATTCCAAGTCGGAGTTCTGTTTAAGAAAAAGAATTTCGACATCACCTGAAAACACGCGGCGCTTTAAAACGCGGGTGTTGTTCACGACCAGGACGTCGTCTTTATTAATTTTTTCCATCAAATCCACGAGAGTGATTTCTTGAGGCTGGTTGTTTTCCACCCACATAACCCGTGAAGGTCGCTGAGGCGAAGTCGCAACAAGCTCTTCAGGATAGTCAAAAATAAGGTCGGTGATTTTCATAGGGCGCAGTCATACCATAGGTCCCTTCCCGTTTGAAGCACCGAAGGTAACTTTTACCTGTAAAAATCTTGAGAAATTCACTACTTATTTCCATTTGAGGCCTCCTCGCTTGCGAAACGGGCCATAATTTGCGAGATTCCTGAGCATGCTTAAAGTCTGGATCACATTCCTTATTTCGACCGCCTTCCCATTGATAACCAACGCCAGCGCCTTGGACTGCCCAGTTTCCGATAAACACTGCGATTTTTATCGCTGCATGGAAGAGCAACAACCTTGCGGCAAGCGCGGTTATTGGAAAGATTTCGGATCTCCTTATTGTGAATTATTCGTACGTGACGAAAAGAAATTCAGCCCTGATAGCCAAATCTGGCTTCAGGATGTTCGACTTTGTTTACAGACACGGTTGAGAGAGTCTGTCGAAGGACTTCAGTGTGGTGACATTAAAGAAAAAGCTATTGATGATCACGTGAGCTGCTATGTGGACACAGGCTTCTGCCAGCTTACGTTTCGTGAGCAATTTAAAATTATGTGGTATTTAAAAGGCGCCCTTCGCGATTATAGAACTTGGCGTGAAGCGGAGCTTCTGCGCCGCGCTTGCCAAAGACCATAGCTTCCATCGTAGCTTCCTAAATCGAGTCTCGTTAACATGAGCCTTTTAGGAGCTCACGATGACGAGATGGATCTCACTTCTGTTACTCTTTTTATTTTCTTCAATCAGTTTTGCGCAAAATCCCATCAGAGGGTTGCGAGTTGATCCCTCTTATTTCTATGAACTTTATCCGACACTAACTGCTGCAGAGATTGCTCAAAAAGTGATCTCCCGGGCGGAGGATGCTCACGTCAATACCCTCTTCGTATATGCATATGCTTCGAATCACGGAGCTTTTTATCCAACAGATTATCCCCTGACCGAAGTCGAAACCCATTTTGGTGAAAAGAATATTTTTAACGAACTTTACCAGTTGGCACTTTCTAAAAACTTTAACGTCATCGCCGTGATTTCTTTGACCGATTATAAATCTGTATGGACCGCTCGTCCCGATTGGCGTTCGAAAAAGATTTCCGGAGAAGATTATAAACCGATGGATAAAACATATCTTTTATCCGCTTGGCACCCCGAATACCGTCAATGGTTAAATGGCTTTTTAAAAGATATCGTTCAACGCTTTCCAAATCTGTATGCAATTGAAGCTGTGGAACCCACCGTGGACTGCTATTGGCGCGGAGAGGCTGATTATAACCCGGCCGCGAACAGTGCTTTTTTCTCTCGTTTTCCGAATGGCAGTCTGGGTGATGATGACTGGAAGAAAATTCGCGCCCAAGGCATCACCGAACTTCTAGGTATGATGTCTGAGATCAGTCATGCCGGAAATATCAAATCCGGTGTCGTCCAAACGTGGCCCGCCCAAGAAGACGGCGGACTTTTTACCTCAGAAAAAATGCGCGACGTTGTGGGATTTGATTTGAACGAAATCTTAAGTCTTAAAGATCTGCAAAAAATAGATTTCGTTGTTGGAGAATTTCTATGGCAACAGTGGCGCGCTGAATATGGGACTGATGTCTTCACTCCAGCTTGGACTCTCCCCGCATCACAGGACTTTGATAAACTCGTCGCTCGACGAAGTGACGTCATTATTCACATCGAGATCTCAACGTGGCACGGTCAACACAGCTCTGTCACTCCAAACTTAAATGAATTTCAAGAGAGCCTGCAGGTGATCTCAAAAACTGTTCCACATATTGATGTGTATGATTATAGCCAAATTGAAAATCGCAGCGCATGGGAGGAATTAGCTGTTTGGAAATAGTTGAGCTTAGGGCATTTTCGCGATAGTCTGTGTTCATGAACATAAAACAACACGTGACGATCAGCTTGATTATTTCGATGACGAGTCTTTTTTCAAGCACCGGCTTTGCTGAGGAACAAGCACCAATCACCCTTCCAACAGAAACTATTTCAGCTCCTGCTGCCCCTGAAAAACCTGCTGAGCCAGTCACGGGTTATCAGGGGATGCTGCCCTACATTCAGGAAAATGCAGCGATTCGCAAAGAGGCTAAAAAGAAGTATGGACCGGAACGATCCGCTAAAAAGTCAAAGAAGTCTAAGGTGAAATCAGCTTCAAAAAAGAAAAGTCGAACGAGTGCGAGTGTAAAAAAATCTGGCAAATCTTCTAAAAAAGTATCTACCAAGAATAAAAAAAGCCCTAGCAAACGCTAAGGCTTTTTTTTATTACCGCCGCTCCCTATTTGTTCAGGCTGCGGTTTTTCTCTGAAGAACTATTTTCGCTATTCAAAGATTCTTCCCCATGGATATCCGATGAATGGTCCATTTGCTTGTTATGGGAAGCTCGTCTTTGCTCCTTGAGATTTCCGTCATAGCGCTTACTCGTTTGGCTGAATCCTTTACCCTTATTATGGCGAGACATAACAACCTCCTTTAGTTGGATTCCCTTTAGCTTACCGGAAATTTATGTTCCACGAACCGACCTCAGGGCGAGTAAGTGTATACGATTTAGCAATGCTCAACTGCCATATATCAGCTTTCGCGATATTATGTCTCATACCGGGACTTTGTGAGTAATTTTTTATAATCCACTTCCCTCACATAATGGAACATTTCTGCCGATATTAAGAATGAACAAAGGGGATTGTTTGAACCATCAAAGAACGTTTCATCAGCGATTGTTAAAGTCGCAACGAGGCTCCGTGCTGCTCTTGTCTGTTTTGGCAGGCATAGTGATCAGTATTATGTTCTTTGCTTCGATCGGCTATATTGAAACGCAAGCCAAGGTTATGGAAAAAGCCGCGGTCAAGTCAGACCGTCGCGTGGTGATGGACGGTCTTTATGCTTACACGGTAAACGCTATTAAACAGAGCTGGTGTTTAACCGAGACTTGGGTTGAGGATCAAAACTGTTCGTTAACTCACGACAGAAACACTGTCCGCTTGAGTTTATCTGATGAGGCTCTATTATTTATCCGCAACTCTGGCACCCCAGCTGCAACTCCGATTACAGCAACACGCCTCTCTTCTATGGGAACAACTATTATTTTGAGTTCGTTGCCGCCATCTCATCCGCTGTATTCTATCGTGTCTCCTTTGGCTGGAGATTACTCAACGCTGAAATTTACAATTGAACGCGACTCTTCGGCGATCTCCGCGGTTAGGGGTCGCGAAGTTCCCATAAAGATTACAATCTTTCTACAACATAAATCCAATACAGAATTTGATCAGACTTTGGTTTCTCGAAACATCATATATCCACGCGAACTCAGTTATTTCGGACTGATCCTTCCAAACAATCTGAGTCTCGCTTCCGGAAGCGATAATCCGCAAAAAGGCGATGTTAATTTCCCAAATATTGATGTACCAGCTGGAAGCGGTCTGCGTTTTGAAAGTCCGGTCTTTATCAATGGGGATCTTCGTCTCCCAAATAGCTCTTTCACAACTCCGATGAACAACGTTACATTCGTCGATAAAATCTTTTTAGCTGGCGTCGTCAGAATGGATGGCATGCAAGACGAAAATAAGTACATGGTGAAAACCGCGGGCGGTAAAGGCTACATGTACAATTACGAAATGCCGAACTTTGCAGGGCTGATGAATGGCTTTGAGATCGATCCCGCTCCAGATAAAGGTTTAAAGTATTTATTTAATCTTGGAGTTACAGGTGATTCAGGCTACGACGCTCTTGCGCAGTGCCGCGATCGTTTGATGGCATCCTATCAACTATCTATCACGGACGACGCTCAGCTCTGGATCAGACCTGTTAAAAAAGAATCAAATAAAGTATCCGTGCAACTGAACTTGGGAAATACCGACAATTTTGTCGAGCAAGATATCGATGGTTATAAGACCACGACCACGGTTCCAAATATAACTGGTCCCGCTGCGGTCCCATCGAATGTCGCGGGTCAACCTGTGATGAAAGTTCAGGCCTATTACAATGGCCTGCAGGCGCCGGGTACGCCGACCCGTGGTTCTTATTCTTCAGAATTTTACGTTTACAGAACCGGAACGACGACCGTCTATCCGACCGGAAACTCCGGCGGTGGCTCCATTGTTTTCCAAGCGACACCAAATGAAATCGGCAGTCGCGTGCAATACAACCAAGTTAATTTGGATATAACTTTTAATTCTCTGAACCTTGGACCTTACATCGCAGAAAATGGAAACGTCCTGACCTATCCTTCAGTTAAGTTTGTGTTTGAAGCCTATGACTACGGCTACAATGCCGGTGTGAACTTACGTAAATCGACGGCAAAATATCCAAAGAAAGTGAACGGTCTGACATTTAATTTGTCTGGTAGCGCTTTGGTTCTTGATTCCAGTCAAGGCAACACTTTCAGTGTCCCGACGATATGGGCTAATAATTCTGGTTTAGCAGATGATCAGGAAAACTATGCTTGGCCGTCCTCAGATGACACTTACAAAAAGAGACACGGTGTATCTGATACAAATTGGTCAGATTTCGATCAAAAGTGTTTTGCCACACCTTCTCCATCAGATCCAAATCCAGATTTCGCATCCTTCCCTGCTGCAAAATGGGATACAGATTTTTCGACACAAGCTCGAAACTCTTGGAGCTTTGATACGGAGTTTAACCTGGATCCAATTCCAGGTTATAGAAATTCGACGATCCTTTACGATAATCCCCTTGATAATACGTTCCATATCGATTCGTTAGTGAATACATGTTCAATTGGTCCGAATATAGATATATGGGCAGGAATGGTTGCGTGTGAAAAATTCGAAATTCGCCAGAGACAACGTCCATTAAGAATCATAGGTACCGTGATTACCAAGCAGGTCGCCATTCATCAGAGCGCTTACGAAAAAGGGATTCGTTGGAGTACAATTTATCATCCACAAGCAACACAAGAATTGATTAATGCTGGAATTCTTGGAAAAGGTAAAGCTACAAAAGAAACAGTCGCCTGTGGTTCCGCTGCGGCCCCGCTTTGGCAGTCTAATATTGGCATAAACGATCGTTATATTCATTGGAATTGTAATCCGGTTAGCTTAAGAACAGCGGATCCGTTCAAATGGTCAACTGTTGACCCTGACTGTGGTCTTCAAGACATCAAAGGTTCAACTGCAATTAAATGTAAAAAGAAAACGACTCGTTTCTTGATCAAAGAAATTAGCCGCGGGAAGGGGTTGTAGTATGAACTTACGAAATAACCGCGGTTACACCATGGTCGAAATTTTAGCAGCGACAGTGATTACGGCAATCGTAAGCTACTCGACTTACTCTTATATTTCCTATTTAGCGCGAGTGAGTTTTCAATTGAAGCTCTCACGAGTCGCCAATGATAACGTGCAAGCCATTGTTGAAAGCATTCGGTTTAATTTATCTTTGTACCAAGTGTCATTCAATCAAAGCATCTCCAAAGAAGAGGCAGTTTTGAAAGCAGATGCACTGCCATGGGGGCTTTCAAAGGGCGAAATGATTCCACGATCAGATTGCGCAACTAAAGGATGCCAGGCCTATTTCGGCTACGTTATCATCCCAAGTCTATTTGTAAAAAACCTATATCAAGTTGATTTGAAGGTTGCGACGGCAGCTCAAAATAATTCGGCCATGAAGTGGAAGGAGGATCAGTGGAAAAAGTACACCTACTACATCACCGTCAAATAAAGCCATCGTCTTCCTTTGTTAGCAACCGACGGGGTGTAACCGTTACTGAACTTTTGGTGGTATTGGGAATGATTGGCATTGTTGCTATAGGCAATGCCTCCTTCCTATTCGACTTCACTAATGAAATGAAAAAAATCACTGCAAATTCAGAAGGCGAAAGCGAGCTTTCCACCCTGAATATCGCGGCGGTGAATATTCTTAAAAAATCATCGGTCAGTTTTAACAAACTGTATGCCCTTGATGATGGAGACGCTACTCGGCAAAACAAGCAGAACTTTTATGATTACTACCCTGATGTACCTCATGCTGTTCTAACTAGGTCCACTATTCGTGCAGACCGAACAATTACTCTTAGCCCCACTGACAGCAAATACTTCTATTTGATTCAGTCCGAAGAAGCAGATTTTGACTCTCTCATTTATGATCCTATGTATGCTTATACAGTCACTTCAACACCTTCAGACCAAATTGCCAGCGGTACAATCAGGTACGAAGGACTGAACTCTATTCCAAACCTCCAAGGCCCGGGTGGAACCCAGTCGGCTAAGGGAACAATGACTAAGGTATTTCAAACACGTTGGGCCGACGGGACTTACTTTATGTTAAGTTGTCCCACTTATCTTCGGGCTATAGATGCAAAAAACAATACGGTGAGCATTTTAACACCTCCCCGCTTCCCATCTTTTTTAGGAAAAGTGGCCTCCGGTGATCTGTTACCAGCAAATTCTTCGGAAGTGGGCATACAATTCTATAACTCGAATCCCTTAGTGCCAACAGCTTCCTACACAAGTGTTGATAACTTTTTCAGAGTCCTCCCTGCGATCGGTGGGGCCGCTCCCTTCGTCAAAGTCGAACCAGTGAAAATGGTTCGTTTTGAATTCCGCACCAATTCCACAACTCAAAAGAACGAACTGTGGTTACAGGAATTCACACAAGGTAAATATAAAGACAAAACTAAATTGATCGAAGAAATAAAAAACGTTGTCTTTAAGCGTTCTTCGATTTCCTTGCCAATTATTAGCATGGAGGTGGAACGATGAAATCATTCCCTCTAACAAACTTTGTTTTAACATCTCTGTTGGCTAGCGCACCGGCTGTGGCTCAAGAAGTTAAAGCCAAGGCAAATCCGAAAGTATCGTCGACAAGTGTGATTCCCTTCACGGGACCTAATTTAAATGACGTGGCCTTGGACTCGCAATTACTTACAAACGGATCCAACTCGTCCACAGCCATATTGGATATCTATGTGAATTGTTTCGGTACCAATTTGCGTGCCGTTCCAAACCCTATTGCAGAATCCTCTGATATTTTCGCTAAAATCACATACCTAACAAGCACGGGAACGAAAACTTTCGAAGTCAAATTCCCTGCAAGGGCAACAATGAACTCTGCGGCTTCAACAGAAGAAGACCTTACCAGTCAAACCCGAGTTCTGATTCCAGCGACGAAAGAAACATTAACGGCGCGCCTGCGCGGTAACTTGATTCGTATCAAGCTGACCGAGTCAAGGACAATTCCTGTTGACGTCTTAGCCACTGGAACTGACTTCGCGAAACTAACAGAGCTGGCAGTAAAAACTGAATTTTTAACCAACATAAGCTTCCGACAAGAGGTTCCAGCAGTGCTTCCCGCCAATACCGAATTTATGGCGTACACAGGCCCCGTAACGGCCGCGAACAACTGGTATGCCTCTGAAAATGGAAAGTCGATTGTTATGCTAGCGTCCTTCCCTGGGGAAAACAGATTTTGCGGAGGCTACTTTTCTCCGTTGGCTTTTAAATTCGACGGAGATGATCTTCCGAAGGTAGATAAAACATCACACTTCCCATTGTTTAGAAGTAAACACAAAATTTCTTGGCCCTCCTTCAAAGAAGATATTTACTTCTTGGCAGTCGATAAAAATAAAAATGGAAAAGTTGATGATGGTGCTGAGCTTTTTGGTGACATCAACAACTATCAGGATGGATTTAAAAACCTGGCCGCATATGACAACAATGGTGATGGTGTTATTGATGAAAAAGATTCGATTTTTAAACTCCTGCTTTTATGGAAAGACAAAAACCATGATGGAAAAAGCAGTAAAGATGAACTAAAAACCATGGAACAAATGGGCGTGACATCCATCTCTTTAACTTATGATGGGACAACACAATCTGCCGGTCCATTTGCGAAGTTGATAGGCCCTGGAGAATTCACCTATAAATTAAAATCAGGTGAGGTCAAGAAAGGGCGCGTTTGGGATATTTTTCTTAAAATTGTACCTTAATTGAGATAGCATTTTTTGATGGGAGGAATCCATGAAAAAGCAAACTCAAATCAGATGGACAACAGGCGTTTTGCTTCTATTTATAATAGCCGTGATTTCCGAAACCGGCTTTTCTGGCACGAATGACGAAGGCCGGGATTCGAATGATCGCTGGGAAAAGCGTTTCAAAAAGGATAAGCCGGTAGCAACGGTGCCTGAAACGAAAGTTGAAATCACCTCCGAAAAGGTAAAGTATGGGGATGGCACGGCAGACTGTCGTGATGCTTTCCTTGTGTTACCAATGCACTATGATCGTCCCGGTGATACTGAGACTTCTCGTTATCCTATTCAAGCATTAGGACATCTTAAAACTCAGAACTTGGATTGTACTAAGGCTCATCCCCCTTTATATAACGACGATGGTTTTGTTGTTACTAGCGGAAACATCACGGTTCAATGTAAAAATGGATCGGTTTTCATTCTGAATTCCAACTGCAAAGGCAAAACGATGGCTGAGTATCGTGCTGAACAGGAAGCGATAAGAATAGCCGAAGAAAAACGTAAAGCAGCTGAGGCTGCAGAAGCAGCAAGAATTGCTGAAGAAAAACGCAAAGCAGAAGAAGCAAGAATTGCAGCTGAAAAAGCAGCGGCAGAAAAAGCGGCAGCGGAGGCAGCTGCGGCTGCAGCTGCAGCTGCGGGTGGAAACTCCAGCAACCTACAATGCACGGGTTGTTCTGCGACTCCGACGTGCACAAGAACCACTGAAACACAGCACTCTAAGAATTCCTTTTCGTACAAAACTGTATATTACTATGCGTGCGCAAACGGGAATAGCTTATACCGAAGCAGTGCTACTGGCTCACAATCATGTGTTAAGGGTTCAGTGACTTGTTCTTCTTCGTCGTATAACGGTAAATAATGGTTTTAAGCTTGGTGGCCCTGGCTTCAGGGCTTCTTAACTTATCCTCACAGGTGCTTTATCAAAAGATCGTCTCAATGACCTTGGGCGATCTTTATATCACCTTCCTTCTTGTCACTTTGACCTTTATATTCGGTACAGCCCTTGGAAGTCTGATTGGCTTTAAAGTGCGCCGTCTTTTACCTTGGGTTGAGATTCTGACGGGCTTTTATAATTTAGCTCTGTTTTTCTTACTCTCTACTGAATTTTATAAAATCCAGCCACCCCAGTTCTTAGTGGTCATTGGATTACTCGTTCCCGCCGTCTCTCTCGGTGTTCAACTTCCCCTGTACAGCTATTACCTTCGTCGCATACGATTTAATTTTATCTATGGGCTTTACCATGGCGGCGCAATCCTGGGACTGTTAGCATTTGAGGTTTACTTTACCCAAGGGCTGTCTGTGAAATATGCAACACTTACCCTCGCATTAGGACAGATTTCGTTGGGACTTATTTTAGGCTTTTTGTTAAAGCATGATATCTTTCAAATCTCTCAAAGTCCTCGCGGAGTTTGGAGAACATTATTTAAGCGCGGTATCGTCGAAATTCCATTCTCGGTTTTTTTAATTTCATTGCTTAGCTCGTACCAAATATTTTGGGCTCTTAAAACGCAGATTTTTTTAACGGAAGCCTTTCGCCTTCATGCCACCCTTATATCGGCTGCAGTTTTTTTCTGGATGACAGTTGCTGGACTTAGCGAAAAATACCTACATCAAATTTCACGATCCATCTTGTATTTCGCTTGGGGTTTTATCATTCTAATCACGCAGATTGCTTTTGCAACCTGGCCCTCATTTGTAACGGACCAGTTCACTGGAGAACTTCCCAACTATTTTATCTGGTCATCTGTCCTAGCCCTCTCCCTCACCTTACCCGTTTTGATTTCCAGTTTAGTGTTTATTAAAAGCACTCAAGAATTAGCACATAGCATTGCCATCGACCAATCCAGTGGATATTTGAATGCACTGGCATGCCTGGGAAATATTCTTGGAATGACCGCTGCTGCTTTGATGGCTCCCCTTTTGTGGAGTAATCTCTATTTCGCGTCGGCGCTGGCCCTGCTGATTGCGGGCATCGTAACCCTCACATATTTTAACAAAAGATACTCTGAAAGTTCATGGGGCTTCGGTCTTCTCGCCTTACTCGCTTTAATAGCTTTTCAACAAAATCCCACTGACAACCTTTTCAAAAATCGATTTGAAAAGAAAAACCGCGAAAATCCGATCCATGCGCAAGTTTATTCCGAAGCCTTCTCGACAATTGCTGTTTTAGAAGATCCATTTACTCCAAATGGAAAACTGAGCCGTCATTATATCATCGATGGACACCGATCCCACGATCTTGAACGAGGTACCGAAAACTTAATTGGTCTTTTTCCAAGAAAATATTTTCCATCGACATTAAACAAATCAATGGTGATTGGCGTAGGTACTGGACAAACTTCCTGGGGAGTTTCTGCCATCAGCGAACATACAGACCTGATTGAGATCTCTCCGACTGTTTTAGATAATTTAAAACTGTTTAAAGAATATAATAACGATCTTGCGAACAGAAAGAACATCGCCATTCACCTGACGGATGGAATGACATTTTTAAAAAACTGTCCCGCGCACACCTATGATCTAATAGTCAACACCGCCACATATCCCGGTAATTTCAATGCCGCTAAACTATATACGACTGAATTCGTAGAACTTGCTGCCAGATGCCTGGGCGATACAGGTATTTATCAAACCTATTTTGATGACTCAACTGTGCAATCTTGGGAACAGCTAGCGAATTTCTTAGCTCCACTGCAGGCCCATTTTAAGCACATCGATATTATCTCTGGGAACTATCCAATCGTGATGGCTTACAATACCGAACGATCGCTGAGCCAAGGCTCCTGGGAGGAATTTTTAACAGAGTTGGATTTAAAGTTCTATAAAGAAAACTTACAAAGCAAAATAGTGTTTAATTTAGAGTGCAATGATATCCAACGCAACATCCCCATTTATCCCGATGGAGAAATGAACACGCTCGATAAGTCTGTCCTGGAAGCGACCTCTATTCGCAACATTATCCGACAAACTTATCAACGTAAGTATTATCTATTTGCGGACTATGCAAAACTCCAAACCCCTGTCTCTTGTTTTTAGTAGTCCTTTGGATAAGTCAAAAACAAGTCCGTCGCATTTGTACGACTAGTCTCTACAAGTAGATTATCATCGGTTACAAACATGGGTGGACGAGGTGACTCAGCACGCACATAGTCCACCCAAGCTTTCGCGAGACCTTCAGCGCGACTGAAATCATCTGAGGAAGCTAACATCGCCCCCCTCCAAGTCACCGTCGGCAAAAGAGGCTTTACAACTTCCAGGGAAATCTCGGACCACTCGGGCAACGGATTTTTGCTACCAACAAAAATCACGCCGTCACTGGAGTATCCGGGCATAACGCGATAATAAGGAAATGACGAGACAGCCGTATGAACTAGCGCTGTCAAATCGCGAGGGGCACCAAACATCAGCTGAGCATAAATTCCACCAGGTTTTAAGTGCTCCTGTACCATTTTATAAAATTCTTTAGACATCAAATACGTCGTTCCAGGGCCATATGGATCGACGTTCACAGTAATGATATCCCATTTTTTATTAGATAGACCGATAAAGCTTCTTCCGTCATCGGCGACATTTTTTACGCGTGGATCGTTTAAATAGGAATTGTCTTTGAAGCGCAGTTCGCTTTGCGCCTTCATAACCAGAGGAAGGATATCAACACTGGTAATCTGTTTAATTTGAGGGATGCGGCTGAAGGCCTCTGTTGTAAGACCGTATCCCATCCCCACCACAAGGACTTCGTCCAAGTTTTTAGCAAATGCCGTTGGAAATAATGCCAAGCTTTTTTGTACAGTGGACGTTTCTCCGAATCCGTAAGGAGCCACCAGCGAGGTGTAGTTATGAAACATCGCCCATCGATCCGCGGCGACGCCTTGCTGTTCATTAGATTTTAAAGGAATTACATTCAAGTATCCAAACTCATCTTCAGCCTCAAACAGGGCCGATCCCGCGGGGTTTAAACTCATGGATCGCGTTCCTATAAAGAGGATCAACAAACAGGAAACCACAACTGAAGAAATACGTGAGGCACCTCGTAAAAACAAAGCCGAACCAACAACACCCAATACAAGCAAAGACACATAAAGAAGCTTAAGACTTCCAACCGTACCCAACCATGAAAACAGCAAATAAGTCGTTAGCATACTTCCTAAAACAGAGGCAAACGTATTGATGTAAACAGAATATGAAAGGCTGCGCGTTTTCTGCAGCTGTGTACTCATTCCAGTTTGAATGACTTTCAGTGATAAAGGGAAGCAAAGCCCCAATAGCAGTCCTGGCAAAATCGCTATGAAAAGCAAAACGCCCCAGTAAATGAGTCTCATCGACTTGGCATAGGGATGACTTAGATCCACACCAATGGCTACCGCAGAAGGAAGCAAAATAAATCCTATCGCAGCACAAAAACCCGTCATACGTAAAATAAATAAAACCGCGGCCAATTGTTTATCAGTCGCCAGTTTTGACAGACGAGGGCTTAAAAATGCCCCAATTGCTAACGTTAAAAGCAAAACAGAAAGGACAACAGAATGGACGTAAACACGTCCACCTAAAAAGAGGTGACCCAGTCGAAACCAAATTTGCTCAAGACTTAAAACAAAGAATCCGCTTAAACCACTTAAACACATCGCCCAAACTTTAATTTTTCCAGGGGAAAGCGCTTCTACAGAGGTCGAAGACTGACGGTCCTCTCCTGATGCCTCAGCTTTAGACGTGAAAACATATTTTTCTTTGTAAAATAGTGCCGCAGCCAACAGATTAAGAATAAATCCACAGATGAGCGCTCCGGAAAGCCCAAAATTGTAGATCAGGACCACATAAGAGCAAAGAGCGCCCAGCGCGCCGCCTAAGCAGTTGGCAGCGTAAAGCCACTGATGCTCTTTTGATGATGAGAACTTGTAACTCATGAAAGGATAAGAAAGCCCCATCAAAAAGGTCGCCGGGAAAATAAATACGCCAGACATAATGAAATGACTTAAAAGTTTTGGCAGAGGGCTGTCTTTTAAAATTTGCGCCAGTTGCTGGTGGGCGCCGAAGAGGAAGATGGCCCCTAAGCCGATCACTAATACAATCGCTATTTCACAGATAGAATATAGAGGCAGTTGTTTTTTAGAATCGCGTTGCAAAAAGCGCGGAGCTGCTGCCGTCCCTAACCCCAGGCCCAACATAAAATGAGCGATCACACAGGAAATCGAAAGCGTTGTTCCACCCAATAAGGAAGAAAAAAGACGAATCCAAAGTACTTGATAAAGAAGTCCCGAAAAGCCAGTTAGGAACATGGCAATCATACCCAGTCTGAATATTTTTGTTTTCAGAATCTCCTCCTTGTTTACTTGTCAAAGATGCTATCAATGGTCTAGCCTTATTTCTATGGAAATGTGCAATGACTAAAAGAGCCGAACTCATTATTATTTTTTCTTGCGCACTTCTTTTTTTCATCTGCTTTTTTGTGCATCCCGTTTTTCCGGTGCAAAGATATCCTCTGTTCGCAGATGCGCCAAAATTTTATGATACCTATATTATCACCACGCCGGAAGGTGTGGTGGTTTCGCCTTCCGAACTCAATTTACAGAATACCTACGATGGTGATCCCACGTACTTGGTGGGTCGCCTACCTACGACAGTCTATAAATGGGGCCAGAGCTTGAGCTTCTCGGAACTTCAAAATCACTTCAAATCAGAAAAAGCAGGATTAACTTCGCAGTATCCAGTTCTGTGCTTGACTCGCACAACATGGGCAACACTTCCTGACAAGTCTTTTGGTGCACGGTCTTTCACAAGCTTCGCGTTGGTGAATCAAGAACTCACATCTGATAACAATGTCATTCAATCTGTCTGCAATCACCGAGGCCAGCAATGAAATGGCCAGTAAGTGAAAAGTATCTTGCAGGTTTCAAAGCGCTGACCCTGGCATCAGTGATCGCACTTCTGTTTGATCAATTGTTCATTCCATGGCGCACGGAAGGACAGATTCAAGTCGTTTCCCTCGCGGGGTGGCTTCCGGAAAATATCATGAGCTCATACCCTTTATTTCAAGCAGTGACAGTTGCGGGAATCGTCGGTGTCGGGTTGTGGTTATTTAACTTTTTTCCCAAGGTCACATCGATTCTTTCCGTTATTCTGTTCGTGTTGTCCACATCTCTTTATTTGCAGAATGAGCCCTTCGGAGATCATCGACAATCAGTCTTCTGTTTATTGATGATACTCCTGGCCGCACGTGAGTATCGCCTCGTACAGCATTATTTTTTCCAGGTCGCCGCGGGCATTGTGATTTCATTTTACTTTCTGGCAGGCTGGGAAAAAGTATTTTATTCGGGCTTAGCTTGGATTAACGGAACAAGCCTTCAGATATTCGTGCATTACACAGGAAATGAGCGATCCGTTCTGCGCCGACTTATTCTACACAACGTGGATGTCGCTCGTGTTCTGCAGGCTGGAATTTTAATATTGGAATGCGGATCGTTTTTACTTTTTGGTTCCCGTGGACTTCGAAGACTGTGGCTGGTGGGTCTAGTGGGATTCCACGTCGGTATCGAAGAAATTTTCGGGTACCGCTACTTTTTGCACTTACTAGTCGTGCTGTATCTCTTTGCACTTCCGGATTGGATGGATAGGAAACATGACAAAATTGCGTAGTCCAAAAATAGAGTTTCTATATTTGATCTGGTTCGGCGTTCCTGTGTTGCTCTACCAAATTCTTATTTCGCGAATCTTGACGCAGGTTTTCGGCAGCCTATTCTTTATTCAATTGTTTCTAATTGCGGTTGCATACTTGGGAACAGCTTTGGGCTCCTATTGGAGTCTCCGTTTAAAACTAAATCTCGCAAAAAGCCATGGGGTTTTGTTTGCACTCATCTTGCTTCTGATCAGTTTCGATCAGTCAAGCTCTGAACTTTTGGCCTATCCGCTGATGAGTCTTGTCTTGGGATTCATTTTATTTTTTGCGATCTCCTTCGTTTCCTCCGTTCTTTTGCCATTGTATTTTGAAGAACAACGTCAACGCGGACAGGACGAGGTTTCCGCCTTTAACAAAATCTATTTTTACTTTCACCTATTGGTCGTCGCTGGTTTAATTTTCATGGAGCTTGGCTTTTTGCACGTCCTAGGAATTAACAAAATCTTGCTATTCCTTGGTGTTATGGAGTGGTTCTGGGCGATGTATTGGATGAAACATTCACGTGCAAAACAATTGAATCTGCCCCGTACATCTTTCAAGAAAGATCTGACAGAATCCTCCTCGGTCATGATACCTCTATTTATATTTTCTGTTTTCAGCGGTATCATTCAATCAATTCTTTATCGCCAGATTCAAAATGTCTTAGCTCCACTTGCATTCCACTACTCTCTTTACTTGGCAGCTTTGATTTTAAGTTGGTCACTATCAAGTCTGTGGTTTCGTGGAAAAAATGGTTACAAATGGCTTCCCTGGACAAGATTTAAACAGAACTCTGGTGTTTTAACCTTAGCGCTGCTTGTTTGGAGTCTTTCGTGGCCGGTATTTTGGTCAGCACTGATGGACTTTGTGCCGTGGCCCAACACTTCTCTGGCTACGTTTGTACAAAGAGCCCTTTTTTGCGTGGGCTTGATTCTGCCAACAGGATTTTTCTTCGGCAGTCTGTTACCCCTGGTTAAAAAAGAAAATGATAAGATCCCCGTGGGAACTTACCTTGCAATAAATAGCTGCGGAAATGCGACAGGCATCTTATTGTTTATTTCATTTTTATTCGAAGCGACTGGAATATTTCAGCTTTGGGCATTGCTTGGCATTCTTTGCCTCGTCTTTGCAAACAGGTCGATGAAATTTAGAGTGATGACTTCCGCCACCGTTATGGTCCTATGCACTTTGACTTATTTTCTTGTCACTGATTTTTCATGGGCGCTTGGCAGTTACTCTCACCGAAGTTTTGCCCGCTGGTATAAAGACAGCCAAAGCGTCACCGATAATAGAGTTTTTAAACACAACTCAAGCGAAGTGAATTTCGTCGAGCTCGATCATAGTCACAAATTTATGATTATGAATGGTCACCATTCGATCAATCTGTATTCCGGAAAATCCTATTCTCCCACAGATACATTCATGGGTCTGACTCCCCTTTCTTACGTGAATAAATTCAACAATGCTTTGGTGATCGGCTTAGGGACTGGCGCCACAGTCATGGGCTCGGCAGATACATTCAAACACGTGGATGTCATAGATTTAGATCCCACGATGCTAAAGGTCTTGGATTTCATGCCTTTGGTCGCTAAAAAAGTTAGATCTCCGAACGTGAAATTCACAGAAGCTGACGGCTTAACATTCCTACGCACGCAGAATCGCCGTTACGACTTGATTATAAACAACGTTCCCTCTCCGGTTTATTTTGCCGCTGCAAAACTTTGGAGCCGAGAAGCAATTGAAGCCGTTTATGAGTCTTTGGAAGAAGATGGTATTTTCGCGCAATGGTTAGATGGCGAGCTTAGTCTTGAGAACATCAATATTCAGTTACAGACCTCACAGGATCTCTTCAAACACTGTGACATGTTTTATCTGCAGTTTAATTTTTATAGCTTAGTCTGCAGCAAGGGAGACCGAGCTCTGAGCTTACATAAACACCCAGAAGCAGCTGCGAACCTTATGCAGACGGATACAGTAAGTTACTCCCAATTTTTTGAAGCTTTACGATTTCCGGCAGTTAACACGGCTCCGCAGAATTCCCTAGCACCTTCGAACACTCTTGATCAGCCGTATATGGACGTCCTGGTGGCCCGAAATCCGCCAGGATGGGTAGGCAATGACTCACAAGACAACGTCGTCACCTACTTTAATTTGGCTCAGTATGTGAATCCTGATCTTGCCCTCAAATCCCCGGAAGTTGACAAAAGGTGCCGACTGTTCAACAGCTGGATTTTCCGCAAAGAGTTTAAGGACAACGGAGAGCTGTGCTCCCCCATCTTTTAAAGACGCCTTGCAAAATCGGCCCGTATAGAGATTTGCCCCGTTTTCCCATGTGGTGTTAGACTTCGGGGCAAATCACATCCAGAAGGCCCTGACATGCAAAACAAAGTCGTTAAAATAGGCAATATCGAAGTCGCAAACAACAAACCATTCGTTCTTTTCGCGGGTATGAACGTGCTTGAAAGCCGTGACCTTGCGATGCAAGTTTGCGAGCACTTCGTAAAAATCACTGACAAACTTAAAATCCCGTATGTTTTTAAATCATCATTCGACAAAGCAAACCGCTCGTCGATCCACTCCTACCGTGGCCCAGGGATGGAAGAAGGCTTGAAAATCTTTGCTGAACTTAAAAAAACCTTCGGGGTGAAAGTCATCACTGACGTTCACGAAGTGGGTCAGGCGAAAATCGTAGCTGAAGTGGCTGACGTCATTCAGCTGCCAGCGTTTCTTGCTCGTCAAACGGATTTGGTTGAGGACATGGCCCGCACAGGTGCTATTATCAACGTTAAAAAGCCCCAATTCCTTTCTCCAAGCCAAATGGGCAACATCGTCGAAAAAATCGAAGAGTGTGGCAATGACAAGGTGATCTTGTGTGAGCGTGGTTCTTGTTTTGGTTACGACAACTTGGTTGTGGATACATTGGGCTTCAATATCATGAAGAAAGTTTCTAAAGGCTCACCAGTGATCTTGGATGCGACTCACGCTCTTCAGTTCCGTGATCCTATGGGAGCCGCTTCCAGCGGTCGCCGTGGGCAAGTTGCCGAGCTTTCTCGCGCAGGTCTGGCGGTGGGCCTTGCGGGTCTTTTCATCGAGGCACATCCAGATCCTAAGAATGCAAAATGTGACGGCCCCTCCGCCCTTCCACTAGCGAAAGCCGAGCCGTTCTTGGCGCAGATGAAAGCGCTTGATGATTTGGTGAAAGCCTTCCCGGCCTTGGATACCGAAGCCTAAGGATTCCGCGAGCTTAAAAAAAATTATTACCAGTGTTTAATTTTCTTGCAAAAGTGTGGGGGTTCTATAAAAGGACCCCCACACTTTTTTATTGCGAGGACATTGAGTTGAAATTACTAAGCGCTTTGATTTTGGCAGCTTCTTTTATCACTATCGGTTGCGGATCTTCCGTCAGTACGAACACTGTTTCTAATAAAAACACAGGTGCCATTATCGGCGGCCAATTGGTTAAAGAGGGCACGGCCCTAGCTCAAAGCGTGGTCGGTATTTATGACGACAACGAAGGCTTCACTTGCACGGGTTCACTTTTGCCTAACAATTTGGTTTTAACGGCTGCCCATTGCATCGGAAAAAATCCATCTGGCGCTTACATTGTTTTTGCTCCTGATATGGAAGCGATCCTAAATCTAGGCAATAATTTCAAAAACTCTCCGAAGGTTCGTCGTGTTGTTGCGATGAAAGCTCATAGCGATTTCAACCAAGGCGAAGAGAATTCCGCAATTCCAGGAAACGACGTTGGCTTGATGATGTACGATGGCCAAACTCCAGAGGGCTATAAAACTGCAAAAGTTTTAACAGATGCCACCGCGTTGAAAACGGGTGCTTTGACAATTCTAGCAGGCTACGGCGTTGATTCTGATGAAGTGATAGTCGTGGACCCTAAAAAGACAAAAAACCTTCAACAAATGATTAACAACGGTGAGGTCTTCTGCGACAGCGACGACGCTCGCAAAGCCACTTCATGCATCCGCGAGGAGCTAAGTGGCCCCGCAATTTTAAAAGCCGTGACAGTCAAAGTTAAATACAGCCCAAATGACGGCGAAGTGATTTTGGACCAAAGAGGTGGCAAAGCAGCCTGCTCTGGCGATTCCGGGGGCCCTGCTTACATCCAAGTTGGCGAAGAGTTCCAACTTTGGGGTGTTACGAGCCGCAGTGGCATCGGCTGCAACAATGACATCATCTATATGAACATCCTGCACTACGCGACGTGGATCAAAGACACGGCGAAATCTTTCGGCGTTAAATAAGGAACCGACTGCAGATCAGTCGAAAAAAAGGCGGCCCAGAAGCCGCCTTTTTTTTATTCTCGATTAAGGCTTTAACAAAAAAAGTTCTGACTCTCTGGTTTCTTTGTCATGAACCTTGATTTTTACATCTTTCTTGGGAGCCAGCTGTTCTTTAAACTGATATCCGCTTGCGGTGGAAACCAAATCCAACTGGCGAGCAAGCCCTTTGGCGTCTGTCGTTTCAGCGGTGACGGAATATCTTGAGGAGCTGATTCCCTTCATGGTTTTCCCTACCACCGACACCCGCACGGTGCGAGAACCCGCATCAAAATCAATCGCAAACAAACGTCCCTTGCGAGGCACGATGGTGTTCTCAAAGTAAGGCCCCTCTTCCTGCGCCCTGCCCAGGCTCCCCAAAATTAGGACTGCAAAGAGACCGGAAATCAGCTTTTTCATAGGTATCTCCCCTCAATACCCGATTTTCGAACTGCTATAGAGGCCAGGGCAAATGCTTTGTCCTATTCCTGTCTAATCCCACTCTAACTAGCAGTTTTAACGGGACTTTTTCCTCCTGGATCAAGACCATAAGTGAGATGCTTGTAGAGATTTTCGACAAAATTGAGCCGGCCTTAGAAAACTTTATGTGGGGCTGGTAAACCTCTGATTACAGGCTAAAATACGGACTTTATTGAAGGACGTTTCTTATGAAGCTTTATGGAATTTTGGCGCTCGCTGTTTTGCTGACTTCTGTCGCATGTTCTCAATCTGAAAAGCGAGGGCTGACTGCGAAAGGCAATCCATCCATCATCGGTGGTGCCATCGTTAAAAAAGATTCGTTCTTAGCCAGAAGCACAGTTGGTATTTTCGACGCCCAATCGACCATGGTTTGCACCGGCGTACTTCTGGAGAACAATCTCATTCTCACTGCCGCTCATTGCGTGGTGGAAGATTTGAGCGAGCTGTTCATCGTGTTTTCCCCCGACATGGAATCCTTGCTAAAAAATTCTGACATGTTAAAAAAATCCCCTCTGACTCGTCGAGTTTCTAAAGCTGTGGCCCATCCTGATTTTAACCAAACGATTCTTGCAGAGAGTCCCGCACCTTCATTGAACGACATCGGTTTGATGAAATTTAATGGCACAACACCTAAAGGTTATTTGCCTGCCAAAATTTTGCCAAACATGAAACTGCTAATACCTGGCAGTGAAACATTGATAGCAGGCTATGGAGTGGAAACTGACAACGTCGTCGAAGTTGACGTCAAAGACACTGAAAATCTTAAAGAGCTTGAAGACATGGGTTTAGTGGTCTGCGAAATCGATGCTAAAGACAACAGCAAGCATTGCTTCGCTGAAGAAATGGATGGTCCCGCCATCTTAAAATCCACATCAGTTGTTATCGAAAATCTTCCAAACACTCATGAAGTGATCGTCCGTCATGATAACCAGCATGGTCCATGCTCAGGCGATTCTGGTGGACCCGCTTATCTGAAAATGGGCAATGATTATTACGTGTGGGGAATTGTGAGCCGCAGTCTTTTGGGTTGTTCTACAACGACGACGTATACAAATGTTTTGTCGTTTAATAGTTGGATTAAACAACAAAGTGCTGTCCTTTTAAAATCCAAATAGATGACTTCATTTGCTCCATTGGGTTCCATGAGTAATGGCAATAAAGGGCTACCAAAGTCTTGATCTTGACTCGATTGTTTGCGGCGAGGGCCGTTGATGTTCAAGAATGAGCTATGAAAAGAAATATCATAGCCACAATATTTTTATCCGTTCTTCTAACAACATCTGCTAGCTTTGCGGCGTTCACTCCCCTGTCAGTCAATATCGTGCCTCCGGTGCAATTCCCTCCACAGGATTTTTCTGTGACAGGTCTGCGTGCAAGTCTCCTCTATGGACATCAACGTGATATGTATGGTTTTGATTTTGGCGTGCTGGGTAACATCACGGATCAGGATTTTGTCGGAGTCGCTGTATCTGGTATTTTCAACGCGACTTACGGAACAACTCGTGTAATCGGTTTACAACTCGCTGGTTTCGGAAATTACAATCAACAAAAAACTTCGGTCGTCGGTGTTCAAGCAGCGCTGGCTATGAACTATAACGTCGCTGAAAGCAGTATCTATGGTTTGCAGCTTGCGATGGCAAACATCAACCCTGCCGCTTCGATTTACGGGTTACAGCTTGGCGTTTACAACAGAGCCCGTGTGGTTTATGGCATTCAGTTAGGACTCGTAAACATTGCTGATAACCTACACGGTATCCAGATCGGTCTGGCTAACTTTAATAACTCGGGACCGTTCAAAATCTCTCCTATCCTGAACGTAGGATTCTAACCTTAGCTCCTCTAACAGTTTATTTCCTCCTGCCGTTCGGTTTTCATCTCGACCAATGGCAGTGAGGTGTTTCTATTTCCCCTATGCTTTGCTATGCTTCTCCCATATATCCGGAGCGTATCGGCAGTATGAGATCAATCACCTTCACCCTGACATTCTTTTTTTTCGGTTCCCTGCTTGTCTTGGGGGCCTTGGGACTTTTCGGTCTTTCTGAATATGTTCGCGTGGGCAAAAGTGTGGACCGAGCAATGGTGTTTAAACCCCATCCTTATGTGGCATATGCGCAGTTGCCCCCGGCATTGATTAAAATATTCAACGAAGTCGAGTATCCTCAATCTGCTATGTGCAATGAATGGTCGGGGCTTGAGAAGACTTTTTCAGACACACCGTCTCTGCATCCTGACTGCAATCTTACCTGGGAACTGATCAAAATTTTGATGCCGACGGCGACTCAAGGAAGTTTTATAAAAGAATATGAAGACCACATGACGTTTTTTCGCCTGCATGTGAAATATGGATACAATGAAATCCTGGAGCAAGTGATCAATCGCTTTCCGTTTGGAAAAGTGGAAGACCGCGAGTTAAATGGATTTCAAAACGCCAGTGTATACTATTTTAAAAAGAGTTTAAACGAACTCAGCCTTGAGCAGCTGGCGGGCCTTGTGGTTATCAGCAGAAATCCTGCTTACTTTTATCCTTTTGAAGATAACAAAATGTACCTGCGTAACAGGACATTTTTATTAAATCTGATTCGTCCTTCGGGAACCCCTGCTTACTAAGGGTTCCCCCTCTCTAAAAAGACGACCTGACACAGCCCTAGTTGCTGCGATTTTTATCAATCACGGCAATAATAATTAACAGAAACGCCAATAGCCTCATAGAAAATATCCACGAGTTTTCTTCGTCTGAATTAGGCAGGAAAATAAAAAACCATCGTTCTGCCGCCAACATAAAAAATGCGCAAGCGAACATCGCAAAGAATCGATCATAGGTTTTACGCCAAAATCTCAAAAAGAATATTCCTGACGTCAACGATGCCATCATCACAGCCCCATAGATAAACTGCTTTAAAACTTCAGAACCCATGTTACACCGTATCCCAGATCAAACCATAAACCATCGCAACCATACCGACTAAAATGATCCAAGCGCGAACCATCGACAAATCGTATTCAGGGCCCAGCATAAAATCCACCGAGAGCAAAATATTATTCAAGGCCACTCCGATGAAACAGATACTGCTCCAAAACAGCAGCCTCGTTTTGTTTCTAAAATAGGCCTTTCCCAAAAACAGGGCGCAACCGAAGCTCGTTACAGAACAAAGCAAATAAACACAAAACGCCACATTCAATCCTTTTTGATCTTAAATGCATTCGCAAAATCGCGGATGCTGTCAATGGGTTGCGAGTAAATATAATTCGTCAGCATCGAGCGACGCGAATGATACAAAACTTCCAATTTATCGATCAAAGGACTGTGTTCGCTCGAGCGGTAACGATAGCGATTTGCTTCGCGCGCAACCACACCAATGCTTACTAGGTCCTCTAACTGAGAACGAGCGAAGCCTGGATTTGAGCGCATTTCCAAACTGATCTCTTCAGGAGTCCAACCTCTCAGGTCATGTTTCTTTAAATGGAAAAGTACATCTAACAATGTGATCGAGTGTATTTGACGTCGGATAAAGCTTTTGAGCTCTGCCGAAATATCACCAGAGTCATCAAATGGCACAATGATCCTCCCGGTGTTTTTTGTCCCGGAAGATACCAGTCAATACTTCAATTAACTGATTAAAATTCACTGGCTTTGCCAAGTGATGTGTACAACCCGCGTTCATACTTTTCACTGTCTCCTCCTTAAGTGCATGGGCTGTGAGCGCAATGATCGGCGTCTCGTAACCCTGCGCACGCAATCTTCGCGTGGCTTCATAACCATCCATAATGGGCATTTGTATATCCATCAAGACAGCATCATATTCTTTGTTTAAGGCAGCCTCGACTCCTTCACGGCCGTTATCAGCAAAATCCACTTCAGCACCAACAGCACCCAGAAAATGTGAAATCAGGGCTTTATTGTCCTGAACATCCTCAACCAGCAGGATTTTCATTCCCTCTAATTTTTTAGTGCCCTTATGGTTCAAATCTCGTTCATTTGAAGGCACATGAAAGTTCAAGGCTTCAATAAAGTGAGTTCCCTCGACAGGATCTGCGTTCACCTCTACCAGGAACGTACTGCCTTGACCTGGCACACTATCTACCAAAGTCACATCTCCGCCCATGGCTCTGGCAAGCTGTCTGGAAAGTGCCAAACCCAATCCCGTACCACCAAAGTTGCGGGTGGTTGCACTGTCCTCCTGCATAAAGGGCTGGAACAGATGATTAGCGTGAGCCGGATTAATACCGACGCCAGAATCGCTGATATAAAAGCGAATCTTACTGTGCTGATCGGCGTTGTTGCGCGCCACCCATTCGACATCCACATGGACGTGCCCGTGGCTGGTAAACTTAATAGCATTGCCAATTAAGTTTAATAAAATCTGACGAAGACGGGTTTGATCCGATGAAATCATCTTCGGAATGCTGGAATCCAGATCAATTCTAAAATCCAAGCCCTTATCCAAGGCTTGCAGTCTTAGCAAAGAACGAATGTCCTCCAGAACACTTTCTACATCGACGTCGACTTTTTCAATTTGCAGGCGACCAGATTCAACTTTTGAAATATCCAAGATTTCATCTATGATTTTCAAAAGCTGGTCGCCGTTTCGTTGAACGGTATGAATCCATTGGTTGCGCTCCTCGACAGTCTGATCTTCATCAAGCATCAGTTCTGTGAATCCCAAAATCGCATTCATGGGAGTGCGGATTTCATGACTCATATTTGCCAAGAAGTTTGTTTTTGAAACACTGGCAGCGTTGGCTTGTTTTTCTGCCTCGATTAATTTCATCTCGATGTTTTTGCGATCATGAATATCCGTACAAGTACCAATCCATGCCACCACTTGACCTGTGAAGTTTGTTTCAGAGGCGGCGCGAATCCAAAACCATCGTTCCTCGCCCTCTTTATTGATCAGGCGAACTTCCGTTTCAAAAGAGCGACCATCTTGCATGGCCATCATCCAGGTTTTTAAAAAATCCCGCAAGTCATCCTCGACGACCACACTCTGCCATCCACTTCCCAAGCTTTGCTCGATGGAAAGGCCTGTATAATCAGTCCAGCCTTTATTGAAATAATCCAAAGTCCCGTCAGATTTCGCTCGCCAAATAATATGAGGAATTGCATCAGCCAGACTGCGGTAACGGCGAAGATTTTCGACTTCTAGTTCTGCCAAACGCAAATAACGCTCTCGCGATTCGCTTTCGCGAATCAACTCGGCTTGTTCTTCGAGCTGTTTTGATTTTAAAAACAACTCGACAAAAATGCTCACCTTGGCGCGCACGATTCCGGGCTCAAACGGCTTAAAAATATAATCAACCGCTCCAGCTTCGTAACCGCGATAAATGTATTGATCGTCCTTATTGATTGCCGTCACAAAAATGATGGGTGTCTGACGATGTTTAGGATGCAGGCGAATATGTCGAGCCGTTTCAAAGCCATCCATTCCCGGCATTTGCACATCCAACAAGATCACAGCAAACTCACGATTTTCTAAAAGACCCAAGGCCTCCGGACCGGACTGTGCTTGAACCAAATTTACGCCTGGCAGGTTTAAGACCGCTTGCAAAGCAAGCAGCCCATCCAGACGGTCATCGACGATAAGAACATCCACTGTTTTCATTGTCTTTTCCTATACCGATGCAGAAACTGTTTTCGGCAACCAAGAATACATCACGGACAGCAAGTGAGCCTCATCCACTGGTTTCGTCACGTAATCTGACGCCCCTGCAGATAAACACTTCTCGCGGTCACCCTTCATTGCTTTTGCCGTTAATGAAATAATCGGCAAAGACACGAACTGCTCCAGCGCACGGATTTCATGAATGGCCTCAAGACCATCCATTTCTGGCATCATCGTATCCATCAACACAAGGTCCGTATCTGGATTTTCCATCAAAGTTTTAATACCTTGGCGGCCGTTTTCAGCAAAGATCACATTCATACCGCGCATTTTCAGAACGCTGCTCAATGCAAATACATTTCTAACGTCATCATCAACGATCAAAATTTTCTTACCCGTAAAGTCGGCATCGCTTGGCAAAGGTGTCACTTCAGAGATTTCATCTGCAGGGCTTACCAAGGTTCCTTCAGGCAGCGAATACTTCACCGGCAACGTCAGGATAAAGCTACTGCCTTGCCCTGGTGCACTTTCAACGGTGATCAGGCCGCCTAACAGGCGTGCGATCTCGCGGCTGATCGTTAATCCCAAGCCCGTGCCACCGTATTTTCGGCTTGTCGTTCCGTCCGCTTGTTGGAAGGCTTCAAAGATCAGTTTTTGCTTGTCTGCAGGAATGCCAATACCGGTATCTGTTACGCGGTAAACAATAGAACCCGCTTCTGCTTTCACATCCATTGTCACGCGGCCTTTGTCGGTGAATTTAAATGCATTCGACAGTAGGTTTTTCAAAATTTGATGCAGACGATTTTCATCTGTCACCATGGTCATCGGTAAGTCGTGACTTGTTGTCACCGTAAATTCTAGACCTTTATGTTCTGCCACGGGGCGGAACGTTTGCTCTAGATATTCTTTCACTTCTGCGATCTCGACGATTTTAGGTGATACTGGCATTTTGCCAGCTTCCACTTTCGAAAGGTCTAAGATCTCGTTGATCAAGGCCAACAAATCTTGGCCCGCAGAGTGCACTGTGCTTGCGAATTTGACTTGTTCACTGCTTAAGTTCTTTTCGCGGTTGTCCGCCAAAGTTTTTGAAAGAATCAGTAAGCTATTGAGCGGAGTTCTTAACTCATGCGACATGTTGGCCAAGAATTCCGATTTGTACTTGGAAATCAAGGACAGCTGTTCTGCTTTTTCTTCCAAAGATCGGCTGGCAAGTTCGACCTCTTGGTTTTTCACTTCCAAAAGACCCGCTTTGTCTTCGAGCTCTTTGGCTTGAGCTTCCAGCTCGACGTTTGAACGTTTCAACTCTTGCAGAAGTTCTTCTGTTCTCATACTTGATGAGATCATATTTAAGATAACTCCGACGGAATCCATCAACTGATCCAAGAAGTTGATATAGTTCTGAGTAAATGGTGTCAAAGACGCAAGCTCAATCACCGCTTTTAGCTCGCCTTCAAATAACACCGGTAGAACGATGATATTGCGAGGCCTTTCTTCAACGATGCTGGAACTGATCATCACGTAGTCTTCAGGCGGATTCGTCAACAGGATGCGTTTTTTCTCAAACGCACACTGACCGATCAAACCTTCTTTCAGTCTGTATTTATTCGAAACTGTACGACGTTCTGTAAAGGCATAGCTTGCAATCAAATTCAAAGTCGCTTCATTACCCTCGTTTTCAAGCATAAAGAAGGTCCCTTGACGAGCGTCTACCAGCGGAGTCAATTCGGACATAATTAACTGAGCCACTGCGGTGATACTTCTTTGACCTTGCATCATCCCCGAGAATTTCGCGAGATTGGTTTTTAACCAGTCCTGCTCGTTATTTTTCTCGGTCGTATCTTTTAAGTTCGAGATCATCTGATTGATATTTTCAGAAAGTGCGGCAACTTCGCCTTGTGCTTCCACCGAGATGGAACGTGTTAAGTCACCTTTTGTTACTGCCGTCGATACCTCGGCGATGGCACGAACCTGCGCCGTTAAGTTTCCGGCAAGCTGATTCACGTTATCCGTTAAGTCTTTCCATGTACCAGAGGCACCCGGAACGCTGGCCTGACCACCCAGTTTACCTTCGATACCCACCTCGCGGGCAACAGTAGTTACCTGATCCGAGAATGTTCTCAAGGTATCCGTCATCGAGTTGATGGTTTCCGCTAAGGCCGCAACTTCCCCTTTGGCTTCAAGGACGAATTTTTGTTTCAAATCCCCGTTGGCAACAGCCGTTACGACTTTCACGATACCACGTACCTGCATGGTCAAATTTGAGGCCATGAAATTTACGTTATCTGTTAAGTCTTTCCATGTTCCCGCAACACCAGGAACGCGAGCTTGTGCACCCAGTTTTCCTTCGATACCCACCTCGCGGGCAACGGTTGTTACCTGATCGGCGAATGTTCTTAGGGTATCGGTCATAGAGTTAATTGTTTCAGCAAGAGCCGCAACCTCTCCTTTGGCTTCAAGAACGAATTTTTGTTCCAAGTCACCATTGGCAACGGCAGTTACGACTTTGACGATACCACGAACTTGAGTGGTCAAATTCGAAGCCATGAAATTTACGTTATCTGTTAAGTCCTTCCATGTTCCAGAGACACCACGCACTTCCGCTTGGCCCCCGAGCTTTCCTTCCGTACCCACTTCCTTGGCAACACGGGTTACCTCGGCAGCGAACGAGTTCAGCTGATCCACCATGACGTTGATAGTATTTTTTAGTTCTAGAATTTCGCCTTTGGCATCAACAGTAATTTTCTGAGACAAGTCCCCTTTGGCAACTGCAGTTGTTACTTTGGCGATATTACGAACCTGCGCTGTAAGATTTCCGGCAAGACCATTTACGTTATCCGTTAAGTCTTTCCACGTACCGGAGACACCTTTTACCTCGGCCTGACCGCCCAGCTTTCCTTCAGTACCCACCTCTTTGGCAACACGGGTTACCTCGGCAGCAAACGAGTTCAGCTGATCCACCATGACGTTGATCGTATTTTTTAGCTCAAAGATTTCGCCCTTGGCATCAACGGTGATTTTTTGTGACAAGTCACCTTTGGCAACCGCCGTTGTTACTTTCGCGATATTACGAACCTGATCGGTCAAGTTTCCGGCCAAACTATTTACGTTATCTGTTAAGTCTTTCCATGTACCGGACACACCTTTTACGTCGGCCTGACCGCCAAGTTTTCCTTCAGTACCCACCTCTTTCGCAACACGAGTTACCTCGGCAGCAAACGAGTTCAGCTGATCCACCATGACGTTGATGGTATTTTTTAGTTCAAAGATTTCACCTTTTGCATCAACGGTGATTTTTTGTGACAAGTCACCTTTGGCAACCGCTGTTGTTACTTTCGCAATATTACGAACCTGCGCTGTCAGATTTCCCGCAAGACCATTTACGTTATCTGTTAAGTCTTTCCAAGTTCCAGAAACACCTTCAACTTCGGCCTGACCGCCAAGTTTTCCTTCAGTACCCACCTCTTTCGCAACACGAGTCACCTCGGCAGCAAAGGAGTTCAGCTGATCCACCATGACGTTGATGGTATTTTTTAATTCAAAGATTTCGCCTTTGGCATCAACCGTGATTTTTTGTGACAAGTCACCCTTGGCAACGGCGGTGGTCACTTTAGCGATGTTACGTACCTGCGCTGTCAGATTTCCTGCAAGACCATTTACGTTATCCGTAAGATCTTTCCATGTACCAGACACACCTTTTACGTCAGCCTGGCCTCCCAGACGACCTTCCGTACCCACCTCTTTGGCAACACGAGTTACCTCGGCCGCGAAAGAGTTCAGCTGATCCACCATGACGTTGATCGTATTTTTTAATTCAAAGATTTCACCGCGAGCATCAACTGTGATTTTTTGTGACAAGTCGCCATTGGCAACCGCAGTTGTTACTTTGGCGATATTACGTACCTGGGCAGTTAAGTTATTCGCAAGACCATTTACGTTGTCTGTCAAATCCTTCCACGTTCCAGATACACCTTTTACGTCGGCCTGACCGCCCAGCTTCCCTTCCGTACCAACTTCCTTGGCAACACGGGTTACTTCTGCGGCGAAGGAGCGAAGAGTATCAACCATCGTATTGATAGTATCTTTAAGTTCTAAGATCTCGCCCTTGGCATCAACCGTGATTTTTTGCGACAAGTCCCCTGTGGCAACGGCCGTCGTTACCTTTGCGATATTACGAACCTGCGCGGTCAAGTTATTCGCAAGACCATTTACGTTGTCCGTTAGATCTTTCCATGTACCAGACACACCTTTTACGTCCGCCTGACCGCCTAGTTTCCCTTCAGTACCCACGTCTTTCGCAACGCGGGTAACTTCGGCTGCGAACGAGCGCAGCTGATCCACCATGACGTTGATGGTATTTTTTAATTCAAAGATTTCACCGCGAGCATCAACTGTGATTTTTTGTGACAAGTCGCCATTGGCAACCGCAGTTGTTACTTTGGCGATATTACGTACCTGTGCAGTTAAGTTATTCGCAAGACCATTTACGTTATCTGTTAAGTCTTTCCATGTACCGGAAACACCTTTTACATCGGCCTGACCACCCAGCTTCCCTTCCGTACCTACTTCCTTGGCAACACGAGTTACCTCCGCAGCAAACGAAGAAAGCTGATCCACCATGACGTTGATCGTATTTTTTAGCTCAAAGATTTCGCCCTTGGCATCAACCGTAATTTTTTGTGACAAGTCACCTTTGGCAACGGCTGTTGTTACCTTTGCGATGTTACGTACCTGATCGGTCAAATTTCCGGCCAAACTATTTACGTTATCGGTTAGATCTTTCCAAATCCCCGAAGCTCCCCGAACGTCAGCTTGTCCGCCCAGCTTCCCTTCAGTACCCACCTCTTTAGCCACACGAGTTACCTCGGAGGCGAAAGAGTTTAGCTGATCCACCATCGAGTTCACAGTTGTACCGATGCGGAAAAACTCCCCCTTCACCGGTCGACCATCGATTTCCAAAGACATCTTTTGAGACAAGTCACCCTTGGCCACAGAGGTGATGACACGCGCGACTTCCTGAGTTGGCTGAACCAGATCACCGATTAGTAAATTGACTGAATCGACGTTCGTTGCCCACGCGCCCTTTACAGAGCCCATCGACACACGCTCATTCATTTTACCTTCCTGACCGACGATGGCACGAACCCGCACAAATTCATCAGCCATGGCTTCGTTCAACTCAATAATATCATTTAAAACTTCACCAATTTCGGCGATAATGCCCTCTTGATGGATCGGCATTCTGACCGCAAAATCTCCGCGACGCACAGCTTTCACTGTAAAAAGTAACTGGCGCAATTGCTCTTTGGCATTGTTGTCAAAACCCAATCCTCGTGGCGAAAAATCCAGGTCAGGATCAGAAATATTTTTTGCTCGTTTTTCAGAAAGTGCTTTTTTTCCCTCTGAAAAAGGCTTCAACTTTGTAGCGATTTTTTTCGCAGACTTAGATTTCGGTTCAACAGCAGAATCGACTTTTGCCACAGAGGCCCCCTCATTTTTCGATTCCTTAAATTAACCTTAGGCCATTTTGAAATTGTAACTAAAACGAAATTATTGCAGGGACTTAATTGATTTTGACCACACTCGGTCAATTACAAAAGAGTAAATTGTATGATCGTGTACCTTGAATTTTAATGTTAATCCGCAAAACCAAGTTGTGAAGAAATCACAACATCTTTCAATCACACCCCGAAGAAAAACTATGCCGGATACTATTCAAGTTAAGCATAATAACTTGATAAGTGCCCATTTCACTTTAGGCAATTGTCCGACTAAAAGCGGCTCATTCAAACAAACACACAAGGATTATGAATGAAAACTCTTCTATCTACATTTGCCATCATTTTGTCTCTCGCATCTTTTGCTGAGGCAAAAAGTCTTTCTTGCCGCTCAGTCGATATCATCGAAGGTTGGACGGGCTTCACGACTCGCGACCACGTGACATTCACAGCGGTGATTCAATCCGATGAATTGCTAGCAGGCGCTCGCATGCGTGGTGCGCTTATAGCCTCTGCAGGCGCTTTAGTAGCTGATCAAAGCTATGCATCCAAAAACCCTCGTTATGTTCACTACACGCGCTTTAGCGGTCTTGAAGATGCTTGGTGCTGGTACACTCCCTTTCTTCCAAAAGACATGGCAAATACCACAAATTCCGAGTTCACAGGATTCATGGGCAGAACATGTGAAAATGGTTCAACAGCTAACATCGCTTTGAAATGTGTAATTAAATAGCCGCCCTTGCTGACTCCGGGAGGTTTCATCAAAATGGAGCTGAAGGAGTCTGCATGTCGATAGCTCGCGTGAATCACTTTGTCGCACAGCCAGACAAAATCGAGGACCTGCACGAGTTCTTGGCAGAAATTTGCTATGAAATACGCAGTGCTCCTGGGAATCTTTCTGCCGACCTTTTACAAAAAGAAGACGTTCCCACTGAGTTTTTAGTGATCGAACGCTGGATCAGTAAAGAAGCTCATGCAAATTCCGCCAGGGCCATTCCAGAAGATAAACTGCAAAAGGCCAAGTCTCTTCTTGCCACGACACCCGATGGATCTTTTTATAACGATTTTAATTTAGATCTATCGGAACAAGACTATCTTTAAGAGGCCGCTATGTGGCGCGGCTTGATGATTTGGAAGTAAATCATCGACACCAATAAAATCCCCGTCGTGAATGCAGGAACTAAAAACCCACCAAATCCCACCAGCGGATACAGGAACCCTGCGAACACCGATCCCATAACAAACATGGCTATGATACCCAGACGCATAAACGTTGCTTTATGTTCACTGTCTAAAAGTTCTTTGTGCTCAGCAGGCAAAATTCTTTTATTCAACAAACGAACCAAGCCGATACCTAAATCCGTCGTGATCCCCGTCAAATGCGTGGTGCGAACCACAGATTTGGAAACACTGGTAATCGTTCCGTTCTGAACACCGCAAGTAAAACAAAGCAGAATCAGCAGAAGATATCCGTTTTGAGATTGTTCAAGAGAGGCGCCAAATGGTCCAAACCATCCCATCCATCCACCCAGGGTCGCGATCAGAATAAGAACCAACATGACGGCATAGGCGATGTAGTATTTAGGTTTTTTTCTTAGCTTCAAACGAATATCAACCAGATATGCACTGACCATCGCACCGAAAAGAAAGAACAGCGGAACGATGAGCATTCCCCAAGCATGACTGCGATCTTTTTGCGAGAATTCGTAACCAAAGAACGTCGCAAAGCCCGTCACATGGGACACGAAACGATGGCATGCTAGGAAACCACCCATGTTAAGGACACCCGCTTGGAAGGCCATAAGCATCCATATGGTGATATTGCTGCGCGAATAATGAGAGATGGATTCGTTACCGTAAAGCACCTCTAGATTATTGGCCCAGAGATGCTCGAAGTCTATCCCTTAGTGAAATAATACGTCAGAAGGGACGACCGTCCAACCGCCTGTGGAATTGCAAGGCTTGTTATGCATCGAAGCGGGTCGCCAAAAAACTTGCAAAGCGATATAATAACGAGGTCCTTGGTAATAGCGAACTTGGATTGAATGCTTGGAGCCCTCTGTGAGTTGAACAGATTTCCCCGAGCAAGCCCAAGTCACACTGTGAGTGCCATCGTTATTAACAACCTCTTGGCCGTCGATATTCAATATGGAACCATCATCTGAAGCGATTGCAAACTCATACTGACCACTTGAGTACTTGGAGTTCAACATTAAATAGCCTTTTAAATTCAAAGCAAAATACTCGTTCAGATCAGTGCCATCCGACTGTTTCAACTGAGTACCATCCGGACCTGGAAAGCCATCCAACCAAGAGCGCAGTGGAATATCCAAATTCGACATCTGAACATAGATCGGCAACAGAGTGCCCTTGTCGATATAATTTTGAACACCAACGCCTTTAAGATAGTAATAAACATTTCCTAAAAGGCCTTCGCCTTCAGAACAATCCGATGATGAATGGGAGTCAGAAAAAGGATCACAAACCGTCTGCGCGCCGTCTCCGGCATCAACGACTCCTGCAGCCTCTGCTGTGACTTGCGAAAACCCCTGTTTTGCACAATTTTGAAAACCAAGGACAAGGAATGCGCTTAAAATGATATATTTGGCTTTTTGCATTTCACACCCCCAGCACAGACTATGAAAGCAATTTTGAAGCCATCCAGGAGCCGCTACCCCGCATTTGAAACAGCCACGGTGAGAAACACTTTGTCTATTTTATGACGGCATAAAGAGGTAAGTCGCTAAGACCACAGATGAAAATGCTATTCGCTCACTCTGTGAACGATGCACTTAATTTAGACGTCTTATAACGAAACAAATCGGCAGGCATCAACCCTTGATGGCTTTAAGTTTGCGCAGAGGATGTCCATTCGGAGCGTGAAGCTTGATGCCCTTAGAGATGTTGTCCCAGGAAGCACCCGTCAAAGGGATGTACCAATTATTCCACCACATCCAAGCGTTCTTTTTATAAAGACACAAAAACGTGGTTCCTAGACGTTTCTTGATTTGCGCGGATTCAATTTTGTTCCAAGGAAGTACTTTTACTTTTGTTCCAAAGATAAAGGTTTTCGTGCTCAAAAGGGAAATTCCCTCTTGAGATATCTTGATATTAAATGTTGGCGCTCCAAGCTTATCGATATTCACAAGAAACCTTTTTACTATCTTGAACAAGAAAAAAGGGCTTCGTTTCCGAAGCCCTTTAGATTTACATAAACATTCCGCGAAGTTTGCGGATATCTGTCAACAAACCCTCGACCATCTCATTGACGTTATCGAGTTTGTGATAGACCTGACTCATGTCTTTTTCTTTACGAACATGAGCTTTCAATTCCTTCATCGCATTTCTTGCGCCTTCGATCGAGAAACGATCACGGTGCAAAAGCTTACGAATGAGTAGCGCATTCTCAACGTCTTTGCGAGTGTACATACGTTGATTATTAGAAGCTTTTTTAGGTTTTAGAACATCAAACTCAGTTTCCCAATAACGAAGAACGTATTGTTTGATTCCCAAAATCTCAGCCACATCGCCGATTTTAAAAGCCATTTTATTAGGAATCGCTTTAATCTCATCCATCAACTTATCATCACAAAGCATCGCAGGGATTGAGATTTGTTGAGCTTGCACTGCTTCTTGAGGAACTCCTGCAGATTCAGCCTCTATAAATTCCAAATGTTGATCACCCAACGCCAACGAGTCTTCAAAACTTAATTGATTCTCGTCAACAGACTGATCAACAATCGGAGTCATCGGATACTCGGTACGCTCGCTTGTAGACGCCGTAGCAGTATCCGTTACTTCAGCACTATTCATCGTCGCCGTAGTCGTCATCATCATCGTCGTCATCCTTGAGATGTTCGTACTCCTCGCCATTCAACATCGCCTTCAACACTTGTGAAGGACGGAATGTAAGAACGCGACGAGCAGAGATTTTGATTTGTTCGCCAGTTTGCGGGTTACGACCAATACGCTCGTTTTTCCCACGCACAACGAAATTTCCAAATCCAGAAATCTTAACTTTATCGCCATTTTGCAAAACATGCTTCAAGGTATCAAAGCACAGTTCAACCAGCTCAGAGGCTTCTTTTTTAGAGAAGCCGATTTTCTGATAAACGTTTTCGACGATATCGGCCTTCGTCACAGTTGATTTACCCAAGTTTTGGCCAGCCATTGTGATCCTTCACTTTTCCTACCACGTAATAACTCGTGGGATTAATTAACTAAAGCGTAACAAGCTCCTGAAAACAATCAAGAATTTATCTCACAGAAAGATCAAAATTCTTCTTCAAAGACTCTAGGACCTTCGTTGTCACTCCTGAGATCTGCTCTTCTTGCAGTGTGCCATTCTTATCTTGCAGCCACAAACGGATCGCCACGGACTTCTTACCTGCTTCCATTTTGTCGCCTTCGTACAAGTCAAACACGTCAACGTTCACAAGCAACGCCCCCGCCGCTTTACGGATGTCTTTCAGAACATCGCCCACCTTCAATGCTTTTGGCATTACAAAGGCAAAGTCACGTTCAACAACTTGGAACTTAGAAACACTTTGAATACGGAATGGACGAGGCTGACCTTTGTACAATTGCTCTAAATCAAACTCACCCACCGCTGCTGGTACACGGATCTTAGCATCATCCAACAAAACGGGATGAAGAGTCCCGATGAAACCAACCTTCTTACCCTCGACAAGCAACTGTGCATATTGGCCCGTGTGCATGAAAGCCGGGACTTCCGACTTATTAGCAGGAGTAACCCAAGTGTAAGAATTGATATTCAAAGATTTCAAAAGCGTCTCTACAGTCGCTTTCAACTCAAACACGATGGGATAATCCAAAGATTTATTCCAAAGGTTTTCATTGCGGCCCCACAAAGCAAAACCCAGACGCGGGTTTTCGCCGTAAGAACCATTGTCGCCCGTATAGAATGTGCCGCCGATTTCAAACAAACGCCCCATCATGTTGCCATAATGGAAGTTCGTCGTCAGATTTCTAAATAAGCCAAAGCTCAATGAAGATCTCATCACATCCATCTCCTCATTCAAGGGATTCATGATGCGAATTTCTTTAGTCGTAGCATTCAAACCAGCTGCTTTCAAAGTTGACACGTCACCCAAGAAAGCTTTCTCGGCCTTGGAACCAACGAAAGCAAAGTTGAAGGCTTGTTGGAATCCATCAGCACGCACAAGCTCACTCACTGCTTTATTCAGCAAAAAACCTTTATCGTGATGGGCTGGTGGATTTGTGAACACTGGCAACGCTTCAGGAATATGGTCGTAACCATTCAAGCGCGCGTATTCTTCAACCAAGTCCATGTCTTGCTCTAAGTCGAAGCGGAATGTTGGCGGCAAGACTTTGAAAGTCTCGCCATTTTTTTCAATACCGCAACCCAGTCGTTTCATATAATCCACGAACTGAGCCTCAACTGCAGTGTAACCCAAACGATCCGACACAGTTTTCACAGTGATAGTGATTTGATTTTTCTTAACTGGATTTGGATAGAAATCATGATGATCAGCATACGCTTCACCACCAGCCACTTCCAAAATCAAAGCTGTCGCACGGTTCAAGCCACGCAAAGCCCCATCTGGATCCACACCGCGAGAAAAGCGGTAAGCAGAATCTGTATCCACACCGTGAGTACGAGACGTTTTACGAGCACTCATTGGAACAAAGTAAGCAGATTCCAAGAAAACGTCTGTGGTCGCCTCGTTCACTCCTGAATTTTTTCCACCGATAACCCCAGCTAAACACATTGGATGAGAAGAATCACGAATCGTGAGTTCTTCTCCTGTCAATGTTTTCTCTGTTCCATCTAAAGTGACAAATTTTTCACCTGCGGTCGCGCGATCCACGACCACTTTTCGGCCACCGATAAATTGCGCATCGAAAGCATGAAGCGGTTGCCCTAACTCCATCATCACAAAGTTTGTCACGTCGACGATGTTATTAATCGAGTTCATCCCCACAGATTCCAAACGGTGTTTCAACCATTCTGGAGATGGGCCAACTTTGACACCTTTGATGACCCGAGCCGTGTAACGAGGGCAAAGATCAAAAGCTTTCACTTCCAAAGCGATTTCACTCTTAGAAGATTTAGCACCCAATTTTGGCTCTGCCTTTGGTGCTTTCAATTCTTTAGACAGCAAGCACGCCACTTCACGAGCCAGACCGAAGTGACTTAAGCAGTCTGCGCGGTTCGGAGTTACTTTCAATTCAAAAGTGATGTCGTCATAACCACCGTACTCAGCGTATGACTTACCAATTGGAGCATCCGCAGGAAGAATCGCGATACCGTCTGATTCTTTCGCTAGACCCAACTCTTTCAAAGAGCAGAGCATTCCGGCAGAATCAACACTGCGAACCGCAGATTTTTTGATGGCGAAGTTTCCTGGCAAAACAGCGCCTGGCAAAGCCACAATCACACGGTCGCCCGCTTTGTGGTTTTGTGCACCACAAACGATTTGATGAACAACGTCGCCTGTGGATACACGGCACACAGAAAGTTTATCCGCATTAGGATGTTTATCTTTTTCAAGGATGTGACCAATCACCACATGATTGAAATCTTTAGCAAGGTTTGTGATCTCTTCAACCTCAAGACCTGCACGAGTCAGTGTTTCAGCAAGTTCTTCTGGCTTAGCGAAGAACTCTTTCACATCTACATATTCTTGGAGCCATTTTAAACTGATCTTCATTTTACAAACTGCCTTAAGAAACGAACGTCATTTTCAGGGAACAAACGAATGTCTTCGATGCCGTATTTGATGATAGCCATACGCTCGACACCAAATCCAAAAGCGAAACCTTGATATTTTGGATATTCAATTTTTGCCATTTGAAAAACTTTAGGATTCACAAGACCACAACCGCCGATTTCGATCCAACCTGTTTGCTTACACAAACTGCAACCTTTGCCCTTACAAATTGGGCACGAGCAATCAACTTCCGCAGACGGTTCAGTGAATGGGAAAAAGCTTGGACGGAAACGAGTTTTCAAACCTGGACCGAAGTATTCACGAACAAAGAAACTGATCGTGCCTTTAAGGTCCGCCATAGAAACTTTTTCATCCACACACAATGCTTCGATTTGATGAAAGTTTGGCAAATGGGAAATATCGCTGTCGCAGCGGAACACAGGGCCCGTACCAATCACACGCAGTGGAAGTTTTTCTTCTTCCATGGTGTGAATTTGGATGGGTGACGTGTGCGTTCTTAGCACGTGAGTTTTATCGATGAAGAAAGTATCTTGCATATCGCGAGCTGGGTGATCTGCAGGAATATTTAAAGCTTCAAAGTTGTAGTAATCTTTTTCAATCACCGGGCCTGTGCGCACAGAGTATCCCAAACGCGACATGATCGTAAAGATTTCCTCGATCACCATGTTCACCGGATGTTGCGAGCCCTTCGCGCGAGAAGCACTTGGCAAAGTCAGATCCAGCTCTTCAGCCGCCATCTTTGCACCGATTTCAGATTTTTTGAGGGCTTCTTCGGCTTCTGTGTAAGCGGCTTCAAGCACAGCTTTCACTTCGTTGACCTTTTTACCAAACAGAGGCTTTTCCTCTTTCGGCAAAGTAGCCATCTCTTTCATAATTTCAGTCAATGAACCACTTTTCCCAAGATACTGAACCTTGAGATCATATAGTTCCTTCGAGCCTGGTGCCGCTTTGAAGGCCGCCAGTGCTGCTTCTTTAATGGAGTCGAGTTTGCTTGTGCTCATAGGGACCAAATATCCCGCTAAAACCCTCTATATTCAAGGATTTGGCCCGCTTAGCTCACGGCAGCACGAGTATCTTGCTGCGTATTTAAGCAAAATCTCCCAAACATCCGCTGTGAGGCCCCTTTTCGGGTCGTACCAAATCGAGATTTTGCCTCTCTAGACGTTCAGTCACACCCTGACATCGCCGATATAAAACTTATGGGAGTTCTTATGAAGTACTGGATGATCGCACTTGCGATGATGACATATTCGCACCAAACATTTGCGCAAATCGAAGCAGATATCGAAGCGGAAATGAACATGGGCCAATCGGAAGAAGCAAAAATCGACGCTGCAGAACAAAAAAAATTCTTAGAGCGCGAGAAAATCCGTAAGGAAGCCATGAAACAAGCGGCGTTGAAATCAGCTCAAGAGGCGAAAAATCTAGCTGCTGCTGCTGACCGCGAGGCGCAGCGCACCCGTCTTGAAAAGGCCCGTCTGACTTCAGAAGTCGCGGGCTATCAACGTCAAATCAAATTGAACGAAGGTCTTAAAGCTAAAGCTCAAAAAGAAATCGAATTCCAAAAAGCTGAAGCAGAACGCTACAAAAAGTTCGCTCAAGAATACAAAGATAAAATGGTCGCTACTCAAAAAGAATTGGACCGTTTAAACGAAGAAAAGCGCAACATCGCTAAGTGGACTCAGGAAGCCAAAGAACAAGCTTTAAAAAACCAAAGAAACGCTGCCTACGCGGCTGCCAAAGCGAAACAACAGCAGTCGTACAACGACAAGGCCCGTGAAGACGGGGGGCGTATTCACCGCGCTGTCAGCTCCGAAGGCGGAGCCACTCCTTACGGAAAATAACAGAGGGCCGCTCACAAGCGGCCTTTTTTCATTTAGGCCCCACCACTCTCCCCAACAGGCAGCGGCGCTGTCCAAAAAGCTGACGATTGGCCCCGCTGCCAGGGGCTTTTTACAGGGGGATTTTAGGTTCCTCCATGATTTGCGGACTAAATTAGCTAAACCCTTCTATCTTCAAGGAAAAACAGCTATAAAGACCCACTCATGGCACATAAGAACAAAACAAATTACAGTCCCTATAAAGCCCGTCAAGAAGCCCGCGCCCAAGCGATCGGTGCGAAGTTTGCCGCTGCTGCCCCTGCTGAGCAAAAGGGACGACATAAAAAGCCTGAATCGATTTTCGAGTTGAATGAAGCCAACGATCGCTTGGCAGATATTTTCCGCAACCATGATTTTGATTTAGTAAATCACCAACAACGTATGCAGCTGGCGCACTTTTATCGCCTGCTGATGTTGAATCAAGAAAAAGAAAACTTCACGCGTCTTTTAAAATTGAAAGACATCGCCATTAAGCACTTTATTGATTCGATCATTATCATGAAACACACGAAGCTGATGTTTCCTTTATTGGACGTCGGCACGGGACCAGGCTTCCCGGGTATTCCGCTTAAAATCATGTACCCGCAGGAACAAATTCTTTTGGGCGAAGGCGTGCAACGTCGGGTGGAGTTTTTAAAACACGTGCGCTCGGAAATGAAATTGCAAAACTTGGATATTCTAGGTCGCAATATCAATAAACACTGTGTGTACCCAATCAATGGTGCAATCACTCGTGCCGTTGAAGACATTGGCAATACCTTAGGAAACGTGATGAGCGGCCTTAACATTGGTGGCCGTGTGTATTTCATGAAAGGCCCTGGTGTAGATCCTGAAATCAAAATGGCTCAGGAAAAATGGTCTGAATTCTATAAGCTGGTTGAAGACACGGCCTATTCCTTGCCTCACACTCCCCATGACCGCCGCATGGTGGTTTATGAAAAAATCAAACACGCTCCCTTGCCCGAGGAAGACGAAGGCGAAGAGTTGCTATTTGATGAACTATCGAATGAAGAAAAAAGACGCTGGGCGGTTTACAAATGATCGAGATCTCCTCTAAAACCAATGATCACTTCCGTCGCTGGATCGAACTTGCTTCCTCGCGGGGGATCAAAAAGCACGGTGAATTCATTTTGATGGGCGAAAAGCTTATTCAAGAGTTCTTGGAAAATCCCAACTACAAAATCAAGGGCGAGATTGTTCACGAGGATTTGAAATCCCTGACCTTGACTCACCCCGTATCAAAGAACCAACGCATTCCTATCTATAAACTTCCTAAAGCGATGTTTAACGAAGTGGACGTTGTGGGTACTCACTACAACCTTTTAGTGCTAGAACCGAAACCGATTGAAACGTTGGACTCCACTGCCAAAGCAGTGGGTTTAGAAGTGATTGCTCCGCTAGGAGATCCCTCCAATCTGGGGGCTTTGGTTCGCTCTGCCTTGGCTTTTAAAGTCAGCAAAATAATTCTGACAGAGGAAAGCTCATCCCCTTATCATCCCAAGGCCATCAAAGCTTCTGCCGGCGCCTTGCTCAAGTTACCATTGCTGAAAACGGGAAAGTTTTTAGATTTTATTCAGACCAACAATGATGTCTATGCCTTGGATATGAAGGGCGAAAATGTCGCAAAGTTTAACTGGCCAAAAAATCTTCGTCTTGTGATCGGCGAAGAAGGCCCTGGTTTTAGCGGCATCAAAGGTCTAAACCGTCTTTCCGTTCCGACGGATGGAGTTGAATCTTTGAATGCCACTGTGGCAGCGTCTATTGCGTTATTTAGTTACGCACAAAAGCACTCATAATCTGGCTTCGCCATCAGAATAAAACTGAATGACTTTGGCAGCTTGGTCTTCACGGGCGATAAATCCATTATCGCCCAAAAAATAAGTTTCAACTTTGACTTTATTTTCAGAAACTTCCAACACGTGAAAATTATTAACTTCACCACGCAGGCGATTCGACGTCGCACTGCCCGCTGAAATATGCAAGACTTCCTGAGGGGTTCCTGGATTCACAAGCTCTATCCAATTCAAATGCGAGTGACCACTTAAGATCACGTGAGGTCGCAGATCTAACATTCTTTGGATTAAAGCTTTCGGACGAATCTGTGACATTAATTCTGGAACGAAAATGGGATGGTGACAGGCAATAATTCGCAAAGCCTTGGGATTTGCCTGCTTAAAAAAGCTCTCGGCTCGCAAAATATCTTTCTCTAAGATTCTTCCCTCAACGGTGCGTATGGCGCTGGCGGTTCGAAACCCAATCGCTGCAATTTCTGAATCTTGAAAGCTGTCTTTAGTAACTTTTCTTATAAATTTGTTATAATTCGCTAAGGGCTGTACAAGCCTGGCCACAAAATTATACAAAGGGATATCGTGATTACCAGGAATGGTAAGGACTGGTACGGGCATTTTTTTTACAAATTCCTGTGCTTCTTTATACTGACCTCGTCGAGCACGTTGTGTCCAGTCACCCGTCATGATGATGAGGTCAAGTTTCAAGGAGTCATTTTGAAGAAACTGTTCCAGGGATTTAATCGCAGGCGGATTGATCCTGCCAAAGTGTAGATCTGAAATGTGTAAAACTCTCTTCATTCTATTGTTATGAAAAATATCTTAGTATTCGTCAACCCTCGTGCGCGCCAGGGTAATCAGCTAGAGTCCGACATTAAGAATTGGTTGAAAGACCAAGGTTTTACTGTGTTAAATGCCAACTTCGATCCCAACAAAGATAAGTTGTTGGATACCATCGAAAAGTATCATCGTGAAAAGCCCATCGTCTTAATTGGTGGTGGCGATGGTTCCGTGAATGAAGCTTTACCGGCTTTGGTAAAACACCAACTACCACTCCTAGTAATTCCACTGGGAACTGCCAACAATCTGGCTCGCTCTCTGGAAATTCCGACTGACTTCAAAAAATCGTTGGAGCTTCTAAATCAAGGTAGCATTAAACGAATTGACGTGGGTCTTGCAAATGGCGTTCATTTTGTAAATGTCATCGGAATTGGATTAAGCACTCAGGTGAATCGTTTGGTCCGCTCTGAACTCAAGCGCTGGCTCGGTGTGTTTGCCTTTGTCCTAACTGCTTTAAAAGTCGTATGGCGAATGAACCCGATTCGAGTCCGTATTGAATGTGACGGCAAAAGCCACGTCGCCTACAGCTGGCAAATTTCAGTATGCAATGGTCGAAACTATGGCAATGGTTTGGTTATTCACGAAGACGCGACCCTCGTCGATCAAACCCTTCATGCCCTTAGCACTGAAGTCGAAAAATGGTGGCAGGGATTTATGCTGATTCCCTCTCTTTTGACCGGCAGATTCCGCAAACACCATCCTGTGACTGTTTTAAGTGGAAAGTCGATTTCTATTCACACTCCACGCCCCATGCAAGTCGACGTCGACGGTGACATTAAAGCTAAAACGCCCTTAAAATTAGAGGTCTTACCTGAGGCGTTATCAATCTTTGCACCCTAATCAAATTCTTTCACAAGAGCCGGTAATTTAACGCAATTTGTTGCCTTTACCGGCCTCGCCGCTGTATATCGGATCTCACCAAACTTAGAGATCACAGGGTAAAATCGTGCTTAAAACCGGATATAGAAAAGACATAGATGGATTGCGGGCCATCGCTGTTTTAAGCGTCGTGATTTTTCATATTTATCACAGTCTGTTGCCAGGGGGATTCTTAGGGGTCGACGTCTTTTTTGTGATCTCAGGTTTTCTGATCACTTCCACAATCTATAAAGAAATCGATCGTGGCGAGTTTTCCTTTGCAACATTTTACGTAAGACGAATCAAAAGAATTTTGCCCGCATTCTATGTACTTTGTGCGGCCGTTATTATTGCGGGCTACCTGTTTTTCATCCCTGGTGATTTTGTCGCTCTGTTAGAGTCCGTGAAAGCGTGCTTCTTATTCGTAGCGAACTTTTTCTTTGCGTCTCGTTATGACTATTTCGCTTCGAATATTAACGAGATTCCACTGCTGCATGCTTGGTCCCTGGCCGTCGAGGAACAGTTTTATTTTATCTGGCCAGTTGTTTTGATTTTACTAAAACCCATCAAAATTAAATCCAAAGCATCCACATGCTTTATGATCTTATTGCTGTTGGCATCTTTTATTTTCGCTGAGTTCTGTGTTCGCATGGAAATCTGGGAAAAGGCCGCTTACTATTTGCTGCCAACGCGCGCCGGGGAACTTTTAGTCGGTGCTCTGCTCGCCATCTATTGGGAGCAGATCGTTGAAAAAGTGGACGCCTATGCGGGCCAACTTGCAACCCTCGGAATCGTGGTTTTATTCGCCTGCTTTTTCTTGATTGACGAATTGATGCCATTCCCTGGCTTCAACGCTTTGTGGCCTTGTTTGGCAACGGCTTGTATTTTGATCGGCGCTCGTAAGTCTGATACGTGGGTTTATAAGTGGCTCACATCTGCTCCGATGGTTTACGTAGGTTTGATTTCTTATTCTTTGTATTTATGGCACTGGCCGGTTCTAGCGGTGGGTCGATATCTGTTCTTTTCGGAGCCCATCAGCATTTTGCAAGCTGCGTTCTCGATCGCGATGATGTGGCTCTTAGCGCATCTTTCTTGGAAATACATAGAAACTCCCACTCGACACGTGAAATGGAATTTTGCCAAAGTCTCCACAGCATTTTGGATTATTCCTACAGCCTTGGCGCTGTCAATTTGGTTTGTTGTGACAGAGACGGAGGGCCTGCCTCACCGTTATGGGGAACGCGCCTCTTTCATCGAGCAGGATACCACTTTCCTAAGCCCTGGGTACTGCCATGAAAATGCAGAGGGCGACTGCTTAATTGGAAGTGGCGATGATCCAGCAAAAGTTCTTTTGTGGGGCGACTCGAATGCGGGTCACTATATGCCTTTCTGGGATAAGCTCGCTGAAAAACTGGGGATCGTGATTTTCGCTCAAAGTGCCGACCTATGCACACCTGTTCTGGACGTGAATGGGTTTAAACCCTCCGAGGAAAAACATTTTAGTCCTCACTGCGAAGGGCTTATCAAAGATATCACGGAAACAGTTGGCGACTATCAAGTCGTAATCATGGCGGGAGCTTGGAGTGAACGCTTAAAGGGACTAAAAGCGGATCGTGACCTATTTTTAAAACAGTTCGAAGCGACTTTAAAATTTCTGAGTGAGAATAATAAAAAGGTCATCGTCATGGAGCAGATCCCAATTTACTCCCATCAAGCCTATTACCAATTTATGCGCATGAACTATGACTTTGGCGAATCCAGTAGTTTAGTTGGAACATTTAAAAACAAATTCCTCGAATCAAAAGCAGCGAAAATTCAAAAATACAATGCTGTGATCGAAAAGATCTCTAAGAACTATAAACACGTGCATTTCTATCGTCCGATTTCACAATCGAAGAAACTGAAAGATCAGATGCCATTTTATCAAGGGCATCTGATGTATAAGGATGGAACTCATTTAAACGAATTCGGCAGCAAACACTTGGGCGAGATCTCTTTTGAGACTTTGCCCAAGGAGATCAAGGCGTCTTTTAAGTTTTAACCACGCCCTGGGTTGCTTCCGTGGCGACCGCCGCCAGAGCCCGGGTTCCCGCAAGTTTTATCACCGTGAGGCCCCCATTTACATTCTTGCAAAATGTTACAAGCGTATCCACAGTGATAGAAACCTTTTCTCCAACCGCCCCAGCAGTATTTTCTAGAGTATGTATAGTGCGCAGGACACTTCTTACCTGTAGGACGGCAAGATGTAGGAGGATCCTCTTGATCTGCAATATCGGGCGTACACTTCACCGCTAAAGGCTTAATAACTACGGAACCGTCTGCAGCAAAATGCATCGTTCCTTCGAAAGCCTGTGCTGAAGATCCTAAAAATGCGAAAATAAGAATTAATGTCGACAAGAATTTCATCATGACCCCTCTTTACTTTTTAAAGTGAACAGAGCATAAAATGAATCCCACCCACCTTGTCACGGATGAACCATGTAATGCTGCGAGGAAAGTGTTCACCCACTGAATACAGGGAAACAGAACAAGGAACGACAAAGGAGTGAAAAATGACGAATGAACAACCCCATGAAAATCAGGATGCACAAGGGCGTAAGACTCTGATCGTCCTCGGAGTCACGTTTATCATTCCGATTATCATCACACTGATCGCCGTCACCGTAATGATGTAAAAAAAAAGCCTGTCCATCACTGAACAGGCTTTTTTTTAACTCAAGATCTTTTGATCCTAGTTTTGAGTCGGCTGACGTGGCACTGAGCACACGATACCGCATTTGTACAAAGGCTTTTTCCAGCCACCAAAGCAGTACTTAGCCATGCGTTTGTAAGGAGCATAACAAGTGTTGCCGTCAGCTGGAGCACAAGTTTGACCTTCGTAAGCTTGGCTTGGATCTAGGTCTTCACAAGTTTTTTTAGCAGCTTGAATTTTGATATCGCCATTAGCAGTCAATTGCATAACACCGGAGATGTTTGAGTTTGCTACGTAATGGTGACCTCTGTGACCACAAGTCCAGTCACCGCGTGGGTTCCAACCGCATTGCTCTTTAGGTTTACAAGATATCCCACATTTATAGAAGCCCTTCTTCAATCCACCCCAGCAAAGCTTCGCGAATTGGTCGTATCCAGCACCGCAAGTTTTACCAGTTGGTTGGCAGTAGTTACCGTTTGGTACCGGAGTCACTGGGCATGTAGGTCTGCCTTTAAGTGCGTGAACTTCCGCGCCACCATCAAGTGTTGGTACGAATGCACCTTCGAATGCCATCGCCGTAGAACCTGCGAAGCTCAATGCCAAAAGCATCATCATCATTTTTTTCATCTTTATTCTCCCGTAAACAATGGCTCCTACATTAGGAGCCTTTCCTTTAAAACAAATTTGTTAATTCCGCCGCCGTTGCCGTCATCGTTAGCATTGCGTGGTTTCTCACAAACATATCCGCAACGGTAAAGGCCTTTTTTGAAGCCACCCCAGCAGTATTTGTGCATACGTTTGTAACCTGCCGCACAGTTTGCACCATCAGCTGGACGGCACACTGTCCATTGCTCGTTGTCACCTGCAGAAAAACCTTGGTCTTCACAGATGTTTTTAGCAGCAAGAACTTGAACATCACCTGTCGCCGTAAGTTTCAATGCACCTGAAATGGAGGAGAATGATTTTGTGCCATTGCCATCTTCAAAACGACGATCACAACGGTAGTCGCCTGTGTGATTCCAAGCGCATTGTTCAATTGGCTTACAAGTTACGCCGCATTTATAGAAACCCTTTTTCAATCCACCCCAGCAAAGCTTCGCAAATTGATCATAGCCAACACCACAAGAAGAACCTTTCGGTGTGCAGTAGTTCCCGTTTCGAACTGGTTTATCTGGGCAGGCACCCTTTAGTGCGTGGATCTTTGCTCCACCATCAAGTGTTGGAACGAACGCGCCTTCGAACGCCACTGCTGTCGCGCCAAAGAAGCTCAAAGACAAAAGCATCATCATAAACTTTTTCATCCGGATCCCCTGTGTTTTGTTTGACTTCAAATATGTTAATTGAATAGGTGCGCATCCTAATGAACACAACGGGAGATCGCAAGCGTTGTCGACTATCAAAATGCTATCGACGCACCTAATAATCGGATATCCTCATCAAACCATGACAATTCAAGCTGAGATTAAAAAACTGCAAAGCAAAAGTCGCTCTACCACCCTGCAAAAGTTCTTTAAAACGGGCCCCGGGGAATACGCAGAAGGCGATATCTTTTTAGGCCTCACCGTAGGCCAAAGCCGTGGGATCGCAAAGAAATTCAAGGATTTGACGTTAAAAGTTCTGGCGCCTTTAATGACTTCAAAAATTCACGAAGAGAGACTGATAGCCTTGGTTATCTTATGTGAGCGGTTTCCCAAGGCTCCAGAAACCGAAAAATCCAAGATCTTTAACTTTCTGATTAAATATCGCAAAGGAATCAACAACTGGGATCTGGTGGACACCGTAGCACCCGCAGTATTTGGACCGTATCTGTTTCAGCGGGATCGCCAGATCCTTTTCAAGTACGCCAAATCTGAAAAGTTATGGGAGAAGAGAATCGCCATCATGTCGACGTTTTATTTTCTGCGCCAACATGACTTCACCGACACTTTGAAGATCGCCACGCTCCTTATGCATGACGAGCATGATCTGATTCATAAAGCCGTGGGATGGATGTTGCGAGAAGTGGGCAAACGCGACATCAACATTGAAAAGAAATTTTTAAACAAATATGCGACACAGATGCCGCGCACGATGCTTCGTTATGCTATCGAGAAATTTCCCGAGACAGAACGCAAAGCTTACCTTGCTAAGAAATAGACAGCTTTTGGGGTTTGCAATTCAAAATCGAGCTGTTAGCATTCTTTCATGGAGCTTTGTCTAAAAAATATCACCACGCCGTTTTTCAAAATCAAAGACCTGCAGATTTCCTCCGGCGAACGCGTGTTGATTAAAGGACAAAGTGGAACTGGTAAAACTACATTGCTCCATCTTTTAGCGGGACTCTACCCCCCTCATTCTGGAGAGGTTCTTTGGGCCGGCACTCCTATTTCCGGTTGCAACGAAAATGAAATCAGTCACCGTCGCAAAAATGCAATGGCTTTGGTGTTTCAGAATCTCAACCTACTACCCTATCTGACGGCTCTGGAAAATTTGCAACTTGTCGGCTTGGATTCCCGTCTGTCTCAAGAAATGCTGAAGCTTGTAGGACTAGAAAATAAAGCACTGTTACGTACACAAAGCTTAAGCCTGGGAGAACAACAACGAATCGCAGTGGCCCGAGTTTTAGGACAAAAGCCCTCTGTCATCTTGGCCGATGAACCCACTTCAAGTCTTGATGATCACAACTCAGAACAGATCATGAAACTTTTGATGGATCAACAAAGCAGCCCTTCCATCATTATGGTGAGCCACGACCACCGCGTAGAAAAATACTTTACCCGTGTTTTAGATATGAAGGAGATTACTCAATGAGTCTGCTTCATCTTTCTTATATCTATTTAAAACGTCATCTGTTCACAACCGTGAGTACGATTTTTTCTTTAAGTATCGCCATTGCGGCAGTGACAGTGCTGTTAAAATTAGAAGTCCTGTCACACTCTCGCTTTGACACCCTAGCAGACCAGGGTAACGCCATCGTCGGCGCCAAATCGGGCGGAATCGATATTTTATTAGGCGCATTGAACTTTGAAGGAGACGTTCCTAACTATATACCGCAAAATCTGTACGAAACATTGCGTGCTCGCAAAGACATCTCCTTTGAGGATCAATCCCAATTTAAAGACTCTTTCAAAGTTAATCACATCACGCCTTTGTTGTTTTTTGGTATGCACCCAGGAGGGATCTTAGTCGGCACTGATGAATCCCTGCTGACTTTATATCCTGAGGCAACAGCTCCCCGCCTGCAATCCGGAACCTTTCCCCAAAATCCCGGGGAAGTTTTAGTCGGAGCTGATTACGCCCAAAAGGGAAATGTACAACTGGGACAATCCATTTTTACTCATGCAGAGATATATGGATCTAAGATTGCAAGTTCACCTTTTTCGTTAAAAGTAGTTGGAATTTTAAAACCCACAGGAAAATCCTGGGACAAAGGCCTTTACACGAATCTGCAGACGGCTCAGTCCGCAGTAGCCGCAACACCAGGCTATAACAGTATCTGGGGCCCGAAAGTTTTAAGTTACTTTTTGATGGATATCCAAGATGGTGGTCAAGAATCGCTGGCCTCTTTAATCAACCAAAGAACGGTCGCACAAATTGCTTTTACAGCGAAAGAAAAAACCAAACTGGCAAACATAACGGGCTCCAATCAGACATTGCAGCTTTTAGTCGTGGGAATATTGCTTTTAGTTTCTACTTTGACAGTTTTGGCTGTTTTCTTTACGCGCATCGAAGGCCGCACCGTGGAACTTGCCATCCTTCGCGCCCTTGGTCGCAGCCGGCAGGAACTGACCGGACTTTTAATTCTAGAAGGACTCATTATGGGCGTGATATCTGTCGCCCTCGCTGCAGTTTTGGAGCTTATTTTAAATCCTGTTATTCTTTCCACAGCCGGAAGCACTCTGCCAGAAATTAACGCCAGCAATTGGCCATGGTGGATGATTTTGTTAACGGGTGGTTTATCTTTGATGGCAGTGATGTTTGCAAGCCTTCCCCCCGTTTGGAAATTGTATCGCCAAGACGTGCATACGACGCTTAGAAACATTCACTAGGCTAATCACCGCAAGTCCGCGCCCAGAGCGGATTCGCCAGACTATCGTACAAATCTTTGACTCAACTGCGACACATTGCCCTTCACATTTTAATCAGTTTCAGCAACTGTAAAGGTTTTCTGGGCCACGACCGATGTGCTTGTCATGGCAAGACTCAATCTAAAAAACACACTTTTTATTTTGATCTCGGGATTTCTGGTAGCTGCTTGCGGTAACAATGGTTCGCTCAGCTCCAGTCAACTTTCCAGCACAACCGGTGATAACGCGTCATCTGGTATTCAGACCCCTGATCCGACACCAACCCCTTCTCCATCACCGTCACCTACGGCGAGTCCTTCTCCATCACCGACTCCTGAGGCAGCACTGGCAGTGGCTCCTATTTGGGAAGCTGCAAAAGCTGACGGTAAGTTATGGACGGCCCACGTGATGACTCAGCTTGAAGTTTTAGGCGATGACCTTTTGGACGTCATCCCTGCTGACGGCGCGACATTCTGCCCTAAATACAACAGTCTGACTCGCGACCAACGCAAGAATTTCTGGGTGTACTTGATGTCACAAATGGCAAAGTATGAATCAAGCTTCAATACGAACTTGAATTATACGGAGGACTTTGATGACAGCTCAGGAAATTCGGTGATCAGCGCTGGACTTTTACAGCTGTCGGTCGAGAGTGGAAATGCTTACGGTTGTGGTCTGAAATCCACTTCGGACCTCCACGACCCTTACAAGAATCTGAGCTGCGGCATTCGCATCTTAAATCGCTGGATGGGCCGAGATGCACGCATTGCAGGCCAAGTCAGCGGCAGCTGGAAAGGTGGAGCACGTTATTGGGCAGTCCTTCGCTCGACAAACTCCCCTTACGCGAAAATCGTCGCGGCAACAAAAGCTATCTCGATCTGCAAATAAACTTTTAACAGGACTAAAAACGAAAAAAGCCTCTCGGAAAATGAGAGGCTTTTTTACCCTAACAAGGGATGAGCTCTTTGAGAGCCTCTTCAGAAGGTTCTTTATCCCACAGAGAGATCACGTAACCCCCACCACCGGAGCCCGTCGGTTTCACTGCAATCGCGCCCTGACTACGAAGCCAAGCAATATGATTCGCTGGAGCCCCGTCATTTAAGCCCCATTTATCAAAACAATCAGCTCCCATTTCAATAGCCTCGACCAAGAACTTACGTCCTTGCTCTTCATCCATCGCCAATGCTTGCTGAGCTGTTTCGACGGCTTTTGCCATGTTCATATCAATTTGCTGTCCCACTGGCGGCTGCTTAGCCAAAAGATCTTTCACCTTGTTCACTGCATCCACAGTTACGCCACGCTTGCCAGAATAAGAAATATACCAACGAGGTTTCCATTTGGGAGTGATCTGTTTGCGCTCACCATTGCGCACGAATCGCAAACCCTCCCCCGATAAGGCCACGGCGATATCAATCCCGCTGCTCTCACCGTGGAAAAGATCTTCTAGATTTCTGGCGAAATCAAAGTATTCAGATTCTTGAACAAAGCCTAAGTGCCCTAACCAACGAGTCAGCGCTACGCAAAGTGCCGCAGAAGCACCCATTCCGGCTCCCACAGGCAGCGAGGAATCCAGATGCAAAGTCCCCGTCAAATTCTGGCGTGAAATGCCTTTTAACTGAAAGGCTCTTTCTAAGACTCCCCAGATCAACAGCTGAAGTTCTTGTCCATGATCACCATGCAGATCCAGTGACAAAGGATGATCGCCCGGAGTGTATTTTAATTCCAAAGTTCTGGAAGGAATAGGAAACACTAATGACGGATATCCACGAATCACCGAGTGTTCGCCGACCAAGATCCATTTTCCGTAAGCTGTGCATTGAAAGCTAGTGGACATCGGGTTTTACGCCTTCAAACGCCAAGATTTTAAATTTCTCACCAAAAAACTCACGATATTCTTTAAAGCGCTTCAATTGATCGTGACGGAATAACATATGAACATTGGCGCCGGCGTCCATTGTCACCAAAGGACCATCTTGCCAACGATTCCAAAGTTTTTGGCATTCTTCCAAAACTTGTTTGGAAGCCTCCGTCATATAGCTAAATGCTGGTGTGCTTGTTTCAAACAGACGGTGCATGTCAATGAACTCGTCCCAAACAATTTGACGAGCCATATGCCAATCCGTCGATTGCAGTGCCTGACTTAAATCGGCCAGACGAAGTTCCGCTCGCTCAACTCGCCCGGTGAAACGAGGACTTGTTGTCACAAGTTTATGGGCTTCTGACGAAGAGACTTCTTTTTTAGAGGCTTCCACAACAACACAGATGTGGTGCATATTTGTCAAAGGCAAGTTCATTGGTTGAGCATACTCTTGCTGCCACAAAGCCCACGGTGTGAACAATGAACGGCAGGAAGATCCTGAACCTTGACGAGATAGTTCTGACAACGTTTTCTTGTCGGTGCCCCAAGGTTGCGGATTCAATTTTTGAAACATTTCTGCTGCCGCTAAAGTCAAAGCTGCAAAGCTTGAAGCGGAACTAGCAAGGCCGCAGTCAGAGGGAAAGTTATTCGCTGATTCCACCAGGAAGTTTTTTGTGACTCCCCATTTGTCTTTCAAATTTGCTAAGTGTTTTAAGAATCGCTGTTGGCCTTTTTCAGACAAATCAATTTTCTCAAGATCTTCACGTACAAGTGGTTTCCAAAGATCCGCACCACCATCAATTTCTGTCAAACGCACAAACGTGCGTAAGTTTTCAAGGGTGTAGGACAAAGAAGCATTCGTGGGCTTATTGCCAGAACCTTCGATCTTTCCCATGTACTTGATCAACGCAATATTCGATGGAGCTGAAACCAACACTTGATTCATAAACCTAATTTCCTAAACGGCCTCGACCTGCAAACCTGTTGCGATCGTTTTATTAGAAGCCACTAATTTCACATTTACCGTCTGACAGTATTTTTCAAGTTCTGCAGAATGATTTTTCGCAGTCACCACGAACAACACGTCAGCACCCAAAGCACCGCAACCTTTAGCCGCTTTCACGAATGAAAGTCCTCTCAGGCCTTCCAAAAGTTTCAGCGTCGGTTCGCAGGTAAAGTTTAAATCTTTCAACGCTTTGGCATAATCTTGAACACCCGCGATCAACTCGTCAGGATTCGCCGATGCAAAAGACTCTTGCACTCGATACGCAGCTTTCTCTAAACCCAAGGAATCAAAATCCTTCAAGGTTTTCAAATGCTCATGAGTCGCAACTTTATTGCCCGTGTGAATCAAATAAAAATCCAATTCCTCAAACGGCCAATTCGTCACCGACACGATCCCTTTACGCTTTTCAAAGAAAGTCATACTTCCCTTAAACTGCGCAATCAGATCCGCCCCGCTTGGCGGAGTTCCTTCACCGTTCCAAGCATATTGCTGGTATTCGGCAAGAAGATGCCTGAAATCAAACTGAGCTTCCATTCCAATTGAGTGAGCTTCGCGGTACATCCATAAGGCATAAGCCCCTAAAAACTGAGCTGTTGATGCACCAAAGCCACCCATTCCTTTGTAAGGATCAGAAAAACTAAGATCGATATTTTTAAAGTAATCAGAATGAGCTGAGATGAACTTCCCTGCTGGTGAATCCGGATGAATCCCACCCCAGCGGGCTTGCCCTCCGGCATCCCCAGAGTAACTTCCGTTTCCAGGTTTTGACGTCATTTCAAAGCAAGGCTTCGACAGGACTGACAAAGTCGGTCCCCCATGCAGGGCCAAGTATTCGCCCACCAAAAAAGTCTTACCAGGAATCGTGCACGTCAACGCCAAAGCGGACCTCCTCTAGTGAGGATGCTGAGTCGGGCTTGAAGCCTGACCGGCACGAAGTTCTTTAAGAACCTCAATCGCGTTGCTTAAAGAGATGCGTTTACGGATCGTCAAAATCTCTTCAAGTTTCTTTTGCACAGCTGGGATCTCGCGCTCTTCAGCGCCAGCACCCAATGCCAGATTTTTAGTATGAAGCTTCATGTGACCTTCGATGATACCCACTGTTGTAAGTGCCTTCAAAGCGCCCAAGTTCTGCACCAGGCCCACAGCTGCAATCACGCGCGAAAGCTCATTCGCAGACTGAGTCCCCAACATCTTCATGCACATCATCGCTGTTGGATGAAGAGTCGTTACCCCACCCACAGTGCCCACAACCAGTGGAGCTTCGAACACACCTGTCAGGCCACCGTTTTCACGGAACCATTTCGTGATTGAACGATACTGACCATCACGGCAAGCGTAAGCATGAATACCCGCTTCAACCGCACGCCAGTCGTTACCCGTGGCAACCAACACGGGGTCAATACCATTCAGCACGCCCTTGTTGTTCGTCGCTGCACGGTAGGGATCCATTTGTGCAAACAAAGAAGCTTCTTCAATTTTTTCTGCCAATGCAGGATCAATGTCTTTGATATGAACCACAGCGCGAGTGATTTTAGTGTCCACCAAGTTAGACAGGATACACATCGTCACTTTTTCGCCTGTGAATTGCTCAATCGGCTCTTTCAAGTATTCGCACACTTGATTCATGATGTTCGCGCCCATGGCATCGCACGGGTCCATCAAAACGTGAACCACAGCCATGTCAGTGCCATCACCACGAGTTACGCGGCGAACTTGAATATCACGAACACCACCACCACGACGAACAAGCCCGAAAGCCACTTCGCGGTTAGATATTTCGATCATGTAGTTTTTTTGAGCGAGCAATTGTTTTTCGAAAATCGCAAAGTCTTTAACTTTCGCGATTTGAATTTGACCGATGATCTCTGCACCCACAACTTCCGTTGTGATAGAACCAGATTCACGGATCCACTTCGCGGATTTACAAACAGCTGCAACGATAGATGTCTCTTCGACAGCCATTGGAATCACAAAGTCTTTGCCATCGATACGGAAGTTTGTTGCAACTCCCAATGGCATTTGGAAATAACCAATCACGTTTTCGATGAATTTTTCACCAAGAGTCGTATCACGAAGACCGCCCTTAGAAATATAATCAACGTCTGCTTGTTGCAAAGCACCTACTTCAACCAAAGAATCTAAACGTTCTTGGCGAGTTAGTTTTGAGAAGCCTTTAAAGATTTCTTGCAGTTGCTTTTTCATCGAATCACCTTCTTCGTTGCCAGCTCAGCGATTGTTTTGCTGCCTGTACAAAATAGCGCGATCTTAAGTTCAGTTTCCAAACGGTTCAGCAAATTCTCCAGGGCCATGTCACCGGTCAAAGCCGCTTCCAGAAACGGTTTGGCGATTCCAACTTTCTTGGCACCCAACGCGCACAGTTTAGCGACATCGAGGCCCGAGCGCACGCCGCCCGATGCCCAAACTTCATAACTAACACGGGCCTGCTCAGCATTAAGTAAAGACTCTACTGTGCTGATGCCCCAGTTGGCGTATGTTTGCGCGACTTGGTAAAGCATTTCACTCTCTTCAGAGCGGTAACCTTCCACGCGTCCCCAGTGTGTTCCACCCTTCCCCGCGACATCCACGGCAAAGATGCCCGTGTCGTTTAAGCGCTTCAGAGTACTCACAGAAAAGCCACATCCAACTTCCTTCACTATGACTGGAACCTGGGCGAATTTCACGAGGTTTTCAATAGCTTGCAAAGAGTTCTTGAAGTCGGAAGTTCCTTCGGGTTGAAGGACTTCTTGCAGAGGATTTACGTGGACAAAAAGGGCCACGGCCTCCGTTGCCTCGATCAAACGGCGGATGCCATCCAAGGGAGTCTTGATCAATTGGGCAATTCCAATATTTCCAAGCAATCGGGCCTTGGGCGCTTGTTTGCGCACTTGGGACCATTCCTCAGCTGCATTGGAATCACTCAATTCTCGACGTTGTGAACCGACACCCATTAAAATCTGACGACGATCGCTCAGACGAGCCAACGCCATATTGATTTCGCGACCATGTTCATGGCCAGCAGTCATGGATGAAATAAAAATGGGAGATGAAAGACCGATGTTGGTCTTTAAAAAAGAAAAAGAGGTCGAAATATCGACCTCTTTAAAATTCAAATCAGGCAGAGCCTCATGAATTAATTCGATCGAATCCAATCCCGTTTGCCCTTCAGTCTGAGACCTTGGGTCCAGCGCGATTCTAATATGATCGCGCTTTCTATTTTCAAACTGAGTATTGGATTCGCTCATTGCCGGTGCTCCTTAGAGGAGATCAGCTTACGCCAAAGCGTGTTTGCAAAGTGCTGCGAAACCTGCTGCGTCAGTGATAGCCAAGTTAGCCAAAACTTTACGGTCAACTTGGATGCCAGCTTTAATCAAGCCACCGATCAAGCGAGAGTACGTAGTACCGTTCGCGCGAGCAGCTGCATTGATACGTTGGTTCCACAAAGTGCGGAAGTTACGTTTGTTAACTTTACGGTCGCGGTAAGCGAAAGCCATACCACGGTCATTTTTTTCTACCGCGTGGATGTATGCGCGAGAACCAGCGCTGTAGTAACCTTTTGCTCTTTTAAGAACTTTTTTGTGACGAGCACGATTTGTTTTACCAGATTTTACACGAGCCATTTTGAACCTCTATGTTTTATTCCCTCCGACTTCGTCGGAGAAGTATCTCTACTGCCAATTTGTTACGGCTTAAGAGAGAAAAATTTAAATTAAACTAAAAACGAAATTAGAATACTAGGCAGCGACGTGCTTGAAGCATGTTCGCGTCTTCTACGTAAGATGTTTTACCAAGTTGTCTTTTTGTTTTTGAGCTCATGTGAGAGTTCAAGTGACGCATGCGAGTGCTTTTTTTCTTAACTTTGCCGCTCGCTGTAACTTTCATGCGTTTTTTAGCGCCTGAGTGAGTACGCATTTTCATAGGTATTCCCTTGTCTCCGATAAGGCGTTCCTCCCGATGGGGAAGACTCTTAGTAGTGCCCTAGTCAGTCATAAATACGGACTCATGGTTTTAGGTCGAATACTGACGAAAAGCAAGCATTTTAAGGGCCCTTCAAAATGAAAAAAGGACGCCCGAGCGTCCTTTCAAATCCTATTTAAAATCAATAACTTAGAACGCCCAATGGGGTCCCGAGACGGTTTGGCCGTTGATCGTAGCCGAAGTTCCTTTGATGCCCACATAAACCGAGCGCCCCAAGAAGAAAGGCAATCCCCAGTCAAAGGGGACGTCCGCGTCTGAAGGGCTACCGGTTTCACCCATGTCCGCCGTATTGAAAGCGATATTGCTATAAACCATGCTATATGGGGTCGCCGAAGCCAAAGTAATCATGTTACCGACTTTAAATGACACCGCTTGAGTTACGGAGCCTGACTTCATCGTCGCAGTTATTGTTGTTTCCGTAGCCGGGCAGAAAAAATCTGTACTTCCGGAACAAAGCGCTGGGTTGCCGCCAACACGTGGGAAACCATTAAAGTTTGTTCCACTGTCGATGAATGCGTACTCATAGTCTCTGTTATTAAAGCGAGTTACAAACGTAGCATCGTTTTCGACGGGGAATACTGTAACTCCTGTCGGAGAATTGTATGCGTCAGTGCCGATTCCTAAAATCATATAACCATAAGCTGCCCCCGCACCTGTCGAACTGACCGATGGAAGTTTCAGCACCAAACCGTTGTCATAACCCGTTGGCATTTTTGCTACGGGATTTGCGATCTGGTCTGCAGCAGCAACAGTCGTCATACTGCAACTAACAGCTGTACATTTCCAATATTTACGGGTCGCCGTTAAAGTACAGCCGTTGGCACCGGCATAGCCGACACTGCAGTCCTCAACAAATGAACCTACACCAATGATACCATTGAAACCTGCCTCAGACGGATCCTTATCAGGACTAGAGCTGCATCCGCTTGCGTTTGAATATTTTGAATCCAAAGTCACAATAGAAATACCAGATGGATTATTCGTAGCCGTGCTCAGATTACCAAGTTTAACATCGGCCTTTACAACTTGCCCCCAGTGACCAGATCCATCCAGATATCCAGTGCAGCTAGCAAGTCCATATCCATTACCCATATCAACTTGGGTCAATGGCACTGAAATGAGGGATTTAAAAATTTTCAAACCATAGCTACCGGTATCAACCAGAATATTGTCGATGGTCTGACAGTTCGACGTCCCGGGGGTACAAATCGTCACGCTAATGCAAGGTTCGTTTGCATAACCATCGACTCCGCAGGCTCCGACTGACATGGGAATGACGTTATCACCCGATAAAGCTGTCGGGTAATAAACAGAAGCAGCGAGAGTTTTAGAACCCACAGTGCTGCCGTTACAGCCCACTTGATTCACACCAACAATTAAAATACCTAAAAGAATTAAAATCGATTTGATGCTATTCATTGAAGTTTATTTCCTTTAGATCAAAACCTAGCGGCAGGCTTGCCGGAATGTAGGCACGGCCCCTTTGATCCGTTTGACGACTTGAGCCTTCAACGACAATATTGTCCGTGGAAATTTTCAAAGTTCTGCGACCGAATTGACGGCCACGTGCTTTCACAGCAGATTTATATTCAGGCAGATAAATGCCTAGTAACGTATCTAGCGGCGGAAGGTCCACTCCCTTCCAGGAAATACCAAAAACTCTGCCCTGCGAGTTCACAAACTGGCGAATGGCCACGCCATCGATGGTGCTCTCAGAAACAGAATAGGTAGAGCCTGATGCTGTGACTGAAGTTGCTTGACGGGAGTTGGAAGTTGAGTTTGCAGAAGATGAGGTGACCAATTGATCGCCTAAGGCTGCGTGGGTGGAGATCACAAACAATGTTGAACAGGCCGCTAGGAACGGGCCCCAAATCTGAAGTTTCATATAGGCTCCAAGTCTTTATATTTTCGGCCTTTTTAGACCTTTTCGTAAGACCCTTGATGAAGATTTAACACTTAAGTCCCACATGGTTACGTTCCATTCTGTGAATGAGATTTTGGAGCTCTGCATTTGCTCGGGACGCGCCCATGAAGTCTTGCTAACATTCTCAATATGAAACATTTCGAAACACTGACTAACTATCGCGCCTATGAGATTCAAAACTTCCGCATCGAGACATTGCAGATCAACAGTCAATGCTTGAAAGACAATCCTCTTAAAGATTCATCGGTTCGCTTCAACCCCCTGTTGCTTCCAAAAACAGAAGGTCCTTGGCCCGTGGTTATGGTGTTGGGTGGATTCAGTGGGAATGCTCCTTTTTATTTCAATCCAAAATTCAATGAGCAAAATACAATTCAAGTCATCGATAAACTTTTTGAAAGTGGCGAAGCTCCTGAAGCCTTGTATGTGTTCGTGGATGCCTTAAGCACCTGGGGTGGATCGCAGTTTTTAAATTCTGCAGCGATTGGAAACTATCAAGACTATATCATGACCGAGATCGTCACCGCTTTGTCGCACTACCCGATTTCAAAAAATCCCAAAGACTGGTGTGTGATGGGAGGCTCCAGCGGCGGATACGGAGCCTTACAGTTAGCAACTCAGTTTCCAGAAACCTTTGGTTTGTGTGCGGCTATCGCTCCGGATTCATTTTTCGATGCCAGTATCATCAATGATCTTTACCAGGCACTTCCTGTCTGGGAAAAATACGGGCAATCAGGTTTGAGAGTTTTAGAAGAACTTCGTAGCGGAAAGCTTACCAAGTTTCGTAACTGGCATTCACTGCTCAACGCATTTGGAATGTCTGCGTGCTACTCTCCAAAAGGATCAGCGGGTGATTTTCATTTTCCTTTGGATCCTCGCACCGGAAATAAAATCGTTGAGATCTGGCAGCAGTGGCTGGAAAAAGATCCTGTCCATTTTTTACCAAAACGCTTGAACTCCCTTCGAAAACTTGAAGGGATTTATTTAGACGTCGGAACGAAAGACAATTTCCATCTGCAGTATGGGGCTCGTCAAATTTCGCACCTGCTTAAGGAAAATAATGTGTCCCATGATTATGTCGAATTCGATGGAAACCACTTCGACATCGGGGATCGTCGTCCTGAAGTTTGGAAGTGGCTAACGACTTACTGGCGTAAATAGAGTTTTAAGGATTGCAGAGCTCTTCGCGTATTTTAAAGAAAAGCTCTGGATAGTCCGTGATAATTCCATCAGCCCCTGATTCGATGACCTTTCGAATCTCACTTTCCTGATTTGGCGTCCAGACGATGGCTTTGATTCCTTTTTTATGAAGATTCAAAATCAGTTCTGGCGTCACTTGCCAGAAACCGGGCGTGACAGTGGTGGCTCCCGTATCTTTTGCTGCTTTTTCAGCAGCTCTCGCGTCTCCGATTAAGGGGACAACTTGAATGTCGGGGGCTTTTTCTTTGAACTTTTTTAGGAACTCTTGGTTAAAGCTTTGAACGAAAAAGCGATCATTCGACCAGCCACCTTCACGAATCACTTTAATGATCATTTCGATATATTCCGCTTGAGGTGGATAGAACTGTTGTTGATCTAAAAAGTACTTAACTTCGATATTAAGACCCACAGGCTTTCCGGATTTAGCTTTACGGTCTTTAAAAACAGCAAAAACTTCTTTCAGCTCCGGAATGGGCTCTAGCTTAGATTCGTCAAATTTCTTAATGCCGCAACGAACTTCTTTTTCTTGTTCATAAGTCATGTCGAAAAGAGCCGCCTTTAACAAAGACTTCCCCTTCACTCCACAACGTTCCACATTCACATTCGGAATGGCGTCATGAGCAACCACGATGTGATTATCGCTGGTTACTTGCAAATCCAACTCTGCCCAATCCACCCCGACATCATAGGCAGCTTTAAAGGAGGCAATGGTGTTATCCGGATATCCATTCATTCCACGATGACCGTGAACGACCATCTGTGAAGCCGTAATACAGGGCGTGATATTGAGTCCCGCACTGGCCAAACTACGGGACACTTGGGGTGTCGCCTGAGCCATAGGTGTCAGTGGCAGCAAAGCCAACGAGAAAATCAGAATGGAATTTAACTGCATACCTTAAGGATGACCTGGCCTTCAGCCAAATTCCATAGAATTTCCGAAAAAAACCTATTCTACGAACTTAAGGCCAATGATGCCGACAATGATCATCCCTAAAAACGCCAGCTTTAAAAGCGAAAGAGGTTCTTTGAAGATCAAAGTACCCATCACCACCGCGCCAACGGCGCCAATACCAGTCCAGACGGTGTAAGACACCCCTACCGGTAGCACCCGCATCGCAAGTGACAAAAGATAGAAACTAATACCCATCGTCACCAATGTGAAAATGGACGGCACTAATTTCGTAAAACCTTCAGAATACTTAAGGCCCGATGCCCAAATAAACTCCAAGACACCTGCAATAACCAAAACGATCCAAGCTGTTGTCGTTGTCACAACTTTTCCCTTCGAAGTTTCTTAAACTTCACTCTTCAATTTTTTCTGCAAGTCGTTTGTAAAGGAGGGAGACTTTCATATCCCGAGCAAGCACCAAAGATTTTAATGCTTAGATAAATCAACCATCGCATAATTTGTCATTTGAGAAAAGCCTAAAATTTCTTGCGACTCAAAACACAAAGGAACAGACTGTCGAATATGAAACACTCCATCCTTCTGCCGTATCTGGCTCCGCAAAACGTAGTAATTCTAGCCAATCAAAAATTCGAAGCCGTTGTTGCTGATCGCGAATTAACGACTGATGAAATCATCCAGCTCAGTCACGACAATAAATCTCAAGGCATCGTGGTTGTTCCAAAACAAAAAATTACGAAGGATGTGATTGCGCAACTTCCCGATTCTGTGAAAATCATCGCGACCAGCAGTGTGGGTTTTGATCATCTGGATATCCATGCTGCGAAAGAGCGTGGAATTTACCTTACCAATACGCCTGATGTTTTAACAGAATGCACAGCAGATATTGCCATGCTGTTATTGCTCAACGCCTGTCGCAGAGGCCGCGAGTATTTGGAAATCATGGAATCCGGTTGGAGAAAAACCTATAGCCAATCTGAGATGCTGGGAATAAAAGTCAGTGGAAAAACACTGGGTATTTACGGCATGGGCCGCATTGGACAAGCCGTTGCCGATCGCGCCCGCGGCTTTGGGATGAAGATTGTGTATTGTAATCGAAAAAGACTGCCGCCCGACCTGGAAAAAGGAGCAACTTACTATTCTGATTTTCACCAGATGCTTCCTTTTTGCGAAATCCTATCACTCAATGCTCCCGGCACGGCAGAAACCAAACACATCATCAACGATGAGACTTTCGCTTTGATGCCAAATCGCTCGGTATTAATCAACGTGGCTCGCGGCAGCCTGGTCGACGAAGAGGCCTTAATACGTGCGCTGCAATCTGGAAAATTATTTGCAGCAGGCTTAGATGTTTTCGACAAGGAGCCTGATTACAATTTAAAGCTTAAAGACTTTCATAATGTTTTCCTGACTCCTCACATGGGCAGCGCGACTCAGGAAACCCGCGATGCTATGGGTTACCGGGCACTGGAAAATATTGGTCAAGTTTTAAAAGGACAAAAGCCCCAAGATAGCCTGTGGTAGTGTCTTTTCACATTCCTGCCACTTCCCTCTCCATGGAAAGAGGCAAGCGCGGCACTCTGTTTTTTGGGGGGCTCCAAGTGAAAAAAGTCATTATCATTGGCGCTGGTGTTGCGGGTTTAAATTGTGCAAAAATACTAACAAAGGCAGGTGTTCACTGCACTTTGATTGAAGCCCGGAATCGGATCGGAGGGCGCGCCTTCAGTGTTCCTGGAACATTTCCTGCCATCGAGTTGGGTCCAGAGTTTATTCATGGAGCAGAAAAGCCGATGATGAACTTTATTTCCGAACGACAAATTCCTTTTACAGATCTTTGTGACAATCATCTTTATTTTCAACGGGGCAAATTGCACGAGTCCCGGGATTTTTGGGAAAAAATCGAAAGAATTAGCAGCCGACTTAAAAGTGACAGACCCAAAGACCGATCTTTGAATGATTTTTTAAAAACGCATCAGCGCAGTATTCCAAAACAAGATATTGGAATTTATAAATCTTTTATCGAAGGATTCGATGCGGCTGACCTAAAGCTCGCCGGAGAAAAAGGTTTGGCAGAGGCCGAAGGTTCCGAGGAACCAGAAATTAATGGCCAAAGTCAGTTCCGCCCAGGCAAGGGGTATTCCCATTTTGTCGATGAACTTTTTAAATCATCTGTATTAAAAAAATCAGACATTCGCTTGCAGCACGAGGTGACCTCTATTGAATGGGAACAAAAGTTGGTCCGCATCTTTTGCAAAGGAAAAAGAATCCCATACACTGCCGATTTCGTCGTAGTCACTCTGCCCATCGGAGTTTTGAAATCAAAGAATTACTTCCACCCAGAAATTCCAAAAATATCGCAGGCCCTGGAGTCCATTCATATGGGAAATGTTTTACGCATCTCCTTTGAATTTACTCATCGATTTTGGGAAAACCTTTCCAAGCGCCCTGTCTCTTTTTTACATGCGGGACCAGACATGTACTTCCCTACCTGGTGGACGCAAGCTCCCCATCGTTCTAACTTTTTAACTGCCTGGCAAGGCGGCCCCAAAGCGCTTGAACTTTCATCGATGACGACCCAGGAAAAAAATCAAGCCGCCTTTAAAACTTTAAGCATCCTGACTGGAAGATCTCTGGCGTTTATCAAAAAGAACTATGTAAGACATCATTTTCACGATTGGAACAAAGACCCTTATACAAGGGGCGCTTACTCCTATATGGGGATTCAACATGATCATGAAAACGAGGATCTTCGCAAAGTTCACCAAGGAAAAATCATCCTTGCCGGAGAAGGCACCACCACCGGAGCCAACATGGGAACCATCCAGGGCGCCCTGATGTCAGGTCAGCGCGCCGCCTCTCAAATTTTACGTGCGAGATAAAATCCCACAGCCGCACTAAAACGAAAAAAGGAGCCTTTAGGGCTGCTTTTCAATATCGATCACGATGCCTCGGTCTTTCCATTTTCTGTAAAGAGCCGGTATCGAAATCATCAAAACCATGATGACTACCGCGGCCCAAGTTCCATCTCCTAAGATATTATTCAAGAATAACGTCGACGCCATCACCACCCAGAAAAAAAGCATATCGCCTGCAATGGCGATTGCCCAACCCGTTAAAAAACTGTGACCTTGGGAAAGAGCAGCGGCCCTTCCCGTCATTGGATCCACACCGAATGCGATCATGATTAAAACGACAGGCCCCGGCTTGGTCCCATATCGAGCAATTGTTTTGGCCGTGATCTCGCGCGAAATTTTCAAGGTGTTCGCCAGAATAGGAATATGCCTTGCAAGCCATAAAACGACCATCATCATCGGCTCAAATACAAACGCCAGCAAAACATCTGAACAGAAATATAAGGCACTCATCGCCAGCCAACCCATTCCGCGACTGTTAGCCAAAATCACACCTGCGGGAATTCCTCCACCGACGGGAACAGTAAATAAAACAAAGACGTCCCAAAAATTTTTAAATGAATGAACTGAATGAACTGGAGCCATTTAACCTTCACTCCTTGCAAACAAAAAAGGCAGCCTTATGGCTGCCTTTTGAAACGAAGATCTAGTCCTCGTCATCTCCGTGCTCTTCGTTTTTAAGTTCGTCGAGCTCTTTCGTGTCTTGTTTAGACTTGTTCGGATGTGCTTTTTGGTATTCTTTGATTTTCAAAGGATCTGGAGCAAGCATCAAGAACATTTGCTTACCTTCCATTTTAGGTTGAGATTCAACCAATGCAAGGTCGTCAACGAAAGCGATCGCTTTCTTCATAACGTCCAAACCCACCTCTTGATGGGCCAATTCACGACCCATAAAGCGCAATGAAACTTTCACTTTATCGCCATCCAAAAGGAAGCGACGAGCGTGATTCATCTTAGTTTCGAAGTCATGTTGATCTGTACGAGGGCGCAATTGCACCTCTTTGATCGTCACAACAGTTTGCTTTTTACGAGCAGCTGTTGCTTGTTTCTTTTTCTCGTACTTCCACTTGCCGTAATCCATGATTTTACAAGTAGGAGGAGTTGCTGTTGGAGCAATCTCCAGAAGATCCAATCCACGATCTTCAGCAATGCGAATCGCCTCAGGTACAGTCATAACACCCAACATGTTACCTTCGTCGTCGATAACACGAATTTGTTGGGCGCGAATTTCGCGATTCACTCTCAAAGAGTCTTTAGAGTCTTTCTTGTTGCGATCAAAGCGACCGCCACCGCCTCCAAAATTTCCTGAAAACTTGCTAATGGTAAACCTCCGGGGTTTAGTTAAATACTAGCGTCACCTAAGTGCGACGACTAGTTTACAGTTGCAGACTTCGCAAGAGAGCTCTGCAAACTTCTTGTGTTAATATCTGTCGTAATCAAATTCATTACCTGATCCACAGTCATCCCTTTATGTTCAGACCCGTCTCTCAAACGCAATGAAACCGTTCTGGATTCTGCCTCTTTATCCCCTACGATAATCATGTATGGAATTTTTTGAAGCTGAGCCTCACGGATTTTATAATTCAACTTTTCGTTACGGCGGTCAAATTCCACGCGAACTTTTTGATCTTTGAGGGACTTCATCAGTTCCTCACAGAACGTGTTCACACGGTCCGTAACATTCAAGATTGAAACCTGGACCGGCATCATCCACGGTGGCAAATGGCCTGCCGTGTGCTCTAAATAAACGCCGATAAAACGCTCTAAAGAGCCCAAGATCGCACGATGTAGCATCACCGGGCGATGTTCCTTGTTATCCTCGCCTGTGTACTTCAAATCAAACGCTGTAGGAAGATTCGGGTCCACTTGAAGTGTTCCCAATTGCCATGGACGATTCAAAGCATCCACGAACATGATATCTAACTTTGGTCCATAGAAAGCACCATCGCCAGGGTTCAATTCAAACGGCAAATTCAAAGATTTTAAGGCTTCGGCCAAAGCACCTTCGGCCATATCCCAGTACTCTTCACTGCCCATGCGGTTGTCTGGACGAGTGGAAAGGAAGATCTTGTAGTTGCTCATACCAAGCTTATCGTAAACACGATTTAGCAAGCCCATGAATTTCGCGATCTCTTCCTGCAACTGATCCATGCGGCAGAAGATGTGCGCGTCGTCCTGACAGAACGTACGAACACGAGTCAAACCGTGCATGGCGCCTGATTTTTCATAGCGATGCAAACGACCGAAGTCTGCCATTTTGATTGGCAAATCACGGTAAGAATATTTCTCAGAGTTATAAAGCAAACAGTGAGAAGGACAGTTCATTGGTTTCGAAGCGAAATCACGCTCGTCCACTTTCGTGAAGAACATGTTTTCTTTGTAGTTCTGATAGTGACCCGAAGTATGGAACAAGTTCACATCGAAGATTTGCGGCGTGATGACTTCTTGGTAACCAGTCTCGAAATACAATTCGCGAAGGTAGGTTTGCAAAGAGTTGTAAACCGTTGCGCCCTTACCAGTAAAGAATGGAGATCCTGGAGCTAGTTCGTTGAAGTAGAACATGCCAAGCTCTTTACCTAGCTTACGATGATCGCGCTTCTTCGCTTCCTCGATGTTGTGTAAGTAAAGATCCAGGTCTTTCTTGTCGTTGAACGCTGTCGCGTACACGCGTTGAAGCATGGCGTTTTTCTCGTCGCCTCTCCAATATGCACCGGCTACGGACAACAATTTGAAGGCTTTGATTTGACCCGTTGATTGAATGTGTGGACCACGGCAAAGGTCAAACCAGTTCGTACCATTGAAATAGATACCAACAGTCGTCTCGCCTTTTTTCGCAAGGTCTTCAATCAACTCAACTTTGAATCGTTCATTCATCCCTTTGAATGTTTCAATCGCTTTCGCAATTGGCCAGTCCTCACGATGAATTGGAAGATCTTTAGAAACGATCTCAGTCATTTTCTTTTCGATTTTTTCGAAATGCTCTTCAGTAAAAGCAAACGGAGAATCGAAGTCATAATAGAAACCGTTATCGATCACAGGACCGATCGTCACTTTTACTTCTGGCCAGATATCTTGAATCGCTTGCGCCATGATGTGCGCAGCCGAGTGACGAACCACTTCAACTGATTCAGGAGATTTGGTGGTGACAAGAGCCACTTTCGTTTGATCTTTCAAAACAGTGCGAAGATCAGAAATTTCAGTTGAACCATTTAGTTTTGCACCAAGAGTTTCTTTAGCCAAGCGAGGGCCAATAGACTGCGCCACTTCTAGCGCTGTCGGTTCATGGTCAAAAACCTTCGTCGAGTTATCCGGCAGAATAATTGTAATTTGTGACATTATGATTGCGTGCTCGTGAACGAGCTCTTTTTAAGTGGGATAAGTGATGAATAAAACGGGAAATTTTGCATCACATTATTACTAATCCCGGCATGGAGGAGGGTCAAGTGTTCTTGGTCTCGAACCGCCTCAATCCGCCAATGACGCATCGCTTACGCAAATAGGACCTGGCACCTTAACGGCACAGCTCAGTCACCCGGCGCATGTCACCCATATCGTCACATTCGAATCTGCCCAATTCCGAGCAGATGCGATCGATACAGCTGGCATCACTGACTCCTCGACACATTTTCGTGATCGAAAACAGTTCACGCTTTTCGTCACAGTCAAAACGATCTAACTGATTACAAACCGCTGTCACACATTGGCCATTCACACCGTCACATTGGCAGGCGATATCTTTAACTTTTTTATCGGTGCTGCAGTCCATATTCGGCAACTGATCACACACCGCTCGAATGCAACGAACGTTCTCGGGATTCGTGGTACTGCAGTATGGAGGTTTGGGAGTGGATGGGGGTTTGGGTGCAGGCGGATCATCGGGACCATCCCCTGGTTCATCCGGCAAGGGCAATGGCGCCGGCAGATCTCCGTTCATGATTTGTTCATAGAGCTGAAGTTTTTGATAGTTGCTGGAAATCGGCCTGCCATCCGCATCGGAAGCGTGCACTGTCTGAAATGCAAAAACTGAAACAAGAACCGCCGTTCTGATCAGAGTCATTGAATCCCCTCCATGAAAAACCTGTTCCGACAAATCGGAGTGTATCAGGTTATTTCAACAGAGCGGAGCTACCGTCTCAAACGGGGCTTGATGGATGTGGCAAAAACCAATTATTCAGAATAATAACGGTTGTGAACTTTTTTAATCAAAGGTGATGCCTCACCGCTTGGATAAAGACGATCGGCACCGATTTTCTTTTCAGCCATCTCAATGGCTCGAAGCAATGTTTCCTGACGTTTTTGCATATCCTGGATTTGATACTCTGTTAGATTGCCAGCCGTCACTTTTTTCCAGTCCTGGAAAGATGTCGCCTTTAACTTTTCAACGACTTCTTTTTGCGGGGTAAAAGCCTTAATGGCTGATTGCAATTCTGATTCTTTGCGTTTTAGCTCTGCCAATTGCTCTTTCATTGAAGCCACATTACGACCGCCACTTTCAATGGACTTCGTCATTTTTTCTTGGGCCCGCAGATTCTTATCCAACTGCCCGACGTTGCCTTGGAAAGTCACAAAAGGATCTTTCCCACGACCACCGCCAAATGACAGACCGTGATCGATCGCTACCAATTTTCCGTCTTCTTTTTGCAGATAGTTAAAACCATGGCGATCGCCATTCGCAACTAAATAGTCAAAGAATCCTAATTGGTCTGGATCATCGGCAAAGGTTTCGTAAGGCGATTGGTCTTTTAAGTTCTTCACACGATACTGAACGGAACCGATTTCGCCTTTGTATTCCTTAATTACAGTCACCGGAGTATTGTTCAATCCCAAGTACTTATCGATATTATAAGCCGCCACTTCACTTTTCGAAGTATCGATTTCGTCCATCACCGCGCGAGGTTTCCAGACGCCCTCGGAACCATCTTCGTAACGCACAAAGCGCGCGCCATAGACACCTTGCCCCACTCTTTTATCAGAAACTATATTTCCTTCAGCCAGCTTCTTTTCCAATGCGACCGAAGAGCCCGTGGCTCCAGGCCTTAATTCTGAGGAGGCAGTGGTTGACGTTGCATTATTTCTTTTAATGGAAGCTTTGGTATCTAAAAACTGATCTGCATCCGCGATGCGACCAGCTTGGCTGGCATTTTCTTCCGCAATGGCCTTTTTTACTTTGCCTTTAAATGCCGACAACGCTTTCTGAGGGACCACTCCCAAAGCCGTCAGTGATGCTGCCATAATGCAGTTGTCTTGTTCTTGGCGGTCTGCTGTGGGTGCACTAATGCATGCGCCACTTGTTTTAAGATCGGCGACTTTAGTTTTAAAACACGCTTGATCCGTTACCGCTGCCATACTGGCAAAATCTGTCGCCATGACAGCGTACTTCATCATGTTCATGGCATTGTAAGAAACCATACCAACAGTTCTTGCTGACTGAGCTGTGGAAAATGCTTTAGCTGTGAATGCACCTACTTTACCCACGACTGATGCACCGGCGCCTAAAAACAGCGAACCGATCATCACACCGTTGTTTAAATTGTCAGCACCTTGTCCGTAACGAGCATTGGCTAAGCACGCCACTTCAGATAGCTTCGGCTGACTTTTTACAACGGAGGCACTTAATGCCGGGTCAGCCAGCAGGTCATGACGAGTTGTACGATCCAACCCTTGGCCACCCTGACCCACAATGGAAGCCGTTAGGTTCGAACGGTTTTCATCCAAAGCCTTTTGGGTTTCCTGGTAGGCCGAATTCAAATTTTTAATCATGTCTTGATCAGAAATTTCCTGGGTGGAACTGGAAAATTTTTCGATGACACTTTTTACCTCAGGGGCTCCTGAAAGTGGAATCGCACTCATGATAACCTTGTAGGAATTCTGCAACGAGATCAGTTCTTTGCAGGCATTATATCGAGCATTCTTTTTAAAACCTTTTACTTGCTCTTCAAGGGTTTCAAAACTTGTGGGACAGACAGGTGTTGCGAGACCTGGATCAGAGACGATTTTTTTTGCTAATTCGGCAGTCTTTGCACGCACTTCCCGTGCAAGAGTTAACTTTTTCTTGAGATCTGAATTGGCAAAGTCTTTGGAGTTCTGAGCGACAAGGTTCTTAGCATAATCGCTGGCACACTGAAGCTCGCGGACCTGCTGCTGCGCCAGCAAATAGAAATACCGATCTTCTTCAGATTGTCCGGCCAACTGTGCGATTTGTTTAACATCTTTAGCATTTTCTTGAAGAGAAGACTCTTTGGGGTCACAGATTTCATCACTTTGGGATTGCGCCAAAGGTTCGCACTTATTACCGGTCACTTTAAAAGCTTGTTCCGACAACGCCTCAAGAGGGCCCGCCGTGGCGCGTGCTGCATGTAAGGAAATACAAAACAAAACTAGAAATTGAAGGGTATTCATCAGGGAACTTATCGGTTTCAACAAGTTCCCTTTTAAGAGGAAAGTCAGAGTCTTGTAAGTTATCTGACTTATTTTACCTCAGTCACACTAGACGTTGGTGCTGGAGTGGCTAGCGGAGGTACGGACTGAGGAATATTGGCATTGGTGAAAAGATTTTTCAGAACGCTTGGATTTCCAGCTGCATCGAAATCGTACACTTTGGAGCCATCGTATCCGCGCAAATGATTGCACTCGTAACTTAAAGCATAGTCGTAGGTTTTTCCGCCCTTTGTAACACGAATACCATAGCGAGGATTAAAACATCCCGGAAGTGCTAAGCCATCCTTGAACGACTCAGCGGCATCTTTAAATTCGAGAGCAGCTTCCGTCACGTCTTCAGGTTGAACTTTGATTTCGCCTAAGATTTTAAAGCCATGAAAGTCTGTTGGTCCCTCGCCTTTTTGCGCCGGATCTAAAGAATAAACAGTCGCGGTTTGCGGCTCTTGAAGGTTGTTTAAAAAGGCCATTTCAGCCTTCACAGCTTTGACTTCTTTAGTCGCTTCCAAAGAATCAAATTTCCAATCGCAACCTGCAAACACAGATGCTGCTAAAAACGTACAAACTAGAAATCTCATAAGACCTCACTCACCTTTCCCTGGTGGATGAAAGATTTAACCATATTCTAAACGACAAAAGCCACCCTTGGGGTGGCTTTTGTTAAGAGTCCAGCGTTATTAACGCTACGCTCTTATTCCGTGTAATCTTAGTAAGCAACGTGGTGGTTTAAAGCCTCGTGCATACGTGGATCTTTGATCGGAACCAAGTTGTACTTGTTCCAGAAGTTCATGATGCAAAGAAGGAACAAACCAGCGAATCCTGCGAAGATACCGATTTCCCAGAAACCGAATACAACCGCACCATCGTTAAAGTTTGGATACACCATCCAGTAGATATCCACGTATTGGAAAATCAAAACAATCGTAGAAATCAACAGTACGTTCGCATCGTTTCTTTTTGCGCCACGAGGAAGCAACGCCAAGAACGGAACGATGAAACGGAAGACCAATAGAGCTACGGAGATTTGCATCCAACCGCCCAATGATCTCATGATGTAGTACTCAGTTTCTTCCGGTAAATTCGCGTACCACATCAACATGAATTGAGAGAATGCGATATACGCCCAGAAGATCGAGAAACCCTTCAAGTACTTCACAACGTCGTGTTGATGCTCAACCGTCACGTAACCTTTAACAAGGCCAGAACGTCTCATGAACACGATCGTGATTGCCAAGAATGCCAAACCCGATTGGAACAATCCCGAGAAGCAATAGATCCCGAAAATCGTCGAGTACCAAGTTGGAAGCAACGACATGATGACGTCTACGGAGAAGAACGAGAACAACAATGCAAAGAACGCGATGAAACCGACAGCAGGACCCACGTTTTTGTGAGTCAATTTTTCGTCACCCGTTTGATCTTGCTTCAAAGAATTCCCGACCATCACCCATTTAAAGATCATGCAACCGACAACGAAAACCAACAAACGAATCACGAAGAACGTCGGGTTCAAGTATGCCGTTTTTGCAGCGATCACTGGATTTTCAGCGATAACTTTCGGATCAGCCCAGATGAAAAGTTTTTTGAAGCCGAACAACAAGATCAAACCAAACACCAAGATGTAAGGAATAAAAGATGTCGTCGCTTCAGCAAAACGGCGGATCGAAACGGACCAACCGGCTTTCGCCACGTTGTTAATAGCAACCCAGAAAAGACCGCTTAAGCCCAAGCAAGAAAAGAAAAAGAAAGAGACAAGGTAAGATGTCCACAAGCGGTCTTGATTTTTCATCAAGCCCACTGCAAATGTGATCAAACCGATCGCCATCAATACGAAACTCAATGTTTTCATCCATTGTGGAGCTTCGAATTTACCCATATGTAGATCTACGTGTTTATGTTCGCCCATACGTATTCCTATTTTCCATCACGCTTCTCAAGGAAGCGAATGTAGTTAACAACCTGCCAACGATATTTTTGCGGGATGTGAGAAGCGTAAGGACCCATCACACCTTGTCCCATCGTAATAACGTGGTACAAGTGACCATCTGGCCAGCCTTTAACTTTGTCAGTCAAAAGAGCAGGTGGTTTCAAAGCCATTTTCGCAGACACTACTGAACCAGACTTGTCGCCGCCCTCGCCTTTATAGCCATGGCAAACTGCGCAGTTTGTTTCGTAGTATTTTTGACCCGTCAAAAGAGTCTCATCATCCATTTTTCCAGCAAGTGGATTTTTAAGGTTCTTTGCAGCCCCTTCAACATCCGTTGCGTAACGGTACGGCTCGAAACCAACTGGCACTGTGTGCTCCGGTGGAACGCGCATACCGATATGGTGTGGAGAGCTTTCGTCGTACTCCTGAGCTTTAATCGCCGGAGACTCCATCATATCTTGAATGATCTCAACGTTTGGTTTGTTGCCGCGAGGACCACAGCTTGTCAGCGCTGACACTGCCAAACCCGCTGCTACAACTAGAGTCATATTAACAAGACTTTTCATTTCTAGTACTCCGTCTTCTTCACTTCAACCGCGCCAAGTTCTTTGAACAAAGCAGTGAGCTTTGTTTCATCGTAAGTAGCATCGTTGTGTGGAACAAAAATCGCGAACTTATGGCAGCTCAAATCTGGATCGATGATGGGTGGATCGATACGTGGCATTTTGCACGCATAGAACAAAGCACCTACCGAAGAAAGCGCCGCCAACAAGATCGTCAATTCGAACATGATTGGTACGAATGCTGGAGCGGAGAAGAACGGCTTGCCACCGACATTCACAGCCCAGTCAACTGCTGAAGTCCAATAAGTTAAAGCCAAGCCACCAGACAAACCAAGGCAACCCGCTACGAATGTTACGTAGGGAATCCAAGAACGTTTGATGCCGCAAGCTTCTTCCATACCGTGAATTGGGTATGCAGAGATTGCTTCGAATTTATCAGAACCAGAATCACGCATCTTTGCTGCAGCTTTAAGAATTTTTGATTCTTCAAGCCAGATTCCAGCAATACCTTTAGTATATTGAGCAGCCATTAGTGGTGCCCTCCTTCAGTATCATAACCAACGTGCAGAACAGGTTTAACCTCTGCGATAGAAACCGCTGGGAACAAACGCAAATACAACAAGAACAGAGTCAGGAACATACCGAACGAGCCTACCAAAACGCCCGTATCGAACCATGACCATTGGTACATACCCCAGTTGGCTGGCAAGAAATCGCGGTGCAAAGAAGTCACCGTGATCACGAAACGCTCGAACCACATACCGATGTTTACGAAGATAGACACTACGAACATCACAGGGATTGAACGACGAAGTTTCTTGAACCAGAAAACTTGCGGAGACAACACGTTACAAGAAACCATGATCCAGTAAGACCAAGCGTAAGGACCGAAGGCACGGTTTACGAAGGCAAAACGCTCATACGGGTTACCAGAGTACCAAGCGATGAAGAACTCAGACGCGTACGCGTAACCAACTAGCATACCTGTTGTCATGATGATTTTATTCATCACTTCCATATGGTCTAGAGTTACGTAGTTTTTGAATTCAGGGAAACCGATACGAACCAATGTCATCAACGTCACAACCATTGCGAAACCGGAGAAGATCGCACCGGCAACGAAGTATGGAGGGAAGATCGTTGTATGCCAACCTGGCAAGTTAGAAACCGCGAAGTCGAAGGATACGATCGTATGTACTGAAAGAACTAGTGGAGTCGAAAGACCTGCTAGCAACAAGTACAACATTTCGTAGTGGGACCAGTTTTTCGCAGTTCCTCTCCAACCCAAAGAAAGCGCACCATAAACTGCACGACGCATTTTATTTTTTGCACGGTCTTTGATTGTCGCAAAGTCAGGAACCAAACCAATGTACCAAAACACCATGGAAACCGTCGCGTATGTCGATACGGCGAAAACGTCCCAAAGAAGTGGCGAACGGAAGTTCACCCACAATGGACCACGTTGATTCGGATATGGGAACAACCAGTAATCCAACCAAGGACGACCTGTATGTAGCAACGGGAAAAGACCCGCTGTCATAACGGCGAATACCGTCATCGCCTCAGCTGTACGAGCAACTGATGTTCTCCATTTTTGACGGAACAAGAAAAGTACCGCCGAGATCAATGTACCGGCGTGACCGATACCGATCCAGAATACGAAAGTAACGATCATCGTACCCCAGAATACCGGGTGAGTAACACCCAGCAAACCGATACCGATACCAACCACGCAAGCCAGGATCACGATGTAGAATAGAAGCAATGTTTTTGCGCCCAAGAACATTCCGATCCAACCTTTGGATGGGAATCTTTCTAATGGGGCACAGATGTCATCGCTGACATCTTTCAAAGTCTTATTGCCAAGGACTAATGGGTTACGCTTAATCATGAGTGCTCACCTTGTTTTGCAGTACCGTGACCATCGTGGCCACCAGTTGATTCTTTATCATTGTTGCGGATTTTAGAAAGATATCTAACAGAAGGTTTCGCATGCCATTCTTCAAGCAATGCGTATCCACGAGCCTTCTCTTCTTCTTTCCAAATTTTAGAAACAGCACTGTCTGGATCGTTCAAGTCACCGAACACGATACCACCAGCTGGGCATGAAGTTTGGCAAGCTACCTTAACATCTCCATCCTTCAACTGACGTTTTTCGTTACGAGCGATCGTTTTGGATTCTTGGATTCTTTGCACGCAGAACGTACATTTTTCCATAACCCCGCGCACGCGAACGCCTACCGCAGGATTCAAAGCCATGTGCATTGGTTTTTCGATCAACTTAGCATAATTGAACCAGTTGAAACGACGTACTTTGTACGGACAGTTATTCGCGCAGTAACGAGTACCAACGCAACGGTTGTAAACCATGTCGTTCAGACCCTCATCAGAGTGAGTCGTCGCAAGAACCGGACATACTGTTTCACAAGGAGCGTTGTCGCAGTGTTGACACATAACTGGTTGGAAGACCGCTTGCGCATTTTCGATATCACCTTGGTAATAACGATCGATACGCAACCAGTGCATGATACGACCTTCAAGAACGTATTTCTTACCGATAACTGGAACGTTATTTTCAGATTGGCACGCCACCACGCAGGCTGAACAGCCTGTGCAAGTGTGAAGATCAACTGCCATACCCCATTTGTGACCAGAGTATTGGTGACCAGACCAGATAGACCATGTTTCATGTCTGTGGATACCAGCCGATTTATTTTTTACGTAGTCTTTCAAAGTCGCTTCAGCAGCGATTTGACGGCCTTCCATAGAGAAGTTACCAGACGTACCTGCTAGATCGTAGTGTTTGCCCAATTTTTCGAATGTAGCAACTTGACCCGCAAAGACAGCTTTACCGGCTTTGTCGACAGAGATGAACTCTGTCATGTCTTTACCTACGCCATTTGCAACTTTACCAGCGCGAGTACGACCGTAACCTACAGCAACTGCGATAACTTCGTTGTGCAAGCCTGGTTGGATGTACACTGGAAGCTCAACAGATTTATCACCCACTTTAAGGTTGATCACAGAACCTGTTTTCAAATGGTGTTTTTCAGCCGTAGCGATCGAAACCATTGCGTAGTTATCCCACGTCAATTTTGTCACAGGATCTGGAAGCTCTTGCATCCAACCTGCATTCGCCAAAGAACCATCCATGATCGCCACTTTAGGGTAAAGAACGAGTTCCATACCTTCTTGAGCTTTAGCTGGCTTGATGCTTGTGAAAGCATCCACTTTGAATGAACGAGCGACTGAACCAGAACGATTCAACTCACCCACATAGCCTTTTTGAAGAGCTTCCAACCAGAAATCTTCAAAGCCTGCGCCTTTACCGTATTTCGGGTGGATGTCTGATTTCCAGTAAACTCTTAAGTAGTCATAGAACGTTTCGTAATCACGAAGACGTGCTGGACCTTGTTTCGCCATGAAAGCCCAAGTCATCAAAGACAACTGGAACGAGCGAGTGTCATACATAGGACGAATCGCAGGTTGGCAAATAGAAACAACGCCTTTACCTACTTCGATATCATTCCAAGATTCCAACGCGTGGTTGTCTGGAGTGATGTAATCAGCGAACACGCCCGTCTCGTCAACACGGTCCCCTGTATAAAGAACCATTTTAACTTTTTTGATCGCTTCAGCAAAGCCCATAGATTTTGGCAAATTGTAGCCTGGGTTTACTTTATGCATGATCAAAGTTTGAACTTTGCCGTCATTCATATCTTGGATCAATTGAGCCATGTCAGCGTACGACGCTGTCAATGCAGGGTGACCTGCTTTGGCATCAACTGTTTTACCATCGTTGTCCAAAACTGAATTTAGCATGTTCACGGCAATTTGAAGCTCAAGCGATTGAGCAGTTTGCGAAGTGATACCACCTGCTACTACCAATGATTGACCTTTGTTTGCAGCCAAATCAGCAGCCACTTTCGCAAAGACTTCTTTGTCGAAGCCTAACTTCGTAGCTACATCTGCGTAAGGTTCCAAAGTCGCTTTCACAGCGCCGTTACCAGCGTATGAAGACTGACCCTTTTTCACGATGATTTCGTGAAGAAGACCCATCACAACATCAAGTTGTTGAGACGGTTTGATTTTGAAACGGATATCGGCATTAGCACCCGTCAATGAGTAGTTGGAATCAAAAGAAACCAAACGATTCATGTTTTTGATATCTTTACGACCTTCCGTAAAGTGGTGCGTAAATGTCGTCGGGCTGATCCATGTACCCAAGAAGTCAGCATTGATTGAAACGATCATTTTCGCTTTATCAAACCAGTACTGAGGAACGACGTCATCGCCGTAGGAAGCTTTTTGTCCATCACGAACGTCGTCGTGAGAGAATGCATCCCACACGACAGTCTTAGCTTTGAAACCTTGAGCGAAGTCAGAAATCACAGCCTTTGTTGAAGGAGAAGCTATCGGAGCTGTCAATACAACAACGCCACCTTTAACCAATTGCTCTGACACTTTTTTGTCTAGATCTTCCCACTTAACATCGATCAATTGAGAGTTCGATTTTTTCTCATTGAACAAGTTGCGTTTAGGACCTTGCAATCTTTCCGGATCATACAAGTACATCAAAGTCGCTTGAGAACGAGCGCTCAAACCACCTTGGCTGTATGGATGGGATGGATTTGATTCAATGTGTACCGGACGGCCTTCGCGAGTTTTGATAAGCAAAGCCATCGCATCGCTACCGTCGAAGTATGCAGAAGTGTAGTAGTTCGGAAGACCAAGAGTCACCTCTTCAGGCATCTTGTTATACGGAACGATCTTTTGTACTGGACGACGGACGCAAGACGCTGTCGCCATAGCCAAAGATGCGCCCATAAGTTTCAAGAACTCACGACGTGCCCAACCATCTTCACCGTCGCTTTCGCGCAGTGGAGAAGATTTAAACTCTGTCTCTGCTAATTTTTGAAATTCAGAATCGCCCATCTTTTCTTCGATGGTTTCCCAGAATTTCGTGTCACGCACGATTGTCGGGCGCAACGCTTTTTTCATCTCTAATTCATGATCATGATGCATTTCAGACATAATACCTTCCGAAACCCTTAGTAGTGACAAGTTGAGCAGTTAAGCGGAGCTTTGTTCTCTGGTTGGCGGTGGCAGTTCACACACCAGCCCATAGAAAGATCAGAGAATTGCTCCACACGTTTCATCGTTTCGATAGGACCGTGACATGTTTGACAGTTCACGCCTTTCGCGATGTGCGCGTTGTGATTGAAATGAACGAAATCTGGAAGCATGTGAACGCGTACCCACTCAACGGAGCCACCGCTGTCGTATGCATCACGAAGTTTTTGAATTTCTGGTTTATCTGTCGCTACTTGCAAGTGGCAGTTCATGCAAGTTGATAGCGCCGGAATATTAGAGTGACGAGTTCTTTCCACTTGGTTGTGGCAATACTGACACGCAATTTTGTTAGTTCCCGCATGCAATTGGTGATCAAACGCAATTGGCTGCTCTGGAGCGTAACCTTTGTTATATCCCCAACCTGGTTGGAATTTACAACCCGTGAGAAGTGCTGAAAAAATCATGAGCGCGCTCAAACAAGCTAACACGCCCGCCGTCGTACTTCTAAATACCCGATGCATAATCATCCTTTTGCTAAACTCGTATCCTCTTAATCACATTGAGGATTGAGGCCAACAACGCTGTCCTATATTTAATTTTGCCCTTATTTAAAGACTTAAACGTCCAGTTGTCCATATTCTTTTTGCAAGCATATTGAAAAAGCGAAAGAGATTTCTCCCTCTCGCTTAAATTTTGTGCAAAACTCTTTCGCGCTGTTGCTAGAGAGTTTCTAAGATTTCGCGGATTTTTTATTGCGGCCTTGTCTGACAACCCACACGTAAAGGGCAAACAACATGTGTGCAGCAACAAAAGCAGACACATACTCGATACCACCCGCACCGAATCCGTAAGAATGAAGCCCTGCACCAAGAACGAAGTTCACACCGTACCAAGCCATGATAACTAAAGAGAAAGTGATAATCGCTGTCACTACCATACCGAAATTTTTGATCATCCCCGCGTATCTTGCATGTAGGACCGCCAAATATCCAAGCAAAGCGATCAAGGCCCAAGTTTCTTTTGGATCCCATCCCCAGAAACGACCCCATGAATAGTCAGCCCAGATTCCGCCCAAAATAATTCCCGGAGCCAAGAATGCGACACCGATTTGCATCGATCTGTAAATGGCTGTCACAATCGCGCGAATTTTGTCGTGGTTTTTTTCTTCGCCTTTTAGATAATAGAACAGACCAAGGTCGCCCAATCCAAACGCTAAGAAAAAGGCCGCGTAACTGATAGTGATAGTCATCACGTGGATGGTCAGCCAATAGTTGCTGCGCAGCACAGGCTCAAGCGGTTGAAGAGTTGGATCTAGCACCGCCGGTGCAAAGTCTGCAATCACCAGTGCAAACGCTGAAACAAGAGTTCCCGCGAACAAGATGATACGGAATTTATAGATAAGCTCCAAGATCGCAGCGAACAAAATGGTTCCCCACGAAACCCAAATCACCGTCTCGTACATGTTCGATACCGGCGCTCTTTCCATAATATACATACGCAGACCGAAGCCATAGGTATGAAGGATGAAGCCCAACGCAAGAAGCACCCAGCCGGCCTTCATCAAAGACTCTTTAGAAAGAGCCCAAACCAGCAAAAGCACAATCGCTGCTAAGATATAGAATACATAAGCCCAACGAAACGGATGGAAGCTGTTATAATGTACTTCGGCTTTGATTTTCGTATCGTGATTATAGGCCTCAGGATTTTCTGCACGAGCTGCCGTTTCAAATGCATTGACTGCTTCATCCAATTTAATTGCGGCCGCATCCACATCACCTTGATTTGAATTATTCGCCACCGCACCGATATACGTTACAAATGCCGTCGTGATGCCGACGAATTTTTGCTGAAAAGCCTCTGGCAAGTCAGCAACGGCAGTCCAGTTCATACCTTCTTTGGGAGGAAGAACACGAAGCATACGTCCTGCTGCCACCTCTTGGAAAACGAAGAATTGATTCTCCAGGCGTTGCAAAGCTTGGAAATACGGATTTAGTTTTTCTTTCGTTTCGCGTTTGGCCTGAAGCTCTTGGCGAAGCAACGTAAAACGATCACTGCCGAAAAGTTCCTGCCCGTTAAAGTATCTTTGGTCTTTGGGAAGCTTCATCGCTTCCAAAACTTGGTGATTGCGCACTTCAAAGATCTTTTTATCAGACCACGCTTGGGGCGACAGCATCCAAGTCAGAATAATTTCAGTCGCATTGCGACCCTCATATCTGCTTTTTCCGTAAACGATTTCCAGCATTTCTTTCGCAAAGCTGTCGTAAGGCTTGATACGACCGCCATCTTGCACTGGAAGATATTTGAGTTGATCACCGGGCTTTGCCATCGCCGTCAGCGCGGAGAAAGAAAGCAATACTGTTGTCAAAACTAGCAAAAGCTTTTTCATCTGTTAATTCCCGTCGTCTTTCTTTTTAGCTAATTTGAAATCTAAATGTTTAAACCACATCAAAAGCACCACACCGACACTTAAAATCAGTGAGCCCAAGTACTTCCAAGCGCGTCCCGGGTCTGCATTCACCGAGAAAATCGAAGCCACTGGATGACCGTTTTCCTCTTGGAAGCTGGCTTGATAAATCGTAAGCCCTTTGTATTTCAAGGGCTCGTTCATCGAGATTTCACGCTCGCCAAGTTCCGGAATTTCAACGACGCTTTTGTAAGCGGCGGCTCTCATCGTGCCTTGATAACGATCCACTGCAAATGATTTTAAAGCCACATTAAAATTCACATCAATGCGACGATTGCCGTAAGTTAACAAGTAAACTGCATTTTCCGTGAAAAGCTTCACCATGTCGTTCAAAAGCACCCAGTGAGCCTTGCCGTTAAAGATAATTTTGACTGCGGAAGTCGTTAGCGGAGTCGGTGCTGACATATCTTGAAGATCCCAATCCTCAAGGGCCGCCGGAATAAATCTTAGAATACGGAAATCCATCGCCATCTTAAAGCCGGGATTGAACATATCGCCTTCTTTAACGAAGCCCGTCTTTCCAGGTTTTTCAGACTCTTTGTAAAAGACAGCATACTTTAATCCGCCTTTTTCTTTATCTGGTTGCAAATAAATTTCGTTACGTCCTTGACCCTTTTCAGGAATAGGTCCCAAGTGAACTTGAGCTGGACCGAAATCATGCGTCTGAACAGAGTTGGCTTTTTTCTGAACCAACCACTCAATCACATTCACGTTTGGATTTTGAATTTGAAAACGCAAGCCTGAGCCCGCTTTACCACTTTCATCTGCGACAACTTTGCGCGACGGTAAAACGTATTTTTTATAATCGACAACTTTGATTTCCCCTGTGTAAAGAGGAATGACAGTGGGCTTGCTTTCAGTGGGTGGGTATTTGAAAAAATCCACCTCTTGTTCAAATGTCTTCGAATAGCGATCTCCGTCAAAGGAGCTGTAGATCACCATGTCCGTTTCACTTGTTTGCACCAGGTTGTTTTTCTGACCGATTTCGATGCGCATAGAACCATCGATGCCGTATTTCATCGTCAGCAAACCACCAAACAACAAAATGATGATCCCGATATGAGCCAACACGAAAGAGGCGTGCCGTCTTTTCCAAGGCAGACGGTCCACCATCACAGCGATGAGGTTGATCACAAGCAAACCCATGATCGAATACATATACCAAGTGTCGTAAACTAATTTTTTCGCCGCGTAGGCATCGTACTTAGCTTCAACAAAAGTTCCGATGGCCGTGATGACTGCAATTGAAAGAATAATAAAAACCGCCAGTTTCAAACTCGCCAGCGGTTTATTGATGCGCTTAAAAAAAGACTTCAAATTTTTATCTGCCATAGAGCGTTTATCATTAGATGAAACCCTGCCCTATGACTATGCTTTTTAGACTTCGACGCCCTACATTAGGTGCTTCAAATTGTTGCGGATATAGCTAAGAGCGAAGGCGATTTTCTCCTGAACCTTTTTCGCTTCCTCAGGTTTCAGCTTCTTGGTTTTCTCGTCCATGTAAAGTTCGCGGTTCATTTCAACCTGCAAAGTATGCATCTCGCGGGATGGATCGCCGTATTGTTCCGTGACGCGACCGCCAAAATACGGCCAGTTGTATCCAACTTTGAATCCTGCAGTCACATAGGCCGCTATCACCAAGTCTTTGAAACGCGGATCACAGCTTTTGCCTTTGCTATCGCTGACCACGATATCAGCACGGCGCTCGCCTGGATCGCGGTGCTCAGATGTTCCCACCGATGGCATCGAGTGCGCATCAATGTGGAAGGTTTTCGTGTAACCTGCTTGATGAAGTTTTCCGTAAAGATCACGGATATTATTATGGAAAGGCTCGTAAATGAGCTTCACCAACTCATCGTGAGCTTGTTGGGTCATTGGTTCTTTCATCAATGGATGTTTGTAGGTCGTGATCACCCAGTGAAATCCACGGTTGTGCATTCCTGCTGGATTTTTGTTGCCGATCACAGAAGTTGAATCCACGTCTTCTGGAACGCGATTCATATCGGCGGCATAGCGATGCCACTCGGTTTTAACAAATGGGATTTGAAGTTTGTGAAGTGTGGGTTCGTACAAGAAGTCAACGTACCGATCGACATCGCACATCACAATCTCTTCTGGCAGAGCATTCAACCAGGGCGTTTGCGGCGGGATTTTTTCACCGGAATGAGGAATAGTGACCATTAAAGGAGCTGTGATTTCCATCGGAACCTCTCTTGACCCACTCATACTAAAACGCGACACTTATATTGAAAAGGGCAAAAGTTATGACGACACCTCCCAAAGCAAAGATCTACACTCGCACCGGTGACAAAGGAACGACTCGTTTGGTTGATGGCTCCTGCGTCGAAAAATTCAATCCCCGCGTTGAGGCCTATGGGACGGTGGACGAGCTGAACTCCTATTTGGGAGTTTGCCGATCTTCTTTCCATACCTATCCAGAGCTACTTTCATTAGACGGAATTTTTGAGAAAATACAAAATGAACTGTTCAATATCGGTAGCTTGCTTGCGACCGAAAAAGACGAAGTTTTCCAAATGTTGCCCCCAATCACCGAAGAACAAATCCGTCGTGTTGAAAAGAAAATCGATGAATTAACGGCTGGTTTGCCAGAACTTCGCAATTTCATTTTGCCTGCGGGTCACATTGTGGCTTCACACATCCATGTCGCACGCACCTGCTGTCGCCGCAGTGAACGTCGTGCTGCCGAAATCGCAGTCAAAGACGATCGTTATTCCATGTGTTTGCAATACCTGAATCGCTTGAGTGACTTTTTGTTCGTGGCGGCCCGTTGGGTTAACTTGAAGATGGGACAAAATGAAGTCCTTTGGAAACAGACTTAATGAGACTTGAGATCGCCTCCCCCGACGACTCCGCTGCTTTGGTTGAATTTTACAAGAGTTTTCCATTAGATGGTCCTGTGCAAATCAAGATCGATCGCGATGGCAATTTCTTTAAGCCCTATGAAATTCATGGCGAAAAATCTTTAACCTACATGCTGAAGGACGAAGATAAACTGGAGGGAATGGCAAGCTTCGTGGTGCGCGATGTTTTGTTAGATAATAAAGTTCGCACCGTGGCCTTTGGCCGTGACCTGCGTATTTCATCGAATCGTAAAGCAATCATAGAATGGGGCCAGCATTTTTTGCCCGTGATGAATGAAGTCTCTTCGGTTCTTGATGCGAAGTACTTCTTTACGGTGATGAGCTTGAACGAAGCAAAATCCATGAACGCCTTCGTTCGCCAAAGAACTTTGAAACGCCCCTTGCCTCGTTATCACCTCTTCCGTCGTTTCAATATGATCTCGGTGCACGGAAGATTTCCATGGGCGAAAAATCCACTTCCGCATTTACGCATGCGCCATGGGAATCAACAGAACGTGGATGCATTGATTTATTATATCTCACAAAAATCCCGGTCCAAGGATTTAGCCACGGTCTGGGATGCGCAAAGTTTTCACGACAAATTGGATCGCTGGGAAGGCCTGAAGCTTGAGGACTTTATTATGGCGATCGATAAAAACGATAATATCGTCGGGTGCTGCGCACCTTGGTCTGCCGAAGGCATGCAAGATTTAATTCCAATGACCTACAATTTGAAGGCTCACAACTTCCGTCAGTTTTTAAAATTCGGCAAGATGCTGGGTTGGACTCGCACGATGACAAAGCCCTTTTCGCGCATCAAGATCGAAGCCAGTTTGAATTTCAAGTATTTGAATTTCCTGCACGCCGACAATGGTGACATTTTCGAAGCGTTATTATGGAAAGCTTTCGATGATGCTCAAGAAAATGAATTCTTGGTATATAATCAGATGAGATCAGAATACGTCTATCGTAGACCTATGGACTGGGTTTCGGCGAAAATCCCCTTCGGAGTTTACCTCATGACCCCGCCCGATTCCGAGCCACCAGACTTCATGCACCCCGTAAATGAAAAAGCCATCGAGATGGAGCCGTTCTTCACTTTCTAAAGGTACGGCCTTACTTTCTAACGGTAGGGCCTTACCTTCACCATCGAAACCTTACTGAGTAAAGTTTCTTGGTAGCGCGGCTGTTTAAACAATTATTTTACTGCATTTTTTTGGGCTGTGGCGCCGGCTTTGGATGAGGTTTTAAATTTCCGTTGCAGGTCTGTGCGAGCTTCGATGACGGCGTCACTAATGGATCTTTTTCCGTTGGATGTTTTGCTGTCGATGAGGTCTTCGCATGTAAAATAGGTGAAATCGAGCTCTTGCACGTTGGCTTGAGTGGGCTTTATCGCTCTGACTTTATCCAGATAGGCGGCGATAAATTTATCATAAAGTTCAATGACAGCGTTGACCGGCATCGAACGGCCACCCAGTTTTTCCATTGAAACACTACCTACTTTATCTGTTCCCCACTGAGCATAATTCCAAGCTGGTTCCGGCCGCTTTCCTTCATCTTGACGAATCAAATTTAAAGAATCATCACTGGAGGCCCATTGCATATCCATGTAATCGACCCGCACAACCCCTGTCTCGAGTTTCTGCAGAGCTCGTAAACACAGAACACGCTTTTCATCCAATTCCTTGGCAAAACCAAAGGATGGAATCAGGCAGATTGAGATTGTTAGAAATAACTTTAAATACGAAGCCATATCTTATGATCTCAAATTCAGGAAGAAGTGTAAATTACCAAAAAATAGGCATATGTTCACAGCATGAACACGCAAATCTGCGGGATCGAATAGATTGTTTTTAGGGGCTGTTATAAGGGTCCAAATGAGTGTTCGTTACACGAAGTTTCGTGAGACTCGGAGCATGTTCTTCGCCCACACAATTTTCAATCATTTTCCTCAATTTCGAATAGGCTGGCGATATGTACATCTTAGATTGAAGCCACGCCATTGCATAAACGAACACCAGGATGAAAATAAGATTTGGGATGCTGCCGTTCATATAGACTCCCAAAACCACGGTCACAATGGCGACGCAAAAAAATCCAGTGGCAAATCGGCGCTCACTGGCGCGCACAATTTCAACAGCTATAAAATCAGAATCATTTCTATTTTTAACAGTTATTTTCCACAACATAGGAATCAAATAAAGGCCGGGATGAATATCTGATTCATACATATTGATGCGGAATTCTTGCTCTGACGAAGACACGAGCTTACCGCCGGTCAGAACCAGATGCTGCTTAAGTCTTGCGAAAGAGCGAGCCTTGTCGGCTGATTCCTCATAGACGTGATGTGTGTAACTTGGAAATATCCGAAATTTAAAACCTTGCTCCACGGACCCTCGTAAGAGCTCTATTATCCAATCAGGATCCCGATTTTACAAACTTTGTCGATACTAAGGAATCTTCGATTGCCACTTCACAGCGAGCGAGGGCTGGGGAAATTGAATGGAACCAAATAACGACGGAGCCGTCTTTAAATCCCGCCCATTTTGCTGGTGAAAACGTTCCACGATTCGCGGCATTTACAGTGTCACCGGCTGGGTTCCTTAGAACCATTTTGTCGAATGATGAAGCTCCCGTTAATTGCATGACTTCGTCCAAAGACTTTCCGATTTGTATTTGATCGCAGAAATCTTGAGCTCGGGCTTCGGTATTCTTAGAGCTGATAAGGACCGTAGCAATGCCTCCCACAATAGAAACACTCAGAAAACCCACGACTATCACAAGCATTTTGATGACTTTTCTTGTTTTTAAACTCATGCATCGACCTCACTCAAAATAGCTTTGAGTTTATGATAATCAGAGTCAACTGCAAAATGCATCGCTCACACATGGCCATCTTGAATGTTGGACGAGGACTTCACTGATGATGTCAATTGCTCTCGAATTTCCTCGAGTTCTTTTATGGCCCTCCGTTTTTCTTCAAATTCTTTCGCTTGTCCTAAAGAAGACGAGAGCATCACAGAAACGAGTGAAAACGCTTTAAAGACTTCATCGTCATAGAAATTAGGACTCATTGAATAATTTTTTAGAACGCCCAAGAGTTCATCTCCATAATACAGGGGCACGATGATCATAGAGCGTAGATGAATCTTACGGCACGCTTCGCGATCCACGCGGTCATCAAGTTCGGAGTCTTTGCACATAAGAGGTTTTTGCTCCCTTAGGCACAATCCCGAAAAACTGCTGCGCGCTTTAATTCGAGTGCCAATAAAGGAACGAGCGGCACCTCCAGCATAACGATACACCAGATCTCCACTGTCTATATCGAGTTCTTCAATAATGGCGCCATCTGAATCCGTCAAATCCATTGATAAGTTCACGACCTTATTTAAAATAAGGTCAATATCCATGCGCGAACTTGATAAGTTATTCTGGATTTCAATAACTTTAGAAAAAACCTCCTTTGTTCTTTCCAAGGATCGATTTGATTCCATCATCGACTGTTCCATCTGTACCCGGGCGCTCAAGTTCCTCAGTAAAAAAAATATCAATCCTAAAACTAGCACCACAGTGAAAACGCAACCCACTGTATTCGCAATCTTACTCGTCTTAATTGTCTTGCGAACAACGCCATTTATGACGGCGATTTTTGCGATTTGCCCAGACTCCAGCTCATCAAATATCTTTCGCAGATCTTCCATATCAGCTTGACCAGCATCAGTTGCGATTATCTCCAAAGCAGTTTGCTCTTGACCTTTCTTCTTAAAATCAATTGTTCGCTTTAACTCGATTAATTTTCTGTTCGTTATCCTTTCAGCATGCAGTAAGCGGTCCAGCTGTTCAGGATCATCCTGCAACTTCGCTTTCAGTTGGTTAAATTTATCTTCAACCAAAAGGGTCGCTTCTTTATAAGGAGTTAGATAGCGCGTGTTACCCGTGAGTAAGTATCCCCGCTGTCCTGTCTCTGCATCGGTTATTAGCGACTTTAGAATTTGAAAATCAAAAGCGACACGACGAATCTGAGCCCGTTCGTTCGTAGCGCGCTCCACGTAAGCCAGACGCGTTTGCAAAAACCAGCTTGTAAAAATCAATCCAAGAGTCGCTATAACAAAACCGAACAAAATTTTCTTGTACGTATTAGGAATCTTCGAACCTAGGTCCAACGTACACCCCTTTCAATCCATTTTACTTTAGTAAACAATAGCATGTCGTATCAAATACTTCGCACAGGGAAGCATTTGGCGGCATGTGGATTGATAACATACAATAAGAGTTTGAACGGCTTGGATATTGCCTGGGGACTTAATGATTAGTTTTCAAGAAATCCTGAAAAAAGAAGGCTCCGTTATGGAGCCTATTCATCTTATTTTGGTGTATTGATTTGGCCTGTGCCTTTTTTGACGTAGCCGATTTCCCAAAATTTTTCGTCCTGGGTTTTTAAATGGTCTTTGATCATTCCTGCGAAGGACTTTTTAACCAACAACACCAGCCCCACGCCCATGTTAAAGGTTTTGTACAGTTCCTCGTTTGATAGGTTTGTTCTATCCACGATGGTTTTTATTACTGGAGCTGTGTTGTTCAGACTTGGCCAGCCATTCAAAACGTAATCAAATTTTTCACTGATACGCGGGATATTGTGTATACCACCGCCCGTGATATGCGCCATTGCAAGAATCGCCTGAGGGGCATTTTTACGAATGGAGTTCACAAGGTTCACGTAGATCTTTGTGGGAACCAATAATTGATGGATCAGTTCCGTCTCGCCGTCTTTTACTAATTTTCTCAACAGAGAATAACCATTCGAGTGAAAGCCGCTGGACGCGATACCAATCAAGACGTCGCCTTCTTCGATATTAGATTCATTGAACATGTCTTTAGGATGAACATCGCCCACACTGAAACCTGCAACATCGTACTCATCCCCTTGGTACATACCTGGCATTTCTGCTGTTTCGCCACCGATTAAGGCCATTCCGGATTGTCTGCAACCATCCACCATACCTGCGATCAATTCTTCACTCACGCGGGTATCAAGCTTACCGAAAGCCATGTAGTCCAAAAAAAACAAAGGCTTTGCACCAACACATAACAAGTCATTCACACACATAGCAACCAGGTCAATACCCACGCCGTGATGTTTATTCATTTGTTGAGCAAGCTTCAATTTAGTTCCAACACCGTCCGTACTGGAGGCGATGATACGATCATCGCTAACTTGGTAAAGAGCCGCGAATCCACCAATCCCTTGCAAGACTTGATCATTGTGAGTTGTCGGCACCAAAGCTTTAATACGCTCTACGAACGCATCGCCTTTGTGAATATCTACTCCAGCTTTTGCATAATCCATTACTTCTGACATCTTAAACTCCTAGTGCAAGAAATGGCGACGGCCAGTGAAGATCATTGAGATATCGCGCTTGTTCGCTTCAGCAATCACGTCTTGGTCTTTGATTGATCCACCTGGTTGAACGATGTATTTCACGCCCACTTTAGACGCCACTTCGATGGAATCCGGGAATGGGAAGAAAGCATCTGAAGCTAAAACCATTTCAGAGGCATCCGTGACGTTTTTCTCTTTCAAGCGAGGAATCACCAATTTTTCGATACAATCCACGCGGTTCGTTTGACCTGATCCCAAAGTCACCATTTCAAACTCCGATCCACGCTGCGCACAGACCGCAATGGCATTGCTCTTAAGATTTTTCACACATAAGAACGCAAAGGCTGCGAGTTTTTGCTTTTCCTGTGGGAAGGAGTTGGTTGTGACGGGAGTAAAGCTTGCGGTTGAGAAATTGTCTTTCTCCTGAACCAAAGCTCCGCCCTCGATCGTCCGAACTTGCCAGCTGGATTTTTTATCTAAGCTGATGGGAACAAGGCGGCAGTTCTTTTTAAGCATCGTCTGAGCCTCGGCTGAAAATTCAGGGGCCATAATCACTTCCACAAATTTATCTTGGAAGAAAACGGCCACTTCAGCGGTCACTGGAAAACTAAGTGCCAGAACTCCACCGAATGAAGACTTCTCATCCCCCTTCCAAGCAAGATCCAGAGCACGAAGTGGCGTTTCAGCTATAGCCAAGCCGCAAGGAGTGTTATGTTTCACAACGACAGCAGATGGATGAGCATAGTCACCCTGCCACGCCCAAAGGTCTTTCAAAGACTGGGCGGCAAAGTCTGCATCTAAAAAGTTATTGTAAGACATCTCTTTGCCTTGAAGAGTCTCTTTGTGAGCTAGGCCTTGAGAAAATGGATCTTTCAAAAGTACGGCTTTTTGGTGAGGATTTTCGCCATAACGAAGTTGCTCACCTGTGCTTTGAGTTAAGTAGGCAGCAATGGCCATGTCATAGAACGCCGTCATTGTGTAAACCTTGGCAGCGCATTTTTTACGGAAGTCCATTGAAGTATTTCCGTTGTTTTCATTCATATTTGACATGAATTCTTTGTATTGGGAAGGTTCGCACAAAACTGTGACAGCTTCGTGATTCTTAGCTCCGGCGCGCAACATCGTAGGTCCACCAATATCGATGTTTTCAACGCACTCCGCGAACTCAGCACCCTTTTCAACTGTTTGATGGAAGGGATATAGGTTCACGACGACCAAGTCGATCGGCTTGATCTTCAATTCTTGCGCCCTCGCGATATCTGCTTCGTCATGACGACGGAACAACAATGAAGAAGAGATTTCAAAGCTTAAAGTTTTCATACGGCCTTGGAAGGCCTCTGGGTTGCCACTGATTTCCTCAACAGCTGTCACTGGCAATCCAACTTGCTCAAGAGCTTTGGCTGTGCCACCACTTGCAATCAACTCCACATTTTGTTTGTGGAGATTTTGCGCAAGCTCAATCAAACCTGTTTTATCGGAAACGCTCAACAGAGCTCTTTTAATTTTCATGACGACCTTTCAAGTATTGCAAAGCACTTTTAAAAAATTCCAAACCCCAGGCTTCTCCGTTGAAGGGCAGATGCCAGTCCTGAAGAGCTGCTTCCGGATGAGGCATCAAAGCGAAAACCAATCCGCTTGAATCACAGACTCCAGCGATACGATCAACCGCCCCGTTAAAGTTTTCCTTATAACGAAGAACGATCTGATTGTTTTTTTGAAGACCTTTAAGAACTTCATCACTTTCGCACATAAAGCGACCCTCACCGTGACGTGCAGGTAAAACAAAGTTTTCAGGTAAGTTTTTAGTCCAAATACAAGGTGACTTCGTGTTGCGTTCTAGTTCAACCCACTCATTTTGAAAGTGACCCTGTTCGTTTTTAATCAAGGAACAGCTTTTTTGAAAATTTGCGTCGGGTAAAAGTCCCAAGCGGACCAAGGTTTGAAAGCCGTTACAAATTCCCATGACGGGGAATTTCTTAACGAAGGCCTGAAGCTCTTCTTTAACAAAACGTTCAAGTTTTAAAGCCAAGATTTGGCCACTGCCCAAGTGATCTCCGAATGAAAATCCACCGGGAATTACCAGACCTTGAAAGTTTCGAAGCATTTCTGGTTTTTCCACCAGATCGTTGATGTGAACTTTTTCAGCCTGACCACCTGCGAGTTCCACAGCACGAGCTGTTTCATTTTCGCAGTTAATTCCATCACCCCAAAGGACCATGAAATTAGGCGTTGTAGACATTTAAAACTCCTTCAGACCAAATCGTTTGCAGATCAGAAACTTTGACCGAATGGGAATCCCCATTGAAATTCCATTTAAAAGAATTATTCGCAGTCACCTGCCCAAGCTTGATCGAGCAACGATCAAAATAACGTTCAAACAATGCGACCTTGTCAGAAGGAACACTGACAACAAATTGAGAGCCCATTTCCGACCACAAATTTTCCCACTTTAAATCACGCAGATCTATGTCAGCACCCAATGCATTTCCAAAACAGCATTCAGCCAAGGCAGACATCAAACCGCCTTCTGAAATATCGTGGCAAGAACTTAAAAGATCGTGTTGAATCGCTCCATAGACCAAGCGATATAGATCACGATTCTTAGCTAAATTCGGATATTCAGGCTTGGATGAAACGGTTTCGAACTCTTGAGCGAATACAGAGGCGGTTAGGCTTTCTGTCAACTGACCCAAAAGGTAAATGTTATCGCCAGCTTTATTAAAAAACCCGTTTACTGTTTTCCGAGCATCAGGCACTTGGCCGATGGCCGTCATTAACAGTGTCGGGGGAACGGAGATCTTAACTGTTTCCCCTGACTTTACTTTACCGATGAAATCATTCTTCATGCTGTCTTTACCACTCACCAGCGGGGCCTTGTAAGCCAACGCCGCGTCGTAAAGACCGGCACAAGCGCGCACCAATTGAGCCATCTTGTGTTCAGCATCTGGATTTGATTTTTTCGGAGTGGGATCTGGCCAGCAGAAATTATCAACCAACGCCAACTTATCTGGATCAGCCCCTGTCGCCACCAAGTTTCGAACAGACTCATCAACTGCACGTTGAGCCATCAAATACGTGTCGTAATAAGAAAGCTGGGGGCACAATCCATTAGACACAGCCACGGCATTGTGCTCTTGACCACCATGAACTGATAGATCAATCACACCCGAATTGTTCGCACCCTGCTGAGTGGAACCACCATAAGGTTTAACACGAGTGGCCCCTTGGACTTCGTGGTCATAATAACGAACTAAGGGTTCACGAGAAGCCACATTGGGATTTGCCAATACAGTTTTAAGAGCTTCTTCGATATGCGCTGACGTTGGAGCCAAAGTTTTCTTAGGCGTTGCTCTGAAATATTCTTTGTACTCTTTCGGACCTTGGAAGTGAGCATTCAATTCCATTTTACTTAAGCCATCATGCAGGAACTCAAGTTCTATTTTCGCCAAAGGTTTATCGCCGTAATTGACTTCAAACATCCCTGAGTTCGTGAATTCACCCAAGCAAGAGGCCTCAACGCCCATTTTCGCTGCCAATTCCAAGAACTGATGAAGGTTCTCAGGAGCCACCGCAAAAGACATACGCTCTTGAGATTCACTGACCAGCATTTCCCAGAATTCCAAACCGTGGTACTTCACTGGATGTTTAGAAAGATCCATACGCGCGCCACCCGACAATGTCGCCATTTCTCCGATGGAAGAGCTCACTCCACCAGCACCATTATCAGTGATAGCTTGAATCAGGTTTTTATCACGAGCGATCAATGTGAAATCCAAAAGACGTTTTTGTGTGATACTATCGCCGATTTGAACAACGTTGGATGCGACTTTATCATTCAATTCTAAGGAGCTGAAGGTCGCCCCGTGAACGCCGTCTTTACCTAAACGACCACCCGCCACAACGATCATATCTCCAGGACGGATTGCTTTCATCTCGGTATTTTTGCCGTGAACTTGCTTTGGCATAACTCCCAGAGAGCCGACAAAGATCAAAGGCTTTGCCGCAAATTCGCTAGCAAAGTGGAAAGCACCGTTTACTGTAGGGATACCGCTTTGATTTCCACCCTCTTCTACACCTTGATGAACTCCGCGAAAGATCACTCCTGGATCTTTCAAAAGATCAGGACGTTGCGGGTGATCTGTATTCGGGAAAAGATCTTTTTTCGACAGACAGAATACATCCATGTTCGCGATAGGCTTCGCACCCACACCGCAACCAAGGATGTCACGATTCACACCCAAGATCCCCGTGATCGCACCGCCGAAGGGATCTAGAGCTGAAGGACTGTTATGAGTTTCAACCTTCACACAGACGTTTACATTTTTATCAAAATCAACGATACCGGCATTGTCTTTAAAGACCGAAACCAGATAACCACAGTCCTGCAATTTTTTAGTCGCAGCTTGAATATAGGATTTATAAAGGCTTTTGATTGTTTGGGAACCCAAGCGTGGAACGTCTTTGACGTCGTCCTCTGTATACTCAACATTCGCTGCAAAAATCTTATGTTTACAGTGTTCACTCCAAGTCTGTGCCAAGCATTCAATTTCAACTTCAGTCACATATCCCGCCCAGCCCATAGCCGCACGAGCTTTCATTTGTTCTGGAGAAGTAAAATGACTGATCACGGTCTGAATTTCAACATCAGACAAAGCCAAACCACGTTCTTGATTTAATTTTTCTAAAACTTCTCTTTTTAAAGGGAAGAGTTGCAGTTCTGGTTTATGTTCAGTTTCGACTTTCCAATAGTCATGGAAGTTACCAAAAGAGTTTTCAATTTTAAGCTCTCTACCACGTTTCACTTGAACCTTTTGAAGCAATGGATTTGCCAAAGTTTGGAAAAGGACCTTTTCGATTTGGTGTTGATTAAAATCTTCACCCAGTTCGATTTGCCAGCCGCTATGAACTTCAACGGGGAAATCCTGCCAAGATTTTGTAGAGCCACCAGAAACTAAATACAATGCCTCGGTTGCAGATCTTGCCCAGTTGTCAGTAACCCCACCTAAATAGCGAACTTCGACGTAAACTTTTCCCTCGTGGTATTCCGGATAACCCATCGTTAGATCTTCAGTGATAGGATCGCAGAAAACCTTTTGCAGATCGTTTTTCATATCCCACTTAGAAAATGCACCTGGAGTTTTTTCCATCAACCAGAAAACACGGGATAATTTAAGATCTTTTGCAGGAGCCACAGGTCCGAACAACTTTTTTAGATATTCTTCCTGAGAGTTATCGATACGACTGCGAACGGCCACTCTATGCTTTAGCATTTGACGGTTTCCTTAAAATAATGAGTTGGAATTTCTCCCAAAACGATCTTTTCTAAAAATTCAGTATAAATTTGATGTTCCAGGCGATGAACGCTGGCTTTGAAATCTGCAAAGGCTGTGAACTCTTTCAATGAAATTGCTGCCTGCTTTAGCACAGGACCTGCATCCATCCCTTCGTCAACTAAATGTAAGGTCACGCCACTCTCAGAAACTTGATCCGCAAATGCACGCTCCAAAGAATGGGCGCCAGGGTAAGCTGGCAATAAACTTGGATGAATATTTACGACTTGTGCGCGACCTTCATGACGTTCCGCCAAGGACTTCAAAAAACTCGGAGACAAAAGACGCATGTATCCCGCAAGCAAGATCCAGTCGATCTGATGTTGATCAATCAACTTCAAGACCTCTTGCTCATGTTGCAAGCGATCTGCTTTTTTCTTGATAACATAGCGTCTTGTATTTAAAGACTGAGCTTTTGCTAACACTCCCGCTTCAGTCTTATCAGAAAAAACAAATTCCACCTGCCCGCCCAGGGAGTGCATTTTTTTAATCAAGGCTTCGGCGTTGGAGCCGGCCCCTGACGCAAAGATGGCGACGCGTGGAGTTTTAATCATTGAGCAATGTCCTCTCGGAAGTACAAACCTTGGAATTGAACTTTGCGGATCTCTTGGTAGGCCTTCATTCGAGCCTCGTCACGAGTTTTCGCCAAAGCCGTCACTCCAAGCACACGACCCCCGGTATTTACCAAGTTTTCGTTCTTCGTTGATACTCCGGCAAAGTAGATATTTGTACCCTCAGTAGAAGCTGTTGGAATTTGAATCGCGTGGCCTAAATCCATCGTGTTGCCTGGATAGCCTTTGCTAACGGCGACAACGTGAACGGAGCGATAGTCATGGAACTCTGTTTTTTGCTTCTCCAAGCGACCTTGAACGGCCTTCACTGAAAGATCCAACAAGTCGCTTTTAATTCTTGGAAGTAAGGCCTGAGTTTCTGGATCTCCCAAACGCACGTTGAATTCCAAAACATAAAGTCCCTTATCGGTCTTCATCAGACCCGCAAACAAGAAACCTACGTACGGTTTTCCCTTACGTTTCAAAGATTTCAAAGATTTTCTAAAGATGTCATCAATCGCTGCTTCATCGTCTGTAGAAATGAAATCACATGGGCTGAATGCCCCCATACCACCCGTGTTCGCACTGAAGGGATCAGGGGTGATGCGTTTATAATCGCAAGCTGTACCCAAGATCACAAAGTCTTCACCATCGCACAAAGCAAAGGCAGAAAGTTCACGACCGATCAGGCATTCTTCAACTAACAACGGGAAACCGTAAGCCGTCGTCAAATCATGAACCGCGGCTTTTGCAGTTTCCAAAGTCTCACAGACAGCGACCCCCTTCCCCGCAGCTAAACCATCGGCTTTCACTACAATGGGAGTTTTAAAGTCATGTTTTTCAAGAAAAGAAATCGCCTCTGCCACCGTATTCGCTTTTTGATAAGCGGCCGTTAAAAGACCTGCGTCCTCTAAGATCTCTTTACAAAAATACTTGGAAGCTTCTAAATGCGCGGCCTCGCGAGAAGGTGCCAGGCACGCGACACCATTTGCTTCCAAAACTTCTTTAAGGTCAGACAAAATTGCGGCTTCGGGACCGAAAACAACCAAATCAACCCGGTTCGTTTTACAAAATGCTAAAACGTCAGGTGTTTTTTCAACGTTCACACATTGAAGACCCACTTTGCTCATTCCTGGATTGCCAGGAGCAACCCACAAAGTCTCGAGCATCTTTGATTCAGAAATTTTCTGTGCGATCGCGTGTTCGCGACCGCCCTTGCCTACAACCAGGACGCGCACTGCTGTCTCCAGTTTTTCAAACTTGCTTCTTTTTCAAAGGGAGCCGTCTTACCTAATGACCACGCCATCTCATTCGCCAGAGATGTGTAAAGCATTGATGCCACTTTAATTTGCTCTGGATTCAACACTTGCGGAACTTCCTTAAGCTCATGAGCGCAAATTTCTTTCCAGTTATTAGCACCACGTTCTTTGGCGATATCTTTCGCTTTACCAACAGCTTGATACCAAGTTGTTGGAGCATAAATCTGACGAAGGAATTCTTTAGACAACGGAGCGTTTTCGTAAGTCAATCGCAGCTCGTCAGGGCCGATGGAATCAACCATGAACAACTCCCGTCCATTCTCCCCGCGTCCGCCGAAAGCGAATTCGAATTTTCCGTCCCACAACTTGACACCGAAAGAAGCAAATAAGGATTGTAAGTGTTTTGCCACCTCTTCCGTCATTTTGCGGACTTGCGCCAGTTCGTTGGCATCAATCACGTTCAGGTCTTGGATTTCTTTGTTTGTCATATAACGATCTGTCGTCTCAAGCTTCGTCGAATACTCGACGATCGGCGGCATGAAAGTTTTTGAGGAATCTGGAATTTCAGTGAGGCCCAATTCCGCCATGTAAGCCGGATTCTTTTTCAAGCGGCCTTCTAAAGAATTTCCTTTACCCAAAAGGATGCGGAAGATCACTTCTAAAGGAACCAAACAGTTCGTGGGTTTATCAGCATAAACTGTATAATCGTAAACACCGTTTTCCCAAATAGGACGATGAACAGCGACTTCATTCACCAAAATGGAATCCGCGCTGTGCGGTTTCATGTAATGAGACTCGATGCCTTTGTCTTTCAAATGTTCAAAAAACATCCCGGCCATAGCTGCCAAGGCCTCACCCTTTTGAGGGATTTCGTTAGGCATTTCGCCCCAATCAAAAACCGAGTAACGATTGCTGTATTTGAAAAGCAGTCCTGCATCTGTTTTATAGATGTCTTTTACGGAACCACGGTACAAAAGGTTCATACCAATGCCTCTTTCATTTTTTTGATTTGAAGAAGGAAGTTTGTGATGTTGTTGACACCCACCCAAGCGCCACCGGATTTAGCAACGGCAAAGAATTCGTTCGCAAGGTTTGAGTTTTTAAGTTCTTCTTTATCACAGATGTACATGCAAAGATTTTTGCCTTGAGGTTTTTCGCCCACCATCACAAGCTCACCTTGGCAATGCGGACTGTTTGGATCAACCCATACAACTTCCACACCCGCTTTTTCGCGGATATCTTGAAGCATTTTTGCCAAAACCGGAACTTCACTGCGGTATGGATTCCAAGAAAGTTCCAGCTTGTCTTGGTTATAGCCTTTGGCCTTTTTCAAAAGCTCTGGAAGAAGCTCGATCTGATTTTCCATAACCGCAGCCACTGGGATATCTTTTGGCATTTGCGCAATCGATAAGAACGCATCCATTCCGCCGAAAGCCCCGTTGATGGCTACGCCAAACACTGGCTTTTGAGTCAAGGACGCCACAACACCTGGCAGATGAGCTGCAAGACCCGCTCCCGCCACAAAAGCATTCGCTTCTGATGTTGTTACAACTTCACGAACACGTGCTGGATGACGGTGGGCTGAAGCCACTTCCATCTTTACGTTCGCAACGTTTTCCAATGATTGACACAAAGGAGCGTAAACACGCTCATCACTTTGACTGCCGAAAAGAACTTGAATCTTCATACGTTCACCTCGTTTTTACCGCCGCCACCGATATTGTGGGTGCGAGCATTAATAAAATCTTCTTTAGAAACTGGAACTGGATAATCGCCATCTAAAAGTTGAGTCAGTGGCAGGTAAATCAATCCATCCACTCCCAACAACTCAGCCACTTGGTCTTCGGTCCGTTTGTGTGCGACCAAAGCTTCCCCTTCCGGGAAATCAATACCGTAAAAACATGGATTACGAATCGGAGGACACGTGCTTGCTAAGTAAACTTTCTTAGCGCCCGATTCTCTCAGTAACTGAATGATTCGCGCAGATGTCGTGCCGCGAACAATGCTGTCATCGACCAGCAAAATACTTTTACCGCGGATTTCACTTTCAACCGGCATAAGCTTAAGATTAACCATAGCTTTACGAACTTCCGGTTCGTTTACGATAAAGCTTCTTTGCACATAGCGATTTTTGATCAGAACTTCGCGGTAAGGTGTGTGTAAAACTTCTGCCAAACGAAGAGCAGCCGCGCGAGACGTGTCTGGCACAGGAGCCACCACATCAATTTCAATTCCCTGTTCTTGCATCTTACGACGAGTTTCATTCGCTAATACTTCGCCAAGTCGCAAGCGCACATCATACACCGGGCGCCCATGCCATTCTGTTTCCGCACCCGCGAAATAAATCCACTCAAACATACAAGGACGGGCTTTTTTCTCGGCCATGGGGTAAGAGTGGAAATTCTGGTCTTTATCAACGAAAACAAATTCCCCGGGCTTCAGATCACGGAAGTACTCGAAGCCCAGGGCGAAAAACACCTGCTTTTCAGAGGCAAAACAATAGCTATATTTATCCCCGATAGATTTTCGTCCTATTAATAGAGGACGAATTCCTTGGGTGTCGTTAAAGGCAAACATACCCTCGTCAGCCATCATGCCGACGACACTGTAAGCGCCTTGAACTTTTTCGACGACCTGCTGAGCTGCCTTGCCCAGAATTTCAGGAGATAATTCCTTACCAGCCTCCAGCTGATCCGAAACACCAATCGACATCATATGCAGAAGTAATTCCAAGTCGTTACGAGTGAACGTCCAACGACTGCGGCGCTTACGAACGTACTCAACGATCTCATTATAATTAGTCACGTTCCCGTTGTGGGCCATGCCGATACCGTTTGGATAACTGACGATCAGAGGTTGAAGGTCCGCTTTCTCGACCGTTCCAATCGTGGAATAGCGAGTATGTCCCAAAGCCATGCTGCCTTTAATCTTTTCCAATTTATCCATTGGAAAGACCTGAGAGACCAATCCCAGATCCTTTTCAAGATGAAACTCACCTCGAGAGAAATCGAAACTTAAAATACCCGCGGCGTCCTGACCACGGTGCTGAAGGGCAAACAAAGCGGGAAATAATTTTTCGCCCGCTTTATCTTCACCAATCAACCCCACAACTCCACACATCGATTGCTCCTAAAGCTGTGGCATCGTCACTGATGCCACCTTAAAAATAAAAAAGGCGCCTACACGGACGCCTTTATTGATACAGTTATTTAGTTTTGAGATTTGGATTTTTGGAGACACGACGGGAGTTCGGCCCAGATTTTGGTGGCAGCACGGGTATGAGTCACCCGATTCCCACTTCTTCAGTCGGAAACGCGACGAGAAATTTACTCTTTTGAGTCTATCCATCAGCATTTAGTTGTCCCTTGAAATGCTGTAGAGGCTATCGATTCTGACAAAGTTTCGTCAATGGCCCTAACAGAACCCTGACAATTCAACGCGAGGCAACTTAGTTAAAAACCAACGGACTCATTGGAGTGAGCGATGGAGTCGCACGTTCCGCCGCTCATATATATAGTGGATGGACGATTTATCTCTCTCCCGCTAACCTTCAAAGTATGATTAAAGTGCTCGTTATAGCTGTCGTTCTCCTGACTCACCTTACTACTTTCGCCCAAACGAAAGATGATGATGATCCTTGCGACAAGCAAGAAGAGCAAGCCATCATCAAAACTTGGAATGCGTGCAAGGCGAAAAAACATAAATCCTTGAAAACCTGGAAAACTCTAGAAGAAGCCAAGTGCGCTATCGAGGATGCAATTAGAAAGAGAGAATCAAAAACACTTTTGCCCTACGTGGGCTGCGACGCTTACGACAGCACTCGCAACGAACTGCATTGTCTTTCTAACGAATTCGTCCTTGTAAAAAACAATATTCACACCCTGGGAGAATATTCATTGGGAGAAAAGACTCTAAAATCTTCCAAATGGATCACTCCGACAGACAAGGAGAAAAAAGATGTCCTTTCTTTATGTGGAGCTGACTATGGTTTTAAAGCGGCTTTCAACTCCTGCGATCCAACTGAAAAAATTCAACCCATCGTTGATATAGCAAAATCAAAATATGGCTACTACCTCATAGGCCTTTCTATCTCGGGAGTCGCAATCCCTAAATGAAACCACGGACAAGAGTTCATTCATTCATTGACTTTGGCGCTACCAAGAAACGATGCTTCAATTACTAACTATTTAAAATTTTCTTCTTGTCGTATTTTTTCATTCGCGAGAACGGTTTAGGCGAAGATCTTTTAAATCATTTGCGATCCTTCTGGTGTTAGAAAAACCCTCTTTACCTAGACGATCCTTGAACCCTTCAATGATGTTTTAGACTCAATCCACTGCCAGCAATGGCGCCACTAATATGCCGAAAAAATGGTTTTTATAAACCTGTGGTAGAACTCTTTCGAACAAGGAGTTTCCTATGATTCTATCCGCACTCTCAAACGAAGAATTATCTGGCCGCTTGGAAACACTGGCGCATTCTGAACGTAAGATCACACACCTAATTTTGATTCATATTAATGAAATGGAATCGCGTCGTCTTTATGCAGAATTGGGATTTGATTCTATGTTTCGTTATCTAACTCGACATCTAAAGTACAGCGAAGATGCCGCTTATCGCAGACTGAGCGCCGCCCGCCTCCTTAAGAAATCTCCAGAGATCGCTAATCGGCTTGAAAACGGAAGTTTGAATTTAACTCAGCTTGCGCAAGTTCAATCTGCTCTTCGCCAAGATGCTAAGTTTAATCTAAACGATTCAACGATAGCATCGGACGGTATTCCCCAAATTCTAGACAAGATCGAAAACAAATCGTCTTTCGAAACCAAAAAGACGCTGACACAGGAGTTTAAACTTCCAATCGCAAAGCATGAAGTTTTGGAACCACAACGTGATGATTCCGTTCGCTTAGAAATTACATTAACTACAGAACAATTGAAAACTTTAGAAACTGCGCGGGATTTAATGTCGCATCTTTTACCGAATGGAAACTGGGCTGATTTTCTAACTTTACTGGCAGAAAAACAAATTCAAAAAATCCTTGGCAAGGACGTATTGGAGACTTCTAAGTCAGAAACAGGCAAATTGCTGAAACCCACCTCGGATATCGAGAATGATACAAAAAGGTCATCTCTCGATGTCTCCTGTCTCACAAAGGTTGAACTTGTCCAAGAATCACTTCCGGCAAAAAGCTCAACGCATAGTTTCTTGGCAGCGCGAAAGCGTGGGCACATTAAGGCCACGACAAAGCGCGGGCTATTGGCTGCTGCAAATTACCGCTGTGAATATAAAAATCAAAATACGGGAATCAAATGTGATTCAAAGTATCAGCTTCAAATAGATCATATCCAACCAATTGCTCTAGGTGGAAAAGATGATAAGCAAAACCTTAGGGTCCTTTGTCGAACTCATAACTTAATGGTGGCTTCGCAAATGGGATTACCTTGGAGGATTGATTAGCTCTTAAAGGCGCTTTGCTATTTCAAGCAGGGAATTTTTAAGCGCGAGATTGGGCCTACAACAGGAAGTTGGTTTCGCGCTTTGGTTATACCAAATTCGAAGGCTTGCCGGTGAAACCCGATGACGAATGGAGGAAAAAAACCGCGTTTCCGCGGTTTTAGTTCACTGCTTGTTGGTATTCGTCGAAGCTGTCTCGAACCTGAGGCCAGAACCAGCTAAGGTTTGGGTCTGCTGAAATGACATCTTTGATTTGCACTTCAACGTCTTTGCGAGTTGTGACTTCACGACGCAGCCAGAACTCCACTTCATCATAGCCGGGGCCGATGATCGTGATTTCGACTTTATCCATGAAATGCAAAAGATGAAGATCCTTAGTGGCTACTTCTCTACCCGCTACCTTAGCGTTGATAAAGTTGTGCACCACGTTCTTTAGTTCATCTAAAGAACGATGATTGATTCTTCTCAGAATCAAATCCGCACGCTGATCTCTGTTGACCCAGCGTTGGTGTAAGCCTCTTTGCACAAGGTTGATCAAAAGAGTGCGTAACACACTCGGTGTCTGACGAAATTCTTCATCAGACAGTGACATTACCTGCATCAAGTCTACGTAGCGCGCCTGCTCCTGGCCGCGACGAAGGGAGGTAAGCACTTCGGGAATGCGCAAAACAGATTCACGAATCCCTAATAGATCAATTCCTGCTCCATCCGTGAAGTAGAGAATTCTCATAACTTTATCATGGCCTATCTTTTTGGATTTTAAATGGAAAATCAGAGCGTTAGGACCATGGTCTAGCATGTATTTTTTGATGCAGCCCTCCCATTTTTTAGGTACCATAGTCTGAGGCCCAAGGACTAGGTGCTGGAAAAAACAAAGGATTTGCAACTGTGATTTCACGTAACCAAAAAAATCAGCGTCCACCATTTGAACGATGGTATGCATATATTTTATTTATCTTTATTGGTTACTGCTTGGCCGACTTGGCAATTCTTTCATATCGCGATCGCATGTTGCCACAGTCTGCGCCCCCTGCTCACCCTAAAGCACCCGCTGTTGCTAACAATATGAGTTCAGGATTTTATAACAACATCGCAAGCAGAAATATTTTTGCTTCAAATGGTTTGATCCCAGATGCCTTGGTCGACAAAAACAAAGGCAACACTCCTGAGAAAGAAGCCGATCCTGTTCCTTCACAATTACCATTGAATTTGATAGGTACACTGGTGCACTCGACACCGGAAAAATCCATCGCATCCATCGAGATTCGCGGTAAAAATCAAGTCATCTCCTACTCTCCAGGTAAAGAGATTGAAGGCATGGCAAATGTCGTTCGCATCGAGAGACAAAAAGTGATCTTCCGCAATTTGAATTCAAATCGTCTTGAGTTCATCGAGATCAAAAAAGAAGGTAACAAAGTAAGCTTTGCAGCGAGCAAACCTTCTGTCACAACAACAGGACAAGAAGTTAAGAAAACTGGTGACAACACGTTCGCCATCAAACGCACGGACTTGTTGAAGTACACGAATGATTTGTCAAGCATCTTGATGCAAGCCCGTGCGGTTCCAAATCGTGAACCAGGCACAGGGAACATCAATGGCTTCCGTATTTTAGATATGCAACCTGGCAGTATTTACGAACAACTCGGCATCCAACGCATGGACGTTCTAAAAACTGTGGATGGCACCTTAGTAGACAGCCCCGCTAAGGCCATGGAGTTGTACCAAAACTTGAAGAACAACAACAAGATCACTCTTCAAGTTGAGCGCAACGGCAAAACTGAAACTATGACTTATAATATTCAATAACTCCCTCAGGAGGAGAGAGAATGAAAAAACCCATCAAGCCCGTCAGCATAGGAATTGCTTCATTGATGACTGCTTCGCAGCTAGTAGGAACTACTGCGCACGCTCAATTTGAAAACTTCCCTCCACCTCCCCCGCCGCCAGATTTTGGCAACGCGGATAACAGCGGTTTCGCCACTCCAGATGCTCCAGCGGCTTCAGGCGGAGTTCGCGGCGATTCTCACTCAGGTGACGACGGCGGTGTCTTAAACAAAAGCCAACGTGACAAGTTTGCGAAAGCTGCCACAGAGGATATCAACAGCAAAAATTTCCCGCAGACTATTGAGTCTTTCGACTATCCGAATGTTGAAATCACGGAGCTTGCAAAAGCCATGGGCGAACTGACTGGTAAGAACTTTATCGTCGACCCTGGTGTGCGCGGTAAAATTACGATCAGCGCTCCATCGAAAATCACTGTCGCGGAAGCTTACAATGCGTTCTTGTCAGCCCTTGCAATCAACGGTTTCACAGTTGTTCCATCTGGGGGCTTCTTAAAAATCAAGTCTGCAAGAAATGCTCAACGTGATAATATCGAAGTTTATTCTGGCGCTTACTATCCAAATACAGATCAAATGATCACTCGTATTATTCACTTGAAGCACATTTCTGCCGCTCAAGTGAATCGTGATCTTCGTATCTTGCCTTCAAAAGATGGCGAGATGAATATCTACGAACCAACGAACTCTATCATCATTTCTGACTACGGCTCTAACATTGACCGCGTTATGCGCATCATCAGCCAGTTGGACGTACCGGGATTTGAAGAACAACTTGAAGTAATCCCTATCAAGTTCGCGAAAGCCAAAGACCTTGCGGACCTGGTTGATAAAATCGTCAATAAAGGTAATAAAACTCAAGGTTCTGCTCCAGGTACATTTACTGCGGGCGTTCCAAGATTCTCTCGTTCATCAGGGACTTCTGCTCAACAGGGGGCAAGTTTCTTTATGGCGATCCCTGATGACAGAACGAATTCTATTATCGTAGTTGGTAATAAATCCGGTATCGTGCGTATTAAAAAATTGATCTCTCAGTTGGATTTTAAAATCCGCGCTGAAGATTCTGGCGGCGTTTACGTTTATTACATCAAAAACGGTGACGCGGAAAAAATCGCACAAACTTTGTCTGGCGTTACTAAAGATGCCGCTCCGAAAGCAAACTCAGGTCCAAGCTTGTTAGCCCCTATCGGTGGTCAAATGCAGGCTCCTCAAGAAATTTTCGGCGGCGACGTGAAAATCACAGCTGACAAAGCAACAAACAGCTTGGTTATCACGGCGTCAAAACAAGACTATGAAGTTGTTTTGAATATCTTGAACAAAATCGACATCGCTCGTGACCAAGTTTACGTTGAAGCGATCATCATGGAGATGAGTGCTTCTGATATCGATTCTTGGGGTGTTGGTTACTATCAATACGGCGAGAATGGTTATGGTAAAGTCGGTTTCAATGGTGGAATCAATCTAACTGACATGCTGAGCCCGACTGGTGGTTCTGGTGCGATCTTGGGCTTCGGTTCAGGAAAAACTGTCACTATCACTCCGACAACGGGTGGTACAGCTATCACGATCCCTTCTTTGATCGGTTTCATCAATTTCTTGAAACAAACGAAGAAAGCCAACATCTTGTCGACTCCGACGATCATCGCTTTGGATAACAACGAAGCCGAGATCGAAGTGGGTGACCAAGTTGTAACAAGTATTCAGCAAAGCATCTCAGGTACGAGTGGAACTACAACTGTAACGCCAACACTGAGTGATGCGTCAATCAAGCTTCACATCAAACCGTTTATCAGTCCTTCTTCGAATTCCATCCGAATGGAAATTAAGCAGTCTGTTGCTCAAATTTCATCAGTGGCAGTCCCTAAAGATTTCCAGAATAATACAAAGCCTCTTGCTAAACGTTCTATCAATACGATGATCAACGTGAAAAATGGTGACACGGCGATTCTCGGCGGCTTGATTAAAGAAGATGAAGTTGAATCTGTTGTGAAAGTACCTCTTTTGGGGGACATCCCTATCCTGGGCTGGTTGTTCAAGTCCCGTTCAACAGAAAAGACAAAAACCAACATGGTTTCATTCCTAACTCCGAAAATCATTCGTAACTCAGGCGATGTGAACCAGGTTGTTTCTAAGCGTTTGGAAGATCGCATTAACTACATCAAAGACCAGGGCGGAAAAGACCCTTATGGTGCTAAGATTGATCCGATCTACCAAAAAGCTAAAGGTGATGCGTCTACTTCAGAAAATGTTCAAGAGTAGTTTTAGCGGTGGTTCTTCCCTCAAGAACCACCCTTTTTTAGAGGAACTTTAATGGCCACTGTGGATGTTCTGACAATTCTTTCAAAAGCAACTTCGCTGTCACAGGATCAATTGCGTTCTGTGCTAGCCAACCCGTCCGTTGTAAGACCTGTGACGGTCGGTGAAGCTTTAAATCAGAAGGAATTCTCCACAGCGGATGAAGTCGTCAGTGATCTGTGCAAAGAATTGGGGTTGGATTTTATCCGCGATATCCCCGTTGCAGATATCAATGCTGACTTGATCCGAGATATTCCTATCAATTACGCAAAACAACAGCAGGTTCTTCCCTATAAAGATGAGCCCGATCAGTTGATCGCTCTTACAAGCAACCCCGTGAACCTGAAAGCCCTGGATGACTTAAAGGTTTTATTCGGAAAAAAAGTTCGTCCTCTTGTGACGACGGTGATTCGCATTCAAGATGCAATCAACAAAGTGTATGAAAAATCCACGGCGAATCTTTCGGGCCTGGATGAAATCGATGAAGAAGACTATGACCTCGACGACCCTATCGTCGACCTTTTGGAAGCTGGCGAGGACGACGCGCCGGTGATCAAAATGGTGAACAGTCTTTTGTTCCGTGCCGTCAAAGAAAAAGCCTCCGATATCCATATCGAGCCCTATGAAAAAGACATGGTCGTACGCTTCCGTACCGACGGTGTATTGATGGACGTCTTTAAACCACCAAAAAAACTTCAAAACGCCATCACATCCCGTATCAAAGTTATGGCGAACTTAAACATCGCAGAAAAACGTCTGCCACAAGACGGCCGTATTCCTTTGAAGGTCGGTGGTAAAGACATCGATATTCGTCTTTCCACAGTGCCTGCCGCTTACGGCGAGCGCTTGGTTATGCGTATTCAAGATAGATCGACAGTTATTTTAGAACTTGAGCAACTGGGTTTCTCGAAGGAAAACTTGGATCGCTTGGATGATTTATTATCGCGTAATGACGGCATCATGCTTGTAACCGGCCCAACGGGTTCTGGTAAATCCACGACTCTGTATGGTGCTTTAACGAAATTAAACAAACCTGACGTAAACATCCTGACAGTTGAAGATCCGGTGGAGCAACGTATCCACGGGATTGGTCAGGTACAAACGAATTCTAAGATCGGCCTGACCTTCGCTGCGGGTTTAAGATCTTTCCTTCGTCAAGATCCAGATATTATCATGGTCGGTGAGATTCGTGACTTGGAAACGGCGGAACTTGCAATTCAGGCATCACTTACGGGTCACTTGGTTTTATCGACTCTGCATACGAACGATTCAGCAGGTGCTTTCCCACGTTTGATTGACTTCGGCGTAGAGCCATTCTTGATTGCAACTTCAGTTATGGGAGTTATTGCTCAACGTCTTGTGCGCGTTCTGTGCCCTCACTGTAAAGCGCCTTACGAGCCATCTGATTTTGAATTGTCTTTATTGGGTGTCACTCGCGAGGTTGCTAAAGCTAGCCACATCTGCAAAGCCATGGGCTGTTCAGAGTGTGGGCAAAAAGGATATTCCGGTCGTACGACGATCAGTGAATTGATGGTTGTGACGGATGATATTCGTTCTTTGATCATGCAACGTAAAGATGGTGCGACGCTCAAGAAACAAGCATTGGCCAACGGAATGAAAACTTTCCGTGACCATGGTATTGCCAAAGTACTAGCTGGTGTGACTACAATTGAACAGCTAACTACGAATACGCAACTGGATCTATAATATGCCAATTTTTGAGTACAAGGGCCTTACACGTGACGGAAGAAACACCAAAGGTGTGATCGACGCAGAAAACCTGCGTGCTGCCCGTGCTAAACTCAAAAAAGACAATATTTACGTCGTCGATATCAAAGATAAAAAGAAAATCGACACCAAAAAAAGAGGCGCTCCCCGCGCGACAAAATCCGTGGGCGTTAAAGACCTCTCTTTGATGACTCGTCAGCTGGCGACCCTAGTAAAAGCAAACATTCCCCTCGTCGATGCGCTAACAGCAATTTCTGAACAAGTTGAAAATCCAACTTTGGCTGAGGCCATTGCTGATTGTAAAAACATGGTTAACGAGGGATCCCCATTCTATAAGGCCCTGCAAAAATACCCAACGATCTTCACCAAAATTTACATTTCGATGGTTGAAGCCGGAGAAATGTCAGGCTCATTGGATGTCATCTTGATGCGTCTGGCAGAGTTTACAGAGGCTCAATCTGAGCTTCGCGCCAAAGTCTCAAGTGCGATGACTTATCCGGTGATCATGCTTGTCGTAACGATGGGTTTGCTTTCGTTCCTATTCATCTTCCTCATTCCGAAAATGGTGACGGTATTTGAGTCAGCACCAAACTTGGTTCTGCCTTGGTACACGGTTGCTATGATTAATGCTTCCCAATTCATGGTGAATTATTGGTACATTATCTTTGGTGGTGTTTTTATCGCCATCGTGATGTTCCGCAACTGGAAGTCCACTCCGTCTGGCAGAAACCAATGGGATGCGATCTCGCTTAAACTTCCGATTGCAGGGGCTGCCGTTCGTATGGTTGCGGTTTCTCGCTTCACTCGCACACTGGCGACACTTTTAAACGGTGGTGTTCCCATGCTAACGGCCCTGGACATCGTTAAAAACGTTGTCGACAATCACGTCTTGGCAGTTGCGATCGAAGAAGCCCGCAACAACATTGCAGAGGGTGAATCCATCGCAGGTCCCTTAAGAAAGTCCAATCAGTTTCCTCCGATCGTTATTCACATGGTCAATATCGGGGAAAAAACCGGGGACCTTGAAAACATGTTGATGCAAGTTTCCGATGCCTTCGATTTCCAAGTTAAAAACAAATTGGAATCTTTAACCTCTCTGATGGGGCCCGTAGTTATCGTTATCATGGGTTTTGCCATCGCGATGATCGTATTTGCCGTCATGATCCCAATGTTCGAAATGACAAACATGGCTGGATAGTTTCGCGATTAGAGATTCGAAGCTGGTATGAAAAGGGACTCACGAAGTCCCTTTCGTTTTTTCTGGAACCTAATTTGAGTTAACCCGTTATTTAAGGCTACAAGTTCTTTACGTTCCCAGTCCTGTTCAAAATTGCCTTCGCCAAACAATCTAATCCCCGAACCCAGAACGGTGGGTACCAGCGTCAGGATGATTTCATCAATCACGCCCCCCTTCATCAAGGTCGCAGCCAAACCCCCGCCTCCAACGATCCAAATACGATTCTTAAATTCGTGCTTTAAGTTATCAACCAAACTCACCGGATCTTCATTGGTCACGGTGACCAGCGCGAGGTCTCGCGTATCAACTTCACCTCGGGTACAAACGAACACTCTTTTGTCGGGATAAGGAAACTCCATAAAAGACATCAGCACCTCAAACGTACGACGTCCCATAACCAAAACATCCACCGAAGAAAAAAACCGATGATACTCAAAAAGATCAACCGCCTCGCCACCCAAAACAGAAAAAGAATTATGTTGCGGAATATGGCGAACCCAATCCAAGGAATCATCCGCCTTAGCAATAAACCCATCAATACTGACCGCCACATAATAGCAACAAGTCCCCATACCAAAAATGATGCGCCCACATGAAAGATCCCTCAACACACCCCCGCAAGAAACAAGAACAAAAACTTAAACTAAAACTTCAAGCTCCTGCATTGAGCTCACTACGCCCTTGGGCGCAGCAGAACGTCAGCTAAAACATTCGAAACAACCAGTTAAAGTAAAATCCAACAAACCACGATAACCCGTTGGTTTGATTCAAATTTGAACGCCTTTATATGATTGAAACACAGAAAAACTTCTTCGTTATAGTGTATGGAGAGGAGTCTGCCTTCGAGTTCCGCAGGCCTGTGGGAAACAAAGAAAGCACAATTGTAAATCGAGCCCCAAACAAAACTTAAGGAGCACAAGAAACGAGCGAGGATACGAATGCCATGATGGCATTCGTACGCGTAGCCCGAAGGGGCAATGGCAGGAGCCATTGACACTGCCCGAGATAAGCAGACACCTCTCCATACACTTTAACGAAGCAACGCCAACCTGCGTTTTAACAAGACAAAAGACGCCTCAAAGAAGAAGCAACCCTTTACGCCGATACCCGAGTCTGTTAAGATTTCACAGCTAACAAGGAGTTTCGAATGTTCATTAGCAATCGTAAGGGTATGACTTTGATCGAGATCATGATCGTACTTGCTATCATCGGTGGTATCGCTGCCCTCTTGCTTCCTCGCCTAACGGGTCAGTTGGATAAAGCAAAAGTAAGACAAACAAAAATACACATGGCGCAAATCGTGAATGCTCTGCAAATGTACTACACAGATTGCAACAAGTATCCGCAAACGTTAGAAGGTCTAACTAAAGCTGATCCTAACTGTTCTAACTGGGGTCCAGAACCATACATCAAAAAAATCACTGATGAATGGAACCACGAATACCAATACGAACTTAACGGGGCTGAGTACCACTTGAAATCCTTCGGTAAAGATGGCCGTGAAGGTGGATCCGGTTACGACGCTGACATCACATTGGACGAACAATAGTTGATGAACCGTAGGGGCTTCACCCTCATTGAGGTGATGATTGTACTAGCTATCTTAGCTGGTTTGATCGTAGTCGGAGCCCCTCGTCTTTTCAAAAAGCAAACGAACATCAGAGCGACAACTCGTCAATTCATGGCTCTAACCAAAGATGTTCGCAATAAAGCTCGCATTTATAATTCTACTTACAGATTAGTGATCAATTTGGATGGCGACAAAGCCGGAACTTATTGGGTCGAAAGAGCCAGTGGTCCCACACCTATTGATCCAGATGCCGCCGAAAAAGAACGTGAAAGACTTAAAAACAAATCGAAAGATGAGGACGGCCCACCTCCGAAATTTGCGATTGATACTTCAGTTCTGAAAAAGGAAGCACATCTTCCGGATGGGTTCCGCTTTACTCAGGTGGAAACCATGTCGGCGAAAGACCCTATTACGACGGGCACAGCATATATTCACTTCTTTGCCGAGGGATTTGTGGAAGCCTCTGCCATTCAGATTGCGGGCGGAAATAATTTAACTTGGACTCTTGTTTTTAATCCTTTAACGGGTCAAGCTGATATCATAGAGAAAGCTCAGTCGTTAAAGGATATTCAGCGGTGAGAAATAAAGGCTTCACATTGATCGAGACCGTCCTTGCGTTGGTCATCCTTTCTTCAGGTTTGTTACTTTTAGCAAATTCCTGGGGCGGAAGCTTTATGTTCGTGCGTAAGGCGCAATTTTCCACCGAAGTCACCGCCCTGCTTGAACGCAAAATGGCAGAAATTGAAATTGAATATTCCGGCAAATCCCTAGACTCCATCCCCGAAGAAAAAGAAGACGATTTCGGTTCCGAGTTTCCCCAGTACTCCTGGAAAATGGAATCCAAGGAATTCGAAGTTCCAGATATCTCTTCAACTTTGACAGCTCAAGAAGGTGGCGCCGATCAAACGTCTTTGACGATGATGAAGACACTGACCACGCATATTTCAAAATCTGTTAAAGAAGTTCGTGTTACGATTTTCTATAAAGGCGGCAAAAAGCCGATGAGCTTTTCAGCCACTCAGTATTTTGTGGATTATGATCGTGAAATCCAGCTGGGCGGCAACTGATGAAATCCCGTCGCGGCTTTACCCTTCTTGAAGTGATGATCACTATCGGCATCCTGGGCACGATGACGGTGCTTGTGGCGCAAGCCATTCAGCAAAGTATTAAGATGAAAACCAAAGTGACAACCCAAATGGATGACGTCTCTCACATGCGTGATGCCGTTCGTTTGATTCAAAAAGATATCAACTTGGCTTATCACTACCGCGATGTTGAAAAAGAACTCTCAGAGCTTTTGGCTAAGAAAAGTGCAACCACCGCACAACAACAACCAGTGACGCCTCCAGGATTTCAAGATCCCCTACAACAGCAACAACAAAGCGCCTGGAATCAACAGCTTCAAAAACGCGAGGTGCCTCGCAAAGATCCCGAAACTCACTTCGTGGGTACTGGGGAAGGTATTAACTTCGTCACGATGAACAACGCCCGCACCGTTCGCAACACTCAGCAGGCAGACTTTGTCGAGGTCGGTTACGAACTGAAAGAATGCCGCTCATTGAGTGAAAATGGCGGAACATCAAAATGTATTTGGCGCCGCACTTCCCCGTGGGTTGATTTGGATGTTACCAAGGGTGGCAGCGAAGTGGTCCTTTTAGAAAACGTCTCTGAATTTAAATTCCGCTATATGGGTAAAGGCAAACAAGACTGGGTCAGCACTTGGCGCTCAGATTCAGGTGGCGACGGTGCTTCAAAGGGTAAATTCCCTCAGGCTGTTGAGCTTTCCATTACTGTTACTAAAAAAGACAGCGGTAAAGATCGTAAATACTCCATGCAAGTTATCGTGCCGATTCATTTTCCCAACAATCCCGATGATACGTCCACAGGACAAGCGACTCAAGCTCCGGGCTTCCAACAACAGGGAGTACCGCCACAATGATGAATATTTTTAAGCCCCTTCGCAATAATCGCGGCATGGCTTTGATGATCGTCACAGCTTGTTTGATGTTCATTATGTATTTTGCGACAGAGTTAATCTCTGAAACTCGTATCGAATACGAAGTAAACTCCGCTGGATTAAATCGCATCAAAGCTTATTACGCTGCCAAATCCGGCATGCAACTCAGTCTTTTGCGTATAAAAATCTATCAACAAGCACAAAGCAAATTTGGCGCGCAAATGGGCTCGAACAGCTCGATGCTGAATATGATTTGGCAGTTCCCTTTTGCATGGCCTTTACCCGCTCCGGACGAACTAAGCGCTATCGATAAAGACGCCTTTAAGAAACTGACTAAAGAGTCTTGGATGGATGCAAGCTATATCACGACGATCGAAGACGAAGGATCTAAGATCGACTTGAACGATTTGGTCTCCCCGTCAGAATCTTTAAGAAAAATTACTAAACAGCAGCTCCTAAATATCTTCCAACAAAAAATGAAGGAAGACGATGCATGGGGCCGCGAGCATGCGAACTTTAACTTTGAAAAAGTCGTCAATAATATAGCTGACTTTATGAGCGACAAGGCCGCATCAGCAAATGGTGGCGACAAACGTCAGAACTATGCGAATCTAAATTCAGAATCTCAGTCAGACTATTTTCCACCAAATCGCACCTTCCGCACCTTGCAGGAGTTGCACTTCGTTCCTGAAATGACCGACGATCTGTACGATTTGATCGAGCCACGCGTAACGATTTACGGGATGAAAGGGATCAACCCGAATCTTGCGAGCAAAGAAGTTTTAAAATCGTTAGATCCCGGCATGACTGAAGAAATCGTTGCTGCCATCATCAAACGTCGTGATGATAAAAACGAAGGTGGACCTTTTAAAGATGCCAGAGACTTCTGGGGCTTTGTTCAATCTAAAAACATCCGCATGGAAGGTAAAGAGGACGACGTTCCTTTAGTCTTCGATTCTGTTTTTAACTTCCGCATCAGAAGCACAGGCGAATTCGCGCGATCTACCAGCGAAATCACGGTCATTGTGATGGATCTGAACAAGACTGTCGCAAAAATCAAAGACTACGTCGATAAAGACAAACAGGCCCAGAATCCCAACGGCCAAGATCAAAACCAAAACCAAAACCAGAATCAAAACCAAAACAATCAAGGCAACCAAGCTGGCAATCCACAGCAAAAAACAGATCCTCTTGCGAAGGGACCACCACGCATCGTTTATTGGGGCGAAAGATAGCCTTAGGTCGAGCCTCTATACTTAGGAAAGATTTTACTTAAGTCTAAAGCCATCATATACTTAGACCATTATCTCGTTCATGGAGGAACGGTCTTTGAAATCACTTGGTATCGACATCGGGTCAAGAAGCATAAAAGTTGTCGAAATGCAGTCAACGACGAAAGGCTTTCAAGTCTCTCAGTTCTTTGAGCATGTTCTAAGCACCAATCCTCAAAGCGATGCGGAGCTGGAGATCATTGAATATCTTCGTGATCTTTTAACTCGTTACGATCATTCGCAAACTCGCTTTATCATGGGGCTTCGTCAGGATCGCGTGGCGATTCGCAATAAATTTTTCCCCTTCAGTGATCGAATTAAAATCTATAAAAGTTTAGCTTTTGAACTGGAAGAAGATCTTCCCTTCTCCTCTGACAATGCAGTCTTTGATGCCAAAGTCATTCGCACAGTCGGCGGTGGCGCCGAAGTTCTGGCGTGCGCAGCTCCGAAAGTTCACGTTCAAAATCTGATCGACAGAGCGAAGGATATTGGCATTGAACCGACGTTGATCTCTGCCGAAGGAACAGCTTTTGGTAACTTGTTCGAACGCTGGAACGAACCTCCTCCAACAACAGTCAGCAATCCTCAAAACTATGACATGACAGAATACAAACCTGTTCGTCATGTAAAACTGGTTTTAAATATCGGTCACACTCGCACCCTCGTCTGCGCCATCGAGGGCAGCTCCGTGATTGGTGTTCGCTCGCTATTATGGGGTGGCAAAAACATCGCGGAAGCGATTGCTAAAAAATACGAGATTCCTTACATTGAAGCCTTACGTGAGCTTCAAACTAAAGCGTTCATTTTGACGAATAAGCAAGGTGCCACATTTGACCAAGTGACGTTCTCTGAAACGATCGCCAAATGTGTTCGCGAGATGACTCGTGACTTGCAGCTTTCTATTCTTGAGTTTAAGAGCGAGTTTAATGCTGAGATCATGAATATCGGTCTTACTGGCGGCACGGCACAAATTCAAAACTTGGGTCCGTTCCTGACACAAGCTTTAGAAATCCCTGCCAACCGTTTGGCGATCCTTGATACGATTCCCAATGTGGCATTTGAACGTTCCCAGGCGAACTCTGCGAAATTGGGAGTGGCGATCGGTCTTGCGATTGAAGGTTTAAAAAAACCTCGCAACCCTGCTATCAATTTCTTGCGGGGGGAATTTGCTCGCGAAAATCACCAATTCAAAGTGATTTGGGAAAAATGGGGCCATACCGCTAAACTTGCAACAGCCGCTTTGTTGGTTTTGTTCGTTTACTCTTACCTGCGCGAAGATTTCGCTTTAAGTCTTGCGGATCGCTCTCAAGAGGTTCTTAAAACTCAAGCGAAGAACGTCGCGAACTTGAGAGGCAGAAATGCCACTGAGGCAGGTATCAAGAAATACATCCGCGAAAATAAAAAGCGCGCAGCTGATTTGAAAACGTTGGCAAGCGTTGCCAACATGAACTCGGCCCTAGACATCATGAAAAAAGTCACGGACGCATCTCCGGCAAAGAATGCAGTGACTTTAGATGTTCGTACCTTCAACATTCGCGATACTCATGTGACTCTTGAAGGGTATGTCAACACTCCTCAGGAACTAAGCCTTCTGCAAAAGTCCTTATCTAACATCACTTCGGATGGTCAGATTAAAAGTCAGACTCCGGGATTGGGAACTTTGCCAGGACGCCAGGCATTTTCTTTCAGCTTTAATGTAGACCGCGGCATTCAAAAGGTGACTCGATGAATTTAGATGATTTGAAAGACAGATTTTCAACTGAACTTCGTGCCACTTGGGATCGAATCCAAGAAAGTGCAGCCTATAACCAAATGCGTGACCGCTACGAAAACATGACTCCGCCGATGCAAAAATTGACGTTGTATGGTGGTATCGCAGTGGCTGCTTTGATTGTTCTGTCAATTCCCTATGGATATTTCAGCGGCTCGACGGATGCGGTGACCGAGTTTGAAGGTAAACGTATGACGATTCGCGAGCTTTTAAAAGTTTCGCGTGAAGCTTCAGAAGTTCCGTCTATTCCGCAAGCTCCCTCGATCGATGCTTTAAGAGGCATGATCGATAACCAAATTCGCAGCGCCAATCTTTTGCCAGAGCAAATCAAGGGAACGCAATCAACAAGCGGTTCTTCGTTGATCCCTGCAAACTTAAGCGAAGGTGGCTTACAGATCCAATTGGCAAAATTGAATCTGCGACAAGTTGTGGATCTGGGATACAAATTCAGTAGCTTTTCCCCAAGTGTTAAAATGAGTGATATGACCATGACAGCGAACCGCGAAGACAACCGTTATTTTGACGTTGTTTATAAATTGGTGGCGTTAGCCGTTCCTGCCGCGCCCGTCATTGCTGCCGAGCCAGAAACACCTAAAAAAGGCTTTAACCGTAATAAGAAATCAAGAGCAGAAACGGAAGAATAATGGAAAACATCGCTAAGTTTTTTAAAGCTCTGAAAGAAAACAAAGGTAAGATCTTTGTGATGGTGGTTTCGGCTGTCATCTTTCTTTTCGTTCTTTTCCCATTCGACGACTTAAGCGATTTGATTTCCTCCCAAGTAGCCAAAGTGACCAACAACTCTGTGTACGTGACTTTTGATCGCTTGAAAATGAGCTTGCTTCCTCATCCGGGTGTGCAAATGGATCAAGTCTATATCGAGTCTGTGAAAACTCCGGCTCTGTCAGCACAAGAACTTGTTATTACTCCCTCGATCACCGGAATGATTCAACAAAAACCTTATGGTTCTGTTTCCGCAAAAGGTCTGCTTAAAGGTGACGTGAACATTTCCATGGGCAAAGGAACTCGCAGTGATAACGGTATTGAAAGACACCGCATCGAAGTGAGCGCTAAAAAAGTCGCCTTAAATGACGTGCGCGAGCTGGCAAATCTTCCGATCCTGCTAAAAGGACAATTGAATCTTGAGACCACAGCTTTAGCTGATTTGAGTTTTCAAGAACAACCCGACGTTGAAGTGAACTTGACGATCAATCAATTTGAGCTTCCCCCTTCGAATGTGAACACAGCGATGGGTCCTTTGACGTTGCCTGAATTAAAATTGAGTTCCATTGAGCTTAAAGGCCGCCTGGCGGCTGGTCGTTTCGTCATCGAGACTGGAACCATTGGTAAACCGGGCGATGAGCTTCAAGGCACTGTAAAAGGCGATATCGGCCTTACCATCGTAAATATGGGCGGTCGCTTTGGTCAGCAAATCGGCGCTTACAATTTTGACATCGATTTGCGTGCAAAAAAGTCCTTCCAAGATAAGGCCAGTTTGTTCCTGCTGATGGTGGATAACTATAAGTCCCCAACGGCTGACGGAGCTCAATATAAGTTCAAAGTTTCAGCATCAAATCCTATGATGCCTCCAAGCTTTGGCGCTGCGCGGTAGTCCGCCCGCCAAACCGCTCCCCATCTCCATTTGATTAAATCTGACCCAGAGCTGTGCTTAAATGTTGCTCAGCTTCAAATCCAAATAATTTGAGGGAGTTGTCGACTGTTGACATAGCTCCCGATCTGACAAAAAACCATAGTGGTTAATATTTTGGAGGGACAATGTCTGGAGTAAATAAAGTTATTATCGTAGGTCGTCTTGGTGCTGATCCAGAAGTGAAAGCAATCGGAAGTGGGAGCACTGTAGCTCGCCTTAACATCGCAACGAGCGAATCATGGGTTAAAGACGGTCAACGTCAGGAAAAAACTGAATGGCACCGTGTAACTGTATGGGGCAAATTGGCAGAAATCTGCGGCAAACACCTTTCTAAAGGTCGCCAAGTTTACGTTGAAGGTAAACTTCAAACTCGCTCATGGGAAGACCAACAAGGTCAAAAACGTTACGCTACAGAGATCGTAGCGAACACTGTTCAATTCCTTGGTGCTGCGGGTGCAGAATCTTCTTCTCGTTCATCTAATTCAGGTGGCGGAGATGATTTCAACTTCAACGATTTCGGACCAGAACCTAGTTTCAATTCAAACGACGAAATTCCTTTCTAGGATTTCTTCGTTCGTTGATGACGGTACGGGCTTTTCACAGTGTTGGAAAGCCCCGCGCCGCTCACCCGGCCTTCCAGGCCTTGCCGGGCTTTGATACCGCATCGTGCGGGCCCGGAGGATTCACTCCACAGGGCTCTCCCACACAGGGAAAATCCCGAAGTAATTCTCTCTTCGAAACACCCTAGAAATGAATTCCGCCGTTTGAATCCGCGCGAGCAAAGACACAAAACCACAAAAATTATCCTTAAACGTCGTGGTTCCTCCCCTCTCTCTCTGCAACGCTGCCGAACAAAACGGAGAAAACGGTTGAGAAATAAAATCGGTACCCCGATTTTATTTCGAAGGATATGTCGTATCTCAAACAAAGGACCCTTCGGCAGTCTAAACTAGTTCAATTGGTTCGAGGGGGACTGACTTGGGCGCTGGGGCCTGGGGATGTGAGTGCAGCGACCTCCGTGGGCGCCACGATGGCGCGCACTCGCCGCAGGCGAGCCACGGCTGAGCCATGGATGGCGTGTCGCGGAAGTCACGTCCCCAGGACACGGTGACCAAGGCAGGCCCCCTCGGACCGATTGGGCGAAAGCCTAGATTAAGGAGGGGGTTTTGTCTTTAGAGAGTGAGAACTTTATACTTGAAATATGAAGTCAGCAGCGTTGATTGTTATTTCTTTAATGTTTCTAGAAGGTTGTTCGGTTTATAAATCCGATGGTCGCAATCAATTTGAGGCCGCTGCTCCCGCTAAAATTAAAACTGCTTCTTTATCCGCGTCGGCTGAAATCTATAAGCTTGTCGGATGCAAAACCCAAACTCCCCTTGAGACTTGGTTTAATGATGAATTTCCTCGCACCAACTACGAACTCGTGGTGATGGAAAATGATCTGGAGATTTGGCGTACGACTCATTCGGGTTCTGTTGAAGTTAAAGCCATCCAACGTGGTGAAAACAAGTATGTCCAAAGCTGTTCCTATGAATTTGCGACAGCTGCTATTTGGGATCTTTACCGAGAGCAATTTATCCGTGAACTTGAAAACAACTTGATGATCAGCGAATGAATAAATTCACTTTTGCACTTTGCCTTAGCTTTATTTTAAGTCTTCCTGCTCTTGCAGCGCAGGTGATCGCCGTTAAAGGTGGTAAGGTTATGGTAAACCTTGAGGGTGCAGAAGTTGCTCCCGGTGACGAATTCTTTTTGATCAATCCAGCAAACAATAAAAAAAGTGCGATCATCCGCGTGAAGCAAACCAAAAACGGCAAGGCTGTCGCGGATGTCATTACAGGTCGCGCTACTGTCGGCAGCACTCTGCAAGCAAAAGCGGCCAGCGTCGGTGGAGGTGGCAAAAAAACGTCTAAATCCTCTGCCACCTCGACCGCTCGTCAAAATGATACTCTCTCTCGCGCAAAAACTCCCGAAGAAGAAGCGGCGGCATTTGACAATGCCCGGGACCTCAGCTTTTCCCGAACATTAAAAAACTCTTACGGTTTTTTGGGTCAGTATTCGATGGACTCGATGACTCCTACAATCAAGGAAAGTGTTGCTATCAATCCAGCAGAACAACCGCAACTGAAAGGTTCTGGTATGGGCGCCGGTGCCTTTTATGAGTGGGCGTTAACTCGCACAATCACCGTGCGCACGACTGGGATTTTTGAGCAATTCAATGTATCTGGCAACACTCAAAAAAATGTAGGATGTAAAGGCTCTACCAACTGTAGTGCTAACATCAACTATCTATCGGGATACGCCTTGGGAAAATACTACTTCACTCAAGGTCGCATCCGTTCGTGGGCTGGGATCGGTGGTGGCTTTTTGATCGCCGTTTCAAAATCAGCCACGGCATTAGACGAAAACCAAATTGCAACCAATCAAGTGATGATTTTGGCTGCGGGTGGCGAGTATCAATTAAATCGCAAAACATTCATTCCGTTCAGTGTCGGATACACTTACTTCCCGCCTTCTAGCACAGTGACTGCCAGTGCGCTCGTCTTCCAAGTCGGCTATGGCTGGCAGTAATTACAGGTTTGTCGACCTTTTCGACATGCAGACGTGCATTGAGTTTTCGCCTACTTAACGAGTCCTTTTTAAAACTTCAATCGGTACTTAGTATTAAGAAGCGAATATCTTCTACATTTTAACCCTCCTATACCGGGTTATCATGTATAAATCCCTCATGAAAAAACATTATCGATTTTTAATTATGGCCACAGCTTTGCTATTCACAGCGTGCGGGCCTGGGGCTGATACTGCATCTTTAAATTTAAACGACGATAGCTCCGCAATAATAAACGGAACCAAAGTAAGTACGCGCGCTAAAGACGGTTCACGGGGCGTGGTTCTTTTCCTGCCTGTGAATGGATTAGGAATGGCGATGGGCATCTGCACGGCCACTCTGTTAACAGATCACAGTGTTCTGACTGCGGCACATTGCTATGACAAACATAGTAAGACCCTTGCGGGATTCAAAATTATTTTTGCGAACAACAAAGGTATTTCAACTCGCAGCTTTTTAAAACGTGAAGGCACCCACGAAGACGTTGTTATTCACCCTGGATTCCGTGATACAAAAGTGGGACTCCTTAACGACTTAGCGATCGCTTTTTTTGACGGAGGCGTTCCCGCAGGTTTTGAACCTATAGAATTTGAACGTGATCAAAGCAAAAACTATAATAACAGCTTTGTGACTGCTTTCGGTTATGGAAAAAACAAAGATTCTGGTGAAGTCTTTGCCGTGGGCTTTGGCAGCGCTGGAGACCTTTATAAAGCAATTATCAAAGTCAACGGTGCCTATGGTCTCATGCAAGATCGCTACGCCATCTTAAGCAAAGGTAACACTCAATTTATCTGCGGTGGTGACTCGGGTGGCGGCCAGTTTATTAACGTCAATGGCAAGCCTCGCCTGATTGGCGTTACTTCCTCCGTTCGAGGACAAGAGGATATCTTCGGTCATGTTTCCTGCACGGAAGGTCGCTCGACGGCGATGAAGGTGTCCTATTTTGCTAGCTGGATAGATGAGGTGCATGAGGCAGCCAGACGGTAAATTTCGTCTGCGCCGAATCGCAATCCAAAAAGAATTTTCCGTTGTGAGACTGGATAATACCCATACTGATGCTAAGTCCCAGTCCCACTCCCTTACCGACCTCTTTGGTCGTAAAGAACGGCTGCATGATTTTCTCGCGCATTTCTAAGGGTACCCCTGGGCCGGTATCACTCACACAGATTTCAACCCCGCCTGCGTTGTAATACGCTTCAATACGAACCCGCTTCACAGAGCTGCGCTCAACGGCATCAAAGGCATTATTCAATAGATTCAAAAGGACCTGAGAAATTTGATAGGGACGACATTTCACTGTCAGCCCCGGCTCAATGGAGGCCGTCAAATGCACTCCATGCTGCTTGAACTTTTCGTGGCAAAACGCCAACGTGTCATCAATGATCACAGCGATTTCAACTTCTTCCATATCGTCTAAAACAGACTCGTGGGCATAACTTCGAAGCCCGCGCACAATTTTAGCAATTCGCCCCACCATCGACTCAACCGAATCAATTCGACGATTTAAATCAACATCGCTTCCTAACCCTTTGTTATTCAAATTTTTACGAAGCATGCTTAAGTAACCACCGATAACCGCCAACGGATTGTTGATCTCATGAGCGATCCCTGCAGCCATCTCACCTAAAGTGGCTAAACGCGACGATACTAAGATTTTTTCCTCGCGCTCTTTCAAAAGGCGTTCGCGCTCTTTTCTTTGCGTGACGTCTTCGGCAACTACCAAATAGCCACTCATTTCACCTTGTTCATTCGTCACTCGATGTAACGACAAAGCCATATTAAAGGATCTGCCATTTTTAGAAATAAAAGTCCGCTCGTACCCTGGAGCATCCCCTGTTTCAAAGATGGCTTCCAGATAGTCATGCCCATTGTCCAAAGTTCTACCAAGTTTTTCTTCCATGCGACCGCGGTACATCATGACTTCGGAATATTCACCCAACAAAGTCACTCTCTTACCGATCAAATCCGCCTCGGTATAGCCCAAAAGATCTTCTGTCGCCTTGTTAATACTGGAAACATTTCCGAATTGATCGAGTTGTAAGAGAAGCAAAGAAATACTGTCGCGCCCTGCTTTGTGCCAATCAAAAGCTTCTTTCATGCGACGTTCAGATTCCCGGGAACGTTGATAGAAAACCAAACTCATCGCCAGCAACACAGAGACACTCACCCCGCAGACTCCAATCACCCCGGGTAAATAAGATGAATTGTTCTGAACTATTTCTGGAGTGGGCGTGACTGTGAATTGCCAATTTGCGTTCAAAGCTTTATAGGTGGCCGTATAGCCCCAGTCGCGCATGTAAACTTGGCCAGCGTTTCCTGTATTTAAAAACTCATGGTCATCATCATCTTTAATACGGACATAGTATCCCGGAGCAATTGCAGCCTCTTGAAAAAACGAATCTGCTCCCAACACCACACTTAATACACCTAAAAAATCATCTCCACGGAAGACAGGATAATAAAGGACGATACCATCCCCACCGGTCACCAACGGAATAACGTCTGATAAAATCGGCTCACGGTTAGCCAGCATTTTTTCAATCACACCTTGGGAACCGCGTTGTTGAGTTAACTTCATCCCAATCACGCGCTCCGGATTGCGATTCAAAGGATAGATCCACTTCGCTAAAAGATCTTTTTCGGCCCAAAGAATTCGGCGAATCCCTTTAAAGTCGGCTGTATAAATCTGAGCATCGATCTGCCAGGACTCTTTATTTTTATAGTCGTTTAAGATGAATCTTTTCGCCATTCGCTCCAGAGAACGATTCAGCGCAGTAAAAACTGCATCAAAATTTTCTAAAATAGCAGTCGTACGAATCTCTGTGATCGTGCGGTTTTTTTGATAGTCCTTGATCAACAAAAGCTGCATCAATCCAACGGTTACGAAAATCCCTGCCGACAAAACATAGAATGGCAAAAATCGACGGCGAGAAAATCCAAGACGAGTCATTCGCTGGCGCAATTGCAACATCAGAGCAAACGACAGCGTGACAAAACATACGGACGTATGGGGAGCCATTCGCGCAAAGCTCCCCCAGCCATATTGGGAGTTTATATCAAATATAGTTCCTACAGCACCGACCAACCCGACACAGCATACAATCGAAGCACAGGTCACCCGCACGAACTGACAAAGCAACGTGTTCTTATTAAAAAAAACTCCCAGGCCCATTAAGAACATGGCAATACAAGTGCTGGCCGCCATGCGCCCCGGGAAAGGCGTTCCTGGCTCTTCAAAATAGCGTACAAAAAATAAGTCTAAACCGGAGGTGTAACCAAAGGGATACTGCAGAAAGGTGACCGCAGCAAAGCTCATCACTAAAATTGCGCAAACGCGTCCGATTTTAAAATGATCGCGATCTGAAAAAACAATTCCTAAAGACAGAAAACTGAAAAGCAACGCGGTATTAAAAACCATCGCATTATAGCCGGCAGCTAAACGAATCATCGCCGGATTTTGAGTAAGCCACCCGCCCATGACGATAATCGCCACGCACAAAACCAAAAATGCTAAGACGTTGTGCAGTCTGGGAGAGTATTTATTGAATGACACGCGTGACACCGATAATGCCTTTGATTTTTTGAATCTCGTAAATGGCCTGGTTCAATTGTAAGGCATCCTTCACTGAGACTTCAAAATTACAAACGGCTTTCTTATCCTTTGTCGTGCGAATCTGCGCGGACTGAATATTGATACCCTGCTGGGCAAAGGCCTCGGACATGGATTTTAACAAACCTGGGTTGTCTTGAGAGATGATTTTCAGGCGCACGATACGCTCTTGCCCTTCACCTGCCACTTTAACATTCCAAGCGACATCCACTTTACGAAGCTGATCGAATTCAAATGCTTTGCTGCAATCACTGCGATGGATGGTGATACCGCGACCACGGCTGATAAAGCCCACAATCGGATCGCCAGGGATCGGATGGCAGCATTTCGCATAGTGCACCAGCATGTCATCCATACCGTCCACAGAAACCAACGAATTGGTTTTGCGCGTTTTATGAGTCGCCGCGCGCATGACTCTTTCCATAAAGGTAGAGTCTTCCGTTTTGGCAGCTTCCTTCGCGATATTTTCTGGAGAAAGTCTTTCAACCAAAACGCGTGTTTCAAGTTTTCCGTAACCAACAGTGACGTATAGCTCTTCGACGTCTTTCAGGCCGAAATCTTTTAAGTATTGCTCAAAGGCTGGGCCTTTCAAATACTTTACGGCGGCCATGCCAAATTTGCGGAATTCTTTTTCCACCAACTCTTTACCCAGCAAGATGGAACGACGACGCTGTTCTTCTTTCACAAAGGCGCGAATTTTCGCCTTGGCTTTATTGGTTACAACAAACTTCAACCAATCCTTGGAAGGCTCTTGGCCTTTACCAGTGATGATTTCAACCGTGTCCCCGTTACTCAACTGATGTTTTAGCGGAACCATCTTACCATTGACTCGGGCGCCGACACATTTGTTACCAAGCTCGGTATGAACCGCATACGCAAAGTCCACAGGTGTGGCACCTTCGGGAAATTCCCGCACTTCACCGGTTGGAGTGAAAACGTAAATTTCAGTTTCAAATAAATCCGTTTTAACGGTATCAAGAAATTCATCGGGACTGCGCACCTGCTGATGCCATGAAACCAAATCACGCAGCCAGTTGGCCTGCTGCATTTCATCGGATTCCATCTTGCCGCGCTCTTTGTACTTCCAGTGCGCCGCGATCCCCATCTCGGCAATCAAGTGCATGTCTGAAGTACGAATTTGAATTTCAATGCGCTCCCCACCTGGGCCTACCACTGTCGTATGAAGTGACTGATAGTTATTGGCTTTAGGCATAGCGATGAAGTCTTTAAAACGACCTGGAACGGGTTTCCACAAGGAGTGAACCAAACCCAGCGCCGCATAACATTCAGCAACGCTTTCAACGATCACACGAAACGCAAGAACGTCATAGACCTGATCGTAATCAAGATTACGACTTTGCATTTTGCGGTACACGGACCATAAATGCTTGGAACGTCCATAGACCTCGAACTTAAATCCAACTTTACTAAGTTCTTTGGAAATCAAATGCTTCACATCTTCGATGTAACGATTTTGTTCTGCTTCTGTTTTCTTAATTTGTTGGATCAATTGGTAATACATGTCGGGGCGATAGTAACGGAAGCACAGGTCTTCCAGCTCGATTTTCAGAGCACTGATACCCATACGACCCGCAAGCGGACAGTAAATTTCTAAAGTTTCCAGAGCGATTTTTTCTTGCTTATCAAAAGGCATGAAATTCAAAGTACGCATGTTGTGCAAGCGATCGGCTAATTTCACCAAAACGACTCGCACATCTTTACCCATCGCCACGATCATCTTGCGAATATTTTCGCCCTGTTTTTCGTGGGAGTTTTTGAATTTCATCTGACCAATTTTTGTAACACCATCAACCAGATGAGCAACAGCATCACCAAACTCACGGCGGATATCCTCGAGAGTGGCGTCCGTGTCTTCAACAGTGTCATGCAATAAACCTGTGGCAATTGTATCTAGATCCAGGCGAAGATCCGCTAAGATAGCAGCAACAGAAAGTGGATGAGAAATATACGGCTCACCACTGCGACGGATTTGACCCTCGTGATGTTTCTCGGAAAAGTAATAGGCTTTTTCAATAAATTTTAAATCAGCATTCGGCCAGTAGCCTTTAATGCGATTTAGAAGATCATCAACTGTTTTGACCGGCTTGTGGGACAAGCCGCTCTCTTTTTGCGGTTCCGCCATATTCTAGTCAGTTTACCTGACAAGAATATGGGTCTCCAAATAGATTCGCTTTATAATTGGAATTTATTAGTATTTTTAGGAACTTAAGACCTTCGTCCTAGACTATTTATTCAAATCTTTTTCGATCTGAAGAAGAGCATCTTTAGGATCCATCGCTACTTCGTAACCTACGTTACCGATAGCAACTTCACGAAGTGCCGATACGATGTATTTGTTTGAACGAGTAGAAACTGTTGCTTCAGCACCTTTAAGAAGTTGCTTAGCTCTTTTAGCAACCATCAATACAAGAGCAAATCTGTTAGGTACTTTTTCTAAGCAATCTTCAACGGTTACACGAGCCATTTAATGCCTCCGAGAGCAATTTAATCGTCAATTTAAACGACGAAAGTACCCTTAAGCTAGTAACTTTTCAATGATTTTCTTAAATTCAGAGTAGGAATGCTCGAAGTTGTCGTTCACGATCTGGAAGTCGAACTTAGAAGCTTCAGCGATCTCTTTCTCAGCGTTAGCCATACGAACCTCAATGTCCGCAGGCATGCCCCCGTCTCTTTTTTCGATTCTGCGACGCAGCTCGTCGATAGATGGGGGTAGGATAAAGATCGTTTTAGCGTCTGGGTACTTCGATTTGAATGTCTGCACACCTTGGATGTCGATATCCATGATCGCGCACTTATCGGCTTTCCAAGTGGATTCTAGGGATTCATAGGAAGTCCCATAGAAATTCGTGTGCACCTTTGCCCACTCCACAAAGAAGTTTTGCTCAATTTTCTGTTTAAACTCGTCGTGGGAGATAAAGTGGTACTGAAGACCGTCCTTTTCCCCTTTGCGAATGTTGCGTGTCGTGAACGTGACGATATCCACGAGCTGTGGAAGCTCTTCAATCGCCTTTGCTACGAAACTACTTTTTCCGGCGCCGCTGGGAGCAGCGACAATAATCATTCGCGTTTTCATATTATTGAACGTTTTGAACCTGTTCTCTAAGTCTTTCAATGAGGGTTTTTGCTTCTACCACGCTTTGAGTGATCTTGGCTACTTGAGACTTTGAACCAATCGTATTCACTTCACGCAGCAATTCTTGTGTATAGAAATCAAGCTTCTTTCCCTCAGCCTGCTGAGAAGCGATCAACTGGCGATAGTTTTTAATGTGCTCAGTTAAACGGCTTAATTCTTCGTTGATATCTGCTTTTTCAAGCTGAATCACGATTTCTTGAGACAAACGAGCGGGATCAATCTCGTTGCCTTTCATACGGGCACGAACTTTGGTTTCATATCTTTCTTGAAGTTGCGCATTGGCGTCTTCGCGAAGATCGGTAATAACTTTGATTTCTTTATCCAATGACGAAAGAAGTTTTTCTAAGTCCTTGCGCAGAGCTTTCCCCTCGCGGATGCGCTCTTTATCACAGTTGGCACAAGCTTCAGTAAAAGCTTTTTTCAACGTCTTCTCTTCACCTGCGAAAAGCTCATAACTTTCTTCGAGCTTGATCACATCTGGCAAACGAGCCATGGCTTCCAAGTGAACTTGAAAGGGAATGCCCATTTCCTTAGCGAGATGCTTATAGGCCGTCACATATTTTTTTACCAATGCATCGTTCACCGTCATTTGCGCTTTACCAGCGGCCGCTGCTTTTACTTTGCGAGAAACAAAAACATCCACTGTTCCGCGCGATAAAGACGCACCTAAGATTTTTTTAAGATCTGCTTCGAACGCAACGAATTCACGTGGCAAATGAAAGCGCGTTTCTAAAAAGCGACCATTCACAGCGCGAATGCTGACTTCCACAGAAACATCTTTTGATTGAACCTTGGCGGTTCCATAACCGGTCATGCTTTTCATATATTTCCATTCTTGTCGGCAGGGCCATTTGTGGTCAAAGAGTTCAGGAATTTCTCGACCACTGCTCTTGCATCATTATATCCGCGAGCACCATCAAACCAATGAATCTCTTTGTCTCGCTGAAACCACGTTTTTTGGCGCTTGGCGAGCTGGCGAGTATTTGTCGTGATTTGCTCTAACAGTTCATCTTCATTGATACGGCCCTTGATGAACTCAATGGATTCTTTATAACCCACGCTGCTGAGGGGAGCCCAATTCTCCAGACCTTGATCGAGGAGTCTTTCAACTTCGTCAATCAATCCATCCTTTAGCATCTTGTGCGCGCGCAAAGCAATGCGCTCACGCAGGACATCGCGCTCCCATTCGGGGCCAATTTTTAAAAGCGGAAATGGAAAAGGTTCTTTGGTTTCATCAAACTCTTTTTGAATTTGCGTCACACCCTTCCCCTGCGTGCGGATCAACTCGATCCCACGACCAATTCGATAATGATCTGCTAAGTTTACTTTCCCTGCGTACACGGGATCGACTTTGGAAAGTTCCGCGTGCAATCGTTCGGGCCCACCTGGTTCTTGCAACTCTTTCGCTATTTGTGCTTTTACTTCGTCAGAAATCTTGGTGACTGGATACATGCCTTTTTCAATCGCCATGAAATAAAAGCCCGTACCGCCCACTACAAATGCCGGCGTTCCATCTGGAAGGGCATCCATAGTTTTCATAAAATCTTCGCAATAAGTTCCAGCGGTGCTTTCGCTTGGAGGATCGACATACCCCAAGAGATAATGGGGAACCAAGTTTACTTCTTCTGCTGTGGGTTTTGCAGCGCCAATTTGAACTTTAGAATAACACTGAACGGAATCGCAATTTAAAATCACGCCGCCGAATTCCCGCGCAAGTTTAAGCGCCCACTCGCTTTTACCAGTGGCGGTCGAACCAACAACGAAAATAACGGGTTTGTTTTTATTCATTAAACAATTCGTCCAAAGTCCTTTTCAAGTTTATAGAACGGATACTCCACGCTCACAGGTCGTCCATGAGGACAGAAACTGGATAACGGGAAGTGATCCATCTCGCGCAAAAGATTCTTCATCTGATCGATACTCAGCGCCTGGCCTGCACGCACCACAGAATGGCACGCCATCGTGGCACAGATATCTCCCACAGCTCTTTCCAAAGAATAGCTGCCACCTTGATCAACAACCTCTGTTGCCATGCGATCCAAAACTTTTCCTAAGATAGATTCTTTAATAAATAACGGAGCCGCCTTCACACCCACAGTGCCCGGGCCAAGGGCTTCAATGAAAACTCCCAAGCGTTCAATATCTTTAGCAAGCACGAGCAAGCCTTCGACTTTTTCAGGGGACATATCAATTGCCAGGGGAAATAGGAAATCTTGAATATCAATCTTCCCACCCTTCCAAGCAATCATCAGTTTTTCATAGGCAACACGTTCGTGAGCAGCATGTTGATCCACGAAAACCATTTTTTCGCGATGTTGAGTTACAATATAAGTAAGATTAGCTTGCCCCAAAACTTCCAGAGATGACCAGTAACCACCACTGACCGGAGCAATTGCCTCTGATGTCGCTTCAGTCCCATGGTTTCTTGAAGCCTGGAATTCACCACGAGATTCTGCAGCCTCTGCCAAAGCTTGATAGCTCATTTGCGGCTGTTGAACCGAGGCCGTTGGAAAACTGAAATCTTTTTTCTGAAATTGAGTCGTTTTAAAAGTTGAATCCTGAAAGGCCAAGTTTTCCTTAGGCATTTCCTGAGCCGAGTCCTGCCTTGTGACCTCACCGGAATAGTTTGCAAAATTAGGCAAACCCTTCGCCGAAGAATATGTCGCTGAAGGATCCGAGTAATCAATAGCCCCGCCTGCATCGTTGAATTGCGACTGAGAACGAAGTTGACCACTTTGCTGAATCCATGGAGCATTTTCCAGAGTCGAGCGCAAAGCTCCCGCCACCGCACGGAATGCCAGAGAGGGATCATGGAATTTCACTTGGGATTTCGTCGGGTGAATGTTCACGTCAATATATTCAGGATCAGTTTCAACCCAGACACAGGCGATCGGATATTCGCCGTGCATAAGAAGACTGCGATAGGCTTCATTCACCGCTGCCTGCAAACTGCGATCTTGAATCCAGCGATTCTGCGCAAACAGCCAAATATTTTTCGCGGTCTTAGCAACGTTATGGGGATCCGCAAACACCGCATAGGCCTTTACGTATTCACGTTGTGCTTCACCGACGAACAGGGGTTTGATTTCAAGAATCTGCTCCGCCCGTTCCTTGCGATCTTTGCAAGCTGGCCAGAAATTGACGAGCTTGGAATTTTCTTGGATACGAAACTCAACATCGTAATGAGCCAATGCCATGGCCTTTAATGTTGTTTTAATCGCCGTGTGTTCTGCGGCATCTGATTTTAAAAACTTCAAACGCGCAGGCATATTTTCGAACAAGTTTTCCATCAGGACCGTTGTGCCCTGAGAGCCCCCCACGCGATCCATGGGCTGCTTTTTTCCGTAGACGCTGACAAGTTGGTAGGCCTGCTCATCGCCCTCACGACGAGTTGTCAGAGTCATTTTACTAACCGAAGAAATACTGGCCAGGGCTTCCCCACGGAAACCGAAAGTTTTTAAACTCCACAAATCATCCGATTTGGAAATTTTGCTGGTCGCAAAACGATCCAAGGCTTTTGGCAAATCTTCAGGCGACATGCCTTTACCGTTGTCGATCACTTTTACGATGCGACCGCCATCAAAGAACTCGACATGCACGCGCGTGGCACCTGCATCAATAGAATTTTCGACGAGTTCTTTAACAAGATGAGCAGGACGCTCAACCACCTCGCCCGCAGCGATTTGGTCGACAACTTCCGGAGATAAAACTTGAATAGACATGGGCAAAAACATGCCCTAGCAGAGCAATTAAATCAACCGCAGGCTCCTAAAAGGTGCCTGTCACTTTTTGGGAATGCGTTGCGCAAACTAGTCTTGCGGCTTAGGACATTCGTTGTTCTGTTGGCACTTAAGCAACATCATACGCAATTGGTGAGTTTCTTTAAGATTCAGGTCCAACTCGTACGTAAAACCCTTAGCAACTGCACCCTGGGGACCCACTGTGTAAAATGGCGTCGTCAGATCGAATTGAGAAGCCGTGTACTGGATACCATCGTAAGAGGTGAAAACCATGGCGGAGGGATTCTTTTCAAGGTTCCAGAAAAAACGCTGAAGTTGGGATTTCGCCTTCAACAAAGCCCCGTCAAAACTTTTCCAGCACTTTACTTCACCCATCAAAACGACTTTATTCGTCGCGCGATCGATGATCACTGTGTCTAGCTCCCCGATCGTCAAACCACCTGCGCTGTATTCAATATCTCCTGTGATCAAGTACTGATTGTCCGGATAGATTTTCTCTAAACGAACACGCTCAAGCTCTTCGCAAACAGCGCCATCGGGATCAAAATTAACCGCTTTGTTTCTAAGTATTTCAAATGCCGCGTTCACATCGCCCGCAAATGCCAGTTGAGAGAAAAGAAGAGAAACAACGCCAATAAGATAAAGAGATTTAAACATGAAGGCCTTGTAACCCACGGCCTTCAAAATCGTCACCCATAACGCCACGCGCATGCCAATTCTTTCCCACCGTGCAGGCAGGAAGGATGCCGGTGGACCTAGAAATCCAGGCCGACAGAAACGGAGTAACCGAGGTACCCCTCTTTTTCCCAGTAATATTTGATGTCGGGACGAATCGAAACACGCTTGATTCTATAAGCTGCCCCCACATTGAACAAAACTCCCAACGTCATATCGTCCGCGGAATATCCATCTTGGGAGCCCGTTAAGGTCAGATCAAAGTGCGAGTACTTAAACATCGGCCCGAAACCATAAAAGAAAATCAGATCTTTTCCTTTTGGTAAAACCGTTTGAAATAAAAAATCCAAAATCACGATGTAACCACTGCCCTCGTGGCCGGTATATTCTTTATAGTAATCTGGTGCACCCGAATGAAACAGAATATTGCTTTCAGTGTACATGTCCCCGGAAAAAAGCGTGTTGTAACCGTGAAACTTCAATCCATAAAACGTCGTCATGGCATTGCGACGTCCACCCATTGTGTCTTCTGCATAATCAATGAAGTCCATTGAAAGACCGCGATAGCGACTGGCAAAGAAAGGCCTTTTGCCTCGCGCGTGGGCTTCGTCGGCTTCCTCTTCAGCTTGCGCGGCTTCGTGCAAGTCCTCGGCCCGAATTACACCGGGACGAATTTCTGCATCAGAAACCCAGCCCGTCACACCTGGTTTTAACCGGATTTTATAGAAAGGACCTTTTTTGCCTTTAGAGATTTGAAAGACCTGCCCTTGCTTAAGGACTGCCATCACCGGAGCATCAAAGTCAGGATCTTTATAAATTTGTGCTTCGTCGGCGATGATGGTTCCCTTTTGTACTTGCGCGAGCACAACTTCAGGAACCAGGGAGATAAGAAATAAGAAAGCGACGCTTCGAAAAGTACGAAGCGCAACCTTCTTATTTAAAGCGCATAAGCCAAACACGCCAGAAAGCCTCAAGCACGATTTTAAGAGACATTTTAGATTGTCCCACGCGACGGTCTTCAAACACGATTGGAGACTCTGCTCCCTTAAAGCCTTTTTTCATAGCTTTGTATTTCAATTCAATTTGGAAGCTGTAACCGTTGGACTCAACCGTTGCGAGATCAATACCGATTAAAGTTTCCTTTTTCCAAGCGTTGAATCCGCCCGTCCAGTCGTTCAAGGGGAAACCCAAGATCAAACGAGAATAGATACCACCACCGCGAGAAATGATCTTGCGCATAAGACCCCAGTTCACAGTGCGGCCACCCGCTACATATCGTGAACCAACTGCGAAATCATTTTGCTTCAATGTATTCAAAAGTGGACCCAAATCCTCGGGACGATGAGAGAAGTCCGCATCCATCTCGACGATGGCTTCGTAACCTTGGTCAATCCCCCAACGAAAACCCGCAATATAAGCCTTACCCAAACCCTGTTTGCCAGGACGAGAAAGTAGATTCAATTGAGGAAGGGATTTTTGCATTTCACGCACAATAGACCCTGTACCATCAGGAGAGTTGTCATCAACCACCAGGATATCAACGCCCAAATTTTGAGCAAACACAGCTGGAACAATAGTTTGAACGTTTTCTTTTTCGTTGTACGTAGGAATAACAATCAGAGTTTTCATGCCCCTAACTTGGCATAAACCACCGGGGCTGGCAACAACAGGAATGGACTTGAGGACATGTTCTCCTCCGGCGACGCCGGAGTGCTTCCCGAAATGGGGCTCTTCGTTAAACCGAACGAGAAACTAGCTTACCTTTGCCCTTGGATTCCAAGGCATCGACCTTCTTGGGAGTGATGGTGGGCAGGTTCAATGGTTTGCTGAGCAAATACTTCGGGTCTTCTTTACGACGGTCCAATTGAAACTTTACTTTTTCAGCAGCTGCTTTGGAGTCTTTTACGTAAAGAATGGGATCAAAACCGCACACGCGGCACACCACCGCCAAGCGCCAGCGAATTTGCACGAACACTTCAGAAATCGCCAAACACACAACAAAGGCAATCATCACGCGCGGATCGTATTCTTGCCAGATGGCGAACATAATCACCACAGCCGCCATGGCAGAGGCGATGATATTCATCACACCGATATTTTTCTTACGATAAATATTGCGGGGAGTTTTACAGAAGGCGCAGTAACAGTTGTGTTTGGATTTAAAGAACATACATCTAGTTTGCCAAAAACAAGGTCTAGAATGAAAGATCAATTTTTGAGAAATCACAAACCACTGCTAGAATCAGCGTATGACTAAACTAAAAACGATCCAATTCGCTATGGTTTCTATTGCTACTGTTTTCTCCTCTACGATGGTCCTGGCCGCTTCTGGCGCGGATTACACGGAAGTCTCTTATGATGACCTTGTCAACGAGCTCAGCCAAAAAAAGTCTACTTATGAGCAGACTGTAAAAGACGCCAACGGTCCTCAGTCACATATCGGCATTGGATACGTGAACGGCTTCACTAATATTTCAACGGGCGGCGAAAGCTTCAATCGCCACACTTCTGGTATTCAACTTTCTGCGGGTCGCGATTTGAGCTCTCGCAACATCTATGGCGAAGTGATTTTCCGTAACTATGGCTCCAATGATGGTGCGAACGAAGAATTCTCTTTGCGTGAACTGGAAGCCAAAGTGGGTTACACGAATCAGATTGAAGGTGTTTGGAATTATTCTGTAAGCAGCGGACTTTCTGCTCGTATGCTTAAGTACTCCAATCCATCTAAAGACATGTCGGTGGATGAAACCAATCCTTCATTGGTTATTGCCAGCGGAATTTTTGCACAAGTTCACCGTAATATTTCTGTAGGTATTGAAGGCAGTGCTCGCACAGCCATGGTTAATAAGCCTTCTGACAAAGACTCTTTTGACTTCGCGTTTCGCTTGAACACTTCTCTGTAATTCGTAATACTGGGCGAGTGGATACACTCGCCTTACTTCTTAGCCTTTTTGGTTTTCTTGCCTGCCTTGCCGTTTTGACTAACAAAGCGCGCGCCCGAGTTCACTACGATAAAGAACTACAGCCTAACTGTTTACTGACTCGCTGGCCCCTGTTGTTCGTCACAGGTCCCCGCAGCTTTTTTTATTTCTCGAACTATTGGAACATCTATCCGTCATACCTTGCTGAACATGGCTATGAAGTTTTTCACTTGCGACTTCCTTGGAGCAATTCCCTGCTGCGCCAATCACGTGCCATCGAATTTTTAAAAGCCCAGGATGCCGCCAAGCTTCGCTTTCATTTGGTAATGGACTCTGCCACTCTACAAGAGTTCCAAACGATCCTCAAAGATCTGCGTCCCGAATGCATCATCAGCATCACTGAAATTACCGACTCAGAAAACAAATCACAGACAAATTCCCTGCGGGCCCCAGTTGTTCCCCAAGAAACGATCGAAGCCCTGCCGTCTCGACAAGGCAGTTTCTTTATAAAATGGGCCTATCAACTTCATCGCCTGATTTTACCGGGCCGTCCTCTTTCCTCACTCAGCGCCCTCGGCGCCGTCGAAGAAACTCAACTTCAAAATGCCCGCCTCCTTTTGGAAAGAGCCCAATCCCTTGCCGAAATGGATCTGCGCGAAGACTTGTGAGTATGAGGCGATTGCACAGCTTAAGGGCCCTGCTCCTTCTCGCGATCTCAGAACAACTAGTTCTGCTTGCTAAGAACTACACCCTCGTGATCAAATGGGCTCATGACTGATTATCGCGATGTTACCCCTGGTAATGAACCCAAAATGCAAACCGCTAAAGAAGTTTTCAATTATGTGATTGATTACCTTCGCCACCCGGTTCAAAAAATTAAAAATCTTCCAGACTGGAAGTGGTCCACGTTGCTAATTACGATCATCGTGATTTCAATGATTTCGGGTGTTATCTCCGGACTGATTCCTCCCAATGTCTATCGCATCGGTTCGGGTTTGATCTTTGCCCCGTTCATCGCAGTCGTTATGGCTTGGCTGGGCGGAGTTTTCATTTATTATTACTTTCAAGTTTTTGAAAAGCGCACGTGTTCACTTCGTAAGATCTTTACCTTGATTCTTTTCTCGAACATTCCATTTTTCATCTTCCAAGCAGGATCCGAGTTGATTCCGCCAATCACGTTGGTTGGTTTTGCATTCACAGCCTTACTCATGGCCGTGGGATTGACCGAAAACTTCAGCATGGAAAAGCGCAGATCATTACGCCTAGTAACGATCCTGTTCGCTTGCGTGTTCTTCCTGTGGCTCTATAACCGCATCGAAGTCGCCAGAATGTAAACTGCGGACGGCCGCACCTCCGCTCCGGTTACTGGCCGCGTTAATGAACTCCGCGAAACAGCTGTAAGTGTGACTAAAAGTAGTTTGTATAAAAAAAGGCACCTCATCGGTGCCTTTTTTTTTGATAGTTATTTTTTTTACTCTTCAGCACAAACTTGGCGATCCACCAAGAAATAGCTCTGATACCCTGTTAAGCGCGACCCGTAGAACCGAAGCCACCCGCACCACGTTCAGTTTCAGTCAACTCGTGAGCCAAAACGAAGTTTGCTTGGTAAACCGGAGCCACAACCAATTGAGCGCAGCGTTCTTGATCACCGATCGTAACTGCTGCATCACCCAAATTGATCACGATAATTTTAACTTCACCACGATAGTCAGCATCGATAGTCCCCGGCGTGTTCAAAACAGTCAGACCATTTTTAGCAGCCCAACCACTGCGAGGACGTGCTTGGATTTCAAAACCCATTGGGATTTCAAAGCTCAAACCTGTTGGAATCATCGCACGTTGACCTGGCTCTAAAACTACAGGGCCATCCAGTTGCGCGCGTACATCAACACCTGAAGCGCCAGCCGATTGATAAGCAGGCAATTCACCTTTGAAGTTTTCAAGAGTCTTAATTTTTACGTTCACTTTATTCATAGTTCAAACTCCTCCCACCAGTCTTTGAGTTCCTCAACACCAGTGCCCAGCAATACGCCGGATGTTTTATCTGTCGCCAATTCCTGACGGATGTATCGATTCACAGAATCCACCGTCACTTGATTGATCTCTTCGATCACGGAATCAACGGATCTATATTGGCCAAATACCATTTCATTGACTGCCAAAGATGTCATGCGATTTTCAATATCATCGGAGCCCAGCAAAATGGATCCCTTAACTTGAGTCTTAAACATCTCGACATCAGAACGAGTCGCCCCGTTCTTGCGAATCTTTTGGAATTCCTTGGCAATCAACTCGCCGACTTTTTTGACGCTCTTCAATTCAGAAGCCGCGTAAATATTCAGCATGCCCGAGTCGATATTGGTATTAAGACTTGAGAAAATCGAATAAACCAAACCACGCTTTTCACGGACACTTTGGTAAAGCTTGGAAGTCATGCCCCCACCCAGCAATGTATTCGCGATCACCGCTTCAAAGCGGTACTTGTCACGGAAACTTGCGGTTGGAAGACCTAAAAGCATGTGCACTTGCTCGGATTGTTTTTCCATCACACGGCGACGGCGCAACCAATTTGGTTTTTTGCGCGTATTTTTCAAGGTGCTCTTTTTCTTTTTACCCAAGTGTTTTTCCACGCCCGCCATAAACTCATCGTGATCCAAGCAACCTGCCGCGCTCACGATGATATTTTTGCCAGTGTAGTTTTTCTTATAGTAATCCATCACTTGATTTTGCTTCATCAAAGCGATGGAAGCTGGTGTACCCAAGATAGGACGACCCAATGGATGCTTGCCGTAAACCTCGTCATAAAGAACGTCATAAATAACATCTTCATGAGAGTCCTCGGACATCGCGATCTCTTGCAGAATCACGCCTTTTTCCAAAGCGAATTCCTTTTTTACCAGATTCATATTGGAAACAAGGTCCGACAAAACGTCTAAGGCCTTCTCCCAATGATCTTTCAAAACAAGAGCGTGATAGCACGTGTATTCACGTGTGGTGTAAGCGTTCAGCTCCCCACCCACGGATTCCAAAGATTTTGCGATTTGATAGGTATTGCGAGTTTTGGTGCCTTTAAACACCAGATGCTCAAGTAAGTGAGACATGCCGGCAATGGCTGGAACTTCGTCACGAGTCCCCGTTAAAACCCAGATACCGATAGAAACGGCACGGGACCCTGGATGAAACTCGCTCATCACTCGGATCCCGTTAGAAAGTTCAGATTTTTTGAACAAAGTATTTATAACCTGCTCCTATCCGCCTTCGCCAAGGCTACGGCGGACAAGTCCGCTGAGGCATTGGCGAGACGCCGAGAACTACTGTTGTTGTTGCAACAAAGCCTTGCGAGAAAGTTTCACGCGACCTGCACGGTCTACTTCAAGAACTTTCACGTCGATAGTTTCGCCTTCTTTAAGAACATCTGTTACAGCGCGAACGCGCTCGTTAGAGATCTCAGAGATGTGTAGCAAACCTTGAGTGTTCGGAAGAATTTCAACAAAAGCTCCAAATTCAGCGATTTTTACTACGCGGCCTTTATACGTTTTTCCAACTTCAGCCTCTGCCACGATGTCGTTGATCATGCCGATAGCTTTTTTAGTTGCTTCAGGGTCAGCAGACGCGATGTGGATTGTACCGTCGTCTTCGATCTCGATCTTAACGCCAGTCGCTTCAGTGATACCACGGATAACTTTACCGCCAGAACCGATAACTTCACGGATTTTGTCTGGACGGATTTTGATAGTCTCGATACGCGGAGCAAATTCAGAGATTTGACCACGAGGAGTTTTCATCACTTTTTCCATTTCGTTCAAGATGTGGATACGGCCGTCTTTAGCTTGAGACAACGCTTGTTCCATAACTTCGAAAGAAACAGAGTCAATTTTGATATCCATTTGAACCGCTGTGATACCTTGAGCAGTACCAGCAACTTTAAAGTCCATGTCACCCAAGTGATCTTCATCACCCAAGATGTCCGTCAATACAGCGACGCGGTCGCCTTCTTTGATAAGACCCATTGCCACACCTGCAACGTTACCTTTAACAGGAACGCCGGCATCAAGAAGCGCCATCAAACCAGAACAAACAGTACCCATTGAAGAAGAACCGTTGGATTCCAAAACTTCAGATACGATACGGATTGTGTATGGGAATTTCTCATGATCAGGAAGAACTGCTTTAAGAGCACGTTCAGCCAAGTTACCGTGACCGATCTCACGACGAGAAGTACCGCTCATACGACCCACTTCACCTACAGAGTATGGAGGGAAGTTATAGTGAAGCATGAACTTGCGTTTTTGAACGCCCAACAATGAATCAACCATTTGCTCATCGTCACCAGTACCCAAAGTCACAGTACCCAATACTTGAGTTTCACCACGAGTGAAAAGGCCTGAACCGTGAGCACGCGGCAAGATACCTACTTCGTTCGCCACTGGACGTACCGTTGTCGTGTTACGACCATCGATACGAACTTTGCGATCCAAGATCATGGCACGAGCTTCTTTGTACTTAAGATCTTCAACGATCGTGTTAAGGTCTTTTTTACGTTGCTTCAAAAGGTCTTTGTCAGTGATTGACGCCAACAAAGTTTTTTCAGCTTCAGCAGCAGCTGTGTTTGCAGCAGCATAACGATCTTGTTTTTCTTTGATCGCAAGTGCAGCAGCAATTTTAGGTTGCAAGAAAGCTTCAGCAGAAGCTTTGAATTCAGCATCGATAGACGGCGGAGTGAATACGCGTTTAGCAACAGAACCTGTTTTTTCACGCAATTCATCTTGTGCATTCAATAGAGGCATCAAAGCGTTGTGACCAAATTTCAATGCCGCCAAAGCGTCTGCTTCAGTGATGAATTTAGTTTCACCTTCAACCATCAACAAACCATTGCGAGTCCCCGCAACGATCATATCCATGTCGGATTTTTCCAACTGTTGTGGAGTTGGGTTGGCAATGAATTGACCATCAACGCGAGCGATTTGAACTGCTGCTGTTGGGCCGTTGAACGGAATGTCAGATACGTGAAGAGCCGCAGAGGCACCAAGGCTTGCCAAGATTTCAAGAGGGAATGAACCGTCAGCAGAAAGAACAGTCGCTACTACTTGAGTTTCATAGCGGTAGCCTTCTGGGAAAGAAGGACGGATGGGACGGTCGATCAAGCGAGCGATAAGAACCGCGTCGTTTGTTGGCTTAGCTTCACGTTTGAAGTAACCACCTGGAATTTTACCAGTTGCATAGTATTTTTCGATGTATTCAACAGTCAGAGGGAAGAAATCTAGCTCTGATTGTTTTTTAGAAGAAACAGCAGTGACGATAACCATGTTGTTACCGCTAGAAACAAGCACGGATCCATCTGCTTGTTTTGCCATACGGCCAGTTTCGATTGTGATCTGTTTTCCACCTACAGAAGTAGTTACAGTCGTTTTCATTAAATCTCCTTATTTAGCGAAAATTCGTTTTCGCCATCCGTTTGTGGAAGCCATCTCAAAAATCATTCTGACTTTGAGCACTCCGGCTCGCCGGAGTAGAGCACTCAGCATTCTTGCTTGTTGCTCGTGAAGTCAGCAGGATTTCTCAGCTGGCTTCCTGTTTTTTAAAATTTTGAAGGGGCTATTACGCCCCTTCTAGATATCTTATTTAAGATGAGATTACTTACGGATATCAAGTTCTTTGATAAGAGTTTGATAACCTTTAACGTCTTTGCGGTGCAAGTAATCCAAAAGCTTACGACGTTGATTTACTAGAGTCACAAGACCACGACGACCGTGGAAATCTTTTTTGTGAGTCGTGAAGTGAACTGTAAGGTCGTTGATACGTGCTGTAAGCAAAGCAACTTGTACTTGTGCTGAACCAGTATCTAGGCCTGCAGTTTTGAACTTGTTAACGATCTGTGCTTTTTGTTCTTTAGTGACTGCCATTAGCGTCTCCTCTGTTGGCGTTTCCGCCGGTTTATATACTCCCCGCCTTAGTCGTCATGGCTGTCGATCCTAGGCAGGTTTGGTAAGGTTCTAACTGACCCCGCTACCAGGGTCAAGTGCTCAAAATAATTTAGTATTTGAAGACACGCTTGAGCACGAAGCCGCGGCCGGATTCAAGGCCCACGATCGCCAAAAGCTTGCCTTCCATGGAAAGGACTTGGACAAACTGGTCCGAGTCAGGGTTAAAAGCCGCTATAAGCTGACTGCGCAGGTCATGGCTGATTTGACCATTCCCCAGCAACACCTGATCTTGGCCCTTCACCCGGATGCGTTTTACCATGGGCAAAGCCGCATCCATCGTCACAAAGCAGCCGGTTAATGTGTTCTTTTTTACACACTCTTCGATGACCTCGAGGGTTTGCCCCTGCTCCAAGATGTATGGCGCCGAATAGGTTCTGCGAAGCCCGCTCATCGCAGCACCGCATCCCAAAGCCTGCCCCAAAAGGTCCACCCAGGTGCGGATATAGCTTCCCTTAGAACAGCGAAGATCGAACTCGGCCCAATCCTGCCCCATTCCTAGGAATTTGACATCCCAGAAGTTCATGATCTTTTTAGGGATCACGACGTCTTTTTCAGAACGTGCATATTCGTAAAGTTTTTTTCCCTGAACTTTGATGGCCGAGTAAATAGGAACTTCGACTTCCATTTCGCCTTGAAGCTTCATGGCTTCAGCCAGCAAAGTGGCTTCCACCAAGTTCACAGGTTTGGTTTCTAAAGTTTCCCCGGTTGTATCCAAAGTGTCGGTGCGAATTCCAAATTGAATACGCACGCGGTAACCCTTGTCACCTTCAAGAATGTATTGGGAAAGCTTGGTACCTTCATTAATCAAACAAGCCATCAAGCCCGAAGCCATCGGATCCAAAGTTCCCGAGTGACCAACAGATTTGGTGCCCATGATGCGACGAAGACGTGCCACCACGTCGTGGCTAGAAATGCCCGACGGTTTATCGACAAGCAAAAGACCATGGAAGTCGACGGGATCTCGTTTTACTGAGGGCCCGCGTCCACCCTCCGGCTTCGCCGGAGCAGTTTTAAAGTTTTCAGAATTATTCGTCATCAGATTCGGATTCGTTTTTTGGTTCTTTGGCTTTTCTTTCAGCCTCAAGATCAGAAATAATACGCTCCACCTTCAAAACCTGCTCTGTTGCGTGATCCGCATAGAACTTTAGCTTTGGGCAGTAGCGCATCTTTAATTCTTTACCGATATAGTTTTGGATTTCGAAGGCGCGCTCTTGCAATAATTCGACAGCTTCGTTTTGGGCCTCTTCAGAACCCAAAACGCTGATGTAAACTTTAGCTGCGCGCAAATCCGCAGGCATCTTAACAGAGGCCACCGTCACCAAACCTGGCAACGGCATTTTAAAGCCTTTAATTAGAAATTGAGCAATGGTCGCCTGAATTTGACGCTCAACTTGTGCGACCCTGCGTCCATCACCCACATTCTTCATTAAATACCCAACTCTCTTGCAACTTCTTTCTTAACGAAAGCTTCCATCATATCGCCGACTTTAACGTCGTTGTAGTTTTCGATGCCGATACCGCATTCGTAGCCAGAAGCCACTTCTTTGGCGTCGTCTTTGAAACGTTTAAGCGATGCGATCTTACCTTCGTAAATGATCTTATCTTCACGAAGAAGACGGATCGAGTTGTTACGTTGAACTTTACCATCAATAACGAAGCAACCAGCGATTGTTCCGACTTTTGGTACGTTGAACACGTTACGAACTTCCACACGGCCCATAACTTCTTCAACCATATCTGGCGTAAGAAGACCGGACATTGCAGCTTTCATTTGATCGATCAATTCGTAAACGATGGAGTAAGTTCTGATGTCTACGCCCAATTGTTTCGCTTTAGCTTGTGCGCCCAGGTCAGGACGTACGTTGAAGCCCAAAACGATACCTTTAGAAGTATTCGCCAAAGTCACGTCATTCTCATTGATACCACCGACAGCCGCGTGGATAACACGCACTTTCACTTCCGGAGTTACCAATTTCGCAAGCATGCCGTTGATGGCCTCAAGAGAACCATGAACGTCTGCTTTCAAGATGATCGCAAGCTCTTTCACATCGCCGGCTTTAACTTTAGAGAAGATCTCGTCCAAAGACATTTTTTGAGCAGGAACGTTAGCAGCTTTTGCGGCTTGTTCTTTTCTCAAAGTAGACATCTCTTCAGCAGTTCTTTCATCTTTTACGATGTCAAACTTATCGCCCGCTGCTGGAACGCCATCAAGACCCAAAACTTCCACTGGAAGGCCCGGACCCACTGACTCAACTCTTTGACCTTTATCATTCGTCAATGAACGAACGCGGCCCTTCATTGTTCCTGCAACCAAGTACTGACCCACAGAAACAGTTCCGTCTTTAACTAGAAGTGTTGCTACAGGACCTTTGCCTTTTTCCATCTTCGCTTCGATCACAAGACCTGTGCCCGAACGTTTTGGATTGGCTTTCAATTCACCGATTTCAGCCAACAATTTGATTTGCTCAAGAAGCTCTTTCAAGCCTGTTTTCTTAAGTGCTGAAACTTCCACGAAGATCGTGTTACCACCCCATTCTTCTGGGACGATTTCAAGTTCAGTTAATTGTTGTTTGATACGGTCCGGATTTGCACCCGGTTTATCCATCTTATTCACAGCAACGATAATAGGTACGCCTGCTGCTTTCGCATGGTTAATAGATTCTTGCGTTTGCGGCATCATACCGTCATCCGCAGCTACCACGATAACCGCGATATCTGTCGCGTTCGCACCACGAGTACGCATCGCCGTAAAGGCTTCGTGACCCGGAGTATCTAGGAACGTGATCAAAGAACCATCTTCAATTTGTACGGAGTAAGCACCGATGTGCTGAGTGATACCGCCGGCTTCGCCTTTAGCAACGTCAGCATTGCGGATAGCATCTAGCAATGATGTTTTACCATGGTCAACGTGACCCATGATTGTAACAACTGGTGGACGAGTGATCTTATCTGCATCCAAATCTCCGAATGCAGTTTCAGACGCCACGTCATCAGCTGTCTTGAACACGTTTTGTGCTTCCCAACCGAATTCAGGAACGATCAAAGCGATCGTATCGAAATCCAAGTCAGTATTCATGTTCGCCATCACACCATTTTTCATCATGACTTTAACTAGCTGAGGAGCTTTAAGGCCCATCGCCATTGCCAAGTCAGACAATTTCATTGTGTTATTCACTTTAACTACGCGCTTATGCGCAGCAGCTGTCGTGATCTGAGTTTTTTGACCTTGCTCTGTAACGGTCTTCTTCTTTTTAGGTTGGAAGACCATTTCGCGTTTACGGAAATCAACCGCATTGAAGCTCTTGATTTCTTCTTCTTTTTCTTTCTCACGAGCGCTTGGACCCGCATTGAAAGCCGCTGGAGCTGGAGATGCGCCAAAACGTTTACGCTTATCAAAATCCTTATTGTGATGATGATCAGCGCCCTCAGTTGGAATCTCTGGCGGAGCTTGTTGCGCTACGAAACCAGGACGGATGTTGCGCGTTGGCGCACCACCTGCTGGACGGTTGAAACCACCCGGGCGAGGTCCTGTGAAAGAAGCACTTGCGCCACCACCTGAACGAGGCTGGAATCCACCTTGTGGACGATCACCTTGTGGGCGTTGTGGAGCTTGTGTCTGAACGCGGGAAAGATCCATACGTCCAATGATATTTCTTTTCGGAGCAGAAGCTGGAGTTGAAGAACTTGCGACACCGCTTGTTCCCACGACGACTTCTTTCTTACGAGCTTGCACTGGCGCCGCTGGAGTGGCCTGAGCAGGTGCCGCCGGAGCTTCTGTTTTTACAGGAGCTGGAGCTTCCACTTTCGCTTCCACGACTGGAGCCGCTGGGGCTGCTGCCACTGGAGTTGGTTCTGGTTTTGCGACAAGCTTTTCTTCAACCACCGCTGGAGTTGGCTCTGCAGCCTCTTCCTTCGGAGCAGCCGCAGCTGCAGGTTTCTTAACTACAACACGAGTTGTTTTTGGAGCTTCCGCTTCTTCTTCAACGTCGGGTTTAGAAATAATTTTTGCTTTCGCTTCAACCGGAGCCGCTTCCTCTTTCGTCTTACGACGAATGACTTTAGCTGGAGCCGCTGCTGCTGCCTCAGCTTCAGCCGCTGCTGCCGCCGCTACTTTTTTAGCTGGCGCCTTGCGAGTTGCTGCTTTTTTGGGTTTCGCTTCATCAGCGGGCTTATCACCACCACCCAGCTTAATTTTAATCTGCTCAAGAACTTGCGGTTCCAATTCCGCCATATGGCTCTTAATAGGCAAATTCCATTCACGGATTTTGTCCATCAAAGCCAGCGGGGTCATCCCGATTTCTTTCGCAAATTCAAAAACTTTTGGATTACTCACTCAGTCTCCCTGTGTAGTAACTGTAACTTCTTTAAAATCTATTCTTCTTCAGCTTCTTGAGAGTTCAATTTCTGCAACTCTTGCTTCAACAATGCATCGGCTTGTGCTTTCGCAGATCCGCCACCCGCTTTGCTGTCTTTTCCACCTGCAGATGGAGCTGTTGGTACTGGAGTACCTTCTGCTTCATACTTTTTAAGCAAAGCGTTTGCTTCCTTAGAAAGTTTTTCTGCCTTTTCTGGATCATCGTAACCCGGAATCGTCATCAACTCTTGAACGCTCGCTTGAGCTACAGATTGGAATGAACCGAAGCCAGATTGGAAGATGTTTTGTGCCATAGTTTCGTTCATGCCAGGGATCAACATCAAATTGAAGATGGATTCCGCTGTACGAGAAGCCGCTGAAGATTCAGAAATGATATCCAATTTCCAAGTCGTCAATTTAGCTGCCAAGCGAACGTTTTGACCGCGTTTACCAATTGCCAAAGACAATTGAGAATCTGGAACTACGATTTCCATCTCACGGTTTGTGTCATCCAAGAATACGCGAGAAATTTCAGCCGGAGCCAAAGCATTTACCGCGAAACGAGTGATGTCTTCGTCCCAAGGAACGATATCGATTTTTTCACCACGAAGTTCTTGTACGATATTTTGTACACGAGAACCCTTCATACCTACGCACGCGCCCACTGGATCAACAGTTTGGTCGTTAGAACGAACTGCGATTTTCGCACGTTGTCCTGGTTCACGAGCCGCAGCCATGATCTCAACCACACCGTCATAGATTTCTGGAACTTCCATTTCGAAAAGTTTCATCAAATAACGTTCATCAGCGCGAGACATGATGATTTGTGGACCACGAGTTGTTTGACGAACTTCAGACAAGTAACCTTGAATACGGTCACCCGGTTTGTATTGTTCGCCAGGGATTTGCTCACGAGGTGGGATGTACGCTTCCGTACGACCCAAATCGACAACGATCGCGCCTTTTTCCACGCGACGAGCGATACCAGATGCAATTTCACCTTTACGTTCTTCGAATTCAGTAAAGATGATAGAGCGTTCAGCATCACGCACTTTTTGCATGATGATTTGTTTCGCAGTTTGAGCTGCGATACGGCCCAAATCAGAAGCTTCCAATTTGATACCAATTGAATCGTCCATTTGAACGTTTGGATCTAATTTAACTGCGTCGTCGTAAGGAATTTCAACTTCTTCGTCGACGAATTTTTCACGAGGAACAACCTCTTTGAACTCGAAAAGTTCAACTTCGCCAGTCTCTTCGTTGTATGCGGCTTCGATTTCACGGTAAGTACCGTATTTTTTACGGGCAGCTACAAGCATACCTTGAGTGATCGCTTCAATAACGATTTGCTTATCGATACCTTTGTCTTTACCAACTTGCTCGATCACTTTCGAAAGATCTGAAAACATATTTTCAGCCATGGCTTATCCTCTCTACTACTTTTTTTGACCTTTATTAATTTCAAACAAAACTTTAGCTTTTTCGATCATTCCGTACGGGATTTTAATCTCGACGTCATTGACCACGAAACGGACCGCTTGATCGTCGGCAGATTCAATAACCTCTTCGACAGTCTTTGTGGCTTTCCATTTCTTATCTGTTACACCCATGCTCTCCAGAGCTTTCGATGTTTTCAGATAAACTTTCTTACCTACGGCCTTTTGGAAGTGCCAAGGCTTAGCCAAGTGACGCTCCAAACCAGGGCTTGAAACTTCCAATGCGTAAGCGGCACCCGGAATGATTTCCTCGTCCTTTTCCAAAACTTCATTGAAAGCTTTAGAAACATTGGAACAATCTTCCAAACTAATTCCGCCCTCTTCATCTTTATCGATGAACAAGCGCAGAGTACGTCCCTTACCACCACCTACGAATTCAATATCGTAAAGCAGGCAGCCTTGAGATTGGGCAGCATCACTCGCGATTTTTTCTACTTGATCTAACCAAGAGGGTCTCTCAGACATCTCTTCACTTCCTTTTCAAACCTGCCACCAGCCCCGATACGGGTGGTTTCAGCTTGCTATGAAGTGACTCCTGCTAAAAGCGGTCGGGAAATATCCAACCTGCCTGCAGCGCGTACATGCTCAAACGCTTAAAGCGTATCTGGCATCGCACGTCCCGTTTGTCCGAGGAACTCAAAAAGAATTCGTGGCAAAAAAAAATGGGCCTTCAGGGCCCATCGAACGTCCTTAAACTAACAAAAAAATCGAATCTACGCAAGGACTTATCTGGCCTTAGGTCTTCTGTCATCTCCAAGGGGCCAAAGGTAAATCCTTTTAAGGACAGGAATATAAGAGCGCGGTGGCCCCATCCTTATAATAGCGCGGACGGCGCCCGGTCAGCTTAAACCCCAGCTTTTCATAGAGTTTTTGGGCCGAATGATTGCTTTCGTGGACCTCGAGCCACAGCTCGCGCCTCTGACCCTTTGCAGCAATAAGATGCTGAATCAGCTTCTCCATCAGGCCGCGTCTTTGAAATTTGGGGTGCGTCGCCACCAAAGAAATTTCCCACGCCCCGGGAACCTCTCGGTAAAGAATAAATCCGGCCAACTCCTCCCCTTCAAAAATGCCAACCGCCTCTGCCGTCGCCATCTCTGCCCCCAACATATCCGCTGGCCAATAAAATTGCGGCAGCAGGCCGATTTGATCATGAATTGCACTGATCAAATCTCGCATCGCAGCTTTATGAGGAGAATATAAAGATTCGATTTTCATGAAGACCTAAATAAAGTTTCGGACCTTGTATTTGCGCTTCAACAACTCGAACCACGCTCGCAGACGGTCTTCCAATTGTTGTTGGGCAAGAAAGGATTTGATATTTTCTTTGATCGACTTAAAGGAGGTACTCCCAAATTTCACACGGTTTTTTTCGTAGTATTCAAAAGCATCGAGATCGGAAACGATCCCCGCCATGGAGCCGGTTTTAAATTTGATAAAGCTTTTTGCCGCAAGTTTACGGTTCGTAAACTTTTTGACTTCAGCTTGGGTCGGCTGCAACTGGCTCCAATATGTTTTACCTGCGACTGCTTTATCTACTTTCGACACGGCCTCGCTCAGCTCCCCCTCTGCAACCACGCCCACGTTAAAGGACTCGGCCTCCATGGAAACAACTGTTTCCAGCAAAACCGCAGTGACGTGGGAACGAAACTCTTTCGAACCGGGAGCGGTTTCCACCAAGCCATTGCCTTTTTTATCTTTAGGAGGATACAAAATGTTATCAATGACCGTCGCAATTTGCACTTCACGACTGGTTAAAACGTAATCGCCCACTTGACCGACAGTTTCCGAAATCACCGTCGCCGCTGAAGCTTGTAAAGAAATGAAAATAGAAACGATCAACAAACGCATGGGTCTATTGTGACCCGAGGCCTGCTCGTTGTCCAAAAAAAAAAAGCGAAGCTCCATTTCTGAAGCTCCGCCAACCACTGAGAGATTTTGGGACAATTGGGAAATATTAGAAATTCATGCGACCAGAAACTGTCATTACGTAGTATTGCAATTTCTCGATCGGGTTCGTGTTAGACAACTCGTTGTAGTAACTGTTGTTGTAGTTATAGTTATTATTGTTGCTGCCATAGTTGATACGGCTAGACAAGTTCCACATATATCTGAAATCCAAGCCGATAGAGTATTTCGGAGAGAATTCCAAATCAGCACCAACCAACGCACCCAAATCAACCGCATGTGAGTTCGCATCATCACTGTTGCTGTTGTAGAAGTAGCTGTTTTTCAAGTCATACTTTCTGTATGAGTAAGCTGCGATACCACCGATAACTGGTTTAACAATACCATCAAAGAATTGGATTTTTGCAGCCAATGCACCTGTGTATTGATTAACGTCTACGTTACCGTTGTTGTAGTTGTTATTGTAAGCATAACCGTAATTATAGTTGTTGTAGTAACGATTTTGAACAGTGTAGTTCGAGTAAAGGAATGAACCCTCGATGATGAAACCATCAACTTTGTTACCGAACGCAACACCCAAAGCGTAGTTACCTTTAACGTTAGAAACGTCTGGATAGTCACCCATACCAAGCAAACCAGCTACGTATTTGTTACGAGCAGGTGGCTCAACTGGTTTGTTCTTTTCCAAAGAGGCAGCCATCTCTTGGCGAATCAATTCGCGAGTTGCAGAATCGTCTTGAACTTGTTTTTCAACGATAACAGGAGCCGGTGCAACCGGAGCTACAACTACAGGCGCTGGAGCAACGATAGGTTGTTGAACTGGAACTTGTTGTTGTTGATTCAAAGAATTAAATTTATCACCGAACAAAACATCAGCTCTACGTTTTTCGTCTTCCATACGAGATTGCTCAAGTTTTTCAACGATCTTTTGTTCAGTTTGAACTTCAGCATCTTGACGGCTCTTACGGATTGATTCCGCACGAGACTCTGCCAATGGAGAAGCTTCAATAACAGTTGTTGGCTGTTTTTGAACTTGCTGAGTTGCTGCAGAAGCCTGAGCGGCCTGCGCTGGTGAGTTAATAATATAGATAGGTTGTGGCTTCACTTGCTGTGCTTCACCTTGAGCTGCAGCAGGAAGAACTGTTGTGCGGTTACCAACAGCTTGAGTTGGAGCTTGCTTGGAATACATAGCATCCAATTCAGCATCAACATCGCTTTCAAGGGATTGAGCCAACGCGAATACCGGCGCCATGCTCAAAGCCGCAAGAATATAGATATACTTTTTCATATCGTCTCCTCAGTGTGGTTTTCTGAAACCTTTTTTAATCGAAACCCACTAGAGCAAGGCCAGTGCCAACGTGGCCGATTTTCGTCGCCTCCGTCTAAGTTATTGATATTTTGGGTTTTAGTGGATCAAAGTCATTACGCTTGATTCGCGTGACAGCATAAAGAAGTGACAACTCTTAGAACGCTTCGTGAAATGCTTTCAAAGTGGGGTCAATTTGGCCTGATTGAAATTAAAGGCCCCAGAAACTAAAAAACCGACTGTTAAGTCGGTTTGATTTGGTGCGGGTGGAGGGACTTGAACCCCCATGCTTTCGCGGAAGATTTTGAATCTTCTGTGTCTACCATTTCACCACACCCGCAGTGAGGTGATCTTTTTAATATTAGATGACGGTCATCCTCAACATCTTTTTTCAAAAACCCGGTTTTTTTTGGATTTTTGCCAGTTTTTTGGGCTTTTTAACGAAGCCGGCGCCTTAGATCATGTCTAATTTGATAGTTATTCAAACTCAAAACCTCTTGGAATTGCCAAAACACTGACTCTTTTTTGGAGTCGCTTAGGATCATTTTAAGGCGTTTGGAAACAAGACTTGGACCTTTGTTTGCTTTTCGTTTCTCAATTGGCGTGGCTTAATTGAGATATGCGACTACGAACCATGACAAAACTAGTTCTATCGGCAGTATTAGGCCTGGCCCTACTGGCTCCATTGAGCTGTGGGAAAGCCTATAACTCCTCCAGCTACGATGCTGATATTTACGGTGACGGTGGCGGCGGGACCCCTGCCTTTCAGGCGGCCCAAGCCATCCTTCGGGACAAATGTGCGACATGCCATACTCAAGCATCCCATGCTTCTTGGGGGAATATCTCTGAAGCCCAATTTATTTCCTTAGGCCTTGTAACCGCAGGAAGCCTGACGGGTTCTCAGCTTTACACTAAAATCACAGGCAATAGCACCGGCATTCCCGGGAACATGCCAGTGGGCGGAGCCAACTTGTCTGCCACGGAACTGCAGACTTTAGAAACTTGGATTTTAAATATTCAATAAAAAAAGGCCTGGGGAACCAGGCCTTTTTTGTTTCGTCGTAAGTGAACGCGAAACTACATGCGATAGGCAAGACCGATCCGCCAGTACATCGTTTCGTCTTTGTATACCATCCCGAAACTTTGAATGTATTCAAACGAATTCCCGATGCGTGCACGAAGATCGGCGAATCCGCCCGTGATTAATTTAGATCCCGATGTCGCCGTCTGCCCGTTTGCATCTGTCGGCCACTCCGAATTTTTGTAGTATGTTGATAGATCAAAACCAAAATCTACCTTGGCACCCAAACGCCAGAACACTCTTGGCGTCACACGAAGGGCCATCCACGGCACGCGAGCTTGGAAGTATTTAAGCCCCGTATTGGCATCGCCGCCCACGGCGGTGCCCGAAGCCAAACCTCCACCAACTCCCCATCCCCATTTAGGATAATAAAAGTTTTTTTCAAGCCCCACGCCGAAGCCCCAATAGGAAGCTTTAGATTCTTGGGAGCCACCGGAAGTATTGTTGACGGCCAATTTCTCGACCCAAGTGTTCGCCTCACCCGTCAATAACCAACGTTCCAGCGGAGCCGTTCTGGACGGTTTGGATGCTGCTGTCGTATTTGCCTTTTTTTGAGCAAAGCCTGAAAGGGACAATAAAACGATCGAAGAAATGATGAACAGTTGTTTCATGTCCGCCTCCTACAATGACAAGTGCAGTTGAGATTGCAACATCCAAGAATCTGGATTCACAGTCGTGTCGTTAATATTACGTCCATTGACGAAACCCGCACGGAATTCCACGCGTGGCATGGGGAACATCAACAATCCGAAAGACCATCGGAACATGTCCGTAGAATCTGATGACAACGTGGCATTGTAATATTCAATCTGACTTAGAATATTATAACCTCGAGTGATACCGATCAAATTTTGCAGCATCAAGTAGCCCCCGACTTTATCACTTGGCGCTGACAACGGGCTGTCTTTTACAAAACCAATTTCAGTCAGCAAACTGTCGCCCTTATCAAACCCCAATTTTTGGTGGAATTCTAAACGCGTTTTTTCGACGTATTCATTTTTTGACTGCATTACTGCAAAGCCCAGACGATTTTTATCCGCAACGTCGAACTCCATCATCACGGACAAACCTTTTTGGCGAATATCCGCGTCCTCTTGAAGCAAATTCCCTACGAACAAATTGCCGGTGATTTCCCAGCCATCCGCATAGTACTGCGTGATCACACCCGTAGATTGGTCATTTTGCGCCACATCTGTGACCGAGCGGCTGTAGGATGTATGGTCGGCAGTGCGAATACCGAAGACCTTATCCATCAAGCCCACATAGGTGTAGAATTTCTTATTCACCTGCCAGCGGAAATAATGTTCGCGGGAAATAAAGTTTTTATTGTCAGGATCATTGATATTAGCACGCGAGGCTGGTGTTGGCTGGTAACCGCCCGACAACATCAGAAGGTACTTAGCGCTTCGATCGAACTGAATTGCGACGTTGGCATCCGCTTGCATCGTCACATATTTGTTAACCGCTGCTGGATTCGCCGGATTGTTTTGAAAGTAAAGACCGCGGTATTTAATACCAGGGCGCACCCACCAAGGAAGTTGAGTTGAACCCAAGAATCCAGATTTTGCGGCGATCTCGTCCTCTTGAAGCTTGTCATTGAAAATCGCGCGAGAAGCGATTTCTGTCGTAAACAAGGCGCGACCATAATCAGTCAAAGCGCCGTTACCTTGGCCGTTGTAGTGACAAGTTATGCATGTGTTGTATCCGTAAGAAATAAAGTCGGGATACGCTTGGCTGGCTTCAGGAACTAATATTCCTGCAAGAAGCAATATCGGAAGAAGTAAAATCACGCTGCAACCTCATTTGATGGACTAGACTCTCAATTAGTTTTTAAGTCTATGGGTCCAGCGAATGAGGCGCAAATCAAAAGCTTACAAATGAACTGAGTTTTTTGCGGCGCTCCTTACTGAGGAGCACCGTTAGCGACCCATACATCCACCAACGTACGCTGTGCTTCAGACAGAATACCACTTGTTGGCATCGGGTTATTGGCATTGTTCATACGCGCTTGGATATTTGCGGCTGCTGTTTTTGCATTCGCATATTTTGTCAAATCCAAGCCGCCACGAGCATTACTTGAGCTATGACAACTTACACAGCTATTTGCAAACACGCCACCGACTGCAATCAACTGTGAATATGTCACATTCGTTGGAGTCGCCGTGGCAGTCGCCGTCGCTGTTGGAGTCGCTGATGGAGACGTCGCCGTCGTTGAAATCAAGTTCTCATACTTGATTGCGATCACATCGTTTGCATTTGGAGTCATTACCACGATTGAATTCGCCGTGTTCGCAGACAAATTTGTCGCTGTCGTCGTGGAGATGATTGCGTTCACGTTTTGGTAAGTCGTCAATTCTTCAGCTTTCGTATCGTTGATATAAACGCTGACGTTTTGTACTTGATAGCTTCCTGACGAAGTATTTTTTAAACGCAAAGTCGGATTTCTAAATTCGTAACCATATGTCGTACCGTTCAAGATGTAACGACGGATATCAATAGTGGCCGTCAACGGAGCTGTCGGAGTCGCCGCAGCCAAATCAAATGTCATAGTTTGGAAAGCTGTTGTCGTCGCTAAATTTGCCGGTACTTTCACTGAAGCCGATTTAACCGCTTTAGTTGGAGCGGTTGCTCCTGAATCAACCAAACATGCCGCATATTTATCTTGAGCTGCACCCCAGTAAGAGTTGATCTCGGTGATGCGAGCTTGATTTGCAGGACCGGTGTTTGGTGGCTTATGTGAAGCGTTCACAGCTTGAGAAGAAATCTTAGATGCACCTACAGAAGCAAATGCTGTATAAGAACTTATCAAATCTGTACTACCGAAAACTCCTAAACCCACACCACCTGCGACGTGACATCCACCACAAGTTTGCGTAAGAAACGGATGGAATGTGGAAGCGTAGACCTTTACGATCGCCTCTTCGCAACTTTCGCCCGCGGCAGTGGAAAATTCAACACTTCCACCCGAGACACTCATGTTAGCCATTGTGAAACCTTCACCACAGTTGTTAAAGGCAACAACTGTAATGACCGCGCCAACGGCCCATAGAACTTTTTGAACAATCTTTGAGCTTCCCACTCATTCCCCCAAACACAAACACATACAAATACGTTAGAACCCCGAATCGCCGAGCCTAAGCGACCTTGATCACTTGAGCCAATTGTGACGTATCTAAGATACGACCGCCAACTTTATCGAACAGGTCCATACGTTTATTCGCCTGACACCAGTTTGCAAATACTGCTGCGGCAACAAGCTCTGGATTTGAGCCTGTCACAAACTTGGGGTCGGAAGCCTGATTATCATTGAACTGACCCACTTGGTAGTCGCTGACTGCTGGACGGCCTTTCGGATCGAAATAAAATAAATAGGCAACACCATGACCACGGTCACCTGCCCAACCTGCGTCCCGTGCTTCAGAGGCATCACTGTACACAGAGCCGTCGGAAACAACCATGATCATCAGAGGCTTACCAAGTACAGCCGCGCTTTGTAGCATACGACCTACTTCAGTTCCCGCATCAAGATCTCTTCGGTCCCCTGAAGTACGTGTGCCATCGTGGTAATCATAACCACCCAATTCGATGTTTGCAGCACCCGCTTGACCAAGAAGCGTATTGTATAGCATCGAACCAAACAGCAATTCACGATTGGTATTTGCAGTATTCGCGTTGATTCCCCAAACATTTGCAAATGTCGTGTTCGAACGAGGATCAACAACCGATGCACCTGCCGCAAGAACGTCAACATTCTTGATGCCTGCGCAGTCCAAAACGGTTTTTACTGTTGAACCACCGTCAAGGGAGGCAATCTTACGAGTCTGTGACTCCGTCAGATTACTCATTAATTTCACAAGCGAGTTTTTCTGAGAGGCATTCAAAGCGGTTCCTATCGACGCACTGTAACCGATAGACGTCAGAAGAGAACTGTAATTTTTAACTACGAGAGGTGCCGGAGGCGGAGCAAAACCAGCAGCCTGATTCATGCCTGTGCGCGTATTACGGTTTCCCATGTTAGGGATATTCGCACCAACAAGCCCCGCTTTTGTAACGGCACCAGAAACGTCAAATTTATTCTGGTTAGTATCATTCTGAGAGTCCACGCAAAATCCAATAAATGCAGTCTTGGCCATCGTTGTGGCGTTGGCGCCTGCCTTAATTCCTGCAAGGAATTTACTAATACCATTGCCAGCCCACGGTGAATTACCAAAGGCACGTTCTATTGGAACTTGATTATTCCCAAGTCCCAATTTGGAATAAGTTGCTATAGGCTGACGAGCAGCATTCTGAGGGACGTAATTAGCAGCCATGGCAGCGCCACCGCTCAAACTAACGGTCACCATTGGAATCAACGACGCAGGCACCGGACAGTCTGCTGCTTGAGCGTTATTCCCAAGCATCAAAGAGACCCAGTTGGGTACGAATACGTTTGCTGCGAAAGGAATGATACCCGCAGAAAGGAAATCGCGGCGAGTGACTGGCTTTTTATGTCCTGTTGCTGCCCAAAATGGGATCTCTTTTTTATCTTTTGCCATATTCTCCCCCAGAGAACAAAAAAATCAAAATAAATAACAAACTAGTATGAAAGCGCATCGAAGCTGGAAAGCATCGCTGAACATGTCGCTAGCATTAAATTGCTAGTCGACGCAGCTTGCGTGCGAGCATTCGCCGCTAAAGCTGTGATAAATTCAGATTTGAACGTATTCAAGAGAGCCAATTCCTCCGCCGTTTCATTGCGTCCCCAATATGAACGGGCCATACCACGTACACTCGAATTGAACTGAGCGTCTGTCACTGATGAAACGCCAGTCGCAAAATTCACACTACCAAAAAAGGCGCGTGAAGCTGCCGCCTGTGCTTTTTCAGTTGTAAGAACGGAGTTACAAACTTCGCCCGCCAGACTTGTAGCACCCAACATTAACGGTGGGTTTGCCATACTCAAGTCATTACCCGCTGCCAAAGCGCCATAACGGTTGTCATATTCCGCTGCAAGCGCAGGACTTACCGTCGTTACGTTTGAAACTCTCAGCATAGAAGCAAACGTTTGTTCTGCGGATAACAAAGCATATGGTATACCCAATGCTTCAGAGTCAGTCACTTCAGCCGGAGTGGAGCTTGAACTTGTAGAAGACAGGTCTGAAGAACCCTCCAAATCACCGTAACGACCACAGTTATTAAAACTGACTGTAATCAAAAACATTGAAGGCAGAACATAAAATAAAAATTTAACTGTTTTCTTATTCATGAGCCCCTCCAATTAATCCAAGCAACCAGGTTTAGCAGCGATCTTTTCAAAGAGCGATTTGATTTTGTAGCTGCTGTTCTCGAACTCCACGCCCCAAGTTTTTAGCAAGTCCGCGTTCGTAGTCGCGTCGAAAGATTTTCTGCACACAGTCTCATAAACTTGTTTCGCCATACACTGACTAAAGCGGCGAGAGTTAGACACGACGGTTGCGAAACCCTTTGCTCCATTACCGCTTAAGGCATTGCCGCGCCATTCAAAGAAATTTGCATTTTTTTCGCGAATCGCATTATTCACAAATGAGTCATCTGTCGTAACATATCCAGATGGAAATACCGTGTTGTTACGATTCATTTTTATAACCACACCCGTTGTGGTGTTCACGGCGATTTGATAATCACCAGAACTACCTGCACGAGTGTTCACATCCGAATGCTTAATTCCAAGTGGAGTATCAGCTACGTCCCACTTCGCGAAAGCACCACGGAAACCGTCCATCACCGTGTGGCAACCCTTACAGGAAGTAAGGAACTTATTATGATCACCACCTGGGAAACGGTCGATATCGCGACCAATACGCATATCTGCGCCACCCGTGTCTGCCCATTCATTCAAAGGCACGCACATAAACTCACGGAAAGTATACTCAACCAAACGACGGTTTGTACCCATTAACGCATGGGCACTCATGAAAGCACGAAGAGTAATCACTCCTGCTGGGTCAGGATTCGCTACCGAAGTGGTGGCACTTGTAGCAATTCGTTGTCCATCGACTCGCACCAGGTTTTTTGCCAAATTCACACGATTAGTTTCTAAATCGATATAGTGATTATTTGATATCAGCAAGTCAGGTACGAGATCACCACGAATACCCGTAAGATTCGTATTACCCCTGTAATAGAAGTTACCTTGCAACAATTGACGAGCATCGAGACCGTCACGCGTTACCCCAATATAGGCTGCAACCATGTCATTAAGCTCAGTCTTAATTGTTTCATCACGTGTCGAAAGCTTCAACGCCCACAACTTCACCGTGATATTCAGGAAGTTGTCATCAGCTGTCGCGATTTTTGCGGCACCTTCAACATCCCCTTTATTTAACAACGTCACCATCTGCGCAACTACCGGACTGTCAGCAGGAAGTTTTGTTCCTGTTAAACGTTCATAAATTTTTCTGGCTTTCAGTTCCATTGCGGAAGGATCTGCGGCTGTAAGAACGGGTTTAACTTGCGCGTTCGCAGAGTTAGTCCCTATTCCCATTCCTAGTATAATAAGTGGTAAAAGTAAGAATCGCATTTCGCCCCCCCAGGCCTTATCGACAATTTTCACGCACAAATGACAGTTAAACGATAAAAAACTCTTGCAATCTCAACTTGATACTGGAGAACTTTTTTTCATGGGGGGTGTTTTGACTAAGAGATCTCCATTTCAGTTGTTCGACTTCATATATTCAAGCTGAATTCACTGGAATTTCGTCGGTTTTCACTGATAAAAATTAGCCACTTTTCAGCGACTTTTTTAGGATCTAAAGTAATCTTGAACTATGAAATTCAACGATCATCAACGATGTCCTTCGGCGAATTTCGGGAACTGTGAAATTCATTCTGTTGTTTGTGCAAAAAGAATCGTTTTCATTCGGAAAAAAGACAGACTGAGAGCCAGTTTTTACACCCCAAAAACCTGTGGAGTCACACTCCTCTGTTGGCAGTCTGCTTGAATTGTTATTGAAAACACTAAGAATGAAATCATGAAAACACTCCTGCTGCTTGCGATTTTTCTGATGATGGGAATCCCTTGCCGTGCAGCTCTTTCACGGGAATCAGCGGTTAATATTATTACCTACTGGCCTACCGGATTTCGGGTGGATAACAGCGAACAAGGGCTACGAGTGCAGCGTCTTTTACGCAAGATCAAAGATTTAGGGGTGACCACTGTCATATTCAATTTTCGCAGTAGAATGATCGGTGGAATTACTAATGAAGTGACTTCCGTGGTCCCCGCCGATCAGCAGCGTGAGGAGGAATACCACCTGGAAGCCACAATTCACTATGCGCATTCGCTGGGTTTGCAGGTAGCTTTTCGGCCCATATTATTAGTGGTAGGTCCCCATGGAGAATTTCCTTACGAAGATGCCAACGGTGTTTTATGGTGGCATGGAGTGATCAATCCTTCAGACCCCGAAGAATGGTTTCGCAGTTTTTTTGATTACCATTCCCGCTATATGAAAATCGCCGCGCGTACAGGAGCTGTGTGGTATTCAATTGGGGCTGAAATGCATTCGTTGACCTCGGGCTTAGGCAGCCGCAACCGCCCACGACGTTTTGGTCGCCCCGATTTATGGATTCAGTTCGTGACAAGAGCCCGAGACCTGATGGGACCTCAAGTGAAAATCACTTATGGTGCAAACTACACGGATCAATATGTTTTAGAAAACGGGGTTCGCACCTGGGGTGGCGAGTTCGAGCAATGGCGTCACGATATGACCTTCAAAGCTCGCTCAGAAAAAGAAATCCGCCATCAGCAAGACCTGCGACAGTTGTGGCGATCCCTCGATTTCGTGGGACTTGATTATTATCGAGCTTTGGGCACATCAGATGCAACTTATCCAGATTCTTACGATGAACTCATAAAAGTACTGAATCCCTTTTCCTTCCAATACGCTAGCAATTTGCAAAATGCCTTGGCACAAATCAACAAGGCCGCGGCGACTGAAAAACCGCTAGCGATTCAGGAAGTCGGCTATCGCAGCGTCGAAAAATGTTTCGTATCACCCTATTTATACGAAGACGGTCAGACACCCATCAACTATCAGCACCAAGCTGCCGCTTGGGATGCATTGCTAATGTCACTCTGGAATGACAAAACGCCTTGGATGAACAGCATCGGCATCTGGCAGGTCTTGCTGGATGATGACAGCGACACCACAATCAACGGCGGCTTCTCCCCCCTGGGCAAAGCCCCCACCGAAAAAGTACTAAAAAGGTACTTTATCCCGCCCGAATAAATACCGTACGCACCAAGAAATACCTTAAAAAGGTACTTCCTTCCCTCCGAATAAATACCTTACGCACCAAGAAATTAGACAGTTGCAGCTTCCGAAGGCGCAGCTGTGTGGTGGCTTGAAAAGCAGCGACCTCCGTGGGCGCCACGATGGCGCGAACTCGCCGCAGGCGAGCCACGGCTGAGCCACGATGGCGTGTCGCGGAGTTGCAGGGCATCAGGCAGCTGCGCCTACGGAAGTTGCAGCTGCCGAATTTTTACGAGTTAGGGATGGGAGTGCCATTCACACCAGTTCATGGCAGGCACGCTACGACCCTCAGAGATGAATTCGAGAACCTCGACAATACTTTGACCAACGCCCATAGCGGAAGCCGGGTTTTGTCCTGTGACCAATCGACCACTTTTAACGACGTGAGGAGCAAATTTTGAGGCATGGGTGTAATGCGCTCCTCTTGAAATGATTTTGTCTTGTAAAAGGAAAGGGACCACGTCTTCCATCCCCACGGCTTCCTCTTCTGAATTGCTAAAGGCTGCGACTTCGTGATCTTTGATCAAATACTGTCCATCAGAACTTCGAACGTTCACCAGCCCAACAGTTCCGTGGCAAACTGCGGATACGATGCCATCATTTTCCCAAATTTCTTTGGTGATTTCTTGAAGTTTTTTGTTATCGGCAAGATCAAACATGGCACCATGCCCGCCAGCATAATAGATCGCGCAGTAATCATCGGCATTCAGTTGATCTGCCGACAAACTGTTTGCGATCTTTTCCAAAAAATCCTCGTCATTCATCCACACGGCGTTGACGGGATCATCCATCTTCACACCGTCCAAAGGAATTTCGCCACCTCGGGGGCTGGCAATATCAATCTGATAGCCAGCCCCCGAGATTTCGTCATAAGGATGGGTCAGCTCAGACAAGAAGGCCCCGGTGCGATGCCCCGTATTTCCTAATTTTGAGCAGTTCGTCGCCACGAATAGGACTTTCTTCGCCTTCATAAAATCTCCCCTTTTTTTAAGGATGGTCGATCCCTTGGGGAAGAACCAATTTTTTGGAAAGTTTTGCGAATGATCAAAGGGATTCCTGGACAAAAGCAGGCCAGACCCCTAGTTTGGCACATCATGAAGATTCTTTTCCAAGACGAACATTTTATCGCGGTTGATAAGCCATCAGGTTTTCACGTGCATCCACCCGAGGATTCGCAATACAAAATTCCTCGCGATAAAATCTGTTTGTACTTGGTTCGTAATATGATGAAGCAACACGTATTTCCAGTGCACAGACTGGATGCTGCAACCAGTGGCGTGTTGTTGTTTGCCCTGTCTTCATCGGCGGCAAGTGTGCTTTGCAAAATGTTTGCAGAACGATCCCCTAAAAAAACCTACTGGGCGGTGGCCCGTGGATATATCCCCGAAAAGGGGGATATCAAGGTGCCGCTGGAATTGGACTCTACGGGCGACCTGGTTGATGCACACACTTCCTTTGAACGTAAGGCCACCATCGAAATTCCCGTCGCCGTTGGGAAAAAATTTCCGGTGGCTCGCTACTCGCTGGTGGAGGTTAAGCCCCACTCCGGCCGTTATCATCAGATCCGTCGCCATTTCAACCGTATCTCTCACCCCTTGCTTGGCGATGCCTATCACGGCGATTCCCACCATAATCGTTTTTTCAGAAATGACTTGGGAATCGCGGGTTTATGTCTGAAAGCTCGCAGCATCGAGTTCACGCACCCCTGGACAGGGGAATCTCTTTATATTGAATCTCCCACTTGTGAAAAATGGGACAAGATTCATTTTCTGTTCGATGCGACCAAGCCGCTCGGTGATAAGCTGAAATCCCCTTTGACGACCTAAATCTTCAGGCGTACAAACAGCCTCCTTCACGAGGTTAAATCCATGGTTACGTCCAAATCCCAAGCGTTGCAAAAGTTGCTTCTGGTTGTGGGGCTCTTGTTTTTTCTTTTAGTTTCCTTGAATGCACACTCTCAGACCATTCAGCACAACATGAATGTCGAATTAATTCCGGGCTTGAAATCCATCAAAGTCGTAGACACGCTTCGCTTTCCGAAAGATACTCCCCGCAAAATCAGTTTTCTTTTACACAAGGATCTAAGCGTAGCCGTATTAAGCGCTGATGATACTTTAACAGTTTTACATGCGGCTTCTGGCGATGAAACGTTCACGGAGTATGGTCTCACTTTGGGTGAAGGAAATGAGATTGCGACTCTTGCGTACGGTGGAGTGATTTCGGGTTTGATATCTAACGAAGGAGCTGCATTATTTGGCGAAACCTATTGGTATCCCAAATTCTTAGGTCAAATGATCAGCTTTGATGCGACTGTAAAAGCGCCCAGCTCTTGGCGTGCGCTGATGCAAGGACAAGTAGCGAAACTTGAGGCAGGTCCAGACTTTACGATCACTCGCTATAATGAAATCTATCCCCAGCAAGACATGTATTTAATCGCTGCGGCTTTCAAGATTTATAGTTTAACGGCTAACGATGGAAAACTCTACCAGGTCTTTCTTCGTAAAGATGATTCCGCACTGGCACAAAGCTATCTGTCACTGATTCCCGAATACATCCGCCATTATTCAGAAATTTTGGGAGCTTACCCTTACTCCTCCTTTAGCGTTGTTGAAAATATGTGGGAGTCTGGTTACGGAATGCCCGGCTTTACGTTACTGGGGCCTTCGGTGATCCGCTTACCTTTTATTCTGACAACATCGCTACCTCACGAGATTTTGCACAACTGGTGGGGCAACAGCGTCTATGTAAATTATGAATCCGGTAACTGGAGCGAAGGTCTTACGACTTATATGGCGGATTACTGGCAAGCTGAAAAGTCAGGCACCGCACGCGAATATCGAATGAATGTTTTGATGAACTATTCCGACTTCGTCGCAACCAATCCGGATAAAGATTTTGCTTTAAAGGATTTTCGCGGTCGTCACAGCTCCAGCACTCAAGCCGTGGGTTATGGTAAAACCATGATGCTTTTCACGATGTTGGAACATAAATTTGGAAAAGCCCTGGTGGATAAATCTTTGAGCCATTTTTATTCATCCCACCAGTTTCAGCAAGCCAGCTTCGTGGACATCCAAACAAGTTTTGAAAAAGTCACGGGGCATGATTTAAGTGGTTTCTTTGCGCAATGGGTGAACCGCACAGGGGCACCAGAAATTGCTTTGAGTGATGCGCGGGTGATGGGTTGGACCGATGGAAGATATAATGTCGCATTCGAACTTCGCCAGTTGCAAACTCCGGTTTATGACTTAGATGTTCCGGTGGTTTTAACTTTTGAAAACTCTCAAGAGATTCGTTTAAAAATTAAATTAAATAGTTCTCGTCAGCCCACAGTCCTTATGACGTCGCAACGTCCATTGAAAATTTCCGTTGATCCAGACTTTCTGGTTTTCCGAAAGCTTTACTCCGAGGAACGACCTGCCACTTTGTCTCAGATTTTTGGCTCCCCTTTGGTTCATTTTTATTCTGAGCGGGGTCACAAAGGTGCTGAAGGTTTCATTAAAGTTTGGAGTGGAAAAATCGAAGGTCGTACAACCTCACAATATATCGAAGACGGTGCTCCCCTTTCGGATGAAGGAGCGTTGGTCTTTGTGGGAGACGCCCCCGCATTTGCTGAGTTTGTGAGAGCGCAACTTCAAGATCAAAAATTCGAACTGACAAATCAGACCATCACCATTCAGGATCAAATTTTTGATTTAAAAGATACGAGCACCGCTCTGGTCATGGGCTTAAAAGGTCGTAAAGGCCAAACCTTGGCGTGGGTGCGTTGGAGTTCCGGCAGTGACCCGGAAGAGTGGGCCTCGCGTCTGACTCACTACGGAACCTTTGGAATCTTGGCCTTTAAAGGACGTCCCGTGGCTTTAAAAAGCAGCTGGCCTGTTAGCGCGACACCTCTGCAATCAGAATTCTAGCAGAAGGAAGCCGGACAGGATTTCCATGGGTTTTCAGGGTGATGACTTTTTTACCTTTGCAGAACAGTAATTAGCACATTTAGGGATGCTTATCATAGATTGGCAAACATGTTGGATGTCAAAAAACCAGGAATACTTTTAGCCTTCGCGCTTTTCTTTGCGATGCCCGTGCACGCCAAAAAAGTGTTCCGCGTTCTTATGGAAGATAATTGGCCTCCCTATGCCTATGTGAAAGACGGACAACCTGCTGGGCTTTCCATTGATCTCATCAAGGCTGCCATGCGCATCGAAGGCGCTGAAGTTCAAATCCAACAAGTCCCTTATTTGCGTTGCATGGCTTTGACCGAACCCGATGGCAAAGAAATCGCCTGCGCTAACACGGCTAAAAACGAAGAGTTGGCAGCGAAATACGTTTTTCCAACATCGTATTTGTTCCGCTCTCGTGGCCTGATAGTGGCAAGCAAACGTAAAATCAAAGAGTCTATCAGAAAATTTAAAAAAGTTTCTGACCTTGAATACAAAACGGTGGCACTCCCAAGTGGCTTTACCTTTGGCAAAGAATTTGACGATAACACGCGCATTTTGCGCTATTACACCGTCAACGACATGACGTCCCTTAAGCTGGTGGAATCAGGTCGAGTGAAATTCGCTGCGATTGATGAAATGGTTTTGTATTACTATCTGAATCATCATCCAGAACTGAAAGATGTCATCGTCCCGGTGATTGATTTGACGAACGAACCTATTTATATGCAGCTTTCAAAAACTCAACCTGAGGCTATCGAGCTTCGCGACAAGTTTGAGCGTGGCATGACGGCCCTCAAAGCCTCCCCAGAGTACGAACAGCTTTTACAAAAGTACCTGGGTAAAGGCGTTCCTGTAGATAAATTTAAATAATTAAAACGAATCCGAGTGAGCCATAATTCCAGGCTCACTCATCCAGCGAATTCCAGTTGCTGCTCTGACAGCATTTTCTGCATTAAGCAATCCTGCCCCATACTCGTTTTTAGAATTCTCCCCTGCCGGTGCCGATGCTGTTCGCATCAAGATCTTTTTGATCTCAGTGGATTTAAGCTTTTTATTAGCAGCCTTCATAAGGGCCACAACACCCGTTACGTGAGGCGCTGCCATGCTGGTACCACTCATCACTTGGAAACCCGTCGTGCCTGCTTGGAGCGTTGCTAAAACCCTTTCACCGCGGGAAACACGTTCCTGAATGGCCGTGGCATTTTTCTTTTCGATCATAAAAATCGAGATTGGCAGAGTCTTGCCTTCTTCCGTGAAGCGACCCACTTCAAGTCCGGGACGATTGTTCACAAAAATTATAGCGGCGGCCCCCGCTTTGATTGCGTTATTGATTTTATTCATGAATTTGCCAGAACCCCGACGAACCAAGGCAAAACCACCTTTGATATTCTTACGAGCAAAATCCCCAGGCGTGTCACCTTCACCGCAATCAACCAGCTCACCTTTTAAAGATCCACGAACCTCGCGCGTCCCACCAAATGTGCTTGCTAAAAACTTTACCGAAGAGCCATTTAAGAAATCAAAAAGGACGGAATACGATTTTCCCCGCGACAAAGGGAATGTCGAATAAACATCCACGCCAGGGGCTACCACCGAAAGCTCGGGTCCGTACTGTGAAAATGTCGCACGCACCAAGCGGGGGTCCACTGCCCCCACAGCGATGACTGTTGGTAAAGCTGCAGGAAAGAAAACACGGTTGGATCCCCAGTTTCCGCTGGATGCAACAACCGAAACTCCCGCTTTGTCGGCACGCTTGATCGCTTCATCTTGGGCGGGGGTTGAAGAAATTCCTGAAATAGAGATATTCATCACATCGACTTTTTGTGAAACTCCCCAATTAATAGCAGATACGATTGCAGCGGTTGAGCAACCTTTTTCAAAACACGCACGGGCCATTAAGATTTTTGCTTTCGGAGCAACACCCGAAAAACCATTCACATCTTGTTTGCCAGAAATTATTCCAGCGACATGCGTTCCATGACCACGAATATCGGTGATGTCACTGCCATCACTTTCTCCGGTGAAGTCGCGACCTTTTTCGAAACTGTCTTTTAAATAGGGATGATTTTTATCCAAGCCACTGTCGATCAATAAAACGCGAGCTCCCTGGCCTTGTTCAGAAGCTGGCCATGCGGCCTGCGCGTGGATGGCGCCTACTCCCCAAGGAATTCCTGCAACAGGAGCTTCAACCACCGGAGATTTGCCTTTGGACTTATCAAGATAAAGTGGAACTTCCATCTGATAGGGAATGATTTGATCTTTTTCGACATAGCCCACGTCTGGATTTTGTTTCAGGCGTTCAAAGTCTGCTTCGCTATCGGAATGAATGATATAGGAATTAATCTGCAATAAGCGTGATTCAATCGTCCCATCGATGTCTCGCTCAAAAGAGGGAGAGTTCCCAAACACAGGAAGCTGATCCTTCATCATAACGATGTAGCGAGCCGCAAACGCTTGCGGCATCAACAAGATCAGCAATGGAATCAACATCAAATTCTTCACTGGAGATCCTAATTATACTGAATCAAATAATCCCAAACCGGTCCGTATTGACGGTCAATTTGTGCAGACATTTTTTCGAGCAGTTCAATGTAGTAGTCATAATCGGAGTTTTCAGCTGCTTGCAGATGTTTGTGTGCCGTCATAATCATACTCTGCAGGGTTTTCGCTCTTTCAGGGACTGTTTTCCAATCTGCTTGCTGTGCACCCTGTTCAAGTTTTACCTGGGCCTGCAGACCATAGTGATCAGACAAAGGAGATTTCTGACCGCCGCGTAGATTGATTTGAGAACTTTGCAGCTGCCATTTCCAGTTCATGTTCTTTGTGATATTGGAAACAAAGATAAAATCTAAAATCCAATTGCCTTTCTCATCAGACAAAGGATTTTGCGTACCACAAAAAGTGCATTGCCCGTTATAACCAACCGTTTCTTCCTGCACATCGTGCACTCCAAGCAACATCTTAAAGAATTTCCACTCGAAGGAGTCGGAGGTGAAATTAAAATCACCCGTCACCACCCATGGATATTCCAAGTTGCGCAGACGCCACTGAAAAATGTCCAACACCTGCGCAATGCGTACACTGCCTGACATTGGATGGGTATGCACATTGGTCGCTAGGATCGGAGTGTTTACACCTGGCAGTTGAACCACCATGTTCATGAAACCTTTTTTAACTCCCAAGACATCCTTTAAAGAATCCATAAAGCCGTCAGAGTTCACCGCAAAAGTAAAAACGTCGGTGTGAGTAATTTGCCCCTTGGTCAGGGCCATCAAACCAATTTTTAGATCCATATTGGGTGCGCTGATGTTGAAAGAAGGTTGCAAATTTCCAATGAGAACATTTTGTTGCCCAGAATTCCAAACTTCTTGGAAATGAACGATATCACAAGGTGCACTTAAGATTTCTTTGGAAAGTGCTTCAGAGCGAGACGTGATGCTGGGAGCATACATTGGACCGTAAGTGTTAAAAGTCTGAATGCAAATAGCATGGCTTAGGGATGCCGCAAGCATCCACCCGGCAAAAATTGCCCACTTCATATTTCCCCTCCAGATGTAACCAGGCCTCTACCTTTGTCGGGAAAATAGAGGATTGCAACCATTATATGCAGTTTAAGATTAATGGCATTTTGGCCGATTTTAAGAACATATGAAAAGCAGAGTTTTCACAATCATTTCGGCACTTTCTCTGGTTCTAGCATCCTGTCAAACACCAGCGCCAATGGTCGTGAATGACCCATGCGATGCATCGCGCGATCCCGCGTCAGAAAGACTGATGTGCGCAAAGGTTTTTGAGAACTCTCAAGATCTTGCGCCGCCGATTACGGATCCGGCAGCCCCCGTCACTTTTAAAACCATCAACAAAAAATTAGAATGGGACAAATGGATTGAAACGGAAATTGATTTCCTTCGCTTTTACAGCGAGCGATCCTTGAAACGCGGCACCGACAGCAATGGTCTGCATGGCACTGAGGTTTGGGGCTTTGCAAATTATAAAGCCTATGTCGAAGCGCGCGATATTTTAAATAGAATCCCTATCGGAAAATTAGATATCAATCGTTCCCTGATAATGAAAATTCATGAAGCGGGCTCCGAAGGTATCAAAAAAGAAGCCTGGTTGATGGGTAAGCTTATGCCCAAGAACATGTCTGTCGGTAACAGTACAGGGTTTAAGGTTCGCCAAAACATCGGCGGAGATCCCGTCTTTCATCCCTTGAAAGAAAGTCAGTACGAAGCGTTAAAGTCCAATCCTTGGATCAAAAAATTCATCGAACTTCCTTGGCCATTAAGTCGCAAAGAAAAGCGTCGTGGATGGATTGTCTATGGAGATTACCGTACAGTTCAATCCGCTGTGAATGAACTGTCGACTTGGTACTATAAAAACAAGAAAACCATGGACCCCATTGATTTAGCGGCCGAGTTTCAGTACCGCTTTGTTTCAATCCATCCGTTCATCGATGGCAATGGCAGAACTTCGATGCTATTGGCAAACCGAATTTTGCAAGAAGCTGGTTATCCTGGCGTGATGAACACCTTCCCAGGTTATGACATTTACTATGACCTTGGAACTTGGAAGCAAGTCTTCCGCAACAGTGTTGCGCAGTACGGGGAAATGGTTCGAGATGTTGTAATATCAGATCCTGCCGTTCCCACCGTCAATAATATCAATCGCGACCATGAGCCGCGCACGGCTCTTTTGCCTCCCGAAGCCTCGAACGACAAAAAATCCCAATGGGGGGAACTGGATACCCGACTAAAAAAGAAGTTCAAATGGATGAACGACACTATTTCTGCAAAAAATAAGTTCATCAAAATCGGCGACGGAACTTACACGATGTTAACCGATGGGTTTTTCTATAATTCTATGGGAATCCCCCATGCGCTCTTCAATAGAAAGCTTTACCCGATCGCCGATCGCACGTACTTGCTTTATGGTGAAGGGGGCGAACTTGCCCCGCATGTATTTGCTCGTCGCAGTTTAACTCTCGCTCACCGCAAAGTTTTTAGAGATCACATGCAATACGCAATGGATTTACAAGCCGGGAAAATCCAAGCCAAGGACATCGAAGTGATTCCTTATGATGTGATTAAAAATGCCAATGAACGTGGTGATATTTACCTGCACCCTTGGCAGGTCAATGTGTTTGAAAATGCAATTACGATCAAGGACACAGATCCGCTTGCGATCTTAGCACAGACCCGCGGCTACCATACGGATTTTGAAAAAAGCTTCAACCAACGCACAGGCATCTCGATGTCTGACGTTGTGGCGCAATATCAGTTCATGGAGATGAAATTCTCGAAATACATGGATTACGCAAAATCTGTGAACAACACCAACATGATTAACACCATCATGAAAAGCCGCGAAAAATATTTTGAAGCGGCAAAATCAATTTTGGCCGAGGGTGAAAAACAGATCGAGAATGCTCCAGCATCTTTGCAAATCACAATTAAGAAGGCACCGAGAGTGACGTTCTTTGAAAAATACAAATCCTACACGAACCTGGCATTCCCTTCTTTAAAGCAGGCCTTGGATGCTCGGGGCGATGAAAATATCGTCCTGCTCCGCAGTGATATGGGTTCGGTTGAAAAAACGGGTTTTATTTCCAATCAATCCTATATTGATTTGGCAAAATCACTTCCCGGCTACGACTCATTCAAGCTTTGGGTCAAACAAATGAGAGACAAGGTTGGCGACGACAAGCACGAACCCAAAGGCCTTGAAGCGCAACTTAGGAAAATGATTCCGGGTTTTGATAAACTGGCGGTTCGAATTAATTCGGCACTGCAAAACAATCGCTATGATCGCCGGGGTGTAGCTGATGAGTTTGCTCGCGAGTTTGTTGATCATTACACGCATGCCTTGGATACACCATTAAAAGACCATATTTCATTATCAACATCCACAGACCTGTATTTCGCCTATATAGGACAAGGACTTGAACCAAATATCCCTTTCCTGGCTCCAGGTTTGGGCGGAGGCATCTATTTTGTCCGTTTGAACAAGAGCACACTGGCTTCGACAATGTCGACGCCTTACCCGACGGAGTTTGAAATCTTGTCTCAAAAGAACATCTCGCCGTTTAAAATTATCGATAAAGTGACGATCGAACACTTTAATAAGGAAAAAAATGAAAAGAAATATGAGACCATCAATGCGGCTGTGGATGAAGCCTTTTACGTATTCCCTGAATAAGTGAATAGGAAAACGACAGCGCCGTCTTATATTGAGAAAGAGCGCCCGTTATTCATTAAAAAAACAGCCGCCGTTCCAACAACACGATATATTTAAAGAAACGACGACTTCGGCCCCGCCGAAAACCGCAAACTAAGGACAAAAACATGGCAATCTTCAAGCACCGCAGAAAATTAATCGTCAACCGCGAGGTTCAGTACGATGCCTTGATGTTTGTGGGTCTGTTCGTAACGGGCATCTTTGTCGCCCAAGTCATCGCTGGTTGGGTTTTGATCAGCAAACTTGAAGACAAAGCGGCGGCGGGTGAATACGGTTCGATGTCGATTGCGGAATTCATTGCACGTCACAAAGTGATGTTTTTGATGAATGAATTTGTCGTGGTAATCGGCTGCTTGATCTTGGGCTTCTATCTTACAAATAGGGTCACAAGTCGTATTGTGGGTCCGCTCTTTAATATCCGCCGTATTTTAAATCGCGCTAGCCGCCAGGAAGAAGCCGCAGAGCCCGTTCAAATTCGTTTGCGTGAAGATGACTATTTCCAAGATCTTGCGAAAGATCTAAATGTAGCACTTCAAAAGAAAACGAAATAGAGCGAGTGTTCACTCCTCTGTATTAAAATAAATTATCTGATAGATTTTTAAACTCGGGGATTTTCTCTAAAGCCGGGATTTTCCATGTTCCATCCAGCACGGATTGTCGTGGCCAATACATGCGCATGACTAAGCTAAAATCTTCATTGGCTGGCGCAGGCAACCAATTCGACTCGAGGCTTTTTCCAGGTGAAACTGCCTGAACATAGATATCTATCGAACCATCCGTATTTTTCTTAAGTCCTTCGCTGCCTGTCAGAGCAAATCGATTCAATGAGTTGGGCACAAAAAATTTACGTGTGTTGTATAAAGACACCGACCAAAATCCTTGAACCGGAGGCAGTTTATCCTTAGGAAATTTAAGAAGATATTTAAACCCTCCGTTAAGTCGCTCCCCCCGACGATCCACCATGGCTTGCGCCAAGGTCATGTCTTGTGGCGCCGCCGTTTCAAGTCCCAACTTTGTCATTAATGCGCGCACTTGATAATTGGTCCCGTAACGTCCTGCTAAAATCGGATGCCCCCATCCATTTGCCATCCGTAAATTCGGTGTGCCCCGCTGAAATTTCGCAAAAGACTCCTGCCCCGCAAAGTACCCCGAATTTAACGCCTCCTTCACATGTGCTGGCAATTGATCATATTGAAATACTTTATCTGGAAACATTCCCAAGGCAGCCATTTTGGAAATGATCGCACCATCTGTTTGCGCAGGAGGATTATTCTTAAGCTCTGCCACGAAGGTTGCAAAAAAAACTCTGGCATCCATATTTTCAACCTGTTCCAAAATCGGCGTCCTGCTGTCGACATCAATATTGAAAGGAACGGGGCTTGCTTTGATCGCTTTTTTAGAAATTCGCGACAGTGGAGTGATCTTCATTTGATCTTGAAAAGCATAAATACCATCGTAATCCGATAGGCCATTCACTTGCACCCTTCCAACCATCCACACGGAGTTCGTCGGCGATATTATTCTTTGCATGCTCGAAGGAACGGCCCCCTTCCAATACGGACCTGTGATGATAAAGCTTTTTTTCTGACTTCCGACAGTGCGGGTGCCGGGTGCCGCAAACACTTCGCCCCAGGCACTGATTAGGGAAAACAGAACGAAACGATTTCCCGGGTGGGGCCAGCTGACGACTACAGGTTCCTTCGATACATCCAACCACGCGACACTTCCCAGTGTGTCTGTCTCAGGATAGGTTTCAGAGGAATTTTCATTCGGCAACAATCGACGATTGGCGAGTTGATTCAGCGGCGCTTTTTCCTTTCCGGGGCGTGGGACTGCCGTCATGACTTCTCGAGTTGTCGCCATAACTACCAGCGGATAGGCATAGATATAAGTTTCTGCGGCAATCCTCTTCAGAGCGCTGTCACGCGCAGGCGAAACCTCTTGCGCCTGGGACTGAGAACTTACCCAGCTCATCAGTACAGAGAACAAAAGCGTCCTCAACGTCGAAATGAATCGCATGGCTCCCTCCAGATCATCATTGTTTTAGGCTCTGCTCTGTGGTGCCTCAACACAATAAGCCTTTTGACAAAGCCAAGACCTCTGTCATACGTTAACCGCATGAAATCCATCCTAGAAGCCGATGCCGAAAAGGCTTTGGCCGAATCACAGAAAAACTTCAAACAGGACTTCTCGACGTCTCGGGGATTCTTTACCGAAGCTGACGAAATATCGTTGCGTGAAATGGCATTGGCAAAATTGGATGAAGAGCTTGCGAAAACACCTTCCCCCTGCAAAAGCGCCGATGATGTTCGTAAATCTTGGAATGCCGTGGTCACGGATTTTCATCGTAACAACTATTGGAACTTTCAACCGACGGCTGAAAAACGCCCTCGAGTTTTGACTCAAGATCAAAAAACTTTTCGCGAAATGTTTCCGTACGTGTGGGCTGTGATTCAATCCGGTATCGTGCTAAAAACTGCGGTTTACTATTTTGGAATTCGATCTTCCAGCGATCCATCTACGGAAAATCACATTTTCTTATATTTGGCTTTAGCGACTTCTGCTGGGACCTTGATCTTCTTTGCGTGGAAAAACTTCCACAAAAATTAAAGATGGTAAATATAGATCAACGCGTAGCCAATGGACTTTGACAAGTCGTTGTTGGCTTTGCCATGCTAAAGGCATGAAAAATACGGTTTTTAAATTCCTATTCAGTACATTGGTGACAATATTTATCTCTGGTTGTGCGACGTCAACGGACGAAGGCGCCGTCGGAGCAAACAGAAGGCAACTGATGCTTGTCGGTTCTGCTGAAATCAACCAAGCCGCAGCACAAAGTTACGAGCAAACGAAAAAAGAAGCCCAAGCCAAAGGGACTTTAGATAAAAACCCAGCCCAGCTAAAACGGGTGCAAACTATCGCTAATAAAATCATTCCACAGACAGGTATTTTTAGAAAAGATGCTCTGGGCTGGCAATGGGAAGTTCATATTATTACCAGTAACGATATCAATGCGTACTGCATGCCTGGTGGAAAGATTATTTTCTATACCGGCATCATTGAAAAGCTGAATATGACCGATGGTGAGATCGCAGCGGTCATGGGGCATGAGATTGCGCACGCTTTGCGTGAACATGGTCGCGAAAGATATTCAGAAGAAATCGTCAAACAAGGTCTGTTCCAGATAGGCGTTGTGACAAATGTTTTAAATCCAAATTACGTCGGGGCCCTCGACATGCTATCGAATCTGGCTGTTACACTCCCCCACGGCCGCGGCCAAGAAACAGAAGCGGACACCGTGGGTGTTGAGCTGATGGCTCGTGCGGGTTACAATCCAGAGGAAGCTCTTTCACTTTGGAAAAAGATGGGAAGCAACGGAGGCTCCAAACCGCCTGAAATTTTAAGCACTCACCCCGCGGACGGAACACGATTAAATCATATTGCATCTCTTTTGCCGAAGGTCATGCCGTTATACCAGGCTACTAAAAAATAGCTTCCCTTCGGGGGGCAAAATTAGCTTCCCTTCGGGAAGACAAAATAAAGCTTCCCGAAAGGAAGAGCATGAAAGCAGCATACATCAAGAAATACGGTCATGATCCTCTCACCATTGGGGAGCGCCCGGCTCCGGAAGTTGGGCCCGAAGATGTCCTGATTCAAATTAAAGCTGCCAGTGTGAATCCAATTGATTTCAAAATGCGTGATGGGAAATTGAAAGTCATCAGACCCATTCAGTTTCCCTTTATTCTGGGACATGATTGCGCAGGACAAGTCGTCCAAGTGGGAAACAAAGTTTCAAATTTCAAAATCGGTGATGCTGTTTTTTCTAGACCACGCAGTGGCAGAATCGGCACCTTTGCGGAATTTATCGCCGTCGATCAAAGCGATGTGGCAAAAATGCCCGGCAACATATCTTTCGAACAAGCCGCCAGCATCCCGTTGGTGGGGCTGACCAGCGTGCAAGCTCTGCAAGATGTGGCGAACCTTCGACCGGGACAAAAAGTTTTAATCCAAGCCGGCGCCGGTGGTATTGGCACATTTGCAATTCAATTTGCAAAGCATCTCGGTGCCGAAGTATGGACCACCACCAGCAGTAAGAATATAGACTTCGTTAAAAGCCTGGGTGCAGACCACATTATTAATTATCAGCAGCAAAGTTTTGAAACCGTCGTTTCAAATATAGATGTGGTTTTCGATACGCTGGGTGGAGAAGCTCTCGATAAAGCTTTCTCGGTTGTGAAACCTGGGGGATGGGTCATATCTATTTCAGGAACTCCCGATTATGAAACGGGCCAAGATATGGAGCTTGGATTTTGGAAGTCCTTGTTGTTAGGTCTTGTCGGACTCAAAACAAATCTTAAAGCTAAAAAAGCGGGCGTCCAATATCGTTTCATCTTCATGAAAGCCAATGGTCACCAATTAAGCTATATAGCCTCGCTGATTGAGAAGGGAAAGATCGAACCTATCATCGACAAGGTTTTCCCTCTCGCAGAATGTCAGGCTGCCCTTGATTATTCTGAAACGGGGCGCGCTCGAGGTAAAATCATTGTTAGCATATAAAAAAAGCACCTCTTTCGGAGGTGCTTTTATCGGCCTTAGCCTTTTAGATTTTTAATTCTTAGATAGTGGTCCATTGCGATGGATAGAATCGCGAAATCATCCAACAACCCCACCCCCGGAACTGAATCTGGGATAAAGTCGAATGGGAATACCAAGTAAAACAAAGCACCCACTGCAACGTACTTAGAAGTCTTAGTGATTTCGCCGTCTTTCAGAACTGCCCATAAAGCAGAAACTTTGTCGCGGATGCTTGGGCTTTTCTTCTCAAGATCTTGCAACGTATGTTCATTTCTTTGGACGTATGCCAAGCTGTCATCGCGTTGGCCCAGGCGCAAACACAAATCCGTCAGGCCATCCTCATTAGGTGAGTTTTCAAATTGCGCCGCTTGCAAGTCCATCATCATGAACGAGTTGTTAGCGAACAATACTTGAGTGAACTCATAGGCTTCTTTTACGCATTCGTGATCTTTGTCGATCACGCCGTCTTTCACCATCGCCAAAACACCTTGATAGATGTTGGTATCGTATTGTGAAGGCACGCGTGCCGTTCCGCCTTTTTTCAACCAACGACGAAGAGTCATGTTGGAAACTTGAAAATAAACGGCCAATTTTTCAGGACTCAAACCGGTATCTTTACTGATTTTAGCAATTTGGCTGATTTTCATAAATTCATAGTACCACAATGTTTTAGCCAATTAAAGATATCCTTCCATCCTTTATCGGCCATTTTGGGATGAAAAGCTGACCTCTCGTCGCATAAGAAACCGTGACCGGCTTCGGGGTAAATAATGATCTCTTGCGTAACACCTGCAGCTTTTAACTGAGCTTTAATAAGTTCGATCTGCTGCGGCGGAATACTTTGGTCCGCCTCCCCGAACCCCAATAGGACTGGGCATTTGATGGATTTGAACTCATTCATAAATGGTTTAAATCCAAAACCGGGGCGCTCCTCTGTCATGCCTCCACCGTAATATGATATGGCGGCTTGAATATCTAAATGACAAGCCGCTAAAACCGCTGCGACCCCACCCATGCAAAATCCGATGGTTCCAATCGCAGCGCTGTTCACAGTTGGTAAGGTTTGAGCAAGCTTGTAAGTCTGAGCTAAATCGTCAACCATGCGGGCGTTGGTCAACTCTGCAATGATCGGCCGAGCCGCGGCGAAGTTCGTATACTCAATTTGAACGCCCTCGCCCGCGCGATGAAAAAGCTCGGGCGCCAAGGCGACATATCCCTGCTCTGCCAATTTCTTACAGACATTCAGGATGTGGTGGTTCACGCCAAAGGCTTCCTGCAAAACGATCAAAGCCGGGAGTTTCCCAGTCTCCTTATCGGGAGTGACAATATGAACTGTCATGGGGCCGTCATGCGTTTGAACTCGTGTTTTATCATAGGACATAAAATCCTCCGATGGTGCCGTTGTAAGTTGCCGAAACAACAGCCTACACGTCAAGAACTGCCCGGCGCATCTGATTGTTGCGGATTAAAATTTGTGATGGCATTCCGCAGAAAGCTTGCTATATCAGCCACATATAAAGGAGAGTTTATGAAACTTCTTGTGTCGGTTATCACGCTGATTGCATCCATTACTTTAACTTCTGCAGCGCACGCGCAAACTTTTGGCGCACCCGCTTCTCCAAAAGCTGGAGAATTGAGCCCGATCGTTTGCTCGGCATCGATTCAGGATCTTTGCGTTCAACTTCTTTATAAGACCGATATTACATCTGTGGATGAAGGGCAGTTTCAAGTATTGGTTCAAGGCTTTGATGGAGCCCCTCTTGAAAACTTTAAAGTCGATCTATGGATGCAAATGGGCCACCACGGGCACGGCTCCTCACCCGTCGAAATCATCGAAAATGCCAATGGCGTTTACCTAGTGACTAAAGCTTGGTTTGTGATGTCTGGTAAATGGAACGTGCGTATTGATTTCACTCTTAATGGCCAAGCTCACCACCTGGAAATTCCCGTTTACGTTCAGTAAGCTATTGAGCTTCACACGCTTTAAAAAGCAAAAGCCAGGAGTCATCCTGGCTTTTTTTATCTTCAAAATATTCTGCGATATTACTAATTTACATCTAACATTTTGCGAACTTCTTCAACGTGCTCTGTTTCTAAACGGATTTGACCTCGAACCAATTCTTCCAGGGCAACATCGTCCCCTACATGCTTAAGAAGCTCTTTATATTTTCCCAAAGCTTTTAATTCAAAATCCAAGCTTTCAGCCAAGATATCCAAAACTTTATGAGTGTTGGTTTCAGGAACTGGAGTTACCTTCAGTGACGGATGACCACCATACGCCGTGATTTTTTCACCAATCATCTGCGCATGAGTGTAACCCTCGTTGGCTTGTTCGTTGAACCATTTAACGATCGGAATACGATTAGGGCCTCTGATCATCAATGCGTAATGCAGATAGCGAACAACTGCAGAGATCTCCATCTCGATAATTTCGTTAAGTAACTCAACGATCTTCTTTTTGTCCTCTTGCACTGTCATTAGTGGCTCCTTCCACCCCAGCTTAGCCGGAGTCATTTAACCCATAAAATGAAGAAAGCCCCTTTTGTGGGGCTCTCTTATCACTTTATTCTAGTGATTATTCATCATCCAACTCGTCGTCACCCACGACGCCGAGATTGTATTTCTCAATGCGATAGCGCATTGAACGGAAAGAGATATGTAGCAATTTTGCTGCTCTCTTTTTCACGCCCCCTGCAGAGTGGATCGCTTTGATCAAAAGCTCTTTTTCAATTTGGCCCATGACCTTATCCAAGTCAACGCCGTCGTCACCCATTTCAATTTCGTTCGACGAAGCCATTTTGCGGCCAGACGTCGTATTCACCATTGGTGGCAAAGATTCTGGAAGGATTGTCGCACCACCCTCCAAAGCAACCGTACGCTCGATCATATTTTCAAGCTCACGCACGTTACCTGGATAGTCATACTTTTTCAAAATTTCCATGGCTTCAACGCTGATCGCGCCGATGTTTTTATTCAGGCGTTCATTGTACTTTTTCAAGAAATGATTCGCCAGCAACGGAACGTCCTCACGACGCTCACGCAAGCTTGGAGTTTTGATATTGATAACATTCAAACGATAGAACAAATCTTGACGGAAAGTACCCTTAGCAACCATTTCTTCAAGATTTCTGTTCGTCGCGGCGATGATACGCACTTCGACTTTCGTGTCTTCTGTAGAACCCACGCGGCGAACCACGCGCTCTTGAATCGCACGAAGAAGTTTTACTTGGATCGTAAGCGGTAATTCACCCACCTCATCCAGGAACAGAGTACCACCGTCAGCCACTTCGAAAAGACCCGGTTTATCCGCCACGGCTCCCGTAAAGGAACCTTTCTTGTGACCGAACATTTCCGATTCCATCAAATTTTCAGGAATGGCACCGCAGTTGACTGTTACGAACGGACGATCTTTCAACGGACCGTTGTAGTGAATCGCTTTCGCAACAACCTCTTTACCCGTACCAGATTCCCCTGTGATCAAAACGTTTGTCGGCGTTTGTGATACACGTTTAACCATGTCAAAAATCGCATGCATCGCTGGGGAATTACCAACCATGCTTTGGAATGAATACTCTTTCGTAAGTTCTTTTTTAAGAGTTCTATTCTCAACTTCCAAATTGCGTGAACGAAGAGCATTTTGAATGTTCAAACGAACTTCGTCGATTTTGAAAGGCTTAGTTAGATAGTCGTAAGCACCCATCTTCATGGCTTCGACTGCTGTTTCGGTAGTACCGAATGCAGTGATCAACATGAACACAGTGTCTGGGTAAGACTCTTTAACGTGTTTAAGTAGCTCAATACCTGTTACATGAGGCATCTGCAAATCAGAGATGATCATGTCGAAAGATTTTTTCGTAAGAAGGTCTTTTGCTTTTTGGCCGTCTTCAGCCAAAGTGATCTCATAGCCTTCTTTTTTCAGCATGATCTCTAGAAATTCGCGTATTGATTCTTCGTCGTCGACAACAAGAATTCTTGGCTTCATGTCTCTCGCTCCCACATCCTGTGATATATTACCTATTCTTTAGTTTGCCTTCGGGAAAGTCAAAACAAACTCTGTTCCCACACCCTGCTCACTCTCAACGAAGACTTGGGCGCCGTGACCTTCTAAAATTTTATGAGTCACAGCTAGACCAAGGCCCGTGCCTTTTGGCTTCGTCGTATGGAATGGCTCAAACATTTTCTTGCGAGTGGCTTCACTCATCCCGCAACCCGTGTCGCGAATGCTGATAACGATGGATTTTTCATTCGCCACTGCTTTAATCGTCAGTTGCACATTTGCAGAATCCTGCATCGCCTGATAGGAATTTAGCACGATATTTAAAAAGACCTGCTTAAGTTTGTCTTTGTGGCCCAAAATTTTCAGTTCAGTTCCAATTTCACGAACCTGCTGAATGTCTGCGCGCACTTTCGTATCCGTTTTAATTGCATCTAAGACTTCATTTAACAAAAAGGCCATATCGACTACGTCTGTCGGTGGCTTTTCCGGCCGTGCATATTCCAAAAACTCAGTGATCAAATTATTCAAACGATCAATTTCACGCAAAACGATCTTCATCAACTTGCGATCATCGTCATTCGTCACTGTCTGTGTCAGCATTTCAATACTGCCGCTGATGCCAGCCAAAGGATTGCGTATTTCATGTGCAATACCTGCGGCCAACCCGCCGACAGCTGCCAACTTTTCATTCTGACGGGCTGCAAATTCCAACTGACGAACTTTGGTCAAATCATCGATCAATGCAATCGATAGCGGCGCCTGCAAATCAGGGCTGTATACTTTGGAAAGTGTAACGCCCAAAATCTTTGCAGACTGGTCACTGGCTTCCGAATACTTCAAATCGCCGCGGAAATTATCGCCGGCCTTCTCGGTTTCTGGAAAAAGATGATACCAGTTAATCTCCGCGGCGGACCCACGTCCCAGGATTTCCAAAGCCGAGTTATTGGCCGTTAATACCTGCCCCTCTGCCGTGAAAGACAACATCCCAGATGGAATGTTTTCCATGATAAACTGATTCAATTCTTGAGCCGAACGAAGACTCAACCCCGTTTTCTTAAGCTCTTTGCCCACCGTTTGCAGTTGCTCACTCAGGTAACCTGAAAGACCTGCTACGGAGAAAAACGCGATATTATTTAACGCCAGTAAGAAAAAGAAATTAAGCGCCTTCATTTCCGGAGAAAACAAGGCGGCCGTCGTGAACGTGATGCTGGTGAACAACGCAAGAGTTAAAGCACCCACTCCCCGACAAGCAATCCCCGCTAGGAGAATATTCACTAAGTGCAGGAATAAGAACAGCGACTGATTTAACCCGAAATAGTAAATTAAAAGCGAGATGAAAACGGAATCAAGAACAAATCCCACGAACAACGCTCGCGGATGCTGAAGCAGCTGTTCCCACTCCGCAATCCACACAATATGCAGACCCAATGCCAGCGTCAAAACCAGATAAAATGGCGCTTGAACCGACCAGTTAACAAAGCTTCCCTGAGTCATGGTGGAAATAACACTGACAATAAGAACAATAACAAAAAGACTAACCCGAGCGAACTCGACTGTTAGTCCTTGATTCTTGTTATTCTGAAGGGCGTAACTTAAGCGCATTAGCCCCCGCCGACAACGTCTGCCATAGAAAAGATCGGAAGATACATGGCGATAACTAGAATCGCGATGATACCACCCAAGAACACCATCATCAGGGGTTCTAGCAATGAAGTCATTGCTTTCACCGCAGTTTCAACTTCATCCTCATAGAAATCGGCGATCTTACCAAGCATGACGTCCATCGTACCTGATTGCTCACCGATGGAAATCATCTGCACCACCATCTCTGGAAAAACTTTTTCTTTACCCAGTGGCGAAGCAAAAGTACGTCCCTCTGTTACGGAAGCTTTACAGCGTAAAAGGGCTTGTTCGATAACGATGTTACCGGCTGTCTTTGCAGAGATGTCGATCGCTTCAATCAATCCCACACCTGAAGACAAAAGTGTCGACAGCGTTCGAGTCAAACGTGCGATCGCGGATTTTTGGATCACCTCACCGAATACGGGCACGTTAAAGAACAAACGGTCCATCGTATCGCGACCTTCATTCGTACGATAGTACTGCAAAATGGCGAAAGGAATACCGACCACAGCTGCTACATACAAATACCATTTGTGAATCATGGAATTTGAAAGAGCGACAACCATTTGAGTCAGTGCAGGTGGTTCTTTACCAGCGGAATTAAAAAACTCCATGAATTTGGGAAGAATGAAAACCAAGATACCCGTGATAACCGCAAAGGCCACGACCAAGATAACGGCTGGATAAACCAACGCACCTTTCACCTGGCTTTTTAGCTTTTCAGATTTCTCCATGTAAAGCGCCAGACGATTCAAGATACCGTCCAAGATACCGGCTTCTTCCCCGGCTTGGATCATATTCACATACAATTTATCAAATACTAAAGGCACCTGTCCCATCGAGTCTGCCAAACGGCGGCCGCTTTCAATCGAACCTTTAACTTTACCCGCGGCCTCACGAAGCGGTCCCGGGCGCAAACCTTCAGAAAGGATTTTTAAACAATCCACCACCGGGATACCAGCATTGATCAAAGTCGCAAACTGACGAGTAAAAATCTGCAAGTCCTTACCTTTAACTCGGCCACCGAACATGGGCGCCGAACCAGAACCTGCTTTAGCACCCGATGACCTTGCCATCGCCACCAGTTTAGTGGGCATCAACTGTTGTGCGCGCAAACGAATGATCGCCTCTTGCTGAGTAGCAGCTTCGATCTCCCCTTGAACGATGTTCCCAGTTGCAGCACGTGCCTGGTATTGAAACTTAGCCATCTAGATGCCTACCTTTTTAAGCAACTGATCCAAATTATCTGGATCGCGAGATGTTTCAAAGGCTGTTTTTAAATCCACACGACGGCGGATCAAGTGTTGAAGTAAAGATTGATTCAACGTCAAAATACCCGAGTGTTCGGGAGCCGTTGTTAAAACGGATTGCAGTGAGTTCATATCTTGGCGATCAATGAAATCACGAATTTGCGGTTTCACTAATAAAAGCTCGTGCGCGAAAACACGGTCATTGCCAAGTCCTGCCATGGCATACTGACCAAGTCCCATGGAAAACACTTCTGAAAAACGCGAAGAGCCATGTTGCCCGAAACGATCTGTCATTACCGACAGACAACGACGAAGGGCATTCATCAACGAAGGTGCACGCATGGAATAAATCACAAAGACACCACGCTCTGCCAGAGCCATGGCTTCTAAGAAGCTGTTGTCATCGGAAGAGCCGTCATAAATGACAACGTCCACACCGTTTAACAAGCTGTCACGTTCATCTTTGCTTGCAAAAATGCCGTTGTGATACAGAAAGCAAGACTTTGCCTCACGAACTTGTGGAAAAGGTTTTGTTGAAAAGACAACGCCCATGAACGATTTTTCCTCGCCCATTTTCTGCATTGTTTTGTAGAGGGTCCCTGTTTGACCTGACTCACCCGCCCCTGAAACAATCACCAGGCCCTTCATACGAAGACATGTCTCCATATAACTTCCGGGAAGCGGCATTTCGAATTTGGAACCATCTAGATCCAAGTCGATGATGGCTTTCATCGTGCTATCGTGTTGGAAAAATGAAAATCCGATACGTGTGTTTTCCAAAGCTGTTTCGCCGACCACAACACCCGTGGTTTCTAGAACGGCCTTTTGTTGGTCATCAAGGAAGCTTTGCTGAAGCAGCTTCCACTCAGTCATCAATCCTGGTGAAGAGCGCAAACTCTCCCAGCCTGTCATGCTGCGAGCACGGGGCTCGCTGCCTACGACAAATAGAAATTCTTGAGACTTTTTAGCCTTCGCTTGCATTAACAATTCAGTCAAACTCATTATGTGTCCTTCACCGATGCATTCAAGACTTCTTCAATTGTTGTTTGGCCACGTTTTAATTTCAATAAAGCAGAACGACGCAAAGTCTTCATGCCCTGTTCACGGGCAAGAAAACGAAGCTGTCCTGTGGAAGCATTTTTCAAAATGGCTTCCTTCATTTTTTCAGTCATTGCCAGCAATTCATAAACTGCCAAACGACCTTTGATACCGGAGTTGTTGCAGTTGGAACAACCTTTACCACGCATCAATTTATAATCCCCGACTTCACCCGGCGGAACCCCTAAGTTGATCAAGGTTTGTGCGGGTACTTCAATAGGAACTTTACAAGATTCACAGTTTTTACCAACCAGACGTTGAGCCACAACTAAGTTCACGCAAGAAGTGATGATATAGTTGGCGACACCCATTTCCGTCAGACGAATCACTGTACCAGGAGCATCATTGGTATGCAGGGTGCTAACAACTAAGTGACCCGTTGAAGCGGCCTTAAAGGCAATCTCTGCAGTTTCAAGGTCACGAATCTCCCCCACCATCACGATATCCGGGTCTTGACGAAGGAATGATTTCAACGCACTTGAAAAGTTTAGGTCGATATCAGGATTCATCTGAACCTGATTAATACCTTCTAAGTTAAACTCCACGGGATCTTCTGCCGTAGAAATATTCACGTCAGGTTTGTTCAACTCGGCCAAGGCAGAATAGATCGTCGTGGTTTTACCAGAACCGGTCGGACCTGTGATCAAGACCATCCCTTGCGGAAGGTTGATCATCGATTTGAAAAGCTTCAAATCGTCCTCTTCGAAACCAAGTTTCGTCATGTCCAACTGAAGATTTGATTTATCTAACAAACGCAGAACGACTTTTTCACCCCAAATAGTAGGCAGGACGCTGACACGGAAATCCATCTCGCGACCTTTTTTAGTACGAACTTTCAAACGACCATCTTGGGGACGGCGTTTTTCTGCGATGTCGAGTTTGGACATGATTTTGATACGAGACGCAATAGCAGCACCCGTTCCTTGCGGAGGCTGGGTTGCTTCGATCAAGTTACCGTCAATGCGAAAACGCACGCGGTATCTTTTTTCGTAAGGTTCAAAGTGGATATCCGAAACCTTTTTGATGATCGCATCACCTAAGATTTGATTCACGAATTTTACGATCGGAGCTTCTTCACCACCCGAATCGGAGTCGATAACTTCTGTTGCCGTCGCCGTGGCAGAGTATTCCTCTTCCATCGCTTCAGCGACGGTATTTAGATTTTTAACGCTGATGTTACCGCCATAGTATTTTTCAATACTGGCGGCGATCGCAGTTTCTGTCGCAACAACCGCTTGGATTTTACAACGAGTGATGAAGCGCAAGTCTTCTTTCACCATAATGTTGCTTGGGTCAGCAAAAGCAACAACCAAGGTATTTCCGGCTTTTTGAAGCGGAATCAACTGATTGCGATCACAGACATCACGCGGAATTAATTGAATGACAGACGGATCGATTTCAAATGACGAAACTTCGACACCTGGGACAGCAAAATGCTTTTCCATGGCACGAAGGATTTGATTTTCTTTAAGGTAGCCCAGCTGAGTGATGACACCTGTAAGGCGCGCAGATCCGGTTTTTTTCTGTTCTTCAACAGCATGAGCAAGTTGATCCGGCTTGAGCAGACCCTGCTTAACTAATAATTCACCAATTCTGATCGAAGACATTGTGGCTCCCCAGATATTACTTTATACCAGGGTGCCGTTTTTCGTAACTAGACGGAAGGAGAGTTTTGTTCCTTGAAAGCTGTGACCCACTCCGAAACATTTTCGCGGCTTACAAGCTGACTTTGCTTCAGCTTTTCTAAAACAATCTCGACCAAAGCCTGCAATAAATCAGTTGGATGCAAGACCTTCAAATCCGCGCGCTCCGCCTCTTCCATCAGCTCACTGTGTAAGTTACCAAGATGGCAATCGAAGGCATATCCACCGGTATTCATAAAATTGAAATACGAAAGGTCCTTTAAAAGTTCACTCCCCGATGGCAAGTGTACTGTGTTGATGATCAAAGACGCGCTGACAGCTTGGATCGTCAACTCCTCGATGGGCAACACTTTAAATTTGATTCCCAAATAACCGCGGGACAAGATACGGGCTTCGCGGTGAAGCTGTGCTGAGTTCTCGCCGATCAGATAGACTTCTGCATACCCGAGTTCCGCACATACACCTGCAGCAATGCGCAGACACTCGCCCTCTCCCACGACAAATGCAGGAACACGGATATCCATATCCCGCGCACGAGCTACTAGAACCTGGTGAATAGCTTCATAAAACAACAAGCGTGGATACCATTTGCCATCTTCAGGTAAATAATTGTCGAAACACTCTAAAAGTCGAACCTGTGTGGGCAGAACACGCAGAGATGGATATAAAAGACGTGACTGCTCGAATGAAAAAAGCGCTGTATCTGCATTATTTAGCAAGTCCTTTTTGTATTCTTGGTGATGCTCTAATTGAAAAATGTCCGGCTTTTGCGTTTCTATAAACTGCAAAAAACGAAATAAAGTGCTGGGCTTCCCTTCACGAAATTCAAGAATCTTTTTGCTCATTGAAGTACTTTCGGGCTGCTGCCATATCGCTGTAGATTTGCTCTTTCAAAGTATCAATCCCAGAGAATTTCATCTCATCCCGCTGAAAATGCAAAAGCTCAACTTCCACTTCCACACCGTAAAGCTGTGCATCCAAATCAAAGATATGACTTTCGATTTTCACAGGGCCTTTTTTATCCTCTTGAAAGGTCGGATTGACACCAATGTTTGTGATCGAAGGATGGGCGTGACCATTGATTCGAGTGTTCGTAAAGTACACCCCTTTGCGTGGAACAAATTCGACATCAGGATGAACATTAGCCGTCGGCACACCAATGGTGCGCCCCCGCTGAAATCCCTTTTCAACCATACCACGTAAGTAATAACGGCGACCTAAAAGACTTTCCGCTTTTTCAATTTCACCGGCTTGCAGTGCCTCACGGATACGAGTCGATGAAACTACAAGACCGTCTTTTTGAAATGGCGGAATCACGATCAAACGAATGCCGTGTTGTGCGCAAAATCCCTCTAAAAAAGAAATATTCCCAGTGCGATTTGTACCAAAATTAAAATCATGCCCTACCACCAACGTTTTTGGATGAAGCTTATCCATCACATATTTTTGCAGAAAGTCTTGAGCTGTGACTTGTGAAAACTCCTTCGTGAAATTTTCCAGAATCACACACTCAATCCCTCGTGCTTGAAACTGCTCTTGCTGGTCGCGCAGATCGAACATTCTTTGGGTTTGTCGCTCGGGAAAAAGCACTTTTACAGGGTGAGGATGGAAAGTATACACCACTGACGGGACTCCATAGTGCTGGGCCTCCCGAGTAACAGTCTCGATCAGTTGTTGGTGGCCCAAGTGGACACCGTCAAAATTGCCAATTGTGACGACAGAGGACTCTATATCGGAGCTCATCTGCCCTACGCCTTGATAGATATGCATATTTTTCAATATACCCGTTTCCGCGCTCGGCGGTAAGGGCTTTTAGTAGTTGATATTTTTAATAAATTTGCTATGTTGCGACGCGTGCAAAAAGGATCCTTACAACAGTATTTTAATCGCGTTTTATACCGCAGCGAGGTCCTGCTCCGCTATTTTTCGCGACATCGCGGGTTCCTTCTCCGTTGCCTATTATGTTGGGTCATTGGCTGCTTGGCACTCTCTACGGATGAAACCACGTCTTATGACCAGCGCTTTCAACTGCGCGGTGACCAAAAGGTCTCCTCCCAAATCGTTTTAATCACTATTCGCCAGTCTGACTTTGCGGGAGTTTACGCAGACCGTACAACGTCCATGATGGATATCGATGAAGCCACGGATATCACTGATAGCTTTTTCTGGAATAAAAAAATCTGGAACCAGATGCTGACTAAACTTTTAAAGCAAAATCCCCGTGCTATCGGTGTCACGCTTTATTTTGGTGATAACATTGGCGGCGTTCATTTAAGTTCTGAAGAACAGAAAAATTTTTTCGACCCCAGAGTCGTTTGGGCGTCCACAACTAACAACTTAGAACGCGTCCTAACGCCGGCCTTTACAAACCGCGAGCACACCAATCTTGGGTCCAATGAAATTCGTCGTGACGAAGATGGTTTGGTTCGTCGTGTATTCCCGCAAAGGGTGGAGATGCCTCATTTGGCGGAAAAAATCACCGGCAAAACTTTCCCAACAAGTCTTGCGGGTCTCCCTATCAATTACCGGGGTTCGATTTACAATTTCACACAGTATGGTTTAAGCGAAATTCTGTATGATGAACTTCCGCCAGACACGTTTAAAGATAAAATCATTCTCATCGGTGCTGAGACTTCGGCGACTCCGGTGTACCTAACACCGCTGGGCACTTTGTCCCGCACTGAAATTATGGCGCATATCACAGACACGCTGTTGGGTGATCGTTGGATTAAACGCCTAAACTTTATTTGGTATGCGGCAGGTTTTTTAGTACTGATGGGCTTTGCGGTTTTCATTATCACCACCTATCCGCAGTCTGTGGCGCTATTTTTCATTTTGTGGATCGCGACGTTGCTTGCAGCCTTGTCAGCGTGGGTTTTTGACAGCTTCTATTTCTGGTCACCGGCCTTTGCACCCTTTGTGCTTCTGGCTGCCACGTGGACAATTTTCATCGGTTATCAGGCAACCAAAATCGAAAGAAAAAACTTTGCCTTGCAGCAGGAACAACAATATCTGGCAGAGCTCGAACAGCTTAAGAATAACTTCGTGAGTTTGATTTCCCATGACTTAAAAACTCCGATTGCGAAAATTCAAGCCATCGTCGATCGCTTGCTAACTCAACATCAAAACGAAGAACTTCAAACCGATTTAAAGTCTTTGCGCATGTTTGGTGACGAATTGAATCGCTATATTCAATCTATTCTGAAGGTTCTGCGTATCGAATCCCGCGAATTTAAAATTAACAAGGATGCTGCGGACATCAATGAGGTCATCGAAGAAGCCTTGGTTACTCTGCGTCCCTTGGCTTTTGAAAAGGGCATTCGTATTCAAACAAATCTGGAACCCATGTTTTCAGTGGAGTTTGATACTACGCTGATCAAAGAAGTCATCATCAACTTGGTGGAAAATGCGATTAAGTACACGCCTGCCCAGGGTTTGATTGACGTGACGTCCACGGAAACAGACAACGATATCAAAGTGACCGTTAAAGACACGGGCGACGGTATTAAACCTGAGGACTTGGATAAAGTCTGGGGCAAGTTCACTCGCGGCAGTGACCAAGATTTAAAAACCAAAGGGACCGGCCTGGGTCTTTACTTAGTTAAATATTTTATTGAACTCCATGGAGGCAAAGTGGCAATGGACAGTAAGGTCGGACATGGAACAACCGTGTCCTTCACCCTGCCGCTTGAATCCGAAGACAATGTGATTGAGGAGATGTTATGATCAACCAAATGAACGCCCTGATTGTTGACGATGAAGCTGAACTGCGCCGTTCGGTCATTTCCATTCTTAAATCCACGATGCCTGAGATCGAATTCACAATCGACGAGGCAGCGACGGGTAAAGAAGCCCTAGAAAAAGTAAAACAACAGTCCTGGGACTTAGTGCTTATGGACGTTAAAATGCCAGAGATGAATGGCCTTGAAGCTTTGACGGCGATCAAAGAACACGATCCCCGCACGTTTGTAGTTTTAATGACTGCTCACTCAAATCTTCATGATGCTGTCCTAGCCATCAAAGAAGGCGCCTACGATTACGTTGAAAAACCAGTGAACCCGCAAACGTTGACTGAAATTGTTCGCAAAAGTCAGGAAGCCCGTGACTTGGTTTCAAGCCTGGCTTTATCAAATCCGATTTTTGATGACGATATCGAATCCGAGTTCGTGGGTTCTTCGCAAAAAATGAAGGAAGTGTTTAACTTGATCTATCGCCTGTGCAAAGTGGACACGACGGTTTTAATCCGTGGTGAAAACGGGACAGGTAAGGAGCTGGTTGCACGCGCAATCCACTTCAACTCCCCTCGTAAATCTGGCAGCTTTGTTGCGATCAATTGTGGGGCGATTCCTGAAAATCTGATGGAAAGCGAATTGTTCGGACACGAAAAAGGTGCATTCACCGGTGCGATTGAACGAAAAATCGGTAAGTTCCAAATGGCTAACAACGGAACTTTGTTCTTAGATGAAATCGGTGAGCTGCGTCCTGATATGCAGGTTAAACTTTTGCGTGTTCTGCAAGAAAAGAAATTCACCCCTGTCGGTAGCAACCGCGAGGTGAAATCCAACACGCGTATTATCGCTGCCACAAACCGCAATCTAGAAAAGATGATGGCCGATGGCACTTTCCGCGAGGATTTATTCTATCGTCTGAATGTCATGCCTATATTCTTGCCACCTTTGCGAGACCGCACGGATGACATCCAAGCTTTGGCACAGCACTTTATCAAAAAGTTCGCTCGCCAACATGCTCGAGTGATCAACGGTATCGATGCAGAGGCTTTAGACATGTTAAAAGCTTATCGTTGGCCGGGAAATATTCGTGAACTTGAGAACGTGATTGAACGTGCTTTCATTGTCGAAAATTCGTCGCAAATTACTTTGGAATCTTTGCCAGAATCTTTGAAGCTTGCTCCTAAAGAAGCTCCAGAAAAAACGGCGAAGGTGGATTATTCAGGTCCTCTTGATTTTGACGTCTTCAAAGAAGGCATGGAAAAAGAATTTATCGTGAGCGCGCTTAAGGCGAATCACGGTCGTATTAATCAAACGGTGGCTCAAGCCAATATCCCTAAGAATACTTTGCTACGTAAGATCCGTAAATACGGCATTAACGTTAAAGACTTTACGAACGAAGAATAAATTCAGCTTTTTGTACCACTTGCTCTGCGGGCAGGTGGTGCATGCAGACGTGGGTTTTAATAGGACATACTTGGTGCCCGTGCTTTCCGCAAGGACGGCACGGCAGGTTTTCCTTTTGTGCAATATAGGTGCTTGCTGACCACGGTCTAAATCCAAATCTTAAAACGGTCGGACCAAATACGGAAATCAGTGGAGTTTCACAAGCAGCAGCCATGTGGCTGGCAGCACTGTCATTGCCCACCAATAAGCGCGCGCGCGCAATAATCTGAGTCGACTCTAGTATCGAAGTTTTTCCTGCGATGCAGATGGAACCTGGAATGGCATTGTGAACTTCCTCTGCCAATACTTCTTCCCCGGGACCACCCATGACATAGACTTGATAACCCTGCGATTGCAATGTTTTACCTGTCTCGATAAAACCTTCCTTCGTCCATCGTTTTGTCGCCCACACCGACCCTGGAAACATCAACACACCCCGTTCATCGTTAAGACCTCTTAGATCATAACGCTGCTCTAAGCCCTGATAGATGTCCGTATGTCTTAAAATTTCTGTGCGAACACTCATCGATGCCCATTCGGGAGGCGCAGATAACTTCCCACGGCTGTCTGTCACGTAAGGATTTTCTTCGATTTTATAACTTTCCAACTTGTCGGAAAGCTGAGGATCCACAACTGTCAATAAACTCATTTGGCGCAAAGGATCTGGCAGAACCATCGGTTTTTTCACGGTTTCTGAAAAAGCCAAAAAACTCCACATTTTTTTAAAGCCGATTTTTTTCTTCGCCTTTATTTTTCGACAAAAAAAGATCGTGCGCATGGATTCGTGCGGTGAGAAAAGAAAATTTACTTCATGATTGGCAATGCCAGCCAAAGCTTGGTTATAGGAATCAGCATCGCCTTTTTTTATTTCAAAGACGTGATCCACTAATTTTGTTTTAAGAAAAAAGTCGCCAAAGCCTTTGCGACAGACAAGTCCTAGTTCCTGATCAGGCCAAATCTGACGACAGCGCTTGAGGAGTGGAATTGCTAAGAACAAGTCCCCCAGAAAGGCTGTTTGTACGACAAGATTCAACGGCATGAACGATCTCCTGCAAAGAGACTTGATCGTAGCACATTATGCTTTTTTCACAAGTTCTCTTCCAGCACGGGCTGCAGGGGCTTTTTGTCAGAACTGACACACCACGATCATAAAGGTCAATTTCATGCGCACATGTCGGGCCAAACCACGCCACAACGTGCTTTGCTTGGGAAATGGCCATGTGCATTCCGAGACTATCCCCTGTTATGACAACATCACAAGCAGCAACACTGACCAAGCCGTCTCTTAATCCACTTTCTGTCGCACTAGAAATGACAGGAAGTCCCTGTGAGATTTGTACATTCCGCTCTGTGTCCTCGGGGCCACCCAATAACACGATTTGCGCTTCAGGATATCGACTTTGCAAAGACGTGATCATTAAACGATGAAATTCAACGGATAGTTTTTTAAATGGAATCACATGACTGCAACCCGTATTAAATCCAAGCACCCATTTTTTGCCCGTCGCCAAATAAGAGTGGCGACGCACGCGTGCTTGCTCTTGCTCTTTTTCAGTCAACGGCAGCCAGTAGGGATCTCGTTGGTAGGGACCTAGCTCCAAAGCTTCAATCATGAGTTGAGTTTCAGGTTTTTTATTTTCAAAAAACTTTTTGTGATTATTTAAACCGAGTTCCCATAACTCTTCGGCGGCTGGAGTTGCAGGAAGGATCGCCCCATTTTGCGGATTGACGGTAAAACCATAAATCTGATCCACCTGCGTATAGCGAAGCACACCTGCTGCTTTTAACGATTTATCGATAACAAAACCGATATCGAATTCAAGAGCACTTAACTGCAAAAGATCCGCTTCCTTCGTCGTCAGAATACGATCAATCGCCGGATGATTTTGCAACAGCACATGCGCCGGTGCGTCTGTCACCCACGTGATCATTGACGAGGGGTATTTCCTTTTGATGGCTTTCAACAAACTTGTACTGCGAACTACAGCGCCAAGGGCGCCTAAGTGTACCATGAGGATTGAAATCTGAGGGCTGTCGAATGAAGCACAATTAGAATCGCAACTCGTGCTTTTCGAGCAAGGTTTGTATCCTGAAAAGTGTCGGCAGTTGGTTTGCGTCATGACACCATTGTAGAGTATTCGGAGGCCAGCCCTCACTTTCATGGGGTCTGGATCAAATATTCAAGACCAAGGCCGTGGCAAATAAAGCCTCGTTTTTTCCGATAAGGAACACGATGAAGATTGAACGCGAATTGATTCAGCTAAAACCCCTAAAAACCGTCAAACACCAAAATGGCGGAACCGTTCATTTGCCCTCGGGTTTGGGCAGTTTTGAGCTCAATGCTTTGCAATTTTCTTATCTGGAAGTTTTACAGACCGGAATTTCGATTGAAGCCCTTGTGCAGTTTTTCTTAGGCCAAGGTTGGCTGGTTAGCTTTCGCGAACTGTATAACTTGATTCAATTTTTGGTCACGGAACGCCTGATTCTAAATCCGAACTTGCTAGAGTACTTTAAGAAGGTAAATTCTGATGATGCTCCGTTGGTTTTTAGCTCGATTGACGTGATGACAGGGCGTCAAACACAACCCGATCCATCGACACTGCCCTTCTTTCGCTCCTTAGATCCGCAGTTAGCAAAATATCTTTTGCAAAAGTCTGATGTCTTTTCTGTTCCACCCAATATTCGCATCACCTATGCCGGTCAAACTTCACGGGAGATCTTTGTTCTTTTAAAGGGCCAAGCGTCGGTTTACAAAGTGATCAGTGAAACTCGCAGACAGTTGGTTGCCTTATTGGGGCAAGGAGCTTTATTCGGAGAACGTGGTTTCTTGCTAAATCAACCAAGGAACGCGGATGTTATCACCAATTCTCCTTGCGAGATTCTGCGTGTTCAACATTTGCCGGAATACGATACCTTGATTAAATCTGACAAAGCTCAGTCCCTGCAGCATCGTTTCTGGGTCATGCAAGCACTGGCAACCTCCCCGTTCTTTAAGGATCTTCCAACGGACAGCTTAGACGCTTTGATCTTTACGGGCCGATTGGTGCAGGCACCAGCGAATCAAGTGCTCTTCCATGAAGGACAAACTGGTAATACCTGTTACATCGTTGTCCAAGGTTCCGTGGTGATTAGCCAGAATGGGAAAAACATCAATGTTCTAAACCAAGGAACTTGTTTTGGTGAAATTTCTCTGTTGATGACGGGAGGCGTGCGAACTGCAACGGTCACAACCCAACGTGACACTGTCCTTTTAGAAATTGAACAAAATGCTTTCTATAGAACATTAGCGCAAAACTTAGTGCTCGCTAAGGTGATCGAAACATTGGCTGCTGAGCGAATATCCCGAGATCAAAAGAATAAATAAAAAAAACCTGCTTCACAGCAGGCTTTTCTATTTATAGCTAAGGAGCTTTTCCCGGTTTGATCGCAACGACCTGGGATACCAGTGTTCCAATTTTGATTTTAGCTTCGATTCTTAGGATGTATTTATGTTCATCATCGGAAAGCCAAATCAGATTTTCTCCGATGGGTTTAAACTTACCCTTGAGCGTAATATTAGGCTGAATCACGATGGCCTTCATCGGACCTAACTCGGTATCCAAAATTTCTTTACGCAAGGCTTTTCCCGAGAATGTTAGATTTTCTTTGTCATTGGAAACGCGGAAGGCGTATTCCTTACCGACTTCCCATTGAAACATGCGCATATAGAAAATAGAGCTGTATACGTTTTGCGCGTATTCTTCGATTTCCCACTGTTCTCTTTTTTCTTCTTCACCATCTTGCTTAGTGACTTTCTTTTCCCAGAATGTCGCCATCTTTTTGACGTTATCGAAAAGCATTTTTGCTTCGCGCAGCTGACCTGATTCTTTCACATGAAGTTCAAAAACCGTTGGTACAACGTCATCATAGTCCATGAAAATATCAACACTGTCTTCGACCGTGTACACAGAAGCAAACAGCGAAATAGTTTTGATCGCGATATTGTGTTTATAGGATTTGCGACCGTTGACTGTGGCCATCGGCAAGGTCTTAAACTTCATCTCACCAGCAGCCATTTTAAAATAACTTACTTCGTGAGTAACTTCTTCGCCGACACGGAACGGGTCCACAATGGGACGACGTCCATTAAAACCTGCATCGTCTTCAATATCGGGCTGTCTGCGTGTCGGAGCTGCAGCTGTTGGCGCAGCCGTTGTTACCTTAGCCCCTTTTTTCGAAGCCTTGGCTGTTGCTTTTTTATCAGCTTTTACGACAGGCACCGCTTTCTTTTTTGCATCAGACTTTGTTGTCGCGGGTTTCGTTTCCTCGTGAGTTTTACCGAGGGCTGCTGCAGCTGTCTTAGCCGGCGCATCTGTTTCTGCTGGCGTCGATGGTTCCTCGATTTTTACGGCCTTATCGAACTCATCGATTTTTTTTAATTGATCTTCCTTTTCGTACTTCAAGAATGAAGTCGAACACGCAGTCAGTACAGAAATAGCAGCAACGCCTGCAATTAAAGAAAATCTCTTCACTAAAAATCCTTCCATCGTCTGTGAACCCACATCCATTGCTCTGGATGCTTACGAATGATTGACTCGAGCTTATCATTAAAGGACTGAGTCAGATTCACAATGCTCTGGTCCTTATCTTCAACGATTGAGGGGCTCAAGTCCATAGCTGGCTCGATAACTACATGAACTTTCCCGTCAGCTCCCTCATAGGTGTAAATCGGCAACACAGGAGCTTTTGTCTTTTGCGCAAAGAGGGCCAGACCATAGGCCGTACCCGTGCGTTTACCAAAAAATGAAGTCGCAACACCAAAGGGTTTCCCCATGTATTGATCTAAAACGAACACCAAACCGGAATTGCGTTTTAGGGCTTTTAAAATATCAAAGGCATTCGTGGGACCGTGTGCATCGATATACTTCACGCCCCCCGCTCCGCGGATTGAGAACCAAAGATCATCGAACCACTGAGTTTTAAATCTTTTGGTGATAATATTAATGTCTTGGCCAATGACTGACAGAGCATTTGCTGCCAAATCACCATTCCCCAAATGCAACGTCAGATAAAAGAATCCTTTTCCCATTGCGACGGCTTTTTCATAGTTTTCAAGGCCATCAAATACAACATTCTTATCCACCCACTGGCGGTCCATATTCGGAATAAAGAAAAACTCTCCGAAGTTATAGCCCAGCTGATAAACGGATTCGCGGCCCACTTTTTTTCTTTCAGCTACGGTCCATTCAGGAAATGCGATCTCTAAGTTGTTCAGAACGATCTTTTTTCGAAAGCCAAAGATATCCCACCACAAAAAACCTATCCAGGAACCCGAGAGTCTCTGAATACGGCGAGGCAGGATGCTGCTTAAAAAGATTCCTAACTTAGCTAAAAAGCTGACCAATAATTTCATGAAGACGTCCCTTTGTCCCAAACTCTGTCACCTGTAAATTGGTACTCCAAAGCTTAGAGGGCTCGGGCAACAGGCGACGCAACTTCACCGCATCCTTGGAAGTTGTTACAAGATAGTCACAACCGGACTTTTCAAATTCAGTCCAGATGTTTTGTGCATCTTCGTTGGTATATTGATGGTGGTCACGGTAGTGCAGACTTTTTTTAGAAATCTCGCCGTAAGCTCTCATCATTTTTTCAAAAACATCAGGTCTTGCAATAGCAGAAACCAAAAAGATCTTCTTACCATTTAAAGTTCCCGTCGGCACAACATCGACACCATTGTTCAAATCGACGATCTCGTAACCAAAGTACAAAACTTCCTTATTTGATGGAAGGTGCTCTTTCACTTGCTTCAAATTAGCTTCGTCAGCCAAATTGCACTTCGTAAATAAAATGACATCCGCTCGCTGCAAACCGTCCCAGGATTCACGGGCGCGGCCCTCTGGTACGACCGAATAGTTTGACCAAGGCTCCGTCGCATCCAAAATCACGATATTCAAATCGCGATGAAGTTTACGATGTTGGAATCCATCATCCACTACAATGACATCGATCGGTTGATGATTGGGATGGGTTGTTGCATATTCTGCTGTTTGCCATTTGCTATCACCAACAAAGACATTCACGTTGGGATTTGCTTGGGCCAGCAAAACCGGTTCGTCGCCGTAATAACGAGCTGCATGCGGATGGGTGACGTCCACACGTGTGGAAGCTGAAGCATCCGCACGATAAGACCGACTGACCACTGCCACCTTTTTCCCGTCAGCCACCAAAGACTTTAAACAGAAATCCGTGATCGGCGTTTTCCCCGTGCCACCCACCGTCAAGTTACCAATACTGATCACTTTAACGTCGGGTTTATAAGTTCCAATAACTCCACGGTCGTAAAGTGAGTTTTTAATTCCCACAATACGGTCATAAAGAAATGAAAGCGGCTTTAGGTAGGTTTTCATACTGTCAAATACTCATCCAATGCTTTTACCACGCGGCTGGTAGCACCCTTGTCACCCAGGTGTTGGCGCAAAGAAGCCAGATCTTTCTTCACAGTGGCTTTGTAAGCAGCATCTGTAATATAGCGATCCAAGAGTGCCGCCATATTTTCTGCCGTTACGTCCCCTTGGAATCTTTCAGGCACGGCTTCTTTTCCAAGGATCAAATTTACTAAACCGTAGTACTTAGTTCCACGCACCAGAAGCTTGGCGAAGATACCTGTTAGCCATTTCATTTTGTACATGATGACCATTGGTTTTTGCAAAAGACCGACTTGCAGAGTGGCCGTTCCAGACGCTACCAACATCATATCCACCAAGTGGATCATGCGGAAAGGTTCGTCCTTTAATAAGATATACGGCAAGCGGAAATCTTCTAGGTAATCTTGCATTTTTTCTTTCGAAAAAGTCGGCGCCGTCAAAATCACGATTTTTAAATTTTGATGTTTTTTAGACAGAATACGAGCCGCATCCAGTTGAATTTGGAAATGCTGTTTAAGCTCTAAACGGCGGCTTCCCGGCATCAAACCCAAAACGATCTCGTCATCACGGATGCCAACTTGGTTGCGATGAATTTTCAAATAGGATTCGTCGTCAATCAAACGCTCGTCCAACTCATCCAATAAAGGATGGCCCACGAATTCAACCGGGACTCCGTGCTCTTCATAGAAGGGAACTTCAAATGGGAACAAAACAAAAACTTTTTTGCAGTACTTTTTAATGGTATGAACGCGGCCCTTACGCCATGCCCATACCTGCGGTGAAATATAATAAACAACCGGAATTCCCAGGGCGTGCAATTTTTTAGCAAGCATCAAGTTGAATTCAGGATAGTCCATCACTACTGCCACTTTTGGACGGCGTTTTTCAGCTTCGCGAACAAGGCTGTCAAAGACGGCTTTAAGAGGCTTGTAGGCTGCGATAATTTCCGCAGCGCCGACAACAGCCATTTCTTCGGATTTACCTAGGCGTTCAAAGCCTAGGTTTTCCATGTCCTGGCTACCGACACCAAAAGCATGGATCTTGCGACCTTGCTTTTTCCAGGTCTCAAGAATTCTTTGAGCATATGTGACGCTGGAGGCCTCGGCGGCCACGAACAGTACTTGATCCATTTTATTAATTACCAATCATTTTTTCGATGTCTTCAATTGCACGCAACGCTCTTAATCCGTCTACTCCAGTAACGAGAGGAGCTTTATCGTTAAGAACAGCATCAATGAATGCATCAGTTTCTTTTTGCAAAGCATCTGCTTTTTCAACAGTCCACTTCGTCACTTTAGTCAGCTCATCGCCGCCCGATCCTTTTTCAACTTTTTCAAGTTCATGGATGCCCGTATTGGCGAAGATCGTGCAATCATCCTGAACAACGCGGATGGAACGTTGGCCCACAGGTGAAACACGGCTGACAGTGATAATAGCATGAATGCCATTTTTCATTTTGAAAGAAATTGAAGCTGTATCCAAAGCTGGAGAAACCAATTTCGTGCCCGAAGCGACCATTGTGTCGATTTCACTGCCCGTCAACCAGTACAACAAATCCATATCATGAATGGCTAAGTCATGCAGAACGCTGACATCAGCACCGCGTGCTTTGTAAGGAGCCGTTCTTATCAACTCAAGAGTTTTCACATCTTTCATGTGCTTCTTAAGCTCATTCACGGAAGGGTTGAATCTTTCAATGTGACCCACGGCCAATTTTACTTTGTGCTTTTCAGCCAAGCCTACCAACTCTTCAGCTTGAAATACCGTGGCTGTGATGGGCTTTTCGACATTTACGTGCACGCCATTTTGTAAAAAGAGCTTTGCCACGTCATAGTGACTTTGAGTGCTGGCTGCGATTGTCACCAAGTCCACTTGACCGATCAGGTCTTCGGGACGGTGATAACTTTTAACACCCAATTCTGCGGCGATTTTATCTGCTTGAGCTGGGAAATGATCGCAAACACCCACTAACTCAACGTTTGGATTATTTTTATACTTTTGAGCATGGAAGTTACCAAGGTAACCCACGCCCACGACTGCTCCACGTAGTTTTTTACTCATCTTCTTGCCAATTCTTTGGACTTCTATCAACCGCGATACCGCGTTTTGAAGAACGGATAAAGTTAATGAAGTATTCGATGTTAGGGCTCATGGTGCATTCTTCTTGAATGCGTTGGATGCCTTCTTCGACTGTGTGCGAACCCATGATGATGATACGAATCGCTTTATGCACATTCATCACTTCAGCGCGGTCGTAACCCTTACGGGCTAAACCGATTTTATTTGTCGCACGAATCGTCGCGTAAGTACCTTGAGCACGACAGAATGGAATCACGTCTTTATTCACGATACTTGAACCCGCGATAAAGGCCATTTTTCCAACTTTAGTAAACTGATTCAATGCGCTCATACCACCGATGAATACGCCATCTGCAATTTCGCAGTGACCACCCAAGTGCGTATTGTTCGCCAAGATAACGTTGTTACCCAATTTGCAATCGTGACCCACGTGAGTGTAAGCCATGAAGTAACAGTTATCACCGACTTCTGTTTTCTTATCGCCTTTGCTTGTTGCCAAGTTCACGGTCGTGAACTCACGGAACATATTGTTGTTCCCGATGATAAGAGACGTCGGTTCGTTTTTATAAGAAATATCCTGAGGAGCACCACCGATAACGGCACCTGGGCAGAAATGATTGTTCGCACCGATTTCCAAAATACCGTAGCGAGAACCCAGAGTAACGTGACCTTCTACGTAAGTTCCTTTTCCGATTTTTACCTTACCTTGGATAAGGCAGTAAGGTCCGATTTCAACATCATCGGCCAACTCAACATCTGGGGAAAGGACGCTTGTAGGGTGTACTTTATAATTTGCCATGTAAACTGTATCCTAAATGCAACTTTGCAATGCTTGAATTTAAAAAGGGCCCTGTGAAGGCCCTTTTGTTTTTTTCAAAACTATTTTTCTTTTTCGTAAGCCTTGATCACTTCGTCTGTAAGGTCAGAGTCCGCAGTAGAGTACAAAACTCCTTGGTTATTTTCGAGAACCAAAGTGTAACCTTTGTCTTTCGCGATTTTACCAATCACAGTTTTCATCTTAGTCAAAATCGGAGCAGTTAGTTCACGCTCTTTCTTTTGGATTTCCATTTGGCTTTTGCCAACGACATCACGATATTTGATCATTTCTTCTTGGAATTCAGCTTGTTTTTTACCAAGCGCTTCTTCAGAAAGAACTGATTTTTTCTTTTCAAGATCTTCACCCATCTTTTTCAGATCAGCTTCTTTTTTCTCAAGATCTTTTTTCTTTTTGTTGAACTCGCCTTCAAGTTCAGTTTTTGCTTTCTTACCTGCAGAAGTCGCTTGGATAGCTTTCTGCATGTCTACGAAACCAACTTTGCTTCCTTCAGCCGCTTGCGCAGCTACTGCCATCATGAATACAGCTGCTGTAACAACCATTTTTCTCATCTAAAATTCCTCCCTAAATATTACGTTCAAAAATAAAATTAGAAACTTGGACCAATCGAGAACTCAAACACCGAAGCATCGTGGTAGTTCGGATCGCGATTCAATGGGAATCCCCATTCGAATCTCAACACCCCAATCGGGGAATACCAACGAAGACCAAAACCGACGTCAGAGTAGAAACTTCCGCTTTCAAGAACATCGTCTGCGGCACCCGTGTCAAAGAATCCAGCTCCCATGATGCCAGCATCTTTAACCAAAGGGAACTGCAATTCAGTCCTAAACATTGCCTGTTGTTGACCACCGTAGAAACGCCAAGCCAAGATTTCGGCTTGAGCCGGAGTCGCATTTGAACCCACGGGAGGTGCTTGTTGGGAATCGTTATAGATCTTCGTTGAGCGTTTCATTTTTCCCACACGGTAAGATCTGAAGCCACGCAAAGAATACGGTCCACCTAACAAGTACAACTCATTGAAAGGAACGACTTGGCCGTCGATACCATCAATACGTGCGTACTGGATATCATTTCTCCAAACCACATCCCAGAATAGGTTTTTAAAGTAATTAAATCTTGTACTTGCACGGTTGAACTTCAATTGGCCAAAGCCCGCATATTCGTAAGATACGGATGCGAAGATACCTTTAGTTGGAGAGAAACGGTCATTACGCGTGTCGTACTCCAATGTTCCCGTCAAAGAAATAGTTTCGCCAGAAGCCGTACTCAAAGGAAAAAGATCGTAATCCGTGATGACATTTTTATTCGCATCTCTGCGTTCTTCGAGTTCTGACTTATCGTACTTCGCACGCAAATACCCGCGTGTGAATTCCGCCACAGGGTGACCCATACGGATCGCCATACCTGTGTGTTTTTCGTCATAGTCCGAACGACCGGTATTCATACTTTGATAAACGTCGGCACCCAACAACCACTCAGTGTCGTTGAAGTATGGCTCTGTGAACGACAGGTTGTAGTAACTTCCTGTACCACTCAAGTTCACGTTCGCACCCAAGTTTTGACCTTTACCCAAGAAGTTCGTCTGTTGAACGGAACCTTGCAAAGTGAAACCTTGAGATGTTCCGTATCCAGCACCCAATTGGATTTGTCCTGTGTTACGCTCTTTGACCGCGATATCAACGTTCATCACATCGGTTCTTTCAGAATCGATCGAGGTTTTGAAATTGACGTCCTCAAAGAAACCAAGACGTTGGATACCTTCGAGCGACTGACGACGACGTGTTTCGTTGTAAAGCTCGCCCTCGCGCACTTTCAACTCACGACGAACAACCTTATCGCGTGTTTTCGTATTACCAACCACATTGATTTTACCGAAGTAAACTTTTTGGCCTTTGTCGAATTCGAACACCAAGTCCATCTTGCGTTCTTTGTCATTCGCACGCGTACGAGGAATAACGTTGGCATACGCGTAACCCAAGTCACCGTATTTAGCCGTTAACTCGCTGATGTCTTTTTGCAAAACTTCATAGGAGAAAACACCGTTTTCATCGATTTTAATGGCTTCATAAAGTTCAGATTTTGGGAACAGGATGTCGCCAGCGAAATCAACGTCCCCCACAGTATACTGCTCACCTTCCTCAACGTGGAATGTGATATAGATGTTTTTCTTATCAGGAGTGACTGTAACTTGAGGACGATCGATCTTAGCTTGAACGTAACCTTGGTTATAGTACATGAAACGTACTATCTGGACGTCACGATCGAAGGCTTCTTGTTTGTATTGCCCAGAGCCTGACATCGCCGAAAAGAAACCACCCTCTTGAGTGATCATCTTGCTTTTCAGTTCAGTTTCAGTCAGGTGTTTTGCACCCAAGAACGTAATTTTACGAACTTTAACTTTGTCGTTTTCATGAACTTTGAAAACCAGGCGAACTGTTTCATCTTTCGTGATGTTTTGCACTTCTGCATCGACACGAGCCAAGAAGAAGCCTTTGTCTTCGTAAAGTTTTTGAACTTTTTCGACCGCTTCTTTAACTTTTGACATGTTCAAAAGTTGGTAAGCTTTAATGCCTGTCGCCTCAGCGATGTCTTCGGATTTGATCTCGCTGTTACCCTCGTACGTGATTTCAATGATCGAAGGCTTTTCCAAAACTTTGTAAGTCAGGACGGCTTCTTTACCAGTGACTTGGCGATCCACTTCGATATTGTTGAAATAGCCAAGTTTAAAAAGAGCTTCGACGTCTGCGCGAACAGCGGCACTGCTAAATTCAGAACCAGGTTTTGAAGTGATCTTTGTTAGAATCGCATCTTTTTCGATTTTACGGTTCCCCGCAACTTCAATGGATTTAACAATGATGCCTGAAGGAGCATTAGAAGATTGAGAAACAGCAGCGGCCTTTTTTTTAGGAGCTGCAGTTTTCTTTTTAGGAGCCGCCATCGCAGTCGATGTGGCAGTAACTAATAACAAAGTACAAAGAAGCTTAATCAAAGTTCAATTCTCCAAAAATCGAGAGGCCACCAGAGGCTCATTTTTCAAAAATCTCAAAGATTTCTCGATAGTTACCATTTAAACTCGAAAATCGTAGCCCATGACCAAGGTCCAGTACACCAAAAAAGCCCACAGTGACGCGGCACAAGGCTCTGGATGCAGACCATTATGCTCAAGAACTAAGCGGGTTCCGACACCTGGGGAAACGACAACCGCGCTGCCAGGAAGAGGTGTGTCATGATTCGCTCCACTTCACGTGTCATGATTCACACCTCATGATTCACACCCCTCTTCACCTGTCACATTCACAACTCGTCCCTGCCTAATGCTTTAAAATTCCCAACCTCTGGGCCTCCGCCCGATTGTGCACCCCACACAAGATGCGCAAATTACTGAAGTCATTCGTTCCACCAAAAGCCAACGGAATTTTGTGATCAACCTGAAGTTGGAACTTACTTGTACATCTGCCGAAGTTGTCATGAACAAACTCACACTGCCCCATTGAGTTAGCGAGTAGCTTTCTGCGCGTCGTAATTTTAATGGCCCTTCGTGCGCCAGCGCCCTTGACGATGACTTTGTCTGCGACCACTGTTTTCGCGTTGGCACCTTCTACTTTACCTACGCTTTCAACTGACGCTCCGGCCGTATTGGCTTCAACCTCAATCACGACTTCATCATTAGTTTCGACTTCACCTACAGCACGAGTTTCACGAATGGAGTATTCAGCAATTTCATTTTTCTCAATAAAATCTGTGTTTCGGGATTTCCCCCTACGCTTTTGAATCTGCGTTTCAGCTAAATACGAAATCAGATCTGCCCAAGTAGGATTTGGTAATACGTGGGAGAGCAATTCCTTGGCGTGTTCCAGCCCTTCCATTTGCTCAGATGAAAATGTAATTTCCATACGAACAGATTCATCTTTTTGAGGCAGTATAACTTCGTGAGCTCGAATAGGTTGATTGAACTCCACAGCCAAAATCTTTTTAGTTTCAAAACTTGTTTTATTTTGAACAAGTGCGAGAACTTCCTCCGTTTTTTCAACCGAAATACAATTCCCTTGCTCCAGCTCTTTATTTAAACATTTCTGAACATGAGTCATCTGAGTCAGATTCAAATCCCCTGACTCAATAAGTTTATCCACTTGAGGAACTTTCTTTAGCAATCGCGCCGCCTGAACCCGGCGGTATGCCGCATCTTCAGAATAATTCAAATGCCCAGTCATATATTTAAACAAAGAAGTATACCCAAGCTCCAAATACAACCGGCGACTTTCAACTTCAACCAAATGCCAAAGAATCAAATGAGTGATTTTTCGTTCAGTGCGCGCAAGCTTTTCAACACGATTTAAAATTTCAGCATTAGCAACTTGAGTAAGATCCATAACAACTCCTAACTTGAAGAAGTTGTATCACAGTATTTTAAAGTTCATTTTTAAGTAAAATCAGAAACAGAACCCATTCGCAAAAGCATCCATAATAGGATGTTAAACGCACCCATAAGCGCAACAAGAACAGGAAAACAATCCAGAAAGAAGGACCTCGATGAAGAAAAGAAATCCTTAAGAAAAAGCCCTAAAAGATCAAAAAACCACGTCAAACAATTTCAACATTACGTTTCAAACATGACACAGCTTTCCCTGGCAGAGCGGAAACAAAAAAAGTCCTGCCGAGCACAAATCAGAAATCAGAAATGCCCCACATATTTGTGAAGTTTTGAACCTTTTTGCCAGTCAAAGTAGATAGGCCATCACGACCGAATGGATCTTGAACGGTCATTACGCCATTTTTGTAGTCAAACTTAATTGGCGGATTTTGATCTTGATCCACGTCTTGTTCACGTTGAGAAGCTACGAAGCCTGAACCTTTGATGTTGTAAGCAACATTGAAGAAAGCTTTGTAAACCACGCCACCTTGCATAGACAAAGCTGCGATCAACATGTTTTCACGGGCAACTGCGACAGTGAATTTCCAAGAACGACCTTTTTTATCAGTCAGAGCGTATTCACCTTCTAAGTTGTACTCCTTAGCCAATACGGGGGCAGACTTTTGACCCAGCCACTTAGCCAAGTCGTCAGAGTCTTTAGCTGCACCTTTAGCACGAGACATTTCAACCAGGATTCTGGAAAGCTCGATGTATTTCGCAGAGTAAGTACCAGATGGGATGGTGTCTTGAGCCATCCATTGTTGAACCAAGCTTTGTGCATGACGCAATGACAGCGTATTAACTGCGCCCGTGAATTCTTCGGCAGAGATGCTTTCTTCGAAACGAACCATGCGAAGCAAAGTTTCGATCGTAGAATCACCAAGACCCGCAACCAACCAAGCTGGTGAACTGTCAGTCAATTTTGTGGTTTGTTTGTTCAAAAGAGCCAATTGGTTCAAATAGAAATGGCCATCCGTCTTATTCTTAGTGCCTAAAGCATAGATGCCTTGGTTTAGAACGTCGATATATTCAGACAGTGAAGAAGAGATCTTGATTTGTGAGATCCAGAATTGATTTTGTTCTGAAGTCATCGCGTTTTGCTTAAGCATGCTAACTGCGATGTCAGACTGAAGACGACGGAAGCCAGCAGGAACATAAGGAAGAGCGCTAGATTTTTGGTCTACAAGTGGCAGAATCGACTCGATGTTTTTAGAGATTGCTTGTAGAGCTGAGGGATCTTTAACTACGTCGAGTTGGTATTCAACCACGGCAAGAAGACGTCCCAAAGCATCAGCATCCATCCAAGTCACATAGTACTGAACTTTTTCAGAAGAATCTTTAGACAAATCCAACCAACGCATACCATTTGAAACCATGTGCAAACCAAGTTGCTCGACGGCGTTCGGATAATATTGATTTAGGTTCGTTTTGTTAGCTTGCTTTTGAAGTTCGCCAAGCAACGCAAAGTATTTGTCGAAGGTAACTGCGTCTCTCATTTCTGAGATATTTAGATCAAGATCCATAATAACTTCGCGCAAAGCTGTACGGTTTGTCGCTGCTTTCGTCAAAAGGTCTTGAGGTGCAGGCAAGTTAAGAGCTGCTACAGCAAGACTTGGTGCTATTACACAAAGCAATAGAAGGTGTTTAAGGTTTTTCATTAACGGACATCCTTATAAATTGGTTCAGGTCTTTTTAATTTCGTATTCTTATTCATAAAATCGTTAATATCGATGAACTGATAGCCCATCTTTTTAAGCTCTTGCAAAATGAAACGAAGTTCACTTGCATCACCTGGGTAAGAACCACGTCCGCCGTCTTCATAAGTCGTGAATAAAAACGGGTGATAAAAGAAGGAAGCCCAGGCGTCGCGCAGAACTAAATTTCTTTTAGCGTCCGCCACAATGTCTTCCTTGCTGCGTGGGTTGGTTACGTGTTCATTCTGGAATGGCTGCGAATTCCCCAAATTTTCGGGAATCAAACGTTGTCCGTGAACGTCACCAAAGATTTCGTAGGGGAAGTATTGACCGCTCCAGTTTTTTGAAGTCGTCGTGACCTTCAGGTTTTTAAAGAACTGATCGCGCAATTGCGAACCATTGGCGGCTTTGGATTCAAGCCACAGACCCGGATTTTGAGATGCGTTCAAACCATCAGTTTTAAAATTATAATAGATCACGCGACCCACGTTCCAAGAAAACACATTGGCGAAAATGATGTTATCCAAAGTGGAAGCTTGGTAGTGGGGAGTAAGCCAGATCTTAGGGGTAACGCCAGCCTTTTGAAGGACAGAGAATCCATCTTCCAGCTTATCCATTACATAGCTAACGCTGTCTTCAGCGATAGGGCCATTATTAGCGACATCAAAGAATTCAAAGTCATCACCCGAAGTTCCAGAGTGCGGATTGAACTGGTTTTTGTATTGGTGAGTAACCCCATGCCAGATGAATGTTGCACCTTGGGCTTTGGAATCCTGGATGTAATTCATGAATGCCGGAACGCGGTCCATGGACAACAACTGTTCGGTCGGATTATTTGTGTATTGGTACAAAGGATCATAGAAAATAGGGATCAAAGAGATGTTCAATGGAACTTGCTCTTCTTTAAGAACCTTGTTTGTGATGTACAACCAACTGAGCGGTACCAATGCATGAACGTCTTCAATACGTAAGAATGCATATTTCTCATTATGGCGAGGTTTTGCATTTAAGATATCAAACAACACATCCGCGAAAACCAAGTAACGATCTGCTTCGTGCATAAAGCTAAATGGGACATCTGCAACGTAAAAGTGATTTCCAGCGCGCAAAATGTAGGGAGCTTCTTCACCAGTGACTGTTTGTACTGACTTAGCAAGAACCTGAGATTTTGTGGGAGTTACGGGTTTAAACAAGCTTTGTTCAAACTCTGCCAGGAATTGACCTTGTTGCGTTTTGCTAAATTCACCGTATTTAAAGAACGTTTCACCTTTATAGATAATGTTCTTATAAAAGCTTGGACGGCCTTTGAAATCTAGTTTTTGACGATCTAAAACGCTGATTCTGTCATAGCTATATCCAAAGATATCATCGAATGCTTTCCCAAGTTTCCAAGTGCTGTAACCAAGCCATGCAACATTTGTTTTCGTATTTGCCCAGTCCTCTAAGAAATCAGCAGGGATGGCATTATCAAAGTACGAACCGATATAGATTGTAGCCGTACATTTATCGATGTCGCCTTTTTTGTACGATTCCACGTTTGAAACAACTTGTTGGAACTCTGGGAAATGCCCCATCAAGTTCTGCAAGAATGTCGCATACGTTTTACCCATCCAGTAACTAGCATCTGGAGAGCGATCGTAATAAATGTTCACGCAAGGAGCGGCATTTGCAGCCATTCCTACGCTCATCACTAGCAATAAACTCATGATCGCAAAAACTTGTCTCATGTACTTTGAACCTCAATCTCTTTTCCAAAGTTTTCAGGCATGCGGTGCTCAGTTTTAATCCAAGCTGGACGTTTTCCTGTTCTGATACTTTCCTTGTACTGACGATAAGCCTTTACCGTCGCACCTATATTAATAATATTTGCGAGAAGCCACCGCACTGGCACCAAGGCGATATGAACACGTGCATTGGTGCGAGACACAGCTTTCATTCTTTGAATCACTCGTACTGACATGTTCAAAAGATTTAGGAATAACAACGCCTGAAACAAGTTGGTTTGCAAGATCTCGGGCAAGTGGCCCGTGGCGCGAGCAGATGCAAACATAACCAGTAGCAGACCAGAGAACACGATGAGCACACTGTTCAAAGGGCCACGGCGGTCTCTCCACATAAAGTATTTATCAATCCTGGTTCCGTTCCAAGAAAGGTTGTCCATGCCTTGAAAGGCGATTCCTAAAGTCCAACGAGATTTTTGCCTCATAGACGCGTTCATCATGTGAGGAAAGTATTCGCGAGTCGCGATGAACTCCTTTTTGCCGTTTTCCTTTTCGTACTGAACGCAAGCAAACTTGGACTTAAAGCCCAATTGCTTAGTCATCATGCCTAAGTGATAGTCTTCCGTCAGAGTGTCTTCTTTAAGGAACTGACCCTCTTGTGCATCTTGCAGTTTCAACATCAAGTTTTTTCCGATACATGTGCCAACCCCAGCAGAGGGGATTGCGGCTCCCATACGCTCCCGCACCAAAAGATCTTTGGTGTGAGATTCAGAAAATTCATCAATGTAAACACCACCAACCAATGAGGCCGCTGGAACGTCGAATGAAAATACCGGGATTTGTACGAAATCGGCATTTGCAGAATAATAATTCATCAAGCTTAAAGAATGCGGATGAAGCACATCTTCTGAATCTTGCATCAGGAATAAATCAACTTTTCTACCCATGGAAATTTCAGAGTCGATGATTTGACGAGCCATCTCGTTTAGCATCTGACCTTTTGAAGTCGGCCCTAGTTGAGTATTAACGATGACAACAACCTTGTGTGGGAAAAGGTCTTCAAGTTTTTTTGCTGCTTCCCAGGTCGCGGTATCGTTCGGATAAACACCTAAGAAGAATGTGTAGTTCGAATATTGTAGGCCGCGCAAGTTACCACGAATCATCGGCGCGATAACTTCAGCTTCTTTCCAGTTCGCGATCAGAATAGCGAAATGCTTTTCAGGAACTTGTTTGATTTTAGTGATGAAATCAGAAGTTACCACTTTTGGTTTCATTTTGAAAACCAACGCATAAATATCGATGAATAAATCGTCCAAGGTAAATACTAATGCGCCGACCACAACTGTAAATGCCAGCAGGATAAAGAGAGCATCAAATAAAGGCATTAGAATGACCCTCCGAAATACAGAAGGGCCTCGTTATGACTTCTTTCGTCTTTCACGAAAGATTCATACACGAGCAAACCAACACTCCATTTTTCCCAGGCACCTAAAAAGCGCACGCCGGCCCGAGCCTGTTCAGTGTCTCGTCCCAAATCAGGTGTTGGACTGCGACGAACATAAAGCTCGACGTAAGGATCGATCATTATATTTGAATCAATTTGAAAGCGCAGACCTTGTTTAATCCAACCGGTGGAAACAGGGTCATGGTGATAAGAAGGCATCAAAACACCTTCAGCATAAAACTCAGTAAACATGCTTACTGAACTCACGGGATAAATCCACATATTTCCAAGGTATAAACCCCAGCGACTGCGATCCTCAGTGCGAGCTTCAGCCAACAGATGCAGGTTCTTCCAGATTTTGAAACGGAAACCAGCTTCAGCTAAAAGGTATTCTTTGTTGTAAAGGGCATCTTGATCAGAAGAAGTTTTATCTTGGCGCTGAACCACAGCTCCAAAGTACACGGCCGTAAGACCGTTCTTAAAGAAAACGTAACGAAGTTGCGTATCCGTCAGTAAACCATACTGAGGAACGTAATTCGTTTCCGAATAAATTTCTCCACTTGAAGTGAAGGATGCTTGAGCAGATGTCGTGACAAATGTTGTGAAAATAAGTGCGCTCAGAGCAGAATATCGCAGAACACGTACTAAGAGTTCGATAAACCACCGCCGAATTGACAAATTCTTGATTACATTAGTTGTATAACGTAGCCAAAATTTGATTACAACGGCGCTGCAGAAATTTCATGGAAATAAATGGAACGTAAGAAAACCAAACTCTCTAAAGTTTGGTTTCTAGAATATTTAAAATTTTTTCGGATGCTTGGCCGTCACCAAACGGGTTTTTAGCTTGGGACATGCGATTATAGATTTCAGGTGTGTCTAAAACCTCACTAGCCATTTTGTAAAATTTACCCTGTTCCAATGGGATTAATTTGGAAGTCCCAGCGGCGATGGCCTCGGGGCGCTCAGTCTTTTCACGGGCTACAAGGATCGGTTTTCCCAGAGAAGGAGCTTCCTCCTGAACACCGCCAGAGTCAGTAATGATCATATGAGCCTTATCCATCAAATAGATGAATGGAACATAATCGACAGGCTCACACAGCCATATTTTATTGCCAGCTTTTGGTGCTTCGCCTTTATCAATCCACTGAGCGTTGTCGCCAAAGATTTTTTGAGCAGAAGCCCGCACCTGGGGATTCATGTGTAGAGGAATAAGAAGCTCAATATCTTCGCGACGAGAAAGCTCGAGTAAGCCCTTCATCACTTCTTCCATCGGTCGGCCGAAAGATTCACGACGATGTACTGTTACTAGAATCATTTTGCGGTTTGGATTTAGGAACGAATATTTGCTGGCTATTTCTGATCTTAAAGAAGGCGTTGATTCGATCTTCTTTTTCACTTCAAACAAAGCATCAATACCAGTGTTGCCGGTCACAAAAACGTCTTCCGCGGGATAGTGCTCGCGCAAAAGATTATCGCGAGCAGGTTCCGTCGGGGCTAGGTGAACTTTAGAGACTAAGGCTGTACCTTTACGATTAAACTCCTCAGGGAATGGGGAATAGATGTCACCAGAGCGCAGACCGGCTTCTATGTGTACGACAGATACTTTATTATAAAATGCAACTAAGCTTCCGATGAAACCACTCGTTGTATCGCCTTGAACAACGACAGCGTCGATTTTATTTTCTAAAAGAATTTTATTGAGGCCAGCCATAACACCCATTGAGATGTCGATAAGTGATTGTCCCGGGCGCATAAGATCCAAATCAAAATCAGGCTTGATACCAAAAAAATCAAACAAAGGACGAATCATTTCGCGATGTTGCCCAGTAGAGCATACAAGAACTTTAAAACGAGGATCTTGCTTTGCTTTTAAAATAACCGGAGCACATTTAATAGTTTCTGGGCGAGTGCCGAATACGAAGAGGAGTGTTTTCATGGAGTGAAATCTATTTTATATCGGTTACTTTCCGCAACCCCCAAACAGAGATTTCCTTCTTTTAATGAAAGAAAGACAGCGTTTTTGTTTGTAGGACTTCGTGCCGGTATTGCATCCTGCAATTATAACTGGGAGTGAGAACTCTATGAGAAATCTGCTGATAAATATCGATGTGCCAGATCTAAATAAAGCATGTGATTTCTATACTCGGTGTTTTGATTTAAAAGTGGGTCGCACGTTTGAAGGAGTGACAGAGCTTCTAGGTTTTCCCTCACCCATTTACCTATTGCACAAATCCCCAGCGTCTGCGGCCGTTCCAAATACAGATATAAAACGTAATTTTAATCGGCATTGAACGCCTGTTCATCTCGACATCGAAGTGCCTGATATCGATAAGGCCCTTAAAAAAGCACAGAATGCAGGCGCCATCATCGAGGGCGAAGTGCTAGTGCGCCCATGGGGCAAGCTCCTAGGCTGCAGTGATCCCTTCGGCAACGGATTTTGCCTGATTCAGTTTTTAGGCCGCGGTTATGACGAGATTACAGGATGAGATTCCTCAAATTGATGTTCCAGTGAATTAGTGTCATTCTGCCGAATATGAAAAATCTAAAAGTCCAGCTCTCACAAGAAGTCGAAAAAGCACTGTCGTCGGGTCAACCTGTTGTTGCGTTGGAATCTACGATTATATCGCACGGTATGCCTTATCCGCAGAACTTTGAAATGGCTTTGGCGGTTGAAGATCAAGTTCGTAAGAACGGTGCAACACCTGCGACGATTGCAATTATTGACGGAGTTTTAAGGGCCGGCCTTTTAAGGCAAGAAATTGAAAGCTTTGCGAAAAAAGGAATGCAGATTACGAAGGTGAGTCGTCGTGATATTCCGGTGATTGTCGCTCAGAAAAAAGACGGAGCGACCACCGTTGCCAGTACGATGATTATCGCGGAGCTTGCGGGTATTTCAATTTTCGCGACGGGCGGTATCGGTGGCGTTCACAGAGGTGCAGAGGAATCGATGGATATCTCGGCGGACCTTGAGGAGCTTGGGCAAACAAATGTGGCGGTGATTTGTGCAGGCGCCAAATCCATTTTAGATATTGGTTTAACCCTTGAGTATCTTGAAACCAAAGGGGTTCCGGTACTTGGATATCAAACTTCAGAACTTCCTGCGTTCTATACTCGTGAAAGTGGATTTAAGGTTGATTCTAAAGTGGACTCTGCAAAGGAGCTTGCGCAGATTCTTCGAGCAAAGTGGGATCTTGGATTAAAAGGCGGGGTTGTTATCGCCAATCCTGTTCCTAAAGAATACTCACTGGATTTCAAAGAGATGGAAAAAGTGATCAACGACGCGCTAGCTGAAATGAATCAAAAAGCTATTAAGGGGAAAGACTCAACACCATTCTTGCTAGGAAAAGTGAAAGAACTTACAGCGGGAAAAAGTCTTGAGACAAATATTCAACTTGTACTGAATAACGCAAAATTAGCTGCAGAAATTGCAGTTGCTTATTGCCGAGAATAAAAAAGAGAGTGCTTTTGCGGCACTCCCTTTTAGTTTTATTTCATGACGTTCACAAGTTGGTCGGCACAAAGTCCCCAGCCTTCATGGAAGCCCATTTCTTCATGCTTTTGCTTGTCTTCCGGGGTAGCGTGGCGGCCAATGGCTGTGAACTTTGTCTTGTTGCCATCGGGTTCCATCATGATGACGGCCGTAAAAGCTAAGCCAGCACCAGATTCAAATTTGGGAGCAGGACGAAATCCGGGGTGAAGGGCATCAGTCCAAACTAGTTTTTTTTGAGGTACAACCTCAAGTATGCATCCTAAATTTGGATATCTGTCGCCTTCCGGAGACTGCATAATGGTTCTAAAAATACCACCTGGTTGTAAATCAATTTCGGCTTCAGTAACTTTCCAGGGCTCTGGGCAGAACCATTTACAGATAAGATCAGGAGTCGTCCAGGCCGCCCAAACTTTATCAACGCTCACGTCCAACGTTTTTTCCAAGACAAGATCGAGATTTGGATCAATATTCATTTGCCCTCCGGCCATCGTCATCATTATTGATTATATGTTATCCAAGGTGGCGATGGGACGAAAGCAATATTTCTAAATGAGAAAATGGTTGGCCTCGCTAGACACGAGGCCAACCAAGAGAGGGATTAGGTGGTTTGGGTCTATTATGCGTTTATTGTACGTTCACATCTTTGATGTCGTCGGATTTTTTATTTCCTAACAAACGTTCAAAGATTCCTGTTTTGCCAGTTTGAATCTGGATTTGACGTGGTTTCGCCGCATCAAGCTTTGGAATGTAAAGCTCCAAGACACCATTTTCATATCGGGCTTCCACCTGTGACGTATTCACTGAACTTGGCAGAGTGAAACAACGTTTGAAGTAACCGTATCTTCTTTCGAAGAGTTGAAATTTCTGACTATCGGAAGAATTTGTTTCTCTTTTTCTTTCGCCAGAAACCGTCAGTACATTTTCGGTGATGTCGATTTTTACATCTTCTTTCTTCAAACCCGGAAGATCCATGCTCATGTAAAAATGGTTATCTGCTTCAACAATTTCACATGCAGGTGAAAAATCTCGCTCGTCGTAAACTTTCGCCAAGCGATCCATTTCAGCAAACATGCTGGAGACGTCCGAAGCAAGACTGCGAGTCGTCCAATATGGTGTGGTTAACATTCTCATTTCATACCTCCTTGTTGTGTTGTGTGTTGTTGAAAATTATTTGCAAGAAAATCCGCTGATTCGATCGAATCATGGTGAGCGGTTGTGTTCAGGAGCACGGCAAGAAGTGCAATAATTCCTAGGGATAGAATTAAATCCTGAAATAAAGTTCGCCAGTTCAAACTTGTCATAAGACCTCCTTTCAATATTTTCGATATCAATCTGGTGATTTCGAAAAACCTGTCAAGTTGGCCTTCATTAGTTTATTAAAAACAATGTCATTACAAATATTTATGAAGTTAAATCGGAGGCTGGAGTTTGATCCAGCCTAATCGTCGGAAAGCGCTTTTGGAGAGAATTTGGAGGACTTTAGGTTCTGATTAATTTTGATGTCAGAGAGGCTGATATCGGTGCCCCGTTTGTTTTGGACGTTTCTAATTTTGATAGTTCCCGCGCGAAACTTATTACCAGGAAGTTTTTTGTAGTCACCAAATTCGATCGTCTTAACTAACTTAGATTGTTTGTCGAAGCATTCAGATTTAATTGGCAGAAATTCCTTCGCCGAGACGTAGCTGACGATTTTAGAATAATTAGGAGAGCTCGCGGATACGTCACTTTCTACTAACAAATATTTGCCACCTTTAACTTCGACTTCTTTTTTTACTGTTGTGGACGCCGATGAGTCGCGGTTGAAGTCGAAATCTTCGGCACTGAGCTCTGAGCCTAAAATCCCACCTTTACTGCTTTCGCCAGTCAGACGACGAACCTGTTTCGATGAAGGAAGATAGATCCATTTTTCTTCTTTATCGTTTTTAAGTGTTGCAAGTAAGGCCGTACCTTTCAGATCGGCGGGTTTTAGCATTCGCACCATCATTGAGTGATCTTTTTTAGAAGGACTCATTCGCCAAATTTGCATCTGACGTTCTTTGGATGATCCATCGGCCTCTATGATCTTCATCTCGGCTACGAAGGTTTCATCCTTTGTACTGAAACGAGAACTCATCTCTTGTCCCAATTTTTCAGCAGTGGGAAGTCCTTGTGCCCACAGTTTCAAAGGTGCACTGATGATTACGAACGCTAGGATAATAGATGCCGCTGTTGCCATAACTTTCTCCTTCTTCCAACGTAAAGGGCCAAGCAGCCATGGGCAACTTTTCAACATCGTTGGTAAAAGAATCAAATCCCCTACCAGACCAGCCAACATCGACAAAAGCATATAGAAACCAAAAATTCGATTCATCGCAAAGTAGGAGGCCATGAACACAGAAAATCCTGCAAGCAATGTCAGACTTGAGATCAGGCAGGGATTGCCCTCAAGCCACAAAGCTTTTTCGATATCAAGTTTTCCGCTCTTCGTGTTCTTTTGCATAGCGCGCAGTCGTGCCAACAAATACACCGTGTTGTTAAACGCCAAGCCCAGTGCAATCGAAAAAATAATGGCAACACTTGGTTTAATGGGAGTCTCCGAAATTGCCAAGAATCCCAATAAAGCTGCAGGCGGGACTAAGTTTGGAATACAAGCGACAAGTGACCAGCGAAGTGATTTAAAAACAAATACCAAGACGACAACAATTGCCGCCATGGATTGCCAGAATCCAAAGATCAACTCGTGGGAAAGGTCATTGTTCAGTGCATGAATTGTCGAACCCATGCCAGTCACTTGAATTTTCATTTCTGGAAATGATTTTTCAGTCTTAGAACGAAGCTCTTGAACAAGCTCATGCAATTTATTTCCCGGTAAATCTTGCGTACGCACCGATAAGCGCGTTTTAGAGCTGTCGGCGTTCAGGAAATTTTTAAGAGGACTTTCATTCGAAAGAGAATACAGAAAGAATATCTCTGCCGTGGAGTTACGACTAGCGGGCAAGCGAGAATGATGAAAGCTTGCTGCCGCGACTAAATCAGGAAGGCTAACGACGCTTCCTACACCCTCAGTATTGCGAATATCACTGGAAAGTGCATCCAATCGTGCTATTAGTTTTGGGTCATTCCAGGCATCTTGGCCGCCGTCGATTTCGATATCTACTGGAATCATCCCGCCAAGCTCTTTGTCGATGGTTTCAGTGGATAAACGGACTTGATGATTTTGTGGAAGGTCATCAAATAGACGTGCTGACCAAGATAGGGAGTGGCCTTTGAATGCAAGCCCTAAAGATACAATGATGATGCCAATCGTCCAAATACCGCTGCGACGGAAAAGGTAAAGTCCCCAACGAGCTTTGGCCCAAGCCCACTCACGAGCTGTGGGTCCTTTAAGAAATAAGAGAAGCGGGAAAAGGAGAATCGTAGTCGTGATCCAGCCCATAACAATAGAAATGGCCGCTGTGACTCCGTATTCGCGAATCAACGGTACATTTGTTGTTAATAGACTTAAGAAGCCAATCATGGTTGTTGTGGATGCGATAAGATTTGGTTTAAAGATCGCGCGGAGCGTAGTCATGACGAGCTCTTCGTGAGACACTTCAGGCGAAGCTTTTTTTTCCTCGGCATAGCGAAGAAGCGTATGAATACACAACGATACCACGTCCACGGTCGTAAGGATTGGGATGGTCGTGGAAAGTATAGAAAACGGTAGGCCGACGAGTGCCATCACCGCAACCACTAAAATATTGGCGCAGATGATGACCACAAAAGATATCAACAGCGGAGAAAAATTTGAAAAGATCAAAGCAAGCACTATAAAGCACGCGACGAATCCCAGAATGACAAAGTTTCTAAGCTCAGTGCTTAATAGTTTTGCGACATCCGTTTGAACGGCTGGTGTCCCTCCTAATTGAACATTCGCAAATGGCAAAGAAGCTGAAGACGTAACCTGCAGATTTTCACGCAAGCTTGTTAGTTCATGAGTGTTCAGACGATTGATGCTGACGATGATCGATGCTGTTTTACCGTCTTTGGAAATCAATGTCGGAGCAATCAAAGGATTTGCCGAAGTTTCTGCGGCCCATCTTTCAATAGGAATACTCTTTAATAAGGGACCGACGCTTAAGCCCTCATCACTAGAAACAGCTCCTTGCACTGTTGCTAAGGATAAAGCCGTACGAACTCCTGGATAGTTCGCAACAAGCTCCGTCAATTGCTTTAAATCATCGATTTTGGATTGATTGAACCAATCACCGTTTCCTTCATTTACGCGGGCTGTGATTATAAATGGCTGAACCTCGGAAAGTTGAAAGGTCTGTCGACTTTTTTCATCCAACTTAAGAAGTGCATTATCTTTTGGCAGAAACTGCTTAAGACTGTACTGAGTTGTAAGCTTCGGAAGCGCCAGCAAACTGAATAGGGTTAAAGTAATCACGCCAATCAATGAGGTGATGGCAAGAGCTTTTCTGGAAATTTTTAAAGGCATTCGCAACATTCGCTGAGTCCTTATGATCAAGGGTTACGTCAGATAGGAAATTATCGGACATATTTTTTCACTCTAAAATGTGCTGGAATTCGTATAGTGACTGAACAGGTTGATAGTAAAACACGTGAAGTTCAGAATTCAGAACAAAAAGTAAAAAAGTTCATCGATGTTGGACCTTTTGACTGAATGAAAAATGAGAATACATCCGATAGAAAAAAGTTTCTTTAGATTTTACAAGAACCACCGTAACGTGAATCCATGACTATCAAGCAAATCACTAAATGTATTTTCGTATTTGCTGCTTTACTGACTTCACAGCAGGCTTACTCCTCTGCCACTGTTGAATCAGAGTTCGAGCTTGTTTTACCGAAGCAGTTTCAAAAAAATCTTATCGAGGAGAAGTGGAAAACTCTCATAAATAAAGAGTTTCAAGCAAATTGGCAATTTCCTGATCAAACAGTTTCCGCACAGAATGGCGTGCAGGTTGAGTTGAAAGGTGTGTCTCTTTCATTAAAGACTCAGTTACAAAAACCAGATTTGAGCACAGCTCAGACGCAGTTGATCCTTCAATCTAAAGATCTATCCGCGCAAATGACGATTGCTAGCATTTCAGTAGACCAATGGATTGAACAAACGGTGAATGGAATTACGGGCCGTTTTCATTTGCAGGCTTCATGTGCAAACGTCGTATTGAACATGAAAGCGGGCATGGGCGCCTTTTCCGTAGCGGTGTCACCGGAAGTTGCTTCTGCGGCCGCTGGCGGCGAGGTTGAAGACGTGAGCCTTTCCTGGCAACCAGACGCCTGGTCCGTACAAGCCTTTAATTGCATAGGAGCGGACGGATTTTCTGATATTGTGAACGAGCAAATTTCTCAGATTTCAATGGATTCAGCTGCTTTCGTAAATCCAAAGAAAGCTTTATTGATCTCATATTTGAATGAATATGTTGGAAAAATTAATTTTGATTTTTCCGCACCCAGAGAGCTTGTAAGCGGCAGATCAGACATCAAGGTGAGTATGATGGTTGATAGTTTTGATGATACGAACCCCGAACAGATGATTGCCAAGGGGCGTGTCATTATGACTTTCACCCGCTCCTCACAAACGGGATCTAAGTCATTAACTCTGTCGAAAGATGATCCCAAGTATTCGGCTTCCACCCAAGCTATGATCCGGTTACCAGGGGGACTTGCGAAAGAAATTATCACGCAGGCATATTCCGCCGATTCGTGGGTTCATCAGTTTTACTCGAATCAGATTTCGGGATTTTCGACGGTTATGAATTCCAGATTTGTTCAGTGGTTTGTTTGGCCGGAGCTTATGGACTATCCCAAATCCAGTAAGTTCTTGTTTAATGTTTATTCCAATAAGGATCCTAAAATTACGGGATCGGGCTTAAAGTACGGTGTTAGTTTCAAATTGTTATCACAGATGCAGGCTCCAAAGAATGGAAAGTATATTCCATTTATGAACTTTGTAGTTCCATTTAGCAGCAACGTCGCAGTGGGAATTGCAGACAGCAAAGCAAGCGTGAAATTTACGAACACTAGCTTGGATCTAAAGTATAGCTGGGACGCTTCATATGTTAAAAAGTATTCCCCGAAAACACGTTTTGCTGGCTCCACAATTGAAGATAAGATCTTAGGTGCAATTTCTGGAAAGACAATGAGCGTAGCCTTACCAGCGATTCCTTTGATGGATGGTGTGAATTTGAAAGTGAAGAAGGCGTCAACACTTTCCAACTCCGATCTTTTGTTGCAGCTGGCCCCTTAAAAGGACCGGCTGACAGCCAGCAAATAAGAATCGTTTTTTGAATATAGGCCCAGCGGATTTTCACTGCTACCCGCAATGAAGTCCGCTGTTAAGCTTACGTTCCAAGCATCGAATAATCTGCGACCCACCGTGATCTCTAGAAAGTGGCTGTAGTGGATTGTGTCATACAGGCCTAACACCGAAATATTCCAAACCTCCTTCCAGGTCAGGCGGCCTCCCGCCATCCAGGCCCTTCGAAATATCTCCGTAATTGAAATATTGGAATCATTTGATCTCTGGGAATCTAAGAATGAATACTGTAGAATCGCGATTAGCATAGCGTCGTTGAAGTTAAAAGTTTTCTCTAGCCCCAACACGTGTTCGTGAAGCCATCCCGGAAGATTATTGTAAGTTCCATAATCATCGGTGTAGCTTGTTGCATATTTGAACAGAAAGTCCCATTGACGGCTGACTAATGAAAAGCCGCCTTGTCGGATGCGGTGTTGTTTCATGTCCAGCCTAACATCACGGTCCACTTGAATGACTGTCTTAGGCGAAACCTGTACGATGGATCCAGTAACTTGGGGCTCTATAATCGGGTAATTTGCCGCGCCATCAAATCCAGAAATTGATAAATCAAAGATCGAAAAGGTCTTTTGCAACCGTAGCGCAAAATTGTTGTCGAGGGCATTGTCAAGTACCTGCGAGTTTCCCCAGTGATAGCGTAGGTTCGCCGGCAATAGCAGTACGATATTATTCCCAGGAACTTGGGGAACAAAAACTTCTCGGGGAAGCCAACGGCTGTTCTCTCCGGGCATGATCGCCTCGCGAGAATTTGGAATATACATGAAATCATAATCAAACCAGCCTACGGATTCTGAAATCAAGATGGACGGGGAGCCCAGTTTCTTAGAGCGTATTGGATCATAGATTTGCTTGCGATTTACGACGTCAATAGGGTTGTAACCATCAGTAACTCCCCAGGTAACAACGTTATAGCCCACAGAAATATTTAATACTTCTTTTTGGAATTTAAGATGGGCCTCGGAAGGTTCGAAAAATATTTGTTCATCACTGGACTTGTTATCTGGATTTGCCACGAATAAAGGTTTGAAATAAAAACGCCAATGTTCTCCAGATTTCCACTTAACTAAGGGATCTAGTTCTAGTTTTAATAGGTTATCGTTAGTGTCGTCTCCGTAGATTTCAGGAAAGTACTGATCGGTTAATTGGAGGTCTGCTCCAAAACTCCATTCAGATTCTGCATTGGCATATTGATACCAAATCATGGTAAAAATAAAGAGGACGAGGATCTTCATCGGAATAGTCTATTAGGGACGCACAGGAAAACAACGGAGACGGGAATTATGCAAAGCCAGTCACATAACTTTCAAACGGAAAATATTTTTGCAATAGAATCTGAAGCAGAGCTTGTTAAATGCTTTCGTTTGCGCGACCAAAAGAAATTAGTTCTTCCTGAGGGGTTAAAGTTTCCATTCAAGGTTCGGTCCTATTTCACGTGGAAGGAATCTTCGGGTGTGTACACTTATTTGGTTTTTAAAATGCCAAATTGGGACATGCCTAAGGGAGTCGCGTTTAAAAGAACCGCTTCAACGGGTGAGCCGATGGGTGGGTTGTGTAATTGGTGTCATTCCTATGGTACGTCAGAAGACATCGGTATGTTGTCTGTGGCTATGAGTGCGAATGTCAGCAGTTCCTATCTCATTTGCCAAGATCTGCGCTGTATCGAAAAGATTGAAGAGAATGCAATGCTTGCAGGGAAAAGCCCTGAAAAAAATATTGCCGATCTTTACTACAAGATGGCTAAGCTGTTTGAAAACATCAGTAATTTTAAGGCTGATTAATTAGCCTTACCCCATTGAGCCATCATCTCCATCACCAAGTTTAAGGATTTGCCTTTTGTCGTTAGCGAATACTCCACGCGCGGAGGAATTTGATCAAAGACACGGCGACTGATGATTTTGTCGTTTTCCAATTCCCGTAACTGTAAAGTTAAAACACGCGCTGAAGGATTACCACTTAGTCTTTGTAACTCATTAAAGCGTTTTGTTCCTGATAACAGGTTATAGATAATCATTGGTTTCCATTTTCCACCGATCACATTCATGATTCGAGTAATTGGACATGGAGGTACTTTGGTTTTTCCGGCGGACTTTGTAACCATTTGAATCTCCTAAGGTTATATGAAACCGCTACAGTAACAAAATAGTGCGTACTTACATAATGTAAGCACTGGGTTTAGTATAGCATAAGTTTATTAGGCAAACCTACTCTGAAGGGAGATATTTATGATCGCAGTAACGGGTGCTACAGGAAATTTAGGCAAATTGGCTATTGATGCTCTTTTAAAACAAGGTGTGAAACCTCAAGACATAGTGGCGGTTATCAGAAATAAAAACAAAGCTCAAGATCTTGTCTCAAAAGGAATCACAGTTCGCGAAGCTGATTACGGTAATTCTCAAGCTCTGGAAAAGGCCCTTCAGGGAGCAGACAAACTTTTGCTGATTTCAGGAAGTGAGGTTGGACAAAGAGTTTCTCAACACACCAATATCGTCAATGCAGCCCAAAAAGCGGGAGTTCAGTTTATCGCTTATACAAGCATTCTGAGAGCTAACGAAAGCAAAATGGAGCTGGCGAAAGAGCATTTTGCCACAGAAAAAATGATCGAGAATTCTGGAATCACTCACGCCTTTTTGCGCAACAGTTGGTATATCGAAAATTATACGGAACAATTTGGTAATACTTTAAAAAGCGGAGTTATTGGCGGCGCAGCTCGAGATGGTAAAATAAGTGCCGCAACCAGAGCTGACTACGCGGAGGCTGCAGCGAAAGTAATTTTAGGTGATACCTCCAAAGATGCTATTTATGAGTTAGGGGGAGCCGCCTTCACGTTAACGGAACTGGCAGCAGTTACTTCCAAAGTTAGTGGCAAAAATATTGAATACAAAGATATGCCGGCGGCAGAGTTTTCAAAACTTCTTACAGGCTTTGGATTACCGTCTGCTTTTGCAGAAATTTTGGCTGATTCCGATGTTGGAATCGCTCGCGGTGATTTATTTACCGACCGCGATGATCTTAAAAAACTCTTGGGCAGAAATCCCACATCCTTAGAGGAAGCGGTCAAGAAAGCCGTGCAACAGTACGCCTAATTATTTTTTTAGATTTAAGCGAACAGGGCAGTGGTCCGATCCCATCACGTCGGGACAGTGGGCTGCTGCCTTTAAGCGATCTGAAGCTTCTTTATTCACTAGGAAGTAGTCTAAGCGCCATCCAATGTTCTTTTCGCGAACACCCGGGCGATAACTCCACCAAGTATAATTATCAGGTCCTTGATCAAACTTTCTAAAAGCATCAACCCATTCTAGCTTGTCTAAGAACTTCGTCATCCAGGCGCGTTCCTCGGGAAGGAAGCCCGCATTTTTCATATTTGTTTTTGGATTTCGCAGATCGATTTCCTTGTGAGCGATATTAAAATCTCCACAAATCATCACCTCGCGGCCTTTTTTCCTTAAAGCTTCCAGTCTTTTTTCGGCGGCGGCACAAAACTCCAACTTAAATGGCAATCGGGTGTGCTCTCGCTGACTATTGGGGAAGTAGCTGTTAATCACAGTGATTGAACCAAAGTCAGCCTCAAGCCAGCGTCCTTCGCTGTCAAACTTGGGAATACCTAAGCCAATACGAACATCATCAGGTTCATTTTTAGAATAAACAGCTAAGCCAGAATAACCGGGTTTTTCCGCGAACGCCCATGAGGAATGATATTTGGCTGGGTGATAGAATGTTTCATCCTTTTTAATGGCCTCGTCGGAAATTTTGATTTCTTGAAGGCATACCACGTCTGCCTTTTCTTTCTCGAACCATTCGCGGAAATTTTTTTTGTGTACTGATCGCAAACCGTTCACGTTCCAGGAAATCAATTTCATTTCAGACCTCATTAAGGATAGAGTATAGCAAATATTCTGGAGAATTTAAATGCTACTTCAAATCATAATAGCACTCTCAATCGGGGTTGTTGCCGGAGCTCTCGATATAATCCCTATGCTTAAGGATCTTAAAACGAAACCTGCTATATATAAATTCTCCATAATCGCAGTATTTACCCAATGGGTCTTACTTGGATTGGTGATTCCTTTTATCTCTTGGGACATACCGACATGGTCTAAAGGCTTCATCGTGGGCTTATTAGGTATGTTGCCCACGATGATCCTTGCATATGGCAGAGTTCAAAATCTTGCGATCGCCCTCCGCATACTTGTGCATGGAGGTATTTTGGGTGCATTAGTGGCTGTGGCTAGCGAGGTAATCTTCAAGTTTATCAAATGACCCTGTCCAACCCATTGTCATGCCTGCTCTGCCTTGGATGAATGTTTCCAATTCTTCCTGAGTATAGCTGCCGACAATTTCCCAGGTGATTGTCACGCGGGTTTGGTTGGTGTCTTCTTCAGCAAATTGTACTGTTGTTTGCACCACCGCCGGCCAAGTTGGCGCCATGGGATGGCGAGTTTGATTTTCCTTGTCGTCAGTGAACTCTTGAGTATAAACGAGCTTAGTTACGGGAGTGATCTCAGAGTATTTCGCACGACCGTACATTTTAAGTCCGTTCTCATTTTCCATAGAATAAAACGTCGTACTGCCAGCTTTGATATCAGATCTGATGAACTTCATAGTAAAGCCCGTTGGTGCTAACCATTTCGCAAGGTGATCTGGATGAGTCCACACCTCGAACATGGTTTTGATTGGAGCCTCGAAAGTTCTGTTGATAACAAATTTCTCTTTGCCAGTTTGTTCTTTATCCAAAAATTCTGCCAAGCGATCCCACGTAGAATTTCCGCTTGCTTGCTTGATGAATTTTTTCGTTTGTTCAGCGGCTTCGGCAGTTTCCAAAGCCATGATCATGTGCATTTTCGTCTTTCCACCCTTGACCTCTTCAAATGTCACAGTGACGCGGAAAAGGGGTGGGCGATCCTCACCACCGCCATGATCGTAAACCAGTCGGGAGTACTTTTCGACTTCGTGATAGATGGTTTTATTTTCCCATGTTTGTCCGTTAGGGCCATACATCGTATAGGACCAATGACCACCGACTCGAAGGTCTTTGCTGTGAGTTTTAATCGAGTGACCACGAGGTCCCCACCAAAGAGCGGCCTGGTTTGGATCTGTCCAAGCATCCCAGACAAGTTTCACGGGAGCATCATAGATACGAGTTAGGTGAATTTCATTAGCTTTATTTTTTGCGCCCATTTTTCTTTCCCTTCGCTTTTTGTTTTTCTTTCGCGGTAACGGTTTTTAAGTAGGCATCGAGACGATCAAAACTATCCTCCCAGTGCTTGCGAATTTCTTCCATCCACTCGGAAACGTTATCCAGGCCATCTGCTTTTATTTTGCAGGGTCTAAACTGTGCATCTTTTGTTTTAGTGATCAACCCAGCTTTTTCTAAGACCTTCAGATGTTTTGTTACCGCGGGAAGACTCATTTCCTTAAGAAACGGTTTTGCCAAATCTGAAACGCTAGCCTCACCTAAAGAAAGCTGCGCCAGCATGGCACGTCTTGTGGGATCTGCAAGAGCTTGAAAGGTCTGACTTAACTGATCCATATTTTACCTATAGGTTAATTAACTAATAAGTTAAATATAAACTGTTGTGTGGGTTTTGTCAAAATGTATGAATTGCCAGGTGAATTCAACAGCTTAAGATATGAGCTTCGATTTTTTCAGTTGCTCTGAATGAAACAAGGTTTATTGTTTATGCATGCTAACGAGGTGGGTATGAAGGTCGCATTTTTTAGTGCACAAAGGTACGAAGAGGAAATTTTTCGTTCGGTGCAACAACAATCTCAAGTAGAGTTCGACTTTATTGAAGCACGGCTCACTGAAAAAACTGTGCAGCTTGCAAAGGGTTATAGGGCAATTTGCGTCTTTGTGAATGATATCCTGAATGAAAAGGTTTTGACCGAGCTTCACGCGACAGGGGTTCGATTCATCGCGCTTCGTTGCGCCGGATTTAACAATGTGCATTTACCTACCGCTAAAAAACTCGATCTTCGCATCGTGCGTGTTCCTGAATACTCTCCCTATGCTGTTGCCGAACATGCTGTGGCTTTACTTTTAACTCTGAACAGAAAAACTCATAGGGCCTTCGGACGTATCCGCGATCTTAATTTCTCATTAGAAGGATTAGTGGGTTTCGATCTGTATCAGAAAACTGTGGGTGTAATTGGGACTGGAAAGATTGGCCGAGTCTTTGTAAACATCATGAAAGGCTTTGGTTGTAAAATTCTTGTCTATGATATTAAGACAGATGCAGAAATAGAAAAAGTCGCAACCTACGTATCTTTGGATGATTTGTTAAAACAGTCAGATGTGATTTCTTTGCATTGTCCTTTGAATGATAATACTCGCCACATGCTGGATACTCAGGCGTTTTATAGTATGAAAAAGAACGCTATCGTTATTAACACCGGCCGCGGAGCTTTAATTAATACACGCGCTTTGATTGAGGCTCTTAAAGCACATAAAATCGCGGGTGCTTGTCTTGATGTGTATGAAGAGGAAGAAGGTATCTTCTTTACGGATCAATCTAACGAAGGCATCACTGATGACATCCTGGCGCGCTTAACGACATTTCCGAATGTGATCCTGACTTCTCATCAAGCTTTCCTTACCCAAGAGGCACTTCAAAACATTGCCGATGTGACTACAGCCAACCTTGTTTGTTTGCTGGAAACCGATCATTGTGAGAACGAAGTGTGAAGATTAATTAAGCATCTTAATGAGAATAACTCTGTTGTTTTTGCGATGAAGATTCACGTTGATCCGAGTCTTCTTAATTACAATTGATTTGGACACTTCACCGTTTCAAAAACGAGTCAGTTTTGATAATTGCGCGGTTAAGTTTTTGTTAAAGCCCCCCGAGAAGTTAGGTATCCACGATAGAAAGTGGTGAAGGTTGTTGGTGTTTCAAGTTCGACCCTTCTTCAGTTGTAGAGCGTTTTTAAAAAGCGAGAAGAACATATGAACTTCAATATGAGCCTTAAAGCCAAGCTATTTGCCCTTTGTATATTTATGGCCACTATTCCGGTGATTGTGGGTGGAGTAGCCTTTTGGGGTATCCACGGCATCGGCAAATCCTATGAAAAGGTAACTGATGATGTTCTTGAAAACATCGAAGTCGCTGATGAAATGTATCTGCACTTTCGCGCGATTCGCATCAGTCTTAGATCTCTAGGTCTTCCTGGTATGTCACATGAACAAGGTCTTCAATATGTTAAGGAAGTCCAAGACAGTATTGCGGCATATGAGAAAGCCGACAAAAAATATACAAGCTCTGGATTTCTTCCAGGTGAAAAAGCCCCTTACGATAAGGTCAATGAAACATGGGTTTCATTTAAAGCGCTCGGTGATAACGCATTGAAACTATATCTTTCAGGTACTGAAGAGGATAAGAAAAAACTGATCGATATCTTCTTGGTGGACTGTCCGAGATATGCGAAAGCCTACGACGAATCCATTGCAAAACTGGTCGCATTCCACCACAAGAACGGTGAGGTTTGGGTGGAGGAAGCTCACGCAACTAGCGCCGAGACCAATATGATCGCTATTATTACTAATATAGTAGGCGTTCTGTTTGGCTTGGGTTGCGGTGCCTGGGTTGCGATTTCATTATCCCGCTCAATTGCCAGTGTCTCTGACGAAATTGCTTTGGGCGCAGATCAGGTAAGTCACGCGGCCCAACAGATTACTGAATCGTCTTCTGCCTTGTCACAAGCTTCCTCTCAGCAGGCAGCGTCGCTTGAAGAAACAGTGGCGACTCTTGAAGAGTTAACGGCGATGGTTAAAGTGAACTCTGATAACGCCAAACAAGCTGCAAACCTTGCAACAGCGACTCGTGAAAGTGCAGTTAAAGGTGAAAAAGATATTCATGAGCTTATTAAAGCCATCCAGGCCATTGCAGTCGATTCTAAAAAAATTGCCGATATCACGTCAGTTATTGATGATATCGCCTTTCAGACGAATCTTCTGGCTTTGAATGCGGCAGTTGAAGCGGCTCGCGCTGGAGAGCAAGGAAGAGGTTTTGCGGTGGTTGCAGATGCGGTTAGAACTTTGGCTCAAAGAAGTGCTGAGTCCGCTAAAAATATCGCAAACCTGATCAACGAGAGCGTTGAAAGAATCGAAGAAGGCAGCGAGAAAGCCGAACAAAGTGGTGTGGTTTTCGCTGAGATCGTTAGCTCTATCAAAAAAGTTGCTGATCTAAGTTCTGAAATTTCGACTGCAAGCGAAGAACAAGCAAATGGCATCGTACAAATGGGTCAAGCAATGAATGACTTGGATCAAGTGACTCAGGAAAATGCCGCAGCCTCAGAAGAAGCAGCCACTTTCGCCGAAAAACTGTCACAGCAATCTATTGGACTTCGCACCAATGTGAAAGACTTGAACAATATTGTTGCGGGTTCTTCCGATGCGTCGCTTTCGGCTCAAGAGAAGGCTGAAGAAGATCTTCCGTTAAGAACTGTTCGTTTTGCTTCATAACCTGGTGCTTTCTTGGCGAACTGGTGTATAAGCAGGGGATGGCGATCAAGGTTTCCAGAATTTTGCATGCGGGTTATGTGTTTGAAGTCGAAGGCACTCGGATTGCCTTCGACCCCGTATTTGAAAGCCCCTTTAGCCGCAACTGCCACGCTTTCCCATCTGTCGATTTCGATTATCAAGTCTTAAGCCAGGTTCACTTCGATGCTATCTTTATTTCTCATCATCATGACGATCATTGTTCTTTCGATAGCTTAAAGCTTTTGGATCGCAATACTCCCATCTACATGTTCTGCGTTCACGACGAAATGTTCACGTGGATCAAAGAGCTAGGCTTTAAACGCGTTCATCCCTTAGTTTTAAACAGCACTGTCAATGTAGGCCCATTTCAGATCATTACTCATCCCGCACTTGATATTGATGTGGATTCGATCTTTCAGGTCAAAGTGCAGGATTTAAATATTCTGAATATCGTCGATTCCTGGATAGACCCTGCAACTCTTAAGAATTTGGAAAATGAAAAGCCATGGGACCTGATTATGTGGCCTTTTCAGACGATGAGGGAAATTGAAGTTCTTGAGCCTGTGCACGCATTGCCATCTGATAAAAAAGTTCCTTTGGAGTGGTTGGAGCAGATTAAAGCTCTTTCTCCTGAGAATTTAATTCCTAGCTCTTGTCAGTTCAAAATGGAGGAGTGGTCTTGGTATAACAAAGCCTTCTTTCCGATTTCCTATAAGCTATTTTCAGAGCAAGTTCTGGAAGTTTCTTCCAAGACCCATGTTTTCCGTCTTGATCCTGGCTGCAGTGTTCTGGTTTCTAAAGAAGGAATTCACGAGGCCGGGAGATTATTCTGGGTCTTGCCAAAGGGAGAAGAAGGTTTGGATTATGAGTATGATCCAAACATAAGAATTCCGTCGACGTCAGAAATAGCTAAGTATTTGCCAGCTCTTACTGCTGAGCAAATGAGATTCGTCGAAAATTTTTGTCGCAAAGGACTCCTCGATAGATATGCGGAAGTCGGCCCATCCGGAGATTTGTATTTCAATAAATCTCGTCTGTGGAAGCTTTCAGTTTATGATCATGCAGGCGCGGAATTTACTTATCAGTATGAGCTGAAAGATGATGGGATGACTTTGGTGGAAGCGTTGACCGGTAGCGCTGAATGGAAAACTGAAATTATCGCAAGTAAACTCTATTCAGCACTGACCACAGGTGAAAGCTTAAGTTCACTCTATGTTCGCGTTGAGAAATACGTGGATGTCGATGTTGTTGAAGATCCTCTGCTTCGTTGCTTATTCAGTGGTGAGTTCGGTTCCTACCAAAAAGCTCAACTTGAGCGAATAAAGAAAGGGGCTTCCTTATGACGGTGGTGAATCTTTCCCCCTTCTCAAAAAAAGTAATCGAAACTATTTTAAAGATTCCCAACGGAAAAGTCGCAACCTACAAGCAGATTGCTGAGCTTGCGGGAAAGCCTCAGGGGTCCCGTGGCGTTTCATGGATTTTGCATTCATGTTCAGCGACGTATAAGCTGCCATGGCACCGAGTTTTAAACTCTCAAGGACGTATTTCGTTCGATATTACCAGTCGAAACTATAAGGACCAAAAAAGGAAATTGGAAAAAGAGGGCATTGAATTTAGTGCGGATGGGAAGCTTGATCTGCGCAAGTTCCAGTGGAGCAAACGCCCAGCCAAAATGAAAAGCCGGGCGTCGAAACCAAAGATGTTTTCTTAGCGGTGGCAGTTCGTTAGATCCAATTTGATATCCGCTTGTGCGCCGAATTTGGTTTTGCATTGAAAGCGACCATCTTTAGATATTTGGCTGATTTCAACGAAACCTTCAGCATAGAACTGACCTTCAGATTGGCACTCGATCGTGTTAATCCAGTAGTGGTCGGCTGACTCGTCTTTCACTCGGCAGTTCGGCTTTGGATTCATTTCAGAAACATCTTGATTGCAGATTGTCCCGTATTTAAGAAACGGAGTTGTTGTGCCGTCTGCTTGCACCCAGCTTGCGCTTAGTGGGGCGAACGTGAACTCAACTTTACCTTGTTGTGAATCGCAAACGGCAACGTCTGGAGCAGATGCAGCCATTAATGTTGAAGCTGCGGCAGTAACAGCGAAAGAGACTAATATATTTTTCATGTGTTTCCCCTTTGAAAAAGCGCATATCACTGAATTGCGACGGTCAGGTCAACCCTGGACGCTGAGTAGCAGTGATTTTCAAAGAAAAAGGCGAGCCGGGAAGGGCTCGCCTTTCGGGAGGGGCATAAGATGCAAATTAAGGGAGTTTGAAGAGGATCATTTCTGAATCCTCATTAGCTTTGATATTTGCTACGGACACGTCTGTGGCCGCAATTGCATCACCAATTGCTAATTTTTCGCCGTTCACTTCAACGTCACCTTTTACCACTTGTAACCACATTCGACGTTCATCGCCAATGTTGAAATCAAGTGTCTCGGATTTTTTCAAGCGCGAGATATACATGTCGGCATCTTGATGAATTCCGATTGTGCCATCTTTGCCATCTGGAGAAATAACATGAACAAGTTTTTGCGTGTTCAGTTCAGTCTCAAATGATTTTTGTCCGTAACCTGGTGCTACTCCTCTTTTATTAGGCATAATCCAAATTTGGAAGAAGTGAGTATCTTTGTCGGGAACATCATTATATTCAGAATGAAGAACACCTGTACCTGCACTCATGCGTTGCACTTCTCCGGGTTTAATCACTGCGACGTTACCCATGGAGTCTTTGTGTTGAAGAGCTCCGTCGATGACGTAAGAGATGATTTCCATATCACGATGTGTATGAGTTTCGAAACCCGAACCACCTGCGATTCTGTCTTCGTTAATCACACGAAGTGGACCGAAGTGCATGTGCTCTGGATCATAGTATTCCGCGAAAGAAAACGTATGACGGGATTTCAACCACCCGTGATTCGCCAAGCCTCTGTCGTTAGATCTTCTTACTGTTAACATACCTTTTTCCTTTCTTATGAGAGGCACTGCCCCTGCAAATAAACCTATTGCTGTCGTTAATGCGCCCAAGATAAATCCGCGGCGTTTGAGGGGTATCTTCAAGTTCATGAGTGCCTCCCATGAACTAAGTATCGGCGATTTCTACTTGCAAAAAAATTATTAAGAATTAATCGACTATATAGATATTATTTATATTGTTTCGGAGGGCCACCGGGAGGTTAATCCCAGTGGTTTCCATTATTTAGCGATTGTGTTGGTATCCGCCGTAAGTATTTACCGGGGACCAGGCTGGAAGGGCGCGGGGAGCTTTTGGGGCTAAATCCGTGTATTCTTTTTGAGCCGTTTTGATATCCCCGCCGACCACTGTCATGTCAGAGAAGATCTCTTTGATTTGTTCTTCAGGAACAGAGAAGTAGTCTTTGTTCAAAAGTGCGAAGTCAGCAAATTCACCTTCAACGATATCACCCTTCAAAGTTTCTTCTTTCGAGAACCAAGCGGCACCTTTCGTCATTAGGTAAAGTGCTTTTTCACGAGACAGACGATTTTTATCACTCATGTGTTTGAAGCCGCCCACAGTTTTTCCACTGACATGCCAATACAAAGAAATCCAAGGGTTGAATGAAGACACGCGAGTGGCATCTGTTCCTGAACCAACCGGAATACCAAGAGCTAGCATGTCGGCAATTGGTGGAGCTGTTTCCGCTTTCTTCGCACCGTATTGTTTAAAGAATTCTTCTCCTTGGAAAGCCATGCGGTCTTGAACCGAAATACCGCCACCCAATACTTTGATACGTTGCAAGTTTTTGTAAGTCACGGTTTCCGCGTGATCGATGATGAATCTGTCAGGGAAAGGACCGCCTTCTTTCTTAATTTCTTCAACCACATTTAAGACACGAGCGATGGATTCGTCATAAGTCGCATGAATGCGGAAGATCCATTGGTGTTTAAACAAAAGTTTCAAGATCGGTTTTAATTCTGATTCCATTTGCGGAGGTAGATCAGGACGTGGCTCCATGAAATCCTCAAAGTCAGCCGCAGAGGCCGTTAAGTTTTCTCCTCCACCCATGAGGTGATAGTGAGAGCCCAAGTGAAGTTCGTGCAGGCTTTCGGGATTTACAGCTGCAGTCCAACGTTCATAGTCTTGCAATTCTTTGCCGACTACCGGAGCGAATAAGTAAAAGGGAATACGCACGGCAAGTTTCTTTTCATCGTTCAACTCTTTAGCGATGCGGTGATCTTCTGGGAAGAAGAATCCGCCACCACCCGCATCGATGACACCGGTCAAACCAAGACGGCTTAGCTCATTAAAGTACAGTACCGTCGAGTTACGTTCCTCAGCGCGGTTTGCAAGTTTCGGAGTGGAAGCCAAAGTTTTATAAAGAACCATGGCGTTAGGTTTTGCGGTTAAGACACCCGTCGGATTGCCATGTTTATCCAGTTCAACTTCGCCACCAGGAAATTTTGTGTCTTTGTTATACTTTAATGCTTTTACACCTGCCGCGTTCATGAATGCTTTCGAGTACAGATACATCACGAAGACTGGGCGATTAGGAGAAGCTTCGTTTAATTCTTTAATTGTTGGGAAACGATTTTCTTTAAATTGATGAGGAGACCAGCCGCCGACGACGCGAACCCATTGTCCTTCGGGCGTACGAGCCGCTTGTTCCTTGATCATCTTGAGGCCTTCTTTAAGGGATTTTACACCGTCCCAGCGAAGTTCCAAGTTGTAGTTAAGGCCTGCACGAATCGGGTGGTGATGAGTATCAACCAGTCCAGGAATAACAGTGCGGCCGTTGGCGTCGATCACTTTCGTGTTTTCGCCCTTAAGTTTCATGACATCCTCGTTTTTTCCAACTTTAACGAAGACACCGTCTTTCACAGCAAAGGCTTCTTGAAAGCTGTTCTTATGAGAAAAGACTTTGGCATTGCGGATGATAAGATCTGGAGATGATTTTGTCTGAGCTTCGGCAGAAGATGTGTAAGTAAGTGCTGCGGCGGAGCTCATAAGTAAGGCTTTCTTAAGTTGCTTTGTGATGGTGTTGTTCATGTTGGTGATTCCTTAGATGAAAAGCGCCGGGATATGAGGTCCCAGCGCCAGGGAGAGATTAATTATTTATGGCTTTCTTTAGCGCCTTCTTTTGCGCCGAACATTTCTTTAGCGTAGATGATACCTAGGCCGTAACCACCACCGTGTTCTTTAGCGATACCTGTTGTTGCGTCGTAAGTTGCGCCGCGAGCCCAGTCACGTTGTAGTTCAAGAAGATATTGCATCCAAGTGATGGGGTGAGCGCCCGCTTGAGTCATTCTTGTGATTGCTGAATCGTGAGCGATATTAGAAACACCACCGGAGGCATCAACTACGAAGTAAACATCATAACCATCTTCTATAGCTGATAGCACAGGCCCAACCCCACATACTTCAGTCCAAAGTGCAGCGATAACAAGTTTCTTTTTACCGATTTGTTTAACCTTGTCGGTAACTCGATTATCCTCCCAAGTGTTCATTGTCGTGCGATCAATTGGTTTTTGATCCGGGAACACAGCTTGTAGCTCTGGAAACATGGGGCCTGAGAAAGATTTTTCTGCCACTGTTGTTAGTATTGTTGGAACGCCGAATACTTTTGCTGATTTCGCAAGACCTGTAACGTTGTTGCGAAGTTCTTGGATGTCGATGGATCTAGTTGCGAAGGCCATCTGTGGTTGGTGGTCAATTAAGATCAAAGTGTGATTCGTTGGTGTTAGTAGCGCTTTGGCTGGTTTGCCTGCTTGTGCTTGAACTGCTATCAATGCTACCAATGCTGCGAAAATGACTTTAAATGCTTTCATGTTGTTCTCCCTTACGGTGTTTGTTTTTTTGTTGTGCGCTTATGTTTGTGTGTTGCGCTGATGAAACTAATATCAGCCATAAATTGCTTGAAAAAAATTAATAATATTTTATGATCACAATAAACATAGACTATATTGTTCGGGAGCCTGTTTGTGACAATTGATCAGTTAGAAACCCTTGAAATGATTGTGGAAAAGGGTAGTTTTAAGGCTGCGGCCGAACATCTTTACAAAACTCAACCCAGCTTATCTGTGGCGATTAAAAAGCTTGAAGAAGAATTCGATCTACAGCTTTTTAATCGTGAAGAGTATCGACCCAAGTTAACTCCCGAAGGTTTGATTTTCTATAATTGGGCCAAGCAATGTTTGTTTTCGTTTCGTGAACTGCAAACTGTAGGACAGGAGCTGGGTTCTAAAAAAGTCGAACCATTTTTGACAATCGTTTTAGATCCACTCGTGCGCTTTGAAGCAATCGAGGGAGTATTTCAAGAAACCATTTTGTCAAAACATCCAACAGAGATGACATTTCGCTCAGAGATCATGAGTGGTGGTTTGAATTCTTTGCTTTCCGGCGAAGCTGATTTCTCTATATCTACGAAATCTACAGAGAATGATAATATTGAAAGTGTTTTCTTTGATAAAATTCAGATGGTTCCTGTGGTTGCAAAGTCATTGGCAAAAAAGCTCCCAAATTTGACATACAAATCTTTGAAAGCATATCCACAGATCGTGGTTCTTCAGCAAGGCGACAAGAGCAACCTGCTAAAACGCGAGACAAAAGGTATCGTTGCGGATTCAAAAAAAAGCTATGTCACTGATCATGCGCTGAAACACAGAATGATCATGAGTGGATTTGGGTGGGGACGCTTGCCGCTGACTGAAGTTGAAAAGGAATTGAAAAAAGAAAATCTTATCTTAATTGAAGATGATCAGGTGAAGCCCTTTTCTTTGGATTTACATATTATGCGTATGAAACATAAGCCGATGGGCCCTGTTGCTAGAGCTGTGTGGGAACAACTTCTGCGTAATTGTTTAAACTTAAAGCCTAAGAAAAAGGTGCGTTCATAGTGACATGAATGTCATGTGAGTCTTGGCTGCCGATGCCGTATCATGATTGTTCTCCTGGAGGACATCATGCCGGCTCGGCAGTACAAAGAATTTTTTCATCGTTACACAGAGGCTTATAATCAAGGATTAAGGGGCGAACTGGACACCCAAATGATCCGGGATTTTTTTACGGATCAGTTCTTTGCGGCTAGCCCGGACAGGGTTCAGGCAGGCTCAAACGGTCATTTCTTTTCTGACACATTAAAAAAAGCATATTCATTTTATCAAAAAATCGGCACACGAGAAATGCACGTACGAAACCTGATGGTCACACCTATTGATCGGTTCCATGACATGGTGAAAGTTTATTATCGTGCGGATTATGCGCCAGAAGGTAAACCACAAAAGTCGATCGACTTTGATGTAACCTATTTCATCCAAAACGGAGAAAATGGTCCAAAGATTTTTGGCTTTGTGGCAGGAGACGAGAAGCAAGCCTATCGTGACGCTGGATTAGTTAGTTGATATTGCTAACGAACTGCACGACGATAAGTTTTTCGGAGGTTCAAGTTATGGCTAAGAAAATTGCAATTGGCATCGTGGTGTTCGTGGTTTTGTTCTTGGGATATGTTTCCACACGTAGTGGTTCATTTCGCTATGAAAATAGCACGGTGATCAATGCTTCCTCAGACAAAATATTTCCTTACTTGAGTAATCTTAAAAAGGGCGGCCAGTGGAATCCATACGAACAAGCCGATCCCAACATGGTAAAAAACTTTTCCGGCACCGATGGGGCTGTGGGCTCTAAGATGGAATTCAAGGGCAACAAGGATGCAGGGGCTGGATCGCTGGAAATATTAGAAATAAAACCCAATGAATTTGCCAAGCTTAAGTTGATTATGACGGAGCCAATGCATGGCGAGCAGCTGATTGAATATAGCCTTACACCCGAAGGGCAAGGTACGAAGTTCACTTGGACGATGCACGGCGAGGGCGGCTTTATGACAAAACTTATGACGGTTCTAATCGATTGTGAAAAGATGTTCAGAACTCAGATGGATAAAGGTTTTGAAAATTTGAAGAAAGTTGTCGAAGCCCCGGCAGGTTCAGCAGAGGCAGCTCCCTCTGCAACCCCAGCCGCCGAAGCATCACCCGCTAAGTAACTAAAAGAAACGTTTGTGTTCAATGATAAGGCAGCGATTAGAGACAACTTTAATCCCTGCCTTTTCTGCTTTGGCCTCTGCCTCGGGATGACTGATTCCAAGTTGTAACCATAAGACTTCAACTCCACCGACCGCTAAAACTTCGTCTACAACATCGGGTATTTTGTCTGAACTTCTAAAGACATCGACAAACTTTCGATACTCTGTTGGCACTTCTTTTAATGATGAATAGATCTGAAATCCGCCGGCATCGTGTTTTTTGGGATAGGTTCCCACCATCTGCCATCCGTGCTCCCGCATATACAAGGGAACATAATGACTGGGTTTGGTTGCATCATTGCTTAAGCCATATACGGCGAATTTCTTATATTTCTCAAGAAGTGCTTTAATCTCAGTGTCTTTAACGTTCATTACATTTCCTAACTTTGGGTGCCACCAATTGGATCAGGTGGCAGTTTCTTTTCAGGCTGATTCGGTTGCGGATCAATTTCAGGTTCTTTATTAGGACTTGGATCAATCTCAGGCACGTTTTTTCTTGGATCATTTTTATCAGGGTTTTCGACCGGATTGTTTGGTGTGGTCGGTTTATCTGGTGTTTCCGGCATTTAAAACCTCCTGCTAATAGTTGGAAACCTCGATCTCGATGAGGAATGCGATAAGACTAACACCTAGGACACTACATGTCTTGGAGGTTCTGTCTGGATAATGCTTGTGATTAAACACAAACCACCTAAATCCAGTGGGTAATGCAACCCTTGACATCGTTTTCAAGTCTTACTGAAATCGTTGTTAAAGAGGTATTTAATGAAAATCATCGCAGTTTTGATATTGACGATCGCAACTTCGAATTCTTGGGCAGAAGAGCGCTTCAATCATATCACATGTGAATATCAAAAAACGCCTCTTGCGTGGGAGTTCATGGCGGTTGATTATAATCGCGAGGGTTTTGAGCTGCGACCAGGTGAATCCAAAGCCATAGTCAGTGCATGGACAACTACCCGAGTAAAAAATCTTGGGTTCTGTGTTTCATTACGTGGAACATCGACGCCTTCTACGGTGGAAACCATTTTAACTGTTTTCGAGGGATCTGATATTTTCGGAATTGATTACGATTCCTGCCAGCCAAGCGGCGCAAATATTTCTATAATCAAAAAAGAAACATTAATCACTCGTCGCGGTGATGTTGTGGAGATGTTCGTTGATAACTGGTGGGATGAGGGGCAACCAATGCTTTTGTTAAAGCACTATATCTCCCAACAACTCGAAAACGCCAAAGTGTCTGAAATCGCGCCGGCTAAGTGCGCTGAGCTGAAACCGCCTTCACGGTGATTCATTAATTAATGGGAATTGGATTTAACCGGATAGTACTCGTGAGGCACTTGCAAGCCACGTCTAACAATTTTCTCTGTCATGATAGAATTTTTCATTAACAAAGAAGAGACCACATACGCAATCGAACAGCATCCCAACAACGGAACTAAACCTAGTGGTTGCTTTGTTCCTTCCAAAGCAAAAACGACCGACGTTAACAGGGCTCTTGAAGATCCAGCAAATAAAGCGGCCATGCCGACTAATGCCATCGCGTGTGGATCAATATTCCAGTCAGGGAAAAGCATTGTTATTCCGGTTCCAACTATAAACCCAAAGGAAGCACCCAAGGTAAGTAACGGTGCAAGTGTTCCTCCAGAAGTCCCACTTCCTAGAGCCAAAGCCCAAGACAAAAACTTCCACACTAAAATACTGGCGGCAGCTCCAATAGTCAGGGAGCCACTTAAGCTCATCGAGATATTTCCATAACCTACACCAAGACTGCGAGGCTCGATCAATCCGATCACGCCAACGGCAATACCACCAATTGCTGGCCACCACATCCAATGGACAGGAATTTTCTCAAAAGCGTCTTCAATCCAGTAAATGGATTTCGTAACCAGTATACACATTAACCCCATTACCAAACCAAATACCAAGAAGATAGCAAGCTGTGTAATGTTGGTGTCAGGAAGGGGCGGCATCTGAAAGAACGACTCCGGGCCGATGAACAAACTTCTTAAAGTCGCCGCAATTATTGTGGCTAATGCGACGGGCACAAAAGATTTTGCGCGGAATTCAAATAGTAAGAGTTCAATCGCAATCATTACTGCCGAAAGTGGCGTACCAAAAATCGCTGTCATACCCGCAGCTGCGCCAGATGCTAGTAGGATTTTTCTTTCATAGGCACTAACAGGCAGAATCTGTCCAATCCAGGACCCTAAAGCTCCCCCAGTTGCAATGATAGGCCCCTCAGCTCCAAACGGTCCGCCCGAACCAATTGCTACTGCGGACGAAAGTGGTTTTAAGAAAGTAATTCTGCGGGGAATGCGACTGTCACGCTGAAGAATATTTTCCATGGCTTCAGGAATTCCGTGACCGCGAATGGCTTTGGAACCCCAACGAGCCATTGCCCCAACGATCAGCCCACCCATCACCGGAATAATCACTGCAATCCAGCCCAGAGTATTTTGTGCGGGTATGCGTTCCTCAAATGAAAATGTTTGAAAATAGAATAGGTTGGTGCAAAGTTGAATAGACATTAAGAGGCTTTTTGCGACGAAGGTCATTGCCACTCCGATCACGCAGCTTAACGAGTATATAAAAACCACCTGACTTTTTCTGCTTAACTCTTGCTCTGCCATCATTGTCTCCGATCTGGCGAATCTGCTCCTCGGAATTGAAACGTACAATACTTTGGACCTTGCATCGAAACGGTGTGTCATGTAATTTTTCGAACAAGGAATCATCAATATGGAAAATTCAAACTGCTGCGTCTGCCAAAAACCTAAAGCCAATTTAGAATGTGGTGTCTGCCACGAACACGTCTGTAAAAAGTGTGCGCAATTCGTGGAGGACGGTTCTTTTTCCTTTTACAAGACGGTTCCTAAGATTCTTCAAAGCACCGTCTTTTGTGGTCCTTGTTATGATCGAGAGATCTCTCCAGCAATTGCTGAATACGAACAGATCATGAAGAAAGCCAAAGGGATCAGCATCTTCATGAAAGAAGATTCCAAGATCACCCAACGATTTAGCAGAAAAGAAAATCCTATCGAGATCAAAGAGTGTGAAGACAAAGACGAACTCGTTATGCGCATGGCGTTTCTTGCAGTGACCGGGGGTTTTAATGCCTTAGTGGACGTGGAAATTAAACACGAAAAAGTAAAACCCGGCGGCAAGTATCAGTATACGAACTGGAGCGGGAAGGGCATTCCCACTCTAGTTACCTCCAGTAGACATCTTTAAGCCGTCCTATTGAACAGTGATCCAAACTCGGCTAACGCCGTAAGCACGAACCAGTCTGTTAAATGTATATCCATTATCAGGATGCATACGAATGCACCCATGGGATGCTGGCTTACCAAGTTTTGGCCAGTTGCCTTTAGGTGTCCCGTGAAGGGCGTAACCACCTTTGATGAAGACGGCATAGGGCATATTGCCTAAGCCATTGTAATCACCTTCTGGATATTTTGTAGAAGTATAACGGTCATAGATGCGACCATCTGGATGTCGATCAAAATTGGGTGTGGTGTAGCCTGCCATTCCTGTTGAGACAGCCCATGAACCTTGCATGTAACCATTCACGTAAAGGTACATACGTTGTGAACTTTTGACGACCTGAGCCCAGACCGAGCACGCATTTCTAGAGCAGCCTCCAAAGGGTCCGAGTATGTCATCCATCACAGTATTAATGTGAGCGGGCTTGCCGGTTTCTTGTTCGTAAATTTTATCGTACTGATCTAGGATTTCTTCAACGTTTGGATCGAATGGATTGATATGTTCAAGCATGTTAGGAATGCGGTCATCGTCGATATATGTGGTTACTTCCGCTTTCGCATAATTCCCCATTAGTAGCATAAGCGAAAGACTGAAACATGTTACGTGATGGCTTGTTCTCATGTCACACCTCAATTTGTGAGAGAGTTAAACTTGTTTCAAGTCTACTCTTGCGTACAAAAAATTGAGGTGGACCTAGTCTAATACGAGACTTCTGTTGCGGAACGAACTGTTAAAGTTTCGTTCTGTACGTTGCGCATTACCAATTCGAATTGGATCTTTAGCAAATCGCTGTCGGATATTGTGTGGCAGAACAAGAATGTCAGGTGCAGTCGCTCCTTGTCAGACAATTTGAATAGATCCCATAATCGGGGAAGAGTATCCATAGAAAAATGTCTTTTTTTGTCGAACACAAGCTTCACGAATGTTTTCGATACCTGAAGTCTGTCGGCACAGTATTGCAAAGAGAACGAGTATTTCTTTGTTTTCTCTGCAACGAATTTCTCTTTTAAGAAATCGCGGTAATCTGGATAGCTACCGATGTGTGTGGGTTGAATCATAAAAAACTCTTTTTGTTGGAGGGGGCTTGGAAGGGCGATCGCCTCTCCGGATAGTTCTTGGAACATTTCATTCACCTTTTCGGTTAATCAAATTTTAAAAATTCTAGAGAAAGAAGAGCCGGGGAGGTTAAATTTCCCCGGCTCTGAAGGATCACGCTCCCAATTCACCAATGAATTAGTTACGGTCTTGATCTAGAGCGATTTCCATTCTGTTAACACCAAGGTTTACGCCGAAACCTTTTGCGAACTGGAAGGAAACTTTAAGAGCGATTGTTGGAAGGTCTACGCGAGTCGCAGTAATAACACCAACGCCACCAAGGATTGCGCCTTGAGCTTGAGCTACGTAGTAAGTGCCAAGGATAGATTCTGGATTAGAATCAAAAAGAGCGATTTCAGCAGCTTGCCCCGTCAATTCCATTTTGCCTAAAGCGATTTGTGGAGAGAAAGGTTTAGCTTTCATTTTTACAGTTACTGGATATTCTGCAGTTTGACCTGTTGGTGACATACAAGCCAAAGTGCCTTTACCGTTATATTCATAATTTCCCAGAATAACTTTGATACCAGATGCCGTGCCTTTAAAGTTCAAGTTACATGCCCAAGCTGGAGCCGTGTACGCGTGAGCTTGTGAAACACCCAAAACCATTGCGATAGCCAAGAATACTTTTTTCATTTTAATCCTCCTTAGGATTGTTTTTGTTAGTAACGTTTTAAATTCCGCTGTTGCGGTATGGAGCAAGAGATATCCGAGCCTTTTCAGCCTGTCTAGACCCCGAACGGGACATTGTGTCCCGACTATTTAAAACGGGACAAGTTGTCCCGGGGAGCTTGCGTTATTAGAGTTTTGTGTCTATAACGGGCCCATGGAAATCACTATTAAAAAGCTATTGATGCAGGAACTTGCGAAACGCCAAACGCGCAATCCCTCTTATTCATTGCGTGCCTTCGCCAGAGATCTTGATATTGGATCGACGACTTTATCAGATGTTTTAGGAGACAGAAGATCGCTCTCTAAGACGAACCTTGAAAAAGTGATGGAGCGTTTGCTTGTATCACCTCTCGAGAAAGAGCTGCTTTGGTCAGAGTATAAACAAGGCTCTACAAAGGTTGAAATCGACGAGCGCCTCTTATTACAGGAGGACACATTCCGTCTCATTTCTGACTGGTACTACCTCGCGATTATGAACTTGGCGAAGCTTCCAGAAAATAGAGCGAACCCTCAATGGATTGCAAAACGTTTAGGAATCAAAGAGGAAAAAGCAGAAGAAGCTTTAGAGCGTTTGCTCAGATTAGAACTTTTGAAAAAAAATCGTAATCGTCTTGTGCGCACGGCAAAGCCAATGGTGATGCAAGATGTGCCGTCAGCTGCAATACGCAAGCACCATAACCAGAATTTGCATCTAGCAGAGCAATCACTCCACAGAGATCCCGTCGATAAACGGGTTTTTAACTCAATGACTATCGCCGTGAATCCTGAAAAACTCGGCGCTGTGAAAGATGTCCTATTAAAAACTCGAAAAAAAATAGAGGATCTGCTAGAAGATGGCCCTCTATCTGAGGTTTATACTTTTTCGTTTCAGTTATTCCCGTTAACGAAACTTCAAGATGGTACGGAGGGGCGCAATGTTTAAGACTATGAGAGCTTTAGTATCGGCTGCGATCATCTTTTCGTCATTCAGTGCAATGGCTATGATCGGCGGTGACTGGGTTGGCAACGGAGGCGGCATCGCAGAAAAGAACGTTCTTTACGCTTACGAGCGTTTGGATCAATACATTGAAATCTGCCTTACATCTGACACATGCAAATTAGATCCTCGTCAGCGCGAGATCATCGCAAAAATCGCCAAAGGTCTTCCCCAAGAGCTTCGCGGTCGCATGATCTATTTCGGTTCCGAGCAAAAAACTCCGGGGTTCTTTATGATCGACGGTTTGGTTCGTGTTGCCAAAACAGGCAGCTCACCAAGCAGTCCCATTTATATCAATGCAGATCTCCTTTACAGCAAAGGCGCTGACAACCAATACACAGCAGTGACAATTCCTGAAGCTGTTGCGATCTTGGTCCACGAGTTCGGTCACCATTACGGCGGTTACTCTCACGAGGAACTAGATTTGTTGGGTGTTCGTATTTCGATGCTTCTTCAATCTAAAATGGCAGTGACGCCGCTTCTTCCATGGAGCAACGATATCTCTGCAATGGTTTTAACTAAAAATGTTTACACGGCTTATCCAGATGTTCTTTTGAATGTCGGCGATGATGTGATTGATATTTCTAAATCCATTGCTGACGAGGCGATGTGCTACCGTTTCTCGGTACCGATTCCAGTTTTGCCAATCCCAGATTTGGATTTGATCAGCAAAAAACCAGCGGGCTCAGTTCTTTACAACCTTCACTGGGACAAATTCAATGACAGCGACACTCGTATTAAAGTGAAGTTGATCGGCAACATCTCGAACTCTTGCTTGTTTAAAACAAACATCCTTCTTCGCAGTAACGAATATAAGATGTCCATCAGCTTCTCTGCGACGAAAATCAATAACACTTGGAAGTACGACCATGATTCATTGAAGGTCGAGCAATACCGCGATCCTTGGTACAAAGTGATCCGCTTACCTTTCCAGCCAATGTCCTGGGGAGAAAACTAAAAAGAAGGCGGGTTTCAATCCCGCCTTTTTTATTTAGATTGACCTCTTGTAATCAGTATTTAATTTACTGAGGTCGTTAAATTCGATCATCAAACTAAATCCGCGTCGATTATGTTGACCAATCATTTCCACAACGAAACCATTTGTTACTAAGCAAATAATTGTTTTGTCAAAGGATGTGACATGTTGCGCGTTTTAGTTAGTGCGTTGCTTTTGTGTGTATTAATTCAGGCAGAGGCTCGTAATGATAGAGCTTTGAAGCTTCCTCCGGTGGAAAAGCCGCGAGTACAAAGAGAATTTAGGCGATCAATTCAATTGGAGAGGAATTCCAATCGGGCCAGTTCCAATTACGACGTTGGTAACGTGGAAGTTGGAGCAGAGGGAGTTCACGCATTTAATTTCTATTTCAATAATCTTGAGCCCACTGACAAGGTGACATTCTCTGCATCAACGCTTGCAGGAAGTGCAGGATATAAAATTTTGAAAGATGGATGTAAAGGAGTCACGCTAACGGGAACACAGAGGTGTTCTATGGAAGTATCCTATAAATTCACTTCCTCTGGTATCCAAAACACCGTTTTAACTTCGCCATGGGTGTTACAATATCAATTGGAGGATGGAACGATTGGTTCGTACAGCGGTACTGGATCTGAGTCTTATTCCGCATATGTTATTCCTCCGCCGCCCGAGTATGAGAAAGATCCATCTCCTCAGACGTGTCAGGGGCAAGCGCAAGGTTCCATCGTACGTTTGGATAGCCAATCTCTTGGTGAGGAAGTTGCTATCGTAGGGGTTGGGGGATCATTAGTATACACCACCGAAAACGCAAAACAGTTTGTTACCACAGCGTCCAAGGCAAATCGCATTCAAAGCTTCAATCCTGAAGGAATGTCCTTTTCGTTACTTCATTATTATGATCGAGTAAAACTTCGTTTGTTTGAGGGAAGCGGCAATTCCCGATTTGCCAAGTATATTAACCTGGATGGTCAGAGAGTTGTTGCCAGCTCTGATGGCCAAGAGTTGTATTATTTCGATACTAATGGCCGACATATGACTACTCGTTATTCGTTAACTGGTGCGATATTGCGTACTTTCAATTATACGAATAATAAAATTTCATCGATTGTGGACGCTTTCGGAAACACTATAACATTCGGGCGTAATAGCTTGGGTGTGCTAACGTCCATCACTTCCCCTTATGGGCAGGTGACAAACATTACCACAACTTCTGCCGGGTTAGTCGCCACCATCAAAAACCCAATGTCTCAAGTTCACACGTTGGCCTATAAAAGTGGAACTGAGCTATTGGAGAAGTTCACGAAGCCAGGTGGTCAGTATGCGACGTTTACGTATGATGGCAATGGTAAGTTAACGAGAGACGCAGGAAGCGGTGGAAACCGTTGGGATTTACTTTTAACCTTAATGTCGGATCAGAGAACGACAGACAAAAGCTCAGCTCTTGCGAGAAAAGAAACATATTATTACTGGTCAGAAAAAGGTGATAATCACAGATATGTGGATTATGCATCTGGCGCGTGGTCAGACAATATTTCCCTTTATAATAATGCTGGGAATGAATACCAAGAAGAGAACTATTCTGAACGAAGTACGACTTTCACCGATCCCCGTTTTGGAATTATGCATGACATGCCATTTACTAATAGCAAAATAGTGGCGGATGAACTGACGCGTGAGGTTGGGTCCGTTTTTACATTGTATAATCGATCAATAGATTCATATAAGCTATTCGATTTTGGTAAAATGGTGGATACAGTAACTGTAAACGACCGCCTGACCTCTACCTCCACCTATACCGTTGCTACAAATACACATCTGTCTCAATCCCCGCAAGGAGCGACAGCAACAAAAACTATAGACCAATTCGGAAGAACAACTTCTGAAAAAATCGGAAATGATTTACCGTGGACATTTGTCTACGATGGATACGGCAGGCTTTGGTCAAAGTCGCAGGGGTCCAATGTCGAGCAGTACGCATACAACTCTTCTGGATACTTACAAAGCGTCACGAACGCGCGTAACGAAGTTACTTCATATACATACGATCTTGCCGGCAAACTGACTCAAATTAAACTGCCTGACAATCGACTTATCGGTATGACTTATGATGCAAATGGAAATAGAACAGGCATTACACCGCCCTCTAAGCCTGCTCATAAGTTCGTATTCAATGCGATGGATTTAATGAGTTCCTATCAGCCGCCAGCTTTAACGGGTGTTACTGTTAAGGATACAACGTACGCGTATAACCAAGATAAACAGCTGACCCAAATTACAAGACCTGACACTAGAACCGTAAAGTACGTATATGGTGCCTCCAGCGGAAGGCTTGAGCAGGTTCAAGTAGCGCGCGGTAGTGACAAATACTTTTATAAACCTTGGTCCGATCGTATCGAACAGATTGACTCTGCAGACGGAATTAGAACTTTCTATTACTATTTTGGAAAAATGTTAAGGTCTGAATCTCAAAGCTTAACTACCAACGGTTTAAATATAGCTAAAGTTTCCTATAATTTTGATTCCGAACTTAGAGTTTCGGCACGCGTGGTTGAAGGGGATGGATACAACTCAACGACTGCGATCACATATAACGGTGACAGTGTTCCAGCAAAAATTGGTAACATGACCCTTACGTATAGTTATCCTTCCGGTCGGTTGTCCACAACTGCATTAGACAGAATTACGGATTCACGCACATATAATACGTCGGGATATCTTACTGGTTACAAGGCCGTCTATACGCCGACATCAGGCGCGGCTACGACACTATACTCTTACACTTTAACCCGCGACGTAATGGGACGAATCAGTGGTAAGTCAGAAACAATTGGCGGGGTAACAACGACATATGCTTATCAATACGATAAAGCCGGACGACTTACATTGGTCACAAAAAATGGGGCAACGAACAGCTCATTTGTTTACGACAGCAATGGTAATAAAACCAGTGGTGTAATCAACGGAGTGGCGTTCACTGCGACATACGATAATCAAGATCGTTTGACGAGTTGGAATGGAGTTGCTTACGGATACAATGCTAACGGCGACAATACCAACATCGGTACGAACACATTCACATACGATGCTTACAGTCGCTTGCTTGCGTCAGTCACAGGCACTAGCAATTACAAGTATCAATACGATGGCAAAGGCCGTCAGGTCCGAATGTATTCAGGAACTACGGGCGCAACGACAATGCGTAGAATTTACGAGAATGACCTAAGAATAGCGGCTGAATATAACGACGCTGGGGTTGTTGCTAAAGAATACGTTTACGGTACCAGCGTTAACTCTCCTGATTATGTGATCATCTCAGGTGTGAGATATCGTTATATTAAAGATCATTTGGGATCTCCACGTCTAATTGTGAAGTCAACAGATGGAACAATCGCTCAGAGAATGGATTACGATGTCTTGGGCAAAGTCATCAACAATACCAAAGCAGGCTTCCAAGCTTATGGATTCGCTGGTGGCATGTTCATCAGCTCAGTGGGCTTAGTGAAGTTCGGTGCAAGATGGTATGATCCAAACACTGGACGATGGACGTCGAAGGATCCAATTCGCTTCGATGGTAAAGATCTGAATTTATTTGGTTATGCTTTGAATGATCCAGTAAACAAAACTGATAGTAAAGGCCTAAGAAATGAAATGGCATGTGCTGCCGCCGGTGCAAAAGATGTAATCCAGGAAATTCAAAACTTGAGGAATGAGTGCGCTAAAGTGGAGGCAAAATTATCAAGCGGTAACCTTTCAGCAGAAGAGCGGAAGGCCTACACTGAAGACGGGCACTACTTCGCTGAGCAGCTAAAACAACGTGAGCTTGATCAAAGAAATGATCAGGATGATTGTAATAGCCCGGATGATGTATAATCGCCATCTACTTGAAGGTGGAAAAGGAGTTCAATAAAATTGAACTCCTTTTTTTTATTCTCGCCAGGGGGCTTAAAGCAACTTATTTCTTTAATGCGTCTAAGAGAGCGGGTAGACGTGAGTGCGTTGCTAACCCTTACTTCAACGGTTTTGTTGGGATGGATCGTCGTTTCTGCATCTTTTTCCAGGTACAAATGACCTGAATTTTTTGGTGCGGGATTTTGTCCATCTATTCGAACTCGACAATAGTTGCTGTCCATTTTGATGTTTCCGAGATCTTTCGAGTATTGGCCGCGTTGGATGTAAATTTCGTTGGTTCCAACAGCACCCATGGCTTCCTCTAAGTTGCTATTTTGTTCAATTTGAACGTACAAATGTTCATGCAATTTCATTTTGTTTAAAGTGACGAAATACTGAGGAAAGTTTTTCAGCTGTCTCGCTAGAACATCTGATACATTTGATTCATCCTCGGCACCCTTCAGCTTGGCGAACCACAACTCTTCTGGAGAAAATATCTTTTGCTGGCTTCTTTCGTCCTCCATTTTTTGGTGTGGTTTGGCTGTATCCAAATCCGCAGTATGATCTTTTGGTAGGTCGGGCAAAGGGTCAGACTTTTTTAAGAGACCTTCGGTCGTTTTATCAAAGACTGGTTTTTCTGAAACGGTTTGCTCGCTTGTCTGTGTGGCAGCGGTTGGAGATATGTAATTCCTAAAAATTAGTCCAATTATAGTCAAAGCAACTAGCCAAAAAATTTTTTTCACTTTTTCTCCCGCGGTCACCACGAAAATAACCATATGTTAAATATTTTGGTATGGAAATGTTAAATACAGAATACACTACTTGAATTTATAGACCTCAAGGCAGGATTCAAACCCATCTTTCTTTATGGGACTTCTAGTAATCATTATTTAATTTATTGAGGTCGTTAAATTTGTGCCAAACCAAATCCGTATCGGTTATGTTGGATTTCGTTACGGACGCTATTTTAGGAATCCAACTAATGAAAAAATAGACATATCTATAGTGACAGTCGGCGTGATTTGGTATCACTTCGATTTTAACATTCCCGATCGGGCCCTTGGTTTGGCCAATTGCACATCTAGGCCCTTGGGAACTGATTACACCGTTGATGTTGATATTAAATTACTTTCAGTGGGTTATTTTCATTAAGCAGATTAAGGAAATAAATACGAAAAGATTCTCAGAGATAAATTGGAGCGATGTAGGCGATGCGACTATGGTGGAGTTAATTAAGTCTAGCGCGCACTCCTAAGTTGAAAGCCAAGTCTAGTAGAGTGAGGGCCTCGGCCCCACTTTCTAGAGGATGATAGCAAGCTATTTTATTTACATATAACTTCTCTTTATATTTATCGGATGTAGAAAGCTGTACTTCGACTCCTGCAAATGACTTTTCTAAGGTAAGAATCCTTCCCACGACGTCATTTTCTAGTATTTGTTGAGTGCCGGATTGGTTTCCGATGATAGAGATCGAACAATAAATTATGTTTGATGCTGGCGAATCAATTTTACGTCCTTCGGAAAAATAATATGTTCCCGGGGTATTCTGCGAGAAAACACGCACAAAGTCTGAATTAGAGATTGATAGTAAAGTTAAGATTTTATTAATCGGTAGATCTAAAAGTTTTATCCAATAAAACTGATAATTTTCCGTGGCGAACTTTACTGCAGCATTAATTTCATCTTGGCTTTTAACTTCTGAAATATCCTTTTTTATAGCCAGAAAATTCGTCTTTCTAGATTCATAGGTATTTGATTGTGATCGTACTTCGGATGGTGGTTTCTCGGAGAGATTTGCGGATTCAGCTAAGTTAGATTGTCGAGGTGGTTCGCTACCTTTTTCGAGTGTATGCTCATTCATATGAGTTGTTAGACCATTGACGGAATGGATTCTCTGCGGCTCATTTTCAGGCAACACATAATTTTTTTTAAAATATATCGACGTGGTGACTACAATCAGTAAGAGAAGTAATGCATTTTTTTTTGAAAGCATATGTAAGTTTAAAACAGATTATAACATTTTAAAATGTTATAATTGACTAACTATCGGTTTATTCAAAAAAAGTTATCAGCGTACTTCGACGGCAATTGATGCTTTTAAATAAAAAAAGGCGGGTCAAAACCGCCTTTTTTATTTGGTATTTTAGTGTTTTTGAGTAGCTTTAAGGTACCCTTCGTAATCAATGTGGTTATCGTAAGTAACCGTCTCGTTGATTTCGATGATTCTGTTTGCAACGGTTTGCAAAAGCTCGTGGTCATGACACGTGAAGATCACAGTGCCTTTAAAACGCTTCAGACCCTCATTCACAGCTGTGATACTCTCTAGGTCCAAGTGATTCGTCGGACCGTCAAGAATCAGGATATTAGCGCCTTCGAGCATCAATTTAGAGAACATGCAGCGCACCTTCTCGCCCCCGGAAAGAACCGTTGGCTGTTTCAATGCATCTGTTCCCGAGAAAAGCATTTTACCAAGGAAACCGCGCAAGAAACTTTCGTCCTTGTCTTCAGAGAATTCGCGCAACCACTCAACCAAAGAGGCCTCGTTCCCTTGGAAGTACTTAGAGTTGTCTGTTGGGAAGTAACCACGAGTGGTTGTAATGCCCCAAGTGTAAGTTCCGGAATCCGCTGCCATTTCTCCAGCGATGATTTCCATAAGCAGTGTTTTAGCTAAGTCATTGCGACCCAACAACGCGACCTTATCGCCTTTTTTAAGGCTGAAGCTTACGTTTTTCAGCAGAGTTTCGCCTTCCCAAGTTTTAGTTAGCTTATCAACTACTAAAACGTCATTTCCCAGTTCACGTTTTACATCGAACCCAATGAATGGAGACTTACGGGAAGAGGCCGGCAAGTCATTGAACTCAAGCTTTTCCAATTGTTTTTGACGAGAAGAAGCCTGAGCAGACTTAGAAGCATTCGCACTGAATCGTGCGATGAAGGCTTTAAGTTCCTCGGCTTTATCAGCACTCTTTTTATTTTGGTCTGCCAGCATACGTTGTTTAAGTTCGCTTGCTTCACGCCAGAAGTCGTAGTTACCCGTGAATGTCGTCACTTTGCCGTAATCGATATCAGCGATGTGCGAGCAAACTTTATTCAAGAAGTGACGGTCATGCGAGATCACGATGACGGTGTTTTCGAAGTTTTCAAGGAACTGTTCAAGCCATTGAATCGCATAGATGTCCAAGTGATTCGTCGGCTCATCCAGAAGAAGGATGTCAGGACGACCGAACAAAGCCTGAGCCAAAAGGACTTTAACCTTCTCGCCAGGGTTTAGTTCTTTCATAAGCTTATGGTGGAAATCGTCGCCGATACCCAAACCCGCCAGCATAACGCCAGCTTCGGATTCAGCTTCCCAACCGTTAAGTTCTGCGAAGATGCCTTCAAGCTCTGAAGCACGGTTGCCGTCTTCTTCAGAAAAATCAGGTTTCGCATAAAGCTCGTCTTTTTCAGTCATGACTTTAAAAAGACGATCGTTACCCATTAAAACGGTTTTAAGAACCGTATGTTCATCATAGGCATAGTGATCTTGTTTCAGAACTGACAAACGCAAATCGCCAGGAATGATTACTTCACCCGTATTCGGTTCGATTTCTTTAGATAGAATTTTAAGGAATGTGGATTTTCCAGCACCGTTAGCGCCGATCAAACCATAGCAATTGCCAGGAGTGAATTTCACATTTACGTCTTCAAAAAGCTTTTTGCCACCGAAACGGAGGCTGACATTGGAAGTACTGATCATAGGGAACAGTTTTTACGCAAAAGCCCCAAAAATAGCAAGGCAGCAGTCAAAACTGCCGCCCATTTTACCCGTTTTTTCATAGGGGAACTATTTGCGGAAGGCGACTTTGCCTTTAGAGCGGTAATATTTCACCCATTGCTGCCAGATTTCTGATTTGGATGGCTGAGTGACCACGGGGGAAGGGGACGGTTTTGGTTGAGTCACCACTGAAGTCGAAGGTGATGGAACTGGCGTAGGGTTAGTTACCGCCGGGGGAGTCGTCGGCTGAGTGGGTTGAGTTACCATTGGAGGAGAGTCTGAAGAACCCGCCGAAGTTTTCAATCCATAAAAGTATTCAGCCAAATCCACTTCACCTTGAGTGTAGTAGTTTTTATCCAAGATGCGGGCATCAGCGCCGATATGGGAGGCGAGTGATAATGTCGCGCCGGAAAAACTGGAATCATCAGATAATTTTAAAAGCTGCGACTGCCACTTTTCATTATTCGGGTCAAAGATTTGTATTGATGAAGCAGAAGCTGCTTGGACAGCGACTGAGTGCCCATACTGACGAGTGAAGCTGCAAGTCTTGCGACCGCTCGCCATCTCGGAACATTTTGGAATGTAAGATGCGAAAAGAATCGAACCCAATTGTCCTGCTTGCATGTCTGCAAATATCAGCACCTAACATCACAACTGCGCCGTAAACTCCTTGTTGATAAAGGCTTTCAGTGAAGCTGCCGGCAACGATATCTTTTTTAACATTAAAAATAGATTCCATAACCATGGTCGAAGACGTGGGCAAACAAGCCATTGATCCGAACTTGGCTTTTACAGAAGATTCCATCTGATTCAGTAAGGGCATGTCTTCAGCTTTACATTCGGTCGAAGAGCAAGTGATCCCAGCGTTGGCAATATTGCATGTGAGAACGGTTGCTGCTATAAGCACAGTCGATGTGAATTTCATTGAACCCCCAATGCCTTGTATTCAAAGCAATTCAAGGACCAGGGGGTGATTCGCAGTTTAAACGAAATAGTTAAGAGGCTGGCTGTCGAACCCGTGATGGGTGACCAAATCCTAAACTCTGTTTCCAGTTGCAATTTCTTAGGGTGCACGAGGATAATCTAATAATGAAGCAAACGTTCCTGGTTATTATCGCCGCAGTCCTTATTGCCGTGTACTTTTTCAATAGAGATAAAGTTAAAAGCGTCGATCAATCAGGCGATCCACAAAGTTCAATTTCTTCAGCTAATGCGAATGGTTTCAAGCAAACACAACCGGTGGTTTCTGGAACGACTCAGAAGGCGTCAGTTAGAAATATCGCATCCGTAACGAGTGTTCCAGTAGACACCAAAGAGCGTAAGCTTTTGGTGGATCTTATTAAAACCACTCGTGCCGCGGAAAATAAATCTGATTTAAAAGAAAAAGTAAAATCATTGCGTGCGCAGTTCAATGCGCTTCCTAATAAGAAGCAAGTACTGTGGGATTACTATCGTGATCTTCAGTCAGCTCACTCCGCCCATTTTGAAAGAGTCGAGATGCTGGATATGTTAAACAGTCGCGGCGGCGATCAACAACTGGCGGAAGTGGCCTTGGCAGAGGCTTTAGAATATGCTCCGGCTAAGACTGTTACGATGGAGAGTGCTCGTACGGAGCATGAGCGAAATATCGCTTCGACTACGGATGAAAGTTACATTCCTGTTTTAGTTGCTTATGAGATTTACCTAAATAACTGCGGCAACTATTCAGGGTGTCAGCAAGGACTTTTAACTGTGATCGCAAACAACGAAAATCACAACATGCGCACCTCTTTAATCGAGGCGGTCAATAAGCGCTTCCCTAAGGACAAGAAAGAGTTCGCTGCAGATCTGGCGCGCTACGATCTTAAGTAGTCCAATCTCATATCGATCCATCCATAATTGCATCACCTTGAGAAAAGCGGGCAACTTTTTGACAGGTTGTTGAGAGTTAGACAGTTTAATACGATAATAAAGCATCTGGCACGTCTGTGGGTCTCAGTAATGGGGCTGAAAAATTATGGAAGGTTTTGGTATGGGCCGCAGCCAGGATAAAAACAGCTTTTTGATCGTCAGTGGTGATCCATCAAGGATTACTGCAATTTCCGACATCCTTAATAAACATTTCACAAACTGCTCAGTCTTTCACGGTAGCGATTGGTTTGATACCAAATATAAAATCGATAACGTAAGGCCCAAGATTATGTTTGTGGACGAGTATCTGCCAAAAGGATCAGGCTACGATATCATTGGCAAAGTTTTAAAAGAGAAAAACAACAATGGCATCTTTATCGTTATGATGTCTTACGTTCCTGATCACGACATGTTCCCTCATGAAGTGCAATCGGGACGTTTGTCGTTCTTGTCAGAGCCAAATCGTGAATGGGCTTTACTAGAAGTGGTTTCAAAAATAGTTGCACCTAAACCTGTTAAAGAGGGTTCGCAATATAAACTGCGCAGTCTTGGGGTGGGTGAAACATTGTTTAAAGAAGGTGACAACACTGAAGTTGTCTATATCGTGAAGCACGGAACGCTGAGTGCTTATTCAGAGGCGATATCTGGAGGACGTATTACTCTGGGTGAAATCGGCCCTGGAGAATTTGTCGGGGAGATGGGGCACTTTAACCACGAGCCTCGATCAGCAACGGTTGAAGCTTTGACTGCTGTGGAGCTGATTGAAATTCCAATGTCAGCACTTGAAAGTGTTATTTTCTCGAAACCATCCTGGGCCAAAGCCCTTGTGAAAACACTGTCGCTTCGACTGAAGCGCGCCAATAAAGCTTTGACCGGCTAACGACGAAACAGTGTGCAATGTCATATTGACGGAAACCTCCGCTGCTTCTGATTCTTGAGATCAGAAATCATCGGAGGTTTTTTATTATGGCGTCCAATATGTTTAATTGGGTGGAGCTTTCAGTCGTGGATATTTCACGCGCAATGACTTTCTATGAAAAGTCATTTGATCTAAAATTCAAAACTGAAGAAATGGGTCCACTAAAGCTTGCCTTCTTTCCACCGGGCAATATGAAAGAGTGTGGTGCCACCGGCGCTCTGGTAAAGGGGCCAGGTTATGAACCATCCAGCAGCGGAACTCTTCCGTATATTCCGGTGAAAGACATCGAGTCTGCTTTACGAAAAGTATCAGTCAATGGCGGCAAGGTTTTAGCTGGCAAAAAAAGTATCGGCCAATATGGTAATATCGGTATTTTTGAAGATACCGAAGGGAACCGTGTCGGCCTTCATTCAATGTAGGAGACATCGATATGCAGAAACGTCAGCTTGGTAAAACGGGAATTGAAGTCGCACCTCTCTGTTTTGGTGGGAATGTTTTCGGATGGACAATTGATGAAAAGGCTTCGTTTAAAGTTTTAGACAGCTTTGTCGAATCGGGATTTAACTTTATAGATACGGCTGACGTTTACTCGCGCTGGGTTCCTGGTAACAAAGGCGGAGAGTCTGAGACAATCATTGGCAATTGGATGAAAGAACGTAAATGCCGTGATAAGGTCGTGATTGCTACTAAAGTCGGAATGGAACTTGCTCCCGATAAAAAAGGTCTTAAAGGCGCATACATCAAACAAGCTGTTGAGGATTCTTTGATGAGGCTTAAGACGGATTATATTGATCTTTACCAGTCTCACACAGATGATATCGAGACTCCGTTAGAGGAAACATTAGCGGCCTATAATCAGCTTGTTAAAGAAGGAAAAGTTCGTGCAGTTGGAGCCTCGAACTTCAATGCGGAACGATTAAAGCAAAGCCTGCATATTAGTGAAAATGAAAATTACCCGTCGTACGTGACTTTGCAACCAAAGTACAACCTGCATGATCGCGAATATTTTGAAAAAGACCTTGAGCCTTTATGTTTGAATAAGCAAGTTGGAGTGATTCCATATTATTCTTTGGCAAGTGGATTTCTGACCGGAAAATACCGCTCTAAAGAGGACGTTAAGAAAAGTGCGCGTGGTGAAAAAGCCCTGAGCTATCTTGATGAGCGCGGAATGAAGATTTTAGCGACGCTTGATGATTTATCTAACGATTACCAAGTAAAACCAGCCACAATTGCGCTGGCTTGGCTAATGCAAAGAAAGAGCATTACGGCACCCATTGCGAGTGCAACGTCAATAGAGCAGCTTAAGGATTTAACGAAAGCCGTTGATATTCATCTGACCACCGTAGAGGTCGAAAAGCTGGATTTTGAGAGCCGCTATTAGAATGTCCGAGATTCCCTCCAGGTTCCTGTGTTGCAAGGAAAATAATCCCTTTTAACGCGGGAATCTTGGTTGCAAAGAAGGGCTATTTTCAAGGAAAGTAGCCCTATGATCCAGCCTCAGGCCGTAGCCGAAAATCCACATGATCAAAACCTTATGGAAAAGACTTTGCAAACTTCGTTTGGTCTTTCCCAATTCCGCATTGGCCAAAAGGAAATCATTTCTGGGATTCTCTCTGGAAAAGATGTGCTAGCGGTCTTGCCAACAGGTGGGGGTAAGTCGCTGTGTTTTCAGTTCCCCGCTGTTTATGCAAACAAACTTGTTATCGTCATTTCGCCATTGATCGCCTTGATGAAGGATCAGGTGATGTCTTTGCAGAAAAAAGGCATTCCATCGGGCTGTCTTTATGCAGGTCAATCGGATGCTGAAAAAATTCAAATCTTCAAAGATATAGAAAAAGGCGGCACGTACTTGCTTTATCTTTCTCCTGAACGGGTGCAAAAAGAGGGCTTTCAGCGTTGGATACAAAATCGTGCCATTGCTGTATTTGCAATCGACGAAGCTCACTGCGTTTCTCAGTGGGGTCATGATTTCCGTGAAGAGTACAGCCAGCTTGAGATTTTAAAACGCCTTCGCCCCGACGTACCGATCTTGGCGTTGACGGCGTCAGCGACTCCTACGGTCCTTGCAGATATTTCGATTAATTTAAAATTGAAAAGCCCTGAACGTCGCGTTCACGGATTCTATCGTTCGAATCTTTACTATCAAGTCGAGTTTTGTGCGGACGAGGAAACAAAAATGTCGCTGCTAATGCAAGCGATCAACCAGTCTCCAGAAGGCCGTGTGATTATTTACTGTGGAACTCGTAAAGTGACCGAGGAGCTTGCAGCTTATTTGCAAAAGCACTTGGATCACGTGGGCTATTATCATGCAGGTCTTTCAACAGCAGAGCGTACAGAGACGCAAGAGGCCTATGCGAATGGCGATCTAAGAATTCTGGTTGCGACAAATGCATTCGGTATGGGGATCGATCAGCCGGATGTGCGTTTGGTGGCTCACTATCAGATGCCTGCAAATATCGATTCCTTGTATCAGGAAATGGGACGTGCTGGCCGGGATGGGTTAGAATCCACGTGCTTAATGCTTTATTCAAAAAAGGATAAAGGCCTTCAGACATATTTCATCACAAGTTCCGAAGCACCCAAGGAAATCAAAAACGCTCGTTGGAGAAATCTGGATGCCTTGGTAAATTACGCGGAAGGCGGGGAATGCCGTCACGCCGAAATCCTTACGTACTACAAAGATGCTCAACGTATTGAAAAGTGCGGGCACTGTGATACGTGCCTGCCCAAATCTACTCGCAAAATTGAACGCCCAGTGGCAGCCCTTAAGGCTCCGACGAAAACAAAAACGCGCTCTAAAGTGTCAAAGACCAATGTTGATTTGGATGGAGTCGAGTTTGATGAAGCACAAGAGGCTCGTTTCCAACTATTGAAAAAATGGCGTAAGGAAAAAGCTAAGGAGCTCGATGTTCCAGCCTTTGTGGTTTTTGGTGATATGACATTGAAGCATTTGGCGATTCAAAATCCTCAAAGCCTGGACGATCTTAAAAATGTCCATGGCATCGGAGAAGCAAAGCTGGCAAAATTTGGCTGGGACATTATGGCGGAGCTGGGACAACAGTAACAGCCGCCATATACTCTGACTAAGTTAGGGTATGCACGGAGGCTTGATGAAAGTTGCAATCGCGGGAGCCAGTGGTTTTATTGGTAAGGCCTTAATCTCAGAATTAAAAGGTACTTATTCTATCGTGGGCTTAAGCCGCTCACAGCATACTCATTCTGAAGAACACTCCTCCTGCGAATGGCGCAACTGTGACCTTTTCAGCTTACTAGATGCTGAAAAGGCTCTCGAAGGAGCCGAAGTTGCAATCTATCTGGTCCACTCTATGCGACCTTCTGCGCATCTGTCACAGGGTTCCTTTGAAGATTTCGACTTAATTGTTGCTGACAATTTTTTAAGAGCAGCTGAAAAAAACAATGTTAAAAAAATTATTTATGTCGGGGGTCTAATCCCGGAAGACACCAAGAATCTTTCAAAACATTTGCAAAGTCGTCGCGAGGTTGAGGACGTGTTTTTAAAAAGTTCAGTGCCGACCACAATTCTGCGAGCAGCGCTGATTCTTGGATCTAACGGCTCTTCATTTCAGATCATGACCAGACTGGTGCACCGACTGCCTGCTATGCTTTGCCCCAAGTGGACTGCGACTCCCAGTCAGCCAGTTGCAGTCAGTGATGTCCTTAAAAGTATCCGCTATTGTCTGGAAAATTCTGAAACGGATGGCAAGATTTATGACTTAGGCGGCCCGGATGTCATTAGCTACGGCGATATGATGATGAAGGTCGCAGAAATTTTAGGTAAAAAACGAACCCTTATCAGAGTGCCGTTTTTGACTCCTCATCTTTCGGCATTATGGGTTCGTCTGGTCACGGGGGCTCCTAAAGACTTAATCAATCCGCTGATTGAAAGTTTAAAAAGTCCTTTGTTAGTTCGGGAGTCACATCAACTGAAAATTCCTGGGCATCAATTCCTGGGAATTGATGAGTCCCTTAAGCAAGCTATCGAAAATTATAGCACGGCTAAAAAGCCACATGCCTTTCAAGCTCCCCGAGATGCAAGACATCAAGTGCGCTCGGTGCAACGAATGCCTCTGCCGCCGGGATGGACTGCCAAAGACGTGGCCATGGAATACATGGCTTATTTACCGGTTATGAAGCCGGGATTCATGAAAGTCGAAGTCACGGATCGCTGGGTTTATTTTTCCAATCGCTTTCCCTATATTCGTCTGTTGGTATTGGAGTACTCTCCGGATCGCAGTTGGGGGCATCGAGAGCTTTTCTATGTTCGTGGAGGGCTTTTTTCTAAGAAAAGCGGCCGTGGTCGCTTAGAGTTCCGTGAAGTATTGGGCGGAACCGCGTGTATAGCGGCTATTCACGATTTTAGGCCGCGTATCCCTTGGTACGTTTATAAGGTGACGCAGGCCTTAGTGCATCTTTTCGTGATGAAGCAATTCGCACGACATCTTGCGAGTGGACGCAAGTTAGGGTAAACCCAATCATATGAAAAAGATCATTTTGACGGGCGATCGCCCTACAGGCCCTTTACATCTTGGACACTACGTAGGTTCTTTGCAGAACCGCGTGAAACTGCAATCTGAATACAATCAGTACGTTTTGATCGCTGATGCTCAAGCCTTGACGGATTACTATGAAAATCCTGAACACGTTCGTAAAAACGTTGAGCAAGTGGCTCTTGATTATTTGGCTGTGGGTATCGATCCAAAACAAAGCACAATCTTTATTCAATCACAGGTCCCTGAGCTTTTTGAACTGACTTTCTATTTCATGAACTTAGTGACTGTGGCTCGACTGGAAAGAAATCCAACTCTTAAGGAGGAAATCCGTCAAAAGAATATGAAAGATTCTATCCCGGCAGGTTTCTTTACTTATCCAGTATCTCAGGCGGCGGATATCTTGGCTTTCAAAGCTGACCTAGTTCCAGTGGGTGAAGATCAACAACCGATGATTGAGCAAACGAATGAAATCGGTCGCAGATTTAACCACTTGTACAAAACAGAAGTTTTCCACGACACAAAAGCGATGGTTGGTACCACGGGGCGCTTAACGGGTATCGATGGTAAAGCGAAAATGTCTAAGTCATTGGGTAATGCCATTTACTTGGGGGATGCGCCCAATGAACTTAAGAAAAAAGTTAATGCGATGTACACGGATCCAAACCATCTGAAAGTCGAAGATCCAGGAACAGTCGAAGGCCACGTTCCATTTACCTTCCTTGATGTCTTTGATCCAAATAAAGACGAAGTGCAAGCACTGAAAGAGCACTACCGTCGTGGTGGTTTGGGAGATGGTGTTCTTAAAAAACGCATTCTAGAAATTTTGGAAGCCAAACTGGCTCCGATGCGCCAACGCCGTGAAGAGTACTCCAAAGACATGGGTTATGTGCGCGAAGTTTTGCGTTCTGGCACAGAGGCGGCGCGCACTGTTGCAGCACAAACTCTTTCTGATGTTAAAAAGGCCATGGGTATTGTGTACTAAGAGGGACGACCTGCAAAGGAGTTCCCTATGGCAAAGCTTGCCCGCGACGTAATGACCAACAATGTGATTATGGTATCGGCTGGAACTACTCTGGCTGATGCTCACAAACTGATGAAAAACCATCACATCCGCCACCTGCCCATAGTCGATAAAGACCAACGAATCATGGGTGTTTTATCTGAGCGAGACATTTTAAAATCCGCAAATATTTACCAATCCCACGTCGAAGAGATGATGAGTCAGCCGGTTGTTTGGATGGCCGAAGACGAACCAATAAACTCCGCCGTGGAAAAGATGCTGGAAAAGAAGATCAGCTCGGTCTTGGTTGGCAACAGTGAAGATCAATTGATAGGGATCGTAACAACAGATGACTTGTTGCAATTACTGGCGCAAAGTTTAGACAAAGTTCCAAAGAAACAACCGCTTTCGACATTGTTTGATATCGAAAGCTTGGACGAGATCGCCTATAAGATCTCTCAGACAGGGATATAGATGAAAATTCTGGGTCTTACGTTGGTAGCAATTGTTGCGGTTCAACATTTCTTCTTCATGTACTTGGAGATGTATCTGTGGACTCAGCCAACGGGACTGAGAATTTTTCGAAACACATTCGAGAAAGCGCAAGAAAGCAAGGTCCTGGCCGCAAACCAAGGGCTCTATAACGGTTTTTTGGGTGCGGGCTTGCTGTGGGGGCTGTTTCAAGCGAATGAGGTTTTTGCTTATCAAATTAAAATGTTCTTTTTGATCTGCGTGATCATTGCAGGTTTTTACGGAGCCTATAGCGTGTCTCGCAGAATTTTTTTCATTCAAGCACTGCCAGCGATCCTTGCAGTGGTGGCGATGCTTTAAAAATTTCCAGCAAATAAAGATGGCAGATGAAATCCAACCATCACCGCAAATGGCAGTGTCAATGGCACTACTACAGGCCACGGTTTAGGATTGTGAAGCAAGTGTAAGAATGTAATCACAAAAACAATTGGTGCGATGATCATCATGTTGAGCATAATCGCAACACCTGCAACTAGCAGCAGACCACAAACCACTTCGATAGTCTTTGTCGTCGGCATGATGAAACGAGTTTCCAGGCAGGCCTCGACGAATTTCTCAATAGCAGGCGGAGAGGGTGGTATCTTCACCCAATGAAAGAAGCCATTCAAACCCCAGAAGGTCATTTGTAAACCGAAAGCAACACGGCAGACTACTTCAATAATTTCCATTGAGTTTATTGTAGCCGGGCCTTTGACGTGTTGTCGAGTGCGGTGATTGATTATTATCACTGGACTCCGGGGAATTCGTGTCCTGCCCACACTCTTTGTTAGTTTGAAGGAGGGAGTGTGGAGTGGAAGAAGAGATCGAGTATCAGAAAATCGAACAAGAAGATCTTCCTAAAAGCGAGCTCTATCAGCAGCTGGCGCAAGAGTGGTACGGTTCATTGACGGGGCCTATGGCATTTCTTCGTTTGGCAAACGACGCTCAACTGCAATGGGTCCTTGGCGAGATTCGCAAGTACATTGGTTACCACGCAGAGATCTTAGATGTCGGCAGTGGAGCTGGTTTTTTCTCGAATGCTGCCGCTCAAGCAGGTCACGATGTGACGGGACTGGATATTTCTCGAACGTGTTTAAAGGTCGCCGAGATGATGGATACAACCGGGCGAGTAAAATATGTGGAAGGGGATGCTTACCGCATGCCTTTCCCGAAAGAGAGTTTTGATGTTGTCGTTGCGATGGATCTTTTTGAACACGTGTCTGACCCTGAGAAAATAATTTCAGAAATGAGTCGGGTGTTGCGTCCAGGAGGAATTCTCTTTTTCCGCACAATAAATAAAAATATGATTTCATACTTTTGGGTGAACAAGTTTATTAAGTGGTTCTTAAACAACACTCCCGAAAAGTATTTTGAGTATCAGCTTTTTCGCAGACCCGAAGAGATTGAAATTTGGATGCAAGAGTTTGACCTTGAAGTTCAACAGGTTCGCGGTTCTCGTCCAGTGATTTTCCAAAGGGGAACTTGGGATTTGTTTTCCAAAAAAGAGCTGTGTAAGAATTTTCGCTTCACATGGTGTAGAACGAAATCCGTGTCTTACACTGGCTACGCTAAAAAGTTCCGTGATCATTAACTTACGTGGATAAATTGAAACGTGAGTTTCCACGAAGCCCGCGTATAAGTAGGCTCATGAAACTTAACCAATTCTTGAAATACACAAGCTTGCTCTTGATTGGGTTGCTTGCGGGGAATGCGTTCGCGTTTGTGATCGGCATGGGACCTACGATGCAAAAGCTATCTGCTTCTTCCTACATCGCTTTTCATCAAGCGATGCAGAGATCGTTTCTTTCGTGGACGCCGCTATTATGTATTGTTGTTGTCTTCAAACTTACGGTGCATCTTCTTGTGATGCGTAAGCACTGGCAACGGGTGGAGTTTTTTTTAGTCCTGTTCGCGCTACTTTGTGTCCTGGACGAGTTGGTCATGACTTGGACAGGGAATATGCCATTAAACCGAGTTATTCATATGTGGCAGTTTCAGGGACCACCCAATGATTGGGAGAATATTCGCTCCCAATGGGTACAATTCATGTATTGGCGTTGTGCTTTATTGGTAGCAGGATTTTCGTTTTTGATCGCCTCAGTCCTCGTTAAGAAGACTGAGACTCCGATTTTACAAGATGTCGCTGTTGCCTTTTAGGAACATTCACTCGCATATCAACAGGCATTCCTTTGGGCTTCGGTTCCGGATAAACTTTTAAAACTTTTGGAAGTTCACGCGTACCCGGTGCCATATAGTCTGAAATCAATAACTGACGGGCTTCCTCGTGGGGCCAGTGCAATTCTTGAGTCAGATATACCAATGCGGACTCAACCAAGTTGATCAACGAAATACCAAAAGACTGTGCATGTCGGGCTGACATGAATTCGCTAAACGCAAAGAATTCCCAAAAGAATGATTTGTGCTCTGCCAGCTCGGAACGGCTTTTAATTGCCGCTGTGAAGTTTTTAAAATTTCCACTGTTGGCGAATAGGTCCCAGTACTTTGCAAACCGGGTCATCTTTTGCATTGTTTGGAAATCCATCATTTTCGTGCGCAGAATTTGGAATGGTGGATGTTCCGAGTACACCATCTCCCATTCCTTATCGTGACGAGATATCGGAGCACCTTTTAGGCGCTTCAAGATACCTACTTGTATTTCATCGGGGCGAAGATCTGCCAAGATATCAAAGCCTTTTGCAAAGCTATTGATATCTTCACCTGGCAATCCCACGATCAAGTCAGCATGGGAATGAATACCTGTTTCCTCAGCTAGGAATTTGAAATTTTCTTTCACCTTAACTAAGTCGTTACGGCGGCTGACAAGTTTTGCAACGTCGACATTCCAAGTTTGAATACCGATTTCAAACTGCAAAGAGCCGCGAGGAAACTTTTGAATCAGCTCGCGGATTTCAGTTGGCAAACGATCCGGCACCATCTCAAAGTGTAAGAACAAACCAAGCTCGATTCGTTCCAAGAAGAAATTTAGAATCTGCGTGCAGATCGTAGGACTTAAATTGAAGGTGCGGTCGATGAATTTAAACTGGCGGGCGCCGCGATCTAAAAGCGTTTGCATGTCCGCCAGGAACTGAGTGATGTCGAAATTACGAACCGATTTATCCAAAGAAGACAGGCAGTACTCACAACGATAAGGACAGCCCCGAGAAACTTCCACGTATAAGACGCGGTTCTTGATGTCTTCGTCGGTGTAAAACTCATAGGGCGATGCGATATTTTTAATCTCAGGCAGAATATTTTTAATATACTTTTCTTTCGGTAATTCGCCTGTTGCAAAATACTTTTGGCAGAAGTCATAGAACATGAAATCAGCCTCACCCTTGAACGTGAAGTCAGCAGTTTGGCAGATGGGTTGAGTCTCTGTTTCATGAGTTACTTCTGGTCCGCCAAGGACCACGATTGTCTGTGGGCTGATACGTTTAATCAGACTCACAAGTTCGTAACTTTCGTTGGCATTCCAAATATATACGCCAAGACCGATGATCTTAGGGTTCAGTTTCAAAAGCTGTTCAGCGATGTCGCGTGGGTCCTTTGCCGTCGTGAACTCCATGATTGAAGCACGCTCTTGGAGCTCTTTTAAATTGGCATAAAGGTAGCGCAAACCAAACGAAGAATGTTGGTAAGTGGAGTTCAGTGTGACTAATAGAATGTCATTTTTCATGGCGTTCTCATTCGGTTGTTGAGCGTATCTTTGTTCGCGCGTTTCAGATTAATCTTTGCTGGTTGCGGACAATTTGGCTACCATTGTAAACAAGTAATCTATTTCAAAGGAATGATTCCATGAAAATTGCCATGACGGCCCTTTTACTCATCGCATCGCAAGCACAAGCTCACGAGGCGGCTCTTGAAACATTCACAACGAAGCCCATTTTGGCGGACCTTGCCGACCTAAAAGCTTTGGACATTCCAGTCCTCGCTAAAGAAGAATCTGTAGGTGTCGGATATGCGATTATCACTCCGGAAATGCAACTAAAAATCCAACAGCGCGCCCATAAAGTCGGTAAATGCGGCGGCTTTGAAGATTTAACTACGGAGAAGAACTTCCAAGCTGTGAACTTTACTTCCATGTTGAGCTCGTTAGCCGAAATTAAGGCGAAAAATGATCTTTACGACAGAGCTCCTTTTGCAGCAGTTTCTTTAGAGAAAAACGCCCAGATCGAAGCAGCTGTCGGCGAAGTTAAAGAACAAAATCTTCGTGAATGGGTGACTTGGTTGTCTTCATATCCGACTCGTTACAACCGCGGCAGCAATCCTAATTTGCACGTGGATGCGATGAAGGTTCGTTTGCAGACATTGCTTGCAAGCTCCAATATTCCTTACGAAATTTCATTAATCGATCACAGCTCCACTCCGCAAAAATCAGTGCGTGTTCGTTTGACGGGTTCGACTCGTCCAAATGAAGTTGTTGTCCTGGGTGGCCACTTGGATTCCATCAATCAAGGATGGGGCGGCGGTCAGCAAGCTCCAGGAGCTGACGACAATGCTTCTGGATCTGCAAACTTGCTAGAAACTTTGCGTATCGTTTCTCAAAAAGGCCAGCCACAACGTTCCGTTGAGTTTTTCTGGTACGCAGGTGAAGAATCAGGTCTTTTGGGTTCTGCTGAAATCGCAAAAGCTTATAAAAACGAAAAACGCGACGTTGTTGCAGTTCTTCAGTTGGACATGACTTCTTACCCAGGTGCCGGCGAGTTCGTGATCGGTAACATGACAGACTTCACAAGCAAGTGGTTGCACGATTACCTAAGAGCTGTGAACGAAACTTACTTGCACGCTCGTATCGTTGACGATCAATGCGGTTACGGTTGCAGTGACCATGCTTCTTGGTTCAGACAAGGTTACCCAACTTTGATGCCTTTCGAGGCTACTATGCGCGCAGATAACCCACTAATCCATACCGCGAAAGACATGATCAACGATAAAACGAACTTCGCTCACTCAGCGATGTACTCGAAACTTGCAGTTGTATTCGCAATGGACCTAGCAAACTCGACGGCTCGTCAGCCGTACTAGTCACATCAGAAATTTTTGATTTCATCGAAGCCCTGGGGAAACCCGGGGCTTTTTTTTAACTCCACTTATCCAGTTGTTTGAAGCGCTTCACGATGTCCTTAGTTAGATCATCATAGTCGTCTTCCTTGTGTGATATCATGTAAAGCGAATGTTTCCAGTAGCCTGATTTGGGGCCGATCACAGTGACCAGGCCCAACTTTATTTCTTCAAGCAGATAGGGCAGAGGTAAAAATCCGCAACCTGCACCGTCGACGATGGCGCGACCGACGACCGACAAGATATCTGATTCAAAGGAAATCTTTTTTCTCACTTTTGATGTTTCAAAAAATAGATCCGTTTCGTGGCGCAATTTCATTTTGTAAGTTGGAATGACTAAACCGCCAGGGAAGGCTGATAAAAATTCCTGAATGCTTGTATTGCGGGAAACACGGATCTTTAATGACTTCAATAGTTGAGTTGAGACCATTAAATTTACCGGTGCTCCCACAGATGCAAGTTCCACAACATCGTCAGCGTAAATCGGTTTATTAGTTAACATCAAATCAGCTTCCTTCGTTCGAAGCATCTGCACGATATCCTCATCGGGAGCAGAAGTGATTGACATAATCTTACTGGTCTTACCGCGGTTGTCACGAATCACCGGGGAGAGAAGATCCGCGATGAACGGTCTTTCCACTTGTTCAGACACACCAACGTGAAATCTTTCCGTCATCTTTTCCCCGGGGGATTTCAACGATTCGGCAAATTCTCCAGCTATGTCAAACATCCGTTTCGCATAGACGAAAGCCTTCTCTCCGTCTGGGGTGAGTTGTAAGACGCGACCTTTTTTTTCGAAGAGTTTTACTTCAATATTGCTCTCTAAAATTTTTAACTGAGAGGACAGGCTGGGCTGGGAGATTCTTAAATATTTTGCAGCGTTTGAAACGCCACCAATTTTTGCGGTCACGTAAAAATAATATAAGTGATTAAAATTAAACATAAATTAAGACCCCGTTTGAGAGCAAAAAAACGGCTCCGTTTTGGAACCAAGACCCCGACCACACTCGTCCAACTGTCCAATAGCACTAAGGAAATCCAAAGTACCCGGACTAAACCTATAACTTTAACTTATGTATGTCATTTAAATTATATATTTAAAGAATTGTTTGCCATCAACGATAATGAAAGAACAAGGAGGTAGATATGCAAACAGACATCTACTACAGAGACATCACACGTACAGAAAACTTAGAAGCTTACTTACTTGAAAAAGTAGAAGGCTCTATTGAAGATTTCTTTAAGTACGATAGTGCTGCTCACCTCACCGTTCGAGTCGAGACTGATCGTCATCGTACTCATTCTCGCAAACCAAGTTATACTTGCGAGGTCATTTTAAAACCCACACATACTAAAAGCGTAATCAAAGTCGCGAAGTCTGATGAAAGTTTTAAACGAGCAGTGATGAAAACGGTAGACTCCTTAAAAGCTGTTTTGCGTCGCCGTTCCGACAAAAAAGCCATGCATCGTAAATACGATCCGATGCTAAATTACTTCCCTACTGAAGCAGAAGCGGATGCGATGGCTTCAAACCAGTCCCTTCAGGGGGATTGGCGGCTAGCAGAAGAATGAAATAAACAGAGAAATAAATTAAAATAGAGAAATAAATTAAAGATTAACCGAGCAATCAGAAAGGAGTTGGCCATGGGTACTCATAAAAATAATCCAATCGAAAACGAACTCAGACGAAAAATCTGTGAACGCTTGAAATGGGATAAACGTGTGAGCGCTGCCGACTTCGATGTGATTGTGCGTGGATGTTCCGTAATTGTCACTGGCACTTGCGATACATCCTATAAAAAAATGGCAGCTCTGGAACTCGTCTCCGATTTTGATGGAGTTTGGTCTATTGAAGACCGCATTGTTGTTCCATCTGACTATCATCGCTCCGATGAAGAGCTAAAGAGGCTGGTCACTGAGTCGATAGAAGAATTCGTTATGATCGGGGGAGAACACATTGAAGTCTTCGTTGAAGACGGTGTTGTCACTCTCGAAGGCGAAGTTTTCCGACCACGACTAAAAGCTTTAGCAATCGGCTCGGCTTGGGAGCTCTCCGGCGTACAAGACGTGATCGAGAATATCTCCATCACGGATCGTCCGCGCCGAGCTCCTTTTTTTCAAAACATATACCGGGACTCAGAGGGTTCCGGAACTTCCCAACAGGAGGTTACTTGATGGTGATACATAGTTAAAATCATGCGGTCCTTTTCCCGATATCCCTCCATGACAGGCGCCCCATTTCCCGGGCGCCTTCTTTTTAGGTGCCAGGTCCTATTTACGTATGCGGTGCATCCGTAAATAGGACCTGGCACTTTTTTCGGGTACAGCTTACCTTTTATCTATGAAAAAAGTTTTGATTCTTAATGGCAGTCCTTCTGGTGATAAAGGCAATTGCGCAGTCTTCATTCAAAAGGTTCATAATCTTGATAAAACTCTGAATTATGACGTCGTTCATTTAGCGAAAACATCAATTAGCACGACATTGAAAAAGAAAATTGCAGCGGCCGATGGAGTGATCTTTGTCACCGGCACATATTGGGACTCATGGGGAAGTCCGATGCAAAAGCTGATGGAAGAAATGACCGATATGGAAGGGACTCCAGCCCTTATGGGTAAACCGTGTGCTGTGATGGTGCTGATGCATTCGGTGGGTGGAAAGTCCGTCTTATCACGCTTGCAAGGCGTTTTAAGTACGATGGGATTCTTGATCCCACCTATGAGTGGAATGGTTTATTCGCTCGTCTCTGATATCGCTTTGAAATCAAAAAATACTCACGCCAAAGATTTCTGGCAGATTGAAGATGCAGAATTGATTTTAGAAAATTTGAAAACAGCGATGTCGATGCAAGTCACTTGGACCACATGGCCTGTCGATAAAAAAGACCCTCGTCGTAAGTGGTTTCGATAGGTAACAGTTCCCTTTTTGTACTGCCATGCATTCCAAAAAGGGAACTGTTACCTTCGGTTACCTTCGGGTTTACTGAGCGGGAGCTGCGACACCTTTAGCTTTTGCATTTATAGTGACGTTATCTAAATTCGTCATGATTTTCACAGTGCCTGTAACTGCGCCTTCTTTAGATGGCACAAAGTACAGTGTGAATGTGCAAGAGTAGGTCGCATCTAGTTTTCCTAAGCAGTCAGTATCTGCCCAGAAATCATCCCCTGTAATTGTGATTTGACTGATGTACACGGCTGCATTTTCAGGAGCAGTGAACTCCCAGGTTTGGGATGCACCATTACCCATAGTCACATCACCGAAATCATAATCGACAGCGACTTCTTCAGTGGTGTGGATAGGTGATTTTATAAAAGAGTGCGTGGGAGCAGCCTGTGCACTCCACGAAAAAGTGGTGACCAGCAAAAGAGCAATAAGGGTTTTCATAGGGAACCTCCTTAACGGTTGCCCCTATTGTGAAACAACTGTGGGGCCCCACAAGTAGGGAACCGTTATATGAAGGGAAAGTAACCACAGCCTTGTCTTTCGAAATATCCAGACGGTGTGAAGGCACAAAAAAAGGGAGCCATAAGCTCCCTTTTTTGTTGCGGTGAGTTCCAAAAAGGGAACTGTTACCTATGTCATCGCTTTCGTCAAATCTTGAACTTTCTTAGAGGCGTAACATTGAGATACGTAGTCCCAGTTTACTTGTGACCAGAAAGTTTCTAGGTATTTAAGACGAAGATTGCGGTAATCAACGTAGTATGCGTGTTCCCAAACGTCAGCAACCATAATTGGAGCTGGGCCGTTGTTAGTGAATGGAACCGCTGCATTCGAAGTTGATACTAGACTTAATTTGCCTGAAGCATCTGTGCACAACCAGATCCAACCAGAGCCGAAAGTTTTAACACCACCGTCAACGAACTTAGCTTTTAGCTCGTCCATAGAACCGAAATCGCGTTTGATTGCAGTTTCAAGATCAGCAGATGGTTTACCACCTTTGCCTGCCGGAGCCATGTTGAACCAGAAGAATGTGTGATTCCAAGCTTGAGCGGAGTTATTGAAGTTACCGCCAGTTGAAGAAAGAACGATCTCTTCCAAAGATTTACCTTTAAGAGAAGAGTCTGTTTCCATCGCTTTGTTCAAGTTGTCGATGTAAGTTTTGTGATGTTTGTCGTAGTGATAAGTCATTTGTTCTTCGTTGAACAAAGGAGCCAAATCTGTTTTTGCATACGGAAGTGTTGGAAGTTTGAACATTTACGTCTCCTATTTGGCGTCGACCAAGGTGTCGAAGCGAGTCTCTAAAATCTCCGACCGGGTCGGAGGAATTCTTAAATGAAACTATATTGAAAATGGAGATGGGTCTATCTTTTTAGGAATGTACAGGACTCCGCCCAATAAGACGGAGTCCACAAGAGACAGTTAGCTAACTTAGTTTTGGCCCAACATTGTTTTAACAAATGTCGGCAACGAGAAAGCTGCAGTGTGCAGGTCTTCGTTATAATACTTAAGACCCTTAGCCTTGGAGAATTGGCGCGCATTGTCTTTGTTGAAATCAGACGCAGGGTGAGTTGAGCCCTTAACACCCATTTGCAAGCTCCACATCCCCGACGGGTAAGTCGTTGCGTGGAAAAGCATCGTGTGAACACTGCTTTGACCAAAGATGCCTTTTAGGCACTTATTCAGCTCAACGAAAGTCCCCTCATGGAACATCGGTGATTCACCTTGAGTGATAACCATACCGCCGTCTTTAAGTGCAGTCTTACAGTTGTTATAAAATTCCGCCGTGAACAAGCCCTCTGCAGGACCTACCGGGTCCGAACCATCCACAATGATGATATCGTAAGTGTTTGGAGCGGCATCTTTAACAAACTGGATGCCGTCACCGATAATAAGATTCAATTTCGGGTTGCCGAACTCAGACGCGATGTTTGGCAAATGAAGCTTGGAAGCGCGAACAACCGCTTCATCAATTTCAACCATTGTCACTTTCTCAACGTCGTATTTGAAAAGTTCGCGGATAGTTCCGCCATCACCGCCACCGATAACCAGAATATTTTTCGCTTTCCCGTGGGCTTGCATCACCGGGTGAGTGATCATCTCGTGGTAATGGAATTCATCGCGCTCAGAGCACATAACCATGTTGTTGATCGCCAGGAATTTACCGTGAGAGTAAGAATTCAACACGCGAACGCGTTGGAACGGATTTGTTTCATCAAACAAAACATCACCAGTGTAACGAAGCGACAAAGCTTGGTTTTCATCTTTGTCAGTGAACCAAACATTGCGTTCGATCTGAACACCCTTCGATAAATCGAAAGATGGCTTTTCGCGCATTGTTTTCGGTTTAAAATCTGTTTTTTGGATCACGTGCAAAGAACCGCGATTCATTTCGATCGCAGAGTAGTTTGCCTGGAATGCTTTTTTAAGGTGTTCAAAAGAAACCCATGGATCTACAGTTTCGCCGCATGTGAAAAGATCCACAGCTGCGTATCTGTATTCAGGCCATGTATGGATCGCCAAGTGACTTTCCTGAATAACAACCACACCGCTCACTCCCCATGGAGAAAAGTGGTGGAATGTCGAGTTGATCACAGTAGCACCTGCGATTTGTGCCGCCTCGATCATACTTTTTTCGATGATAGAAACGTCGTTCAAAACCTCAGCGTTACAACCGCTGAACTCAACCAAAATGTGGCGACCTAAAGCATTCAATTCCGTGCCCTCCAAATGTAAAAATTGTGCTTAATTTTTAAAGGGTAAATAGGACCTTTTAGACCAGGGGGCAACATAAATCTGCCAGGAATTGTCAGATAAGTTTTCCCCTTAAAGGGCGCGGATCTCAAAGCAGACGTGGATTTTTTTATCGTGGAAATCCTGAGGAATGCTTTCCTCGGTGATGTCGCGAACCTTGTACTGCTCTTTAATTGCAGGTGAGAGGTGAAACTTGCGTTTATTGTTCGAGAAATACAAAACTCCGCCCGGCTCCAGCATGCTCATGCACTCGTTTACAAGCAGTTCCTGATCGCGTTCGACATCAAAACTATCTGTCATTTTTTTAGAGTTCGAAAAAGTCGGAGGATCCAAGAAAATCACGTCGAAAGCTGGCTTCCCTTGGTTTCGGTCCAACCACTCCAGCACATTTGCGTTGATGAAGCTGTGTTGGGCCATAGGAATATTATTAAGCTCGAAATTTTCTTGAGCCCAAGCCAAATAGGTTTGAGACATGTCAACGGAGGTCGTTTTAGCCCCGGCCAAAGCCGCAAATACGCTAACGGAGCCGGTGTAGCAGAACAGATTCAGAAATTTTTTGCCGTTCACTGTCTTGTAGATCTTTTGGCGCATGGGACGGTGATCTAAGAACAAACCTGTATCAAGATAATCATAAAGGTTCACCTTGAAAGTCGCTTGGGATTCTTTGACAGTGAAGGTTTGATCCTTTTGATCTAGTTTTTCATATTGCTTTAAACCTTCTTGGCGTTCGCGTTTTTTAATCACGATTTTCGATTCATCCACTTTGAACAAAGCCTGCAAGGCCTCGATGACGTGCGGTAGATGGTTCTTTTCGATATCCCGACTGTCGCCCTTATCATAGATCAAGAAGTGATCGCCATAGATGTCCACGATGAACGGATATTCTGGGATATCACGGTCGTAAAGACGGTAAGCTTGAATCCCAGCACGCTCGGCCCAAGATTTAAGTTTCTTATAGTTCTTTTCAAGACGATTTTTGATCATTTGCATAGGGCCTTTTTAGACAAAAATGCTCTGTTATGGTACCAATTCTTGAATGAGCCCCGAAAAAAGGTCCCAACATTTAGCATTTTTACTCTATAAGAAAGACTTTGACGTCGCCTTTGTCGAGTTTAAGGGAAAAGTTTATTTTTCCCACTTTGCTAAAGGCTCATCTGCTCCCTCATCGTCGATTGTGAAACTGATGCAGGGCCTTTTCGATCGGCACAAAGATCACAGCTTTTTCATATTGCGCCAAAGAATTTTCACCACGGCTCCATTATCGGAAATGTGTCAGGGGATGGTTAAGGTCGTCGCCAAACGTGCAACAGGGGATATCGTTCCAAAGAGGGATTCTGAATTTTCAGAACACCTGGAATTTATAGAAGTCGACTTGGCGGAAAACTTCGTCGTGGCAGTGATGCATCTGAATCCTGAAAATCAAATGCAGATACAGAAAGTACAGCTGTGGCTGGAAAGTTTAAAACCGCTGAACGACTTGGATCATTTGCGGTTTGCTCATAATTTATCAAAACAAGTCCCCCGTGGCGAAGTCCTGCATGATTATGATCGCGAGATTGCGGCACTGCTTATTGCTCCGGATGGAAAAGTTCTCAGTTACGGAGTTAATTCCAACTCCATCAATAAAACCCTGCATGCGGAAGTAAATTTGGTGCAAAGATATTTTCGAGAAAACGGACGAAAAATTCCCCCAGGGTCCGTTTTGTATAGCACTCACAAACCCTGCAAAATGTGCGCAGGAATGATTTACGAGTGGTCTGAAAATCCAGATCAGTTAAAAGTGTATTACTCTGTGGAAGAATCCGGTGGTATGTCCAAGCAGACTGTTTTAGATCGCTACGGGCTTAATCAGCGAATTAACTAACCGCCACTTCATTTACCGCAAAGCAAGAATTGATCGCTTTGATCAATGTGTCCTTACGAATTGGTTTTGATAAGTGCATATCACAGCCAGCCTTCATGCTGCGTTCGATATCTTCGGCAAATGCATTTGCTGTACAAGCAAAAATGCGAGCTTTGCGGCGACCTTGTTCTGCTTCGATTTCACGAATGCGCATCGTGGCTTCGTGCCCATCCATTCCTGGCATCTGCACGTCCATAAAGATCACATCATAGTGATTCGTTTTAGCTAAACCAACAGCATCGCTGCCGCTTTCTGCGTAAGTGATTTGATGAATAGTTTTTTGTAAGTAAATCCCCAGCAAATTGCGGTTGTCATCCACATCGTCGACGACCAATACCTTCAGGCGCTGTTCTTGAATGAAGTGGTTAATGTCATTCAGCTGGTAACGACCTTGCAATGGATTGTGCATGCTGGTTTTTCGCTCGGTCGTCGCAGGCATCGAAGCCGTGAAATAGAAAGTACTACCGACATTGGGCTCGCTTTCAAGCCAGATCAGGCCCCCCATGAGGCTTACGATTTTCTGAGAGATAGAAAGCCCCAATCCGGTGCCCCCATAACGACGAGTTGTCGTCGGATCAGCTTGTGTGAAGGGACGGAAAATATCTTTGAATTTTTGCTTAGAGACCCCGATGCCCGTGTCTGAAACACTGAATAATAAATTTCCGGTCCGAGTGGTGTTATTATTTTGAACATGTAGCGAAACTGTTCCTTGATGAGTGAACTTGATCGCATTGTTCAAAAGATTGATCAGGACTTGGCGCAGACGATCTGAATCGCCGATGTAGTAGTCTTGAATGTCAGGGGCGACGGTGACCTTAAGTTGTAAGCCTTTTTCTTTCGCGCGGAAATCCAGAATCGATACGATATCGTCGATCATTCTTTGAAGGCTAAATGGTAACATGTGCAAAACAATTTCGCCGGCTTCCACTTTGGACAAATCCAACACGTCATTGATGATAGTCATCAGTTGATAGTTAGCTCTTTGTAAGATCTCAACAAACGAAGTTTGCTGGCCGTCTAAGGGCGTTTCTGCCAAAGTATCTGTGATACCGATAATGGAATTTAGTGGCGTGCGAATTTCGTGGCTCATGTTTGCCAAGAATACAGATTTTGCGTAAGTGGCAGCACGTGCTTTGGCTGCAGTGGAAAGAAGCTCTTGATTTTTTCTTTCTAAATTTTCAGCGAGTTGTCTTTTCTCGGTGATATCAAATGCCATGGAGAGAATTTTGATCACATCCCCGCTATCATTTTTGACGGGAGTGTAGGAGCAATGAACCCAGATTTCTGTTCCTGATTTTGAAAGACGTTTGAACTCGCCCACTTGCGGATTGCCTGCACGCAAAGTATCCCACAACTCTGCGTACTCATTGGCGTGAAGATCGTAGGACGGAAGGAAAATAGAGTGAGGCTTTCCGTGAATCTCGTCCATTTCGTAACCCACAAGATTCAAAAAATTCCGATTGGCCCAAAGGATTCTGCCTTCGGGATCAAACTCGATGAGTGCATGGGAATTTACGAGCGCTTCGTACGCCGATTTGTTCATAATGAAAGTTTATCTGTAAAATTGCAGGTAAATATAATTACAAAACTCCCTGGGAATTAAACTTTTGTAATTACTTGTTTAGATTCTCTGCGCCGAAAAATCCACGAGGCGTCCTTGATCCGTGGAATAAGCGATCTGAATGGGTTTGCAGCAGACTTCGCAGTCTTCGATATAGATTTGTCGACCTGGTTCCGAGATATCCACCAGCATCGAAATCGCTTGATGGCAGTAAGGACACTGGAAGTATTGTTCAATTTCCGCGTTATCGAAACTTTCAAATTCCGGGCTGGTCATATAATCCTCCATGGCGTTTTTGCGGGGAGATGGGCTCATTCACTCCCACGACGTAATTCCAATTCCCCCAGTTACTAGCGGCATCATAATCGATCAGCATCTCTTCAAAATAGCGAGCGCCCCAACGCCAATCCAGGCTTAAGGTTTCGGTCAGATAATTCGCGACGTCTTGCCGACCTCGATAGGAAAGGAAGCCGGTTTCATTCAGCTCTTTCATGTTTCCGTCGACATACTCGCGACCTGTTGCTCCTACTTTCCAGCTTTTGAAAAGTTCTTGTTGAAGCCGATCATCCACAAGTGGTTGATGTGTGGGATTCGTATCTGCTTGAAATAAAAATGGTCCTAATTTCAGAGCGTAGTATTTGAAAAAATCTCGACGCAAAAGATCCATCAACATCCAGTTGGTTGAATCGTTGGAGGTGCGCTCCTTTTCGTAAGCTTTCACTTCCCAATAAATCACTCGCGGCGATAAGCTACCGTTTGAAAGCCACGGTGAAAATTTAGAGCTATCATCAAAACTCATCAATTCTGAATGAGAGTCTTTAAAGCTGCGCAATAGATCTTTATCCCAAATGAACTCTTTTAAACGAGTTAATGCTTGGATTTCTCCTCCCGAAAATCTGGAGGGTGTCATAAACATGCGAAGCTCGCGATTGAGATCCAGTTCAAATTCGTCGGCGTCGATGGGTTCGGGCCATACCAAGGGAATGGGTAAAACCTTTTCAGGAACTTTACTGTTTAACAGGACCTGAAACTCTGCCAGGTTTTGCGGAAGCTCTATTAAGGGGAAAGGCAAAACTGATTTTTTCAAAAGGGTGCGTTGGTCAAAGGACATGATTCGATCGACAACTGTCCGTGATGTCACCAACTTTTCTTCGCGGGTTTCTTCAGGGGTGTATTCCTCGGTGTAAACCAAGGTATCGATTTTGTATTTATGGATCAGAGTAGGCAAAACCTCTTCGGGGTGAGCATATGTGATCACCAGGTTATGGCCGCGAGTTTCCAACTCTTTTTCAAGACTCGCCAATGTTTCTAAAAGAAATTTACGACGAAATTTTCCAGCGCGACTGAAATTGAGTGGATACGAATAAACGAATAGAACCGCCTCGGCGTTTTGACAGAGCCAAGTTAGTGCTTCGTTATCATGGAGTCTGAGATCGTTGCGGAACCAGTAAAGAGCCCTCATGAAAGAAAGTATATGAGGGCCTCTATAGACGACGAACCTGATTCGTCAGAGAATGCTATTTTGCAGGAGTATCAGCAGCAGGAGCTTTCGGTTCGCCAGCAGCTGGCACAGTTGCAGCTCCTGGAGTTTCGAACATGGACATTGCAAAGTAAGATTTGCGGAACGTGCTCCAGTTGTTTGGTCTGACAGATGCCACACGCCAGAAGTAGTGTTTACCTGCTTCAAGTTTAGCAACGTCGAATGTCGTTGCTTTTACGTGTTGATCTTCAGCTACTAACCATTTGAAATTCGCATCTGTCGCAACTTGAACGTGGTATTCTTGCGCGTCTTTAGCTTCTTTCCATTTCAATGTAACCGTCTCACCTTTGATCGCAGCGAAATACTCTGGGCTAGTAAGCTCAGGTTTAGCTGGAACTGTTTGCGCTTCTTTGTCCATTTGCTTTGGTGGGAACAAAGAATTCATTTTTTTACCAAGTTCTTCTTTCGTGTGAATGTTTGGTCCAGAATGACCTTCAGAAGCAACAACCGGAGCTGTCAAAGCTAGTGTGAATGCAAACGCGATAAGAGATGCGAAGATCTTCATATAAAATTCCTTTTGTAGTCAGTGAGTTGAAAGTAAAATAAATATGTGACGAAGAAAACCCTCTTGCGAATTTTGCTGGAGGGTGTTAAAAAATGCGTCGGTTTTGCGGATGATCGCTCTGATAATATTCTAAATATTTGATATCAGGGAGGAAAGTCCGGACTCCATATGGCAGCGCAAGGGGTAACGCCCCTCTAGGGTAACCTAAGGAACAGTGGAACAGAGAGAATGTCCGGGGCATTGAGCCTGACACCGGGAACGGGAGGGTCAGGGGAGCCGCCGGAGTGAAAACAGCCAAACTCTGCGCGGAGCAAGATCAAATAGGGTGACACTAGTAGGGCGGCCAGCCCGTAGTCACCGGGTAAGATCGCTTGAGGGCGACAGTAATGTCGCTCCTAGAGGAATGATCATCCAAATCTATCGGGACAATTATGGGACCAGGTAGATAGGACAGAATCCGGCTTAAAGCAAAACCGATATCCCACCTTCCAAAAAACGACCGCAAAGGGGCCATTGGCTTCGTTGCTGCGTCGTCGGCGTACTGATTGTACGCCTTCCTCCTGGCGCCTCGCCACTGACCCCTTTTCGATCGTTTTTTTCCGTCTTCGTTCTGGGAGGCTGGCTTGCAGCGCGCTTTGCTTGCTGCTCGCTATTTTTGGCTTCTGTTTATTTCTTTAACAGCGAAAAATCCTTTATCTCCTATAGGTTGCGGCTTTTATGGGTCCTGGAATTGCTATTGAATCCGGCGTTGGAGACTTCAATGCCTTTTTGTCGTGGGATTTTAGCTTTTTTCGGCTTTATGATTCTTGGCAGTTTTGCTTATGGGCAAAACCGTTGTGAGTCTGTTTTTGCTGTTGAGCAAAGTTCTGTCTATCAGGCGACTAAGGATTTCGTTGAGAATGAGTTCAATCGTGTTTTGAAAGATGAGCAGATGGCGTTAGTTGATCGCTTGGTGAATCAGCGTGCTGATTATACTTTGGCGGATCAGAGAGCTTTCTTTGAGTTGCTGACGATGATGTCCACTCACGATGTTTTGCTAAAGCGTGAAGTGGAGTTGGCTTTGGATCGTAAGGTTTCTGATCAAGAGGCTACGGCTTTGCAACTTGCGCGTGGCTTGGGTCGTACTGAGCCTGGCGTTCGCGAAAATCTTTTGGCGTTTTCTGATAATTATACTCGTGACCAAATTGCTCGTAAGGACCGTATCTTGGAGCTTGCGGGATTTTCTTTGGCGGATCGCTTGTCGTTGCAAGGGTCTAAGATCGTGAATGATTCTTTGACTCGTTATACGGCTGAAAACCTGTATGCGGATCAAGCTAAGGTCACGCCGGCGCAAGCAGAGGCGATGAATAAAGCAGTGCTTGATCAGATGAAGGCGATCTCGACTGTAAATCCAGGAACGGGTCGCAAAAACTCTATCAATGCCTCTGAAGCAAAAAGTATCTATGAAGCAGTGACCCGCAATCCGGTGACTCGTTTGTTGAATGTGAAAAAGTACGATCCAAGTGGGCAACTGGGTTTTTGTTTTGGGCGTGCGATGAATTCGCATCTTGAGTCTTTGCATCGCGGAGTCGATAACGCTTCTATTCGCAAAGTTTACGTTGTTGGTCAGATGAAAGCACTGGTTGGCGATACGGTTTGGACTTTTCATGTGGCGACGGCTGTGAAAAATTCTGAAGGCGGCTGGTGGATTATCGACCCGTTCTTTGGCAAGGCCGTTTCCATTGAGAAATGGTACGAGCGCATGCACAAACACGATGTTGATGGAAAACTGCGCGTCTATGTTACGGAGCCTCAACGTTTAACAGCAGGCAAGAGCACTCGTTACGACAAAGAGCATTTGATGTCGTCGTGGTACAACGGCTATTTCAAAAACCTATTTGAATATTACGGTCAAAAAGCTCGCAACGAGCTTCCTGCAAAACCATTCTATATGAAAATCTTCGATTGGGTCTTATCAGTCATTAATCTAGGAATTTAAAAGGTGCCAGGTCCTATTTACGGATGCAGAGCGCCTTCACATGATACTCTCCGCGATGCCAAGCTGTAGGGGTTTTTGGAGGGTTTCTAACTCATGCCTAGAGCAAGAACAGTTTCGCAATCCCTTTTTCCCTATAATATAAGTGCCCGATGTATAAATCGTGAATGGTTTCATGTTCCTATGGATCAAGTTTGGAATATTTTTTGTGATGAACTATCTTATGCGCACAAAGAATATAACCTTTTGATTCATAGCTTTATTTTAATGAGTAATCATTTTCATCTTATTGCATCTACTCCTGATGCAAATGTCAGCAAGTGTATGCAGCAATTTATGTATCGAGTAAGTCGACGGTTAACTCGAGCAGGGAATCGTATCAATCAGACATTTGCAGGTCGTCATTACAAGTGCATCTTGCAACATCACAATTACTACTTGAATGCGTATAAATATAATTACCGAAATCCAGTCACGGCTGGAATTTGTGAAAAAGTTGAAGAGTATCCTTATAGTTCATTGCGAATGAAGTTAGGGCTTTCTCCACAAGTAATTCCTCTGTGTGAAGATAGTACGTTTATTTCGGATAGAGTTGGAACGTTGAGATGGCTGAATACAAGCCCAGATTCAGAAAAGCTCGAGGGCTTCAGAGTGGGATTAAAGCATCAATACTTTAAGTCCAAGAAGCATCGAAACACAAACAAGCCAATTCTCTCTGAGAATGACTTGTTGTGATAAGAAATAGGACCTGGCACCTATTAAGAACTCGCGCTTGAGTATGATTTTAGAGCAAACTTCCAGAATTTGTTGGAGAGGTAAATCAGCAGTGCTGCGAGTACGATCACCCAGGCGAAAAGCTCGTACGGTGGCGGTTCAAGCAATGCCTTGGCTGGGACGCTGGCGATGACTCCCACGGGGAGGGCGGTTAGTAATAACCACTTCAACCACGGAACGTAAATCGAATCAGGGCGCATTCCTAATCGATAGATTTGATACCAGATGAATTGCAAGTTTTCAGATCTAGCAAATATCACGGCGGTCGCTGCCATCGTGAATCTCATCGCGTAGAGAGCGATCAATCCGCATGGAATTAAAATGATCAACCAGAACAAACGAAGCCACTCAAAGTCTGGCATTTGCAATAAGCTATATACAAACCATGCTGTTGCGATTCCCAAATTTCCGATCGCGGGTGTCGACGCTTTTTGAAGACTGATCATAAATTGCGAGTTTGCCGGTTTTGCGAGTAGCAAATCCAAATCGCCTTTTCTGACTTTTTCTGAGAACTGGTCCAAGTTTTCAGAGAGGATGATCATGTAAAGTGCGTCGACGACAAAGACCACTCCCAGAAATACGCGCATTTGGGCCTGGTTCCACGCGCCAATCATCGGTGTGTGAAGGAAGAGAACTTCGAAGGTCATGATCTGAGCAATATACCAAAAGATATCCGTCACGATACGAGTTAAGAAGTTCACGCGATATTCAAGGTCGGCGATGAAACTTGCGCGAAACATTGAAACATAAAGGAGCCAGTACTTTTTAATCACAGTCATCTTACGCTCCCGTTCCTGTGTAAGCATTAAGTCCGCGCTTCCAGATCAGTGCACCGATGATGTTCACAACCACGATACCAATCGTCACTGAAACGAAGGATTGGTAGACGGAAGAGATCTCCAAACGGCCCGTCAGGTAACCTACCGGAACATAAACACCAGAACTGAATGGCAATGCAATCACGATGGACTTCATGGGCTCGGGCATTAAATCCAAAGGGAAAAGCTCGCCGGTTAACAACCACAGAGCTAAATTTTTAGCTCCCGTGAAGGAGTAGATTTTATTTAAATGGAAGGCACAAGCGGCCACCACGAAACTAATCGAATGCACCAAAACTAAGTAATAGAACTCCAAAGCAAAGGCCATTGGCAGTCGTTCAAATTTAGTCGGCAGTGCAAAGATAATTACGGCTAAAACAGGAATGACCATAGAAACGACGGTCGTAACAAACTTATATCCCATCAACTGCGAGAAATAATATTCATAGTATGTCATGGGCCGAGTCAGGATGGCGTTGATACTGCCCGAGTCGATTTCTTGAATCATGCGGAATTCATACATCCAGCTTGTGCAAATCCGGGCAAAGAAAGCGCCCCACAGAGCATAGGCCAAATAGTATTCACGAGAGAAACCTGCGATTTCGGTCGTGGCAGCTCCACGGAATACTGCTATCCACAACAGAATCTCAATTCCTGTAGTTAGCGCTGGTTGTAAAACAGCGTCGACAAAATAATTCAGTCTGTACTCAAGATTGGAAACAATCGCGAGCTTAGCGAACGCGAGATTCCGTTTCCAAAAAACGGCGAATGACTTCTTCAAAATCGACCTCTTGATTTTCAGCTTGTTCTTTATTTGAGTTCGCTACGAACTCGTCCACTGTGCCTTGATAAACGATATTGCCCTTGCTGATCAGAAGTAATTTGTCAGCAAGTTGAGCGATATCATCCATGTAGTGGCTAGTAAGAATAATTGTCGGAGCTTTCTCTTTTACATATTGATCTAAGAACTCACGAATGGTTTCTTGCGCCACGATATCTAGTCCAATTGTGGGTTCATCTAAGAAAAGAATCTGTGGTTCGTGCAAAAGTGCGCCGATGATCTCCATCTTCATACGCTCTCCCAATGACAAGCGACGAAGCTGAGTGTGCAGCACGTGAGAACACTGAAGCATCTCTGCCAAGTGAGCGACACGTTTGCGCGCACCCGCTGGATCTAAATCATAAATACGTGCAAGCAGCGCATAGGAATCAGCAGGGGAGATGTCCCACCACAACTGATTTTTTTGTCCCAAAAGAATACTGATTTGGCGAAGAAATTCGTTTTTTCTTTCCCACGGACGATACCCCAGAACGCGCGCTTCACCGGCAGTGGGAGTGACTAGACCTGAAAGCATTTTTAAGAGCGTGGTTTTACCAGCACCATTGGCACCAACCAGTCCAACGATTTGCCCTGATTCAATTTGCAAAGTTGTTTTATTCAGAGCTACTTTTTCTTGGTATTGTCGATTGAAAAAGCCCTTGAGGGAATTCGTGAACCCTTCGGGCTTTTGGTAGCTCTTGTAAGTACGTGTGAGATCTTGTGTTTCAATTACTATCGCCATTCGGCGATCATAGACTAGTTCACGCCTAAAGAGAAGTCAGCTTGGCGGTCCTCGTCAGTAAAGAACGTAAAGAAGTCGGGGGAAACAAAGCTTTCCTCGGCAATACGCCCCTCAACACAGCCTTTTAAAGAAGCTTTTGTTCCATCAAATGCGCACTCTGAAGTATTCCATGCTTTTTCAGAGTAACGAATTTTAAACCCCACAACCTTGTTGCCTTTGAAAAACGCCACAGCTGAATCCAGGCGAGTGCGTCCTGCTGAATGGAAGTCGCCTTCTAAAATCGTGTCGCCCCAGATTTGGGCTTGAGTGAAAGCAACTTTGCGAAGGATGTCCGTTTGTTCTTGGGTTAGTTTATTCAATCGAGAGCTTTGGTTGTAGACCAACACAGCCGAATAAGGCGCCTTGCAAGGATCTTGAGAGCACGCGTTCACGAAATGAGCAGCCTCATCATAAAAGCGATCACCATTGGGACCCATTTGATCCGCGATAGCCAAGGATGCAGTCAGAGTCAAAGCCGTTGCTAGAAACATTTTTGAAATCATAAGCCACCTCGCGTGCCTAAAAGATAGGCCCATTCGAGGTAAACTTTTAATACATAGAGAAGAAGTTATTATGCAATTCATGCACAGCACCTCGAATGAAGCGCGTGCAGAGAAGGACTTAACTTGGCACCTTTTACGAGAGTTTGCGTTCCATGACGACGAACTCAAGATTCTGGACCTTGGGAATGCCGAAGCGTTCGTCGCCATAGGGAAATGGCTTCTTTTCGCCAGTTAATTTGAAACCTTGTTTTTCATAGAACTTTACAAGCTCCGTGCGAACAGAAATCACAGTCATATACAGATGCGTACAGCCCCAGAATTGAGCGAAGGCTTCGCTTTCTTCTAAAAGCATTTTTCCGATTCCTTGGCCTTGTAAAGTGGGATCTACAGTCAACATTCCGACGTAACATTTACCGCCGTGATTTTCCAAATGAACACAACCCAGAAGCTGTCCTGTGTCGTCGTCTTCGGCGATCAAGATAACAGAATTATCGCGTTCTATAATTTCTGAAATACCTTCCTCGTCGGCACGTTGACCACCCAATAGATCTGCCTCCGTTGTCCAACCTTGTTTTGAGCTTTCGCCGCGGTACGCGGAATTGATCAGCTCAACTAGTTCTTCAACGTGGCTTTCATCGGCTTGGGTAAATTCAATATGCATTTTGATACCTATTTCTTTTTAGCGTAGACGAAGAATTCTTTACCTTGGCGATTCGGCACGGAGGCTTGCCAGCGACCCCAGAAAATTGGGATGTAATTGTTTTTAACTCTTTGGCGAAGTTCCCATTCGCTGCCGCCGAACGGTGGTCCATGGCGTTTTTCCATCGCAAAGAAGACGCCCATTAAATGCCCGCCTTCAGCCAGACAGCGATTCCAAACCTTCACCAAATCTTGGCGAAGTTCGGGATTGATTGCGCAGTAACATGTGTGTTCAAAGACGATATCAAAAGCGCCGTCATAGTTTCGTGGAAGATTAAATAAATCGGCCTCCACAAAAGTTAAATTTTCCATGTGACCGTAAAGCTTTTTAGCTCTTTCAAGTGCAACAGGAGAAATATCCACAGCTGTAACAACGTGACCTGCTTGGGCAAAGAACGCAGCATCGTGTCCCTCGCCGCATCCTAAAACTAGAATGCGGGAACGAGAGATTTTCAAGCGCTGAAACATATCTTTCAAGGCTTCTGCGGGCTCACGTAAATTCCAACCAGGGTTTTCTTCGCGTTTATAGATTTGGCTCCAGAAAGATTCTTTTTCGACGTCTGTCTCGGAATTCCAATACGGCGGAACTTCGTAAGTTTTCCCGTCAGCCGTGACCGATTCGTCGTCGAATTCTTCAACAATATTAAAGAATGCGGCTTGAGCTTTGCGCGACATTACAAATGGAATTTTGTCTTTTGTATATCCATGAAAACGGTCCCACTCATCCACACTTAATGATTCCAAAGTGAATGAGAACTCTGTGCCGTAAGGGCAGAGAATCGACCATTGTGAATCGTTTTTATTAATCTGCAGAGCGATCAAGGGTTCATCGAAGGCTTCGACGATCACGGATGTGCCGCCGAAGGTGCTCAACAATGTTCCGCCTTGATGAAGATTCAGATTCTCAAGAATTTCTTGGCCGGCTTGAGGGTCTTGGATTCGCACTTCGCGACTAACACAAAACCCTTCTTCATCAATTTGAACAAAGTGAGTAGGAATTGCCATTAGTGTTGATCGTGTTCAGTCGGAGCAGGAGTAGCAGCAGGCGTTGTCGCCGGAGCTTCTGATGGAGTATCAGGAGTTACTGTGGAGCCCTCAGAGAAAACAACGATATCATTTGTGGTTTTAACGGATTGCAAAGTCCATTTATCTGTCTTGTCTTCAGTAGGTTCGCGGTGAAGGATGGCCTCACCCTCGATAATTTGCTCAAGATTTTCACCAGCTTCACCAGCCTCGGAGAATTTGTAAGCGAAAACGGCGCGAACTTTGTTGTCAGTCATAGACTCAGTCCAAAGTTTATCGATTCTTAGATCTTTAGCGTTTGGTTTTTTTGCAGACAAAGTTGCTTTGATAAGTTCAGCCAATTTCGTTTGGATGCCAGCGTGCGTCTCGAAGCCAATAGCTTCATTCGTGTGAATCACGTTCCAAGTCCAAACCAAAGCAGCAACGAAAACAACGAGGCTAACAATTTTCTTCATTTCAAATTCCTCTTAGGTGAAATCTTCTTTTGAAATATTCGAGTCTTTATCGGAGCATGATATCTTAGATTTTTCAATACCAGTAGGGAAAAGGATATCTCATGAACCAACAATGGCTGACAATCTTAATGTCTAAGGGAATTGAGCTTGAGCAAAACCTGCGTCAGCAGCTTCAACAGGCCAAAGACGGTCTAAAAAATCAACTCGAAGACCGCGGAATTCGTCTGGGTGCTGCCGACCTTGCTGCACTTCTGGAAGAGGTTTCGCCTAAGGCTTCGCATGCTGCGCTGGGTTATGCGCTTGATATCGTTAGGCCTTTTTCGGCGGGAATGGGATTAAGAATTTCCCGTCTTAAGGACACTCAGATTGAAGTGGTAATCCCCGCCCGCACTCGAAACATGAATGAAGCTAAGCAAATGCATGAGGGCGCGATTTTAACAACGGCCATTGAGGCCGTGAAGATTCTGTGGATGCGTCATGCCCCGATGGGAAATTTCGAGATTGCTGTTACGCGAATTGAATCTGAGTTTTTTAAAGTGCAAACAGGTGAGTGCAGATTGCGATTGGAATTAGCGGAAAATACCCGCGAAGTGGTTTTAGCGGATCTCAGAGATCGTCGCGAATCAACTTCGGCTGCGGATGTACAAATTTTTGATGAAAATGATCAAGCCGTCGGTTCTGTGCAAATGCAGTTAAAGTTAAAACACACTCCAGCGCTTAGCAGCTCTGCGGAGTAAAAGGTCTCGTATGGAAATTTTGGACAGTCACATTGATGTAAACTCTTCTGATTTTAAAGCTAATCGCGATGCGATGTTAAACATCGTAGGTCAGTGGAGAGAGAGAGTCGAATTGGTCAAACAAGGTGGCGGTGCTGATGCCACTAAAAAACATAAAGCTCGCGGTAAAATGACAGCGCGTGAACGAATCGAAGCTTTAGTGGATGGCGGAACTGCTTTTCTTGAGTTTTCGACTTTAGCTGCTTGGGATATGTACGAAGGCCAAGCACCGGGTGCTGGTGTTATTACGGGTATTGGTGTGGTCCATGGCACTGAGTGTGTGATCGTAGCTAACGATGCCACAGTTAAAGGTGGAACATACTTCCCTATGACAGTGAAAAAACATTTGCGTGCTCAAGAAATCGCATTTGAAAATGGATTGCCTTGTATTTACCTAGTGGATTCGGGTGGCGCCTTCTTGCCGATGCAAGCAGATGTGTTCCCGGATCGTGACCATTTCGGTCGTATTTTCTATAACCAAGCTCGCATGTCGGCAGCTGGTATCCCGCAAATCGCAGTGGTCATGGGGTCTTGTACAGCCGGTGGAGCTTACGTTCCAGCGATGAGTGATGAGACCGTCATCGTTAAAGAAAATGGTACGATCTTTTTAGGAGGACCGCCATTAGTCAAAGCAGCAACGGGAGAAGTTGTTGATGCTCAAGCTTTGGGTGGTGCACAAGTTCACTGTGAAAACTCGGGTGTAACAGATCACTTTGCGGAAGATGACGAGCATGCTGTTGAAATCACTCGCTCCATCGTCGCACATTTAAATCACAAAAAAACTGTGACGATGCAGATTCTTCCTGTGGAAGAGCCACTGTTTGACTCTCAAGAAATCTATGGCGTGATTCCTAAGGATTCACGTGTGCCATTTGATGTCCGCGAAATCATCGCACGTATTGTGGATGGTTCTCGTTTCCATGAATTCAAAGCTTTATATGGAAAAACTTTGGTGACTGGCTTTGCACATATTTATGGAATGCCAGTGGGTATTATCGCCAACAACGGTGTATTGTTCAGCGAAAGTGCTCAGAAGGCTGCGCACTTTATCGAGCTTTGTGAGCAACGTGAAATTCCGTTGATCTTTTTGCAAAATATCACAGGTTTCATGGTTGGTAAGAAATATGAAAATGAGGGCATCGCGAAACACGGTGCTAAGATGGTTATGGCCGTTTCTAACGCCCACGTTCCTAAATTCACTGTGGTGATTGGTGGTTCGTACGGAGCGGGGAACTACGGAATGTGCGGTCGTGCCTATCAGCCTCGTCAATTGTGGATGTGGCCGAACGCTAAGATCAGCGTCATGGGCGGAGAGCAAGCTGCAAACGTTTTGTTAACCGTAAAATTGGATCAAATGGCAGCCAAAGGCCAAACCATGGGTACTGAAGAACAGGCGGAATTTAAACGCCCTACTTTGGAAAAGTATGAACACGAAAGCTCCGCATACTATTCGTCGGCTCGCTTGTGGGATGATGGGATCATTGATCCCGCAGACACACGCCGGGTTTTGGCATTAGGTATTGCGGCAAGCCTTAACAAGTCTTGGGGTGAAAAGTCCCAGGGCGTCTTTAGGATGTAGGTCATGAACTTTGTTGTCATCGCGGAAATGGATCACGTTGCTTACGTTAAGTTGAACAGACCGGACGTGCGCAACGCTTTTAACCCTGAAATGATCGCAGAAATTACCGAGACATTTCATCAGTTAGAAATGCGTCGTGATCTGCGTGCCGTTGTATTGCAAGGGGAGGGTAAATCCTTTTGCGCCGGTGCTGATTTGAACTGGATGAGAGAAATGGTAAATTTCTCTTACCATCAAAACCGCGAAGATTCTTTGCGTCTGTTTGCAATGTTTGAAGCTATCGCGAAATGCACTCTTCCGATCATTGGGTTGATTCATGGCGCTGCCTTTGGTGGTGCTTTAGGTTTGGTCGCAGTTTGTGATGAAGTCATTGCAGAAGAGGGTACTCAGTTTTGCTTTAGTGAAGTGAAACTCGGAATTGCACCCGCAGTCATCAGCGCGTTTGTTCAACGTAAAGCTGTTGCTGGTAAAGTTCGTCCTTTGATGCTTTCTGGAGCTGTTTTCAATCCTCAAGTGGCCCAGCAAGCCGGTCTGGTGACTGAGATTGCACCGGTCGGTGAGGGGCATAACCTTTTGCAAAAGATTATCGCCAATTACAAGCAAGGCGGTGCGGAAGCAGTTCGTGAAACGAAAAAACTTTTGAATGACATCGCGAATTTAACGTGGGAACAACAGCGTGATCGCACAACTCACTTGATTGCAGAACGTCGTGCCAGCGATGAAGGTCAGGAGGGGCTTAAGTCCTTTCTTGAAAAACGCGAACCATCGTGGAGAAGTTAGTCGCAGTCCTTTGCGTTTTGATCGCCATCTTTTCCGTACAAGGTGGCGCAAGCTTCGCGAAACAATTATTTCCATTAATAGGTCCACAAGCTGCAACTTTTTGGCGTGCATGGTTTTCTGCACTCATCCTGCTTGCGATTTACCGTCCTTGGACTCAGAAATTTTCTGCAAGCACTCTTAAAACAGTTGCTATTTATGGTGTCTGTTTGGCTTGTATGAATTTAACGTTCTATCTATCGATTGAACGTGTTCCACTTGGTGTTGCGGTCGCTTTAGAATTCACAGGTCCCTTGGCCGTTGCGATCTTAGGATCTAAAAGAGTCTTAGATATCTTGTGGGTGGCTTTGGCAGCGGCAGGTATCATTTTAATTTTACCTCATTCAGATTTTTCAAAAAATATAGATTTGCTCGGGGCCCTGTTGGCTTTGATCGCTGGCGCTTTTTGGGGTTTTTATATTATCTTGGCGAAAAAAGTGGGCTCGAAAATTCCAGGTGGAACTGCCACTGCAATGGGACTAACAGTGGCGGCCTTAACGGTAACAGTTCCGGCGGTCTCCCACGTCCATCCGTCAGTATACGACAATCAAATGTGGTTGATGATTTTGGGGATGGCTATCTTATCAGGAGCGATTCCGTTTTCATTGGAAATGATCGCATTAAGGCGAATTCCTTCAAAGACTTTCGGTGTTTTCATGAGTATGGAGCCAGCCGTTGCCGCACTTATGGGGCTTCTTTTTTTAAATGAGAGGCTGTCGGACACGCAAATGGTTGCAATTGTGTGCGTGATGGCTGCATCTTGCGGAAGCTCTCTCACGTCTCGCTCGGTCAAAGTTCCCGGTAAGCAACCGATAGCAAATGCAAAACTTTTCGGCATTTGGTGAGGCTTCTTGATTCACTTTTTGGAAACTTAATGCGAATTGAAACAAACTCTGACACTTCCAACGCGGTCAAATTCTAAGTATTTTGATTTCTTTCAATCACCAAATAGTCCACCACCCAAAATTTGGAAGAGAAGGTTTTTAGCTCTATGGAGCCCTTGGTTAAAGCACACTCTGCCTAGGGAAATGGCCGTCTTTTCGTTGCTTTAACCAGGATTCGTCGATATAGATTAAGCTCTAAAATTGGAGCTTTTGCACCATGACGAAAATGCCTGGAAAATTCACTCGTATCGCTATCGCCAACCGCGGAGAAGTCGCGGTTCGTATTATCAAAGCTTGCGAAGAATTGGGAATCGAAACCGTTCTTTTGCACTCTGAAGCCGACATTCATTCTCGTGCCTTTCGAATGGCGACAAAAACAATCTGCATCGGTCCTGCGCCGACAGCAGAAAGTTACTTAAACATCGAAGCAAATATTAACGGAGCCCTAGCTGGTGGCGCGCAAGCGATCCATCCTGGCTTTGGATTCTTGTCTGAGAACGCTGATTTTGCTGAAGCGGTTACTAAAGCGGGGCTGACATTTATTGGTCCATCAGCGGAAGCGATTCGTTCTTTGGGTGATAAGGTTCACTGTAAAGAGCTTGCGAAAAAAGCCGGTCTTCCTTTGGTTCCTGGATATCAGGGCGAAAACCAACAAGTTGCAAACTTGATCACTGAAGCAGAACGCATTGGTTATCCCGTGATCGTGAAAGCCGCTGCTGGCGGTGGTGGTCGCGGTATGAAATTAATCAAGTCATCTGCGGAAGCTGCGGAGTTGATTGAATCGGCTCAGCGTGAAGCCCAATCTGCTTTCGGTTCGCCAAAAGTTTTCTTGGAAAAATACTTAGACCGCGCAAAACACATCGAATTCCAAATTTTTGGTGATTCGATTGGTAACGTGGCTCACTTCTTTGATCGCGAGTGCTCAGTGCAACGTCGCCATCAAAAAATCATCGAGGAAGCAACTTCTCCGTCTTTGACCGATGATCTTCGTCGTCGTATGGGGGAGGCCGCTTGTGCCATCGCCACTTTGGGTAAATACAAAGGTGCGGGTACGGTTGAGTTTTTGCTTCAAGATGGTGAATTTTATTTGCTTGAAGTGAATACGCGTTTGCAAGTTGAGCATCCAGTGACTGAAGAAGTTTTGGGTGTGGACCTGGTAAAAATGCAGATCATGACAGCTCAAGGTGAATACATACATGATCCAAAAATGATCCGTATTCCTCGTGGTCATTCTATCGAGTGCCGAATTTACGCTGAAAATCCATTCTTGGGTGGCGTGCCGAGTACAGGTTTGTTAGGTCACGTTGAATGGCCCGAGGGCCCCGGCCGTCGCTATGAATATGGTTTTGATTCTGGTGATACGATCACCCCATACTATGACCCGATGATCGCGAAGGTGATTGTTTGGGACGAGAACCGTCCTCGCGCGATTCAAAAAATGATCCGCGTGTTGAAAGACTCGGTCGTGTTCGGTGTTCACACAAATATTCCGTATTTGATTGAGATTCTTTCACATAAAGAATTCGTGATGGGGACGATGACGACAAGATTCATCGAAACTTATTTCGCAGATCCGATCAAAGAACCTGAGCTGAATGAAGTTGAAAAGAAACTTGCAGCGGCAGCATTGGCGCAAGCTCGTGGTGCTCAAACATCGGGAACTCAAGCAAGCACATCACCATGGGCATCTTATTGGAGAGGTATCTAATGGACGTTAAGGTTCGTATCGACGGTGTCGATCACAAAGGGCAGGCTCAATTGCTTCAAGGCACATTGTGGGTGCATGTGAATGGACGTACTTTCACTATGGACGCGGGAGCTGGCCGTAAGTCTCGTAAAAAAGCGGGTGCTGGAGGTTCCTCTGATACTGTGTCCGCCCCAATGCCAGGCAAAGTGACTAAAATTTTGGTACAAACGGGTGCAGAGCTTAAAGCGGGACAAGCAGTTTTAGTAATGGAAGCCATGAAAATGGAGTACACTTTAAAAGCTGATATCGCTGGAACTGTGGATTCAGTTTCTTGCGCTGTCGGTGAGCAAGTGGCTTTAGGTAAAGCACTTGTGAAAATTAAACCTTCTGCTGAATAAGAAATTTATGGCTAAGAATTCGGTTGCGATTGTGGAAATGGGACTACGAGACGGTTTGCAAAACGAGAAAGTCGTTTTGGATGCCGACACGCGTGTTGAATTTGCACGTCGTTTGATCGAAGCCGGCACAAAACGTGTTGAGATCGGTGCCTTTGTTTCTCCGCAATGGGTTCCGCAAATGGCGGGGACTAAAGAAGTCGTCAGCAAAGCTTTCGGTTTGCAAAAGTCGGGTCAAATTCCCAAAAAGACTGAATTCTCTGTTTTAGTTCCTAACGAGCGCGGTATGCAAGATGCCATCGCCAGTGGTGTTAAAGAGATCGCTATCTTTGCGGCTTGTTCAGAGTCGTTCTCTCAAAAGAATATCAATTGCTCCATCGATGAAAGCTTTAAACGTTTTGAGCCAGTCATGGCACTAGCTAAGAAACACAAAATCAAAGTGCGTGGCTATCTTTCCACCTGCTTTGGTTGTCCTTTTGAAGGAAAAGTTCCAGAGGCTCGCGTTGTGAAGCTTGCTCAGCGCATGCATAAACTGGGAGTTTACGAGCTTTCCGTGGGTGACACTATAGGTGTTGCGAATGTCGGCCAAGTTCATTCACTTTTTAAGAAAATCAAAAAAGTCGTTCCTGTTAAAAAGTTAGCAGGACATTTCCACGATACTCGAGGACAAGCTCTTGCGAATATTCTTGCGGCTTATGAAGAGGGCGTCCGCGTTTTTGATACTAGCCTTGGTGGTTTGGGTGGTTGTCCTTACGCTCCAGGTGCGACAGGGAATGTGGCGACAGAAGATGTTGTTTACATGTTCCACGGCATGGGAATTAAAACAGGTTTAAACCTTGATAAGTTGATTGCGATCGATCCTTGGATGTCAGAGAAAATCCAACACGCACTTCCCTGGAAGGTTGGTAAAGTGGGACCACTGAAACCTCTGGGAAAAGTCGCTGTCTCAAAATGAGATATTAACTTTCTGAGCACGTACTCTAAACGTTTACGTCGTTAACAGGTGTTGCCGCGTTTTGTTCTCTATTGGTTTCCATTGATCTCAAAACCCATTTTAATCCAGTTAGTTCCATTAGTTATTGGTATCGAGTTTGAAATAGTCACCTTTGAATTAAAACAATTCTTAGGGAGACCTATTTATGAAGTTCAACCGAGCTCTTAGCTTTGCCTTGATTTCCAACATGATCTTCGCGTCGTTTTCACACGCGATCAGTAAGGAATTACAAGATCTTGTGACTTTGGAAACCAAATCCAATGCTGTCACGACCCGCAGTGATAAGGAGGTCATGGTTTACCATTATGACATTCCAATGAGTTTGGTTGAAGCGGATATAGCAAAAAGGGCTCCTCAAAAATTTGTCGACTCATTAGTTCACGAAGAAAAAGGTGTGAAGTATCTTCGTTGGATCATCAATCCAGAGGACACCAAGTGGTGGCAAGAAATCGCTGGCTTCTTGAAAGACAACGGCATTACTCCTATTAAGAAGGTCTATTATAAAGGATATATGACGGCCTCGCGCAGTTATATAATTGTCGATCCCGTTTCCAAGGCAGAGTTTTCCTTTAAAGGTTCCACGGATAAAACCGGCGGTTTTTGGCGTGATAAACATCAAGACTGGGATGATGGTAAGCAAATCCGTATGATGACGGATTTCGTGGACCAACAACTTGCAAAACAACCCAAACTCTACAATATCGTTTTACTTGATGAACCCTTGGCGTTTGGGATTGAAACCAAAAATGCTAGCGGCGAAGTCGTTATTGACCAAGGCATGATTATTCGTTCTTACGACACCTTGACGAATTCAGGAAAAACCTACGTTCCTGGTTTTTCAATCATGCATGAAGAAAAGGGTCGCGAACTCGCTCGACTGAATGGCTCAAATAACCCGGCTGAATTCTGGAATGAGCATTACAACAAACCTTTAGCTCGAGCGATTGCGGAGTTTTTTGCTTTGACAGGCATGACTTATGACTCTCCACACTCGCAAAATTTCTTGGTGGAGCTGGATGAGAAAATGCGTCCTACTGGCAAAATCGTCCTGCGGGACTACGGTGATACTTATTTGAACGAGGAGTTTTTCGAGAAAGTAAAACGCACAGATATTCTTAAGGCGTGGGAGCAGTCAAACTTGTTGAAGGGCTTCACTCAAGTGGGAGTGGGGATCCTTCACGGAAATACGGCTCCGTCATGGATGCCTTTGGAGACTTACAATAAATGGGGCGTCGACTTCTTTCAAGAGTTCGAGAAGGAATTTAAAATTCAGACGGGTGTGGAGTTTGTAAATAAGAATGCTCCTTCTTATAGAACGAAAGATAAAGAGGGCAAACCAATCGTAGATAGATATCGCAACAAGCAGTATGTTCTTGCATTGGGGGCCGGCAAAAAGTTCTTGGATCTGGCGGAAAAGGGACAACAACGCGATCATATGACTCGTGTGTGTTCCAGAGTGTTTAGTTTCTAATTTGAAAACGAATAAAGAAAAAGGCCTGGGAAATCAGGCCTTTTTACTTTTAAGATTTAAATAATTTATCGAGTTGTTTGAAGTACCACTCTTTAAGTGGTTTCTGTAGATGAAGATCCGCTAGCATTTCGGTTTTTCTTTGCACCATGCCTTGGTGTTCTGATCCTACCTCATCCGCGCATTCACGAATCCAATCTTCTGTTGTTTCTGGATGGAATTGAGTCGCTATGATGTTATCACCAATTTTATAGGCCTGATTTTTACAGAACTCATTTGTGGCTGTTAGTTCTGCACCAGGTGGCAACTCAAATGTACAATGATGCCAGTGAAATGCTGGGATGGTTTCACCTTCGATAGTTTTAATAGGAACGAATCCCACTTCCCAGCCGGGCTCGTGGATGTAAACCTTGGCCCCTAAGACATCGGCGATCATTTGTGATCCCAGGCAAAGACCAAAGATCTTTTTATTGTTATCGATCAAATCGCGAATGAATTTCTTTTCCGTACGCAGCCATGGAAACTTATCTTCTTCGAAAGTATCCATGCTGCCACCACAGATGACGACACCATCAAAAGCTTTAAAATCGGGTGCAGGACCCCCTTCTGCAGGGTACCAGTGAGTAACCCCATAGTTATTTTGAGACGCCCAGTCCAGGGTAGTTCCCGCAGGTCCATCTGATTCATGCTGAATAACCAAAAGATTTTTCATGGCCGGACACTAGCATAATGGGGTGGGCTTTGCTATACTAATCAGGCCGAGGACGACCTTGGCGTCTATGAGAAAATAAATTCCGTCGTAATTCCTTATTACTAACTTGCTCTGACAAAGTCAGAGTCTAGACATCTCGGGACCTTTTGGATCCCTGGACGGATATTTAAATATGCAAAATCAAATATTTCAGATCACGGCTCATCATTTGGGCTTTGAGTTCAGCAATGGGCTGCGCTTGTTTTCATCTTTAAACTTTAGCGTTGGTTCCGGCCGTTATGGGTTGGTGGGTCCCAATGGAATCGGGAAATCAACATTAGCAAAAATTCTGTCAGGTGAAACACCTGCGACGGAAGGGGAGATTCATACCAGTCACACAGTCACGTACTTGCGACAAATGGAAGATCGCCCCGAACAAACTGTTGGGGAATTTCTGGTGGATATCTGGGAATCTTCGCAGATGGATGCTGTCACTCAAGAAACATTATTAGGAGATATTCCTTTTGATCGCTCCTTGAAATTATTAAGTGGAGGCGAGTGGACTCGCGTGCGCATTGCGAAGGCCTTGGCAGGAAATTCTGGGTTATTAATTTTGGATGAGCCTACGAATAACTTGGACCGATCCGCAAAGCAAAGAATCACTGAATTCGTTGAAAGCTTTAAGGGCAATCTTTTGATCATCAGCCATGATCGGGAATTGTTAGAGCGAATGGATTCCATTCTGGAAATGTCGAATCAGGGAATGCGCTCCTATGGTGGACCTTATTCTTTTTATGAGGAGCAACGAGATCGGGAGATAGAACAAGAACATTCAGTGCTGGATCAGTTACGCCGGGAGAAAAAGAAAACGGAGCGGGATCTTCACAGTAAACTGGAGGCCCAGGAAAAACGCATGCGTCGAGGCCAAGCTCAGGCCGACAAAGGTGGAATTCCAAGAATTATCGTTGGTGGGTTGAAACGAGCAGCACAAGTTACGATGGGAACGATCAACGCGAACGAATCCCAACGTGCCGAGCACGCCAGTGCTGACTTTCAATCGCACTATCAAGGTATGAGAACGCAGACGACATTGCGCCTTAAAGAATTGGGTGCAAAAGTTCCTTCCGAGAAATTGATTTTCAATTTAGAAAACTTCAATTTCAAATTCGCAGGTGGGGAGCATTGGCTTTGGCCCGAGAATCTTACTTTGCATATGAAGGGACCAGAGCGCTGGGCTTTGACGGGCAAGAATGGAGCGGGCAAAACCACCCTGATTCAGCTCCTGTTAAGCAAGGGCGAAAATCCGCAAGGAGAAATTCGCGGCGAGATGAAAGTGGGTTCTTTAAAAACCAGTTTGATCGATCAGGAATATAGCATTCTTGATTCAAGCAAAACTGTTTTAGAGAACATCATGGATGTCAGCAGCAAAGGCTCTGAATGGATTCGCAATGAACTGGCCGCTTTTCAATTCTTTGCCGACCGAGTCCATCAAAAGGCGGAATCCCTGAGTGGCGGAGAGAAGTTGAAACTTTGCTTGGCCAAGGTTTTCTTATCGGATATTGCCCCAGAACTGTTGATATTGGATGAACCCACGAACAACTTGGATTTGCAAAGCTTAGAGGTTTTGGAGGACGTTTTAACCGGCTATCAAGGTGCCTTGTTGGTGGTCTCCCATGACTCGGTTTTCTTGGAGAATATTCAAACTAAGGAGGTCTGCCTTTTGCAATCTTAGCCAGGAATATGTTGTCACGTTGGCTCACTTACATTTCTTTTGCCTGTTTTGGCATACTTAGCCTGGTTGTTCTGCAAATGAATCAACGGCCTCTTTGTATCGAATCCAAGGTTGTCGAGAAAATCGACAGAACTGCGGGTCGCCAAGAGGACGTGGTTTATCGATGCGCAGTTAACAAGGCTGTTCGCTATAGCACTTACTTTGGGCAAAATATTAAAGATTTAAATCTGCGTGTGGGCGGAACTGAAAGGCTTTTGGAAAGTATCGAGCCTTTCTTGCAGAAGGTACAGATCGTTATTTTGGCCGATCACCCCAATATGTTCCGTATTAAAGGTCATGTGATCTATATCGGTCAAAATTTAGTCGAAGCTCCAGGCCATCTGGAAAAGGCTTTAGCTAAGATCTGGTATCGAGAAAGAAATGAAACCCTATTCGTCCAGCAAGAGTTGATGGAAGAAGTCGCAACAGATTTCTTGGTCTATTTGCAAACAGGTGACCTAGATATCGGCGATCCAGGCACTCATGTAAAAACGGCTCTGCTGCCAGTGAGATGGCCTTACGTAATCAAGTCACCGGAGGCTTATTGTGACTCTCCATGGAAGCAATCAGAGGACTACGAAATCTGTGCTCGTAATCAGAATTTGTCATCTATAGCTCCTGAAGTTTTAGAGATGAGTCTTCGACCATTGTTGTTAAATAGCTGGGTGCGTGCTTATAAGTCGTTGTCAGTGGGCGAGCGCTATCAGTTCACGCGCAAGATGGCGCTTATGATTCGTGGCGAATACAATCCGGTATTATCGGTAGCGGGTGATTCGACGGCGTCCGCGTTAATGCGAGCGTCGGCAACTCTTAAAAATTTCAATCAGTATATCGCTTCTTCGGATTTAACGAAGACTTCAAATACCTACCGTTTATTCGCGGCTGGTTTTGCCAACGAGCTGCGCGCGCACGGTTACGAAAAAGCTTTTGCCGAAGCAAGCTTTGATGTTCTGTACGTCAGCAATCAAAAACTAGATTCTAATAATAAAGCGTTTCAGGAATTTATGAAGATCGCAAAAGAGCAACCGCAGACCCAAATTGCAGTTCGTGGCCAAGATAATTTGTGGATGCTTCCCTCTAAATTTCCCATTCCGATTAAGACATTTGGTCAAATCAAAGCCAACAGAACGATCGTCGAAAAATGCGGGGGCTACAGCTTTAGCTATGTGATGGATCACTCTGACAGCACTGAAAAGCTTTTGGTCGTTGAACACTGTGAACCCAAAGCTGAAGTTCACTATAAAGAGTATTTAAAGTCGGGAGCGGAAGGATTCGCTTTGGAAAATAAAGGTATGTCCTTTGTTCAGTTTCATTTGCCATCGTTGCTGATGAAACGTGAACAATTGGCTTCGGTTTTAAATGTCCAAGACTTTATTAAAAAACGTGACGTCGAAAACCCATCGTTCAGAAGTTTGGGATGGCAAGAGGTTCGCTTCAATCAAACTGCGAATGCTTATCAGCCCAAAGCCTATGTCGACGCTATCGAGTGGTTTAGATTTTAGGAGATATTATGATTAAAATCCTGGTTGCATCAGTTATAACAATTCTTGTGATTCCGATGTTTGCCTTAGCAAAAACAGGGGAGCTGATTTCGGGAGCTACAGTAGCTGTAACATCAGCGCCAACATTCCTTACGGCTAAGACAGCAGCTGATAATGCTATTGAAAAAATGATCGTAGAGGCAAAAGACGATGCTGCTGTATTTGTTGCAACTCAAGGGCAAGTTCGTGGAGTCTATTTGCAGAGAGCTTTGGACCATATTCGTAAGAGCAACCCAAGGCTTATAGCTTCAGATTTACAACTTGCAGAGCGAATCATCGCTCATTAAAGAAAAAGGGGCTTAAAGCCCCTTTTTAATTTCTACAGTCCGGCCATTTCGAGGCGGAATTCAGCGATTGTTTTTCCAGTTTGATCTAACTCCGACTCCAGGTTTCTTTTCTCGGTTTCAGCTCTGTCGACGTCCTGTCGGGCTCGAGTCAACTCCCAATCAAGATTCTGTAGTTCCGTATTCAATCGACCCACTTCAGAAAGATTATTAGTGGATTGAGCGAAAGATTTTTGGCTTTCCAAAAGATTGCGACGGTTTTGAACTCCCATGAAGTTCATACGTGTTGTCACAACTTGAGTATTCTTATTGGAAATAGCAAGTTGTAAGTCACGTTGGCGGTTTTCAAGATTCTTGATTTGTGCTTCGACGTATTTCAAACGGCCTTTTTTATATTCAGGCAAAAATTTCGTTTCTAAATCGGCGGGGCAAAGATTTTTGTACTTCTTGCCAGAGGAACCTGCATTAAAACCATTTGCTTTAGAGCAGTAGTCACGAAGGCCTTTGTTGTAATCGGAGACCAGGGACTTCAGTGTTGGAGTATCGCAAAGATCTTTGGAAAACGGATCACCGGATTTGCCAACCAGATAAGTGTTAGTACCCGTGCAGTATTTTTGACGACCACTTTTGAAACCAAGGTCCGCTTGGGATTCGCTGATCTCTGCTTCTTCTTTGCGGCAGGACAAAAGCTTTGCATCCGAGGAAAGCCACTCGCCACGCAAAGCCACTTCTTCACCATATTTAAACCAGTTCGTGGATTCGCATTCTTTTTTAAGCTGGCTTGCGCAACCTACGAATGAAATCGATAACAACGCACTCGTGATTAGTTTTTTCATAGTTATCCTATAAGGCTCTTGAGTTCTTGTTCGTATTGATGCTGATTCTCCATGGCTTCTAGCATCTGACTTTCAAGGTCTTCAATTTGGCCGCTAATATCGTGAAGTTCTTTAGCTGTGGTTGCACTGTTTTGAGCAGAGCCTGTTGCCAAGGCCTCGTTCAAGCTGTCGCGCTTAACGGCTAGTATGTTGATCTTTTTATCAGAGTCTTCGATCAACTTCTGAGCTTTCTTAATCAAGCCTTCAATGCGTTTACGTTCTTCTTTGTAGTTAAACTTAGAAGGTTCGTCTGATGCAGTCGCAGTTGCAGCTCTTTTCGCATCGGCATCAAATACACGCTCTGAAAGGAACCCTTTTTGAAGACTCCACACATACTCATCATAAGTCCCTGGATAAAGTGTCAGTTTTCCGTGATTTACTTCTAAAATTTTATTTGCAACACGCCCGATGAAACCACGGTCATGGCTTACTGTAACGATGGTGCCTTCGTATTTTTCCAGCGCACCCGTCAGCGCCTCAACAGTGTCAAAGTCCAAGTGATTCGTCGGCTCATCCAGAAGTAGTAAAGGGGACTTCTGCAAAAGGATCTGTCCCAACGCCACGCGGGATTTTTCGCCGCCCGATAGGACCTTTACTTTCTTATGAACAGCATCCCCGCTGAAAAGTAAACTTCCCGCGATATTTAAAACATCTTGTTGAGTTACTTCTTTATGGGCGAGCGCTGCCATTGCTTCAATAACGGTATGTTCAGGATTCAAAGCTTCAGGGGTGTGTTGTGCAAAGTACGACAAGCTGACTTGGTGACCCCATTTAATGGAGCCCTTCACCAAAGGAATTTGCTCGCCCAAAGATTTTAGCAATGTGGATTTGCCGGCACCGTTCAGACCCACGATACCTAAATGGTTTCCGCGTTCCAAACGAACTGTCACGTCTTTCAAAATAACTTTGTCGCCGTAACCGCAATCCGCATTTTCAACTTCGAGGATTACTTTTCCAGTGGGACTGGCTGGCGGAATATGAATGTGCGAGTGAGTCGGGGCTGCCTTGATTTCGATGGTCTCCATCTTCTCAAGAGCCTTCAGGCGAGATTGTGCTTGTTTGGCTTTCGTAGCTTTCGCGCCGAAGCGGGTTACGAAATCCATGATCGATTTTTTCTTGGCAGCTTGGCTGAGAGCTTGTTTTTGCAAAAGCTCAGCAAGCATGGCTTTTTGTTCAAAATAGTCGTCCAAATTTCCGGCAAACTTAACAATGTCACCGCCTTCAACTTCTAAAATATGATCTGTTACGCGACGAAGGAATTCGCGGTCATGGGAGATCAACAGGAAAGCACCTTTGTATTCTTGAAGAAAGCTTTCAAGCACAAGCAACGTTTCTAGATCCAAAAAGTTCGTCGGCTCATCCAGCAGAAGTAAGTTCGGCTCTTGGCCGATCAGATAAAGCAACTTCACGCGCATGCGGAAGCCCCCGCTCAGCTCTTTCAAATGAGATTGAAAATGGCGTTCAGTCAAACCAAGCTTCAAACCAAATTGCTTCAACTCCCAAAGGGGAGTGATGCAGTTCTTATCCAGATACTCTTCAACTTTTTCAGAGATATTCCAGTCGGATTCCTGTTCAAGGTAGCCAAGGCGCAGTTGCTGAGACTTGGTCACAATTCCTTGATCTAAGTGTTCTTGGTCCACCAGGATTTTAAAAAGCGTGGTCTTACCTGCACCATTCGGCCCAATAACTCCCACGTGTTCCCCTTCATTGATAGCGAATGTCGCCTGATCAAAAAGAACCTTAGCCCCATAGGCCTTATGCCCATCCTGTAACTGCAATAACGTAATACCCATACCCCAAAAGGTAACAGTTCCCTTTTTGTAGTGCTAGCTGTCATGCATGGTGTTCAGGTTTTTTACAGGCATGAATTTACTTTAGGAGCAGGTTTTTGAAGGAAGAGCTGTGCTATATTGGGTGGCTATGAGCGAAGGTAAAATCCTAGTATCAGCCTGCTTAATCGGCAAACCGTGCCGCTATGACGGAAAACATCAGCTGCGCGAGGAAGTCACCGTCCTCCACGAGGAGGGGATGACCATTGTCGTGTGCCCTGAAGAAATGGGAGGCCTTTCCACTCCACGTACACCTGCTGAACGCATCGGTGACAAAGTCATAGACAAAAACGGCAAGGATGTAACGGCAGAGTACAAATGCGGTGCCCAAAAAGCTTTGGAAATTGCGCTAAAATTTGGCGTGAAAGAAGCCATGTTAAAATCCAAATCCCCCATGTGCGGCTGCGGTCGAATCTATGACGGCACGTACAGCGGCAAAACCATCGAAGGCAACGGCGTGCTTGCCGAAATGCTAGTCGCCAACGGCATCGAAGTCGAAGCTATCGACTGAGGTAACAGTTCCCTTTTTTAGGATTTTCACTCTGAAGCTTCCATATTTGACAACCAAATATATCTCTCCATCAAGGACCGAGGCTGTGTCTACTGCGCACAAGTGATTACATTTGGAATCATTTTGATGACCAGTTCCTCTTGGCTACGCAAGAATATCCTGCAATAGCTTTTTTATTGATTTTGAAATGGATGGCCGAGCAGACTTATTTCTTCGACCCATTTTCGGTGGGCTTAAAGAGAAAATAAAAAAACCCGGGTGAGAGCCCGGGATTTTTGTCCATACCTTTTACTTACCTATTCCTCAAAAAGGGAACTGTTACCTATTCCTTAGTTACCTATTCCTATTTCTTTTTCTTTTTGTTGTTTTTGTGGGATTCGGCGCGTTTTTCTTTTACGCGATTTTTTTCGTCGACGAATATTGCTTTTGGTTGGAAAGTCTTTGCTTCTTCCATGGACATGCCCACGTAAGAGCAAATGATAACTAGGTCGCCTTTTTGAACATGGCGAGCAGCTGCGCCGTTAAGGCAGATATCGCCTTTTTCACCCAAGATGACGTATGTCGAAAAACGAGCACCGTTGTTGCAGTTATAGATATCTACGCGTTCGTTCATTAGCAATCCAGAAGCTTTGATCAAATCTGGGCAAATACTGATCGAGCCTTCATAGCTCAAATCAGATTCGGTGACGGTCGCGCGGTGAATTTTTGTTCTAAGCAATGATACATTCATAAAAACCTCTAAGCGTTGTGCTGAAGTGCGATCAGCATACCTTTTAAAACTAAGTCCGGGATAATAACGTCGAATACTTTTTCTTTTTCAAATAAAGCAGAGAATCCACCAGTTCCAATGATGAAGGGCTTTTCATCTTGGAAACATTCGCGAGTAATGCGAGCGATGATCTCTTTCATCGTGCCTAAATGACCGTAGTATAAACCAGATTGAATGCTTTCAATAGTAGTACGGCCTAAAGCCTCGTGCATGGATTGGATTTCAACGGAGGGAAGCTTTGCAGTTTTGCTCTCTAAGGCCTCCATACACAAGCGCATACCGGCTACGATGGAGCCACCTAGATAGTCCTTCTCTTTAGAAACTGCACAGAATGTCGTCGCCGTCCCTAAATCTACGATAATTAGATTTTTGTTCGCATATAGGTGAGTGCCCGCAATGGAGTTCGCAATGCGGTCCGCGCCGACTTCCAAGGGATTGCGGTATTTTACCCGCAACCCTGTTTTTACACCCGCTTGCAAGATGAAGGGATTGATATTGAAATACTTCATGCAAGCACCGCGCAGGGAGTGATTCACCTCGGGTACAACAGAGCAGATCGCAATCTGTTTTACATGTGCAGGGTCGTATCCGTTTTCGCGAATTGCCGTGCGCAAGAAAATCCCGGTTTCATCCGAAGAAGCACCCGATTTAGAATTTTTACGGAAAGACATTACCATTTTGTCTTTATCAAAGAGGCCTGCAAAGATTTGGGTATTCCCAACATCTAGACACAAAATCATACGGAGTCCTTTGGCAACATAACACGGATCAACTCGCTTGTGAGCTGATCCAGGCTCTCGCAAGACACAAAGCTTTGATGGTTATAAAGCGTGAACTTGTGAGTGCGGTTTACAATATCAATATCGGTCAAATCATTATGAACAACGAAATCCGCATGGGAGGCTTTGAATAGCTTTTCCACGGCGGCTTTCTTTTGTTCGTCCGTCGCATGGCTGGTCAGTTTAAAAGCCACGACTTTGACGTTTTTATTTTTAGAATAATCTTTCAATCGATCCACTATCTTGTGATTGCGTTTCAAATGAACATTCATGCTTTCAGAATCAGAGCTGACTTTCTTAACTTCTAAGGGACGGTATTTTTTGCCATCCACTTCGATGGAATCCACCGAATAGTCGCTAACCGCCGCCGCGTGAATCACATGGGTAAATTCATTTTCTGAAAGATATTTTTTAAGCTGAGTATCCAAAGAAGCAAAGCTTGTGAAGTAATCACGGTGAGAGACATGCTCAGCCTTTGCTGTGCCGTGGGCTTGAATCAAAGTCACATCAAAACCCATTTGGCTCATGTATTCAGCCAAGGAAATACCCGTGCGACCAGAGCTCAAATTCGTAATTGTACGGACTGTATCGATCGGCTCTTGCGTGCCACCCGCGGTGATCAAAACTTTGATTTTAGAAAGTTCTGATGAACGCTGAGCTACTGCCACAGCAGATGCTTCTGCCATCGGAGCTGCTTTATGAAGATGAGCCAACGTGATTTTCAAAATCTCGTCGGGATCAAGAAGCTTGCCATAACCATCTTCCCCACAAGCCAAAATTCCAGATGCAGAATCCAAAATTTCAATGCCATAGGATTTTAAAGCCGAGATGGATTTTTGAGTCACGGGATGAAGATACATAGAAGTATTCATCGCAGGCGCCAACAAGAAAGGCTTTTTAAAATCGTGAGCCAAGAACAAAGTCGAAACCAGATCGTCGCCAATACCTTGCGCAGCTTTATTAATAAAGTTCGCAGTGGCAGGCGCCACCAGAATCAAATTCGCCCAACGCATCAGATGGATATGATCCATCACGTTGCCTTGAGTGTACATATCGCTGACAACAGGTTTGCCAGTGAGGCCTTCCAGAGTTGCATTGCCAACAAATTTTAAAGCCGCCGGAGTCATCACAACTTGAACTTCGCAACCCGCTTGCACCAGACGCGAAACCACATGACATGCTTTGTAGCATGCAATGGAGCCCGTCATCATGAAAAGGACTTTAGATTTGGACATTATCAATTAACCTTACAGCGCCCAAACGAGCCGCCACAAAACGGCGCCCGTGAACGTCTGTCACATAATCCACAGCAAATCCAGCCGCTGTCAGAGCTTTCGCTGCTTCTTCAGAAGTTTTCGCTGTGGTGATAGTTTTATAAATAATTGGAGCTTTCTGGCGATCTTCCGGAGTTAACAAAAGATTGCGAGAACTCTTAGCGAGGCCATCGTTTTCTCGGACGGTCGCAACGGGTACGATCTCTACATCCATAAAAAATGCATCCACCATTCCCTTGATCAAAGTGAGCTGTTGGAAATCCTTTTCACCAAAATAGGCCTTATCAGGAGCGACCACATTGAAAAGCTTCATCACAACTGATAACACTCCATCAAAGTGACCCGGGCGGTGAGCGCCATCCAATAATTGGGAATAACTATTTTCAGAAACTTTATAGCGGTACTCATCTGGGTACATATCTGGATAGCGCGGATAAAAGATCGCATCGACTTTGTTAGTCTCAGCGATTTTCAAATCCTGATCCCACGTCAGAGGATACTTTTCGAAATCTTTAGGATCGTTGAACTGAGTGGGATTCACAAAAATAGAAAGAACCACAACTTGGTTTTCACGACGTGCATTTTTCAAAAGCTCTTCGTGGCCTGAATGCAGAGCACCCATGGTCGGTACGAAACCAACATTGCCTGTCTGATTTTTTCTCCACGCTTTGAATTCAGCAGGAGTACGCAGAACTTGAACCATTATGAATAGCTCTCTTTCTCTGAGGGGAAATCAACTCCTTCCACTTCAGAGTGGTAAGTGTTGAATGCTTCTTTAAGCGCTTCAAAGCCATTGAAATAAGTTTTAACGAATTTAGGTTTAAACCCAGGATTCATACCTAACAGGTCTTGCAAGACCAAAACTTGGCCGTCAGTATCTGAACCGGCGCCGATACCAATCGTCGGGACATCCAAGGAATGGGTAATTTCAGCGGCCAATTTAGAAGGCACGCACTCAAGCACTATGCAGAAAGCACCTGCTTCCTGTAGACGTAAAGCTTGCTCGCGAATTTTCGCTTGGGCTTTATCATCACGGCCTTGGACTTTAAAACCGCCCAGTTGATTTACGGATTGGGGAGTTAAACCCAAGTGACCCATGATAGGAACGCCGGAATCGACCAAATGGCGAACGATTTTGTAAGTGTATTCATCGCCACCCTCAAGTTTCAAAGCGTGCGCACCAGCTTGCATGATTTTCTCTGCGGCATTCATCACGGCCGTCAAACCTTTACGGTTCGACATAAATGGAAAGTCAGCAGTTATAAATTTCTTAGTTCCTGCGCCACGAGCCACAGCTGCCGTGTGTAAAGCCATCATCTCGACAGTCGCAGGCAGAGTTGTCGGAAAACCGTGCATGGTGTTTGCCAATGAGTCACCAATCAAAATACAGTCGATATTGCTTTCCGCTACGATCTGAGCAAAAGAATAATCATAACAAGTGATCATAGAGATCTTCTGCTTTTTATTTTTTTTATCTTGGAAGTCTAAAATTGATTTCATAGCGAAGCCTCACTTTCGAGGGTACTCAGGCCAATAAGTTTCAAGAAATGCTTTGTAGATATTCACTGCCGGATCGTTTTCCAGGGCTTTCAAATTTGCAGCGACCGTCTCTGCATCTTTGCGAACAAGGGGACCCGTTAAAGCGGCTTCAGGATTTGCAAAAGTATTTTCCACAACTTTTTGCACGTACAGATGAGCTGCTTCTGTGGGAACTTTCATAGTTGCAAAGCCGGAAAGCATTCTGGCGATCAACAAAGTCACAAAATTTCCACCCATCACGCAGTATGAATGATAAAGCGCTTTCTGTGCGGAAGGGAGCCAGGAATAAGAATTTGTGAGACCCGGCAAAGCCTCGTCCAGAGTGGAGACGCCCGTTAATGTGAAGTGGATCTTTTTATAAAAATCCAAATCATAAAGTTCGTTTCCAAAGGTCATCAGCGGGTGAGCTGAAACCATACCATCGAAGGAGTGAGCGCCCGAAAAATGCACAACTACTTTATCGTCATGGCCCAAAAGGTGCTGACGATAAAATCCCTGCAATGAACTGTCGCTGATCGCCAGCAAGACATGAGTCGCTGCGGCGATTTTAACGCGCAATGCATGAGGGTCTTGAGATCGATCCCAAGTCTGAAAATTAATGTTTAATAGATGAAAATAGTGTGCAAAGTGGCGGGCGACACGGCCAGAGCCAATTAAAAGGAATGAGATAGATGAATTCGTCTTCGTCGCCATATATTTGTAGGTACCTGTCTTATTAGGATCGGGTCCTCTGTAATGTTCGCAAAGTAGCACAATTTTAACAGAATACAACGAGCCTTGCCATGATGGGTCGAGGGTGATAGGCCCATAGTCCTATGAAGCATTTGTATTGGATTGGCGCCGTCGCCATTATCGCTCTAGGTCTGTATTTCACCCTGACTTTTTCGGTGGGCCCTGAAACGACGCCTAAAATCGCCTTTACACAGGTCTCGACACCTGAGGATATGGGTAAAGAAATCCTCTCAAAGTTGCACCAAGAGATCAAAGACGCACCTATTGCAGTATTAGGAGTTACTCCTAACAAAATTGAAGACATGGAACTATGGAAGGGCTTTATTGAAGCCAATCAAGAAGTGGGCATGAAATACGATGTCATCATCGTGGAGCCCATGCTTCCTTACGTCGAACTTTTCCGTGAGGGTGTTTACATTGCAATGAAAGATGAAATGTCACGCCTGGTGGAGGGAGTTAATAAAGCCCGCTCTGAAGGACTGCGTGTGGCTTTGATCGTTCCACATATTTATGCTTCGCAGCTGCTGGAGTCGAATCCTGTTGCGAAATTAAAGTCTGATTATAAATTGGACGTCACAAGTTTCACTGTCAGCACTTTTCCAGTGACTCGCGATCAAGAGCAATCATTTGAACCAAAGTGCATCGACAGTGGTGAAGTGGATCCTGCTGGCACGGCTAAGTTTGGATGTGCGATTCGAAATGCAGCTCGCAGAACGTATCGTAAAAAATTGGAACCTAACAAATATTCTTCATTGGCGGAACAAGTGGGTCCAAAAGATTTTATCATATTATTTAATAGAAACTAAAAGGGAGTCTTCGTGAAAAAATTTATCGCAGCGATGATCATGTTCGTAGTGCCTGCAATGGTACAGGCGAGCAATATTTTCGAGGGTACTTACGAAAATAAAAACCGCACGGCAGAAGTCGATCTTATCGAATTCGACGGTTCAGTGACAATGAACACAACAAGCTTTTACGGCAACGGGGCTGCTGTGAACTGGTTCTTTGATTTCAAAATGCCAAAGGATCGCGAAGTAAAGGTAGGCGAGACGGTAAAAGGTCGCGTTCGCAGTATCGATGGTCTTTACGGCTGCGTGTTTGACGAAAAAGCTGAAATGAAGATGGAAGCAAACGGCGTTGTTAAGGTTCGTTTTCCTCTTTTGACTTATCACTTTGAAACTCGATCTGTGAACGAAAGAATCGGTACTGGTTACCGTCGTTACGTTGACTGGAATGGTTGGGGTTGGATCGAGCGTGGATACCACTTCCCGATCGAACGCTACAGAATCATTTCTCAAGAATGCGTTGTTACTCAACGTAACATGACGGTGAATGTTCTTTACCCGCTATTCGATGGCAATCAGCCATCTCCAGTTCCTGTTCCTTAATCGCTTAAGCGGGCATAAACCTTGTAAGCTCCCCAGTGGATTTAAACTTTGGGAGCTTAAAATGAAGAGAATGGTTTTGCCCGTTATCGGTGCCCTTTTTTGCTTACAATTTATGGCAGGCTGTCTAGAGACTAAACAGGGCGGTTCTAACGTCAGAGTTATGAACGGCCGTAGTAACGCTGCCAAGGCAAAGAAAGCCAAAATTGCTGCCCAAGAAGCCGCTATCAAAGAAATGGCCTTCAATTTTAAAGATGACGATGGTTATCGCATCTACATCGATCCCATCCTCGCAAATATGACAGCTCAAGATAAAGAGGCCTTGGGCCTCGTGAATCTTATTAAAGCCCGCAGCTGGAAAACGATGTCATTGGCGAATAAATCCGTACCGAACGAAGTTTATTATGCATTGAAAGCTGGCGAAGCAGCACCAGATCGTTGGCTAACGTGGGTATCCCCCTCTTATGTTTATATTGATCAACCAGCTTATGAAGCTTATCTGACGGAAGACAACGCCAAAATCCTTTTGAATGTGATGATGACGACTTTGCGCTTGGAAACGAAAGGCCTTTTAAAAGGCTTTGAATCCTCAGCCGCGGAGGATGAAACTGAAAAAGGTGAAGTGGTCGTGGGTGAAGGTAAAAACGATACCAAAGGTATCGTGACTGCGATGAAAAACCGCAAGCCATTGCCAAGAAACGTTTGCGAAAACAACCCCGAGCTTGCTGGTGCGCCAGAGTGCCGTGGCGTGAAGGCTGATACTGTTGAAGCGAAGCGCTCGAAGCTTTTGACGGACCAAGATAAAAAGAACATCTCCGAAGCTGTGAAATATCTGATGGAATCGGGCCGAAGCGCTAAGATCTCGGATATCAAGGCCAAGCTTCAATCTCTGGAAATTATCAAATAATTCATCACAGGGGTGTCAGAATATTTGCACCTCGATGCCTATTTAGGGCGCTCTAGGTACTCTATGCGCCCGTTCCTCTATTAGCTTCTATTCAATGCGTTTCTATGGGTCCGAGAATTGCTCTTGTTCCTCATATGCATACAAAAATCATAGCCCTACCAATTGTATTATTGATGTCTTGGAGTGCCTCGGCGGCTCCACTTTGTTCGCAAATATTTACCTCTGGTATCTCCATTCATACGAGATCTTCCCAGGCCCTGATGGACCCGGTGGTGGATCGCGCCCGCGAGTTGAATCTGTGGGATGACTTCAAAACACTGGCAGATCTTTCTCTTCGTACCTTGTCTTCATCTCAAAAAGAGGCGATTGCAAAACAAACGCAAATTCTTCGTCAACAACAAGGTGAAAAAGTGGCGACAAAGTACTGGATTGAATCCATGTACGAGCATCGCCGGGAGCTTTTGCCAGTACAAGATCCTACATTGAAAAGTCAATGGACTGTAAAATCCCCAGATCACAGAGCAACCTTTGAACACATCGAAACGATGTGGGCGGAGCTGACTCGTCAAACTCCGAAAGATACCACGTCTTCGTTGATTCCGTTGCCTCACCCGTTGTTAATTCCGGGAGCTCGATTTCAAGAAGGCTATTACTGGGATTCATACTTTGCTTTTCCTGCGCTTTTAAAAACGGGCAGACAAGACATCGTTAAGGGACAAGTTGATAATTTCCTTTTCCTTTTAAAAAACTATGGGCTGATTCCCAATGGGACTCGTGATTACTATTTGACCCGCTCGCAACCGCCGTTGATATCACAAATGGTTCGTTTAGTTTTGGAACATGAAATGGCTAAAGGGGAGCTGTCGCCATCAACTCGTCAATGGTTGGCTGAAGCTTATCCTTTGATCAAAAAAGACTATGAACAGTTCTGGATGAATCCGCAGACTCGTTATGACAAACGCACAGGGCTGAATCATTTTTGGGATAGCAGCAATACCCCAAGACCGGAACGCCATTCTTCGGACAAAGAAACTGAAATCGCGCACACGTTTAGAGACGTGAAAGCCGAAGCTGAAAGTGGCAAGGACTTTACAGAAGCTTTTGAAGGCCGTGCAAGTGAATACGGCGCTGTCTCCTTGAACTCTATCTTGTTTCAGGTTGAGAGAGATTTGGCTTGGATGGGGCGCCTGTTAAATAAAGATTCAATCGAAGTGCAAGGATTCGAAACGGCTTCGGTGGCTCGTCAAAAAGCTATGGACAAGTACATGTGGGATCAGAGCAGTCAGGTCTACCGTGATGTGCATCTTCCGACCTTAAGAAAATCCCAAGTCGTAACGGCAGATACTTTCATGCCACTTCATTATAAAATTGCATCCGATGCGCAGGCAAAAGGAGTCATGAGTCAGTTAGTACGTCTTGAGCGTAAAGGTGGGATCATGTCAGCCGAAAAAGACACGGGCAAGCAATGGGATGCTCCGTACGGATGGGCTCCTCATCACTTCTTTGCCATCAGCGGTGCTTTGAAATACGGATATCAAAAAGAAGGTGTAAGGCTTGCCGGCAAATGGGTTCAATCGGTAGAGACGATTTATCAAGAGACCGGTAAAGTGATTGAAAAAATTGATGCTGTTCGAGGTGGAGTTCCTCACGAGGCCGGAGATAAATATCCGACTCAAGATGGTTTCTTATGGACCAATGGTGTTTATGTTTGGGCTTTAACGAATGTTTTAAAAGTGCCAATCATCCACACGGCTCATTAATTCGAAATAAAAAAACCGGGTCCTAAAACCCGGTTTTTTATTTTTATTAATGTGAACTATTCGATTCAGATGGTGGCGGTGGAGGCGGCAAGTTCGTCGGGAATGCCGAAGCTGGGGTTCCGCAAGCCGCCGCGGTCTCAGCCCCGGTAGCAGGCTTACAGTGGACAGAGCGTCTGCCAATGTTAAAGGCTGCAAGTGCCACGATAATCAAAGCCAAAATCCAAAGAGCGATATTTTTATTCATATTAGTAAATCTCGTGGGCTAGAGGTCTACGTGGTGCGCGGAAGTAAGTTCTTGGAGATAGCTCCAAAAGATCCGCCAGCTTTTCCATATACACGCACGCGTAACGATCCAACTGATAGGCGAAATAACTTTCTTCGTTACCAGCTCTCATCAATTGACCCCAGTTCGCATTATATAGCGCCTGTTGCTTTTTGATATGAGCACTGATTTGACCATCGATCTCTGAAATACTTTTTTGCAGAGTTTCGACTTGTGACTCGTTGAAGTCGGCAGACTTTTCAATTTTACGAGTCATGATTTCGGTCAACTCATCTTCCAATGGTTCTTTTTTGCGCATCAATGTTTCAATTTCTTGATTGATAGGCTCAGCTTTTCTGTTTTTTTCAACTTCAGAATCAAGCTCCTCGATAACCATCGCTGTTCTCCAGTTACAATCCTTTTTCAAACGAAGGATATCCCCATAGATATGGTCGCCGATGTAAAGAATATCATCACCATTCAAATCAAGGTCTGCAGTAAACTTCTTAGCATTACCACCTTGGTAAATGCCCGGAGTCAGCTTGCCTTCCATGTTAGTCATAGAGCCGTCAGCTGGGTTCACGCGCAGATACTTTTGATTTTCGTAGAAGAACTTCGGCTTAGAGGCAAAGGTTATCACGAACTCAAAAAGGTCTGCCCATGATTTGTATTCTTTCAGAAAAGGCTGAACCGCATAGTCCAAAAGCAGTTTCGTGTAGTGATAATCAGAATTCGTCAAAACGAAGATCTTTTTACCATGGCGACGGAACTTTTCAAGGTTCGCAACCAGTCCCGGGTCTTTGATGATGTAGTGATCCAAATTCTTTTTAACTTCGTCTTTCAAAGAACCATCACGGTGAGCTTCATCCAAAGCATCCAAAACATCGTCAGCAATCTGAACGTATTCTGGATATTTGTTCGCTGTATCCGTGTCTTTCAACTCAACGATTTGACCGATCAGGTTCGCCAACGAGATGGAGAACGAGGTATCGACAGCCAAATAGTCTGTGTTCGAAAGATCGATGTAAGTCGATTTATAAAGTTTTTGGTGAGTTTTGAAATCAAGTGGTTTCAAACCATGATAGCTCGCACGGATCGCCGTGTAGCGATTCAATTTCAAAAGATTTCCCATCTTACGGTCGATGACAAGTCCGCGGATCGCGAAGTTATAATCAAACGTCAGCTTGCGCAGAGTTTCTGGATAGCCACGTTTGACCAATTTATCGATCATCGTCGTGTGCGAAAGTCTTTCGAAGTTTTCGGAGTTATAGCGAACCAACGTGTGGTCCATGTCGACACCGATGTAACGAATCTTTTTAAGATTCAAGGTTCTGTTAACAAATACTTTTCCTGGCATAATTCTTATCTTTCAACAGGCAGTTGCAATTCATTCCAATGAAGCATTCCGCCCAGCATATTAAATACGTTCGTAAATCCATTCATCTTCGCAAAAGCAGTTGCGCGAGCTGAACGAGCTCCGCTGCGGCAGATGAACACAATTGTTTGGTCTTTAGGTAGGTCTTCCAAATGATCCGGAAGAGTGTCGAGCACTAACAACTCTGAACCTGGAACGTGGCCAAGTTCTCCAGTGTATTCGTCAGGCTGACGAACATCGATCATTTTTACTTTAGACATGTTTTGGTGAAGTTCAGCGGGAGCAATATCGTGAACATCTTCAAAATTTGGATTCTCAGTTTTTGATGTGAATTCGTAAACCTTCACTGTCATCGTAAAAGCCCTCCTAGAGCCAAGACTGTTATCATATCAGTCCAGGAGGTTGGCTTCAAGAGATGCCCCCTGACATATGAGGAAATCTGATAATTTCCTCGACAAGGGGCGGTGAGAAGCGGTTACCAGATTTGGACTCTCTCGGCCTCAGGTAGGGTCATTTTATCGCCTGGTTTGCATTGGAAAGCTTCTGCAAAGCCAGGTTGGTGTTTTACTTGTTCATTGATGCGGGCAATGCCTGATGCATGCGGGTCCGTTTTTCTTTTCAATTTCTCAAAATCAGGTCGAGAAACTGTGCACCACAAGCGAGCGTAACCCGTAAAGAATGTCCTTTTGTCTTCGAGACTTCCTTTGTTTTGAGGGAAAGCTGCGTTGTAAGCAAACGTCAATCCAACCAAGTCGGCCACGTTTTCACCCAAAGTCAGTTTACCGTCGTGCTCGATTTTGTTGAATTGCTCAACCATGCGCTCGCCACGTTTGGAAAATTCGACCAAGTCTTTATCTTTCATCCATTCACGTAAAGCTCCAGCTGAATCAAATTTTGAACCCTTGTCATCGATACCGTGACCAAGTTCATGACCAATCACCGCGCCAACGGCGCCCAGGTTTTCGATCATGCTGCCGTCTTTGTTATAGAATGGATACTGCAAGATACCGATAGGCAGTACGAATTTATTTTCTGTCGGGGAGTAGTAAGCATTCACAGTCAAAGGGCCCATACCCCAGGCATCTTTATTGTTTGGCTCCGTCAACTCGTGCAGCATTTTGCTGTAGTTTGCTTCCGCTAACAGTCGATCATTCACCATCATATCTGTTTTTGAATAACGACGAATGGGCGTGAAGTCCCACTCCCGGTCGTTGTGGGGTTTTACTAACTGCAAACGAGCCGTTTTGATTTTCTTAATCGCTTCTTTGCGAGCCTCTTTGGAAAGCCATTTGTTGTTTTCAAGGCCCGCCAAAATGCTTTCGCGGATTTTTGTTCCCAGCTCTTGAACTTTAGCTTCGTCAAAGTTTGGGAACATTTTATCAATCAGGGCAGCATCAAGTTCTTTATCAAAGTTGCCCATAACCTCTTCGGTACAACGCTCTTGGCGTTCAGCACGTTTTTCAGGCCCTCCGAAATACTTTTTATTAAACGCAAAACGCTGTTCATAGAATTTCGTGTAACCGTCATCCAAGTAAGGATAAACCGATTTTCTAAGAGCTACGTCTTTCCAGACTGATAGGGGGCGTTTTGCGATTTCAGCATTTACAAAATCAGTGCCCTCGAAAAGTGGGATTGAAACCAAAGCTGTTTTGGGAGTCTTTTTAAACAAGATATCCAATTTCAAGTTCGGGTACTTTTTCAAAACCTCTTCTTGAGTTGCAATATGTCTTTCAGAGAAACGTTCGCGACGTTGAGCGGGAGTGGGATAAACCTTTGCGAAATCCTTTTCAACCTCGATGACGGCTTTCGCGCGGTCTTCGGCTTTGCCATCTTTGCCTTTTGGATCAACGTTCTTGAAAAATGCCGTCAAAAGTTTCTGATAGTCTTTCATCAATTCAGGTTGGTCATAGTATTTCTGATCAGGCAATCCCATCAGGTTTCCAAAAAGACCGACATTCAATTTGTTAGAATCGTCTGGATCAGGATAGCTCCACATACTTGCAAGAGAAAACTGCCCGCCTTTGGATTGCTGTTGGTTTAAATAGGTGACCAGGTCTTCCCACGTCTCAAGTCCTTTAAGGGCTTTTTGCACACGTTTTACTTCTTCTTTTTCAGCTGCAGCGCGGGCTTTGGGATTCATGCATGACATATAGAAATCACGCAGTTGCTCTGTGCGCTCGTTCAAATCTTTGGCTTCTGGAAGATCTGCCATGAACTTCTTTTTGGTTTCTAAAATTCTTTCAGCAGAATCGCTAAAGGCAAAATCATGATAGCTGCGATCTGGGCGAAGTTTAAATGACGCCTTAACGTCCGTGCAAACATAAGCTTCGAAATCCTCACAAGGATTTACTTTGGTATTTAGGGGAAATTCACGTTTTTCTGGAATTTCAGAAGAAGGGCCTTTGGGAGCGTTTGCAGCGAAGGAAAACTGAGCAGTCAGACTCGCTGCCATCAAAATCAATAAAGAGCGATTCATAAGAGTCCTTTCAAATGATGCTTGAATATTTCATGACCCTTTGCTGTGAAAGGCAACACAATCTTGCTATGGCAGTACCTCGGTGGCATGATCCTTTTTTATGACAAAAACCACTGTGGAACTTTCACCTGAACAAGCAAATGCTTTGGATCTTTTAAGGTCCGGGGAAAATGTTTTTCTGACCGGTGGCGCAGGCAGTGGGAAAAGTTTTTTAATTCGTCAGTTTATGCGCGAACTTGACCCGAAGACGATGCCTATTCTGGCAAGCACTGGAGCTGCTGCCGTCTTGTTGGGTGGACGAACTTTTCATAGTTTCTTTGGACTTGGAATTATGGAAGGTGGTCCTGACTCCACTTATCAACGTGCTTCTAAAGATACGAAATTAATGGCACGACTGCGCAAGGTCGAGGGCGTAATTATCGATGAGATTTCAATGATTCCCGGTCAGGCGTTGATGATCGCGGAAGCTCTCTCACAAAAAGCGCGAGAATCAAATTTACCGTGGGGTGGGATGCGCATCATCGCCGTTGGGGATTTTGCTCAGTTGCCACCTGTAACTCACAGTGGTCCCAGAGATTGGTGTTTTTTGAATCCCGTTTGGAACCAAACTGGATTTCAATCTGTGATGCTTTCACACAATCAGCGTGTGTCAGATAATCTATTTTTGGATGTTCTAAGTGATGTTCGCCACGGTCTGGTCACAGAGCGAGTGCGTGATTTTTTGAACGAACATTTACGCGACCACGATCACGATGATCCCGGCACAAGATTATTTCCAAGAAAAGCCGACGCAGAGGAATTCAATCAAAGAAAGCTCACCGAGATTAACGAGGAAGAGATCACTATTGATTCCATTTATTTTGGTTCTGAAAAACACGTCGACATTTTAATGAAGTCGGCTCCCGTTCCAATCAAGCTGACCTTAAAGCTTGGCTGTCGTGTGATGTTTTTGCAAAATGATCCGCAAAAGCGGTGGGTGAATGGGACGCGTGGTGTGATCACTGATATCGCAGCCGATGAAATCACCGTTAAAAAAGATGGTGGTCGGGAAGTCAGCGTCGACAAAGTTTCATTCGCGCTGCAAGATGCAGAAGGCAACGTCATGGCGCAAGTGATTCAGTTTCCGCTGACTCTTGCTTATGCAACGACGATTCATAAAAGTCAGGGCGCTACTCTGGATGATTTGTGGTGTAATTTAAGTCGTCTGTGGGAACCGGGGCATGCTTACGTCGCATTGTCGCGGTTAAAATCTTCACAAGGCTTGCATTTGATCGGGTGGAACCCACGATCCATCATCGTGGACCCCAAGGTTTTAGAGTTCTATAGAAATCTTGAAACTCTTGGTTCTTAGAATATCCACATCAGGTCGCGCAACATACCGATTGTAAAGAGTATTGCTAGGGAGTTGATGACCATCATCAAGTAATACCAGCGGGGCTGCTCTTCCTTTTTAACCTTGCTGCTCATGATGCTAAATCCCCCTATATAAGTAATTATCGGTTAATAATTATAAATTCTTTCTAGTTTGTTTGTTAAAAAACGTTAAAATCCTCAGGATTGAAATCGCCTCATTTTGAGACTAAGCTGGGAGCCGGAATTTACGCGGGAGAGACCCCTTGGATCAAATGATAAGCCTTACACCCCCAGTCCGTGGAACCCCTCTGTCAGCGGATGCTGCTATGGCATTAGCCATCAGTGAGGCATACAAAGGTGCTACTCGTGTCAGTCCTAATCCACTTGTAGGATGTGTGGTTCTTGATTCCACAGGATGCTTTTTGGCGGCTGGTCACCACGAGTTTTACGGCGGTCCCCATGCGGAAGTGAACGCTGTTAAAAATCTTTCCTCGGCAGAACTTAAAGGCGCTCACGTGATCGTAACTCTTGAGCCTTGTGCTCATGAAGGTAAGACTCCTTCATGCGCTAAGATGCTGGCAACTCTGCCAATTAAAAAAGTCACATTCGGTTTGATCGATCCAAATCCATTGGTGGCTGGGCAAGGTGCGGAAATCTTACGTCAAGTAGGCATCGAAGCCGATGTTTATCAAGGCAGCGATTTGAAACTTGATCAAGAGATGCGCATAAAGCTTGAAGAAGTCTGTGAAGCATTTCTTTGGAATTTCCGTCACAAAAAAGTTTTTGTCGCTTTAAAAATGGCAAGCTCCCTAGATGGACAAGTCGCTTTGAAATCGGGCGAAAGTCAGTGGATCACGGGCTCGGAATCTCGAGAATATGTTCACTATTTGCGAGCAAGTTATGATGGCTTGTTAGTAGGTAAAGGCACTATTGATTTTGATAACCCGTCACTGAATATTCGTCATCCGCATATCGAAAAGAAAAACAAAGTCATCGTCATCGATGGCGAAGGTGAACTGCTGCAAAAATATTCTGATCTGAAGGTGGCCGCCGCTCATACTTCAGAAAATGTGTTTTGGTGTGTTGCCGAAGAACTTAAGGAAGATATTTTAAAGAAAGCCAAGCACCTGACTGACGGACCTCAGTTGGTTTTTGTGAAAACAAAAATGGGCGGCGATTTAGATTTGGAAGATCTTTTAGCTCAACTTTACAAACAAGGATTCAGATCCATATTGGTTGAAGGGGGCGCTTTGACGGCAAGTAGTTTTGTCCAAAGCAAACTCGTAAACCGTCTTTATATGTTCCAAGCTCCAATAATTATGGGAGCAGGTGGCTCGAGATCGTGGACCGAGACAATGAGGATTGATGAAATGAAAGACAAAATCTTCGTTCAGCATCCAACCTATAAGACATTTGGAAACGATTTTATGATCACCGGGAGAATTGAATAATGGATACAATGACAGCCGACCTTCTTCCGACTTCTAAATACCGTTGGGTTCGTGCATCCGATGGAGCTTTGGCGGGGGTTTGCAAAGGTCTAGCCCAGGCATTTGAAATCGAAACTTGGATACTGCGCGTCATTTGGCTGGTTGCCATTTTTTGGGTTGGGACCGGGGTGCTCTTATATTTAATCCTATGGTGGACACTGCCGCGCGTCGACAGACTGGACCATGCTCTAGATAGAAAGGTCTTAGGGGTGTGTGGTAGGATAGCGATGAGATACCAGCTCGAGGTCGGAGTGGTTCGCACCACGGCCGTCCTTTTTTTATGCGTCACTTTCGGAGCTGCGATCTTGGTTTACGGGCTTTGCTACTTTCTTATTCCGGACGCCCCTAAATCAGTAAAGTCGCCTTAGGGCGCAGGAGTTAATTTTTAATATATGGGTGATGACAGTAATAGGTCGATCGTAAGTTCCCTGAAAAATGAGTGGGCTTTATTTTGGGAGGCCTTTCACGGTGATGAACAAGTCACTGAAGAAACCAAAAATGCTTTTGAAAATGGAAAATTGGAAGTTTTAAGCCTGAACCAAGTCCGTGAAATCACAAAAGCTTTGATTGAAGATCGTAAGCGCATCAATCAAAAGCTTGAGACCCTGACTAAGGAAATCGATTTGAATTCTGCAAAGCTGGAAAGCTTGCGTTTGGTCGGAGCGGAAGAACAACAAACCATGTCTCGTATTCACGAGCTGAACGACATGGGCCAGGCCTTCGCAATAGCTCTTCAAAAAATCGACGAACAGCTCCGCGCCGTTCGCGATAAAGAAATCGAAATCCAAGAAGAAGAAGCCAGCCTCTAACGCCGCATGAACTGCGGCGCTTTCTATTTGATAAAAAGGAATGAGATAAAAAGAAGTGATCCGATCAGTCCTGATCCAGATCCCATGAAAAAGAAAAACTTTTTACGGGTCAGAACGCCGATCGCGATAATAGCGATTGCCACCTGAAAGAATGTAACGGCCATGGCCAGGCGTTCGTGTTGGTGAAGTTTTAGTTCACTCATTTCCTCTTTCTCTTTAGCGTCTTCAAAGATCTTTTCTTGATCAGTTTTATACTTTTCGATCTTTTCCTTGATCGTCACTAATTTGGCAGCATCGGTTTGCGGATTCATCTCCAGACGGAATTCCTGCAAAGCACCCTTAATACCCTTGGCCTGATAGTATGACCACTGGTCAGAGGATTTGATCTGTTCGATCATAGCCTCGTTCGAATAATGACCCGCAAGCAAGGCACAAATAGCAGCACAGACAGCCAGGATCGCCGACAGAACAGCGCTCACATTAATCAGCTTACTGTCGCCTCCGCCATGAAGCGCATGATGTTGAATGTGTTCTTGAGTTTGTTCCAAAGGTACTTCGATTTCTTCCATAGCAAAAATGGTAGCATCGAGTTTTTCTTAACAAAAGTTAAGAAAAAGGTTACAGCCGATTTTTTGATGCGCAATGCATTTAAAAAACCGGCAGAGACCTTTGGGATTAACGGTCGCGGTTTTTCATTTCTTTCCATTCGCGGAGTTTGCGGATGGATTGTTGGAGGACTGTTTCTAGGATTACCAACTCTTTTTTAGTTGGTGTGTTTTGCAAAAGCATACGGCGTAAAACTGTGAAGGCGTTGATCTTACGTTGTTTCGTTAGATCGAAACCCATTTCTTCGATCCAGGTTTTTAAAGTTTGTTCGGGATCAATACCTTGGATGCCTTGAGGAGCTCTGCGCTTTTTGCCACCGTCCAATTTTGTACGGTCGCCCCCCCACGCTTTACGTAGAGAGAACATTCCTAACAAAGTAGCTTGGGCTAGGTTTAAGCTCCAGTTTGCGCCAAAGGTTGGAAGGCACGCGCAAAAGTTAGCGTATTCTAAATCCTCACCAGCGAGGCCCCAGTCCTCGGGACCGAAGATCAGATGAATTGTATAAGGCTCGTCGGATTCGTGCTGGAACTGAGGAGAGTTTTCTTTGATGTCAGCTAAGACATCGTCGATGTCGCGGACTTGGCGACCTTTGCCATCACGAGCGGTGAAAGCAATTTTGATACTTTCGGGCTCGTTCGCCATGAACTCGGCCCAGGATTTGTAAGTGGTGCGATTTTGTAGACCGTTTTGGCCAGTCGCTGCCGCCTGTTGTGCTTCGTAAGTCAGCTCGCACTTAGGGTCAATCATCACGAGCTTTTCGCAACCCATGTTACTCATTGCACGTGAAGTGGCACCAACATTTCGCTCGTAGATTGTGCGCACCAAAACAATGCGCACTTCAAAGGGACGTTTCATTTACAGATTTCCTGATAAAGCAATTCCGTCTTGGATAAGATTTTTAGTTTTTTCATCTTTTGCAGCCAAAGTATGAAGATCCTTTTCAACTTTTGCGAGCAAAGAGGAGTTGCCGAGGCGTGCTTTAGTCAGTTCCAAAACCTCCAAGCGCAACAACCAATCCTGTGGAAAGTCTTTATCATGGTTTGCCAAAAGATCGGATAAAGTTTTTTCAAGCTCTGCGCCTTGGATATTCTTTTCACGAAGTTCTCTTAAGAGACCGTACTGAGTCTGAAGTTTAAGCTCTTCGGTGGAGTATTTGGGAGCTGGAACACGTTTTGCGACGAAGTCTTCGGTTTCACCGTAAGCCTCTCGGTCCGCGGGGCCACCAAACACAGACGGCACCGTCGCACCCAAAGCCATATCATAAATGCCCCAAGCGGGGTCAAACAGCACGCGACCTTGGAATTCTGCCTTCGCGTCCGTCATTGAAAGCAAAATAGTTTTGCCTTCAAGAACCGTCATCGCCTTTACAGTTCCATTTACCACGACACCCGAAACAAATTCCAAACGGGCTTTGCGACCTTTTTCCACTCCGATATCAGACCATTCTGAACGAGTCAGATCAGAAGGTTCTTTTGTTGGATAGTCTTTTAAGAAACCAACTGGAGTTCCAAAGCCATGCAGGTGATAGGTTTTGTCGTGACCTTGGATTTGTTTGTCTTTGAATGATAATTGCGAAGGGCCTTGCAAACGCAGATATGCGATTTTGCCAGACCCGTCGGTGATGGCTTCAACAATTTGACCGGATATCTGTATACCTGAAGAAAGCTCTGCGGTGTTGACTGATTGAGCCTCAATGGCTTTGTTCAACCCTTGCAATCCACCCAAGCGGAAGGCCATTTGGTCTGCCATTTGGTTTAGAACTTTAACCAAAGTTTTAAAATCAGGTGTGACGAAAAGCTGCGGTTGCATTTCAGTGATATCGTAACTTTGCTTAATGCAGTCGACAGTCAGAGGAATCTTTTTAACATTGGCGCTCAAGCACCATTGGGATTCAGCTACGCTTGAAAGAAGACCCGCACCGAAAATTTTCGGATTATCCAGAGTCCCAATCAATCCGTACTCTGCTGTCCACCAGTTCATGCGGCCCAGTTCAGCGGCTTCGGAAACGATCGTCATGCTTTTGCTGACACTGTCCAATTTCATCTCTGCTGCTTTGATTTCTTCAGAGGTCGAGGCAGGATTTTCTTTAATATCTGACAGGTCACGAATGGCTTCGTAAAGATTTAAATCTTCTTTCGTTAGAATCGCTTTTTTTGCCACCTGTGCATACTGACGAAGATATTCAGCGAATTCAGGTTGAACCAAAATCGGTGCATGTCCCGCTGCCTCGTGAACAATGTCAGGAGCTGGAGTGTATAGGAGATGATCGATGCTTCGCATGTCAGAGGCAATCGGCAGTACGCCCAGTGATTGCAGTTCCATGAACGCTGCAGGTGGAATAAATCCACTAACGGGCAAGGCTCTCCATCCGAACTCTTGAATTTTTGCGCTGATTTCCTCGATACGGGGAATGCGCTCTACAGAAATACCAGTCTTGCCCAAACCTTCCACGTAACTTTCGTGGGCATGTTTGGATAAAAAGGAACGCAGCTGACGCAAAACATAACGCCAAACTGCTTGATCAATCGGAGTGTACTTTTCATAGTGCTGCTCGACGACGTATTTTCTAAGATGCGGTGGTAAAAAGTCTATCTCCATATCGCGGGCCTTTTATAGCAAGGGGTCTTCTTTAGTCAGGTAGTTCTTCACGTAATCTTCAACCGCTTTTTCCAGAGGCCATTTCGGAGCACTCATTCCTGACTTACTCCACTTATCCGTTTTAGCTTCAGTGTAGTACTGATACTGACCACGGATATTCTCTGGCATTTCGATCCAATTAATTTTCATCTCTTTACCCATGGATGTGAAGGTGGCTTTTGCCAAATCCAACCAGGTACGAGGTTTTCCAAAACCCATGTTGTAAACGCCGTTTGTAGGTTTTTTCTCCATCAATTCGGCCATCCAACCTGTTACGTCTTTCACGTAAACGAAATCACGCATGAATTCGCCATCTTTGTATTTAGGGTTTGCAGATTTGAACAGGCCCAAAGTTCCAGTATCCTTGATCTGGTTGTAAGCTTTGAAAACGATGGAAGCCATGTTTTCTTTTTTGAATTCGTTGGGTCCAAAGACGTTAAAGAATTTCAAACCATACCAGTGTGGTGGCGTTTGGGTCGTTGGTTGTTTCAAAGCCCAACGATCAAACAAAACTTTCGATTCACCGTATAGGTTCAATGGCTTTAGTAACTCTGGGTCCGTCGTATCGTCGAAACCAAGTTCGCCGGCGCCATAAGTCGCAGCACTGGAAGCATAGATCATGTTCTTTTGATGTTTCGTACACCATTCGAAAATGCGTTGAGTGTAGTAGGTGTTGTTTTCCCAAAGGAATTCTTTATTCGTTTCCGTTGTGGAAGAACAAGCGCCCATGTGGATGATCCAGGAAACTTTCTTTTTAGCTTCGTCAGTTTCAAGGAAAGGCCAAAGTTCGTCTTTAAGCAGAAATTTACTGAAAACGCGTTTACGAAGAAGGTTGCGTTCCTGAAGATCGACCGAATCCACGGCAATAATATCTTGGAACCCTTTTTCGTTGAGTTGCCATACCATCACACTGCCAATAAAACCATTTGCGCCAGTTACAATAATCATAGTGAATTCACCCTATTACAGCCCTTTGCGATACACAAGAAAAAGCCCTTGTGGAAGCTCTGTCCAAACCTGCAAATAGTTCAAAAATAGGGCCTTGGAAACCAACCAATTGCAACTGGGGCGGCATAGACGTTGCTTTGGTGAATCCCATTCGTACCTGTCGGGAGGCATGGGGTGTTATTGAGTTCGCGTCAGTTTTTCTTAGCATCTTTGAGTGTGGCGGTTTTAGGGGGCAGTCTCCTGTGGGCCCGTCATCACCAAAAGCCCACCGGGGCTCCTGTGAAATCAGCTGATAGCTATTGGGCTGAGACCGGTTTGGAATCTGCGGCTCTGGAAGATCTTTTAGACTCACAAACATGCTCTAGTTCTGAGCGTTACTTCTTAGCTTGTGCAAATGCAGTCGTGGCTGTCGCCAACCGTTACAACGTCACGATTGATCAGCAAGGGAATATCGTTCCCGCCAAAGACGGTATTTCCCAAGACCTTTCCACAGAGAAAAAACAATTGGCTGTGTGGAAGCAGTTCTTTAACGAACATACCTCGGAGGCGACCAAATTTTCATTCATGAATGTATGGGAAAAGTTGGAATCGAAATATATCCCGTCTTCGCAAAAGTCTTTGATGGTTGGCATGGGATTGAACGGATTTATTTCTGTTTTCCGTGACCCCCATACGTACTTGATGCCGGTTGCGATGTTTAAGGAAGTCGTTTCCCGAGCCGACAGCCGCTTGACGACAGCCGGTGTCCAGGTGGGCCGCCTGAACGGAAACTATGTGATTCGTAAAGTTTTATCGGGCAGTGCTGCTGACCGCGCGGGCCTTAAGCGCGGCGATATTATTCTGGAGATCGACGGCAAAAGTGTTCATCCGCTATTGCAAGCTCGGGTGGCCGAGATGTTAAAGGGCGAAGAGGGTAGCAAGGTCAGTTTGCTTGTTTCCCGTGATGGCGAAACGATTCGTAAGAAATTGCAACGTACAGAAATCGTAGTTCCTACGCTAACTACTCAGGTTATCGATGGGATCAAGCCCATCGCAGTGATTGGTTTAAATAAGTTTGCTAAAGGTTCCTGCGACAGGATGAAAGAAGCTTTAGAAACGGTGAACAAGGCCCATGTTCGTGGTTTGTTATTTGACCTTCGTGACAATCCGGGTGGCCAAATGGAAGAGGCCGCATGTATCACCAGCCTTTTCGTGGGTGGCGATAAGAAGGTTTTTGATATTCGTTATTTGGATCCGTCTAAAAAGGCAGAAGAGTATTTTGGCGGTGAGCCTAAAGTATTTGATAAGCCGATCGCGGTATTGATCAATGCGGGTTCTGCGAGTGCCGCGGAAATCGTAGCGGGTGCTTTACGAGATTTGAATCGTGCAGTGCTTGTCGGTGAAAGAACGTTCGGTAAGGGTTCTTTCCAAGAGGGTGAATACTGGACGCAGAATAAAAAGATCGCGTTATTTGAAACTAAAGGTTTTTACTATTTGCCATCAGGTCGCTCGACGCAGATGAAAGGGTTGGAGCCAGATGTGGCGGTGAACTTCGATCAAATCTCTGTTGACCGGGAAGAAGATCAGTTCATCAATCCGCTGATGGCGCCGGAACGTCATGTACGTTCACTGAAGAATTTAATCTCCAGCAAGGAATGCTTGGATACAGAAGATGGAGCTTCGAACGAAGATGTTCAATTGAAGAGAGCTCGTCAAATTTTATTCTGTTCTAAAGCAATTGCTGGGGTGAATTAATGATTACTACTGATCTGTTTAAACACAAATTCATTCCTGCTAAAAAGAAATCAGAATTTTTAATGATCGTACTGCATGGTCGTGGTGATAGCATTCGCCCCTTCCGTGAATTCGATAACGAATTGAATATTCCAGAGATGAACTACCTGCTGCTGAATGCCCCTCGTAAGTTCATGACAGGATACACATGGTACGGTGAGCCCCCGTATCAAGCAAATGGCGTACTGAAAATCCGCGAAAAACTATTTACTCTTTTGAATGATCTTGAGCTTCAAGGTTGGAAGAGTGAGAACATTTTCTTTTTCGGGTTCTCGCAAGGTTGCTTGATCAGTGCGGACATTGGTTTGAATTATCCAAAAAAATTAGGCGGCGTGGTGGGTATCAGTGGATACTTCAACTTCTATCCACGCTGGAGAAACAACTTGGCGGTGGATTCTAAGAAAACCCCGTGGATGTTTACTCACGGTCATGCGGACGATGTCTTGCCTTTGCCTGAGACCAAGTATGGCGTGCAAAAATTAAAAGATGCAGGGCTAAAAGTGGAGTGGATTGAGATGGAAAAGAAACACACTTTGGAAGAAGAAGAATACCCAATGATTCGTAAGTGGGTAAGAACGCAGTTAGCCACGCTTGGCAGATAAGTATCTTCTACGTTGCTGCGTGGTCGAAAATAAAAAAAGGGCTCAGTGAGAGCCCTTTTTTTTACGGCATTTGTTCCATTCCTGAATCAATACCTTTAAACACCTCACTTAAGGCGTTTTCGTAAGCGGCCCCAATATCGGCGCCGACTTTTCTGCCGAAGGATTTAAACTCCATACAGCTGTTAGAGCTTGCATTCGCTTTACCTTTTTTAGGGATATCCAAGCTGCCGTTCAATTGAACGCAACCTTCTTGGAATTCCGCCGTCTTATAATCTTGAATCGTCAAAGTTAGAACATTGGCAGAGCTACCTTTAAGTTCAATATTTTGGCGACCTAAAGCCAGGGTCAATGCACGAGTGATTTCGGCTTTAATTTCTGCAGAGTAGTGTTTGAATTCAGGAGCGCGGCTGTCGATAATAATCAGAGACATATCGCGAGGTTTCAATTTGCTCATAGAAGGAACTTTGATGTTTGCGGATTCAAGACGGGGAGAATCCTTGATTGTACCCTTGCTAAGCGCGCAGCCGGACAGAGTGAACAGACCTGCTGCCAACGTCATTACAAAATATTTTGCTGTCATATCTAGATGCTTTCTTTGTTCTCTTCCACAAGGCTGAGAAGTTTCGCGTAAAGATCCATTTTCACGGCAGCGGTTTTTTCTTTTTCTTTATAAAAACGGCTGACCGGAGTTTCTGGAACTCCACTGTTTTCAAAAACCAGACGATCAATGATTCTTTGGATCTGAGTCATTGAAAGTCCACGCTTCTTCTCATTGATAATCGCATCGACCATTTCAATCAAGGCATTTCCAGTGATGCGTTTGTCAGAATTCAAAACTTCTGCGCGGTCGCAGATTCCTTTAAGGATTTGCTCGGGTTTGTTTTTGCCCGCAGCTGCCATAACCATATCTCGATACGTTGATTGATACATATGGATGTAGCGGCGATGTTTTTCGCTTAAACGCGCATCGCGATTTTTTGCAAAGCTTGACAAAATCTGCTTGAAGAATTCGTTTTCTGAAAGAAATCTTTTTTCGAAAGGCAATGAACTCTTTAACAAATACTGAGGTAACTCACGCATAATCGTGCGCACGTTAAACAGAGCGGCGTGGTTGACTCCATCTGCAACTTTTTCAATCATCCCGCTGACCTTGGCGCGTTCAAAGTAAGTAAAGGCTTTATCGAATCGTTCAAACAGAGCTTTTTCGGCAAAGATATTCGCGCGCTGAGCTTCGTTGAAACCCATGCGGTACAGAACACGGTCTGCGCGATGTTTTTCGAATTGCTTATTAAAGGAATCAATAATTGGATGAGTCGCAAAGGCACGTAATGGCTTTTTACGACCGGACTGTAAGTAATCAACCATTTGTACGAACACCTGAACGATCAAACGGGCTTTCAATTTTTGTTCGTTCAAGTTTGTCGAGAATCTTTCAACGTCATCATAGCGGTACTTATCGTGACGAATACCAAACTGACGAACGCTGCCGTAATCAATAATACCGGCATCAGCTAGGACGTTATCACCATCCCAATCAAGCCATGCAAAAATATAATCGGTATCTAATTGCGCAGTAAATTCGGCGAATGCGGAGCACACGTACTCTAACATTTCATCATACTTGGCATTGCCACGGGCTTTGATATTCCAAGCTTTATTAGAAACTTGGCGATCAATGAAATAATCCGTTGCGGCTTTAAGTTCTTGAATGCGTTCTTGTTTTAAATAAAGAAACAAGTGAGCAGGGCGGATTAAGTTAGGAGCAGCGCGAACGCCGATACCATAACCTTTACCCAAATCCACGATGCATAATACTCGTTCGGTGCGAATGCCTTGTAAGTGCATCACCTCAGCAAGGATAGACGCTCCAAACAGTTCATCAATTTCTGCTAGACCGCAGCCATAGCCAAACTCAGTTCCACCGGTTTTCAAAGGACGTTGTGCTTGCACCGCACCTGGCGACAAGCGTGTAACGCCAGTACCACGACTGGAAACATCCCAAGTCATTCCGCGGTGATAAACAGTTCCATTCCAAATACCACGACCATCACCAGAAGTTTTTCCCTGCTTGTTGGCGTGTTGCAGCTGCAAGTAACGAGTGGCCATGTGTTTATGAGGGCGGATTGTTTGGGGATCAATGCGGCGGTTGGAGAGTTCGTCGTATTCGTTGATAATTTGTATCGAGAAAGTTTCAATCAGTTTGTCTTCAAGTTCGTCTGTCATCGTTTCTGGATGATCAGGAGGGATTAAACCCATTTCTTTCGCGAGGATAAAGTTGAAGTAAGCGATTTTTCCGGCGTTAAGCTGGCGAACACGATAAGCGATAAAGCCATCATGAACTGCTTCCATCCAAGGATGCACACCATTCAGTTGATCAAATGAGGAATAGAAACTTTCCTGAACTAACTTTTTAGCTCCATTGTGCTTAACCGTCATTTAATTCCACACTCCTTGCGGAAAATGAGTGACTTTACAAACCAGGCCGTCCTAGCCCCTACTTAAATATTAAGCCCTAAAAAGAGTAAAAGTCCTACTGGACTAGACAGAAAAGTAATCAACAACAAAACCAAAGTTTGGCTTGTTTTGTTCAGGCCCATACCAAAACTGGCATTGCGAGAGGCTTTGAAGACGATTTCAATAGAAGGATATCGAGAGGCACATGTTCAAATTGTTCTTTAAAATCTGTTTCCTATTATTGATCACGGCGGGGTCCGCGCACGCAGCGGGGCTTACACTGGAAGACTCTTTTTTGATCGGTCACAAGGTGACTCCCACAACTGAAACTCCGAAAGCGGGTGTCGGGACCGTCGGGAATTACGCTCTGGGATGGGGTTTGACGGATAATGTGTTTATCGCAACAAGCCCGTGGATTTGGGTCAGTTACAACACCGCGAATCTGCACTTGAAGTGGGCGAAGGATGTCTCAGAACACTCGCGCTTTGGTGTTTTCGCCTCTTATTTTGAAAGCTATAACTCGGAACCCTTTCTGACAGCGGTGAACGGGTCCAGTTGGAATGATGGTCCAGGTGGAAATGGCCCGGGTGGCGGTTCTCCTCCCGGTGGAGGCCCCGGTGGTGGTGGGGGCGGAGGAGGCGGCAGCGGCAGTACGACTTATGCGGCTCTCTCGAGATACCAGTGGCAAAGTGCTTCGATGCATTTTCTATATAGTTACGCTTTTAACTCGGACGACAAGATCTATTTCAATTTGCACTATGGATACTTTTGGAATGATGAATTCCCGTATTCGATCCGTATGGATCCCGGGACTGACACGATTCGCGAGCAAATCGATTTCACGACTTTGACCAGCGTTCGTTTAGGGGCGTCTGATTTTCACTGGCTTTTTGAGTTTGGTGGGTTGGGTTTGAATTACTGGCAGCCTTATATGCAGCTGGGATCCTCGCTCGCGTATAAGTCGAATTCATGGCTGGTGCAATTAGGGGCCAGCTACACGATTCAGTTTTCTGAAATCAACAAGCGTGCTTCGTGGACTCCAGGACGCTATGATTCCAGATTGCATTACTCAAGCACTGAAGGCCGATACTATTATTATCGTTACTTGCAAACAGCACTGCACCCTGAAGTGCAGCTTCAATATTTCTTTTAGTTAGCGAAAGACCGCACCTGCGAAGCCACCATACGGAGTTCGCAGGTTGGTGACTTGTCCTTGATAAATACGCGCAAGAACCATCTGCAAACGGCCTTGGTAAGCATAACAACGTAAATCGTATTTGAATTTTTGTTCACCCTCTGGAGTTTGGAATGAAACTTCAGGTGCCGGGATGTATTCCATCGCGATAATCGGCGAGCCAATCAATTCATCAAAAGCTTTGCGGCTCATGGAGTGGCCGCGATAGCTTTGCTTAGACCCATAGGCGTTCTTAGGTTTAAAGAATAACTTTTTACGTCCTGCCCACAGCTCATCCGCATTCGCAGCCGTTAGATCATGGGAGAACGGAACCGCATCACGCAGAGTTTTAATTTGCTCATCAGTTAAGCCATGGGCTTCAAAAAATCCCGGTTGGCTCCACTCGATGATGCGTTGTTTGTCTGCCAGCAAAAGGTATTCGTAGGGATTTGGCGACAAACACACATCTCCGGCCACGAATTTATCTTTTAATACTTGGCTGGACTCGTCAGACAAAAAGAAATCTGTATAACGATTGTAAATAAATTGGGGATCAAAGTTACTAAATAGCTCGCGGTAATCAACAATGCGCGAATCCCAACCCCAGGATTTGAACAATTCGTTGTACACCAAGAATTCTGCGAACAGTCTTTGTTCTGAAGGCTTTTCATCGGTGATTGCAACACGCAGTGGATTTTCGATGGCTTGACCCTGCAATTTCATTTCAGTCAGGATGTCGTTGCGAACCTCGTCCCATGTGAAATCGCTGACTGGCAATGGCAGTTCCATGGTTTTATACATCTCGTGTCCCAAAGCCAAGAACGAAGCATTCGTGTTTACTTCGATCAACTTAAGCTGCTGATTTTCATCCAAGTGAAAGTCATAGCTCATCATGATTGATTTATTGCCGGGGTCCTTGAAACCTTTGAAAGCCGCAAGGTCTTTATAGTGCTGTTGATAAGAGTCCTTTTCACGCAAAGCAAAGAACGTAGAAACGATTTGTTGCGCCTGAGTCAAAGCCGACTTTGGAAGCTCAACATGGAACGGTGACAGCAAGTTTTCGGCAACAAGTCCGCCCAGCTGCTCTTTATCGATAGCTGGGAAAGATTTTGTCAATTGCGCAATGAATTTGTCCTTTAAGCTCACACTGTCTCCTGATAGAACCGGCTGGTGAAAAACGACCAACTGACTAGCCTCTGGTGTTGAGGGGCGGTGTATTGGAATAGTGATAGCGCTTTGCGAATGAAAGACAAGGAGAAACTGTGAAAATCATTTCTTGGAATGTGAATGGCATCAGAGCCTGCCATAAGAAAGGCCTTGTCGAATTCGTGAAAGCTGAAAATCCAGATATTTTCTGTGTTCAAGAGACCAAAGCTCATATCGATCAAGTCGAGGTTGAAGCGCGTCAGTTGCATCGTCCTCATGCATACTGGTCGTCTGCTGTTAAAAAAGGATATTCAGGAGTCGCAACTTTCTTAATGAACGAACCAGCTTCCGTAAAACATGGAATTGGTATTGAGGCTTACGATTCTGAAGGCCGTATTGTAATGACCGAGCATCCTCATTTTGATTTGTATAATATTTATTTTCCCAACGGTGGTTCCGGCGATGAACGCCACGCTTTTAAACAGCAGTTTTTGAAGGACCTTTATACGCATTTGAAAGAAAAGTTGGCAACGGGCCGTCAAATCATCGTGGTTGGCGATTACAATGTCGCACATGATGATAAGGACGTATTCGATCCGATTCGTCTGTCTAAAGTCAGCGGCTTTTTTCCAGAGGAACGCGCTTGGTTTGATTCTTTCTTGGATCTTGGATTCATAGACACCTTCCGGTACTTCAAGCCATACGAAGAAAATCGGTACTCATGGTGGTCCTACTATGATTTCGCACGTGAAAGAAACAGCGGTTGGAGAATTGATTATATTTGTATCTCGAAAGGTCTTGAGAAAAATCTGGTATCCGCTGATATCTTAGACAAAGTTGAAGGTTCCGATCACTGCCCAGTGGTTGCGACTTTGGAGTTTTAAAAAGGACGTTTTATGTTCGTAGTTCCATTACCGTGGGTGATTGCCGAAATAATTATTTTCTTTTCTGTGGTTCGTATTGCCGGTTTTTTTAATACGATGCTGATTTACTTCGTGCCTTGTCTATTAGGTATTTTGATTGTGAATACGGTCGGACGTATGGCATTGATGAGTTTGCAGTCCACGGTGTCTCGCGGCCAATTACCAGCGAACAAGCTTTTGCATTCAGGTGCGGTTTTCATCGCGGGTCTTTGCTTTTTGGTTCCTTCAGCCTTTACTAGAGTCGCGGGGATTTTTCTAATCCTTCCAGGTTTTCGTCATTTGATCGTGTGGAGATTTAAATTATATATGGCTAAAAAAATGGCGAGTGGCACAGCACGCGTCTTTAATTTCGGCTCTGGACCCTTTGGCTTTGGTGGCTTCGGGAATAGGGGCGGAATGGGCGGTGGACCTCAAGCGGGAGGCCCTGGCGGCTTTAAATATTATGAATTCCGCAACGACGGCTCAGGTTTCAGAGATATGAACGAAGACACTCCACAAGAGCGCGAGTTAACGGATGTCGAAGTCGTAGATGTCACTCCGCTAGAAATCACTCATCAAAAGAACAAAAAGACCGACGAATAAAACGTACGGACACACTTTATCCATTCCAAAAAAAAAGGCCCGCAATTGCGCTGGCCTTTTTAAATCAATTTTTATCAATGTTAGATGGACAATGTGTGTCTTAACCTCCGGCGCGACCTCTAGTTCTCAACCGAGGTGATGCTGCGTTTTGCGTGTTGAGCGGCGATCACTGGGGCAAAGTATTTTTTAAACATGCTTTGTCCGAGGTGAGCTGATTTCACTGTCCAGAATTTCTTGTTCACAGTGATGGCGGCAACGGCGATTTTTCTGTTTTCTTCAAGAGCGTAGCCCACGAACCAGTCTACGCGGCCTTTAGGGTTGTCCCCTGTTAAGTGGCCTGTTTTACCACCCATTTCGATCTCTTTGTATTTACGATCTTTCATGATGGGGCGGAAGGAGCGGCGAGAAGTCCCCGCAACAACCGTTTGCTCCATTAACTCACGAACTTTAGCCGCAGATTCTTTCGACATCGTTTGGCCTTTGTTCATCGTAGCACCTTGGTAAACAGTCTTGCCTTCTTTGTCTTGCATCGAGTTTACGATGTAAGGAACAACGACTTTACCGTCATTCGCGACCGAAGCAGCGATCATCGCACCTTGAACAGGACTCATGCGATTCATTTTGTTATACCCAGAAGCTGCCTCAGCCATTTCAAATCCCTTACCTGGAGGGATGTAAGCAACACCCATATCCACCGGGAAGTCAGCAGCGATCTCTTGATTGAACATGAAGCGGTTCGAGTACTCGTTCAAATCTTCAGGATGAAGGTTTTCGATACTCAAACGACCGAATGCTGTATTGATCGATCGAGCAAATGCATCTTTTAAAGAGATCACATTTGTCCAGCGAGTTACGCGGTCCGATAAAACATTCTTTTTGTATAGAGTATATGCTCCACCATTGTAGTGAATCTTGTGAGAAGGCTCGACACCCGCTTTATCCACAGCAGCTGTTGCCGTCACAACTTTGAAAACAGATGCCGCTGGGAACGTAGCTTGAAGGTTCAAATTGTTGCCAGTTGGGTTGTCGCGTTGGAAGCTCGACATCGCCAGGACTTCCCCTGTAGCAGCGTCGATCATGAAGATCGCACCATAGTCAGGTTTGTAGGATTTTAACAAACGATCTGCTTCTTGTTGAAGAGAAGTGTCGATGGTGTAGTTGACCGCAAGTTGCTCTTCATGACCATCCAACTGAACGTTCATTTTCGCAGGCAGTTCATTGTTTTTGATTTTGTCACTCAGTGCTTTCGCGATTTGAGAACGTTGCTCAAGCTGAGATTGAATTTGTTTTTCGGCCTTTGCCTCTGGAGTGCTGGAAGCTGTGAAGCCCATCAGAGAGTAAAGTGCTACTCCGCAAACGCTCGAAAATACGAATAGTTTCAATAAATTAGGTTTTCTTGTAGATCGCATATCTTTTAAGCGTAACATCAGTAAATTGGCAGTTTCAAGGCCATTCTCGAAAGAAGTCACGGCAAACTGGCTCAGAGTGCGACTTTTAAGGGTTTACGACGTGACTCTCGAGTGAATTTGGACTAAAGACTTAATACCATGAAGACTAAAGAACGTATCCTTCTCACCTCTATTGATCTCTTTAATCGCAGTGGCGTTGTCGCTGTAACGACAAATCACATCGCAAAAGCGATGGATATCAGTCCCGGCAACCTTTATTTCCACTATGACAACAAAGAAGAAATCCTAGTTGAGTTGTTCAAACGCATGGCTAAGGAAACATACGATGTATGGCGTCCTCGTCGTGTAAAAAAGGTTACTCCGCAGGATTTCATCAACGACAACTTCGATCTTTACTGGCGCTATCGCTTTTTCCACCGCGAAATGTATGCTCTTCGTCGTAAGGATGTGGAGCTTGCGAAAATGTGGCGCACGCACATCCAAAAAATGATGAAGTTGATGGTGATTTTGTACCGTCAATGGGTGCGCGAAGGTAAGATGATCAAAATCGACGACGTTCATGAAATGCAATACGTAGCGGAGTCTTTGCTGGCAATGTCCACGACATTCCTGCAGTTCTTCGAATCAGCGGAACGCCAACCAGGCCGTCGTACCATTGAACGGGGTAAACGCCACGTGACTCGTTTGCTAGCTCCTTACACAGCTGGCGACACTAAAGACGAGTTTGAAAAAATTCTCAAATCCTAGCCGAAAACGTCACTCTTCCCTCTGTAAAATCGATTAGGGGGAGGTCGGTCCTGGCAAGCACATTGCTATAAAGAAACCTGTCTCTTTGCGAAAGGTTTCTTCATGAAAGCACTTATTTTATCTTCAGCGCTGGTTTTGATGACGACGGTCGCTTCGGCTTCTGGTGAAAACTGCAAGGCACTTAAAGCAGAGCTGATCGCAATGAAAGACGCACAAACGCAGATGATGGGCAGTCTGGTTAGCAATCACGAAACCTTCGCCTCAACTTTGGAAGAGTACTCCGACAACTTGGTGACCTCTTCCGGAGATGCTCCTAAAAAAGCTATTACTAAAGAAATGAAGGCTTCTGCGAAAGCTTTCCGCACGCGCGGGGTTCAGGGTAAGCGCATGGCGGAGAAGCTCCAAGAAGCAACAGGGGACCTGCTTAGCCGCGTGGCCGAGTGTCTGTAGGCTGTCTCGGGGGAGACTGTCTTAATAGGGGTTCTGGAAGGCGACCTACGATGTAGGTCGCCTTTTGTTTTTGTGCCTCTCCACATCCATTTTGCGCCAATATGAGAATCATTAACGTCCATTTTGCTGGCCATTTGCTTTCCGCAGCGATGGGTGTAAAATATTAACGCCCTGCGTATTGTGAAAGATGATGTCACAGAACGCGTTTTTGCGGGTATTTGGCATAGACGCATCATTGTCCGCAAGCGTCGAAAAGATAATATAATCAGTACCTTACTTAGCTGTAAGTTGATGTAAGATTTTTTGCTTGCAAATAATACAGGGCTGGAACTTAATAGTTCAGTTCCAAATTGGCACTCAAGCTCGAAGGAACGAGGGGGGCAGTATGGCTATCTCTGAAAAGTTGGTCGGCGAATGCAGACAAAGACTTTTGCAATCGAAGCAAGATATCCTCAATAGAGTGAAGGAAGCACGATTGAATTTGGACCAGAACGAGGAAAAGGGCGGCGATGAAGGCGATCAAACAGTTCGCGTTCTTGCTGAACAAGAATTCCTAAGCATGCACGAAAGACTTCGCTCGCAGCTTATGGAAATCGAATCGGCTCTGGCACGTATCGAAAACGGTTCTTTTGGTTTCTGCGAAGAAACTGAAGAGGAAATTGAGCCAGAACGTCTGCGCGCAATTCCTTGGACTCGTCTAAGCATCGAAGGTGCTGAGATTCGCGAGTCAGTGAACAAACGCTACGCTCGCGGCTAAACGATTAGCAAGAGCTATTAAAATTGAATATGAAGGCAGTCCTTGCTTGCAGGGATTGTTTTGTCTCGAGGGGATTGAAGAGGAATTGGACGGAGTCTAATTCCTCTTCGTATTTTGGGCTCGTGAAAACTGGCCTTTTGGTTTTGGAATTTGTTCTGATTAGAAGTCTACGCCGACGCCCACTGTGCCGTAAAAGCTAGAAAGACTAGCACCGGATTGATCAGCTTTGGTGAAGTCGTATTTTTTCATGCCGAATCCGAGTTCCCCGAAAAAGTTATTGGTGAATAAAATTTTCCCGTGAAAGTTTAGTAGGAAATCCATACCCATGGTCGTTCCGCTGTCTGCGGAGCCAAAGAATTGGATGTATTCCATGTCTACGTATTTTGGATGGTTCAAGAAAGAAAACTTATTCAGCCAATTGTCCAAGGTTTTTGGCATTGAGCGTGCCCAGAATAAACCGGCGCCGATCTTGTTGGCCTTTTCCTCGCCCACAGCTAAAGCTTCGTATGCAAAGATAGCTCCGACGGTTTCGTCACGCTCCCAAAGGCCTTGCGCAAAACGATAGCGCAAGTCTACTTGGGTTGAAGACAGGCCGACCTTTTCGGTACCGCCTCCTTCCTTTTGTGCGTCTACGTCTGCCAATGTCGAGAAGTGTTTGGCGGAAACACCCCAGCGCTGTTTTGACAGGTAATTATTTTGCCACCCGAAAATATCATTGAACCAGTATTGCAAATGAAGTTCTCCGATGAACGTTGAGCCACCGCTGGAAGTTGAAAGACCACTTAAACGTACACTCGCTTCGCCAGAACCACCGCGATAAATCTCCAGATAGGCTTTCTGTGGTTCAGATTTACCGGTTTCGATTTCACTTATTAAAAGCTGCGGTTTGTTCAAAGCGTATTTTTGCTCTGCTTGGTATTTCCAAACTCGCAAATCGGAATCTTTGTTTTTTTCGTCGGCCGGTTCAAGGCCCTCGATCTTAGAGTCCTTGTTCACTTTCACTTTGATTTGATCTTTAGAATTGTAAGTTCCGATCAAGGCGTTCTTGTGGATATAAATTCGGTCGGCTTGTTTTGGATAGTTTTTGATTTCTAAACCGTAGGTAAAGACTCCGCCGTATTTCCCCTGGAAATGAAGACGGGGATTTTTCAAAGGTACATCGATTTGCCACAAATCAATCGGTTCTGCGATTGATTTTTGAAATCCCAAAGCCTTTGTCATGGAACCGTACTCAATGCCTGGGATTAATTTCGAGTCGCCAAGGGGCGCAGGTAAGGCGCCTTTGAAAGTGACCGAACCCTTTTGTTCGCTTTCGATATAGTCTTTCAAATTTAAATCGATCGGTTCAGACATAAATTCATATGTCGCTCCTGATTTTATGGTTGCAAGAAATCCTGCGGGGGCGCCGACCGCCACTTCGATCTCGCCTTTAAGCTTTTTGCGTTCTTCGTTCAATGCGATAACTCGGGGTTGAGTGTCGGACTTTGTAAAATCAAGAGTCACCACGTCGTCTTTGATCTCGACACCATAATTCTGAGTACAGATTGCCGTGAAGCCTTTTTCGATTTCTGATCTTAAGCAAAAACGGAAGTGGCTGCCGGATTGCCATTGGGGACCTTTAGCACCTTTAAGTTCAGCAAATCTCCAGTCGCCAGATTTATCCAAAACCACCTTCCAAAGCTCTTTACCATAGCTGTCGATGATTGAAAGGTCCCCCGACGGAATGATGGTTGTATCCCACTGGATGCGCAGTTGTTTTTCTTGGATCGATGCTTTCAATGAATCGTTATTGAAAACATAATCCGCAATTTTCAAGGAACGACCGTTGTCAGATTTCAGGTCGTACGAAATCACCGGAGTTTTGATTTTAACGTTCGGTTCCTCGACTGCAAAGAATACTGGACGAGTGTAGTCGTCTGATTCCTTCGCTTCTTTAACTTCTGTCACAGAAGTTAAAGAAGAGGCAGGGCTCGGAGCTGTCGTAACAGCTGGCGCAACTGCCGCGGTCGGTGTTGAAGAGGAGGTAGCCTCGGGTGCAGAAGCAGTTACTTTATTAGTTGTCTTAGATTTTTTCTTAGTGGATTTGGCTGAAGATGTTTGCGCAAACGCAGAAATCAAAGCCGCCACAAGCATGCTGCTTAAAACAAATTTCATTGAACGTCCCGGTTAAGCTGTTTCCTAACATTATGAAAGGACGCTAAACGACAGGCAATACCCACTCCAGGGAACCGGACTGAGGGCGAATGTGGACGGTTTAAGCTACTTTATGTGTCCGAATTTGAGATTAGAATTTGCGAATAAGACCCACGACAATCCCGCGAATCTCAACCTGATCAGGAGAATACCACATGGATTTCATAGAGGAATTTGAAGGTCGCAATTCAACTTGTTTTTCCGAGTTGCCAGTATCAGGACGAGCCCTCACGTAAATACGCTTTACCGTAGCCTCGTTATCAACGGTAGCGACAACGATGTCGCCGTTGCCTGCAGATTTCTGTTCTTGAACCAAGATGACGTCTTCATCAAAGATGCCGTCCTCGATCATGGAATCGCCCTGCACCTTCAAAGCAAAAGACTTTGCAGGATTGCGAACCATAGAAGGTGGAACATCTACGAACTCGTCGTGTTTGAAATTTTCAATGGGTTGACCCGCTGCCACTTTGCCAAGAAGGGGAAGGGACAGGATCTCGTCACGTGCCTGGAGGAGCTTAGTGCGATGAGATCCCGTCGTCGTCGAGACTTTTGCTTGCAAGTGATCCTGAACAGCCGAGGCCGAGTGAAGCACTTGGATGGCTCTCTTCTGGTTAACAGGGTTTGTGATGTACCCCTTAGTCGTTAACTGTTTCAGATAATTCTGAACCGAATTGAACGATGCTAGACCGAAGTGATCCTTAATTTCTTGATATGACGGAGAAATACCTGAACTTAAGATGTGCGCCTCGATATACTCGAGAACAGATTTTTCTTTAGGTGTCAGTGGTGGGAGGGGCAATTTCTTTGTCATAACTTACATACGAACTTACAGTGTAAATAATATGTAAGTCAAAAAGAAAATGGTCTAGTTTTCGTTTTCTACGGCGCAGTATTAGGACAATAGCAAAGCCCTGGAGTTTTATGCACCAGGGCTTTGAACAACAACTTCATTTAGAGGATTTTAAAAGAACTACTCTTTACGAGGGCACTCTTTTTTAGCGTCGTTACAGGCTGGTTTTGCCTCTGCGATGACAGGTTTTGCTTCAGAAGCCACCTGGCGAACGATCGTCTTTGGAGGAGCGTTCTGCGCATGACTGATTGGCGTCATTGAGCAGTTTTGGTAGAAGAGTATCACGACGGGATTGATCACCAACATCGCGACAAAACTAAAACCACCTTTATTAACCATACTTTCCTCCTGGAACTACAACATGAGTGCTAAATGTCACACCTTTTACATTACGGACGAATGGCTGTAAGACTTTAGTCGTTTTCTAGCGATTCTCAGATTGGATCAAAAAAAGGCATTTTCTCAACTTGAGAGAATTCAAAGACGTGGGATAATAGATAGAAATGATGAAGCCACTTCGTTACCTCCTAGTAAGTATGATTTGTTCCGTCGCAGGGTTTTCCGCAGCACATGCGGAGTTCGCAAACCTTGATCAAACCTGCGTGAACGACCTTAAAAAATTCCCAGGTGCGTGGGATGACAAACTTTTGCAACAAGCTTGTGCAAAAGTGACCATCGACCCTCAATGCGTCAGTGTTGAAGGACGTCCTATTTATCACTACAACAAAACGGCAACAGAAGACGGCGCAAAACGTATTCTGGTGATCAGCTTGATTCACGGTGATGAAACGCATGCGGGAACAGTGGGCCGTTATTGGATGGAGCGCTTGGAAAGTATCGCTCCAAGAAACACTTGGAGAGTCGTTCCAGTTTTGAATCCTGACGGCGTAAAATTAAAAACTCGTACGAATGCCAACAAGATCGACGTGAACAGAAACTTCCCAACAAAAGATTGGGATTCTGGTGCCATTGCGTCTTGGAAAAAAACGACAAGTGAAAATCCACGCCGCTTCCCAGGAAACGAAGGTGGAAGTGAGCCTGAAACCAAATGTGCGCTTCATCACATTGAAGATTTCAAACCCGATTTCATCGTGTCGGTACATACACCTTTAAAAGTTTTGGATTTCGATGGTCCTAAGTTTTCTCCGCCGCCAAAGTTTGATTACTTGCCGTGGAAAAGTTTGGGGAATTATCCAGGTAGTTTAGGTCGTTATATGTGGATGGAAAGAAGCACTCCGGTTTTGACGATGGAGTTGAAAGAAAATCTTCCACCGAACTTGTCACCGTTCGATAGATTACAAGACATTATCGGGACGTTGGTGAAACTAGATGCGCAAAGAAAAGCAGCAACCCCGGTGAAAGCAGATTCGACAGCGACGACCACAGGCAAAAACAAATACCTGCCTTTAGCGTTCGACGCTGGAAAATAGAAATTTTTTGGTAAATCATAAAAAAGGCTCTTGGAAACAGGGGCCTTTTTTTTATTCTGCCTTTCACAGCTAAATTGAGAATAACATTTTTAAATCCTGATCTATTTCAGGAGTTATTTTTACTTTTAATGCGCCTAAGTTTTCTTGAAGCTGCTCGACGTTAGTGGTTCCAAGAATAACGCTTGTCATACCTGGTTGAGCCGCCACCCAAGCAAGGGCCAGTTGACTGCGGGAGCACTCTAGGGCATCAGCGATTTTTTTCATCTGCTTGACGCGTTCAATATTTTTCTCGGTGTAAAGTGATTCTCGCAAGTAATCCATCTTTGCCAATCGACCCTCTTCGACTCCGTCATCGTATTTTCCAGTTAACATCCCCGATGCAAGTGGGGACCATGTCACTAATCCTAAACCGTGTTCTTCGGCCTTGGGTTGAGCGTTGTGCTCAAATTTTTCCCGCGCGATCAGACTGTATTGAGGTTGTTCTACTTGAGGTTTGTAGTATCCATACAGATCGCAAATATCCATGGCTTCTTGAATTTGTTCCGCGGTCCATTCACTGGTTCCCCAGTAAAGAATTTTCCCATGGTGAATGAGATCATCCATTATTCGAATAGTTTCTTCGACTGGCGTGTCTTCGTCATAGCGATGACAAAAGTAAATATCTAAATATTCTGTGCCGATTCTTTGCAGACTTTTATTTACCGATTCCAAAATATGTTTTCGTGAAAGACCTTTATCGTTGATGTCTTCGCTCATTGGCCAAAAAACTTTCGACGAGATAACCAGCTCGTGACGGGGCAGTTCTTTCAAAGCACCGCCCATCATGCGTTCTGCATCCCCTTTCGCATAGACGTCAGCGATATCGAAAAAATTAATGCCAGATTCATAGGCGCGATGAAGGATGCTGCGAATCGAGGTGAAGTCTTTAACGGAGCCACCAAAGGTCGTCCAGCCACCCAACGAAAAGGTAGAAAGCTTCAGCCCGCAACGACCCATGTTGCGATAAGACATGTTTGGATTGTGCATAGGAACTCCCTTCAGTCAGATCTTCTGCCTGAAGGAAGCTATAAGTAAAGTTAGTGAATGGAAGGATGTTGTAAGTAGTGATTGATCTCAACCAAGCGATCCTGATGACTAATAACAGAGTCTTGGATCTCGACCAGTTTCAACATCAAATTGTCTTTGGCCAGTTTGATCGCCAGATAGATGTCTTCGTGAACACCTTCGGCTTCAACCTTGGCTTCGCCGTCAGACAGAACAATAGCTATACGATACAGTTTGCTCAAATCGCGACGGTTGAACTCCTTGCCCTCCGCCTCATACTGAAGCGCGAGTTTCTTCGGATTTCTGGCCACCACTGTGACTTCCGTCTCAGGGGTTACGAATCCATCGAATTCAGCGATTTGCTGGTAAATAAAGGACTTAACCTCTGGGTTTTCCTCGATAAGTTGAATTGTGGGGTTTGGAAGGTTCGTCATGGGCGGGCCTCCTTTTCCTTAGTATTAGTTTAACAATGAGGCTTGGATTTGTCTGGTCAAGTTGGGGACGGCATGAAAAATAATTTGAAAACCAATAGGTTTGATTTAGAATCGCGAACCTGGACCATAGACCCGTGTCAAATTGAGATGGAAAAAAAATCGAAACTTTATCAAATACCCCAGACATTAAATTAGATCCTAGCTGGAAAGCGAAACTTCAAGACGAATTCGATAAGGATTCCATGAAAACTTTGAAGGCGTTTTTACAGAAGGAGTATAAAGCAGGCAAAACTATTTACCCGCAGGGAGACGAGTATTTTGCAGCTTTGAATTTAACACCGCTTGATAAAGTGAAAGTCGTGATCGTGGGGCAAGACCCTTATCACGGACCAGGACAAGCCCATGGATTGTGTTTCTCGGTTCGCGATGGCGTGCGTTTTCCTCCTTCTCTTTTAAATATTTTTAAAGAATTAAATGCTGATGTCGGAGTGACTATTCCAAAAAGTGGTTCTTTGACTAAGTGGGCTGAGCATGGAGTGCTTTTGCTTAACGCAGTTCTGACTGTTGAGGATGGCAAAGCGGCGGCACATGCGGGCAAAGGCTGGGAGCAATTCACCGATAAGATCATTCATGTGTTGAATGAGGAAAAAGAAAACCTCGTTTTTATTTTGTGGGGAGCTTACGCGCAAAAGAAAGCTTCTTTTGTTGACCGCAAAAAACATTACGTCATCGAGTCTGTCCATCCATCACCGTTGTCGGCACATCGCGGCTTTTTTGGAACAAAACCATTCTCTAAAGCCAACGCCTATCTGACGTCCAAGGGCAAAGAGCCTGTGGACTGGAGCCTCTAGGACATGTAAACTGGTCTCCTCGAATTAGAGGAGACCTTTATGAAATCAGTTCTAGCATTTTTAATCGCCCTTTCTGCATTTCAACCTGCCTTTGCGACGACTGCCGACGAAGTGAAACAAAAAACTTCTGACGCCGCTTCATCTGCAGCTAATTACAGCAAAGAACAAAAAGACGCCTTCCAAAAAGATATGGAAGCGAAACTTGCAGAGATGAAAAAAGAAATCGCCGAACTGAAAAAAGCAGCCGCTGAAAAATCCGGTGAAGCAAAAAAAGAAATGAACGAACAAATCGCGACTCTTGAAAAAAAACAAGACGGTATGTCCAGCGATCTGTCCAAGCTTAAAAAATCTTCTGGTAAAGCATGGGGTCACATGAAAGAGGGTATGAGCAAAGCCTGGGATTCTATTTCTGACTCTTATAAAAAAGCCAAATCTGAATACTCTGAGCAAAAGTAATCGTTGATGAAGTCTCAGAGCACTCTTGTTTTTTCAAATGAACTTCCTCCAGCGAAAAAACTGGGGGAGGAAATTCTTCTGATCTATGATCAAATTCTTGCACAGAAATCTCCCGTCTTTAAAAAATGGTCGAAACAAATCAATTTGCATTACGCAGTAAAAGCGGGCGAGCATTTAAAAGACATCGAACAATTTCCTAAGCACATTAAAGCCATCACCAAACTAACGGAGCAAACATCCGTTAAAAAATTAACGGTTGTGGTTGTCGGGGGCGGCAGTGTTGGGGACTTTGGTGGATTCGTTGCAAGTATTTTGAAACGGGGAGTGCGCCTGCTTCACATTCCAAGCACGTGGCTTGCAGCTATCGATTCCGCCCACGGTGGTAAAACAGCTTTGAACGTTGGCGGAGCCAAAAATCAGATTGGAACTTTCTATCCAGCCGATCAAATCCTAATGGTGCGGTCTGTGTTGATGTCCCAACCCGAAGCTCGTGCGTATGAAGGTTTCGGAGAACTTATAAAAATCGCTTTTATCGAAGGTGGAAAATTGTGGACGTCCCTTGCCAAAGAACGTCAGGTGAACTCCCGAGTTCTATGGAAGTATCTAGAGCCCGCGGTGAAAGCGAAATACAAAGTCGTAGGCCGTGATCCACAAGAAAAAAAAGGCATTCGTCACGTTTTGAACTTGGGTCACACAGTGGGGCATGTTCTGGAAAGTTATTACGAATTACCCCACGGAATAGCAATTAACTACGGCCTTGATTTCGCCCTGCGCTTTAGCCTGCAAAAGAAAATCATGAAACCAGTAGAGTTCGAAAAAATTTATGCAGAACCTGTGATGGGTTATTTGTTGTCACCACTGCGTGACGATTTAATTTCAATCCAAAGCCACGATTTGAAAGAGTATCGTCGTCTTTTGTTAAGCGATAAAAAGAAAACTAAATCTGCGACTTTGCGTTTTGTTTTTGTAAAAAAGGCAGGGCAGACGGTCATTGAGGAAGTCAGTGTAGACGATATCCTGATTGAAATCTGCCGCCAACGCGAAGAGGAGCTTCATGGCTGAGTTCCGTTTTCAAGGCGCTATTCCGAGTTCTAAATCCGTTTTCAATCGTGCATTGATCGTCCAAAGCTATTTTCCAGTTTTGGATCTTCACGGTTTTGCCGGATGTGATGATGTGCGTTTTATGCGTGAAGGTCTTAAAAAGATCAAAGAGCGCAGCCGCATCGATTGCGGGGAGGGCGGAACGACATTTCGTTTTATGGCATTGCGTGTTTCTCGTGTTCGCGGTGTGCATGTGCTTAAAGGCAGTCAGCGGTTGATGTCACGTCCTCAAAAGGGATTGATTGATCTTTTGAATCAGTTGGGCGTTCAAGCGCAGATCAAAAAAGACGAAATGCATATCGTAAGTGAGGGCTGGAAAAAGCCCAGAAATGCGGTGATCAAAGTTGATACCAGTGAGTCGTCTCAGTATGCCTCTTCATTGATCTTAAATTCTTGGTTACTAAGTGCCGATTTGGAATTTGAATTAGTTGGTAACAAAGTTTCGGAAAGTTATTTTCAACTGACCTTGGAGATGTTGAAAAAAATGGGTCTGCGAATTAAGCAGACACCGACCGGTTATTTGGTTCCTGCAGAACAGCGATTAGAGAAACTTTCTTATGAAGTCGAAGCTGATCTGAGCTCTATGTTCACAGTGGCATCTGCGGGGGCTTTGGCTGGAACTTCCATTATTGAAAACTTCCCTGAGACCACTGAGCAACCTGATAAAGTTTTTGTCGAGATCTTTAAAAAGATGGGTGTGGGCGTTGATCTGGAAGGTCGAAAGTTAACTATCACAAAACCAAAGTACTTGCGTGCCATAGATTGGAATTTATTCCAGTGCCCTGATCTATTTCCTGTTTTGTCCGTGGTTTGTAGTTTCGCTGACGGCGTTTCGAAACTTCACGGGGCTCCACACTTGGTGGCAAAAGAATCAAATCGTATTGCCAAGGTCGCAGATCTATTTAATTTATTGGGAATTAAGCACGAAGTCCTTGAGGACGGAATGATCATTCATGGAAATCCCCACCAACCACTAAAAAAAGGCGTCACCTTTAATCCAGATGAAGATCACCGCATGGTGATGGCAGCCGTATTGATGAAGCTGATGGGGCACGAAATTAACATCGAGCATCCAGAGGCGATCAACAAAAGCTTTCCAGAGTTTTGGGGTATGATCGGAATTAAACCATGATCACGCTAATTATCGGTCATCGCGGCACAGGCAAGAGTGAATTGGTAAAGCGTATGCAGATTGCGATGCCGAGTTCAGACGTTGCCTATCTGGATCTTGATGATGAGATCGAAAAACGTATTGGAAAAACCATCCGTGAGCTTTTCATGGAACACGGGGAGCAGTATTTCCGTGAGATGGAAAAGCAGATGTTCTTTGAGGTTTTACAAAAGCCTTACAAAGATATCTTTTTGGTTTTAGGTGCGGGTTTCGATGTCACTATCATCCCGCCAGAATTGCATGTGGTGTGGGTGAAACGTCAGACAGACTTGGATGGGCGTATTTTTCTAAATCGCCCTCGTTTGAACCCCGATATGTCACCACTTCAGGAATACATTAAGCGCGCAAGCCCCCGTGAAGTTCGCTATCAAGCTGCAGCGGACGAAGTTTATTTAATGCCAGAGGGGATTTTTGAGCACCATCATCAAGTGCTAAACCTGGAACGTCGTATTTTGTCTCATCAGCTGCAAAATATTTCCGGCGGTGTGACAGTTCTGGCTTCTATGTTTGATAAAGGTCAGCGCTTCTCTATGTTTAAAACCCGTTATGCGGGTCGAGGTGTAGATTATTTTGAATTGCGCGATGATTTTTTAAGTGACGAAAATATTTTGCATTTCATTCAGTCATTTCCGAACGAAAAGTTCATCTTTTCTTTCCGTGCAGCCAAAGATCGCGCGCAATGGTGGAAAACGGAAATTGCCAAATTCATCATTGAAAAAGCATTTTACGTTGATTGGCCCTTAGAGCTCGGGATTCCAACAGAGGTCTTAGAGAAAATTCCCAAAGATAAAATCATTTTGTCAGCTCACGAAAGCTCCCACTTTTTAGATCTACAAAAACTTGAAGGAGAAGTGGGGCATTTGAAATTTGCTCCGCTTATTGAAAGTTATAAGGACCTTGCACGATTGCACCAATGGCAACAAGAGGACGACAGCTCCCGCAGCTTTTTGCCTCGTTCCAACGATGGACGTTGGACATGGTATCGACTGCGCCAAAAAGGTCATCAGTTGATTAACTTTTGGCGGGAAGGCGATGGCAGTGCGGGAGATCAGCCCAGTGTATTCCAATGGATGATGACACCTCATAAGTTTGTGAACTTCGCAGCTGTTTTGGGTGATCCTGTTGCACACAGTTTTACCCCGGTTGAACATTCTGATTTTTTTGCGCAAAGAAATATTCCAGTATTTGCTATCAAAATCTCCCGTGACGAATGGAATCAAGCAATGCCTGTGCTTCAGGAAATGGGTTTGCAGTACGCTGCTGTGACCGCTCCACATAAGGAACCAGCTGCTCGCTGGTGTCATCACCCCACACTTAGAGCAGTAAACACTTTGTACTTCGATAAAAAACAATTGAAATGGATTGGCACATCGACCGATGAGGTAGGATTTCTTGAGCTTATCGAAGGCGTCGGAATGTTAGCGCCTCTGCAAAGTGAAATCGCCATTTGGGGTGGCGGTGGCACTTTACCGATGATTGAAAAAGTTTTGCCACATGCGACTTACTATTCGTCACGCACTGGAGAGCAACGTGAACCAGGCGAGAGATCAGAAAGTGTGCAGCCTAAAGTAGTTATTTGGGCGGCTCCTCGAATCGATGGCTTACTGATGCCTCCAACGGATTGGAAACCAGCGATGGTCTTTGATTTAAATTATAAGGAAGATTCAGTCGGGCGAGAGTATGCTCAGGCCTGTGGGGCAAACTATGAATCTGGTTTAAAAATGTTTATCGCTCAGGCTCAACAACAACGAGCTTTTTGGAAAGAGTGTGAGGAAAAGGCATGAGTTCAGCAAATCAATTTGGGTCCCGTTTCACGATGGCGTCCTTTGGTGAAAGCCATGGAACTGCTTTGGGAGTTTTAATTGACGGTTGTCCTGCAGGCGTTGATTTCGATTCCGCCATGTTAACTCATGAAATGGAAAGGCGTCGTCCCGGGTATCATGGGTCGGGCCAAATTGTTTCTGGTCGTCAAGAAACGGACGTGCCCGAAGTTCTAAGCGGTGTTTTTGATGGTAAAACTTTGGGGACTCCCATTGCAATTATCGTCCGAAACCAAGATGCACGTTCCAATGACTATTCAAAAATTCAGAACTCGCCCCGTGCGGGCCATGCTGATGATGTTTGGAAAAACAAATTCGGTCATAGCGATCATCGTGGCGGTGGCAGATCTTCTGGACGTGAAACTGTGTCTCGTGTGATGGCGGGTGCAGTTGCCAAGATGATGATGACGAAGGTCAGCCCGAAAACACGTGTGATAGGATATGCCTCGCAAATCGGTCCTATCACTTTGACTGCAGAGGACCGAAATAACGTCAGCAACGTTCATGTTGATTCCTTTCAAGCTCGCTTTCCGTCGAAGGAAGATCAAAAAGTCGCTGAGCTTTTAAAAAAGGCTCAAGAAAATGGCGATAGCTATGGTGGAATTGCAGAAATTTTAATTCAAGCTCCACCGGCTCATCTGGGACAGCCAGTATTTCATAAATTGAAGTCAGATCTTGCCATGGCTTTCATGAGTGTGGGCGCTGCTAACGGATTTGAGCTGGGTTTAGGTTTTGACTCTGCAGATGTTCAGGGAACTGAGTTTCACCAGGGCTCTCAAGATGTCTATGGCGGTATTCGCGGTGGTATTTCCACGGGCGAGTCCATTTTATTACGAGTTTCTTTTAAGCCGACCAGTTCTATTTTGGACGTGGCTAAAAAGGGACGTCACGATCCTTGTATCGTGACTCGCGCAATCCCAGTGCTGGAAGCCATGACATGGCTGGTATTGGCAGACCATTACCTGTGGGCTAAAACAGACAAACTGTAAATGCCTCCGGAGGAAAAGATGGTTTCTGATATTTTCACACCAGAATGGTGGACTGAAGTTCCTGGTTTTGATTTTAAAGATATAACTTATCACCGCGCTAAAAATCAGGGGACGGTTCGTATCGCATTCAATCGTCCTGAAGTGCGTAATGCTTTCCGCCCACAAACAGTGGACGAGCTTTACATCGCTCTTGAGCATGCACGCACAACTCCAGATGTTGGCGTTGTTTTGATCACAGGTAACGGCCCATCTCCTAAGGACGCCGGCTGGGCATTCTGCTCTGGTGGCGACCAACGCATCCGCGGTAAAGATGGTTACAAATACGAAGACAAAGAGGCGCAAGGGAAGGCTGATTTAGCTCGCTTGGGTCGTTTGCATATTCTAGAAGTTCAACGTCTTATTCGCTTCATGCCTAAAATCGTGGTTGCAGTTGTGCCGGGATGGGCAGTGGGTGGTGGCCACTCATTGCACGTGGTTTGCGATCTGACTCTTGCAAGTAAAGAGCACGCGATCTTTAAACAAACGGATCCAGACGTGGCAAGCTTTGATAGCGGTTACGGATCAGCCTACTTGGCTCGTATGGTGGGTCAAAAGCGTGCTCGCGAAATCTTTTTCCTAGGCCGCAACTATTCGGCGCAAGAAGCGTTCGAAATGGGTATGGTCAACGCCGTCATCCCTCACAAAGATCTCGAAAAAGTTGCTTTGGAATGGGCCGCAGAGATGAACTCTAAGAGTCCAACGGCGATGCGCATGTTGAAGTTCGGCTTCAATATGATCGACGATGGTTTAGTGGGCCAGCAGTTGTTCGCAGGCGAGGCTACCAGACTGGCTTACGGTACAGAGGAAGCAGTCGAAGGCCGTGGATCTTTCGTCGAGAAACGCCCTCGTGATTTCACTAAATTCCCATGGCACTACTAAGCTGGCCATTTAAATGACCAGCTAAAAAACAGGGTCAAATAAGTACAAATTATTATTTAGTGGGAGGAGAATAAAGCCATGAAACGGCGTTATCTCCTCCTTTTTTTAACAGCGCTTCTTCTCTCGGGTTGTCCGACTCGGGAGCAGCCCAAAATTCCCCCTCCTAAACCTCCCGAGCCGCAAACAACGCAATCCCACCCGACACATCGGTCGCCTGCTGTGGGACTCTCTCTTCGTCAATTAGACGTTATGGGAGGGATGGCTCCTTTAGTGGGTCCGACTCCTTATTTCTTAGTGATGCTCGCATAGAAAAATCTGCCGTATCGGCGTTTTAAGGGCACTGCGGTTTGACCCCGAGAACGAAATTAGTTACCACATTCTCATGACAAACATCTCTACAACGCTCGTGAATTCTCCGAAGGCTTTACCTCCGTCTGATCAACTTGGTTTTGGTCAATACTTCACTGACCACATGTTTGTGGCAAAGTATGCTGAAGGAAAAGGTTGGTATGAAGCTTCTATCGTTCCTTACGGTCCGATTTCCGTGGACCCGGGAGCATCGGTATTTCACTATGGCCAAGCGCTTTTTGAAGGTATGAAGGCTTTCCGTCAACAAGACGGCAAAGTTGTTTTCTTCCGCCCAGAGTTTAACTATCACCGTTTGGCAGAGGGCGCAGAACGCATGTGCTTGCAAGCGCCTCCCATGGAACTTTTCATGCAAGGTTTGCATGAGCTTACAAAAGTTGACGAGCGCTGGGTTCCTCATCAACCAAATACTTCCTTGTACATCCGTCCTACTTTGATTGGGACTGAGGCATTCTTGGGTGTTCGTCCTTCCCGCGAAACGACTTTTTTAATCTTGTTGTCGCCTGCGGGCTCTTATTTCTCTGAAGGTGCGAAACCCGTAAAAATCTGGACAGAAGAAAAATATCTTCGCGCAGCGCCAGGTGGTTTGGGCGCAGTTAAAGCCGGTGCAAACTATGCATCAAGCCTAAAAGCGGCTTTGGAAGCGAAACAAAAAGGCTACGCTCAGGTTTTGTGGCTTGATGTTGAACGCCTTGGTATCGAAGAAGTCGGCACGATGAATGTCTTTTTCGTCTTCAATAACGAAATCGTCACTCCTGCATTAAATGGCAGCATTTTGTCAGGTGGTACACGCGATGCGATTATCCAGGTATTGAAAAAGAAAAACCTTCCAGTTGTTGAAAGACGCATCACCATCACAGAGGTGATCGAGCGTTTGGCAAAGGGTGAACTTAAAGAAGCGTTCGGTACTGGAACGGCAGCGGTGATTTCTCCTATCGGAGTCATTCACTATAATGAAAAAGACTGGGCTATCAACGACAACGAAACTGGTCCTTTAAGCAATGAGCTTTACAAAGAAATCACAGGCATCCAAAGTGGCGCCATCAAAGATTCTATGGGTTGGATCACGCCACTAACTTAGAGCAAATAAAAAAAGGCTGAGAGAAATCTCAGCCTTTTTAGTATTAACAGCGGGATGCCAATGCTACGCCGATTTTTTACTAGCAATAACACCATATTTGGTATCAATACCCATAATGTGCGCTGTCAGCCACGTTTTTAAGAATTGAAAGAAGGCTGGAGTTAACACGCCTGTCTTATCGAATTCAGCTGCATGGCCTTTAAGGCGTTCAATCAGATCCTTATGTATTTTCTTATGCACGGCCGCCTGAGAATACTCTAAAGTATCAAAGAATTTTTCTTCGTGATCAAAGTGAGTGATCGTCCAAGACGCCAATTCGCGAACGATGGATTGAAGTTCTGCTTTAGTCGCTTTTTGTTCATAGCGTTCATGCAATCGATTCATGATGGCGATCAATTTCTGATGCTCGTGATCCATGGCATCGACGTGAGTTGTTAGGCGTTCTTGATCCCATTTAAAGAAATTTTCAGACATTGTCCACCTCGTGAGATTGTGTGCAATCTCTCATCGGCGGTTCTACAAAACACTTCATGATGGCGCTTATTTTTCAGAGGAAAAATGGCAGTATGCGAGGGCATTAATAAAAAAGGCCGAGGATCACTCAGCCTTTCTACCACCCAGGGTGGAGTTTGTTTATGACGCTATAATTGGTTACCTAACCCGTTACTTAACAGTGCCTTTGTAGATGTATGCGATTCCACCGGTCAAAGTCGTGTACTCTACATGAGAGAACGCACCGGTTTCTTTCATCATGTCTAAGAACTCTTCACGGCAAGGGAATGCAGCCGAAGACTTCTGCAAGTATTCGTAAGCATCTTTTTGGCCTGTTACTAAGCCCCCGATTTTCGGCAGAATATTTTGAGAATAGAAATTGTAAAGTGCGCCGAACACAGGGATGTTCACCTGACCGAATTCAAGAACCATCACCTTGCCGCCTGGTTTCACCACGCGAGCCATTTCGCTTAAGCCCTTAACCGGGTTACCCACGTTGCGGATGCCGAAAGAGATCGAAGAAATATCGAATGAATCATCAGCGTAATTTAATTGCGTCACGTCTGCTTGTTCGAACTTGATGTCCAAGCCTTTATCAGCCGCTTTGCCGGGAGCTGGGATCAACATTTCAGCGCAGAAGTCTGTGCCAGTTACTTGACCTGCTGAACCCACAGTTTGTTTGAATTCAATTGCAAGGTCACCAGTCCCCGTTGCGCAGTCCAATACCCTGTCGCCTAACTTTGCGCCAGAATACTTAACTAACTTTTTTCTCCACAAGTGATGAACACCCATGGAAAGCACGTTGTTGCCTTTATCATAATTCGCAGCAACTTTAGAGAACATGCTGCGGATGATTTCAGGATTCGGAGAGTGTTTTTGATTCTCAGTGTGCATGTGCTGTTACCTTGTGAAGAGGACGATCGATAGCAGTCAGGATTTTATCAAGTTTTCTCATCATCGTTTCGAAGTCTTGCAAAGTCAGAGCTTGCATACCATCAGAAAGAGCTTCTGATGGACGAGGGTGAACTTCCACGATGATACCGTCAGCGCCCACAGCTGCAGCTGCGTAAGCAAGATCTGGAACTAATGCGCGGATACCCACGGCATGAGAAGGATCTACGATAACTGGCAGGTGAGTGTTTTTCTTAGCGAATGCCACGGCATTCAAATCCAAAGTGTTGCGTGTTGCCGTTTCGAAAGTACGGATACCACGTTCGCAAAGGATAACGTTGTTGTTACCAGCTTTAACGACGTACTCAGAGGCTTTGATCCATTCTTCGATGTAAGCAGCTAAACCGCGTTTCAACAAAACAGGTTTTTTCTGACGGCCTAGCTCTTTTAAAAGTTCATAGTTTTGCATAGAGCGAGAACCGACTTGGAAGCACTCAACAACGTCGTAAACTTCAGCGATTTGACGGATGTCAGTCACTTCAGAAACAAGGCTCATGTTCAGCTGTTTGCAGACGTCTTTAACCATGTCGAAAGCAGAATTTCCCAAACCTTGGAAGGCTGTTGGGGAGGTGCGCATTTTCCAAATCCCACCGCGAAGAAGGTGAGCCCCAGAAGCTTTCACGCCCGAAGCGGTCTCAAGGAATTGTGCATGGCTCTCGATAGAGCATGGACCCGCGATAACGGTAAATTCGGGACCCCCAATGTCGAACCCGCCAACATTGACGATTTGGGTTGAGGGACTTGTTTGCATAGTTTGGATTTCCATATTACGAACTCTCACTGTGGATCGGAAACATAACATATCGCCTCTAGGCATTACAAACTTTTTGGACTCGGGGGCCCTCTTGCGCCATAAGGGGCAGTGGACTCTTATACAGGGTCCCTTTAGCCCTGTAAAAACTGCCAATAGTGCAGAGATTTCAGTGTTTTGCCCCGATTTCTATGATCAAGAATCGCAGGCGATGTGGTGGGGAACCTGCCAAAACACTTTGAGCACCCAAGAACTAGAGCAGCTACTTGAAAACTATCTGACGGCAAACCCGCGTCCCGACGGCCCCCTAAGTAAGGCCCAGTGGTCGGAGCCGGCCGAGGCCGACTTTCAAAAAGATCTTGAGGTTATACAAAGCAAGATCGCTCAGCACGAAATTCAAAAAGCCGTTCCCGTAGTCTTTGCGCGCTCCAAGCAAACGGTCACGTCGGCTGAACGCGCGCAGATGATTTTTAATTTATTGAATGCGCCAGACACACTGTATGTTTTTGGTTTTTGGCAAAATGGACAAGGTATTTTGGGAGCGACTCCCGAAACTCTTTTCGATTATGCCGATGGGGTTTTGAAAACCATGGCTCTAGCAGGAACATGCCCAAAAAGCGACACGACGGAACGTCAGTCGTTGCTGCTTGATGAAAAAGAAATGCAAGAGCATCATTTGGTAGTCGAAGATATCACGCAAAGACTGAGCCGTTGGGGAGATGTGCAAAAGCAAGGTCCCATGATTTGGGAACTGCCAACGCTGTATCACTTGAAAACGGATTTCCAAGTTCGCTGCCAAGAAATTCCTTCCTTCCGAGATTTGGTGATGGAGTTTCATCCTACACCAGCGTTGGGAGTGGCCCCTCGTTCTGCCGGGTACAAGTGGATGAGTGCTTTGCCGGGCCAAGAGGGACGACGTGGCTATGGAGCTCCGTTTGCATTCTTTGGTGCGAAAGAAGCTTTGTGTCTGGTAGCGATTCGGAATTTGCAGTGGAATCAGAACGAATCTATGATTGGTTCTGGATGCGGCGTCGTCGCAGCCAGCGAATTTTCCAGAGAGTGGCGGGAACTCTTTCAAAAGCGCCTTTCAGTAAGAAAGATTTTGGGGCTTAGCGTATGACAAACATGGAATTGGCAGCAAAAGTTATCCAGGAGTTGGTGGACACAGGTGTTCGTGAATTCATCCTCTGCGCTGGAGCTCGTAACAGCCCTCTGGTCCACATTCTGGACGAAAATAAAAATCTAAAAGTATATTCATTCTTTGAGGAACGTTCGGCTGCGTTTTTTGCTTTGGGCAGAATCGCGGGTTACCGTCGCCCTGTTGCGATTTTCACAACATCAGGAACTGCTGTGGCAGAGCTTTTGCCAGCAGCTGTTGAGGGCACATACTCATCACTCCCATTAATCATGATCACTGCGGATCGTCCTAAACGTTACCGTGGATCAGGTGCTCCACAAACCATCGAACAGGTGGGTATCTTTTCTTACTACAATGAAGTGGCGCTGGATATCGATGCGGAAAATTCACATCTATCTTTCAAAAGTTTGTCTTGGAAAAAACCGATTCACGTCAACGTGTGCTTTGAAGAGCCCTTGATTGATGGACCTGTTCCACAAATCAGAGTGCCTGCATCTTCGGAAAGAACAAAGCTTCCAGGTCAGTTACCGATGGGTATGTTGAAACAACTGGAGGATTTCTTAAACACCCACAAGCCCTTAGTGCTTGTGGGAATCTTACCGGAAAAAGCCTACGGCACTGTTTTGGATTTCTTAAAACAATACAAAGCCCCGGTTTATGCTGAAGGAATCTCCAGTTTGCGTGGCCATCCAGATTTAAGAGATCTGCAAATTCGCTCGGGCGAACAAATGATTCACAAACTGTTGAAATCCGGTGCATGTGATTCGATCCTTCGTATCGGTGGTATTCCGACGGTCCGTTTGTGGCGGGATCTGGAAGACAAGTATCGCGAGCTTCCTGTTTTTTCTGTGGGCTTTAACCACTACACAGGATTAAGTCGCGAAGTGAGCCATTGCTCGTCGTTGGATTTGTTAAGCCAAGTTGAGTTTTCATCTGTACACCGAGAAAATTATCAAATCTCGATGGAAGATGAGTCACGCACTCAGCAGATGAAGGCGTTATTAGAGAAATATCCTCTGTCAGAGCAAGGAATGATTCACGCCGCTTCTAAACATATGAAGGGTCATTCTGTTTATCTGGGGAACTCTTTGCCCATTCGTGAATGGGATGCTTGCGCTGATTTAGACAGTCCGCCAATCCGTGTTGCTGCCAATCGTGGAGCAAATGGTATTGACGGACAGGTCTCTACATTCCTCGGATGGGCTCACACAGACACTCCGAACTGGTGTATAGTCGGGGATCTCACAGCGATGTACGACTTAGCTGCACTTTGGGCGACTCCACAATTAGAAGCGCAGAAATTACGTATAGTTGTGATCAATAATGGAGGCGGTCAGATCTTCTCACGGATGTTCAAGAAAGAGATTTTCGTAAATAAACACGCTATTTCTTTCGAATCGTGGGCAAAAATGTGGAATTGGTCCTATCAGCAATGGCATAATGTCCCTACGAGTTTGGAACTGGATAATCTCCAAGTGATAGAGATGATCCCTGATTGGAATCAAACCCAGCAGTTTTGGAAGGATTTAGAAGGATTGTGGAAAGAGTAAATCTGTTTCTTCTTCATGGATTTTTAGGAAGACCGTCAGATTGGGAAGCTGTGAAAGCTTCTTTACCTCCTGTTACAAACCTGCGCATTTATACTCCAGACTACTTCAAAGACGAAGAGCTTAGTTCAGTTCACGGTTTCGATCAGTGGGCTGAAAATTTCAACGATTGGGTTCATGACGAAACGAAGGGGACAGGTCGTAATATCCTGGTGGGCTATTCTCTGGGTGGTCGCTTGGCATTGCAGGCGTTGGCTCAGAATCCCACTCAGTGGTTTAAGGCCTTGTTGATTTCAACCAATCCTGGCTTCGACGATAATTTCAAAAATTTTGATCCCAGTTCTGAACAACGTCGTCAACGTTGGTTGAGTGATTCTTATTGGGCTGAAGAGTTTTTAAAGGCGCCATGGGATATGGTGATGAGAAACTGGAACGCGCAACCTGTTTTTGGTGGTGGCAGCGAACCAGTACGTCTTGAGAAAGACTATAATCGCGAAAACTTAAGCTTGGCGCTGACTCGTTGGTCTTTGGCAGAACAGCAGAATATGCGCAACATTATTTCCGCACTTAAGCAAAAAGTTATATGGATGGTGGGCGAAAAAGACGAGAAATTCGTTTCTATGTCTCAAACACTTTCAAATGAAATCGGGATTGATTTTGATGTTGCACCCGATGCTTCTCACCGAGTGCTTTTCGATCGTCCGCGCGAAGTTGCCGAGAAAATCAAAGATATCTTGCAGTTACTTTCTTGAGTGTTTTTTAATCCATGGCGAATAAAATTTAACATCCATAAAGATCGAATGTTCTTTGCATAGATCATAAATGGACTCTTTTGGTTTGTACCAAAGCACTGCGGATGTAACACCCGCTAAGTAATACAACCCCTTGCTTTTGATGAATGCAGGGCCACCTGAATCTCCATAACAAATTCCACGGCCATCTTTCTGACTGACCTCGAAGGTTTTTTTGTTGGAGCTAACGGATTGGATTTTTAAATTCACCTTGCGAAGGCGGCCGTATCCATTTTCATTCGCAGAAAGATTGCGAATACCTTTCACGCGCCCATATCCCACTGTCACGATATTAGCATCTGCCTTGGCAAATACGGATGCATTGGCAAGCGGAACGGGTTCAAAACCCTCCGGTAATCCGCCGCTGAAAAATAAAATGGCAATGTCGTTGCGTTCATAGGTGGAATCAAATTTAAAACCGGAATGAGCAACAGAACCCGAGCTGTAGCGCACTTGCATATTGCCTTCGATATAGTCCAAGCCAAAACCGATGGACAGTGTCTCTGAAGAATTCTTAATACAATGAGCAGCCGTCAATATCATATTATCGCTGATGATCGTACCAGTGCAGTAGGAGTAATCACGGTCGCTGTAAATAAATGCCAAGTGTTTGGAAATGGAATCCATGCGAGTGACCTTCGTCCCACCGACGATTTCTTCAGTCACGTCATCCACGTCTGAATCAGACGCGTGATTTACAGGTTGGCATGCTGATAAAAGGACAAGTGCCAGGGCATAGATGTACTTGTTCATAGTTATTTCTTTGATGTTTCGTCTCTAAGTTGTGCTGCTGCCATATTTAACCATTCACGAAAGAATGGCACACTGGCGTAGACCGAGCTTGTTGTGCAGTCTGTGATTTTGCTGTTCGCAGAACGGTTGGCTACGGCGAACAAGTAAAGTTTGTTGTTTTTAACAATGAATGCGGGGCCGCCGGAATCACCATGACAAGTATTTCCGGACAGGGGAGCTAATTCGATTTCAGAGCTGGAATAACGTACGTTTTTTATCTTAGAAGTCGCCTGTCTTAAAACACCCGCGCCTTCCATTTTGACTTCTTTGCAGTTGATCAGACGGATAGAATCTTCACAAACGATCTGACCCATTTGAATGGCACCGATAAGATCTGGATAAGTGTTTACATCGATTTCCTGAGTGGAAACTTTGTTAACTCCAAATCCAGCAATCAAGATTTCAGCCCCATTGCTAAGATCATCTTCACTGGCAAGGGCCGTGATAGGAGTATAACCTTTCGGAGTGGTATCTGCATACTGAAGAAGGGCGATGTCGCCCGTATCAGTTTCTAAATGCGTAGGGGCATTCCACCAAGCAGGGACGGCAGAGCGGATCACTGGGCGCAATGCTGTGGTTGCTTGACCTTCAGTGTTTATAACATTGTCAAAGATGATAGAGATCGAAAGTGCTTTCGGTCTGTCAGCCACGCAGTGTGCAGCCGTTAGCACCAGATTATTTTTTAATAAAGTTCCACTGCAGATTTCGTTGTCACCAGTTGTGTTGTCGTGAATCAAAACGCCAACAACACTTTTAGACGTGATGTCGCGATTCGTGACTTCTTTACCGCCGATGATGGCCGAATTAGATTTGTTTTTTGAGACGAGAGGAACAAGGCCTTGAGTACAGGCGGTAAGGATGAAGCTTAGTGCTAGGAACCAGAAAGAGCGGTTAAACGTCCCCAATTTTTCCCCCAGGAAAAGGCACCATCCAACAAATGATGCGTTGAGCCATATAACCTGAAGTTTCCGGAATTTGAAAGAGCAATTACGGACCGAGAAACAATTTCCCGTCACCGGGGATTGTAAAATCTGCCACCTCTGCGTTGCTTCGTCGTCGCCGTACTGGTAGTACGGCTTCCTCCTTGCGCCTTGATCTGGCCGATTTTCCAAACCCCGGACGTTAAAAGTTGGGGCTCAAATCGGTTTAAAACGATTTACAGGCATCTGTGGCCTCAATCAGGGCTGAACGAGTGCCTGGCTCTGCCGCCGCGTGGCCGGAATCCGGAATGATCTTAAACTTAGCTTCTGGCCAAGCTTTATGAAGTTCCCAGGCCGAAGTCGCCGGGCAAACCACATCGTAACGACCTTGAACGATCCATGCGGGGATATGTTTGATCTTGTTCACGTTCTCCAAAATCCAGTTGTTGGAATCGAAGAAAGCGTTGTTGGTGAAGTAGTGGCACTCAATGCGTGCAAAGCTCAGTGCAGAATCTGGATCATCGAATTCTTCGATTGCGTTCGCATCGATATACAAGCGCGAAGTGGCCGCTTCCCATTTGCTCCAAGCTTTGGCTGCTTCCAAACGGATGTTGCGATCTTCGTGAGTCAGGCGTTTGTAGTACGCCGTCACCATATCGTGACGTTCATTCTGAGGAATCACTTTCAAGTATTCGTCCCATACGTCCGGGAAGATTTGTGAAGCGCCTTCTTGATAGAACCATTTGATTTCAGAAGGACGGCACAAGAAAATTCCACGAAGGACGAGTGCTTTCACGCGCTCCGGATGTTTGATAGCATAAGTCAGTGCCAGAGTTGAACCCCAGCTGCCCCCGAACACAACCCATTTGTCGATTTTCAAATGCTCGCGGATTTTTTCTGTATCAGCGACAAGATCCCACGTTGTGTTTTCGCGAAGTTCTGCGCACGGAGTGGATTGGCCCGAACCACGTTGATCGAACAAAATGATTCTGTAAGTTTTTGGATCAAAAAAGCGGCGATGATCAGGAGCGATGCCACCACCTGGCCCACCATGAAGAAAGACGATCGGCTTACCTGCAGGATTACCGACTTCTTCGTAATAAAGATTGTGAATTTCAGAAACTTTTAAGAAGCCTTTATTGTAGGGCTCAATCGAAGGATAAAATTCGCGAAGAGTTTGTTTTTCCATAATTACTTCCTTACTGATAGGGCTAGACTGTACGCCAACCGACTTTGCGAGTCCACGCCACAAATTCTTCGTGACGCTTTTTGGGATCGACGGGGTGAAATTCTTCAAGGGGACTTAAAACTAAACTTTCCAGGGGAGTCAGATCCATTTCTTTTCTGCGCGCATTCAAGTTCTTTTCATCTTCGACATCTGTTACCCGCAAAATGCCGTTTTCGTCCCAATCAGAATTGGTGCCGTAAACCTGCTTGCGGCCTTCGTAAAAGCGAATGCGATCCATCAACATTGCAACATAAGGCTTGGGTACTTTATTCTCCTTTGCCAACGCCACTGTCATAGTTTCCATCTCACGCATAAATTCAGGCCAGCTGATCGCATGCAAAATCAAGCGCATGGCTGCACCGGCTGCGTCTTCACCCACTTTGTCGATCGTGGGAAAACCATTTTGCTCGATCAGATCTTTTAAAATTTGCGCGTGCTTAAGATGAGTCTTTTCCATTGTCGGAGAGTAGCCTTGAAACAGCTCTCCCGTTTGTACAAGAACTTCACGCACGGCCTGATCTTCGCGCATCATGTGCAGAATTTCTTCGCCGAAGGCTTTCCAGTCCGTCGCCATTAGAAGAAATCCTTTTTGAATTTGTTCTTTTCAGCATCAGGAATGAAACTCACGTCAAAGGCGATTTGATTGCAGCGTTTGAAGTCTTCAGCAGTAAAGGCATGGACACGGTGAAGAACCTCATAATCATCACTTAAGTTGGTCGCAAAAATTCCCGGATCATCTGAGTTTACAGTGACTAGAATGCCGGCGTTTAGCAGCTGGCGAATCGGATGATCTTCGTAAGTTTTGAAGGACTGAGTCAGATAATTGCTGATCGGGCAGACTTCCAGAGGAATGCGACGATCCCGGATAAAGTTCAAAACTTCTGGATTGCGCACGATTTGAATTCCGTGACCAATACGTTCTGCTCCTAGAATTTCGACGGAGTCCTTAACCCAGCTTGCGGCAAGGTCATTCGGTGTTTCACCTGAATGTACGGTTATGTGAAGTCCTGCTTTTTTTGCCTTTTGAAAAAGTGGAGCAAATACTTTTGGATCAAACCCCTCTTCGTTGTCAGCCAAGTCCAGAGCGACAAAGCTGTCTTTGTGGTTGATGGCGAAATCCACAACTTTTTCCGCAATCTCTAAGGGCTTTACTCGTTGCACGATACAGATCATTCCTACCGCGATCGCGAAATTCTTTTGCGCCATCTTTACGCCCTTAACCAGGGCCTCATGGATTTTATCGAAATTCAAATTGCTGTGGCCTTCTGCAATAAAAGTAGGCGCGTAACGCAGCTCAAGGAGGCGAATACCATCATTGAAGGCATCCTCGCAGGCTTCATAAGCAATACGTGTGAGGATTTCTTCGCTTGCGAGTACTTTTTGAGCATTTAGGAACTTGTTGAGGACACTCCCGAGATCATTCATGGGTTCAGTAATCAGGAATTGATCTTTTTGCCCCTGTGAAGTCGATGCCAAGGGAATCCCCACCTGGGGCGCGAGTTCAACCAGTGTGCTCCAACGCACTGAGCAGTCTAGATGGCGGTGAAGCTCTACTTTTAAAAGATCGCGAATGTTATTGGCGTACAGCTTTTGCATTTGAAGTTCCTCTGCTTGGGAAGTAGAACATTATTCTATGACTGAACCTATTCAAATCAAATCAAAATTGGCTGGCAACCCGACTCACGAACCTCAATTCAAAAGCTTTGTTAAAAGCAAAGACGGCAGATCCATTCCGGTGGCTGACCCTCGCTCGACGCGAGCGCTTGTGTCCTTGATGGACATGAACGCTGTGCTTGGTGGTGCGGCTTCGCATTACGGCGGTCCTGCAGCTTTCGCAGAGTTGATGTCTGCAATGCATGGACATGTTTATGATGTTGCTCACAAAGAAAACAAGCCATGGTATGAGTTGTTCCATGTTGTGAACGATGCAGGTCACTGTGAAAATGGGTTGTATGCTTTGAAAGCAAACTACCAAACAGCGGGTCTTGATTTGAACAGTCTTAAAAAATTCCGTTCGATCGAATCAGGTCTTACGGGTCACGGTGAAGTTCACTGTTTCCCTGAAGGTGTTTTCGTTTCTAACGGTCCATTGGGTTCTGCTCTTCCACAAACTCAAGGTTTGGCGATGGGCGAGGCCTTGTCTGGCAAAAATCGTGTGACGATCACAGCGATCTCTGACGGTGCCAGTATGGAAGGCGAAGCGCGCGAAGCTTTTGCAGCGATCCCGGGGCTTGCCGCTCACGGTAAGATGGGCCCCTTCGTGATGATTATCAGCGATAACAACACGAAACTATCTGGCCGTATTGATAATGAATCTTTCTCGATGTCTCACACGTTTGCTTCTTTGAAAACTTTGGGCTGGGATGTGATCTCGTTGCCTGAAGGAAATGACCTGCAAAAGTGCTATGACGCTATTGCAACGGCTGTTGAAAAAGCGAAAGCCAATCCAAAAGTTCCAGTGGCGATCCACGCGAAAACTGTTAAAGGCATCGGAACTAAGAAAACGGCAGAGTCTGCTTCGGGTGCTCATGGTTTCCCTTTGAAAAGCCCTTCTGAACTTCCAGCGTTCTTGTCGGAAATCTATAACGGCGAAGCATTGCCACCAGTCTTCAACACTTGGATCGAGGAATTGAACAAGTGGGAAGCAGAAATCAAAGCTAACGCGGTTAAAGACTCTGGCGAAAAAATTCAAAACGGAGTTTCGTCTGCGTTGATCCGTGCACGTAAAGCGGGTTTCCCAGTATTGAGTGTGACTTCGGATCTTCCTGGTTCAACAGGTGTTGCTGGTTTCAGAAAAGAATTCCCAGCAGATTCTTTCGACGTGGGTGTTGCTGAATCAAACATGGTTTCTGCGGCGGCTGGTCTTTCCAAATTGGGTTACATCCCAGTAGTCGATACTTTCGCTCAGTTCGGCGTAACCAAGGGCGCTTTGCCAATCACAATGGGTGCTTTGTCTGAAGCGCCGGTGATTGCGGTATTCTCTCACACAGGTTTTCAAGATGCGGCTGACGGTGCTTCTCACCAAGCATTGTCATACATGGCGATGGTCTCTTCAATTCCGCACGTGGATGTTTATTCTTTGTCTTGCAGCGAAGAGGCTGACAGCATCGTTTACTCTGTCATCGAAAAATTTGCGAATGATCGCAAAGCTGGCAAAGTTCCAAACAGCGCAGTGTTCTTCCTAGGTCGTGAAAACTTCCCGAAAACATACGTTGCTGGCACTAAATACGATTTGAACAAAGCGCAAGTATTGGCTGACACAACAGCTGGTAAAGCGAAATCAGTCACTATCGCCACGACAGGATCTTTGGTTCTTCAAGCTTTGGAAGCTTCTAAAACGTTGGAAGCACAAGGTATCGGTTCCGTGGTTGTAAATGTGGTGAAAGTAAATCATCCAGACGTGGAAACGGTAAAATCTGCATTGGCAAAAACAGGTGGTCGCTTGGTGACTGTTGAAGACCACCAATTGATCGGTGGCTTCGGCCAAATGCTTTGCCACTCGTTGTTGCAAGCGCAGGTTGAATTCAAAGTGAAGTCTTTGGGTGTTCACGGCGAATTTGGCCAAAGCTCTTACACGGCGTTGGACTTGTACAAGAAGCACAAAATCGATGCTTCCGCGATCGTCGCTGCTGCAAAGTAAAGCGATGAAAATGGCCCGTCTGACTTCGTTGTCGGGCCATCTCCTCGCTCGGACGTGCCAGTAGCACGCCTGCGATGCGGGGATGATCCTTCGCCTTGCATACGAACCATTTTGACCGCTTTATGTTGAATGAAGAATATTTTGGAAGGGAGAAGTGAAAGCTTCTCCCTTTTTTTTATGCTATAGCTTAGATGAATTTGAATGAAGGAGAACATTATGGCGGAAAATATTCCTGGTTTGTGTCTAAATCCAGACGCAGAAACAAAAAAATACGTATTCAATCACACGATGCTTCGTGTGAAAGATCCGAAAGCATCTTTGGATTTTTACACTCGTGTTTTAGGTATGAAATTAGTGCGTAAGCTAGATTTCTCTGAATGGAAATTTTCATTGTTTTTTTTGGCATATGTTCCAGAAGGCACAAATATTCCGACAGAAAACGAAGCCAATGCGAAGTACACGTTCGGTCGTGAAGCGGTTCTTGAGCTCACTCACAACTGGGGCACTGAAGAGCAAGAGGCAACTCCTTACCATAATGGCAATACAGAACCACGTGGCTTCGGGCATATCTGCGTGACAGTTCCGGATATCAAAGCGGCCTGCGAGCGCTTTGATAAACTGAATGTGAGCTACCAAAAAAGACTGGGAGAGGGTGGAATGAAGAACATCGCTTTCATCAAAGATCCAGATAACTACTGGATCGAAATTGTTCAAGCAGGCTTGCTATAGTGTGGATGGCTATTAACATATGTTAAAGAATCGAGGGGAAAATGAAAAATATAGGTGTTTTCCCTCTGACATGCGTGAATTTTTTGGATGTGTCAGTGTATTTGGGGCTTATAAATTGGAGTTTTTCACTGTGATCCGGTAGGGTCCGTTGAAATTAATAACCCAATTACCAGGAGTTTCAATGAAAGCAATTATCGGTGCTTTGGCTTTAGTAGGTCTTTTCTCAACTCAAGCAATGGCTGCTAAATCTTGCGGTCAAATGATCGAAGCTAAATCAGAAGCAAAAGCGACTATCGCATATTTGACTTCTAAAATTAAAGATTCAAACAACGCTGATAAAATCGCTGAGTTGTCTGAGCAAAGAGCTGAATTGGTTGATTACGTTGCTCGCTTGAACGCGACAATCAATGACGTTTGTAAAGCTGATTACAACGACTAATTATTTCGGATTTCAGTCTGAAAAAGAAAAGGCACTGAAGTTCTCAGTGCCTTTTTTATTATCTGAATAAGTCTGAAGGGCTTTGCGCCTGCGACAGATGCAGGGAACCTTATGCGGCTTCAGAGAATTGAGCCATTTGACCCATTTGATCTGAAGAGAACGCTGCAACGATATCGACAAGGATAACAACTCTGTTATCAACTTTACCCATACCGCGAACGAAGTGCATAGAGCTTTGATTGCCAAGAACCGGTGAGGGTTCAATTTGGTTATCTTGCAAGTCTACAACTTCTTTCACAGAGTCTACGATCATACCAACTTGACCGATTTCTGTGTCGATCACGATAATGCAAGTGTCACGCGTTTTATCTTGTGCATCCATTCCGAATTTCACGCGCAAGTTGACAACTGGAATGATTTTTCCACGCAAATTCATGACACCTTTTACATACTCAGGTGTGCGTGGAACCGGAGTGATTTCACCAAACTGATTGATCTCGCGAACCGTTTCGATCGCTACACCATATTGTTCTGACATCAGTTGGAAAGTCAGGTATTGACCAGCTTTTGCTTTCGTAGACATTTCACTCATAGTAAGGGCCTTTCAAATGTAGTAGACCCCCTACTATTCGCCGAAATTCCCCCTAAACTTAACGGTCTGTTAAAAATAATTGTTAATTCGGATTTCTGCGTCCTTATGAGACACCAATGCGGTGACTTCAAGACCTTGGGCCAAATCGAATTATCCACCCTCCTCTCTGGTCCTTTGTAATAGAAGCAAATGTCCTAAGTTGCCGATAACTTTACTGATTAGAAATACATAGTTTCCAGTGGAGAATTAAAATGAGCGGCGATAATGCATTCTTTGAAGAACTGCAGATGGATTTTCTTAACGAATCTTTGTTCATGTTCGAACAATACGATGAATCCATGATGAAGTTGGAAAACAGTGATGATCCGGCAAAGGACCTTACTGATATTTTCCGCGTGGCCCACTCTGTAAAAGGTGGAGCTGCAGCAGTTGGTCTTAGTGATCTTGCGAAGTTCGCGCACGTTGCAGAGGATCTGTTAGATCTACTTCGTTCAAAACCAGAATTGGTGAATTCCAATGTGATCTCTTTGCTTTTACAGGCGGGTGACGAGTTAAAAAATCGCATCTCTTCTTTGCAGCAAGGTAAAGGCGGTCCCTGGGATCCGTCTGCCCTTGTGAAACAGCTTGTAGAAGTGACAGAAGGCCTTTCTGGCAAAAAATCTTCTTATACAAAGGCGACGGAAGCTGCAGCTGCTTCTCCACAGGCATCAGCTCCACAAGAGGAAAAGATTGCGGTACCGGATGATTTTTTCGAACATGTCGACGCAGCAGCAGCGGCATGTCCTGTTGAGCCAAAAGCAGAAATCCCTGAGCCGGCCGAAGATGTGACAAATCACGATCTATTGGCAGAATTACTTTCCCAGTTGTCTCCAGAAGACCAAGCGGAGTTCCACGCTAAAGAAGCAGCTGAGAATGCAGAGAAAGAACTTATTAAAGAACTTGAAAACGCCGCTATTGAAATTCCCGAGCAGACAGCACCTCCCGTGGTGGTGGCAGCTTCTGCGGTTGCGGGGCCCGTTGCAGGTCCAAAAGTTTCTCCCGCAGCGACGGCGTCTCCTGAACCCGTTGCTGAAACTCCAAAATTGAAAGTCGTTTCCGAAGCGAAAGCACCCGCTCAATCTGAAGGCGGCGGCGGTGGCGGCGGATCGAAATCTCCAGCGAAAAATCTGACAAGCACAATCAAAGTAGACACAGGCCGTGTTGATTCGGTTCTTGATGCGGTTGGCGAGCTTGTGGTTTTGAAAAACCAGTTGGTTCATGACGAAACTGTTCGCAGTGGTGAAAATCTTCGTCTTGAAGCTATCGTCGATCAATTAGATAAAGCGGTTCGTGAACTCTATGAAAAAACATTGAGTATCCGTATGACGCCGCTTAAATCTATGTTCATCAAAATTCAACGTATCGTGCGTGACGTATCTATCACTTTGGATAAGCCAGTTGATCTTCAATTGATTGGTGAAGAAACAGAGGTTGAAAGAACGGTCTTCGAACTTTTGGGTGACCCTTTGGTTCACTTGGTTCGTAACTCCATGGACCACGGTGTAGAGAAAAAAGAAATCCGTAAGGAGCGCGGTAAGCCAGAAATGGCAAAAGTAATCGTTTCTGCGAAACAAAATGGCGGTAACGTTATTATCGATATCTCTGATGATGGTGGCGGTATTAACCGTGAAAAAGTTTTGAACAAGGCGATGGAGAAGGGTTTCGTTCCGAAAGGTGTGGACCCGGCGACCATCCCTGATGAGCAAGTATTCCAGTATATTTTCTATCCGGGCTTTTCGACAGCTGACAAGATCTCTGATCTTTCTGGTCGTGGTGTTGGTTTGGACGTGGTTAAATCTAACTTGGATAAAATTCACGGTAAGATCAACATCATCTCTAAAGCGGGAGTTGGTTCCACATTCCGTTTAACGATTCCTCTAAGCACTGCGATCACTGACGGTATCATTGTGTCTTTAGATGGTTCTCGCTTCATCCTTCCGATTCACTCGATTCGTGAAATCGTTCGTGTGCTTCCGAAGGACTACACACATATTTCCAACGCCGGCAAGGTCGCTAATATTCGTGGTCACTTGTTGCCAGTGATTGATGTGTCTGCAACTTTAGGTTCGTTGAATGAATCATTCAACGCCAAGGATGCTCGTCGCGACGATACGCTGAGTGCTCGTCGTGAAGAAACAATGCTTGTGATCATCGAGTCTGTAACGGGTCAAATGGCGTTCCCAGTTGACGATGTTTTGGGCCAAGCACAAGTTGTTGTTAAGCCAATTGTAACAGGCTTTGATATCCCAGAGATCGCAGGTGCTGCTATCCTTGGTGATGGTCGTACGGTTTTGATCTTGGAACCTGGTTCATTATTGCAGTCCGTTTCTAAATCTTCAGGAATGGTAGGAGCTGCATGAGTGCCCTTAAAAAAACGACCGATAGCACGGTCAGTGCGCTGTATGAGTTTGAAGATATTCAGCTGACTGAGAAAATGTTCGGTAAGTTTGCAAAGCACATGTATGACTTGGCTGGAGTGGATTTACCGTTCTCGCCAAAAAATCATGCATTGATCAGAAACCGTATCGTAAAGCTATTGCGCCGTCATGGTTTGAAGTCCTACGAAGAGTATTGGGCTATGATCGAGCACGGGAATCATGAGCTCACATCTGAGTTCATTTCTGCTTTGACAACAAACATGACTTCTTTTTACCGCGAAGGTAATCACTTTGATTTTTTGGCTCAACAGCTGCCAGAGCTTTACAAAAAATTTGGAGCTGATATTCGTATGTGGTGTGCAGCTGCAAGTACGGGCCAAGAGCCGTATACAATTGCCATGACAGCGAATGAAGTGATGCAGTCTATTCCGGGTATGAAGGCACGTTTGCTTGCAACAGATATCGATTTGCAAGTTCTTAAAAAAGCGTCCATTGGAGCTTATGAAGACCGTGAAATGCAAGGTCTGCCATCGGCTCAACGGTTGAAGTATTTTGAAAAAGTTAAAAAGAACGACACCGAGTTTTGGAGAGCCAAAGATAGCATTCATGACATGATTCGCTTTGCGCAATTCAACTTGATGAGTCCTAAGTATGAATTTCAGCACAAGTTTCACGTTATTTTCTGTCGCAACGTTTTGATTTACTTCGACGAAGAGACGACAAAAAAAGTGATCGATGGTCTGACATCTTGCTTAGCACCCGGGGGCTATTTAATTCTGGGGCACTCAGAGTCGGGTAATATTAAACACGCTAATCTAAAACCGCTGTCACGCGCCGTTTATCAGAAGACGTAAGAAGGAATTATGGGTCAAAAAATCAAAGTTCTCATCGTTGATGACTCTGCTGTGATTCGTAAGCTGCTTGAGAAGATTTTCTCTTCTGCCCCAGATATCGAAGTCGTTGGTACAGCTTCAGATCCCTATATTGCCCGTGATAAACTCGTGCAACTGAAACCGGACGTGATGACTCTAGACGTGGAGATGCCACGTATGGACGGCATTAGCTTTCTTGAAAAAGTCATGCAGCACTTTCCGACCAGAACGATCATTTTTTCAAGCTTAGCGAAAACAGGTTCTGAAACTTACCTGCGTGCTTTGGAAGCCGGCGCTATCGAAATTATGGAAAAACCGTCTATTGACGTTTCTCAAACTTTAGAAATCTTGGGCCGTGAAATCGTGGAAAAAGTGCGCGTTGTTGCACGTGCCCGCATCCAGGTAAGGACGAAAGTGAATACTCCAAGCACTCCTATTGCAAAAGCGGATCGTACCTCACTTGCACGTACAACCCATCAAATGATTGCTATCGCCTCCAGTACTGGCGGTACTGAAGCATTGAAGGTTTTCCTTTCCGGAATGCCAGCAAACATTCCTGGTACAGTCGTGGTTCAACACATGCCTCCTGGTTTCACAAAATCATTTGCTGATAACTTGAATGCGATGTTCCCGTTTGAAGTGAAAGAAGCCCAAGAAGGCGATCAGGTCGTACCAGGTCGCGTGTTGATTGCGCCGGGGAACTTTCATATGGAAATCACTCGTAGTGGTGCCTTTTATTACGTGAAGCTTCACCAAAATCCTCCTATGCATAGCGTGCGCCCAGCTGCTGACTATTTGATGAAGTCAGTTGCGAAATACGCAGGTAAAAATGCGATGGGTGTGGTGCTGACGGGTATGGGTAAGGATGGAGCCGAAGGCCTTTTAGAAATGAAAAATGCCGGTGCCTATACCATTGCTCAAAATGAAGAGACATGTGTTGTCTATGGGATGCCAGCCGCGGCGGTTGCCTTAGGGGCGGCTGACAAAGTGATGGCTCTTGATAAGATCGCCGGGGAGCTTTTAAAGCAGCTCGATATCAGAGACGCCGCTTAGTAAATTACATATTATTTATGAAACGTGTAAAACGGGGAAAGATAAGACTTTCCCTGTTTTATTTGCTGGGCCTGTGGAATATTGCTTTGAACTCGTGCGTATATGAAAAAAAACGAACTGCTTGAACTAGAAATTCGTAAAGTCGACCTGCTGTTGGGGCAAAGTTTTACTGCCATGGTGGCTGTGCTGACCACCGCTTATTTCTATACCTATATCGCTTGGGAAACTGTTCCCCACAAATTCATCATCATCTGGTTTTTGATCATCAATATCTATGCTGCTTTAAGTTTGGGTATCGTTCCTTTTTGGAAGGAAGCCAAACTGGGCATTCAAAAAGTTGAACAACTGAATATCTGGAAAAGAGCCAAGTATTGCTTGTTGCTGGTTTCGGGAATGAGTTGGGGAGCCATGGGTTTTATGGCGCCTTGGACGGGACCCACGGTGCAGAATCTAACGGCGTTATTGATTGCCGTGATGACTGCTGGTGGGATGATTCTTTATGTCTCCAACCGTGTTGCCATGCTATGCGTGGTAGGACCGACTATTTTGGGTTGGGCCTTGGGATATTTAGTATCTGGGCAGCCGCATGGTTATTTAGTCAGCGGAGTGATGCTGATTTATCTGGGCTTAGTTGTGGTGTTAGGAAGATCTTTGAATCGTTCCATCATGACTTTGTTCTCTGTTGATAAAATTTTGATGCGATCGGAAGAGCGCGTTCGCATGGCGATGGATTCGTCTGAAGCGATGACCTGGGATTGGGATATTCAGGAAGACCAGATTTACCGTAAAGGCAACTTGTCCTTGTTACCTGAACAGTCCTTGCTGAAAGAAATTTTGCGCTCGAACTTCCATGAGAACCGTGAATTGGATTTTGAATTCCTCTTGGCCAGTGAAAATGGTGGAGCCCGCTCTTTAGCGTTTCGTGGAAAGATCGAACGCGATGATGCGGGCCAAGTGACTCGAGCAACGGGAATCGTTTGGGACGTCACAATCAAACGTAACCAAGACTTTTTACGTCGCGAGCGTGATCTGCACGAAGCTGCGAATGATGCAAAATCGGTCTTACTTGCCAACGCCAGCCACGAGATTCGGACTCCCTTAGCTGCCATCCTGGGATTTTCCGAAGCTTTGCTGGCCAACCCAAATTTAGACCCATCCGCTTATAAAGATATTCACTCTATTCAGCGTCAGGGCAAGTTTATGACATCCCTGGTGAATGACCTCTTGGATTTGTCTAAAATTGAAAGCAAAAAACTTTTCTTGCAGAAAACTCCGATGAGTCCGGTGCAGGAAATCGAAGATTCCGTTTCGGTGATTCGCACTGTGGTGGATAAACGCCATCGGCTGACTTTAAAATTTACCACGTTAGTGCCGGATGAAATTCAAATGGATTCGGTTCGCTTTCGTCAGGTTTTGATCAATCTGTTATCGAACGCTGTGAAGTTCACTCCCCAGGGAGAGATTCAGGTTCTGGTGTCGTTTGGTATGGATACCGCGAATCAGGGGACGTTGCGTATACGCGTAGCGGACTCTGGTATTGGAATGAATGTGCAAACTCAAATGAATCTGTTTCAACCTTTTATGCGGGGTGAAAGCCGCGAAGTTCAAAAGGTCGTGGGTTCCGGACTGGGTTTAGCGTTATCACAACGTCTGGCTCGTTTGTCAGGTGGTGATTTGTGTTTGATCGAATCGATTGAGGGCAAAGGTTCGGTCTTTGAATATTCCGTCAGTGTGGGATCGGTCACACCACTAAAATTGATTGAAGCGGGTCAAGCCAGCCGCCTGGTCCAAGAGCGCAATCTGCCGGAAAATAAAAACTCCGAATATCTAAAAAGCCGACGCATTTTGGTGGTCGACGACTCAGAGGATTTGCGCAACCTGATGCATAGGTATTTACTTCGTCACGGGGCTCATGTGGATGTTTGTGACAACGGTCATGAGGCCATCGCACGTGCCCTTACTTCAGATGGTTACGACGCGATTTTGATGGACATTAAAATGCCAGGAATGAGCGGCCATGATGCCACTCGAGAGCTGCGTGGACGTGGTTACAACAGAACGATCATCGCCTTGACCGCTCAAGCCAGTGCTGAAGGTCAGCGTGACTGTTTGAATTCTGGTTTTGATGCTTATTTAAGTAAACCGGTGGATACATTTAAACTTGAAGAAGTCCTTACACAGGCACTTCTTCAAAAGGCTTAATGAGTCGGAGTGACTTTGCCGCCCGTGTATTTTTCGAGCTGTTGCATCCAGTAGTGAGTTTCGGCTCCCGATAACGAGAAATCCATCATCGAAAGTTTCATCGCCAAACCAAAGGCTTCGTTCAAAACGAAAGCCATCTGACGACGCTCGCCTTTGCGCGAATAGTTGTCGATTTTTTTAAGGCTTGTCATTAAGTGCAATGCTTTAAAGAAAACAGCAGCCTCTTGCTTAAAGATGCCCATTTCCTCGCGGATGAAATAAGCAAGTTTAGCATCGTCATAAACTTCTTCATGATTCCAAAGACCTTCGCCGTATTGTGCTTTCATGAAAGCAAACATGAATCCCGCAAACAGCTCTAAGGGATCCTGCTTATTGATGCCCACCTGAGTGATGCGCGCCAAATGCATTTCAAAAACTTCCATTTTAGAAGGGTCCATGAATACGGAGTGCAAGCCAGGCAGAATTTGTTCCAGGATGTGCAAATCAAAAAGTTCCATGAACGCTAAGTGCGGTTCATCTAAACGCAAGAATTTAAGCCATTCCTCGCGACGACGAGGTAAAACGGATTTTTTTAATTCAGAACTTGTTTCCGCAATTGCATGGCGCATGCTGGACTCAATCGAGAAATGCAGTTTGTGAGACAAGCGAATAGCGCGCAAAATACGAATCGGATCTTCGATGAAACGTTCCTTAGGATCGCCAATCATACGAAGAACGCGGTTTTCGATGTCTTGAATCCCGCCACAGAAATCGATGAGTTTATTTTGACCCGGATCATAGAAAACGGCGTTGGCTGTGAAGTCGCGACGTTTGGCGTCCTCTTCCACAGTTCCAAAATAGTTATCGCCTTCGATCGTTTCTTCTTCAGGAGTGGCAGCTAGCTCTTCGGCACTCACGTTACGGCGGAATGTCGCTACTTCGAATTGCAAATCACCACGTTTTACCAAAACAAGTTTGAAGCGACGGCCAATCACATAAGCGTTGGGCACTTTTTTACGAACTTGGTTTGGGTGAGCGCTGGTCGCGATATCGAAATCTTTCGGATGAATGCCTACCATAAGATCGCGCACGCAACCCCCAACAAGATAGGTTTCAAAACCAGAGTCTTGCAGGTTTTTGACAATTCTTAATGCGTAAGGATCAATCCAGTCTTCGTGAAGCTGGGGCTTTTTGGTGGAACTCATTGAGGCTGAAGTTACTCCTGTTCGGGCCAAAATTCAAACTTGAAATACCCCCGCAAGGAGAGCAGGATGAGTTTCGATATGGCATACTTGGATAACTTCAATCACCAGTTCTATGGTCCAGAAAATGGACGAAAATGGGTCTTTATTCATGGGCTTATGGGCTACGGTCAAAACTGGCGACGGATCATTTCCGGCCTCGAAGCCACGGAAAGATGCTTAGCCTATGATCAACGGGGCCACGGCAGATCTTTTCAGCCGGAAACGGGCTATGCCCCCGAGGATTATGCCAATGACCTAAAACAAATTGTTGATGAAATCGGGTGGGATAAAATCATCTTGGTCGGTCACTCAATGGGTGGCCGTAATGTATTGGCTTTTGCCTCTATGTATCCCGAATATGTTGAAAAGCTGATCGTCGAAGATATAGGCCCTGAAGCGAATCCAAAGGCGTACGAGTACTATGAGTATCTCTTGAATCTGGCGCCCACTCCCTTTGCGTCTCGTGACGAAGCTCGCAAATATTTCATGGAAGACTTTGTTAAAACGGCAAAGACCCGAGAAAAAGTCGAAGTTATGGCTCAATACTTCTATTCCAACATGGTGGAAAAACCAGACGGGACCGTTGATTGGCGTTTTTCAAAGCATGGTATCATTGAATCTGTGAAGGCTGGCCACACGCAGGAGCGTTGGGAACAGATTCGCGGCCTCAAAATGCCGACCCTTTGGATCCGCGGGGAGAAATCTCAAGAGCTAAAAGCTGATATTTATCAGCGAATATTGGCAGAGAACCCGATGATTAAGGGCGTCGAAATCCCAGGGGCTGGACATTGGGTCCACTCAGATCAGCCTCAAGCCTTTATCGAGGCCCTAAAAAGCTTTGTTGGTGACTTTTAGGCCACCGAAAAGTAGGTTTGGGCCATAAACCCGGAGTAGTAAAAGTTGAAATTCTCAGAGTTGAATTTAGATCCTGCCTTGATGACTGCCATCCAAAAAATTGGATACGAAGAATGCAGTCCAATTCAAGCGCAAGCCATGCCAATTATTCTGGATGGTAAAGACGTAGCCGGCCTCGCACAGACGGGCACAGGCAAAACAGCAGCTTTTGTTCTTCCTTTGATGGAGCGTATTTTGCGCGCTCGCCCAGCTCACGGTGAAATTACTGATGCTGAAAAAGAAATCAAAGAAAAACGCGCCTTCAAAGATTGGAAGCCACAAAACTTTATTTTAGTTTTGGTTCCAACTCGTGAATTGGCGGAACAAGTTCAAGACAATATCATCAAGTTCGGTGCTGACAGCGGCCTTCGTGGTTTCGCAATTTATGGCGGCACTGGATACGACAAACAAAAAGAGGCGTTGAAAAACGGTGTTGAATTCATCGTAGCAACCCCAGGTCGTTTGATTGATTTGTACAAAGAACACTTGGTTGATTTGAAGCAAGTTCGCGCCATCGTATTCGACGAAGCGGACCGCATGTTCGACATGGGCTTCAAAGACGACATGAAGTTCATCTTGCAAAGAGTGCCTCGTGAACGTCAGTTCCTAGTTTTCTCTGCAACATTGAACTTTGACGTATTGAACACGGCTTACCAATTTGGTTCCGAGCCGGTTGAAATCAACATCAGCCGGGACCAAGCTAAAGCTGAAAACGTGAAAGACCAAATCTTCCACGTGGGCAACGCTGAAAAACCTCAGCACCTTTTGTCTTTGCTTAAATTGCACAATCCAAAACAAGCGATCATCTTTACTAACTTCAAATTGAATGTGGAAAAGATCACGAAGTTTTTGGTGGATAACGATGTGCCTGCAATGGCGATTTCAAGTCTTTTGACTCAAGCTCAGCGCAATCGTGTGATCGAACAGTTCAAAGCTGAAAATCACCTGAATATCTTGGTGGCGACAGACGTTGCGGCTCGTGGTTTGGATATCAAGGGCGTTGACCTTGTTATCAACTACGAATTGCCAATGGACTCTGAATCTTACGTTCACCGCATTGGCCGTACGGGCCGTGCAGGGACAACAGGTCAGGCCTTTTCAATGGTGGGGGAAAAAGACATCGAGTCTTTGACTCGCATTGAAGATTATTTGAAGCACAAAATTGAAGTGGGTTACTTGGAAAACGAACAGTTGATCCAAGAGTTTAAACCATTCCCAGATCGTTTCGATGGTCACTATCCAAAATCAGTTGAGGGTGGTGAACGCGGCGAACGCGGTCCTCGTCGTGAGGGTGGTCGCCCAGGTGGCAACCGTGGTCCTCGTAAAGAGGGCGACCGTGGTCCCCGTCGTGAAGGTCGCGGCCCGCGCGGTGAAAACCGCAGTGGCGGTGACAACAGACCTCCACGCGAAGAGCGCAAAGGGGCTTCAGCGACGAAGTCAGATGGACCAAGTCCAAGACATGCAAAACGTCCCGAGCATGGAGCAGCGAAACCTCACGGCACGCATAAACGCGCCGACAATCGCCAAGGTGGACAAGGCCCTCACAAACGCCATGAGCCCCGTAAAGGCGCAAGTGCAGTTCGCAGACAGCCGGTTAAGAAACAAACTATCGGCAACAAGATCACCAGCTTTATCAAAAAGCTGTTCTCTTAAAAAACCAACCCCGGCGAGCACATCCCCGGGGTTTTTTATTTTCCATGATTGAATCTGTTAAATTACTAGTGTGACTGAAGGGATGGGCTCCCTTATCGTGGAGTCATGATCTTAGCGTTGTTTATCCTGCTGTTTTTTCAATTTTTGGGTGAGGGTTTAGTTCGTTACTTCAACCTATTCATCCCAGGCCCGGTGATGGGCATGGTTTTTTTCTTTGGGGCGTTGGTGTTCTTTCCGGTTTTGAAAAGTCGTACGGAAAGCCTAGGCATTTTTATCAGTCAGCATCTTTCGCTATTTTTTATCCCGGCGGGCGTGGGAATGATTGAGTACTTTGATCTGTTTGGACAGCATGGGGCGGCGATTGTTATCACCATTATCATCAGCACAACAATCACAATCGTGGCGACGGCTTTGATCTTTAATACGCTGTTGAAAGTGAAAGGTCACAAGGGGGAAGCTCATGATTGAGTTGTTCTCGTTGATCCTGACATTTGGGATGTATCTATTTGCCTTAAGAATCAGTGATAAGGGGAATAAGCATCCTTTGCTCAGTCCCGCATTGATTGGGATTCTGGGCGTGATGGTTGTGATCCTATTTATGGGCATTCCTTATCAGGAATACTTCCAAGGCGCGCGACCGATTCACTTTATGTTGGGTCCTGCAACTGTGTCATTTGCATTACCTCTGTATGCTCAGCTGGATCGTCTTAAAAAACTAATGGTTCCGCTAGTGATAGCTCTGGTGATTGGCTCATTGATCGGGATTTTAAGTGCCGTGATGATCGGAAAGGTCTTTGATCTTCCGCAGGAAGTTTTGATTTCCTTGTCACCGAAATCAGTGACGACACCCATTGCAATGGGCATTGCTGAAAAAATCGGCGGGACGGCATCGCTTGCGACAGTGTTTGTGATGATTACCGGATTATTCGGGGCGGCTGTTGCAACTGTCGTTTTGAATATGGTGAAAGTGCATGATCCCGCAGTTCGTGGATTTGCCTTAGGCTTGTCAGCGCACGGGCTGGGAACAGCCAGAGCATTTCAGGTAAATCAAGTTGCAGGAGCTTTTGCGGGACTTGCGATGGCGTTAAATGGTCTTATGACTGCCATCTTAATCCCACTGCTGATGGCACTTTTTAGTTAGTTGATGTTTCTGTCGTTTTTATTTTTTTAGACAGAAGAGAAACCAAAGACTTGTTATTCATTTCTTTGGAAAGATCTAGGGCAGTTTTGCCCTCTTTGTTTTTAATAGCGACGTCAGCGCCATTTTGTACAAGTAGTTTTGCAATATTCGTATAACCAGCACGAACGGATTCAATCAAAGCCGTGTTACCCAAAGCGTTTGTTTGGTTGATCACTTTTTTGTTCTTTTGAAGAATCATGCGCGTGGTTTTTTCGCTGCTTTTGGCAGCTGTGATTAACAACGTGTCTTTGTTGTCAGAAAGAACTGCGACGTCAACCTGAGCCCCAGCTGCAATTAGCATTTTAGCGGTGGCTTCTTGGTCATTTGAAACTGCCAAAGCCAACGCTGTATCACCGAACTTATTTCTTTGCTCTAAGTTCGCTTTTTTATCCAACAGTAGTTTTACGGCAGTGGTGTTCCCGTGCATCGCCGCTGTCATTAGCGGCGTCATGCTTTCATCGTCTCTCATGCCAGGGTCAAAGCTTGGTGTTTGGATGACATTCTTAACTTCGACGTTTTTTTGTAGCTCGATGGATTTGTTCAAATCGTCAATAGTGCTGCCTTTAGCGCGTACTGGGCCAAATACAGTGAAGATTGCAACCAAAACATAGAAAATCCAAATAGCTACATTAATCATTAAAAGCTCTCCAAGGTAAGCCCGTATTCCAAGACCAGAGCGGATTCTTTATCAAAGGGGAGGGCCGTGATTTCATTATAATCAAACTTTTTAGCGCCATTGTTGATGCCGAAAAGATTGCGGATTCGTTCTTTGATGGAGTTTGCAGCGGAGCCGTTTTCTCCGGAAGAATCTTTGTGCATCAAGATCACGAAATAAATTGTGCCGTTACCAGTTGAAACGGTTCCCGCTAGCGTTTTAGCTTTGTCAACGGTGCCGGTTTTACCGACCATGGCACTGTCCATCACTCCGCCGAATCTTCCCACTGTCGATTCAGAGTCTTTACCCGCCACGGCCATAACATCAGTTAATGACAAACCTTGATTTGCCAAGACTTCATTCAAGCGCACCAACACTTTGATCATGGCAGTGCAAGTGCCTTCGTTATAATCGTATTTCTTTTTAGAGATATAGTCAGCGTTGTTGCCTGAGCCCAAATTGAACTCAAGGTCGCGGTTATCCATCTTTAAGGCATTTTGCAGATATTGATTAAATGCCGGCGTATCACCTAAATTCCAATACAAGTGGTCTGCCACATAGTTATTGGATTTGTTGTTCATGCTTTTAAGAATTTTGTAAAGAGGAGCTGACTTATAAATGAAAGTTGCTGTGTTTGCAGTTTTCTTGAATTCTTCTTTAGGCAAATATCCCACTGTACCGAATTTGATGTTGGGCTTTGTTTCAGGAAGTTTGATCCCGATATCTTTAGAGATTTTACGTAAGTATCTGTAAGAGTTGTCCGCGATCGGAGTCATGAAACCGTTTTGCAGTTCATGCTGTACGTGCGCGACTTGTGAAGGAAGATCTGGATAGTATTTGGTGTCGCCCGCGATTGAAGAAGGCTCTTCCACGTTCCATTCCATTAAAACATTTTGGTCAAAGGAAAGTGTGTCGACCTGTTTGATGCCCATTTCTCTCATCGCAAGCTGTGCCAGAATAAAATATCCCACACTGCGACCGAACATAGGATCTTGACCACCTTCGAAATGGATATCGTAAGTGCCAACGGATTTCTTGGTAACGTGAATGCGAGTTGTGAACCGGTAGTTGGCACCTAGTGTTTCGATGGCCCACAAAGATGTGACGATTTTGGAAATGGAAGCTAATGGGAATTTGTCGTTTTTAGCGTCGTTGCCTTCGATCTTGCCGGAGTTAGCCTTCATTGTGCACGACGAGTTCAGATAGACTTTCGCGTAAGCAGACGTCGTGAAGGTCACGATCAACGCCATTAATGCCAGTTGTAATCTCAAGAATGACACCCTATTCCCCTTATCCCCTAGATGTAATTGAGCTGGTCTACTTAGCAATTCGGGTTCGGTTAATATACTTAAAATCCCTTAATCTAAAGCTCTAAATGGAGTCGCCGGAAACTTTTCGTGATCGCACGCAGGCGGCAGGAGTGTATTATTTTCCAAAGCTGCCAGGAAGGCCACTTTCAGAGGGAAAACGCGTGAAATTTAGGGGAGTTACCGAGGCAAGCTTTTTCGCGCGCAAAGGGCGGATTTGGTTTGAAGGAAGCTTAATGTCGCGCTGACTCAAATTACGCAATTAAAATTCAGTTTGGACAGAAGTGGGGAATAAAAAAGGGCTTCTTAATGAAGCCCTTCGGGTTGAGATTAAGGTTTTTTATTTCCGCCCGTCGAGTCCGTTACCAAGCGCAGATCGAATGAGCGATCATTGATCAAGTTTTGGATGTACAGCAATGATTGATACAGCTGTTGTTTTTCGAAGTTACCAAAGCGGAAGTTGATCGAATCAGATTTACGACCCGAGAATGTCATTTCGTACGTCACCAAATGTTCGAACTGAGAATCTGGAAGCAACGTCAGGATGAAATAAGCACCGTGATCACGCCACATCGCAATTTTCTGCAAATTTCTGAAAGCCTCATAACGGGCTTTATCCGTCATGGCATTCTGCAAAAGGTATGAGAAGTTCATAGCGATTTTTTCGATCTTGCCACGTTTCAATTGATCCAAAGTTTCGCCTTTAGAATCCAAATAATCTGTGAACATTCTTTGAACTTGCGACGTCGTATAGTTCGGCAGGGCCGCGTAAGCTTCAGGCATGATGCAAACCTGATGACGGAAGTAACCATTCACAATGTCGCCATCAGAGAAATCCCAGTGCTTCCAATCGATTTGACGATAAATCCACTCGGGCAAAACTTCCGCAGCGCGATTTTGCATTTTTCCGAAATCTTTTTTGGAAACGTTTCTCATACGTGCTTCGTAAAAGTGCGATGCCGTTACCAAAGTTCCGGGAGTCCAAGCTGGATTTGAATTAAAGATGATGTGATCACCTTCTGTGATTTTATTACCCCAGATGCCATAGAAGATTTTAGATTGAGCCGTCTTTTGGTATGTATCCAAGATGTATTGCTTTTCAACGTTGTTTGAATCGTAGTTTTGCAATTTATTTTGAGAATACAAAGTGTTCGCTTCCAGGCGTAACAAGCTCATAGAAAGCTTATAGCGAGACATAATGTCGATGGAAGTATTGGAGCCCTTGAACACGCGATCGATACGACGTTGTTCCGGTGGCAAGTTGTGATCTGCCATGTACATGTCTTCGATCTCTGACATATCCGTCAAAAGTTCGTTTTGTAATTCAGGGCGAGAAGCCGTCGGATCAATCACTTTCAAGTTTTTGAATTTCAATTTTTTAGACATGAAGTTGTTATAAGCTAACGCCGCATCTGGATTCTTCAAGTCGAATACGTAATCCAGCATGAAGACGTCATTTAACGACTTACCAAAGTTCAAAGACGCCGGTTTCAAGTCAACCCAACGCTCGAGCTTTCTGTCGATCACACGAAGACCAATAACTTTAAGTTTTCCAAGGTAATCAATAGAAGCACCGGCACCTGTTCCGCGGCTTCTCATGGTGATCAGCTTCACACGGATTTTATCGTTTTCCATACGGTACAAGTGAATCATGAAATCACCCGACATATAGATGTGAGTAGATCCACCCAACTCGATTGTTGGATTCAAATCTGTCGCTCCGCCAATTGAGAAAACGATATTTAATTTCCCTTGAAGAGCAACGAAGTCACCAATCTTCAACTTTTCCACAGCTTTTTGAGCTGTGAATGGAATGCGATTCAATGTGTAAGGCATCGCTTTGATAGAATCGCTTTGAGATTTGAACTGACGAGCAAAGTAAACTTCCGTGCCTTGTTCAACTTTGAATCCGAATGGCGTGATATCACCACTCATCAAATCGCCCACATCCACATTCGTCGTAAGGATATACTTGTCCAGGCGAGTGTAGTAACCATCCAGATAGGACGGTTCTGATTTCGCTTTGTATTTCAACGAAACGTTGAGTCCATCGATAAGATCACCGCTCAAACCAATTGTCGCGCCGATATCTTGTTTTGCGATTTGTTTGCGGATTTTTTCTAGAACTTTTGATGGTTCAAAAATGTCTAAGCCTGCGTGAGATTGAACGGGTACAGAAACAGAAAGAGTCAGTGCCAATACGGACAGAACTGACTTCCATGATGTCGTTTTCAAAGTTGCTTACTCCTGAATAGTTAGGACCCCAAGTCTATCCAGGTTTTGGCATATATCAAAATGCAGTGGGTCAAAATAGAGTATCGGCTCAACCTTGAGATTCCACGAAACGGGCAAACTTATTCACCCATTTTTCGTTCACGTTTACACAAGGAACCAAGTGATAGTCTTTGCCGCCGGCATGATGGAAAGTTTCTTCACCACCAATACCGATTTCCTCCAATGTCTCGATACAATCTGCGACGAACGAGGGACATAGAACGGCGATGCTCTTTTTATCAGCAAGTTTTGCGATAGTTTCTTCTGTCGAAGGTTTCAACCACTCAGCACGGCCCAATCGTGATTGATACGAGAGACTCCATTGATCTTTCGAAAGACCCATTTTTGCTGCCATCGATGTGGCCGTCGCCAGGCACTGGGCGCGGTAACATGGCTTATTGCAGGCATTGGGTTGGATACAGCAGTCGGCGGTGGTTAGGCACCCTTGGTTTACTTTCACGTGGCTTTCGGGCAAGCCATGAAAGGAGAACAGGTAGTGACTGACTTCCTTTCCTTTTAAAAACTCTTGGGCAATTTCCACACCCGGGTCCACAAACGAAGGATGTTGATAGAAATCGCGGATGCTTTTTACCTTGAAGTTCAGATGAAGCTTTTTGATCTGACGTTCAACCTCTCGCAGTGAAGATCCCGTTGTCGCATCAGCATATTGAGGATACATCGGAGCCAGTAAAACATGCTCGATTCCCGCCGCTGCAAACTCTTTTAATGCGGTTGGAATATCCGGATCGCTATAGCGCATACCCACTTTTACCAGATACTTGTCACCCAGTTCCTGTTGCAACATTTCTGCGAACTCCACCGTGTAAACAGTCAGCGGGGAGCCATTTTCCATCCAGATCTTCTTATAGTTTCCAGCAGAGATAGGCCCTCTCTTGGGAACGATCAAAAGATTTACTAACGGCCAACGTAAGATGAATGGCAGATTGATGACTTCCTTATCCATCAAGAAATGTGTCAGATACTTTTTAACATCTGGAACTTCGTAAGAGCGAGGACTCCCGATGTTGAGTAGTAATACGCCTGTTTTAGCCATGTTGACTCGCGATCTCTTCACTTAAACGTTCACTGCGTTCTAAAATTTTACTAAGGCCAATTCCAGACAAGTAATTCCCATGCAGGAATAAACCTTCTGGTAATTTCGCTTTTGCCAATTCATTTTGAACTTTCTCAAGTTCAAGATCGTACATCGGCAAAGCTTTGTTCCAGCGGTTGATTTTTGCTTCTAAAATACTGTCTTGGCGTTTGAACAATTTTTTTCTTTCGGAGTTGATCAAATCCTTAAGGGCTTGATCGTTCAAATCCAAAAGATCCTGATTGTTATTGCCACCCATGATCCAAGTCTCGTTGTAGGTTTTATCACGACCTGCAAAGATATAAGGAGGCATCAACACACCTAAGGTGCGCAGACTCAATCCGCGGGGGATCAAGCAGCCAAAGCCTTTGTATTTTGTTTGAGATTTATCAAAGAACACCGTCGTGCTGATCAGTGAAGACATGCGCACGCGGTTTAAAAGAGCTGATATATCAGGAGAGTAAGATTTCAAAAGTTCTGCAGCGGCCGAAGCAGAAGTTGCGAGCGCGACAGGTCCCGCTACTTTTGAAATATCTAAATTTGAATTCAAGTGAATCTGAACGCCTAACTTTTTTAAAGCGGATTCCAGGTGATTCACAACATCTTGCATACCCCGAGGTCCTGTCATCATACCACGGAATTTTTCGCGGTCTTTGCTGAACATGGGTGACAGAATGAGGGATGCGCTCAAGTCTTGAGGTTCGTTGGCGTAAATTCCCTGCATTGCAGGTCCCAACAAGAAACGCGTCGGTGCTTTACCCAAGCGGCGTAGCCCCCACGCTTCCAATGTTTCCATTGGTTTTGGCTTAAGAGAGGCTTTGGCGAACAGAACTCTGGGAACGACTTTGAAAGCCACTGCCAAAACTTCGAAAGGATTTAAGGGAACTGCTTTGGGAAAACCTCTAAAGATAAATCTTTTCTTAGAGGATTCCAGAGGGAACGCAGGCTCAAGACCGATATCTTGATAAAGTCTCTCCGAGCGATTGGATAGGATCATCGAGTTGGCGGCGCGTTCTGCCATTCCATGCTCTGTATAGTCTGTTCCCAAAAGTCCGCCTAAGCGAGAGGACTTTTCGTGAAGCTCAACTTGAAATCCTTTTTGAGCAAGCTTTAGGGACAATGTAAGTCCGGCAAAGCCTGCTCCCACCACCGTGATCTTTTTCATATCGATTGAGAGAATATCTTAGTTTGAGGTTGTTTGGTCTTTAAGCGTTCATCAAAGAAGACGCAGGCGTTACGCAAAAACGGACGGCCTGCTTCAAGAACGACCAATTTATGATCTTTGATTACCAACAAATGGTCCTTGATCATCTCGGCCAAGAAATCAGAAGCTTGCGCTTCTTGTTCGGCGCTCAGGAAGTCCACTTCGAACTCTGTCATCAATTTCAAGATCTGGCGACGACGGACTTGGTCCTCGTCGGTCAGAATGTGACCACGCATCGTCGGCAAAACGCCGTCGTTTAAGCATTGTTCGTATAAAGGCAATACCTTTTCATTTTGATGGAAGCTAAACGGAGTTTCAGAGATCGAAGAGACCCCCAGTCCTAAAAGGACGTCGGTTCTTTGATCGGTGTAACCCATAAAGTTTCTGTGCAGGCGCTTTTCATCCATCGCGATACTCAAGTTATCTGTCGGCAAGGCAAAGTGATCCATACCTACTTCGACATAACCTGCTTTGATCAGGATGCCGCGAGCGATTTCGTACAACTCACGTTTTTCAGCAGCCTTTGGAAGATCTTCGTCTTTAAATAGACGTTGAGCAGGCTTAATCCAAGGAACCAGCGCAAAACTGTACAGAGCAATACGATCTGGACGAAGTTTTACAGTGGCTTCAGCAGTTTCACGGATGGATTCTGCTGTTTGTTTTGCTAGGCCATAGATCAAGTCAAAATTCACAGACGTATAACCCAATTTGCGAGCTTCTTCTGAAAGGTTCGCTGTGATTTCTAAAGGTTGAATACGATTTACCAGACGTTGAACTTCAGGATTGAAATCCTGAACACCCATGCTGACACGATTAAAACCCAACGTGCGCAAAGCTTTAAGTTGTTCGGCGGTCGTACGACGAGGATCCACTTCAATCGAACCTTCAAAGTGCTCAGTATCCAACTTGCAGTCATTTACGATCGGAGTCAGCAGACGAAGCAACGACTCTGAAGACAAGAACGTTGGAGTTCCACCACCCAAATGGATGTGTTTCAAAGGAGATTTCAAAAGCTCCGGAACTTGCTCAGTATAAAGTTTCCACTCTTTCAAGAGCATGTCGACGTAAGGGGACTCTTTGGTGTGGCTTTTCGTGATGATGTTATTGCAACCGCAGAAAGTACAAAGAGTTTCGCAGAAAGGGATGTGGATGTACAAAGACCAACCGCCATCACCTTTTTGCAACGTTGTTTTCAAATGGGATACCCATTGATCACGAGTGGGATTTGTTTCCCAGTAAGGAACTGTCGGATACGATGTGTAGCGCGGAGCCGGCACATCGTATTTGGCTAGTAAATTTTTGATCATCATGAAAGCACCTCACGCACAGTCTCGATGAATAGTTTTACGTTTTTCTCTGGAGTTTTAGGAAGAACACCATGGCCCAATCCACAGACCCAACCAGCACGAGTTTCAAGGGACATGTCCTTCATGGGAGCCAGGAAATTTGCGACAGCTTTTTTGAAATCGCCATCTTCCATAAATAACAAACTCTGATCGAAGTTACCTTGAACGAAGCCCTTGTTTTGAACTTTGAAGCACTCAGGGATGTAGCAGCGGTGATCAAAACCTTGTCCAGCCCATGGAAGCTCTGCGAATTCTTTATTAAAGAATGTCGGTTGAGTGCCTTTTGAATAGTAGCCGATTTTCCCTGGGAATTCTTTGGCAAGAACAGAGATCACCGGTTGGATCCATTCTTTAAAGAACAACGGAGATACTTCACCAGCAGCTGTATCAAAGATCATGACAAGCTCAACGCCACCATCCAATTGAAGTTGAATGTTGGCTTTTAAAAGCGGAAGCATCTTTTCCAAGAATTTCGGGAACATGTTGATCAATACTTTAGATTGAATCAAAGAACCCGCGTGGGAACCTTCAACACCGTAAACGAACAATGTCCAAGGACCACCGACAAAACCGATCAAGCTTTTGTCTTTCGGCAGCACTTCACGAGTCGCGATCACAGCTTCTTTTTGAAATTTCATGAATTCGATCGCAGGGGCTACTTCGCCCAAGTTGTTGATCGTTTCAGGATTAAGTTTAAAGCCTAATTGAGGACCGTGAGCATCTGTGTATTTCAAACCCATGCCCAAAGCTTCCAATGGGAATAGGATGTCAGAGAATAGGATTGAGACGTCGAAATCAAATTCAGCAACCGGACCGCGTGCTACTTCCGCAGCTAGCTCTGGAGTTTTACAAAGCTCTTCGAATGAGTTTTTCTTTCTCATACCTTGGTAATGCTGGTGATAACGACCGGCCTGACGCATGAACCAAATAGGAGGAGTTTTCTGAGCTTTTCTTTGAAGTGCGTTGTGAAATAGTGTGTTCATACTTGTGTTTCCTCCGGGGACCATTGGTAGCCGATGCCGCGCACAGAACGAATGTTTTTATCGCCGTCCTCGCCCAACAAGTGGCGCAGACGAACGATGATATTATCAATCGTACGGTGGCTTGGATTTTTATCCACCCCCCAAACTTCGTTCATGATTTCATCACGACTTAGCACGCGGGGAGATTTATCAATTAATAACTGTAGGATCTTCATGTCAGTGACAGCAGGGTACTCGATTTGCCCCGAGTTCTTACGCACAGACATGTTGGTAAAATTAATCACGCAGCCTGTAAGCTGTATTTCTTTTAGGGGAGCATGAGAATCCAAGACGTTTTTCACGCGGATCAAAAGCTCTTTTAGATGAAAGGGTTTTGGAATATATTCGGAAGCGCCCAACTCAAAACCTTGCAGTCTGGATTCTGCATCTGCCTGCGCCGTTAAGAATAAGAATAAAACGGGCGACAGCTTCTTCATTTTTGCTGCGAGTTCAAAGCCGGTTCCATCCGGAAGGCCCACGTCCAATAAGACTAAATCGAAATCTTTATTTTTACTAAATAAAGACCATGCTTCTGCGACGCTTTTACCCCATGAAACTTCGTAATCTTTGCGCAAGCGTTCCGTAAGTGTCTCACCCAAAGAAAGATCGTCTTCAACCAGGAGGATTTTTCTCATCATAGATGACCCTCCGTGTGTAGAACCGATTTAAAACCAGCATTTTCAGTGGATTCAAACTTGATGTCTCCGCGCATTTTTTCCATCAGACGTTTCGTAATCAAAAGTCCGATACCATTTCCGCGGGAATCTTTAGAATTTAACAACGCAGAACCAAGTTTGTTCGTTTCACCTTTAAAACCCAGTCCGTCATCCTCAAAGATCACTTCAAGGCGGCTGCTGTTCAAAGCACGCACGCGAATGCGAACAGTGGTAGCTTTGCCGTGTAAAACGGAATTTTGCAGAAGGTTTCTGACGACACTCATCAAGGCTCTGCGGTCGCCAGAGATTTTGGCGTCTCGCTCAAGCTCAACTGACAGATCGGCAAATTCGCTGCGAAGGTTGGCCATCAAGTCACTTAACTGTATTTCTTCATGCAAGAGAGGGCTTACCTCAAGATTCGCTAGTAACAAGGAATTCTCAAGCTGCAAATCCAGGCGCTGAATATCAGAAATCAAACGCTTCATGACTGGCGGGCTGTTACCTTGCAAGTCTTCCTCCAAAACTTCAGCTTGCAGTCTTAAACGGGCAATTGAAGTTTTGATATCATGACTGAAAGTCGAGAAAAAGAAACGCAGCCGATCGTGGCGCTGTTTATCGCGGAAGGTGAAGACAATCAGAGAAATACCGCCAATAAGGATGGATCCCAACAGAATCGAACCTTCCCACGCGATCATTCGGTGTTGACGAGCTCCTTCAAGCTGCATCAAAAAGAAAACCCACCACCAAGCCACAAGTGCAAACGTGAACGCGAACCAGATGATCGCGAGCACTGTTTTCAAATGTGATTTGATGAAGTTTTTCATTACTAATTACTCCGCAGAACCTACGATGATATTTGCAGCTTCAGCTAGCAATTCATCTGTGTGAGCCATAGAAACGAAACCTACTTCGTAAGCATTTGGAGCCAAGTAAACGCCCTTATCCAAAGCTTTTAGGAACAAAGTTTTGAAAGTAGAGCTTTGGTTGGCAGGGATTTGCTCGATAGTACGGATTGTTTTGCCGCTAGTATCGCCGTGGATCCAGAATAGAGAAGAATGTTGTTCAACTTTAAGTGGAATACCTTTTTTAGCGAAACCATCACGCAGGCTTTGAACGAATTTTTGAGTACGTTTCTCAAGAACATTCCAGCCATCCAAGCGCTGCATCTTTTTAAGAGTCGTAAGCCCCGCGCGCATACCGATTGGATTCGCTGACAAAGTACCTGCTTGGTAAACATCACCGCTTGGAGCAACCATGTTCATCAATTCAGCACGACCACCGTAGCAACCCACTGGGAAACCACCACCGATAATTTTACCGTAAGTCACAAGGTCTGGAGTGATGCCTGTTTTTCCAACCATGCCTTCAAGGCCTACGCGGAAACCAGAGATCACCTCGTCAAAGATCAACAAAGAGCCGTTCTTTTTGCAAATTTCAGATACTTTTTTAAGGAATTCTTGGCGTTGAATCAAAAGACCGTAGTTGGCAGGAAGTGGTTCAATGATCACAGCCGCGATGTCTTTACCTTGAGCTGCGAAGACTTCTTCAAGTTTCGCTTCGTCATCAAGGGGAGCCACAACAGTCGTGTTTGCTACCTCAGCAGAAATACCCGCTGAAGAAGAAGCCGCTGCACCCGCCAAGCCTGAACCTGCTTTAACTAGCAAGTTATCAACGTGACCGTGGTAGCAACCTTCAAATTTCAAGATTTTGCTACGACCTGTCGCTGCACGCGCGACACGCAATGCAGACATAACCGCTTCTGTACCAGAAGATACGAAACGAAGTTTTTGCATGAACGGAAGAGTTGAGGAAATCCACTCTGCCAATTCCAGAGAATAAATTTCAGTGGCCCCGAAAGTCCAAGCGGTGTCCACCATGCGATGAACTTCTTCAGCCACTTCAGCGTCACGGTGACCCAGGATCAACGGTCCAAAGCTTTGGCAGAAGTCGATGTACTTTTTGCCTTCAACAGAAGTAAGAAAAGCACCTTCAGCTTGTTTAAAGAAAACAGGAGCACGATCCAAACCTTTAAAAGAACGAACCGGGGAGTGAACTCCTCCTGGTGTCACCTTCAAAGCGCGTTGGAAGAGTTCTTCAGAAGTATACTTCGACAGCGTCGAAGTGGGTTCAGTTACTTTGTGCATTGCTGTCTCCAGTTTTCTTGATCCAAGTAGATATTTAATTTTGATTCGTTGAAGTGACCTTGCTCTTGCAGATACTGACGGATGATTTTGAAAGTGTTGCCAGGACCACAAGCGTGGTGCTTGCTTAGAACTTCAGGATGTTTTTTTGCTGTATCTAGGAACTGACTGCCGCTGCTCCAGAAGAAGCATTCTTTACCAGTCACAGGCGTCGCATTGTTTTGCTCACCCAAAGTGTAAGTCGCAACCAGAGGCATTTGGCGTGCGCCTTCTTCGTAACCCGTGTCGTGAGTCAGTTTTGCCCAAGACAAAGATTTACCGGCCAGGATATCGATGCGGGATTCTTCTTGTTCACCCAAACCTTCAGAGCAACCGTGAACCCATACGCCTTTTTGAGCCATGGCTTTCCAAGTGCGAGTTCCTGCCGTCCAAATGTATTGGTCAAACTTCAAAGATTCTGGCCAAGATTCAGAACGCGAAACATACAAGGCGTTTGTTCCTGTCGGAATTTTCCAGCCGTTAAGGACTTTTCTTTCCGCGCGAACTTCGGAAGACCACATTTGATCCGCAGAAAATTTCGGGGACACGACAGAAGGTTTCAATTCACGTTTATCTAGAACAGTTCCGCCGTCAGTCAGACCTTTTAGAATCGTGATCTCACCGTAGGGACGGGACAAAACAGCCACACCGATCTTTTGATGGCAACCGCCACCAAAGCTCGCCAGGATGTCGCGCTCTTTTTGCGCGCATTGGAATGTCGTTGGATTGTCGATTTTAGCTAGTAATGCTTTTAAATCTGCACGATCCGCTTTGATCTCGACAGCCAATGCACCTTGAGCGGCTGCATTCGGATTGATGCTTAAAGGAAGAGCGGCGAATTCAACTTGATCCAAGTACGAACGAAGCAAACCTTGAACTTCTTTGAATTCAGGTTCTTTCGCCGTCAACAGTCGATCTAATGCCGCTTTCGCAACGATCAAACCGTCTGTTTCAGGAGCTTCTAAAAGTTTGCGGATACGTGTGGGGATATTTCCACGAACACTTTCGAATTTGACTGATTCCAAGTTGAACGGAAGATGTTCTTTAAAGAAATTCGTCAGATTATATTCACGACGAGGTGAAGAGCTGAACACGTTCATTTTTTTAGAAGTGCGCAGTTTTTCAAAGTGTGATTTTTTAACCAGCAACAAGTCACGTTGATCGGCGCGAGGAAGTGTCGCTGCAATCACGGTTTCTGTTTTAGCTTCCGTCGGAAGGTCCTTCCAAGAGTGAACCACCATATCGGTTTCACCACGAATCAACTCGCCAAAGAAGTCCTCTGTGAAAACACCTTTCTCTGGAATTTGCCAAAGAGGTGTCGTTAGGTTGATGTCACCCAAGGATTCTTTGAACTTGAATTCGATTTCAAGTCCCGGATTTTTTTCTTTTAGAATTTCGCCAACCATATAGGCCTGGAGGCGGGCCAGATCACTTTTTCTCGCGGAAATCTTTAAGCGCATATATCGTCCCACCCAAGTGGACGAAGCTCCGTTCTTTGCGCGAAGGCCAAGGCTTTTTCAAACAAGAACTCGCGGATTTGCTCGATCTTTGTTTGTCTGTCCTTTTTGGTCTCTTCGATTTCAGCAAAGAACTGTTGAAGGGTCATGAGAGTCACGTGAGGGAACTGACTTTCAATAATTGCAGCTAGATTGTTATCTTCACCGCGCAAATCATAAATCACATGCGGACGAGTATCCTGCTTGCTGATCAATTCCAAGATGCGTGCATCAGAAAGAGGCGCGGCAATCACCATCGCTTCTCCATGAACGTAAGCTTCGTTGTAGTTAGAAATAGTCAAATTATCGTATTTCTCTGCAAAGCTGCGCATCTTTGTGCATTCACGGCAAAGAACTTGAACGGATTTTTTATGTGCCAGCCACGGAAGGATTTCTTGCGCCAATTGTCCGGAACCGCAAATAGAAACGGATTCCATATCCTTGGAGTAGCGGCGCAGAAGGCTGCCATAACTTTGTGAACCAATTCCCACCAAGTGTTCTGCACGAGTGCGTTTCACTTCAGTCATAACGAAGTTCAACCATTTCTGGTTATCGCCAAACAAAGTGTCGCCAGCGGCTTTACGAGCATCGATGAAATTACGGAATTGACCTAGAACTTCTGTTTCACCCACGATTGGGGAATGAAGACCACAAAGAATTTCAAGTAGAAGGCTGAAAGCTTTCTCTCCACGTAGAACCTGATCTTCAGATTCGATAACATCCAACATTGAATTCAATTCGTCTTCGCGGCAGAATAAAATCTGACGAAGGCATGTCTTGAACACGGCTGAATCTTGCAGGGATTCTGCAAAATTTTTGCTGGATTTTCTGTGAACGAGAAGTATATCTTCCATCTTGATTATTAGGTTTATCACTAACCTTTCATTAAAGTGTCATTGAAATGTCATTTACGATGTTTTCCCAAGCTGAGACAACATCTGACATGCGAAGCGAGGATCTATATGAAATTGACACACAGACCCAGAAGAAACCGTCGTACGGAAGCTGTGCGCCAAATGGTGGCGGAAACTGACCTCCGACCGTCGCAACTCGTGCTCCCACTGTTCTTAGTTGAGGGCACTGGACAGAAGCAAGAGATTGCCTCAATGCCGGGCATTTATCGTATGAGCCCTGATTTAATTTTAGATGAGGTGGCTCGCGCGGTTTCATTGGGAGTGAAAAGCTTCGACCTTTTTCCTGCTCTGCCAGAAACCAAGAAAGATACAACGGGGACAGAGGGGCTTAACCCGAATGGTTTAATGCCCACAACTCTGAAGAAAATTCGCGACAAGTTCCCTGATGTAACGCTGATCACTGACGTTGCTCTAGATCCCTACTCCTCGGATGGACATGATGGCGTAGTGAAAAACGGTCTCATCTTGAATGATGAAACGGTCGAGATTCTGGCAAAAATGAGCGTTCTTCACGCAAAATCGGGTGCTGATATCGTGTCTCCATCAGACATGATGGATGGCAGAGTCGGTGCCATTCGTGAAGCCTTGGATGCGGAAGGTTTGATCGACACAGGCATTCTTTCTTATTCAGTAAAATACGCATCTTCGTTTTACGGTCCATTCCGTGAGGCTTTGGATTCAGCTCCTAAATTTGGTGATAAAAAAACCTATCAAATGGATTTCAGAAACACGCGCGAAGCTATTCGCGAAATCGATTTGGATGTCGCCGAGGGTGCTGACATCGTGATGGTGAAACCTGCGTTGTCGTACCTTGATGTGATCGCAAAAGTAAAAGCGCACACGTCCATTCCAGTAGCAGCTTACAACGTAAGTGGTGAATACGGCTTGATCAAGCACGGAGCAAAAGTGGGTTTGATCGATGAAACTCGCGCGATGGTAGAAACTTTGTACTCTATTCGCAGAGCCGGCGCCGACATCATCTTCACCTATTTCGCCTTACCAATGGCAGAGTGGCTCAACAAAAATTCCTAAATTCCAAAAGGTACGTCCTTACCTGCGAGGTAAGGACGTACCTTTTAAATATGTCCCATTTTTAGATTTATAAATGACGTAAAGGGTACGGGACAAAGTGTGTCCGTACCCTTTTTAGTCTCACTCTGATTCAGTCTTTGTTTCCTAACGAAAAACCACAAGTTTCATTCGGATTCTGCCGAAAAGTCCAGTAGGGAATGTTTTAACCAAGGACTGCCAAATGAAGCATGTTAATAAGATATTGGCCGTAGGCCTACTTGTTGTCGCATTTCAAAACTGCGCACCTAACAATGCGTCTTTCAGTAAATCCGAATTAGCGTCAACGCAATCCGCTCCCGAAGAGGAAGCAGTACCAAATTGCTTTGGTCGTGCCGAAGGTTCCACTTGGTGGGTTCCATCCAATGATGCCATATCCGAAAATGGTGTGTGCCAATATGGCGGCGATCTTAAATATTCCTATATCAAGAATGTCGAGTTGATTTGTTCTAACGGTAACGCCGTTGCAACGGGCAATTGGTCCAAAGGCAGTTTGATTTCTACAACGGGTGCTTGCTTGCCAGCGACTTGTAACGGCAAAGCTTCTGGCAGCACGTGGACAATTCCAAACGGAACTGTCACTGAGCCAAAAAGCTGTCCTTCCAGCTCTGTGGTTGTGAACGCAATCTATAATAAAAATGACACGTATATCTGTGACAATGGCAAAGAGAACTTTGTGAAGTCTGAAAAGGGCTCTTACATCGGTCTTGATAAGGCATGTCCTTCTCCAGATTTAGATGCTTCATTCTCGAGTGAAAAGGTAGCCATCAATGGTTCAGCGGCTTTGATCACGGCGGGTTACAACGTCAGTAACTTGGCTTATTCTTGTAATGATGGTCAGTCAGGTGCATTACCAGTGACGGCAACTTCGACGACTTTAAAAATCACTCAGGATCTTTCATGCAATGTGAAAGGGACGAACTCCATTGGGGAGTCTATTACAAAAACGGCTTCGATCTCTGTTACATGCGGAAGCAATGAAGTGAAATCGGGTGGTAAATGTATCACTTATTCTTGTAAGTCTTTCGTTGAAATTAAATCATTCCCTGTCGTAATTCCAGAGCGTACAGTGGATGGAGTTTGTTACTATGCGAAGTTGTTCGATAAGATTGCGACAGCTCCTTCCTCAGGAAATCGTTTGTCGAATGTGGTTGCCCGCGATCACAGCACGGCAAATGGAGGAGCTGGCAGCACGGCTTTGACGAACGTGGCTGCTCCGTATGTGCTAGGTTCATTTACAAATAAAGTAACTTTAAACGGGGAGCGCTCCGTAAAATTGTCAGGTTCAAGCCAAGCATTGACTTCGATCTTGGTAGATAACTTTGTCTTGATGGGCAGTCGTTTGGCTTCCTCATCAGCAGCTATCTCAAATTATCGCGCATTCGGTTCTGGTGACTCGGCAATCGGTACAACAGGTAAAATCAAAGTGAACAATGCAGACGTAGCATTGCAAGCTTTCGAATCTGGCGGTACGGCAACGATCGGTACATTGCTTCTGACAAGTGATTTCAGTGTTGGTAAGCAGTATGAATTGAATGTGAATGCACTAGATTGCGGTGGCTCGAAAGCCATGTCGGATATCTACTTGGTATTCCAGTAATCAGAAAGGTTCGGCTGACCTGCAATCAAAGGTACGTCCTTACATTCAACGTTGCGGAAACACATTTTTTAGCTTTCAACAAAACCTCTTTGTTTGACACAAAGAGGTTTTGTCGTTTTGATCATGAGCATGAAAAAACTCATCTGCTCTCTTATTGCATCTTTGGTTATGACTTCCGCAGCTCACGCTGAAATCTCTGAGCTTTACAATGCTGTTCGCTGCCGTACAGAAGGTAAGAAAATCCAGATTCACTTCGCGGTGACAAAGAATCAACCGTTAGCTTTGTATTGGATTGAAAACGATCGCGTGACCGTTCTATCGAATCAAGTTCAAGAAATGGATCATGTCGTTGTGGGTGAGGGTTGGCACGGACTAAAACACATCTTAAACATCGACCAGGGTTTCTATCGAGAGGTGGAAAAAGCCACGGGCCGCGTGACTAAAGATGTTCGTGGCATGGAATGCGTATTTTGCCCCGTCGAAGTGGATCACTGCCCAGGTCAGTTCGATAATAATTAAATATAAAAGTAAAGGCACCCTTGAGGTGCCTTTTATTTTTTCAGAGATGGTTTTTCTTCAGGAGTGACCCAAGAGAAGGTCTTGATGATCTGATTACACTCTTTCAGTGATTTGCTGAAGGTGTCTTTGCTATCCAAACAAGTCATAATTGCCACTTTGTCTTCGTTTTTCAAAACCACTTGGCGGATCTGTTTGTTTTTAGCTCTTGAAAGCATATCGACGATCAAAGCATTGTTGCCATTTAGGTTGAACTGTTTTGTCGCTAAAACTTCAAAACCATAATTGGGGTAATCACGCATCCACTTGCGAGTGTAAAGCTCAAGCGAAGCATTTTTAGCAACGCGATCTGTGCGAACGCTTAGTGAAGCTGCGTCTGGGGCATTCTTGTCAGCAAAGCGAACGGTATCAAGCAGGCTGTCTTCAGAAGTCGCAATCGGAGCCCAAGTGCTACCTTCTGTTTTTACTGAAAAGCCTTTGTGAAGAAAATAAAGTCCCTTTTCTGGTGCTGTCAGCGCAGAAGTGCTTGTCGCCGGATAAGGGGCTGCAAAGCTTATTAGAGGACTTAAAAAAATAAAGGCAATGAACGCTCTCACTCTTTTAGCCTAGCAAGCCTGGGAGTCCCCAGCAAGAGTAAAGGTCTTTATTTAACCGGGGATGGCGCTGGCGTTGGAGTTTCTACAGGAACTGGACTTGCAGCAGGTGAGGCGTTTGTTTTCACTGCCGGTGTTTCGGCCGGCGTCGTTGCTGGCGAAGGCTCTGGAGCAATTGTACGCGGAGCCGGCGTAACTTCGGGTTCTGGCACTGGTTTAGAAGGAGGAATCGGCTTTCTTTTTACCGCACGTTTTGCAGCAGGTTTGAGCTCCGCTTTTTCTGACACTGCTGAGTTCTGTGTTGCTGGATTCGCTGCTGCAGGTATAAGGGTTGTTTGCTCAATGACTGGTGAAATTGTGTTGGTATTCACGACTGATTTGTCTGTTTTTATTTCAACGACTGGTTTTTCCAAACAAGGTCCCAATTCAAGAGGCAAATCGACAATGTAGATCTGCTTTTTATCTTGAAATGTTCGTGTGAAAGCCACGCGTTCTTTTAATTCGTTAGAAACTGAAGGATACATCAACGAATCAGATCCTTTGAAAACGACTTGTGTGCACTTAGTGTCCAAGTTGTAGACTTCAATCTGATGTTTCTTTTCACCTTTTCTTAGGATGCTATAGAACAAACGTGCCGGAGAGCGGGGAGCAAAGAACAAATCCCGGTACTGTCCTTCGTCAGACTTTAGCAACGCCGTTTGCTTGGTGCGGATATCAACCAGTTGCAGGCTCTGCTGTTTGCTTTCCAAATTAGTATCAATAAACGCCACTGCAGATTTATCCGGAGACAACGTAGGCGAGCGACGATCCCTGCCAGTTTCTGCAGAAAGTAGTGAAACATAACCGGTTTTTAAATCCAAGTGAAAGATACCTGTTACTTCTCCCCGACGAGAAGTAAAAATTACTGTTGGCTTTGTTGGGTGTTGCAGCAGAAAGGATTCCGCATCATAGCCCGGCTGTTTTGTGATACGCAAAATCTCTGCACCAAAGCGATCACTCATGTATAAATCTGCGGGAGGATATTCCTTGCTAGGATTGCGATTTAAGAACGGACTTTCCTTGATCTCATCGGTAGTTGAGGAATAAATCATTTCCATTTCACTGATGTAGCTAGGATCGAAAGCATCGCCGTCTTGAAATGTCACGCGACGTTCTTTGTTACGGATTAAATCCGTTTCGTAAATTTGTAGATTTTTTTGATTGCCGCGACCGCGAGATGAGTAAATAAGGCGGTTGCTGTTGGCAGAAAATCGAGGGCGTTCGTTATCACCTTGGAAAGTGATTTGCTTAACATCTTTTTGCAGAAGGAAGTCCGTGGTCAGAAGATCTTTTGTTGGGCTGTGTGAACATCCGACGAGGATGCTGCCCAAAATAAAGATCTTCAAACCTGTTTGCTTCATATATCTACCTTGTGAAGTACTTTTTGTAACAGCGAAGAAGGATTTACCTTCTTTAAGTTTTTCAACTCAACCCACTGGATGTTTCGGTCGCTCACACTCTTTTTATGAGCGATTTTTATGAAGATGTCATGATGTGTGATGTTGTGTTTAGCATCATAGTCTTTGGGCTTGTCATCATTTTGAGAAATGGTTCCGGGAAAAATCATCTGACCCTTAAGGAACGGAGCATAGTCATTTGCTATCAATGCGACTTTATTGTTCTTGATTGAAACAACAGGATTCCACACCCAGACTTCACTTTGTTTGCGTGGTTTTTTCAGAGGTAATTTCTCGACCAAATTCTTTTCGCGAGCAACACAGTCCGTGGACCAAGGGCACATCAAACACATCACTTTTTGTGGAGTACAAACTGTTGCTCCCAATTCCATCAGACCTTGATTGACGGAGTCAGAATTTCCGAACGCGGAAAGTTTGTCAGAAAGTTCCTGCAATTGTTGACGAGCTTTTGTGTTCCACCATTCAACTTTTAAACCATACTTGCGCGAAAGGACTCGGATCACGTTGCCATCAAGAACGCCGACCTTTTCCCCAAATGCGATACTTGCAACAGCTCGGGACGTATAAGGCCCAAATCCTGGCAGTTCCAAAAGTTCGGCTGCGGTTTTTGGAAAACCATTTTCAGCTAACGCCTTTGCAGCTTTGTGAAGATTGCGCGCACGGGAGTAATAACCTAGACCTGCCCAGGATTCTAAGACGTCATGTTCTGGAGCAGAGGCTAGGTCCTGTACGGTCGGGAAGTTCTTCAGAAATTTTTCGAAATAAGGAATAACCGCGACCACGGTGGTTTGCTGCAACATCACTTCAGAAAGCCAGATTCTGTAGGGGTCTTTATTTTCTCGCCAAGGAAGTGCGCGGCGGTTCTTTTTGTACCACTGAATCAATTGTTTTTGGTCGCGTTGATAGTCCATCGGCGGTAATGTAGTCTAGATAAATGAGGAGTCAATAATGGATTACAAACCTCTGAGTGGACGCGAGTTTCCCCGATTTTCTGCGATTAAAACCTTCTTCCGTTTGCCCTATGTGGCGATTGACGCGGACTATGAAGTCGGAATCTTTGGTATTCCTTACGACGGCGGCGTTTCATATCGCCCTGGTGCTCGTTTCGCACCAACTAAAATGAGAGAGGTTTCATCTTTGGGACGCGGTTTCCATATGACCCGTATGGAAAATTTCTTTGAAAAATTGAAAGTGGCCGATATTGGTGATTGCCCGACAGTTCCTATTGATCAGGGCCAAACTTACGAGCGCATTGAAAAGTTCGTGGGCGAGCTTATGCAGCACAATAAGAAATTCGTCTCTATTGGTGGTGACCATTCCACGACCTTGCCAGTGCTTCGCGCTTTAAGAAAAAAATATGGTAAGCCGTTGGCGTTTATTCACTTCGATGCTCACTTAGATACGTATCCTGCGGCATGGGGCTGTGAATACCACCACGGTGCTTTTGCTCGTCACGCGGTCGAAGAGGGTTTGGTAGATCCCAAGAAAATGGTTCAGATCGGTATTCGGGGTCCTTTGGCTGCTGGCGGAGACTTAGATTTCGTAAACAAACACGGCATTCGCGTAATCACAGTTGATGATGTTCGCAATTTACCAATCAACGAATTTCTAAAAACGTTGCCAACATTTGACGACACTCCGACGTACATCAGCTACGACATCGACAACTTGGACCCCAGCTGCGCACCCGGCACGGGCACTCCAGTTCCAGGTGGCTTGACGACGTACGAAGTGCAACGCATCTTCCGCGCATTGAAAATTCCAAACTTAGTCGGCTGCGATATCGTAGAAATTTCGCCACCCTTCGACCACGCCGACATCACCGCCTTAGCCGGCATGGACGCCATGTTCGAAATGCTCCACCTATTTAAATCAAAATAGTTTCAAAAAAACCCGGAAATCCAACCGGGTTTTTTTATCCCATCCAAACTCACCACAACTGGTTCAATCCCTTCTGCCAGACCAGGCGCGACTGACCCAAGCCAAGCTGAGCCCTTAGGATATCGGTCACGTTCCAATAATCGGACGGCACCTCCCTCAGATACACAGCATAGCTACATGAGTGTGTCCTGCCTCTTGCATCCTCACTCCCGGAAAAGGGGTACCGGTCATGTGCTTCTTCGTGAGGACGAAATAATGAAACAAAGGATATTCTCGGGGCTCGATACCAACTGGAAATTTCGCTACTGCCATGGCGGCACATTGAGGAAATCATCGAAAGGTCGGGGAGCTCGGCCTCTCTCAACCAAAGATCCCATCCATCTTGTGTTTAAAATTAATAAAGCCGCAGTGACGAAGGGACTTCGCCACCCGCGCAATTTCAATTTGATGAATGCGTTGATGAAAAAGTATGCGCGGAAGTTTTTCGTGAAAATTGAGCAGGCCTCCGTGCAGACGGATCACATTCATATTTTGATTCGTGGTGGGCGGCGCTCGGCCATGCAAAGTTTTTTTCGGGTGGTGGCTGGGCAGTTTGCTCAGTGTTTGACCGATACCTTCACGAAGGGGCATGAGGGAGAGCGTATCTGGAAACACCGTCCCTTCACGCGCGTGATACGTGGGTTTAAACCTTACAGAATCGTGCGGGATTACATTCAGTTGAATGAATTAGAGGCGTTAGGGAGGCCCTATTCGAAAACGCGTTTGCGAGGTTTATCCGAGGAGCAATTGCGGGAGTTATGGGTGTGACCGGTACCCCCCCCGGCCGGCAGGAGGCGGAGCGGAGGATTTAGAAGTAGGAGTCAGCCCAGTCGATCAGGTGGCCGCTGATCCAGCCGATTTTTTCTTCGGTGGTTAGGAGGCGGCTGCGGCTTAGGTAGCTTAGGACTTCCTTGCGCAGGTCTTGAGAGGTGGGTTCGTGTAAGATCAGGACGCCGCTTTCGGTGTCGTGAATGAAACTGCGGCGGTTTAAGTTGACGCTGCTGACGAAGCTTAGTTTGCCGTCGATCACTAATATCTTGGCGTGCATGATTGAATTCGATTCGGTCCATTCATAAATCATCACGTTTTTCAGGTGGCGATTGATGCCTTCCTTATTCACTTCCTCGGCGATTTGCGGTGTGCCGTCGCCAGCCAAGTGGATACGGGTGACAACTTTGACATTTACGCCACGGGCATGGGCACGATCTAAAGCCGCGCTGATCGCAACCGAGGGACGGAAGTAGGGCGTCGTTAGCAGCAACTCTTTTTGGGCTGAATCAATCATCTCGATGTAAAAACGTTCCAATTGATAGCCATCAAAATAAGGCAAGGACATGATATGACGAACCATGGGTGTCGTTTTCGGCAAAGTGTTCAATCGTCCCACTAATTCTTTATTACCAGTAATGGGAATATTCACGTTGGAGGACCGGAAGCGGTGAGTGGATCCTTCGCGGTTCCAGAAGTTGAGCATCTGAGCCAGTGTATGTTTCACCACATCCGACCCGCGCAGTTCAATTTCGAAATCGTTGTAATAGATATAAGCCTCTTCACCATCACCATAGTTTTTCAAGTTCTTATAAGCGCGGTAAAAAGGCGTTTCCGGAAAAATATAGGAGTCGCGAATATTTCGACCGCCGGTAATTAGGAAGTTCGCATCGGGTTGGGTGGAAGAGTAACCCAATAAAAGCTTCGTGTGATTCACACGGTGTAAACGATCAAACCAAGTGCCGTCACCGTCATCAGTGACTGAATATTTATAATATTGAACTTTGACGTTCGGAAGATCCCGCATCAACCAATTGACGATCTCGCGATCTTTACGGGTCATGGTTACCTGGGGAACCAAGATTCGAACTTGGGTGCCGCGTTCTGCGTGATAGCGAACGGCGCGCGCCGTGACCATTCCTGAAAAATCTGCCGAGAAATTTAAGGACGAAATCCAAATAATATCAAAGCGCGGGGCCTTGTCGAAATTCAAGGGGGCCATCGGAAACTTGTTATTAAAATCCAAACGGTTTAATGGCGAGCCTGTCAAAGAGATCACGCGGCGATTCATTGCTAAATACGGATCGCGCAAGTTCGTATATTTATCGAATGTCTGTGGACACGTCGTAAAATTGAAGTCTTGCATCCAAAAGAAGCCATCGGGATTTTTACCCATGCCATCAGCAAGCTGTGGGCAAATATCAATTTGCTGAGTCAGCTTCATCCACTCCGGAGAGATCTCGCGAAGGCTGGCCAAAGGAAATCCGTTGGTCCAAGTGGAAGCGTGTTCAGGATCGTAGTACTTGAATTGGCAACGGGACACATTCAAGTCGAATTGCACTGATACATTCTGATTGTTTTCGTTGGAATAGTACCAATTGAAATCATACGAGCGAACACGCTGCCGTCCCTGCCAAAAAAATTTACCAGGGGCCAGGATATCGCCGTCGCATTCTAGCCGAGCTTTCAGAAATCTCTTGTTGATACGATCGTCTTTGTCTTTTGCAAACGCACCTCTTTCAGTCACCATTTCATTTTTGAAGCGCACAGAATAGTCGGCAAAGAAACGATGTTCTAACGGAAAAGGATTCACAGATTTTCCGCTTAACCGGTATTCCTCAAGGTCTTTAATGCTGATAATCTCTTGTTTTTCAAACAGAGGACGGCGGAAGGTGCTTTGGAACCAAGGACCAACACCACTCCAACCTCGTACATCAAATTTGCGGGATAAAGAATCCCGCAAGGATTGTCTTTCGGAAAGCAGCACAGAAATCTGACTGCGAATTTGAGGGTCCGATATTTTAGAAAGATCAAAAAGTGGAGCATTGGAAGTCATCACTTGGGAGGGCGCTACTTGAAATAACTTTTGGCTGTAGCGCCAGTCATTGTTCCAATATTGCGAGAGTTGTAAATCGATTTCTTGAATACGAACGATGCGATCTTCATCTGTTTGGATAGAGCTGGGCCCACGTTGCGCGCTGGTGCAGGCAAGCAATCCAAAAAGTATTGAAATTGTGAATGAAATCAATAATCCACGCATCAAAAACTCTTCGGATTTTCAGTCAGAAAATGAAGTCACAAGGCTAGATCAAGGTCTGGTTTCACAATCAAAAAAAGCGACGAAGATAACTTCGTCGCTTCATTGTCTCAATCAGAGATTAAAAGTTTGCAGGATTGATATCGTTGGGAGGAGTAAGACCTTTTTTCTTAATCTTCTCCACCAATGTCGTACGATTCAACCTTAACAAAGCTGCAGCTTGGTTACGATTCCAACCGGTTTTTTCTAAAGCTTTCAAGATCAGATTGTTTTCAAAGTTATCCACGGCCGTGTTGAAGTCCATTCCGCTATCGGGGATTTCCAACTGACTCGCATCCATGGACGCTGTCGGCTTCATCGACTTGTACTTAATTGGAAGGTCGCTCATTTCGACGATACCTTGGCCCTTTAAGATGGTCATGCGCTCAACCAAGTTTTCAAGTTCACGGATATTGCCGGGCCATGGATAATTCATCAACGCATCCAAAGAGTCAGCGGCAATACCTGTCAGACCGCGACCTTTGTTTTTGTTAAAGATCTCCATAAAGTGATTCAACAACAAAGGAATATCGCTTTTACGTTCACGCAAAGCAGGAACGTGGATAGGGATGACATTCAAACGGTAATACAAGTCTTCGCGGAACTTATCTTGTTCAACAGCTTCTTCCAAATTGATATTTGTAGCTGCGATCACGCGAACATTCACAGAAACAGTTTTCGTAGAGCCAACCGGTTCAAAGCTTCTTTCTTGAAGAGCACGCAAGAGTTTCACTTGCAGTGACGGCTCAAGATCACCAATTTCGTCCAGGAAGATCGTTCCGCCATCAGCCATTTCAAAACGACCGATGCGGTTCGCGATGGCACCTGTAAAGGCACCTTTCATATGACCGAACAATTCACTTTCCAAAAGCTCCGAAGGAATCGCACCGCAATTGATTGGAACGAAAGGATTATTGGCACGAGGGGAGTTGTAGTGAATCGCACGAGCGATCAACTCTTTACCGGTCCCAGACTCGCCCGTAACCAAAACAGTTGAATCGGAATCAGCGACACGTTCAATCAAACGCAGAACATTTTGAATAGGTTCTGAAGAGCCCACGATTTGATCGAATTTGTATTTTTTGTTCAGTTCAGAGCGAAGTTGCTGATTTTCTTGCTGAAGTTTTTTGTGAGTCAGAGCTTTTTCGATCAAGCTCATCAGCTCTTCCAAGTTGAATGGCTTTGTCACAAAGTGGAAGGCACCTTTTTGTGTCGCGCGGATTGCAGACTCAATCGTCGCGTGACCCGTTAGGATGATAACTTCAGTCGCCGGATTCAAAGACTTTAAATAAGTCATGAATTCAATGCCATCGCCATCTGGAAGATTCAAATCAACGATCGCCAAATCAACAGGAGTATCTCCTTGTGATAATGCTTTTGCTTCTTCGATTTTGTTGGCAGTGATGACGTTCAAACCTTTTCTATCGAGCACTCTGAACAGAGCGGTACGCAGAGACGATTCGTCATCCAGGATTAGAACACGTTGTGAACGCATGAACCTTCCTTCCATGGTGGGTTCTTAGAGAGACAGCCGACGTGCATGTCAGCCTTGGTAAAAGGATATGGTATTTTTGACGGGCCTGTCAAAAAATCCGCGCCCAGCGCGCGTTTCAGGACCTTAAAACTAGACGGTTGAAGGAAATTTTTGCCACGTTTTCCTGGCCTGGACCTGTGTAAAATTCGAGGTCCGCCTCGTGATCGCGCAGGATCTGTGAGGCAACAGGAACACCTAAACCTATGGGAAGACTTGGATTTTTCTCTGGAGTTCCATCATCTTTGATTAAAATGTTGGCAATATCTTCAGCGGCAGAAATTTCGATATCGAGGGAGCCTCGGAATCCCTTTTCCTGGCGACTGCGGTCGGTCAAATGGTCGATGGCATTTTGGAACACGTTTTTCAAAGCTTGGGCCAAAAGATTCAAATGTCCTTTTACATAGATCTCATCCGCAGGAAAGTGGAGGCGCACTTCGATACCTTGAGATTTGGTTTGAAGCTCGACGATCTTGAAAGCTCTTTGGCAGACGTCTTTCAGGCTGATGTCACCTTCTTGATCTGACGTTGAGCTGCGAGTGAAACCCAAAAGATTAATCACGATCTCTTTGCAACGTTGAACACCCGCTTCCATTTCTAAAATATCTGGATAAAGAGGATGATCGCCGGGCATATCCATTTTAATTAACTGAGTAAATGATAGAATACCACCCAGCGGATTATTCAATTCATGTGCGATGGAGGAACCAATTGTTCCAAGCTCTGCCATACGTGCCGATTCAAGAATCTGTTTTTCCATTTTCAGTTGATGAGTAATGTCGTGATAAAGATTCACGAAGACGGCGGGTTTATCACTGTCTAAGATCAAGCTTTGGCTGAAAACGTCAAAGGTGCGTGGTGCAGGATCTTTGGAGCGCATTCGGAAATTTCGCCCTCGCTGGCAACCCGGGCAGGGCTCTTCGCGGTTGTACAATAAAGCATAACACTTGCGAGTGTTATGAGGATGCTCGCGCTCTTGCAGTCGTGCTTCTGCGGCTTTATTTGATTGGATGATATCGTAATTTTGATCGATCAATACGACGGGGTCTGACATCGAATTGAATGTCGCTTCCCATTGTTCTTTCATCGATTCCGACTCTTTCAGTTTTTGAATACGATCCAAGGCCAACGCCACAGCTTCGGCCACGCGGGTCAGAAAATCGCTTTCTTCTTTGTTGAAAGGATGATCGGGAGCTCTAAGAAAGAACACCGACCCTATACGATCATGCTGTTTGAAAAGTGGAACTTGTAATTGGGTAAAGCTTAATTGTGCCGTCACTTGGCTTGCGAACTGCTCATCTTGTGGAGAAAAGAAAATACGAATCCACGAGGTTTGCACGCTACTAGCTAGCGATTCATTCAAAAGCTGCTCGATCTCTGCCACGGAACTTGCCTGGTGGACAGCCATCAAAGCGACCTTGAAACCCTCGATACGAGAATTGGTTAAGTAAAGCTTGCGACGAGCCTCCGTTAGAAAGCGCGTTCTTTTCTGAACACGTTCTTCCAGTTCAATTTGCAGGCGTTTTAATTTTTCGGTCTGCTCGCGAATCAGCACAGCTAAATTTTCATCTTGCTTGCGCTGATTGGCTTCCTCTAAAGCCGTGAACAGATGGGTCTCTAAATCCGTGTCGTTAAAACTATGCATCACGCGAATGAAAGAATAGTCTTCGTGCAACCGGCTGAGTTGATTCGCAGAAAAGTCCGGCGGCACAACTGCAATGAATTGGGTCGCCGGGCTGTTCTGTTTAATCTCTTGATAAAATTCGTTGAAACGTTTTCCTAAGATCACAGTCACTGAAACAGCAACTACGTTATAGGTAGAATCCTGCACCCAATGCCATGCCTGCTGCAGGTCAGACGCAATGTGCGCTCCCAACTCTTGCAGTCTGGCATCCCATGGGCCAATCAGCAGGAAACTGGCTTTTAAAGTCCGCATACGGAGATTAAATCCTTATGCTGCTGGATTGTAAAATCAGGATGGTCTTCGGGGAACACGGCGTTTTCACCAACGTGTTCACCGTGGGCGAAATAGCACGTGGTTGCGCCGACACGTTTTCCGTCACGAATTTCACTGGAAAGACGATTGCCGATGCTTAGAAGTTCTTCGGGTTTGTGGCCTTCATTAGCAAGGATGTCCAAAAATGCAGATTCTTTTTTTTCTCCGATGAAGCCATTCAGGATATAAATCTTTTTAAAGAATTTTTCGACTCCCAAGGCTTTGATTTTTTCCACTTGGGCATCGAACGATCCCATTGTAACCAGATAAAGATTGTAGTGCTCTTTCAGGTGAATCAGATTTTCGGTAGCCCCTGCAAGCAAAGGTAAAACCGATGGAACTTCGGGATTGTAAAACTCTTCCAAGGCATCGTGCACGGCTTTACCGGGTTGGGTCGCACCGAACTGGTTCACAATTCGGGTAAAAATTTCTGTATGAGAGAGGTTCGCTGCCAACTGTTCGCGGATCTTCATGCACTCTTCCAGCGTGACACAGACACCGGCTGCAATCATCGCTTCGCAAGCACGTTGAGATGCCATCGGCACCAACAGCCCGGAGGTGTCGAGCAAGGTATCATCCAAATCGAACGCGATGGATTTGATCATGGACATCTAAACGCCTCTTCCTGTGAGTAACATTTCCAAACCTTTGCCGAAGTGGGGCCACACAAGATCGAGATCCACTCCGCTGTGTTCTTCGATGCAAACTACCGGAGTTTTTTTGTCGATCCATCCGTACTGGCCAAGGCTTCCCGGTGTCGGGTAACCAATATCCTCGCGATGCTCATATCCAGTGCCAGTGGCCAGGATTTCCGCGGCCTTTTTGCCGGGTTCGCCGGTATAGACAACGCAAGGCTCCCACGAATGAAAGTGTACTATGAGATGTGGCTTTTCGTCCTCAATGAGTTTTACCAAGGCCTGTACTTCAGGCTCGCTTCCGGGCGAAGGACCGGGATAATATCGCGGAGCCTTTGCTTCGGCCGACCAATCACTGCTTGGAAAGTTGCGGTTTAGGTCGACCCCACGACCGTTTGTGCGTTGGTTCTTAGAGGAGCCATCAGGGTTTATGTTCGGAATAAGAATCCAAGGGCGAATATTTTGGCTTTGAGTTTTTTCATTGTCATGAAGCCATTGCAATAGTTCCTGAGCCAGGCGAACTCCCTCGGGTTCATCGCCGTGGACGCCCCCGATGAAGAGGATGGGCCGTTCGGAAAAGTCACTCAAGCTGTGTGATTTTTTATACAGCTCGATACTTGTTCCCAAAGCGGTCTTAGCCCAAGAAGTTAGATGAAAAATTCTTTGTTGCATGCGATAATTAAGCCTGTTTTTTTAAGAGAAGAAAAGCATTTAAAAGGAAGTTTCTGAATGTCAGGAAATGCCACAAGTAATACGACCTCGAAAATTACCGACAAGTTGACTGTGATCGCCCTAGCCGCTGGTAAGGGAACACGTATGAAGTCACCCCTTCCAAAAGTTCTTCACCCGGTCGCGGGTCGCCCGATGATTGAAAAAGTCATTCAAGCTTCTAAAGGCGCCGGCGCGAGCGAAGTGCGCGTGATCGTTGGTCATGGCCAAAATCTGGTTCGTCAGGTGGTGGAGCCAATGGGTGTTACTTGTTACGCTCAAGACGAACAATTGGGGACGGCGCACGCAGTACGTTGCGCAAAACCAGAAACTATCGAAGGCGACGTTGTTATCATGAACGGCGACCATCCTTTGATCGAGGCTTCTGACGTTAAAGAATTCCTTCGCATCTTCCGCGATGAAAAATGTGATTTGGCGGTGGTAACAGCTGACGTAAAAGTCCCAGGAGAAATGGGTCGTATCGTACGTAACCGTGGTGACTTGGTTGCTATTGTTGAAGCGAAAGACGCTTCCGCCGACACGCTGAAAATTCGTGAGATCAATACAGGGATTTATATCGCGAAAGCTTCGGTATTGGCTGAGTACTTGCCACAAATCAAAAACAATAATTCTAAAAAAGAATACTACATCACAGATCTGATCTCGATGTGCATTAACGACAGAATGAAAGTTCAAGCGATCAAATCCACTCCTAAAGTGGCATTGGGTGTGAACAATCAGGTTGAGCTTGCTAAAGCGACTCGTTTGTTATTTAAGCGTAAAGCTTTGCGTTTGATGGAAGAAGGCGTGTTGATGATTGATCCACGTACAGCTTACATCGAGGAAAGCGTACAAATTGGCGCAGGCACGGTGGTTTATCCAAATGTGTTCATGCGGGGGCGTACAAAGATTGGCTCTTTCAGCGTGATTGAATCTAACTGTTTCATCTCTGATACCGAAATTGGTGACAGCGTCCAAGTGCGTGGCGGGACCTATCTGGAAAGTTCAAAACTTCACAACAAGGTTTCTGTCGGACCTTACGCTCGTCTTCGTCCTGAAACGGAAATCTTCGAAGAAGCCCACGTGGGTAACTTTGTGGAAATGAAGAAAACTAAATTCGGCAAAAAATCTAAAGCAGGTCATTTGACCTACTTGGGTGACGCGGAAATCGGCGAGGAAGTGAACGTGGGTTGCGGAACTATAACTTGCAACTACGCCGCTGATAAAAAGAAATATAAAACTAAAATTGGTGATCGTGTGTTTGTGGGCAGTGACACTCAATTCGTGGCTCCGATTGAAATCGGCAACGATGCGGTGATTGGCTCGGGTTCTACAATCACAAAAAACGTACCGGCGAATGCTTTGGCAGTCGCGCGTGGTAAACAGTTTACGAAGGAAAACTACGTGGTGAAAGCTACGGAAGTCGCAACGGAAACTGAAAATAAGTAATTAGGACTGAAAGTTAATAGGTGAGTTATGTGCGGAATCGTTGGTTATCTGGGACCTCAAAGTCCTAAAGACATCATTATCAGTGGTTTAAAAAAGCTTGAATATCGCGGCTATGACAGCGCGGGGATTGCAATCTTGGATAAAGGCACGACGAAACGTGTTCGTGCTCAAGGTAAGCTGAAAAATCTTGAAGAAAAGCTTGTGGGTGAAAAATTTGACGGTCACTTGGGGATCGGTCACACTCGTTGGGCCACTCACGGTAAACCTTCCGAGCGCAATGCCCATCCTCACCAAGTACGCGGCATTAACTTAGTTCACAATGGTATCATCGAAAACTACCTTGATATCCGTGAAGAGCTTTTGGCACAAGGTGCAGAGATCACGTCCGACACAGACTCTGAGTTGGTTGCGCATTTGATCGCAAATGAAATCGAAATCACCAAGGATTTATACAAAGCTGTTGAAAGCACTTTGACGAAGTTGCGTGGTGCATTCTCGATCCTGGTCATGTGGGATAAAGAACCTGATCACTTGATCGCTTTTAAAGATGGCCCACCTTTGGTTGTGGGCTTGGGTAAGGACGAAGTTTTCGTTGCGTCAGACGTTCAGGCGTTAATCCAGTACACAAAAACTTTTGTATACTTGGATGACCGCGAGATCGCGAATATCAAAGGCAACAAGGTGGAGTTCTTCTCCGCAAATGGTTTCCCGATCCAAAAGAAATCTGTTGAGCTTAACTGGAATCCTGAGATGGTCGAAAAACAAGGCTATGCTCACTACATGTTAAAAGAAATCTATGAGCAACCACGTGCGGTGGCTGCTGCAATTGAACCCCACGTGAATACAGAAGCTTTCACGGTGGCTTTGAAAAACGTAGGTTTCGGTGGTCAGCCTGTTCAAAAACTGGAAGAGCTTGATGCAAATACAGATTGGGCAAAAACTCAGGAAGTGTTCAAAGGCATTGACCGCGTGTTTATCATCGCTTGCGGTACCAGCTTCTATGCAGGTCTTGTTGGTAAATACCTGATTGAACAGTTGGCGCGTATTCCCGTTGAAGTGGACGTGGCTTCTGAGTTCCGTTACCGCAATCCAGTGATCCCGCCAAAGACTTTGGTGATGACGATCTCTCAATCGGGCGAGACGGCGGATACCCTAGCTGCGATTCGTATGTCTAAAGAAGCGGGCGCGACGACTATGAGTATCTGTAACGTGCGCAACTCGACAATCGATCGTGAAGCTCACGGTCACTTGTACATGAACTCGGGGCCGGAGATCGGTGTTGCTTCAACTAAAGCATTTACATCGACGCTGGCAGTTTTGAACTGTGTGGCCGTGGCAATGGCTCGCAGCCGCGGCGTGATGGAAGCTAAGGAAGAAAAAGAACTTGTTCAAAGTTTGCTAGCAACTCCAGCACAAATGGAAAGCGTTCTGGCATACGACAAATACTTTGACGAAGCAGCAGCTAAGTTGAAGCTATTCCGTGGCTTCTTGTACATGGGTCGTGGCACAAGCTATCCAATCGCGATGGAAGGTGCTTTGAAGTTGAAGGAACTGGCTTACATGCACGCTGAAGGCTATGCTGCCGGCGAAATGAAGCACGGTCCTTTGGCGCTTATCGACGAGCGTATGGCGATCGTGATGGTGGCTCCAACTGATCACTGGTACGAAAAAACGATCAGCAATCTTGAGGAAGCTCGCGCGCGTGGTGGTAAGATTATCTCTATCGGTACGGGTGAAAATGAAAAGCTTCGCGGTATCAGTGAATACTATTTGGCATTGCCAAAAGCTCACTGGACAGTGAATACGATTTTAACTGTGATTCCATTGCAGTTGATGAGTTATCACTTGGCTTCGAACTTGGGTTACGATGTGGATCAACCACGCAACCTTGCCAAGTCCGTCACTGTTGAATAGTTTCGAACTAAATTTTAAACGAAGAAACCCATGACGAAAATCATGGGTTTTCTTTTTTGTGAGTTGATGCCAGGAAGTTGTTTCTTGGTGTGTCTCTGCCAGAACCCGCTCTTCTTAAGGCAGCTAAGATTAAGCAAAATCCCAGGAGGTTTGTCGCAAAGTGAAAGTTCATAAAATATACCCACTCTTCGCGCAGACCATAGATTTCTCCCCCTAAGGTCCGAGTTTCCGCAAAGGATCTGAGCAAAGTGTTGATGCGATAGTGACCGAAGTAAGACAAAAAGATTTCCTGTAAGACGCAAAGGAATGCTCCTAATACGAAATAGAAATCTACCATGCGACAACGGCGGATCCAGCAAAGAAGCCATATTCCAGTCGACACACCCATGACGATATAAAGAAACAAAACGTTCTGATCAAATGCGTCGCGATCGTACCGAAATATTTCAAGAAAGCTAATGGGCGAAAGTTCTTTCATCGCCGGACCAACTGTTAAGGAAAAAAACATCGTGAATCCCGCAAACAATCCTGTCGACAGAACGGCAAGGTACATAATGAATTTGCGAAATACGATTGCGATCATCAAGAAACCTTAACAAGATTCCTCGAAAAGAGAGAGTGAAATTTAGCCTGCAGACATTAAGCTATAGAAAGACTTAACGCGCTCAACGAACTCAACAGTTTCGTACCCACGGGCGTAACCGTATTCTAATTTTTCTGTGTAATCCGGATCTGCCAACAGAGGCAAAATCTCTTTCATATGGCGCCAAGAGTAAGGATCGCGTCCCATGCTCTCTGCCAATTTTTGAGCGTCACGAAGATGAGCGTAACCTACGTTATACGCAGCCAGCGCTAAAGCCATGCGGTCTTTGGAATTCAAAGTGCGCGGCATTTTATCGAAAAGATATTTTAAGTACTTCGATCCACCCCAAATACTTTGCAAGGGGTCCGTACGGTCATCGATTCCCACGTGGTCAGCAGTGTCCAACGTCAATTGCATCAAACCGCGAACCCCGGTAAAGCTGCGCGCATCGGGATTCCAGTGGGATTCTTGATAAGCCACAGAGGCAATCAATTGCCATGGCAGTCCGTGCTCAACACCGGCTTCTTTGAAAGCTTGGCGATAAGTTGGCAAAATCTCTTCGATATTTCTGAAAAAGCGAGAGATGTCAGCTTTATCAAGCTGGTTTAAAGTAGTCTTATAGCGATCCATGATTCGCATCACGCTGTCTTCACGCGAAGCTGACTGATACCAAGCTTGCATCAAGCGAGCGAGATCTTGGCTGTCAGGAGTCAGCAACCAACTTAATGAGTAAGAGTCAGTCAATGAAGTGATCTTTTCGATATTCTTATGGAAACGAACATAAAAATCGCCGCTGACGTTCTCAGAGATCACGCAATCGAACTTCTTGCTGTTCAGCTGCATAAGCAGATCCTGAGTGCGAGAGTTTTCAATAAGTTCAATTTTCGTTGTTGGGCTTAACTGAGTCAGGCGTTGTGAAAAGCCTTCGTAATTATCTTTTTTAAGCAGGGCCACGCTTTTCCCCGCAAGATCTTGAATGTTCGCAATCTGGGAGTTGCGCTGGCAATAAAGACTTAAAGTCGTGTCTTCGTAAGCCGGGCCGGTCAAAAAGCCCACGCGATTTTCAGGAGTACGGAAACGGGCCGCTGCGACATCGCCCTCACCTTTGGATAAGGCTCTGAGAACCGCAGACTCATCCTTTAGGATTTTAAATTTTACTTTAAGGCGATAGTGGTTGGCGAAGTTTTGGATCAAGTCGTAATCGATTCCGCTGGTTTCGCCTTTTTTACTCTTACTATATATAAGAGGATTTTGCGTGGTAAGGACCGTGATCTCACCCTGCTTCTGCACACGGGTCAGGCTGTCTTGTTCGTCCCAGTAAATAGCATCGCAACCGTTCATAAAGAACGTCATTGCTGCCAATCCACCGACGACGCAGAACTGTTTGAATTTCTGTCTTAATCTTAAATCCCTACCCATAGTGTTCGGGCTGAGTACCTGATGGCGCAGCGCTTGCGCAAGCAATAAGCACCCTCATGAGGGTTTCAAATATGAAAAAATGCCGTTTTTGGCGTCGTTTCAGAAAAAAATTCAGTATCCCCAAGCCCTTGATGCGCGCGGGTAACAACGCTTTTTTTCCTCAATTTTTTAATGCAATGCAATCATTTGACACTTTTTCGCCCCCGTCCGATGCTTTGTCCGGTTCATTTTGAGGGGATTTCTCGTGTCTGAATTTTCATATGTAGTAACTCGTGGTTGGATTGAAGTGATCGTTGGCTCTATGTTCAGCGGCAAAACGGAAGAGTTAATCCGTCGTTTGCGTCGTGCTGAGTTCGCACGTTTGCCAGTTCAAGTTTTCAAACCAGTTATCGATAAACGTTATAATGAAATGGCGGTTACTTCTCATAACTTCACGACAATGGATTCCACTCCAATTGAAGATGCTGAACATATTTGGGACCATCTAAAACCTGAAACGAAAGTTGTGGGGATTGATGAAGGTCAGTTCTTCTCTAACAATTTGGTTCAGGTGGCTCAGGATCTGGCAGAGCGCGGTCTTCGCGTGGTGATTGCCGGCCTGGATACCGACTGGCAGGCCAAACCTTTCGAACCGATGCCGACTTTGATGGCAATTGCTGAAAACGTAACCAAGCAACACGCGGTTTGCGTAGTTTGCGGAGCACCGGCTTGCCGCACACAGCGTACGGCAGGGGGAGAAGGCCAAGTTCAAGTGGGCACTCACGAGGCTTATGAAGCTCGTTGCCGCTCTCACTTCAAACCGGTCGTGGACTTGCCCACACTGGATTTCAAACTAAAGCGATCCCATTCCGCGGAGTTGGATCCTAAGTCAGGCCAAATCGAGCTCGCGTAATAGTCTACATAAATAGAAGAGTTTTCAATATCCTGGCGGCAGGTTTGCGTGGTCGCAGGCCTCTGGGTATGTACATTTCCATGAAAACAATTTTAGCTATTCTATTTGTTGCCGCGCCTTTTTCTGCAAATGCTATCACTTGGAAAGTTATCGGGGCGTGCTCTGAAACGCCTCTGTACCAGGGAACTGCAGCAGCTGATTTGAGCAAATCCGTGGGTGACAACACGATTCAGATTTTTGATGCGAACAAAGTAAACTACACGGGTGTTGCTGAAGGAATCAGTTCTGTAAATGATTCCCCGGTCGGTTTGGATGCGGTTGAAGTTGTTTCCGATACTCTGATGCGTGCGTATGGCTGGTGTTATTCGGTGAATGGCAAAGTTCCGTTAGCGATGCCACACAAAGTTTCTTTCACTTCACAAAATGACGAGTTGGTTTGGTTCTATGCGTACTCGACGAACGATAAAAACCAATGGATCGACATGTGTGTGCCAGGCACGAAGATCAAGCCAGATCAGTTCTGCAAGAAATAACTTTCACTTTTTGATAAGGGCAGGAGTTTTAAAGTCGGCATAGTTGTCGGTGATCTTCTGCCAAGTTCCGTCTTTGACCATGTCATTCAAGGCTTGAGTGATCACCTGAATATCTTCGACTCTTTCTTTATCGCGATAGTAAATTCCAATATCGAAAAAATTTTTCGTATCAGGGATGGTTTCATAGCCCACCAAGGATTGCGTTTTTTCGAAATATTTGTGAACCCAGTCATTCTGAACGACAGCTCCATGGGGAGTCTTTTTCAAAGTCTGATAGCAAGACTGCAGCGAAGGTGCTGTGATAAAGCGTTCGGCTTTCCTGAGTTTTTTAATCTCCTCTGAAGTAAAAAAGAACGCTGCAGCGGGCAGGACGATAAAACTGACTTTCGGATCATCAATCATCTCCTGAAATGTTTTGTGTTCGTTTGCGATCGCCTTAGAGGTGAATGCTTGGCGCTGAACTTTTTGAATAGGGACGAAGTTGGCAATCTCGTCAAAGACGGGGTTTTGAACCGTGACCACGACGAGGTCGACACGATACGATCTTAATTCAGATCGCAAACGGGACCGATTGATCGGAATGGTTGCAAACTTGCAGGTTGTGCGCGCTCTGAGTTCATTCACAGTATCCAAACTGACACCTACAAAATCGCGCGAATTTTCCGGCTGGAAATAAAGGGGCTCTGACTCGTTAACAGCCACTTTGTAAGATCCCATGCAAGTGGCCGGGGGAGTGACTGCCAGGGTTTTATCAATCCCCGCAAAAATAAAGAGGAATATCAAAGCTAAAAGGCGCATATCCACATCATGCCTTAAAGTAAAATAATCCTCCCAGTGTTTTTAAGCAGTCGGGAACATTAAATCCAAGACTGTATTGCTGTGCGGGCAATCTCGATCTGTTTTTTCTTACGCGTCTCTTTGTCACGCTCTTTTTCAGCCAGTGGCGGAAGCAGCGCCATATTGATGTTTGTCGGTTGGAAGTGCTCCGCGCGGCTTTCATCAGTGATGGCTTCAAGCAAAGAACCAAATGCAGAGGGTCTTGGGGGAGGCGCGAAGGTTTTGTCTTTCAGTTTTTGATCCAAGAATTTCGCGACCATCAGGCCCACACAAGTGGATTCAAAGTAACCCTCAACCCCTGTGATTTGACCTGCAAAGAATAGCCAAGGATCGTTCTTAGAGGAAAGATCCTTGTTCAATCGCTTTGGTGAATTAATGAACAGATTTCTGTGAATGGAGCCAAGTTTTAGAAACTCTGCATTTTCAAGACCCGGGATCATGCGGAAAACGCGGACTTGATCAGCATAAGCCATACGGGTTTGGAAACCTACCATGTTGTAAGCTGTGCCTTCTTTGTTGTCTTGGCGTAATTGAACAACAGCCCATGGGTAACGGTTCGTACGAGGATCATCCAAACCAATTGGTTTCATCGGACCAAAGCGCAACGTCTGTGGACCACGATCCACCATCACTTCGATCGGCATGCAGCCTTCAAAGAATTCGGTTTTTTCAAAATCCTTGGGTTCAATTTTTTTAGCATCAATAACCGCTTGGATGAAGTTATTGTATTCCTCTTTGTTCATGGGGCAGTTGTAGTAATCGTTCGTGCCTTTGCCCCAGCGGTCAGCCTTCCAAGCGATTTCTGTGTTGATGGATTCGGCATCGATGATCGGCGCAATGGCATCAAAGAAATACAAGAACTCGTCACCGAAATGTTTGCGTAGGTCTTCTGCCAGCTCGTCATGAGTCAATGGACCTGTTGCGATAACCGCGGGGCGAGGAACATCGTTCAAAGACTTAATCACATCATTGCGGATTTCGATATTCGGGTGGCTTTTGACTTTATCGGTAACCAGTTGGGAGAAAACCTCGCGGTCCATACCCAATGCCTGACCGGCCGGCACTGCAGCCTCTTTAGCGAGCTTTAGGATGTGAGAACCTAAATGTTCGGCCTCCCATTTTAATTGGCCGGGAGCGGAAATTTCGTTCAATGTTCCGAATGAATTGGAACAAACCAGTTCCGCAAATTTGTGGGTTTTATGCGCTGGGGTCATTGTTTTATCACGCATCTCGCAAAGAACGACCTTATAGCCCATATCAGCAAGCTGTAATGCGCATTCAGAGCCCGCGAGCCCCGCGCCAACCACGGTAATTTTTTGATCTGGTGTGATATTAGTCATCTTTTGTCGAATCCTTTGCTAGCTTAGACCTGCATGAATAAAGACGATCCAAGCAACCCTAAAAATAAAAAGCGCAAGCTCACTCTAGGATCTGAAGTCCTACAGAGTCTTTTTGAAAATGGCAAGTCGCCATTGTCAGAACAGTTTATGCGCTGGAAACTATGGGCGAAATGGGAAGAAGTTGTGGGTCCTACGATTGCAAAAAATGCAGAGCCCGTGGGTTTCCAACGAGGTGTTCTGTATGTTTGGGTTAGAAATTCGTCGTGGATGCAGCAGATGATCTTTTTGAAGGATCAAATCCGCAATACCATAAACGAAAAATTTGAGAATAACTTTGTTCGCTATATCAAGTTCACCCTGGATCGCCATGAAGTTCCTCAAGACGACCAATTGGGTATCAAAGAGATGATCCAGCGCTTGGCGCCAGATACAGAAGATTAATCGTCTAGTTTTTGATCGGCTGCGATCATTGGCTCGGACGTCTCTGTCGCGGTCGTGCTTGTACTGGCTTCAATTTCTGCTGTCAAAGTGGCCGTTGTTTTTTCAATCCAAGTTTTAAACTTTAGCAAATTCACGTAAGCACCACGGAAGCTACAAGTTGCTATGGTTGCTTCAGAGGATTTGTGTTCCTCAGGGAAAACCGTTTTGGAAGCGACACCCATTACATAGTATTTGTCCTGATGTTTAAATAAACCAGGACCGCCAGAATCACCTTGGCAAAAGCCTTTGCCATTGGATTGATCGACTAAGAATTTACTATCTGAAAACTCATAGCCAGAAATTTTTAAAAGGACCACACGTAATACGCCAAGTCCATCTTTCAAGTCCGCTCCTGGGGCATCGGTGTCTTTACCATAACCGGCCGAGATCAAATCCAATTTCTGTAAATCGATTTGCATGTCGGGATTGGGAATAGAAACAGTGATTGTGCTGGCTGGAAGGTCTTCTTTTAAGACGGCCAAGGCGATGTCTGCATAGGCGTCTGTTTTAAATTCATCAATCACGGTCGTTTTCACAACAGGGATTGTTGTGACCGTAGTACCTTCCATGATTTCAACGTAGCTGGGATTTTCACCATTCAAGCAATGGGCCGCCGTCAAAACGATTCGACGAGTAAGCGCAGAGGCTGTGCATTGAGTGATTGCAACTTTTTGATGACCTGTTTGGTTATCCAAAGGGTGAAGCAAAGACTTAAATGACAAAACCATCTTAGAAACATCGCTGCCCGGTTGTACGACTTCACCGCCGATAATTGTATCACTGGTCGTGCTGGCAGATTTTTTAGCAGTTGTTGCTATGGGCTGCGGGGACTGAAATCCACCTTCTGCACAGGCCGCTAATGCCAGTAAGGATAAAAGCACTAATGATTTTCTCATGCCGTTTTTCCTTTTTTAAGATGAAGCTCTTCAAGAACTTTTACCCAAAGATCTTTTAGTACTTCATCGTGTTTTTCTTTAAAGAAATCGTCGCCTTTTTCCCAAAGTACCACGAATACCACGGCCATCGCGACGCGAGTGTAATAGCGATTGAACATCGCGTACCCACGATAAACTTCCTGAGAGATTTGGTATTTATTTAGGATCTCGCGACCTTCTTTCGAATCAAGTCCGCGCAGTAGCAACACTGTCATGTCCTCAACTTTGATTTTCATATAGGCGTCAGGCAACAAAATCGGGAGGTGGCCATTGGGAATACCTGTGGCACCGATGATACCAGAAATCATATTCGTGATCGGGGAGCGATTGAGTGTTGTGATTTTTGAAATCAACGTGGAATTATCAAGCAAGATTCCTTCACTGTGGAAGTAATCAATTAAACCCATGTGAGTGACTTTTTCGCCCACCATACGGGCCAAGGCACTTTCCGTACGCTCTTGAGCGGTCATTTTATAATAATCAGCCAGCTTGTAAGTGGGGCCTTCCTCTTCGCGGTATACTTTTTCGACGATATATTGAAGGTCTTTCGTGGAAAGTCCATCCGTATCACTGAATTCGCGAACGGATTTAGTCATCGCGCGTTCTAGGGCGATATCATAGTAAGGAGCACGCTCATCACGAGTGGAAGAGCTGAATAGTTGGCTGCAGGCATTAACCTCGCCATGGGCTGATACGGACGAAACAAGAGGGATGATGAACGCCATAGCCAGACGCAAACCTGTGTCTAATTTTAAGACACCCTGACGGCGAGCGCGGTTTGTCTGAGGACCAAATGGCATATATTCCTCCTGACCCATAAAATGGGTACGACAGGGAATATAATTGCAATCCAAAGGCCTTTGCGGACTTGCGGATTCTCAACGTACCTCGATTTTTTTTGCGGGTTAAATTCGGGATAAAAAAAGCCTGTTTCATCAACAGGCTTTTTTTATTTAGTCTTCTTTTTCGATCGATGTTCTTAGCAAGCTCTTCACATTGTTTTTGCGTTGAGTTCCGCCGAGCAGCGCTTTTAACTGATTGTGGATGCTTGGGTCGTTGATCAGGGCGCCCAGGGTTCCTTCACCACGGTCTACTTTAGCGATGATGGCATCAAGTTTGTTGATGGTATTTTTAAGTTTTTCACCGCTATTGCCCTCGTTTAGCTGGCCCATCACTCGTGAAGCGTCACCGCTGACTTTGCTAAGGTTGGCGGATGTTGATTCAAAGTTTGCCATGATTTTCCCTAAGCGATTGTTGTCGTTCATCGCTTTCACAGCTCGGTGCATTTCGTTAATGACGTCGAATAGTTTTCCGGCTTCGCTGCCGCGCTCAGAGATAACGCCGATCAAGTCTGTTGGCTTTGCGACTTCTAAGATTGTACCGTCTTTGATTTCTGGATTGCGTGGATCACCGGGAATGATGAATACGAATTTGTCCCCCAAGGCACCTTGTGTGCGGATTTCAACTTGAGAGCCTTCGCGCAAGCGCGGCAGAAAGTCTTTATCCACGCGCATAACGACATCAAGGGCATTTTTCTCTGACAAGAATTCAATCTTTTGGACGTTACCAATTGTCACACCCGATAAAGAGACTACGCTTCCTTCAGCCAAACCTTGAACTTGGTCAAAGTGTGCGTGAAGGTTCACATAGGATTTAAAAACCGATTTTTCGCCACCGATGAAAAAAATCGAAGCCAGAATGATCACGATACCAATCGCTAAGAAAATTCCGACTTTTACTTGTGTGCTGTTTGATGATTCCATTACGCACTCTCTCCGTTGATAAATTCTGTCATCGATCCGCTTGGTTCTTTTTTCAAGGTGTCGATGGTGTATTGCTCACTGATACGACCATTTTGCAGCAAAGCGACTTTGTCGCACACAGCATATACCGTGGGCATATCATGGGTGACTAAAATCGAAGTCATCCCTTTGGATTTTAATTTCAAAATAGATTCCTGGATCTTTTTGGTATTATACGGGTCCAAACCAGCTGTCGGTTCATCGTACAGAACCACTTGCGGATGAATCATCATCGCTCGGGCCAGTCCCACGCGCTTTTGCATACCACCGGACAGATTACCTGGATAAAGTTTTTCTGTGCCTGGTGCCAAACCAAATTCTTCTAGTTGGGCTTTGATTTGATTAGCGATCTCTTGTTCAGAGAATTTAAAATGTTCTCTCAGAGGATAAGCTAGATTTTCATAAACAGTCATCGAGTCAAAAAGAGCCCCGCCCTGGAAGGCATAGGCGACTTTTTTACGGATATCGATCAGTTGGCTTTCTGACATGCTTTGAATTTCAGTGCCATCAACGATCACTGTGCCCTTGTCAGGTTTTTCCAATCCCACCAATGTGCGCAGCAGAACGGACTTACCAGTACCAGATCCACCAATCAGACCCAGGCATTCGCCTTTGCGCACATAAAAGCTCACTCCTTGGTGAACTTTTTTATCGCCAAAGGTCTTATGGAAATCAACAACTTCAATAAAGGCTTGCGGCTTTTGGCTCATAGGGCTTTCTCCACAATCCAGAAAAGTTTTGATAAAAAGAAATCACCGATCAAAATCAAGATCGAAGAAACCACAACGGCTTTTGTCGTTGCAATACCGACTTCTTTGGTTCCGTTTTGAACATTCAAACCGAAGTAACAAGCGGGTATCGAAATAAACAAAGAGAAAAAGAACGTTTTACCGAAGCCAGAAACGTAGTCACCCAGCGAAGACGTCGACAAAACTTTCAAAAGATAAAAGCTTGGATCCAGTTTAAGCTCAACGGCACCAATGAACAAGCCACCCGCATTCGCTACAACATTCGTTACAGCACACAGAATTGGCAGAGTAATCAAACAGGCCAGAACGCGAGGAATAACGATTTTACGAATCGGCGAGGTGCCCAAGGCGCGGATCGCATCCACTTGCTGAGTCACAACCATCGAGCCAATTTCAGAAGCGATACCGGCGCCCACCCGAGCCGCCAGCATTAAGCTTGTGAACATCGGACCCATTTCGCGTAAGATTGTTACGGCTAAAAGTTTTGGCACGTACATTTTACCACCGAACTTTTCCAGGCCCAGACCGAATTGCAGGGACATCACCGCACCAATTGTAACTGCAGTCACCACAATAAGGGGGGCAGAGCGGATGCCGACTTGATAAATTTGCTCGCCCAACAGACGCCAGTAAATTTTCGTCGTTGTAAGCTCTTTGAAAATATCACGAGTCAAAAGACCAATCCCACCTAAGAAGTGGAAGATCTCGATCGTGAAATGAGTGAGGGGTAGAAGTGCTTGAAGCATTTACGGAGCCTTGAAATTAGCTTTAAAAGACTCAAATACGGGAAGTTCCGAATTGAATTGCTTTTCGACCCCACCGTAGCTCAGCGTGTAGTTGCAGCCGTTCTTTTTAAAGACCACCAACGCCAATGCCACTGGCACGCCATCGATTGTTCCTGCTGAAACAGACTGACGAGACTCACGTCCATTATATGTCGCAGTCTCGGTTTTTAAAATCTGAAGTTTGTTAAGCGCACTCAAAGAATCTGTTTCTAGAGTTTGCAGACTTGCGTCTGAGGTGCTGCCACATTCAGAAATATAGGAAATGGTGTTTCCAGTTTTTGAACTCTGCCATGCACGATCAGCACTTTTAGATTTGATTTTTTGAAAAGGCTCGCTGGGTTCTGAGAACTCCACATTTTTCGCGGATGTTACCTTGCCACCGGGAAGCTCCACCGATACGCAACTGCCAAGAAGTAAACTCATGATGATTAATTTGAAGTGGTTTCTCATATCGCCTATCTATCGGAATCTTCTAAGGGAAAATTCAGTCCAACAAATTCAATCCAGACCTAAGTCGCTGTCATCGCTTTGTCAGGCCTGACAATAATTCTATGAAACATTTTGCCCATCTAGAACCTATTTGCCAATAGACCTTTACAAGGCTGGCATCGTATGTGCAAAAGCACACTGCAGGGAAAAGGGGTTCTAGGAGTGAACAACTTGCGAAACGTAATTTTGGCAGGATGCCTTTGCTTTAGTCTAGTGGCTATTGCAGCGAATAGTAAAGTGAATGGCTTCATTAACTTCCAAGGCGATACTGTGCATTTGGAGTTACTGGGTCAGCAGAATTGGGATTACGACGTGAAGCGTTTGGACGTCAAAGGCCAGACTATCGTCCGTATGACTGTTCCTGCTCTTGATGAATCCACTGTGAAATCCCTGAGCACTTTTAAAAGTGATATGGTGACTAATGTAACTGTCGACGCTCAAGGCGCCGACGGTAAATCTGTGATCTCCTTCACTTTAGCTGGAGAAAGTATTGATACTTTCGATTATCTGACAGATCAGCCTTCGCGGTTGATCATGGATTTTTATTTGAATCCTAGCATGGCAAAAGCTACAGCTAAAGAGCCTGCGAAAAAAGACGAAACCGCAAAGGTTGAAGAATCCCCTAAGACTGTAAAACCAGTAGCGAAAACAAAAACTGGAACTAATCGCAAGCCCGCGACATCGGATGCATTAGAAATAAAGAATGCAGGACCTACCGTTGCCCAAGCAGATCAAATTCAAGCGGGTATCTTTGATGGTGGCGATCCAAACTACGAACGCTTTTCTATCAAGCCTTACGATATTAAAGAAGAATCGATCATCCGTTCGAAGGATAACTACTATATTACTTTCCCAATGCTGGAAACGCCTGTGACTCAATGGGAAAAGTTGAAGATCACTCCGACGATTTACGAAATTACTCCCAAATCCACAGAAGAAAACAAACAGGCACGTCTGTTGTTAACACTGTTCGAAAAGGAACGTTACGCCGTCTATTTGAAGACGCGTAATTGGTTCCAAGAAAAGTATCCGCAATCTGAATACAACGAAATCATCGATTTCATGACGGGGGACGTAAATCTTGCTTTGTATAAACAAAGCGGAAAAATGGAATTTTTTGACGAGGCCATTCAAAAATATAGAGAAGCCATCGAAAAATATCCAACCTCTCCGTTGTCTGAAAGAACGTCTTTAAAGGTTGGTTACCTGACTCTTGAGCGTGGTGACAACTTAGCGGCTCTTCGTCTATTCAAAGAACATATCGAAAACAAAAACTTCGGCGGTAAAGATTCCATTTCTAAGGATTTGGCTCGTATGGGTATGGGCTTGGCTTTCATGCGCCTGAACAAATGGGACGACGCCATTGCTCAGTATGACAGTGTTGAAAAAAATTCGACGAACCGTGATCTAAAAGTTGAAGCAGCTTACCGCAAAGGCGACGTATGGGTTCGTGCTAAGAACTATGCAAAGTCTGTTGATGAATACAAAAGTGCGTTAAAGAAATACCCAGAGGGTCAGAACTCCTATCCCAATGCCTTCTATAACCAAGCAGAATCAATGTTTGGTTTGAAGCAGTATCCACAAAGTTTGGATATGTACCGTGAGTTCATTAAGAAATTCCCATCAAGTGATCATGCTCCTTATGCGATGACTCGGTTAGGAGAGTTGTTGGATATCTTGGGTGCAGATAAATCTCGCGTGATGGGTGCATATCTTGAGACTTATTTCCGTTACGGTGAAACTCCAAGTGCCGTTATTGCTCGTTTGCGTCTGTTAAGTGCTCGTATGAAGGGCATGAAACCTAAAGAGACCGCTAACGCCGTTAAAGAAATCATGGAGCTTGCGAAAAAAGTCGATCTTCCGAATATGGAACAATTCGCAACTGTGATGGTGGCTGACGGTTATTCTCAGCGTGGTGAGTTTGATAAATCTGTTAACTTGTTATCTAAGTACTATAAAGAACATCCAGGTTCTGTAGATGCTCCGCTATTGACCGGCAGAATTATCGCTAACATTAATGGAAAATTGGATGACCAAGTTGAGAAAGGCGACTTTATCGGCGCTTTGAAAACACACAGTCAATACGCTGACAACTGGTTGAAAAACTCCAACCGTTTAGATACGAAATTCAACGTAGGTCGCGCCTTTGAAATGGCTGGAACTCCCGTGGAGTCCGAGCGTTATTATAAAGAAGTACTGAATCGTGTGTATGCTTTGCAAGGTACACCTGAAGCCAAAGAAATTGCAGTGAAAGAGGAAGTTCCATCTGTCGAAGAATTGAATCTTCGTCTGGCTGCGGTTTCCACGAATGAGCAAAAATATAATCAAGCTTACGAATATCTTAAGAACATCAAGAATCCTGAAAAATTGGATGAAAATGACCAGATCGAACGTGTGGGTATTGCTGTGAAACTGCTTGAAAGACGTGGCGACACAGACTCTGCAATCCGTTATTTGGGCGAGCTGCTAAGAACTTGGAAAGGCCAGCCAGAACTGGTAGCTGAGCCTTACTTAAAATTAGCTGAGCTACAATTGAAGCAGAACAAAAAGGACGAAGCCCTTCAGTCTTTAAGCATGATCGACAAGCTGATGACAGATTCTAAAAAAGTTTCTCCGGTGGTTCATGCCAAAGCATTAGAAATGATGGGCAACGTCTACATGGAGTCGAACCAGAAGGACAAGGCAATCAGCGCTTATAAAAATCTTTTGGAACAATACGAGGATACAAGACCTCTTTCTTCCATCAGATATAAGCTGGGACAAATTTATTTTAATCGCGGCGAAGTTCAAAAAGCAGCCGAGGTTTGGAACGAATTCAAAGGTCAAAAAAGTGGATTCTGGAAAAATCTTGCGCAAGAGCAGTTAAAGAACTCCGAGTGGCGAGACGGTTATAAAAAGTATATTCAAAGAATTCCGGCAATGGCCGCTGATAAGCAGGAAAGCAAGTAGGAGTAGGACAGGATGTCGTATTTTGATTTTGATGCCTTGAACATCGAAGACAGAAAAATGAATGAAGCAAAGCAATTGGGTTTGCAGTTAGCTGCAACACAAGCGAGTTTGCTTGTCGTCGGTGAAGCGGGTGTAGGTAAAACAAGTTTTGCCCGTTATATCTACTCAAAAAGTCGTTCGGGAAAAATTCAAGTTCTTGAATGCAAAAACGCTGGTGGCTTCAACTTTGATAAAGTTGATGGCGGCACCCTTTTGATTGAAGACTTAGATTGCGCATCTTCACATGTGCAGGCGGAGCTGATGAAGCTAGCCGAAAGAACGGATGGCACTCGTCCGCGTTTTATTTCTACATCCCGTCGTGATTTACGTGCCATGGTGAAACAAGAACAATTCAGGCAGGATCTGTTTTACAAAATTGCGGTCGTGCAGTTGGAAGTTCCTCGCCTTGAGGACCGTACTCACGATTTCTCGACGATCGCGAGTTTCATTTTAGAAGTAACTCAAATTATGCACGGTCGTTCTGGGTTGCATTTTTCTGCTGATGCGTATGCTCGTTTAAGTGGTTGGAATTGGCCGGGGAATATTCGTGAGCTTGAAAATGTTATAGAGCGTGCGGTGGTTCTGACTAAAGGCCAGGTCATTGAAGTCGCTTCTATTCAATTTGAGTCTGTGCAGGATGAAACGGCATCAGATTTTGCGCCGGGAATGTCCCTTTCTGCGGTTGAAAAGCGTCTGATTCTTCAGACCCTGGAGTTGACGGCACAGAACCGCACCCGTGCGGCTCAAATGCTTGGAATCAGTATCAGAACTTTAAGGAATAAACTTAACGAATACAGGGAAGAAGGTGTCGCGTGAGTGGTGATATTTTCGATAAAACGTTAAACGGCCTCGCAACGTCAATGCGTATGAGGCAGCTTCGCAATAATATTACTTCTTCGAATATTGCGAATGCAGAGACTCCTGGTTATCACGCTAAAAAAATGGATTTCGAAGAGGCATTGTCTCGTTCGATGAACATGGATGGCATGAATGCCTTAAGTGCAACAAGTGGTGATCACTTTGCATTGGGTGGTGTTTCGGTGGCTAAGACTCGTCCTGATATTTATGAAAATCCAGAGGGCGCTGTTAACAATGACGGCAACACTGTGGATCTTGAGAAAGAAATGTCGGCGTTGTCAGAGAATGCCATCATGTACAAAACGGCTCTTCAATTGATTAATAAAAAAATGGCAGCGTTAAAGTACGCGGCTTCTGAAGGTCGATAGTCGAACAGGATGTTCGGGAGTAAGTCATGGCTGATTTTTTAACTGGGATGAGAATTAGTAGCAGTGGTATGGCAGCGCAAAGAATGCGCATGAATACGATTGCGAGTAATATCGCAAATATCAATACCACCCAGACCCCTGAGGGCGGCCCGTACCGCAGGAAAGACGTCGTGTTCGAGTCTATGCCTGACGCTAAAAATTTCGGCGAAATCGTGACAGGCACAGACCCTATGGGGAATATGCAACGAGTCCAGGTGACGGATGTCGTCTCTGATCGCAAAGCTCCGCTAATGAAATATGAACCGGATCATCCTGATGCAAATCCAGAGGGTTACGTCGCATATCCGAATATCAATCTGATGGAAGAAATGACCAATATGATACAATCGTCGCGTTCCTACGAGGCCAACGTATCGGCCATGCAAGCGTCAAAAGATATGGCTATGAGTGCTTTGGAGATAGGAAGATAGTTCCTAGACTAGGTTGAAAAAGCAGGAATTTTTAGAACGTTTAGAATATAATTTCTAGAGTACTCAGTACAAGGAGAAGTAAAGCCATGGAAGGGTTTACTGTATCAAATGCCAACAGATTCCTCGAGACAGGAAATCTGCGTGACTCAAAGTCACTGTCCATCTCGGGAGAGACGACACCACTAAGTAACACATCAGAATCCGGTAAGAGCTTCGCTGACACCTTGAAAGATGCTGTTAGTTCCGTGAATGAGTTGCAAAAGTCTTCAGACAAATTTGCACAAAACATTGCTACAGGAAAAACAGACGATGTCGCTGGAGCGATGATTGCTGCAGAAAAAGCGGATATCGCTTTGCGCGTAATGGTTCAAGTGCGCAACAAGATCATTGATGCGTATCAAGAAGTCATGAAGATGCAAGTTTAGTTTTTAGTATATAATTACCTAAAGCAAACAGAGTGATCGAGTGCTTCGGCGGAGCCGAAGCGAAAAGCCCCGGAGGGATTCTTTGAATAAAATTTTTGGTGGATTGGTTGTCCAGTTTCGTGAGTTCTTTAAAAATCTGGGTCCAACCAAAAGACTTTCAGTTGTTGCCGTAACTCTTATTGCGGTAGTGGCTCTATTGACGATGCTATTCATGGCTTCGGGCAAAGATTACGTTCCTCTATTCACGAACATCCCAACCGAACAAGTTTCCTCTATCGTTGCTAAATTGAACGAAAAGAACATTCCGTTCCAATTGCGTGATGGTGGTAAAACAGTAGCGATTCCTAAAGAACTTCTGCATTCAACGCAAATGACGTTGATGGCTGAAATCGGTTCTCCAAAAATGGGTAACATCGGTCTTGAGCTTTTCGATAAGCAAGATTTTGGTGTGAACTCTTATGCTCAAAAAATCAATTACCAAAGAGCTTTGCAAGGTGAGTTGATGAGAGCAATCAACACTTTGACAGCGGTAAAGCAGTCTAAAGTTATCTTGGCTCTTCCAAATAAAAAAACATTCCTTGAAGAGGGTGGTTCAGCTTCTGCGTCCGTTGTTGTTGAACTTCACTCTGGTAAAGAACTTACTGCGGACCAAGTTCGTGGTATCCGTTACCTAGTTGCCAATGCTGTTGAAGGTATGGATGCAGATAAAGTCGCGGTTCTTGATGAACGCGGTAAAGTTTTGACTCGTACTTCAGATGGCTCAACAGGTGGTTCTAACGAATTATTGGATCTGAAAGCAAAAGTTGAAAGAGATTTCGAAGATCGTATCGAAGACATTCTTTCGAAAGTTGTCGGTCACGCTAAAGTCGTAGCTAAAGTTGATGCGACTTTGAATCACCGTGTGATCTCTTCTGTTGAAGAACTTGTTGATCCAGATAAAACAGCGATTCGTTCTCAACAATCTGAAGAGGAATCTTTGGATGGTGCTCGTACGAACCCCGCTGGGGTTCCGGGTTCTCGTTCCAACATTCCAGGTGCTGAAGACAGCTCGGGCCAAGTTGGTTTCAAACAAGACGTTAAAAAAGAATTGAAGACAATTAATTATGAAGTTCCGAAAACTGTGCGCAACATCCGCGAAACTGCGGGTAACCTAGAGCGCTTAAGTATCGCAGTAGTTGTTGACGGTGTGGCCGTTACAACTAAAAAAGACGACGGTACGACAGAGACCAAGTGGCAGCCCCGTTCGGCTGAAGAAGTTAAAAAGTACGAAGACCTGATCAAGGGTGCAGTTGGTTTCAATGCGGCTCGCGGTGACTCTGTTAAAGTTGAAACGATCCAGTTCCAACCAGAAGATTTCTCCGAAGCGGAAAAAATCCTGACGACGCTTGAGCGTAAAAAATTGATCCACGCTTTGTTCAAATGGGCTTTGCTGGGTTTCTCCTTGGCTCTGTTCTTCTTCATCGTGGTTCGTCCATTCATGCAATGGATCACAGACAGCTTCCAAGACTCTGTTGAGGAAATGCTTCCACGTACTATCGAAGAACTTGAAGAATTGCAATCGGTGGATAATACGCTTCCGGGTATGTCGACGGCTCTTCCTGTATTGCAGGAATCTATTGACCCTGAGAAAGCTGAATCTGAATTGTTGAAAGATCGTATTATGGCCACTATGGGTCGTGATGAAGAAAAAGCAGCCAATGCTTTCGGCATGTGGTTGGTTAGGAAGGATTCTTAATGAAACTGCAAAAATCTGACCATATTGAGTACGAACAACTCAAAGGTTTCGACAAAGCGGCGATCCTTATCAATTACCTTGGTAAGGATGCAGTTAAGGTTCTTTTGCGTCGTATGGACGACGCGGATATCCGCAAACTTATCAATCAAATGAGTAAGTTGCGTGTCGTTCCAGTCCACGTAACAAAACGTGTGCTTGAAGAGTTCTATGAAATGATTTCTGAAACTGAAGATTACATTTTCTCCGAATCGATCTCTGCGAAGGAAACTATCGTAGACGCGTTGGGTGAAGAACGTGCCAGAGGTATCCTGGGTGGTTTGAATATCACAACAGGTGGCTCTCGTTCATTGGAATCTTTGGAGATGGTGGATGCAAAATCTTTGGCGACGTTCTTAGTGAACGAACATCCACAGACTGTGGCAGTTATTTTGGCTCACCTAGAGCCTGAGAAAAAAGGAGAGGTTTTGAAACGTCTTCCAGAAGCACTTCAAGCTGAAGTTGTTCTGCGTATGGCGAACCTTGAACACGTTGACCCAGAGTTGATCGGTGAGATCGACCGCGTGTTAAAACACCAATTGTCCAATACAGCAACGGTCGAACAAGCAGCCCTTGGCGGCGTTCAACCGGTGGCAGAAATGCTCAACGTTATGGACAAAAACACGGAAACAGCGATCATGTCTCGTTTGGAAGAAAAAGATCCTCTTCTTGCCGAAGAGATCCGCAAACTTATGTTTGTCTTCGACGATATCAGCAAAATCGACGACCGTGGTATTCAAGCGCTTCTCAAAGAAGTACCGAACGACAAACTTCTTTTGGCTCTCAAAACGTCCAGCGAAGAGATTCGTACGAAAATCTTCAAAAATATCTCCGCTCGTGCGGCAGAGATGTTACGCGAAGACCTTGGGAACATGGGACCTTCTCGTCTATCAGACGTCGAAGGCGCTCAACAAGAGATCGTCAATGCTGCTCGTCGCCTAGAGGCGGAAGGCAAGATTATGATCGCAAGAGGTGGTTCAGAAGATGCAATGGTCTAATAGTTCTAAGCAAGGCCCGGGTGCGCATACAAAGGCTGTCCTTAAAAAGGAAGTTGCTGAGAAAACTGTATTGGAGTTCGTGCCAGCTAAAATTGAACTGGGAACTCCATCGCAGGCCATGCAGTATTTGACTGAAAAAAAACGTGGTTCTGATTTCCGCATGAATGATGCGATCCGTGTTCAAACGGGCGTGGATCAAGTCGAGCGTGTAGATGAAGAAGAAAAAATCGAAGCTGCGGCCTTAGATAAACTTAAGGAAATTCAAGAGCAAGCCTACCAAGAAGCCTATAATTTGGGTCTGGAAGAAGGTCGTAAAGAGGCTTTCGAAAAAGTTTCTGCAGAGATTATAGCGCGTATGCAAGGGCTAGATGAGCTTTTGTTGGGTGTAAAAGAATTAAAAAAAGATCTGACTTCTTTCAATGAAAATCACTTGGTGACCTTAGCCTATAAAATGGCGGGTCGTTTAGCTAAGGCTGAGCTAGCAACAAATAACGATGCTATGATTCAGATATTGCGTGATGCCGTTGCATTGGCGCAGGACGAAGAACAAATCACTGTTCATGTTTCTCAAGAGCAATTCGATTTCTTAGAAGAGCTTAAAAAAGAAACGGGCCGTGATCTTGAATTCACGAAAAAGATCCGCTTTGAACCAAGTGCTGAAATTATCGCTGGTGGTTGCATCGTGGAAACAAATTATGGCGAAGTCGATGCTCGCGTTGAACAACGTCTTGAGCAGTTGTGGACTGTGCTTTCTGAAAACATGCCTAAAGTGAAAGATAAGGTTGCCAGTTAATGAGCGATTTCTCCCTGGATCTGGATAAGTATTCTGACTTGGTTAACTCCATCCACTTGACCCGCGATAGCGGCAAGGTGACAGAGGTTAACGGAATGCTGATCAAGGGATATCTTCCCGGCGCAAGCGTGGGAAGTGTGGTGCAAATCATTCCGAATGGATTGGAGCGCTCGTTCCTTGCTGAAGTGGTGGGCTTTAAAGACAAGCATGTCTTGATGATGGCCCTCAACGATATGAGAGGCGTAGCACTCGGTTCTAAGATTATTCTTTCCCGTCAAATTGCCACTGTTCGCGCCGGCGATGAGCTATTAGGTCGCGTGGTGGATGGTCTAGGTCGTCCTTTGGATAACAAAGGCGAAATAGAAAATTTCCGTGAAGTTCCTTTATACAGCGAGATTCGTAACCCCCTTGAAAGACAGCCAATTCGCCAACCTTTGGATTTGGGCATTCGCGCTATCAATGGCGCATTAACCGCGGGCCTTGGTCAGCGTGTCGCTATTATGGCCGGTTCTGGTGTGGGTAAGTCCGTTTTGTTGGGAATGATGGCTCGTAATACCAGTGCCGACGTCAACGTCATCGCTATGATCGGTGAACGTGGTCGTGAGGTGCGTGAGTTTATCGAGCATGATTTGGGACCTGAAGGTATGGCTCGCTCGGTTGTGGTTTGTGTGACGAGCGACCAATCTCCTCTTCTGCGTATGCGTGGTGCTTATGTGGCAACGGCAATGGCAGAGTACTTCAGTGCTCAAGGTAAAAATGTTTTATTGATGATGGATTCGGTGACTCGTTTTGCAATGGCTCAACGTGAAATCGGTTTGTCAACGGGGGAGCCACCTTCTCAAAAAGGTTATACTCCGTCCGTATTTGCAACTCTTCCGAAACTGCTGGAACGCGCGGGTAATTTTGAAGGCGAAGGCAGTATTACTGGTTTCTATACCACACTCGTAGAGGGTGATGACATGAATGACCCGATCGGGGACTCTGTTCGTTCCATCGTTGATGGACATATCGTGCTTTCACGAGCTTTAGCGGCTCGTGGTCACTATCCTGCGATCGATATCATGCAAAGTGCATCGCGTGTTATGAAAGCTGTGGCTTCATCCGAACACGTTCGACTTGCACAGAAATTGAAAGAGACATTGGCCATTTATAAAGACGCCGAGGACTTGATTAACATCGGAGCTTATAAGCCAGGCTCTAATCCAAAGATCGATAAGGCAGTCAAGGTCATCGATCAAGTGAATGACTTCTTAAAGCAAAGAGTCGAAGACCCAACGAACTTTAACAACACGGTTCGTATGCTTCAGCAGATCCTGATCAACGCATAATCGGGGGTGAGTGATGAAATTCAAATTCCCCCTTCAGAAAGTTCTAGAACACCGTAAGGTCGTTGAAAACATCGCCCAGAAAGACTTTCAGGATGCGGTAGCTGTTCTTAATGAATATCAGACTAAGTTAGATAAAATGCGTCAAGATATACTAGACGCTCAAGCCCGCGCTGGCAGCCTGCTTCAAGCAGGGGGGGCTCAAGGTCCAGCGCTTGTACAGATTCATGAATTCCTAAAAGGTCATAAAATTCGCATCCAGCAACAAGAGCAAAATATTCACGAGATCGAGAAAATAGTCGAGGCCAAGAGAGAAATTTTGCGACAAGCCGCTCTAGACTATAAAATTATGGAGAAGACGCGGGAGAATCAGTTCGAGGAATATAAAGCCGAACGCAAGATTCAGGATCAGAAAGAAATGGACGAACAGGCCATTCTTCGCTTCAAAGGAATGAAGGAATCTTAATTGATGAAAACTGGATACGATCAGTTCTTTAAGAATGCACGCAAAGTCGCAGATGAAAATGGTGGAGCAGTTAAATTCCAAAAGAATCCTGCGGCCGCTCGCTTGCATCTTGATCTATCCTCTGAAGACGTTGAACAACAAATTCGTCGTCGCATGAAAATGTCAGCTCCCAAAAAGAAGAAAAAGAAATCTGGCGTTCATTGGAAAATGGCGGGATTTTCATTCATCGGTTTACTGTTGGCAGTCGTGGGTTTTCAAAATCATGAACAGATTGATGAAATCCTAAAAAGAGTGGAAATTACTCTGACCGGTGAAGCCGTTGCGGAAACAGCTCCAGCAAAACCTGCGGCAAAAGCGGAAGACAAAAAAGCAGAAGCAGCACCGACAGAAAAAGAAGTCGACACCAGAGCTGCCGCTCTTTCTTCGGATGAAATTGATCATCTGACCAAATTGAATGATAGAAAAAAAGAATTGGATGCACGCGAAGAAGAACTCAATCGCCAAGAGGCAGAGTTGCAAGCTCAAAAGATCGAGCTTGATAAGCGTTTAAAAGATCTTGAAGACATGCGTGGAAAAATCTCTAGCATGCTTGAAGACCGCGTCAAGGCTGACGACCAGAAGGTCGATACCTTGGTACAGATGTACACCAATATGAAGGCACCACAGGCGGCCAAAGTCTTTGAGACGATGGACGAGGATTTGGTGGTCGAGATACTTGGTCGTATGAAAAAGAAAAATGCTGCTGATATCATGAATTTATTAAAACCGGAAAAAGCTCAGACTATATCTGAGAAGTATGCCGGTTATAAACGTGCTCCAGCATCTGAAAAATAAATAAAAGCAATTCTCTAAGGAAGGAGGATCGTTTTGTTAAACATAGTCGGCCCCCCAATGGTGGGTGCGACCGAATTGAAGTCTCAGACTGACAAGCTTCAGGCAAAAGATTTCAAGGGTTCCGGTGCGACGGATTCTAACTTCAACAAAGCTCTTCAGGATAAAATCAACCTGAGAAGCCCGAAAGAAGCGAAAGAGTCGCCAAAGCAAGAAGCAAGAGCGAAAGACTCGAATGACTCGAAAGAGACACGAGACGAAAAAGCTCCCGCGAAGGATGCAAAACCAGAACGCAAGGTCAGCACGAACGATGGGAAAGAAAAGCGGGCGGCGAACAGACAGCAGGCAATCAAAGAATTCATGGACTCATTCGAGAGTGAATTTGAAATCCCTCCCACACGACTTGTGGAAGCGATGGCCGAACTGGATGACAGCCAGCTCAAACAATCCCCAGAAGTAACAGCGAATGCTGTGATTGACCAATTGAACTTGGACGATGACCAGGCAGAAAAAGCCGCGGCCATGTATGCAGGTTTGTTGGCGCAATTGCAGCAGATGCCACAACAGCAACAACCAAAGGCAATGACAGAAATGTCAGTGGGCGCTGGTATGTCTGCGCAAAGCATGCAAATGCGTGTGGCAGCCGCTCAAGATAAGCAGACTCAATTGGGTGCTGCTGCTGAAAATGTAAATAAGAAATTCTGGATGAAGCAGGAACCGGCAGCGAAGATGTCGACAATGCCGGACCTGAATGGCGATCTTGCATCACGTATGATGATGGATGATTCCTCTCTTCAAGAGGCTCCGCCCGTTGAAATGCCGGCGCAGCAGGCTCCAGAATCAATGAATCAACAAAGTTTGTTGGACAAGTTGCCTCCTCATTTGCAAGGTCAAATGAAGGAAACGATGTCCCCGGCATTGTTGGCGGCTTTAGCTGCGAAGCAAGCGGCAGCAGCTGCCGAAAAGGCAGAAGGTGTAGCTGCTGAAGATTCTTCGTCTGATTTGACGAATGAGTTCACGAAAGCTCTTGAGGCTCCGCAAATGGATAAACCTCAACAAGCAGATATGATGAACAAAGCGGTGGCGCCAAAAACGTCTCCGGAGTCTTTCTTCCAACAGCAAGGTCAGGGACAGTCTGCGATGCAAGATTCAGCCAATGAATACATGCAACAGGGAATGGCCCACGGCAAAGAAGCTGCGAAAGAAAAACTGACGGCTAAAGCGGCCGATTTTAAAGCAGAGATGACGGGACTTGAGGGTTTGCAAGCGCAACCACTAAAGGGTGAAGCATTGAAGTTTGACCCGGCAATGGCGGCGATGGCTCCGAAACCAGCTCCGGCAACAGAGGCGCAAAACGAAGCCAATGTGAAGCAACTGATGAATCAGGCGCAGTACTTGATTAAGCAGGGTGGCGGTGAAGTGAAAGTTCAAATGACCCCGGAGGGCATGGGAACAATTCATCTGAAAGTCATGCTTCAGGACGGAAAAGTAAATCTTCAAATGCAAGCGGACTCACAAGAGGCGAAGAAGTCGATTGAGTCTAGTCTAGTTGATCTGAAGAACAGTCTTGCTGCTCACAAATTGTCTGTAGAAAATGTTAAAGTGGATGTTGTGAACAACACGTCTGCGGATACTGCGACACAGAACCAAAATAATACGAACGGCCAAGATCAAAGAAATCAGGCACGTCAGTTCTGGAATAACTTCAACGACAGCTTTGGTAATCAAGGTCGTCGGGAATCCTTTACTGAAATGCAGGGCGTTCGTGGTTACGGCGGTAAACGTCGCGATCCATTGCAACCTATTGACACGGCTTCTGTTAAAGCAGCACCGCGCGCAATAGAGGGCAAAGGCAGCGGATTGAATTTAGTGGCTTAAGAAAGTGAGAGTTCAAGCAGCTCTCAAGGAAAAAGGGGATTTGAATGACAATGGTTAATGCGAAATTAGGAGTGAATGCTTTCGGTACGACACAAGACAAGCCGACGAGCACTGTTGGTACTCCCAGCAACCTGAGTGTTCAAGATAAGAAAAAAGTTGGTGAAGAAGATCTTGGCGCAGTGGCCAATAAACTTGCTGATCCAAATTGGACTGATCCCACTAAAAAAGTTCGCACAACTGGCAATCCCAATTTGGATAAAGATGCTTTCTTCAAATTGATGCTTGCCCAAATGAAAAATCAAGATCCAACGAATCCGATGAAGTCCCATGAGATGGCTGCTCAATTGGCGAATTTTTCGTCACTCGAGCAAATGCAGAACATGAACAGAACACTTGAAGAGTTGAAGAATGCACAAAAGCCTTCTGAAAACTTCCAAGCGTTGAATTTGATCGGCAAAGCTGTTGCGGGTGATTCTTCGAAAGTAGTGCGCGGAGCAAATGACAAAGATCACGATTTCAAATTCTCTCTGCCAATGGCAGCAGACGAAGTCACAGTGAAAGTGCGCGATGCGGATGGCGCCGTTGTTAGAACATACAATTTGAAAGGTCTGAAACAAGGCGAGAACAAACTCACTTGGAATGGTGAAGACGAAAAAGGTATGAAGGCAGCAATGGGTGAATACCAGTTCATCGCAGAAGCAAAAACTGCTGACGGGAAAAAATTGGGAATCAAAACAGATTTCGACGGAGTTATCACTGGGGTAAGTTACTCTGCTGATGGCCCGGTTCTAAATGTTGGAAACCAGGCGATTCGCTTTAGAGACGTGAAAAAGATCACAGACCCTCGTCTTATGAGAAACGACCAGAATGTAAATGACGTCACCAACCTAGACTTGAAAAAGGATGATGCCACAGGACAAACTAAGAAAGAGCCGAATGTAGTACAACAAAGTTCTACTACTGAGCAAGCTCCTGTAGCAAAATCGAAGATCATGGATACGGTGGGTTTATCTCGCGACATGATGGATAAGATCGCGAAGGAGATGGCGAAGTAAAATGGTAGACTTAAAGAAGATACAGACATTCGAACAACTCGTTCCGAAGCCGCAACCCAAGGTTCAACCTGAGGTTGGCGCAGGCACGGGTCCTTCCTTCAAGGAGACTCTTGATAAGCTCGGTGGGCCGATCGCGACCCCTGCAGCAGTTCCGGTGGCTCCACAAGGCTTAACAAAGCCCGCTGAAGGAGTGAAGTTCTCGAATCATGCGATCGAGCGAATGGGTACTCGCGGGATTAGTTATAGTCCTGATGATATCAGCAAGCTGAATGATGCGGTGACGAGAGCAGCGGCGAAAGGTTCCAAGGATTCATTGATTTTAATGAATGACTCGGCACTGATCGTAAGCGTGAAGAATAAGACTGTTGTGACAGTGATGGACAAGACCGCATTGAAAGAAAATGTGTTCACGAACATCGATTCAACAGTAGTTATTTAACCGCAAAACGCACTGAAGCTGTCCCGAAGAGACAGATAAAGTGCAAACACCAAGAACATAGAATGTGTTCGAGGTAGCAGGTTGGTAAATCATCCTGCGGATGAATAAAAACTAAATATTAGGGCTGGTCCTCGTAGAGGAGGCCCTCCAAACGGTGGTTCTCGACTAGAACTGCCAACGACATGGAGGTCACATGGGTATTCTTTCTTCATTGTACACGGGTGTGTCTGGTATGACTGCACAGGGCGAAGCCCTTGGCGTTATCGGTGACAATATCGCGAATGCAAACACTATCGGTTTCAAAGCGTCTCGCGCTGAATTCCAAGATATCATTTCTAAAAGCTTAAAAGGTGTTCTTGGTGGTAACCAAATCGGTCGTGGTGTGAAGATCGGTGCTGTGAATCCAATTCTTACTCAAGGTAACGTAGACGCAACAGAAAAAGTAACTGACCTTGCTATCTCTGGTGACGGTTACTTCAAAGTTAAAGGTTCTGATGGCGAGTCTTACACTCGTGATGGATCTTTCCACTTTGACCGCGAAGGTTACTTGGTAACTAACGACAATCAAAAAGTTCAAGGTTTCGGTACTGACGAAAAAGGTAACATCTTGAACAAAATGACTGATATCAAATTCCCACGCGCTTTGATCCCAGCTAAAGCGACTAAAGAAATCAAAATGGATTTGAACTTGGATTCTCGTATGGAACCAACTAAAAAGTTCGATCCGAAAGATCCATACTCCACTTCTCATTACTCTACAGGCGTTGAGATGTACGATTCTCAAGGTAATAAACACTTGTTGTCATTGTTCTTCAATAAGACAGCTGACAGACAATGGGAATACAAAGGCTTGGTAGACGGTAAAGAAGTTACTGGTGGCGAAGAAGGCAAAATGTCTGAAGTAGTTGCTGGTAAACTGATGTTCACAGTTGATGGTAAACTTGATGAACAAACAGTGACATCTTCGAACTTCAACTTCAAAGGTGGCGCTCTTCAAGGTCAAGAAATCAAAATGAACTTCGGTGATGCTATCAAAGCTGGTGGTAAAGGTTTGGACGGTACTAAACAGTACGGTAAAAACTCTGACCTTATCTCTTGGCACCAAGATGGCGCGGCTGCTGGTACAATCAACAGCTTGTCATTCAATGACGAAGGTATCTTGACGGCAGTTTACTCAAACGGTCAGGCTCAAGATTTGGCGCAAATCGCCCTTGCTAAGTTCGAGAATCCAGAAGCTCTATTCAAAGTTGGTAACAACCGTTTGAAAGAATCTAGAGACTCTGGTGGCGCATCTATCGGCGGTCCGGGCACAGCTGGTCGCGGTAAGTTGTTCGCTAAATCTCTTGAGAGATCAACAGTAGACTTGGCCACTGAATTCGTAAACATGATCCAAAATCAACGTGGTTTCCAAGCGAATGCTAAGACAATCACTACGACGGACGAACTTCTTAACGAAGTGATCCAGTTGAAACGTTAATCTCCCTAAATAGGGGTGGGCTTGCAGAAGAACGAGCTCACGGTTAAGATTTAATCAAAGAACCATGTCGACAGGCCCGTGACCCCGGGCCTGTTTCTTTTTCTTAATGGTCAACCCGAAATGCCCCACATAAGCTTTAAAAGCCCGTAATATTGGGCAATAAGCCCCAAAAACAGCGATTAAATGTGTGTAATAATAGGCTTTTTAGCAATGTTTATTAAAATTGATCCTTTTGTTTAGAAACAAACCTGATATACATTGGATCAAGTTTTAAACAATGTTCTGAGGGGTTTTCGAAAATGAGATGCTTAGTAGTTGAAGACGACAACGAGATCGCAACGATTGTAAAGCAAGGCTTGGGAGAGCTGGAAGGTGAAGTCGAAGTTGAATCAAACGGTAGACGTGCCTACGAAAGAGCTCTAACAAATCATTACGACATCATCGTCCTAGATTTGATGCTTCCAGAAATGGATGGTTACACGTTCGCCAAATCTTTGCGTGAAAAAGAAATCAACACGCCAATCCTTATCTTGAGTGCATTGCGCGAACTTGATGACCGTCTTAAAGGTTTGAGCATGGGTGGCGATGACTACCTAACAAAACCATTCGCTATGGCAGAACTGCAAATCCGCGTTAAAAACCTTTTGAAACGTGCTCAGAAAGCTTCTGAAGTTACTCAATTGGTATTCCAAGATTTGAAATTGAACCGCTTGAACCGTGACGTTGTACGTGCGGGCCGCAAGCTTGATCTTCAAGAGCGTGAATTCGTTCTTTTAGATTTATTCATGAGCAATCCAAACAAGATCATCGGAAAACAAACGATCCTTAAGGAAGTTTGGAATTATGATTTCGATCCACAAACAAACGTGGTAGACGTATTGGTATGCCGCTTAAGAAACAAATTGGAAAAAGACTTCCCTACAAGACTTATCTATACTGTCAGAGGTGTAGGTTATGTCCTTAAAGGGTCTTAAACCCACGTTATTCAGAATCAGTACCAAGCTGACGCTTGCGTACTCGATGGTACTGATTCTAAGTTCTACGTTGATCTTTAGTTTCTTATACTTTCAGATCACTCACTCGCTCCAAAATCAGGAGCGAGCTATCCTTGAATCAAAAACAGAAGAATTCGCAAATCGCATAGAAGTAAACGGCATGGCCGACTTTAAGCAGTATTTCGAATTGCTGCGCAAATATGACCGGGATGCTTCACTCATGGTGGAGGTTTACGGCGGTCGCAGCGAGCTGTTATTTGCTCACAGTCCAACTCCTAATTTTGAGATTAATAAAGATCTTTTGTTGAACGAGCTGAATCGTCACGGCGAAAAGTCCTTTGATTTTTCATTGCCAGAAAAATCAAGCACTGAAGCGGTTTTGGTTTTAGGTCGCAACTTGAAAAATGGCGAACGCTTAGTTGTCGCGAAAAGCACTGAAGGCATGGGGAAACAGCTTCGCAATTTGCAAAAGCTATTTTGGTGGTCTTTAGTTCCGGTGGCATTGATCGGTTTCTTGGGTGGATTGTTTCTATCAAATTCCACACTCAGCCCGGTGCGTGAGTTGATCAACTCAATGAAAAAGATCGAGCGCGGTTCGTTGTCTACTCGTGTACCGATTGGTGGCAGTGACGATGAATTGGAAGAGCTGAAACTTCTGTTCAATAAGGCTCTCGATAAAATTGAAAATCTGGTAAATGGTTTGAAAGAAGCCTTTGACCACTTAGCTCACGATATTCGTACGCCGGTGACTCGTTTACGTGGTCGTGCAGAGATTGCGTTGACCAGTGAAGGCGACGTGGAATCCTATCGGGAAGCTCTACAAAGCTGTTTTGAAAACTCAGATAAGATTCTAAGCTTTTTGCAGGTTTTGACGGATATCACTGAGGCTGAAAACCGCAGTAAGAAACTTAAGATCGAAAAGAAATTTGTGAGCGACCTGGTCCGCGAAATCATGGACTTGTACGAGATGGCTTTCGAAGAGAAAAACATCATCGTGACTCAAAAGCTTGATTCTCATGATTGGGCAATGGTTGATCCGCGTTTAATCAGCCGAGTGATCGCAAATCTTTTAGATAATGCCCATAAGTACACTCCGCCAGGCGGTGAAGTTATTATTGAAACCATCAATCAAACAGAAAGCGTGATTTTAAAGGTCACAGATTCTGGCCCAGGCATTGCGCCTGAGGAGCACAGTTTAATCTGGCAAAAGCTTTATCGCAGTGACAAGAGCCGTTCTGAATACGGAATGGGTTTGGGTCTCACGTTCGTGAAGGCGGTCGTTGAAGCTCACGATGGTAAAGTCAATATCAAGAGCCCGGTTAAAGATGGCCGCGGTACCGAGATGGAAATCACTCTTCAAAAAATGGCTTAGTAGAACAGATCTTGTCTATGCAGCGTTAAAACCCGCAGAAATGCGGGTTTTGTCGTTTTGGCAGCTGCGCGTTTCATTGCCTTCCTGGAATTTTATGCGAAAGTAGGCCCATGCCTGAAAACCAAGAAAATGCCTCCTGCCTGAAAGTAAGCAAAGTGATTCTCTTTGCTATGGGACTTCTATTTAGCTGCGTGTTTTTCACGTTTCTGACTATGCATAATGATCACGTGCAAATGTTGTTGAAAGCCTTCCGTGTTATCGATGAGGGGCAGTGGTCCCACTTTGGGAATGCTACTACGGGTATGGGATTTTTACCGGGGAGTTTCTTAACGGCAGTTTCTGCTATTCCGATGCAGATTTATTTCTCTCCTTATTCTGCGTTGGCAGTGATTCTTTTATTCCATGTGATTTCTTATTTTCTTTTTGCCGACGTCCTTAAGAAAAATTTTAAACCCATTATCTTGGTGGATTTCCTGTTGCTGTATTGGTTAAGTCCATGGCGTGTTGAGCAAACGGAGCTTTATAATCCAGCTTATCTTTTCCTTTTTTCGGCGGTGCACTTCTATACCTCTTATCATATGAACAAGAAAAGTTTCTGGATGACGTTTTTCCATGTGATGGCCGTGGGATTCTGTGTTCAGGTTCACTTTTCTGTTTTGATGTTGGGTTTATTGTCCTTGGCTTTGTGGGGATTTAGATACCTAAAGGTGAATTGGTGGGGATTCATCGCGGGGAGTGCCGTTGTCGGACTAAGCCTTGTACCCTGGTTCCTGGCATATCTGGGACATCGCGAACTGGCGGTGACGGTGAATAAAGATTCTTCAGGGTTTATTGGTAAGAACTTCGTTCTGGTTTATCCTGTTTTGAAAGGTATTTCCTATTGGATTCGTTACGGGGCTATTTCATACGGACGACATATCTTTAGTGAGATTAATTTCTTGTGGATACAAGATTTGACTGTTCAAAAGGTCGTGGGCGGAGCCTTCCATGGAGCGAAGTATTTGTTCTCAGCAGTGACAGTGGTTTTCAGTGCCGTGGTTCAATGGCGTATTTTTAAAAATGTGTGGAAGCAGGACCATCCCTTCCGTCGCGGGCAAGATCGCACCGAGATTCGTGGTGAAAAAGGCATTTATCTTTACGCGTTTTATTTCTTTTGCGCGATGATTGTTGCGACGGGATTATCACCTGTGGAGTTTAATCATTGGCATTTGATTTTGGCGTTTCCAATTATCACAGTTTTGATCACGATTGCTTTCAATAAGCTTAGAGATAAAATGCCAGCGAAGCGTTTCAAATGGATTTATGCCAGCATCCTAGTCGTGTTTTGTATGTTCAATATTTTTGGAGCTTTGGGCAGTCGTGTGCATTCTTACCAGTCAAACTTCCACAGGGAAGTTTTGCAGCTGTATAAGGAGTATCACGAGTTCCCAGAGAATAAGACCAACAATAACTATTTGAACTGGCATCGCGAAGAAAAAGCGGTAGAACCGCCCACAGGTCCGCAAGAATAGAGAAGGCACCCGTAGGTGCCTTTTTTTATCTAAGATTATACACCTAAATAAGACTTTCGAACTTCATCGTTGTTCAAAAGGTTGATACCTGAGTCCTGCATTACCACACGACCTGTTTCCAATACATAGGCACGGTGGGAAATTCTTAATGCTAAACGCGCATTCTGCTCAACCAAAAGAATCGTCATTCCGTCTTGGTTCAGTTTAGTGATGATTTCAAAGATTTGATTCACGATCAAAGGTGCTAGGCCCAGTGACGGTTCGTCCAGCAGCAGGATTTCGGGTTTGCACATCAGTGCTCGACAGATCGCAAGCATCTGTTGTTCGCCACCTGACAATGTGCCAGCCATTTGCCACAGGCGTTCTTTGATGCGTGGAAAAAGCTCCAAGCACATCTCAAAGTCTTTCTTAATGCCGTCCTTGTCGCTGCGGTGATAAGCGCCCATTTCAAGATTTTCTAAAACTGACATTTGAGCAAAGACTCCGCGGCCCTCAGGGGACTGCGCGATACCAAGCTTTACGCGTTCATGAGTTGGGACTACCTGCAGGTTTTTACCATGCAAAGTGATGTTACCTTGCGATGGCACCAATCCCGATAGGGCACGCAAGGTCGTTGTTTTACCTGCGCCGTTGGCTCCAATAAGGCTTACGATCTCGCCCTTGTTCACGTGGAAAGTGATGCCTTTAAGCGCTTGGATGGAGCCGTAATAAACGCTCAGGTTTTCTGCAGAAATAATTGGCGGTTGCATTAGTGAGTCTCCTCGACGCCCAGGTAAGCCTCGATCACTTTTTTAGAGTTTTGAACGTGTTTAGGAGTGCCCTCTTCGATTTTAACACCGTGATCTAAAACCACGATGTTTTCGCAGATACCCATCACCAATTTCATATCATGCTCGATCAACAGAACTGTCAGATTAAACTTTTGACGAATTTGCGCAATCGTTTCCATCAACTGATGAGTTTCGGAGTGATTCATCCCCGCGGCTGGCTCATCCAGCAAAATGATCTTAGGATCTGTGGCCAACGCACGAACGATTTCCAGCTTACGTTGTTGTCCATAGGGCAGACTGCTCGCAGATTCATGGGCTTTAGATTGCAGGGAGAAAACTTCCAACAAAGACATTGCCTTGTCAGTCATCTCTTTCTCGGTTTCGATAAAGCGCTTTGTTTGGAAAAGGGCATCCATGATCCCGTACTTCACATGTTGATGAGTCGCGATCAGAACATTTTCCAAAACGGTCAGATTTTTAAACAGGCGGATATTTTGGAAAGTACGAGCAATGCCTTGTTGAGAAATTTGCCAAGGCTTCAACCCGTTCAAAGAATGACCGTCCAAATGAACTTCACCCTTAGTGGGTTGATAAACTCCGGTCAGCATATTGAAGGCCGTCGTTTTACCGGCACCATTCGGTCCGATCAAACCTGCAAGTTGTCCTTTTTTAATTTGAAAGGACAAGTTGTCGACGGCTTTTAGCCCGCCGAACTGCATAGTAATACCTTTAGCTTCTAGCAGAACGTCGGACATATTTTCTCCACAAGTCAGTAATCTCAAGTTCACCCATGATGCCTTTTGGACGAAGAATCATCACAAGCACCAAAGACAAAGAATAAATAACCATACGTAAATCCACGCCCGTCAGTTCCTGTAAAGGACGAAGAGCCTCTGGCAAGGTCGTTACAAAGATGGCTGCGATAATCGAACCCGTCATCGAACCCATGCCACCCAAAACAACCATGATCACCGCATTTACACTTTGCAGGAAGGTGAACGACGATGGATTGATAAAGTTTGTAAAGTGGGCGAATAAAGCTCCTGCAACGCCAGCAAAAAAACTTGAAAGAACAAAGGCGCGAACTTTCATACCTGTTGTATTGACGCCGGTTGATTCTGCGGCGATTTCGTCTTCACGAACGCTGAGGAAGCCGCGACCCCACGAAGACTTCATGACTCGCCAGATTGTAAAGAAGCAGATCAAGATCCAAAGTACAGCAAAGGCATAAGACATATAGAAACTAGAAAATCCTGGGATATTGGCGAAACCGCGAGGTCCACCCAAGAAATCCATGTTCAAAAGGGCAACACGAATAATTTCCCCGAAACCTAAAGTAACAATCGCAAGATAGTCACCTTTAAGACGAAGCGAGGGAAGACCGACTAAAAATCCTGCCGCTGCAGCGACCAATCCGCTGCCAATAGCGAAAACAAAAAATGACAGACCTTGCAGGTTTTCGGGCAAAAAGTTCCAATTCACTGAGGCGTATGCCGTAAAGTACGCGCCAATTGCCATGAAGCCCGCATGACCCAGCGAAAACTGTCCTGTGTAACCATTGACCAAATTTAAGCTCATTGCCATCAAGCAGTTCACGGTGATGAATAAAACCATCAGCTGAATGTATTCATCAAAACCATATTGAAAGACAAGACCGAAAACTAGAATGGCAATAAAAGAGAGAAGGGGATTCTTGAGAGCGCGAACCATCTACACTTTCTCCACAGAATATTTGCCAAGCAAGCCGGCAGGTTTAAAGATCAAAATCGCAATCAAGATACCGAATGCTAAAGCATCGCGGTAAGTGGATGAAAGGTATCCAACGACCATTTCTTCGGATAAGCCCATGATCAATGCACCCAGGACGGCACCACGAACATTGCCGATGCCACCCAGGACGGCAGCAACGAAGGCTTTCATACCAATCATCATACCCATCAACGGATCGATTTTTGGATACTTCATTCCCACCAAAACACTGCCCACGCCCGCAAGTGCCGAACCGACGATGAATGTGAAGGCAATAATTTTGTCGGGATTTACACCCAGCAAACTTGCCACCGACGCATTCGCGCTGACGGCGCGCATGGCTTTGCCAAGTTTTGTTTTATAAATAAGAAATTGCAGTCCTATCATTGCTAGGACTGAAACTGCCAGGACCGTCAGGTCAAAAGATTTTAATTCAACGTTGCCGAACGAGATGATCACAAAATCTTTCATCACTTCAGGAAAAACTTTAGGATCGGCTCCAAACACAACTTGTCCGCCGTACTCTAATAACAAGCTCACACCGATCGCTGTGATCAGGATATTTAACTTGGGAGCATTGCGAAGAGGGCGGTAAGCGAACCTTTCAATCACAAGACCTAAAAGGCTGCAGATAACCATGGAGGAGATAAGAAGGATTGCCAATGAACCCACGCCCGGTTCAGCTTGGATTCCAAGAGCGCGAGCGATATAGAAAGCTCCAAAGGCGCCCACCATGTAAACGTCAGAGTGGGCGAAGTTGATCATTTTCAAGATTCCGTACACCATGGTGTAGCCAAGGGCGATCAGTGCATAGATGGAGCCAAGGCTAATACCATTTATCAAATGCTGTACGAAATCGTGCATGTCTGTCCTTTGTAACAGGGCCTTTGAAGCGGGTGGCCTCTTACGGAGTTACCGTCGTAATGTACTTACGATTTGGTCCATCTACTTGAATCACCACAGCACTTTTCACGGCGTCGCGATTATCATTCAATGAGATTTTTCCAGTCACTCCCGGGAAATCTTTTGTTTTCGCTAGTTCATCACGAATAGCTTTGCCTGACAAGTCTGGAGCGCGTTCTATCGCGGCTGCCAAGATTTTTGCAGCATCGTAACCCAAGGCTGCCAATGAATCCGGAGTTTCGTTGTATTTAGCTTTGAATTTTTTGATGAACTCAGTCACTGCAGGATCTGTCGACTCAACCGTATAATGATTAGAGTAGTAATTTCCGTTGATCGCTTCTTTGCCAATCTCATGAAGTTTGTCAGAATCCCAGCCGTCGCCACCCATCAATGGGGCTTTGATTCCCAATTGACGAGCTTGTTGTGCGATCAAGCCTACTTCAGTGTAGTAGCCTGGAACGTAAACAGCTTCTGGATTTTTAGAGCGGATTTGCGTCAATTGAGCTTTGAAATCAATATCGCCTGCTTGATAAGAAACGTCAGCGACGATTTCACCGCCACGTTTTTTGAAGTCATTTAGGAATGCATCAGCTAAACCTACAGAGTAATCGTTTTTTACATCACGAAGGATCGCTACTTTTTTAACTTTCAAAGTTTCATTGGCAAATTTCGCCATCACAGAGCCTTGGAAAGGATCGATAAAGCAAACGCGGAAAACATAGTCACCGATTTTAGTGACATCTGGATTCGTGGAGGCGGGAGAAACAAAAGGAACACCTTTTGCTTGAGCAATGGGAGCTGCCGCTTTCGAGCGACCGCTGGCAACACCACCAAGGACAGCTACCACTTTATTTTGAGTAATCAAACGAGTTGTCGCGGCAGCGGCCTCTTCGTTTTTACCTTGGTCGTCCATGGTTTTAAGTTCGATTTTTTTACCTTTGATACCGCCAGCCGCATTGATCTCGTCAAATGCCAAGCGCACGCCTTTGTTAGAGCTTAATCCGAAAGTGGCATCGCTACCGGAGAGTGAATCGTATTCACCGATCATGATGACGTTATCTTTTTTTGTACAGCCAGCTAGCAAAGGAAGAGCTAGCAAAAGGGAGACGAACAGACGTTTCATTTAAAGACCTCTTATGTAAGTGCTAGAACGCGAATAGCGTTTAGAATTCAAGCATCTACAAAAGAGGTCAAGAGTTTTTAAGTCGCTAAAACACTTGCAAGGCTGATAAGGTCAAGTTGGGCTTTTTTCTCGTTTTTCGTTACAATGTCGAGAGGTACTTCGATCAACTTTTCACCGTCAGTGCCGATCATGATGTCGCAATGACCTTTTAGCAATGAATCCACGGCGGCAGCACCCATGCGGCTTGCAAGGATACGGTCTGCTGCAGTTGGGGATCCACCACGCTGTTGGTGACCCAAGATGCAAACTTTTGCATCCCAGCCAGTTTTCTTACGAATGGCATCGGCCAAATCGTAAGCGCGTCCCGGTTTTTGTCCCTCTGCCGTTACAAGGATAGAGCTTGTTTTACCACGAGCGATGCCGTCTTTGATGCGATCAACAGCTTTATCCACTGTTGTTGAAGATTCAGGGGCGAAGATTTCTTCAGCACCGCCAGCAAGGCCCACGTAAGAAGCGATGAAGCCAGAATTGCGACCCATCACTTCAACGATGAACAGACGATCATGAGAAGCCGCTGTATCACGGATTCTGTCAATCGCTTCCAAAGCCGTGTTCACAGCCGTATCAAAGCCGATGGTTTTATCAGAACCAAAGATGTCGTTATCGATTGTGCCCGGCACTCCCACGATCGGAATTTGATGTTCTTCCCAAAGAGCATGAGCCCCGCGGAAGGAACCATCACCACCGATACATACAAGGGCGTCGATGCTGTGAGCTTTCAAGTTAGCAGCGGCTTTTGCGCGGCCTTCGGGCTTTGTGAATTCAGTCGAGCGACCTGTTTTAATAACAGTACCGCCACGCTGAATGATGTTGGCAACATAACGTTGGTCGATAGATTCAATGTGATTTTCGATCATGCCGACATAGCCTTGCATAACACCGAACACATCGAGTTTGTTTGCGATCGCCGCACGAACTACTGCGCGAAGAGCTGCATTCATTCCCGGAGCATCGCCACCGCTTGTATAAACACCTAATCTTTGGATTTTTTTACTGAAAGTCGCCATTGCGAAAGATTAGCTCTGTGCGCCGGAAATTTCAAAGGGAATCCCCGTGCTCTACGCATTCCGCGACACGCCATCCGGGCTCAGCCGTGGCTCGCCTTCGGCGAGTGCGCGCCATCCGGGCGCCCACGGAGGTCGCTGCATGCGCAGAGCACGGGGATTCACTTTGAAATTTCCTGTTCAGTGCTAATTAACGGTGGGGATCTTTAGAAAATGTATCGCATGAAGCGGAGTGTTGTATCCTGCGCTGGTGGTAGATCCAGTGGTGTCGCGGGTTGCGTACGTTTTGGTGGGGATTGTGTAACTGGATGTTTATGGGTTTCTTGGGGCGTAGGATGAAATGGTGGAGAGTGAGTAAGTGTTTTGGGAAATAAAAAAGGCGCTCCCGGGGGAACGCCTTTTAATGATTTTAATTAGTGTTAACTAATTACTTAACCATTGATTTGAATTCAGCGCCAGCGCGGAATTTTGGAGCCCATGCAGCTGGGATTTTGATTGCTTTACCAGTTTGTGGGTTGCGACCAGTGCGAGCTTTACGTTTAGCTTTAGTGAAAGTACCGAAGCCTACTAGTTTAACATCGTCACCTTTTTTAACTGCTTTTTTGATGTTCTCTACTGCGCAGTCAAGGATAGTTTCTGCTTGAGCTTTAGAAACTTTAGTTTCGCCAGCGATTTTTTCGATCAATTGAGCCTTGTTCATGTGAACTCCTCTTTGTGACACATTTGTGTGTCCCCGTTGTTAATACATCCTGATGATAAATTCTCGTCTTCCAATGACTTTCAAATAACAAATTAAAAATGCTTGTTCGTCAATAGCATTTTGCGAAAAAGGCTCGCACAGCCAATTTCGCGTGCATGTAATTAACGTTGATTAATGTTTGTGACTGCTTCCATCTTCATCATCGTCGTAAGCATCATCGATGGAAGTTAAAGAATCACTTGAAGATTGATTGCTCACGGGAATGCGATATCCCTCGGAAGCCCATTCACCAAGATCAATCAGACGGCAACGTTCCGAACAGAATGGTCGCGCAGGATTTTCCGGTGAGTACAAAGCGGGCTTGCCACATTGTGGACACTTAACCATTTTTGGTTGGGGTTTTTCAGATTCGCTCATGAAGTAAATATTTGCGCAGAGTTGAAACGAGATCAACCGATTGTGCGGCTTTGCCATGCGAAAAGAAAAAACCACTTGAGGGGGGAACTCAAGTGGTTTGAAAAGTTAGATTGATTTTTGAACTAGTAACGAGTCAGTACACCTGTCGCGAACACTGTACCCTTACCGTTGCTGTCAGGATAAGCAAGTTGGTAAGTGATATTAGCGTCGTTGATCGAACCAGTTGGGACCTGGATTTGGATCAAGTGCAAACCGCCTGCATTCGTTGCAGCACCATTCGAACGAATTTCAAAACCTTTGCTGGAGTTGATCAAGTTGTAAGTTACGTTTTGAATCAACGCGAGTGGGTTGTACGCCATGCCGCCGCCATCGATACCGTAGCTGAAGCTAAAATATTGTTGTGAAGGAATCGCAGTAAAGTAGATGGATGGAGCCATTGTGTTGCTCATATCAAGTTGGAACATCAATGAACCATTTGTCCAAGCATCACAACTTGCATACCCATAGTTACCGCCCCAGATGTTGCGGTCACATACTGCCATCGCTTCTTTCAAGAACTTCTTGTAGACAGAAGAGTTTGTGATCTGAAGTGATTTGCGTGCGTTTGGTTGAACCGCCACTGGCATTTTTGTGTAATAGTCCACTTGGAACCAGTACGTGTAGTCGTAAAAGCGCATAGTCGTTACGCCGGGGCTTACGATTGTGCCGTTGTTGTTAACACAGTATTGACCATTCCATGTGGAGTTCACACAGTTTGGAACAACGGTGCCACCACCGCCGCTATCATTGTTGCTACAGCCAACGAAAGTCGCTAGCGATGCAGCCGTGACTACTAGTAGGATGAGCTTTTTCATAAGTACCTCTCTCTTAAATATTCTTCTTCGATACTTATGCAATACACGGGACGTGCCACGGGCAACTCTGCGTACGGATTCGTTATTTGCGATTTGAAGGGTGATGAAGTGTTGAACTCTTTAGACACTTCGCCAATTTGTGTCACCTTTTGTCGAAAGTCTCAACATGAGACACTTTAACCATTGGAATCTAGAGGCTTTTTCCAAAGCAGCAAAAGTCCCAAGATAATAAGACCCCAGCTGATCCATGAAGAGATGGAAAAGCCCACGGTAGGACCTCTAAAGTCGTCGCGGAAAGACTCCATAATCAGGCGGCCCACACCGTGAAAGATCATCCACGTATAAAAGATGCGCCCTGGCGCCATAATAAGTTTGATTTCGGAACGTGCTTTTTCCAGTCCTATTAGTGTTAGGACAACACCTAGTTCCCAAAGAACAGCATAAAGTTGAGCGGGGTGTTTGCCTGATACAGCCCAAGGTAAATCGCAGGCTCTGCCATAGCAGCAACCAGCTAAGAAGCACGCGATGCGACCCAATCCATATCCAAGAGCCAGCACTGGAGCCAGGAGATCCAGATATTTTTCCATCTGATCATGGGCTTTGAAATACAGATATCCAATACCTACCGCGCCCGACAATAAGGCTCCGCCATAAAAAACAAAACCGCCGTCCCAGAAATATAAAATACGCAGATAGTTTTCTTGGTAGTAATTGAGGTTTTCATAAAAGACGTGAAACAAGCGTCCACCAATGAAACCAAACACCATGATCAAAAGACTTAGGTCGAGTGTGAGTGTGGCGTTCAAGTTTTTTTGACGACTTCTTCTAACAATCCATAGAAGGCAAAGTGCAACCACGACACATATTACAAGGTAATATGTGGGAACATGGATTTCAGAAGAGATTTGGATCGTAGGAAGCAAGCTAACTCCTAACACCGACGATGGACTTAATTTTTGAAAAATTCCGAAGAATTATCAAGCTAAACTACCATATACAGATGTCTGACTACATAATTGTAGCATATGAAAATGCACCCAGCAGATATAGTTCAGGAAATTAAGGGCTATTCCTTTTTTAAATCATTCAGCACCGACTTGTTATTGCAAGTAGCAGCCATGATGCACAATGAAGTGTTCCCTGCTGGGACGGTGGTTCTGAAAGAAGGCCAAACCAATCGCAATCTTTACTTTTTAAGATCAGGAAAATTGGAAATATCTTTGGCAGGTGAAGTGCTGGCCTCTTTCGATACACCTGGAGAGGTGTGGGGAGAGATGAGTGTGATCACTACAAATCCTGCATCCACATCTGTAAAAGCTGTGACTGAAACTAGCTGCTACGTGATTAAAGACGAAGATTTTGCTCACGTTCATCCTAAAGATAAAGATCGCTTCCAAGCTTTGCTTTATCAAATCTATTGCATGATTTTGACAGAGCGTTTGATTAAGACCAATGAAAAGGCTCGTCTGTTTGAAATTTTGAACCGCGAATTGCACGAAGCTCAAAATGCTTTGCAACGTGGAGCTGGTGGTCGTGTTTTGTTGATCGAACCTGATAAGAAACAGCAAGTTCCCCTAAAAATGGCATTGGGTTCCACGGGTGTTCAATTGGATATCGCGGCGGATGCAGCTCAAGCCCAAGAGCTTTTAAAAGAAAATAAATACGACGTCGTCGTCGGTGGGGACATCAGCGTTGATGTTCTTCGCCAAGTCGAAGAAAAGAAACTAAGCCCTAACGTGATCTTGCTGACAAGCTATGACGTGCAAGGGAATTTGGGTGTTCTTTTAAACAATCGCTTCGTAAAGAATATTATATCCCGCGATGCTGAAGACAAAAATGCGACAATTCGCTTTGTATTAACAGCTTTGGGTAAACTTTTGAATAAAGATCTTTTTGGCATCGACAAATACCTTACGTGGGGTGTGGATGTACAAAAGAAAGTGGTAACCCATTCAGGTCAACGCGAGCAGCTTCGCGATGATATGTGTGGTTACCTGAAAAAAGCAGGTGTTCGTAGCTCTGTCATTGATCGTGTAAATACGGTCGCTGAAGAGATGTTGATGAACGCGATCTATGATGCTCCAGTGGATTCCCAGGGTAAGGCCTTATTCAATCACGTCAGCCGTAAGCAAGAAGTTCAATTAGAGACGCATCAGCAATCTGTTTTTAGATATGCGACGGATGGTGTGTTGGCTGCTGTTGCAGTGGTGGACCCATTTGGCGCTTTGCAAAGAGATGTAATTATAGATTATTTGCAAACTTGCTATAACGGAACAGCGGGCAGCTTAAATACCTCTAAAGGGGGAGCCGGTCGCGGATTGCATCAGATTATTGAAAATTCAGATTTGACGATTTTCAATGTGAAGCCGGGTGTGCGCACAGAAGTTATTTGTCTGTTCAATTTGGACGGCCAAAAGCGCATGGCTCAACCGTCTTTCCACTATTTCTTTGCGTAAGAGATCATTCCCACCAGAATCTGTCCCAGCATCACACAAGGAACTGTGGGCAGATTCGTTGATAATAAAGAAATCATAAATCCCAGCAGACAACCTAAAACTGAAATAATCAGCACTCGCTGTGTGTAACTGTTTAAATTGCGGCTGCGCTGAGAGGCAAAGCTGGTTGCGATGAACAAAGAACCCATCGTGAACAGATAGCCCATACTTTGAATTGCTAATGTCGTAATTATTAACGTACCAATATCAAAGATTCGATTTTTCCAGTCTCGGTGAATCCAGCTTTGGTTGACCAATTGAAAGCTGATCTGAGTCAGTGCCCGCCAGCTTGAAAGCATAAATACGATAAAGGCGATCGCTGCAATCATAGAAATGATCGCGGCATTGTCACTCATTACCGCGAGATCACCGAAATAAGCAGCAGCCATATGGCTTTCCAAAGACGGCGTCAGGGAAGTCATCAAATAAGTCAGAGACAAGAATAAAACGAACAATGTTAGATAAATATGATTGCGATCTGATTTTCTTTGAATCATTAAATCGGATAATGCCAGAGTGATTGCGCCCACACCCAGGCCGCCTGCAAGACTTAACCAGTGAAAATCTGTTCCCATTAAAATGTTCAGAACCAATCCCAGAACAATACCCAATGAGGAGCCCTGGCCTAAAACAAAGATCTGCGAGCTTTTTTCACGAGCCGTCCATTGCGCTCCAATCAAACAAAGCGCTCCGGCCATAATGGTGCTGGCCGGAAGAGACCACTTATAAATCGCAAGCAGTGATACAAACTCCTTCATTGAATCTCCAAGAAACGCATGCGCGGATCATTGTTAGTCAACGTACGATGGGATACCAATATCAGAGCACTGTCTGGATTTTGATTAAGGAATTGTATCAACCCTTGTTCAAGTAGATGGCCTGCGTCTTTGTCTACGTGATTGAAGGGCTCATCCAAGATCAAGACTTTCGGTTTTTTAGCAAGAGCAGCTGAAAACAAAATCTTTTGGCGTTCGCCACCGCTGGCCGTATTCCACTTTTTATTCAAATCAAGACCTGCAAGCAGGGGTGAATGAGTTTGGGCACCTAACATATCTCCCAAAGTCAGAGGCAAATGAAAGTTTAAATTACCTAGCTGGGGCAGGTACTCGATCTCTTGATTTTTAACGGCGAATTCAAATTTGCCAGAGTAATATCCGTGAAGCTTTAAGAGCGTTTTTAGGATCGTACTTTTTCCGGCACCGTTTTCACCGCGCAGAAAAAGAATTTCCCCTGAGTGAAGGTCAAAGTTCACTGCAGGGGACAATTTTGTGCCCGATTTGCTCAGGGCTTGAAGATTTGAAACGCTCAAAAGCTTTTTCATGGAATAGATTTTACCAACAGGTTTTGCAAAGCTTCAATCGACTTTGCGTCACCTGATGATTGAACATAGGAAGGCACAGTGACAACAGGAATTCCTGATAGCTCCGTGAATCTTTCCAATGTTTGGTGCGGAGCAGATGCTGTAGCAAACAAAACTTGAACTTTATTAGCTTGAGCCGTTTTTGCCACTTGAGCAATACGAGTCGCCGAAGGTGGCATTCCCGGTTTTTCCTCTAAAGATCCGGCAGATTCAAGACCGTATGAATTAAAGAAGTAAGTGAATTCTTTGTGATACTCCATCACTTTGACTTTTTTAACTTTGGCTTTCATTTGTGCATGCAGATTTTCCATCTGTTTTTTGAATGCATCATAATTTTTCTGGTAAACCCCTGCATTGGCTTCGTCCGCCGCAGTCAGCACACGCACAACCTCAGCTCCGCTCTCCGCCACTTTCAAAGGGTCCAACGTGAAATGAGGATTGCCATGAGGATGCACATCCCCCAAGGAGCGATTGATGACGCCCGTTGGAATCTCTAAAGGTTTGATGGCTTTACCTAATTCGCAGAAGCCCGGGCCCCCGGATTGAACTTTAGCATTGGCTGCTTTTTCCATAACTTTTGGCAACCAACCGATTTCCAAATCCAATCCGACCGCGCAAACGACGTCTGCGCGATTTACTTTCAAAATATAATCGGGGCGAGCATCAGCAAAATGCGGATCAGTTCCACCACTTAGCAAAGTGGACACTTCCACTTTATCTTGTCCAATGGCTTTCACTATTTCAGCGATATCTGGCAAAGTCGTGACAACTTTTACTTTAGCAAACGCATTGATGGAAAAAAGAACTAGAAACAAAGATAAAATATTTTTCATCATACACCTCTAGAATGCATGCGCAGGATGCGCACCCAAGATCGCGATAAATTGAAGTTCAATCACGCGATTGATTTGATCGGCTTCCATGGCAACATTATTCACTTCGTGAGTGTAGGCTAAGCGCCAAGTTACAAATTCGGAGTTTTTATAGCTAACAGTTGGAACAAAGGCGTAATCCAAATTGTCACGCTTTTCACCGTCGTCAAATTTAAGACTCATATCCGTGAAAGCATCCACGCGAAGTCCGGCAAACCAGCGAGCATTAAAACCATATTCTGGATAGAAATAAGCGCCGATTTGGTTCGAACGCTCCGTCGTATCGCTGTTCTGAACACGATTCCAGATTTCAGATTGGAACAACCAACGGTTGTAGTTTCCTTCTTTTTTCTTATAGACGAAATCAAGACCGCTCAGTTGAGTTTGCAAACCATGAGCATCTGTTTGGCCGAAATAATTCAAACCAATTTGTAAGCCACTGTTGTCACCCAAATCGATGAACGTCGAGGGGCGAATATAGTGGATGGGAGCATTGGGTCTTTCAGTGACGGCATGTGAATGATCGCCGTGATCTTCTTCGCCCATTTGATAGCCGTCAGTTACTCCGAACGTAATGTCCCAGTAAGAATCCGTCGGAAGTATATATGTAAATTCAAGGCCAGTGTCATGAATACCTTCATCACCGAAAAACTCTGCTTGAACTTTTGGCGCCGTGATAAAAGGCCAATCATGTTGATGGAATTGGTTCAGACGGCCCACACCTAGGAAAAACATACCCAGCTTAAAGCGCAGATTCGGAATCAATTTCGAAGAAGAGATGTAACCTTCATGAACTTCTGCGTGATACTCGCCATCTTCATTATGAGCGGCAAAGTTGATCATGGCTTCGAAAGTCGTGTCGACGGGAGCATAAAGCATGAACTCTGCAGAGCGAATTCCTAATTTATTATTCGAGTAATCATCTAAGCCGATGGGGGCGGTGACATCCAATGCAGCAGAAAAATTCAAGTTTTGAACTAAGGGTGGCGCATTTTGCGCGTGCGCTGCAGTGCCAGCCAAGCACAGAGCTAAAAGCAAAAGAGACTTCATCATTCGTTTCCTCCGACGTTAGCATCTATCGCGGGGAATTATTAAACGCAAGTAATTTGCAATTAGAAAACCAAATGAAATGCGTCACTGCGTCAGCGCAGCGGATGGTTGCAGAGTGTGGCTTGTGCTTGCTGTGGCTGTCGCTCTGGACTATGAACAGCCCATGTCTTCCTCGCTGATAAAGTCATTTTGGCCTGACTCTTCGTCACTGCTTCAAGGGATCGTCCGGTTCCGTTGGATTGCTATCATATTTATGATGGTGGGCACGGTACCTCTGCTGCAGGCGGGATATCTTTTAAGAGAGCAGCTTTTTTACTTTATGGCTGTGATTGCTTTGTTGGCCGTATTCAATGGTATGACCCAAGGTATTTGGAGCAAAACAAGCTCCGCTAAGGAGCAGTCCTTACTGTTTGTTCAGCTGTTGGTCGATTTGTTGGCAGTGACTGGTTTGTTGTTCGTAAGTGGATCTGCAGCAAATCCATTTATTTTTATTCTGACTTTGCACGCATTTCTGGGTGGCATGCTTTTAAGAACCAAGCGCAGTTATGTGTTTGCTGCCGTCATTCTGGGACTGCTAGCCATTTTGCAAACGGAAACAAATAAAGACTTGGCCGTGACCATCAACGTGAATCGCAGTGAAATGTATTTCCAATTCCTATTTCAGTGGGTGGTGGTAATTGGTGCATGGTTCGTTGCACATTTGTTTTCGGGTTTACTGGAAAAACAAGAAGAGCGAATTCGCAGTTTGCAAAATCGCCAGCATCGCGCTGATCGCTTGAAATCTTTGGGAGCATTAGCCGCTGGATTTTCCCACGAGATGGCGACTCCGTTAAACTCTTTAAAGCTGCGTCTGGATCGCGGCGTTCGTAAACTGGGTGACCCCGTTGCAGCCCACAGCGAGATTCAGCAAGCTCAGATGTCGTTGGATGAATGCATTTCAATCTTTCAAAAGATGGCAGGTGTTTTCACTTCCTCTGCCACGGATGGGGAATTGCAAAAACTCAACATTCATTCCGTGTTAAAAGATATTGTCCATTCTTGGGAGATCGATAACAAGGTGACTCTACATAAAGAGTGGACGGCTTCCCAAGTTTACTGTCGCTTGCAACCTTTGTCGTTTGCACAGGCCGTGTTGGATCTTTTGGATAATGCAAAAGAAGCTTCGCCCACAGCTTCAGAAATCTCTTTACGAGTTTTTGAAAACGACCAAGAGGTTGTCATCGAGATTGTCGATGCTGGTTCCGGAGTTTCCCCTGAAATCATTGAACGTCTGGGGGAGCCTTTTAATACAAATAAACAAAACGGCAATGGTTTGGGAGTCTATTCCGCGATGATGACCGCTCAATCCATGGGTGGCGAATTCAGCCTTAGTAACAATACCTCGGGCAAAGGGGCCACGGCTCGCTTGTCCATTCCCTATGAGGAGTCGGTATGAAAAAGCGTGTGAAAAATATTTTGATGATCGAAGACGACACCCGCCTGCGCGAGGTTTTGCATCAAGAACTGGAAGAACGCGATTTCGCTGTACAAAGCTTTGCAGAGCTTCCGGATTTAGAAAGAGTCCATCCACCAGATGGAATCTTGTTGGATTTACGCGTCGGCAACGATAACGGCTTGGACTTTATCAATTTGTTAAACGCGAAATTCCCGGGTGTGCGCATTGTGATGATGAGCGGGTTTGGATCGGTCGCCTCTGCAGTAAAATCAATGCAATTGGGTGCGGAAAACTTTCTGGCGAAGCCCGTAACGCCTGATATGATCGTTAGAGCCTTTGCAGAGGAAGACGCTGCTGCCGCAGCGACGGTCCCCAAAGATGAGGCAGAGATTTCTTTGGCGCGAATGGAGAGAGAGTATATCGATTACGTATTGAATACTTCCAATGGGAACATCACTCAGGCCGCTAAAAAGCTGGGGCTTCATCGTCAGAGCTTGCAGCGCAAGCTTCGTAAGAACATTCCGAACAAATAGTCGTGCTGACTTTCAACCAAGACCATCGGCGCAGTTACAAATAAAAAAGGCGCCTGTTAAGCGCCTTTTTCTTGTTCTTTCTTTTTGCTGTTCTCAATGAACATCAACAGAAGCAGAAGCCCCACTCCGCCAACGATGGCCATGTCGGCAACGTTGAATGCGGGCCAGCTCCACTTGCCATAAAGGTGGAAATCCAAAAAGTCGATCACATAACGGAAACGGATACGATCGATATAGTTTCCAATCGCGCCACCAAAGATACTAGAAAGAGCAATGATCTGTTTCGTATCGTCGTCTTTAACTCCGCGAAGGATGCCCAAGATAATGATCAAAGCGATCGGCGGCATGCTCAGGAAGAACAATTCGCGGAACGAAGGATGGCTTTCAGCCAGAAATCCAAAGGCCGCACCAAAGTTTCTTACGTAAGTTAGATTAAAGAAGTTAGGGATCACGACCACGGATTCACCCAAGTGAAAGTGTGTGTGAACGTAAAGCTTGATAACTTGATCTAAAGCAATCAAGAACCCAGCAATCGCAGCAAGCCAGATGTATTTTTTCTTCATGTAGGGGCCTCGTTCTTATTACTTTAACATGCCTTTAGACTTCACATAACCGATTTTTATCAGCATGCGCAAGGCTTCTAGTTCAGAACTCAAATTGAACTCGTCTTTGACTTCGTGAATCATAGATTTAGTGCCGCAATCAAACAACTCCATCACGTCTGTGGTGTAAGAAACCGGGTGAGATTGTGCAGGCATCGCAGGCGCCGCCATAACGGGCGAGTTTGCAGCCGGAGCTGAGTGCATGACTTGAGTCTGCACGACAGTTTGTACCGGTGGCGGTTGTTGGTAAGCCGGTTGTTGTGGAGGTTGGACAGGCAAAACTTGTTGAGCCGGCGGTTGCTGGTGGTAAGTAGCACCCACGGCATGAGTTTGCTGCTGCTGCTGCTGCTGAGGACGGTCCAATTCACCCATCAATCCAGCCAGGTTTTTCAACTCAGATTTGAAATTCTTGATGCTTGGGCGTTCCAAAGCACTGTCGCCATCGCGCATCGACTTTAAATAGAGGCTTACAAGCATATCAGGAGTCGTTGCGATCTCCTTGATATTCGAGTTTTGCGACATCAGCCATTGATAGGCTTTCAGCAGCGTCTCTTTTGTGTAAGCCTGCGGTGGCAACGGGTTCATAGTCATGTAAAAGAATTTCTCCGGGTCGAAGGGCTGAAGTTACAAACTTCATAACTTCGAGTCAATGTGTCGTAGCCATTAATCACAAACAAATTGTGCTGAAATATTGTGCAATACTAGATCTGGGCGTTCATAGACGAAGAATTAACTAGAGGCGATGCAGAAACCGATTTTTTCTTTTTAAGTTTCTCTTGCAAATAAAAAAAGGCCCTCCGCTGGGAAGGCCTTCTGTTGTGCTTTTTGCGGCGCCACTGCTCGATTTGACAAGCCTTGTTGCTGCGTCTTAGTTGGCGTAATCTTTCGCAACGATGCCGTATTTTTCGATTTTACGAAGCAACGTCTTTTTAGGAATGTTCGCATGCAGTGCTGTCTGATTGATGCGACCACGGAAAGTTTTAAGAGCCTTAATGATGAACTCTTTCTCGAACGCTTCTTTCTGGGCGTTAAAGTCCAAATTTTCACCAGAGTATGGAACGATCTCTTCACCTTCAAGGTCTTGAGAGTCGATATCACTGCCAGACGTTTCATCGTCATCGCCCAGGTTCGGGTGAGCTGCCGCGGCTTTGACAATACCTGCGGAAGCCACGCTTTGCGCTTGTTCAAACGGTGAAAGGTCGATCAAATTTGTGCCTGTCGCAATCAACAAAGCTTCGGGCAATGAAGCCAATGTGATCAGGTTGCTCGTTTCCAAAACGAAAGCGTGTTCGATCACGTTTTCAAGTTCACGGATGTTCCCTGGCCAAGAATGCTTTTTCAAAACCGCCATCGCGTCGGGAGTGATTCCATTGATGCGTTTGCCTTGGGCCTGATTGAACTTCTTAATAAAGATGTTGATCATGTGCTCAAGGTCATCTTTGCGCTCTTGAAGCGCAGGTAAGAATATTGGCACTACGTTCAAGCGATAGAACAAATCTTCACGGAATGATCCGGCTTTGATCATGTCCTCAAGAGGTCTATTAGTTGCAGCAATGATGCGCACATTCGTTGGGAACTCGCGGTTGGAACCCACGGGCGTGAATAGTTTTTCTTGAAGGACGCGCAAGATTTTAACTTGCATCAACTGAGGCATGTCACCGACTTCGTCCAAGAACAAAGTGCCGCCCTCAGCGAATTGGAATTTCCCGATTTTACGTTGATCTGCACCCGTGAAAGAACCTTTTTCGTGACCGAAAAGTTCGGACTCGAACAAGTTTTCTGGAATCGCAGAACAGTTAATCGCAACGAACTTTTCGTCTTTGCGAGCAGAGTTAAAGTGGATGGCTTTAGCCACCAGCTCTTTGCCGGTACCAGATGCACCACGGATTAATACCGGCGTATCAACTTTAGCCAGACGGTGGATGATGTTAAATACTTTCTGCATTTGGCTGGTGTGACCGATGATCTTGCGACCTTCCTCAACCATCACTGGTGCAGAGAATGCGATATTAGAAATCAAGTTGTGAGCGTTCACAGCTTTGTCGATCAAGGCAAGCAACTCATCGCTGGCAACTGGTTTAGAAAGATAGTTGTAAGCACCATCTTTAACAGCTTGAACTGCATCGTTTAAAGTCGCGTGAGCCGTCATCACCATCACGATGATGCCTGGATCGATTTCTTTGATTTGACGAAGAGTCTCAAGGCCATTCAAGCGAGGCATATCGACATCAAGCAGAACAAGATCGTACTTAGTCGTACCGGCTTTGATTTTTTCCATGGCGTTGATGCCATCGAATGCTTCATCGATTTCAAATCGTTGGGTGGCAGCAAGGGCCGTCTTAACGGACAGTCTCAAACCTTGATCGTCGTCTACTACCAACACCTTAAGCATTCGTGCCCCCTTGTTCCATCGGCAGTTCTACCGTAAATGTGGAACCTTTTCCATCTTTTGACTCCACAAAGATGCGTCCCTTGTGCAGTTCTGTAAAATATTTAGCCAAGTAAAGGCCCAACCCCGAACCTTTGATCTGTGTGCTCTTGACGTTTTTGCTTCTAAAAAACTTTGTGAAAATGTTGTTAAGTTCATCTTCGGGAATTCCCGGTCCCTGATCGGCGACCTGAATGACCACAAAGTTATCTTTTTCCTCACTCGTCACCAGGATTTTCGTGTCATCTGGGCTGTACTTGATCGCGTTTTCCACCAAATTAGATAGGACCTGCCTCATAAGATCTGGGTCCATAGGAATAGGGAACAGCGGCTCCAGCTCAGAAACGATTTGAATGCGTTTAACTTTTGCCAAAAACTCGTGTTTACGAATGACTTCTTGAAGAATGCTATTGATGTCTTTGGACTGCATGTGCAGTTCCACACCCTCGCTTTGAATTTTACCGTAGTTCAAGATCGAACTGATGAACTTTAGCAAATCATCTGAGGAGTGTTTAATCGTATCAACTGCTTCGCGCTGCTGAGAACTCAAAGTAACCTGATCTGATAAAATCACATCGGTCATCCCTTGGATGCGGGCGATCGGTGTTTTTAAATCATGGGACATCATCGAAATGAAGTTCGTTTTAAGCTCCTCAACTTGGCTTAAAATCTTATTTTTTTGATAGTACTCCCAGCTGCGACGATTTTCGATAATCAGTCGGTACGGGATAAAGAAGTAATAAACCAAGAACCCTGCTAGTAAGGGAGCGGCCATGGTAATCCACCATCCGAATAACCAAAACAAGGTGAACGAGATGATAGAGAAGCTTAAAAGAGTTCCCACTAAAATCATCAAACCCATTGCGGGGCTCATACTTAAAACAATTTGAATTGCCAAAATGGAAATCAACGTCAGCAAAATCCAGTTCACATAGTGAGGCATGCGCAACGGACTGGAGTTGCGAATCAAAGTATCGATGATATTTGCCTGCATTTCGATGCGGGTCATTGCAGAAGGAATGCGGCTGTAAGGTGTCAGGATGTAATCGGACTCGCTAATGTTCAGGTCTGTACCGATGATAACGATTTTATCTTCAAACTTTGCCCAGTCCGTTTTGCCATTGGCAAGATCATCGAATGTGGATGATGGAAACGAACCAGGTTTACGGAAGTCGATAAAGGATTGTCTTGTATCGTAAAAATCAAAATAACCACGGACATTTGTGATGTCTAAGACGTCAGGGTTGTAAAGCCCTGCTAGCTGCACCGGCAGCATGACGGTATCTTGGTAAGACAAAAGCATACGCCGTGTAACACGGTCTTTGGCAAAGTTGATGGTGTCCGAGGTTTTCGGAGCGGGAACTCTGCGGATATGATCGAACGGAAGCGGCAAATACAGGCTTCTTTCCTCGCCTTTAAGTGGTGTTTCTGGAGTTGCCACGTACACATTTGTACTTTGCACGATAAGGTTTGCCCACTCCTGTTTGTCTTCCTCGCTGCCCTGAGCCTCATCGATCGCAAAGTCATAAACAACCGCGCGCGGATGAGCCGCCAGCAGATTCATCAGAATGGCAGTTTGGTCTTTGGCGTTCGGTTGTCCTTTGAATGCCTGAACAGTGGACGGTTTGATATAGACCAATTCAATTTTGTTTGACGTGCGGTCGAATAAGCGGGAGCGAATGCGGAAGTCGTAAAGCCAAGACTCAAGATAGTCCAAATTGATCTGCGCAATAAGAAACGCCATGATCATAGCTAAAATAGCTCTGATCGCGTAAACGCGGTATTGCACTGGTTTCGAGGAGTTTGTGGTTTCCTCGAATGGACTTGGCAGTTTCATTAAATGGTGTTTTCTCCGAGCTATTTAACAGGGATGCAGCCGTCTTCGGCAGTTTGCATAGTTGAAAGTACGTTGCCGCGAGGCTTTACTTTCTTGATGTGTGTAGAAGTTTTTTTAGTGTTTTCCATATTCACTGTCCTCTTGATTATCAGTCTGTCGACTTTTTTTAAAGTATAAAATTGCAGTAGCGGCCAAGCTGCGCTGTCTTTGGCAGAATTGACCGTTTTTTTGGTTCTTAGAGCCTGTAGCCTCTTTGTGAACGAACATACAGCCACCGCCGCACAGGAAACGAGCCCAGCAGGTCTGACAGTTGTTTTGTTCAATCAAGTTTTGGGAGTATTTATCCAGAGACTGTGGTGAAACCTCAGTGCCTTGGCCGACCTTTTCAGCGCTGTTGCCCACGTCCCATGGGCACGTGAATAGGTTATTGCGGGCATCCACCACTAACAGTGATTTTCCAGCACCACAGAAGTTTTCTGTACGACGTTGTTCATCCAACGCTTGAAAGACGCGATTAAAAAAGCTGATTTTGCGTAAAGCGGCCTCTCCACCAGCATTGTAAGCCATCGCTGCGATCAGGGTCATCTCGCGTGTGAAAAGATCGCTGGCTTCCTGATTCATATCCGAAACGCTGTAGGTGAATTCGTAGGCATCCGCCGGGAATTGGCAGTAAAATTTGTAAGCCTCAACGACGTTCCTGTTGCTGGCAGTGAATACACCGTGCAAAGTGATCGATCCCAGTTTTTCTTTGCGAGCAAAAAGTTTGTGCAAGCCTTCGATCACAACAGCAGTGCTTCCTTGGCCGTTTTTCATTGGACGAGCGACATCGTTTCGTTCAGCGGCCCCATCGATACTGACAGAGACATTGCATTTGATTTCTTCCAGCAATGCGATGTTTTCATCTGTAAGCAAAGTTCCATTCGTCACGATGGAGAATCGGGTCGTCAGATTGCGACCTGCCGTCATCAGTTTTACGTAGTTTGCAATCGCACGAATGCCTTCTGGGTAAAGCAGGGGCTCCCCACCGATAAAGCTAATGCGGAAAATTCCGGTATCGGGCAAACGATCCAAAAAGAATTTTAACTGCGGCAATGTTTTTTCAATGTTGATTTTTGTTTGTGGCGAACCATATGTACCGTCACCACCAGCGGCGCAATAAGTACATTTCAAGTTGCAGATTTGAGTAACGTTGATAGTGAGCGAACGGATTTCGCGAGCAACTTGAGTCGTCGTAACATCGGGATTAATCTCGTCATTCCAGTCAATCAAGACGGACTGAAGGGAGTCATCGGACGGGGAGTTCATCTCACCCCACAGCTCTTCGGAGATATCTGCGACCTCAAGATTTCGCGCGTGGAAAGCTACGGGGGATTCCCCCGGCGCACGAAAAGCAATGATGTCATTTTGTCTCCGAATTTCCATATGGCAGAACTAAGCAATAGACGTACCACTTTCAGAAGTTTCTGGTGGAAATTTTTGCGAGTGATTTCATACACTTAGGTTTGGTAATTTGGGTGCGATGTGTTGCAAGTGGGTGCAAAAGGAACCGCCATTCGAGTAATCCTTACTAGACGGGTGCGCCACACCTTTGAATGGAAGTGCTTTTAAGAGGGGAAAACCTCACTACCTAGGTCGGTCGTTCCGCAAAATATTAATTTGTTTCGTGTTTATTCTGAGGCATCCTAAACGGGTATGTCATTCTCCATAAAATTCTGGGGCGTTCGCGGCTCATTGCCGTCGTCTCCACCACCTACAGTTTGGGCGCAACACATCGAAGGGGTTCTTCAGAACTTTTTTTCGAGTGGTCATCATGGTGCCCACCAAGTGTCTTCGTACATTCGGGGGCAGGAAGTTCCTGTTGTGGGTGGTTACGGTTCAGCCACAACTTGTGTTGAACTTAATTATGGAAATGATCAAATTATCATCGATGGTGGAAGTGGAATTCGGTCGATCAGTGAAAGAATTCTTAAAGGCACCGCGCCTCGCAAAAAAGGTCCTTACCACATTTTCATGACTCATTTTCATTGGGATCATGTCATCGGTTTGCCATTCTTTGTTCCGCATTTTATTCCGGGTGAAGAAATTCATTACTATGCTGTGCAACCAGAACTGGAATCTTTGATTCGCGGTTTATTTAAAAAACCGTACTTCCCAGTTCCGTTCGAGGCTTTGCAGGCGAAAATTCACTTCCATGTCTTGGAGCCTCGTAAGCCTATTCACGTGGGTGAATTTAAAGTGACACCTTATCAGCTCGATCATCCAGATCCATGTTGGGGATTTAAAGTTGAAGCCGGCGGGAAATCATACGCCCACTGTGTGGATACTGAAGGCACGCGTGTAACCCAAGAAGATCTGGGCGCTGATCTGCCGTTATATCAAGATATCGATGTGATGTATTTCGACGCTCAATACACATTGCCTGAGCTTGCCGAGAAAGCAAACTGGGGTCATAGTGCTGCACAAGTTGGTTTGGAGATCGCCTTCCGGGAAGGCATTAAGCGTGTTTTATTTGCGCATCATGATCCCGGCGCACGCACTGATCATGTCTTAGAACTACGTCGTCAAACACGAGAGTACTATGAATCAGTGGCTCGCGCCTTGGCATCTAATAATGAACAAATCCCAACAGTCGAGTGGGATTTCGCCCACGAAGGTTTAGAAATCGTACTTAGGTAACAGTTCCCTTTTTTAGGATCGCGCAGACGCGCTCCTAAAAAAGGGAACTGTTACCTGGGGCTTAAGGTTCGGTGCCTTTTCTGAAAATCAATTCTACAGAGGTTGGATCAAAGGGTGCTTGAACTGCGTTCAGTGCTTTCAAAGTATCTTCGTCCAAAGTCACTTTCACGGTTCCTTCTGGCCATGCGAAATCATCGGCAGGATAACGGCTGCCGATTTTCTTCATAAAGTCTGTCCAAACGGGAACACCACCGCTTGCGCCGGTTAGTTTATGTTGAAGATTGTTATCGTAACCCACCCAAACAATTGTCGTTAAGTAAGGTGTAAAGCCACTGAACCAGGCATCTTTGTTATCGTTTGTTGTTCCAGTTTTACCAGCCGCGGGGTTTGTAAATCCGTTTAAAGGAATCGCGCGACCCGAGCCAGAAATGATGACTTGTTTCATCATGCTGATCAGGCTTGCAACGGTTGCCGGGTCTTCGACTTGGCGATCATTCGGGTTGAAAGTGTACACTTCTTTGCCGTCAGCGTTTAGTGCTTTGCGAACAAAGGAAATATCTTTACGAAGTCCCATGTTGGCGATGGTCATATAGCTTTGTAAGACCTCCCGCGGATACATTTCAAATGCACCCAGAGTCAGAGATGGAAAAGCTTTTAATTCTGAATCCACGCCGAATTTATGAGCGATATCGACGATGTTACCAAGACCCACTTGCATGCCTAGGTTTACCGTCGCCGCATTCATGGAATTTTTTAGTGCGTAAAACATCGGAACTTGGCCGTAATATTTTTTGCCATAATTTTCCGGCGCCCATGTTTGACCTTCATACTTGATGGACTGTTTTTCATCGTTCAAAAGCGTGATCGGGGAGAATGGTTTTCCCTCTGGGGTTTCGTTCATTAATGCTGTTAGATAAACGAATGGTTTCATCGTGGATCCGACCTGACGATGACCATCGATGGCGCGATTAAACTGAGTCATTCTGTAATTTCGACCGCCGACCACAACATTGACTAAGCCAGAGCGATTGTCGCCGACAAGAACGATGCCCTCAAGGCTACTGCCTTTTTCCTTTAGTCCCTTGATGTGCTTATTGGATTTTTCAAGATTGTCTAAGTGATTGCGCAAAGATTCTTGAGCAGCTTGTTGAGCTTCCAAATCCAACGCTGTGTAAATACGCAAACCTTCAACAGGAATTTTTAAAGAGTCCAATTGCTTACGAACGGCATCTAAATAGTAGGGAGCTGTTTCGGTCGCTAATGTCACCGGAGCTGACGGAAGTGAAGCTTTCGCGGCCTCTGCCATCTGCGATTCCGTGATAAAGTCCAAGCCCTTCATTTTATCCAAAACCAAACGACGACGGCGTTCTGCATTTGCAGGTTTTTTGAAAGGATTGTAAAGACCCGGACTGTTTACGATTGCAGCTAACAAAGAACACTCATGAAGTTCCAGATCGCTCAGTTCCTTATTAAAGTAGTAACGAGCGGCTGCACCGTAACCGCGAACTTGGAAGGGGCCGTTTTGTCCCATATAGATCACGTTCAGATAGGTCTCAAGAATTTCATCTTTGTTAAAGCGCGATTCCAACAGGATCGACATGATGAATTCATTGTATTTTCTTTTGAACGTTCGTTCGCTGGTTAAAAAATAATTCTTAACCAACTGCTGAGTAATGGTGCTGCCACCCTCTTTGCGACCCGTAGTGATGTTTTTTACGATCGCACGCATGATGCCTTTTATGCTAATCCCGCCGTGTTCTAGAAACTGGGCGTCTTCAATGGCCATGATCGCGTTGGAGCAAGTCGGTGGTACTTCACCCAATGTCACGGTTTTTTGCATTAAAGGTTCGTTACCAATGTACTGCGCCAAAAGAGGTGCTTCGCCGAAAGCGGAGGGAACTTCCTGGAAAGGTGCGCCAAGCAGGATTTTCGAGATAGTGTTGTCGTTCTGAAAAACCAAAACCTGAATAGAACTATCGACTTTGTCAGTTTCAACATCTTTGTTCACCCAGGCAAAACAGCCGACTTGGTTTTCATCAAGTTGCAATTGCAGGCGCGCGCTGCATTGCTCACGGGTCGCAAGAAAGTAATCTCCCTGTAAAAGACGTTGATCATAGTCGCGCCGACGGAAGTTTTGCTTTAAGAACGCGTTTTCCACAATCTCAGAGTTGGAACTATTGCGAACGCTGAACACCCGCGGACCTGCATAGTATTCTGTGGGCACAATGAAGCGTTTGGATTCAAGCTTCTGTGACATCTCTTTTTCGAGAGAGAAATAGGAATAAACACCAACCCCAAGACCCGCGATGATTGCGAGCGTCACAAGGATTGTAAATCGAATTAAAATAGTCTTTAATCTTGGTCGCAACATGCACATAAGAGTAGTACGAAATATAGACACTGTTGAAGTGTTTTTTCGTGAAAGGGATAAGTTGTGGCTAAGAAGAAATCTTCTGCAAAGAAAGCCGTAAAAAAAGTCGTTAAAAAAGTCGCGAAAAAAGTTTCCAAAAAAACGCCGGCAAAGAAAACTTCTGCAAAAAAACCTGTAGTTAAAAAGTCTCCTACAAAGAAGGCAGCTCCTAAGGCTGCAAAGAAATCTGCGCCGAAAAAGGCCGTTGCGAAAAAGGCAGCGTCACCTAAAAAAACTGTCAAAGCACCTGTTAAAAAGGCATCTGAAGCAGTAAAACCTTCGGCATCACATTTAGTGACAAAGCCAGCTGCCAAAAAGTTGGTGGATTTAAAGAATTTTGTATCTCCGTTGGATGATCGCTTGATCGTGCAAACTGCAGATTCCGAACGTATGACGGCTGGTGGACTTTATATTCCTGATACAGTCGCAGATGTTTCCGGCAACTTGCATGGAACTGTGGTGGCTGTGGGACGTGGTCATGTAAATAAAAAAGGCCATCTTCGTCCGATGGAACTAAAAGTGGGGGACAAGGTTGTGTTCTCACAATACTCTGGTTCAAAAATCAATCTTCAAAATGAAGACCTAATCATCCTTCGCGAAACTGAAGTGATGGGTGTGGTAGAAAAGTAAAGGAATGCGAATGTTGAAAACACATTTTCTAAAAGTGTTGGGTCTTTCTATCGTTTTGACGTCCACAGTGGCGCAAGCGATGTCATTGGATTGGTCGGGCGGCTATCGTGCAGAATGGATCGAAGTAGACAGACCTTCTTTGGGTAATCCTTCTCAACGTAAAGCGTACGGTCTTAATTACTTGTATTTAAATCCAAAAATTATCGCGGCGGACGGTATCAACATCATATCTCGCGTTGATATCTTCAACAGCGATATCTATCCAGGTTCACAATTGGGTGGTATTTGGGGTTCGAACAACTCTGCGAGCACTGCCACTTCCGGAACTCAAGGTTTTGGTAACGTGACGGCAAGCCAGCTCTATTTGAATGTGAATCAAGAATTTGGTTCCTTAGAGTTGGGACGCGTACCCTTCGATTTCGGTATGGGTATGATGTACTCAGGTGGAAAAGGCCCCTTCGATCACTGGTTGAACACTCGTGATATGGTTGCTTACAAAATTATCGTGGGCGACTGGTTCTTGAAACCGATGTTGGGTCGTTAAGCATGTTGATTCCTGAAGTGATTGGCTTCCGTTTGGAAGGTAAACTTAAAGAGGGCACGACGGCTACAGACTTGGTTCTAACAGTTACTCAAATGCTTCGTAAAAAAGGCGTGGTCGGTAAATTCGTTGAGTTCTATGGCCCAGGTTTAGAGGGTCTCTCTTTGGCGGATCGTGCAACCATCGCAAACATGGCTCCTGAGTATGGTGCGACTTGCGGTTTCTTCCCTATTGATGAAGAAACTATGAAGTACCTAAGACTCTCTGGTCGTGACAAAGAAACGGTCGATCTTGTTGAGGCTTATGCCAAAGAAACAGGAATGTGGCGTACAAGTGATGATGAGCATTTCTTTTTCCATGATACGTTGAAATTGAATATGAGCGACGTGGTACCTTCTATTGCAGGTCCTAAACGTCCTCAAGATCGCGTGCTTTTGGATAAAGCCGCAAGCGATTTCACGGCAACGCTTTCTTCAGGATTTAGTGTGGCTGCAGATCATGCACCTAAAGCTAAATACAATACACCCGTTGAGGGCTCTAACTATCAGTTAGGCCACGGTGACGTCGTGATCGCTGCGATCACAAGCTGTACAAATACTTCGAATCCTTCTGTGATGATGGGGGCGGGGTTAGTTGCTAAGAAAGCCGTTGAAAAAGGTTTGAAAGTAAAACCTTGGGTGAAAACTTCTTTGGCTCCGGGATCACAAGTCGTCACTGATTATCTTGAAAATTCAGGTTTGCAAAAATATCTGGATCATTTGGGATTTAATCTGGTGGGTTATGGATGCACTACATGTATCGGTAACTCGGGTCCATTGCCAGAACCGATTTCCCATGCGGTGGAAAAAGGCAATCTTGTCGTAGCTTCTGTTTTATCAGGGAATCGCAACTTTGAAGGTCGTATTAATCCAAATGTGAAAGCAAACTACTTGGCATCGCCGATGTTGGTTGTGGCTTATGCGCTGGCGGGCTCCATGCAAATGGATATTACTAAAGATCCGATCGGCGAAGATTCCCAAGGTAAGCCTGTTTTCTTAGACGATATTTGGCCAACAAATAAAGAAATCTATGACGTCGTTAATAAAACGGTTGAAACGAAAATGTTCGACAATCGTTATGGCAATGTATTTGAAGGTACTGAAGATTGGAAAAAAATCCAGACGACGACATCACAAACATATTCTTGGGATGACAGCACGTACATCAAAAATCCTCCATACTTTAAAGGTATGCAGCGTGCTCCGGGGGCATTGGCAGGCGTAACAGGCGCACGTATTCTTGCGATTTTAGGTGATTCCATCACGACAGACCATATCTCTCCAGCGGGCAGTATCAAAAAAGATTCTCCTGCCGGCAAATTTTTGATGAGCAAGGGTGTGCAACCGGTGGATTTCAACTCCTATGGTTCCCGTCGTGGTAACGACGATGTGATGGTGCGCGGTACTTTCGCCAACATCCGCATTAAGAACGAAATGCTTAATGGTGTTGAAGGTGGGATGACGAAGTATGTTCCAACAGGGGAACAGATGTCGATCTTTGATGCTTCAGTGAAATACCAAGCAGACAAAACGCCTTTGATAGTTGTAGCGGGTAAGGAGTACGGTACGGGGTCTTCTCGTGACTGGGCTGCTAAAGGAACAACGTTGTTGGGCATTCGCGCAGTCATCGCTGAAAGCTTTGAGCGTATTCACAGATCTAACCTTGTTGGTATGGGTGTCCTGCCTTTGCAATTCCATGTGGGCATGGATCGCAAAACATTGGGATTAGACGGCACGGAAGTGTTGGATATTGTGGGTATTGAGACGATGAAACCGCAACAGGATATTACGGTCCGAATCACTCGCTCTAACGGTAAAACCGAAGAGATTAAAGTGAAGTCCCGTGTCGATACGGCGGTTGAATTGGAATACCTAAAAAATGGCGGTATTTTGCACTATGTTCTTAGAAAGCTAATGTAAGTTAAATATTTCGTAAAAATTCTGGACAGGCGTTTAATTTTTTTAAACTCCTGTCCAGTTTTCATTTTGTGAGCCCATGGTTTATCGATGACAATAGAGTTGTTACGTAAACGGAGTTACAACTTGAAAGCATTATCGATCTTCATAAGTACATTCGTTCTATCCTTGACTGCCCAAGCGAAAATGCCTGTGCGAGAATTAGATAGCCTGAAGCAAATCATCATCGTCACCCGAGTTGCTATTAACGATCCCAGCAATCCCATCATCAAAAAATGCAACATAAAAATTGAAGGCTTGGAAGAGAGACTTCAACACGCCAAAGACAATGCTAAGAAAAGTTGGAGCAAACAAACTGTCGACAAAGCGGATTTACCATTGCTCAGTAAAGCGATTCACAATTGTTCTTCGCGCTTATCATGTGAAGTTTATGATAGTTACATCACCTCCGTTATGGTTCCGGAGAATCTTGAAAAACAGGTTGAGCCGCTTAAAATTGTTCTAGATACAAATCTGCAAGTTTTAAAACCAGAAGCTTATAAAGCGGGTGTAAAGACAGTGAAAAATCCCTGCACACTTTTAAAGGCGATCATTAAATAAATACAGGTAAACCATTTGATGTTTCTGGCAATTTGATTTCCCTGTATAATAGGGGAATGTATATCGTACCTCCACCTCATCCATTGCTGCCGTCAACACCTAAGCAGGACAAACGGAAACGCCAATTGGTTCGCTTATTTCTTGTTCTTACGATTTTGTTCCTGGGACTTTTTATTTATGAAACAGTGAATGGCTTCGGACTGATCGCTGCTGTCTATGCTGCCGGCGTGATTATTTCGCTCGTGCTATCGGATATGTTTAGACCACCAGTCCGTTCCTTATCGTATATTGAAGTTCCAATTATTAACTAAACAAAAGGTCCTGCCTAAACAGTTCAGTGTTTTAAAACATTGCGTATTTGAGTTATACTCAAAATATGCCGCCACGTAAAAAGCCCAGCCAAGTCGAAGTTTGGATTATGACCAGCGCGTTTGTATCCAGTTGTTTTTGCGGTTTCATGTTTTTTTGGAGCGTGATTGACCAATTTGATTCGACGGCAACTATGTATGGGATTGGAGTCATGATTTCGTCCTATATCGGAGTTAAAGTTGCTGGTCCGAAAAGACCTGCGTAAAGTAAATCTATGCAAACAAACCGTCAGATTTTAGTGCGTGAAATTATTTGGACATTCGTTCTTGTTATATTGAATCCCTTTAACTTGATTGCTTTGTATAGCTATAAGACGGGAAAAGTTTTTGTAGGTATGGAACACGCACAAAGCCCCGACATGCTAAAGGCCTTTGTCTTTCCAACAATTGTATATGCGATCGTGTGGTTGATTCTTAAAAAATGGAAGCGTTGGAGCTATTGGAATCTTTATTTCTTTTCATTCCTGGGCGCCATCGCTATCTACTACGTGCTGTTCAAGTACGCATTAAGCTAATTTTCAGCCCGGGCCCTGTCCCGCCCGGATGAGCGATGCCGACTTACTGAAGCGTCGCCAGCATATTCGCCAATTGAGTCATACGCGCCGACGTCGAGTTTTTAAGACCAATGCACGAAGCCTGTACGAATTTGTTTCCCTGATACAGTTGAATATTCGCACGAGGGCAACTTTGTACGTTGTTGCCTTTCAAGGAGGCGATCTCGCGGCTTTGTGTATTAAAGAATGAAAAATTCGTGTCCGTCAAAGTGCCGATCGTAGGTTGTCCACCTTTACTAACTGCATAGAATTTTCCACGTTGATCTTGCCACACCGTAAAGTGTGATTTCTGCTGACCAAATACGACGGTGACACGAAAACCATTAAATGATGTCGACTTTTTAGGGGAGGCCTTTGGAGCGGAGGCTCTTCGTTGAACACCTTGTTTTTGAGGTGCCGACCACGCAAGGGCAGGGACTAAGATCAGAAGAGTTAGAAGGTATTTCATTATTTAACTCCTCCTTGAGAATTTGCTGGGGTTGTCGTACCGCCACCGGAACCCGCTGCTTTCGGTTGTCCTATAACTTTAGCCATTGCATCGGGATTACTTCCATCGCAATAAGCATAGGCAGCTTTGTTATAGCATCCTAACTTATTTCTTAATGTTGGATTTGTTCCTACGATTGAGTTCATACGACGTTGAAAACTAAGATCTTCGGAGAACCCATCGTCAGGTCTGTCGAAAGAACACTCGCTGTTATAGGAGTTCGCAATTCCTTGACGCCATTGAGAGGCAGTCAGATTTTCTTTATTGTTTTCATGAGAATCGTACTTCTGAGAAATATAATCGGTCACAACTTCTGTGGTAAGCCAGTCCGAGACTGAGCGAGTGACCTGATCGTCTGTGCAGAATTTCGTTTCTTTGAAAGCTTTACTGCCATCGCGTTTGGCACCCGCAGTGTTTTCCGAGCGCAAGCAAGAGATAAGTCCTTTGATAGGATACTCCTTTTCGCTTTGCTCTAAAGATTCATTCTTTTCACGGGGGCGCGGAATTATATTATTTATGCCGCAAGGATTGATCATCTCAGACAATTCCGATGCAATCATTTTTGCGACAACAAACTCAGACATTCCCGGTTTTGCTTTGCACAGATAAAATACATTGTCTGAGTGAGTGTAAAAGGAATTCGGCCACAGGGATTCATCAAGCCTGTTGCTGAGCTGTTCGCATTCCGTCGAAAATTTCATCTTCGAGATCTTAGCCAAAATAGTGGTGCGAGCAGTTTCTTCTAACGGCAGTGAAGAGATCTTTTTAATGAAAGCTTTTTGAACTGCGGGAAATGTTTCTGTTTTCAGTGTTTCCGTGAATTCGGATTTACTAGCTTTAACACTGCCTACTGAAGTCCCATCACTGGCCACCACCGCGTTGCAAGTGAATGCGGCGATGTCACTGCAGCTGTTATCGTTTTGCGCGTGTGCTTGAAAAGCAAGGATCAAACTGAGAGTTAGAAACGTCTTATTCATAACTCTCAGTTTAAGTTTTAATGGAAATTTCGTCTATTAAAGTGGTCTGGAAGGGGTGAATTCCAGACCAGGAAATTACTTCCTACCTTCCATTTGCAGAATGAAGGCGAATTCAGTCGCGGTGTCCTTAAGGGCGTCAAAGCGTCCAGATGCTCCACCGTGTCCCGCATCCATATCGGTTTTAAGCAAGATGACGGAGTCACCTTGGTTATGATCACGCAATTTAGCTACCCATTTTGCTGGTTCCCAGTACTGGACCTGGGAATCATGCAAACCTGTGGTTACCAAAACATTTGGATATTTTTGATCCTTTACATTGTCATACGGTGAATACGCACGGATGTAATTGTAGGCTTCTTGTTCGTTGGGGTTGCCCCACTCGTCGTACTCGCCTGTTGTTAATGGAATTGTTTCGTCCAGCATTGTCGTGATCACGTCTACAAAGGGAACTTGCGCGACAACACCATGATACAGGTCAGGACGTAAATTCATCACTGCACCCACTAACAAACCACCAGCACTGCCACCCATCGCATAGACGTGGCCTTTTTTTGCGTACTGCTGTTTTAAAAGACCTTCAGTCACATCGATGAAATCAAAAAATGTGTTCATTTTCTTTTTGGTACGACCCGTGTCATACCATTCACGACCCATTTCAGAACCGCCGCGAATGTGTGCTTTTGCAAACACGAAACCGCGATCAATCAAGCTAAAAAAGGAAGAGCTAAACCAAGGGTCCATGTTAGCGCCATAAGAACCATATCCGTAAACCAACATCGGCGCTGAACCATCCGCATGGAAATCTTTTTTCATCAATAATGACACGGGAACTTTCACGCCGTCTCGGGCTGTGATGAAAACTCGTTCGGTGCGGTACTTATTCGGATCAAATCCTGGCACCTCGCGAGTTTTACGCAGGTGTTGTTCATGCGATTTCATGTTGATGTCGTAAACGCTTGGGGGTAGGCGCATGGATTCATATTCAAAACGCAGCCACTCGGTATCGAATTCACGATTATCGCCAACTCCAGCCATAAAGCTCTGGTCAGAAAACGGGATCACATAGGGATTGTTACCGTGGATGTCGCGAATTTCAATCTCAGTCAAACCATTGCGACGTATATCCAAAACCAAGTTATTTTTAAAGACTGTGATATCGGAAATATAAGTATCGTTGCGGTGTGGAATCAGCTCTTTCCAATCAGCGACGTTGGTGTGACCGGGTTTTGCAGTCATTACGCGATAATTCTTAGCTTCTTTATTTGTCGTAATATAAAACTGATTTCCGTCATCGTTTACCGCATATTCAAGTTCTCTATGGCGGGGAGCAAAAAGCTTGAACGTATCGTGGGGTTTATCAGAAGGCAGATAATAAACCTCGCTGGTCAAAGTCGCTTGGGATGTGATGTAGATAAACTTACGGCTTAATGATTTTAAAACATAGCAGCTAAAAGTTTCGTCTTTTTCGTGATAAACGAGATCTTTCTTTTGTGTTTTAATATTGTAGCGATAGATTTTTTCCGAACGAAGAGTCTCGGGATTTTGTTGAGCATAAAAAACAGTTTCGTTGTCGTCAGCCCACACCAAATTTCCTGTAGCCTTTTCAATCACGTTCGGCAACAGTTTGCCAGTCTTCAAATCTTTGAAGCGGATATCATAAAAACGGCGACCCACGGTATCTTCACCATAAGCCATCATCATCTGATTGGGACTGATGCGTGGCCCTGTCGAATCGTAATAGCTATGGCCTTTGGCTAATTCAGGTTCATTGATCAGAATCTCTTCAGCGTCACCCTGAAGCCCCGTACGAACGAATAAGGGGTATTGCTGACCGGTTTGATAACGAGTCGAATACAAGTAATCGCCCATTTTAGCTGGATAACTCGAGTCATCCTCCTTGATACGACCTTTCATTTCTTGAAAAATCTTTTCTTGAAGATCTTTGCTCGGCGCCATGATTTTTTCTGTGAATTGGTTTTCTTGAGTCAGATAATCGATGACTTTGGGATTTTCGCGATCACGCAACCAGAAATAATTGTCGACACGAGTATCGCCAAACTTTTCCATTGTATGAGGTGTTTTCGTGGCTTTCGGATAATCTTGAGGAAATTTGTGCATGCAGGAAACTCCAAACAATACCAATAGGGGATAAAGAAACATCTTCATCCTGTTATGGTAAGTTTTGAAGAATTCCTAAATCAAGTCGTCCTGCGTTTTGACGAACGGACCGGCAAGCACGCTCAAAGAAAGCACTCATGCCTTCTCGGCGTTGGTTTTTATAGAAATACATTCGGTCGCCACCAGCAAGTTTGGACAGCATAGGAGTGGCAGTGAACAGCATTTGAGCGTCTTTGGCCCACGATGAGCAGGAAGTGCGGTTCATTGAATCACGGAAATCAGAATTTATGCTTTTTGCAGCTTCGTTTGAAAATTTGGTGCGCACACGTTTGCTAAAATCGACTTCAGTGTCACCTTTGAACGCGATCGCGTTCAATTGCTGGTCACTCAGCAAAGAGCCATCAAGCTTTTTCCCTTTGCTATACTTTTCAAGTTGCAGACGTTGTAAAGCGCGGCTGGTGCAATTGCTGGCAGTCCCGGCTTCACCCATCATTACTTTCACCAGTGTTTCTAGGCAAATCTCTTGAGCTTGTGCGATGAACTTACTATCCAAGTTGTTCGCATTTTTTCGGGCCTTAGCTAATGCCCCTGCATAAGCGACATCGTTTGCTTCCCTCTTAACTTCCGTGCGAGATTTCGAAGTCAGACATGCTTGGGAGGAAAGATACTCTTTACCGTCGAAGACACGTTGCTTGAGGAAATCGTATTTCTCAGAGTGAGAGGATTTCATCATGGCTCCACCAAAACGGTAAGCAGTCACACTTTCCGCAAAGTCTTCACGTGGATTGGTTTTACCATAGGATGAAACAGCTTTAGAAGGGTCGACTAAAACAAAGTCCTGTACAGGACGGCCATTTCTGTCCGTGCGATTTCGCGCCCGCCAGCCGGCGACCTTTAACCATGGAGCTGACTCATCCACATTATCTTTACGGGCTACAACGTGTCCCAGTTCGTGCAAAAGCGTTTGTTGGCGCTCTGCCTGGGAAAGCTCGTTCCACATGTCGTAAATTTCCATGGTGGAGTTTGCGACGCTTTCACCCACCGGCAACCGCATGCGATCCCCACGTTTAACGTGAACCAATTTACGGTTATAATCCAGTGGATAAAGTTCGATAGGGTAATCAGAAAGAGCCGTCAGCACGTCGTCCAACTCGTCGGATCTCCACAAAGACGCCTTGGCTGTGCGCAAATGAGAGCCATTGAAACCATAGCGTTTCAGCATGAACAAAATTTGAACCCCTACGCGCGGCCCATAGATAGCCTGAACTGAACAAAGAACCTTGTCACAGTTAGACTTTAAAACCAGGGGCTGAGCCCCCTTCATGCTGATATCGTAGGAATGCAGATCGCGGAAAAGCTGTAACAATTCGGGGTCTTCATCTTTGAATGAAATTCCATATAAAGTTTCGGATTTTTTATTCAGACTGGAGGGCTGCAAGAAGTTCAGCATCTCAGCATCCGTAGGAGGACGGTGATTCTTACAAGGGGCACCAGCTACCTGTTCTGGGGACACAGCCCACCATCCAGTCGGTTCCGTGGCAAAGCTCAGCGATGAGCACAACAAAATGCAAATAAAACCGAGCCACGTCGTCATTCAAAACCTTGTCAGAGATTGGACAAGGTTCTGAATGAAAACGAATTGGAAATCAACACAATAAAAGAGTCAAATTCATTAAAAACTAGGGGTGAGCCTCAAATGAACTTGAACTCGAACGTCGTGCATTTTGGGCTGTTAAGGCCTGGTTATAGGCATCCAAAAAGGTGGTGCGAGCGAACTTTTCAATGGATGTTACCGTGGAATTATTTTTATCGCGGGCATAACTGGACGCTAACAGGCCATTTCCTGCAGCATGATCCAATTCTATCATTGCGTCAGCCATGCTTTCTGACATCCCCGACCCCACCAGATAGTTACGAAGCTCTGTATCAGGAACCTCGGCATACTCGAGAGTAGGTTTGCCGATGGTTTGCCCTAAAACGCGAGCAATTTCGCGGTAACTTAAAGTGCGCTCCCCCAGGACGTATTCCACGTTATGCGAGCGGAAAGTGGGATTCGCTAATAGGAAAGCGGCACGAGCCGCGACATCTTTGGTTGCCACTAAATCGACCGGTGCATCCTCTGGAATAATTCCAAAGATTTTATCCATCGCCATTATCGTAGGGATTTCTGCAGTCAGGTTTTCCATGTAATAAGCGGGCCGCAAATGGACAATATTTAATCCCGAAATATTATTAAGTCGTTGTTCTTGATCGTGAAGAGCCAACACGGGACCTGTTCCACTTTCCAGATCTGCCCCCGCACTGCTTAAATTTACGATATGCTTGATGCCTGATTCCTCAATGGCTTCGGCGATCACCTCACCCACTTTGTTGGCACTAAAACGCTGTTCCAGGGCTTTGTAATCGGGAGGAATCATGACGAAGGCGGCAGAGCATTCTCGCAAAGCATGCATCATCGTATCGACGCTGTTCGCATCTCCGACGATGATGTCAGCGCCTGCGAATTTTTCTGGTTCTGAAAAGTGTCGCGCTAAAACGCGGACTTCGTGGCCTTGAGAAAGCAGTTCGGTTGCAACCTTAGAACCCACATGACCAGTGGCACCCATCACGAGAATCATATCAAGCCTCCCATTTGTAATATTTAAATTCTAAGGGGAGGCGACAACATTGGGGAGGTTTTGAAAGCTTGTATATTCACATGGTCGTGCAAAGTACGGACACACTTTCTCCATCCAGCTTGGCTGTTCATGGAGAAAGTGTTTCTGATGCGAACTACTTGGCCTCGACCAAGAGTTGTTCGGCGTGAGCAACGGAAGTTTTTGAAATCTTCTCACCAGAGATCAGGCGGGCAATTTCTTGAACGCGATCTTTTTGTTTAAGCTCAGACACCAACATCGCCACAGATTCTTTCTGAGGAGATTTTTGGATAAAGAAGTGTGTATCGCCAAACGCTGCGACCTGTGGCAAATGAGTGACACAGATAACTTGCTGGCCTTTTGCAATTGTTTTCAGTTTACGGCCGACTTTTTCTGCCGTTTCGCCAGACACGCCCGTATCGACCTCATCGAACAGGTAAGTGCGAGGCTGATTGCTAGAGCCCACAACACGTTTTAGCGAAAGCAAGATACGAGAAAGCTCGCCGCCCGAGGCAAACTTTGCCAAAGGACGTTTTACGTCTTTCGCAGATGTTTGACTGAGGAATTCAACATCACTGATGCCCGTAGAGCTGAGTTCTGACATTTTTTCGATTTGAACGTGGAAGGTGACACCTTTCATATTCAGATCCAAAAGTTCCGCATTCACGCTTTCTGCCAAAAGGTCTGCACCCTTGGCGCGGCGTTTGTGAAGATCTTGTCCCAAAGTTTCAAGCTCTTTAAGTAGTACCGCCGCCTCTTTGCGCAGAGATTCAATTTTGACATCCGAGTTTTGCAAGTTAGAGATTTCAATTTCCATCTCCATCAAGGCTTTTAAGATATCGTTGACGGAAGCACCGTATTTCTTCTGCAACTTACGAAGATCGCTTAAGCGGCCTTCAGTTTCTTCAAGACGTTGAGGATCAGCGTCGATTTTATTCGCGTAATTGCGAAGCTCGAAAACACTTTCGTCGATCAATGCTTGGGCTTGCTCCAATAGTTCAAGCTTGGCGCCGATTTGAGGATCCAGGCTTGCAAGCTCCAATCCTTTTTTCATCACCATTTTCAATCGGCTGATGGCAGAATCATCGTCCGTGTAAAGAGCTGACTCTGCCTGGTCCACAAACGAACCAATGCGATTGGCGTTCTTAAGTTTTTTAACTTCAGTTTCAAGTTCAATATCTTCACCTGGAGAAAGATCCAAGTTCGCGATCTCGTCACGTTGATAGATCAAAAAATCCAAACGCTGAGCTTTCTGTTTAGCATCGCTTTCAAGCTTTTTGATCTCTTCAAAGATTCCGTAGTAACGATTGTACTTTTCGGTGAATAAAAGGCGCTTGTCCCAAGTCCCCGCATACTGATCCAGCAAATCCAAATGATAAGCCTTGGACATTAAGTTGCGGTTTTCATGTTGGCCCGTCATTTCGATCAGCGGCGCAGAATGACCAGCCAGCTCCACGAGTGGAGCAACAATGTCACGAAGGCTGTTCAGCGTGCTTAAAGAACCATTCAGGTAAACTTTAGATTTATCGCCATTGCTTAGAACGCGACGAACAATCAAGATGTCTTCGTCAGCGTCGATACCCATGTCTTTTAGGTTATTTAAAATATCAGGACGTTTGCTGATATCAAAAGAACCCTCGATCGTGGCTTGGTTTGAGCCCGTGCGGATTGTATCACTGGAGCCTTTGCCACCCATCAATAAGGAGAGGCTTTTTAACAGAACCGATTTACCCGCACCGGTTTCACCAGACAAAATGTTAAGTCCGTCTTTGAATACGATATGAAGATTTTCGATGATCGCAAAATTTGAAACTTTAAGCTCTAAAAGCATAATTAAGTCCGATCTCCAAATTTAAGTTTTTCACGAAGCAAGTTGAAATAGTTGTGATCAGGATGTCTGACCATCCAATGATCATAGTGAGAGCGAGTCAGGACAACCGTGTCGTCAGCGTTTAACTCTGAAACTTTTTGTCCATCGACGATGAAGTGGGCCGTCTGGGTTTTTCCATCAAGCTTAAAAGACAATTCGTTTTTGTCAGGAACAATCAGGGGGCGAGACGTTAAACTGTGCGGAGCCACCGGTGTAACCACCAGGACCTGTGCTTCAGGATGCAGAATGGGACCGCCAGCAGCTAAGTTATAGGCTGTGGAACCCGAAGGACTAGCTACGATAAAACCATCGGCCTTTACTTCGCTCACCAAGTGTTTGTCAGAATAAATCGCCGTATTGATCAATTGGGAGTGAGAACCCCTTTCGATCACCACGTCATTCAGCGCATGAAATTCCGCACGAAGTTTACCTTTGCGTTTGATTTTTGTATGGATCATGGAGCGGGGACGGAGTTCCATCTGTCCACTTAAAGTGTCTTGAATCACTTCAAGCGCTGAATCCGCATTATGCGCTGTCAGAAATCCCAGGTTCCCCATGTTGAAACCCAAGATAGGAACATCCCGGCCCTCAAGCAGGCGAACAGCACGAAGATATGTTCCGTCACCGCCAAGAACGATAACCAACGACAATGAATCGAGTTGTTTTTTAGTTGTAGCTGTTCTGGTTCCAGCCACCACTTTTTGTTTGGGAGCTGTGAACACTTGGTGACCTTGTTTCTTTAGAAACTCGGCCACCTTTTTCGCCAAGGCCACTGCCTTTGCAGTTTCAAGGCGATACACCAAAGCGATATTGCTTTGGCTTGGAATCACTAACTGACTTTTCGATCTCATCATCGCGGTCTTTTTCATTAAATCAATCCGTCACGTCTTAGCAATGCATTTGGATCTGGTTCGCGGCCACGGAATTTTTTGTAAAGTTCCATTGGATGCTCAGTTCCACCTTTGCTCAAGATAAATTCTTTGAACCTACGAGCCACTTCCGGAGAGAACAAGCCCTCCTCTTTGAAGTATTCAAATGCGTCCGCATCCAAAACCTCAGCCCATTTGTAAGAGTAGTATCCTGCAGAGTATCCGCCTGCAAAGATGTGGCTGAAGCTGCAAGAGCTATTCGTGCCAGGCACCTTAGGGAACAAACGAGTTTCGGCCGTTGCTTGCTCTTCGAAGGTATCCACATCTTTGATCAATGAAGGATCCGCTGTATGCCAAGCCATATCCATCATGCCGAACTGCAATTGGCGGCATGAAGCGTAACCTGCTTGGAATTTTTGAGAAGCTTTAAGCTTGTTGATCAATTCAACCGGCATTGGTTCGTTTGTTTCATAGTGACGAGCAAACAAATCCAAACCTTCTTTTTCACCAGCCCAGTTTTCCATGATTTGTGAAGGAAGCTCCACGAAATCCCAGTAAACATTTGGACCGCTCAAAGATTGGTAAGTCACATCAGACAACATTCCGTGCAAAGCATGACCGAACTCATGGAATAAAGTGCGAACTTCGTCGTAAGTCAGAAGTGAAGGTTTTGTTGGAGTTGGTTTCGTAAAGTTACAAACGATGGAAACGTGTGGACGTACTAACTTGCCACCCATTAAACCTTGTCCACGGAACTGAGTCATCCATGCGCCACCTTTTTTAGTCTCGCGTGGGAAAAAGTCCGTATAGAACAAGCCCATATAGTTATTTTTATCATCGTAAATTTCGTAAGCTTTTACCTCGGGATGATAAACCGGGATGTCTTTGTTTTCTTTGAACGTCAATCCGTAAAGCTGTTTCGCGTGTGCAAATACACCCTCGACAACATTTTCAAGTTTGAAGTAAGGACGCAGGTCTTCTTCGTTGAAAGCGTATTTTTCCTCTTTCAATTTTTCAGAGTAGTAACCGAAATCCCACGGCATCAATTCAGGAATTGCATCCAGTTGGGCTGCGAATGCCGCCACTTCAGAAACGTCACGTTGCCCAGCCGCTTTGGAAGCATCCAAAAGTTTGTGCAAGAAAGCGCCAACTGTTTTTGGATCTTTCGCCATACGCTCTGCCAATACGAATTCAGCGTGAGTTTTGAAACCTAGAAGGTTCGCGCGTTTAGAGCGAAGAGTAACGATTTTTTTAACGATTTCTTGGTTGTCGAATTCGCCACCGAAAGCACGTGAAGCATAGGCCTTAGACATTTTTTCGCGCAAAGCACGGTTGTTGGCGTATGTCATGAACGGAAGGTACGAAGGGATTTGCAGATTGAACAACCAACCTTTTTTACCTTTCGCTTGAGCGGCCGCTGCGGCTCCCTCAAGGATGCCCTCTGGAATACCTGCAACATCTTTGTGATCCTCTAAGACCATTTCGAAAGAGTTCGTCGCTTTAAGAACGTTCTCAGAATATTTTGGTCCAAGGACAGACATCTCTTGGTCGATTTGACGAAGGGTCTCTTTGTCTTTATCTGAAAGCAGAGCGCCGTTACGTGCGAAAGACAAATAAGTTTTTTCAAGCAGACGGTTTTGCTCAGGCGTTAGTTTTAGGTTCGCGCGATTGTCGTAAACCGCTTTGACTTTTTTAAAGATCACTTCGTCCAATGAGATATCAGAAGATAGTGCTGTTAATTTTGGATAGATTTCTTTTGCTAATGCTTGGAAAGCTTCATCAGAGTGAGCAGATTCCAAGTTACCATAGATACCAGCAATACGGTCAGCAAGTTCTGAAGCCGTTTCCAGCGCCACGATCGTGTTTTCAAAATCGGGTGTGGCTGTGTTAGCTTTGATTTTTTCGATATTTGATTTCGTAACTTTTACGGCCTCATCCAAAGCGGGCAAGTAGTGCTCAACTTTGATTTGGTCAAAAGGTACCGCTTGGTCTTTTGCCGTGAACGGCATCAAAAGAGGATTGTTCGACATATAAGGGACTCCTGTGTGAGAGCTAATAAAACGCCTCTGGTTATCCCTTGAGAATAGCGCAAAATAAAGGAAAAAAGCCCGTGTTAACGGCTGTGTTTTTTGATTAAAAATAGGGTGCTTTTTAGTGATACTCGGAGACGCACATGCTGCGCCCCAATATGAAAGGGCTCTTAGAGGTGATTCCCGCTAAGAGCCCATGAATGTTGCGGCATATAAACCGGTCAAAACCGGCGAGGAGCGCCGCACTCCTCTTATTTACTATTCAAAAATTAGTAACGGTAACCGAAGCCAACACCTACGCCGACGCTAATACCCGCGCCCACACCGTAACCGTAGCCAGGGTAGCCATAACCCGTGTTGTAGCCATAACCATAACCTGGGTAGTAACCAGTGTTATAGTTGTAGCCTGTGTTGTAACCGTAGCCATAACCACTCACGCAAACACCCAAGTTGCCAGACCCGATCGATTGGCAAGTCGCGCCCGTAGTACCGCAAGAATTTGCTTGGTCGATCAAACAGCTCGTAGCAATACGACCTGTACAGTTCGCACCGTTCCCGTTAGGCATCGCAGAAACCTGTTGGAAATTGTAACCAGATTGAGGTGCATACCCATATGCATTCGCATTGTAGGTATTGTAAGTGAACGAATAGAGCAAATTCCAATTGAAGCCCGCTTGAATACGGTAACAACCCATACCCATGACCGAGTTATATGCTGGTGCGAAACCTACTGGGCATCCACAAGCTCCATACTGTTGAAAGTATGTTTGATAGTTATAGTTCGTTCCACCATAGGGGAACGTATAGGGCTGCCAGCCCGGATAGTTTCCATAAACTGTGTTATTGCAAAGAGTACTTGAAGTAATACAACGAGCATCACCTTGCACCGGAGTCGTCGCCGTGTCGGTACCACCGCCTCCGCCGCCATCTCCGCAAGCTACTACAACCAACGTCATTAAAAACACAAAGAGCCTTTTCATAGGTACTCCTAAAAAAGTAAAATCATCATCATTGCCCTGTAATTCAAGAGGCGTGCCCTGAGTGTCTCATCTTGAAACCCTCTTATATTCGAGCTGAATAGCAGAAATTGCAGGGGTGATGCCGCTTTTGGGCACCTTGCGCCGCAAAAGAGTAGGCAGGCGGGATTTTGGATGGCAGCATTAAAGAGTGGTGGCTCCGATGGAATTGGAGCTTAGACCGATCGAAAGGAATCGATTATGAAATACATGGGATGTTTATTCTCTCTTTTGTTGGCACTTCCGGTAAGTGCAGCAATTCCTAAAAAAACAAATACGGCGGCCCCAAAAATTCTGTCTGGTAAAGGTGAGCTTTACGGTGGATTGGCGGGTTCTGGATTCACTCTTTTGGATGTCAGAAAAACAGCTGCAAAGGGCAAAAAATTAGAGCGCCTGGTTTTCGACGTGGGCGATCAGGCTGGTGGAAAAATGAAGGGCTGGCCTGGATACTTCCACGCAGAGCTAAAAAACAAACCGCAACGTTTGGTTTTGTCTTTTGCGCAAATGCCGAACTCGTTAGTGAACGAGGTTGCTTTGAATCACCGACTTAGAAACTCTGTCGCCATTAAAAATACAGCGATGAACTTGGATCCGGTTGATAACTCTTTGAATCTGACGATGGATTTGAAACAAAATACCAAAGTGCGCGTGTATCAAGTGGCAGGTAAAAAAACGACTTCCAAGGTCGTCGTGGATTTGTTGGCGGAATAATCCCCTATGAGGTTGCTGACAAGTTTGGTCCTTTTATTTTCAGGTGGTGTTGCGGAGGCGCGACTCTTTGATATTAACAAAGAATCCGTGGCCCCGTATTTCACTCTGATGGGAGGGCCTTCAGGCGTTGGTAAATCTGGTTACGAAAATGAAGCCAGCAACATCACTGTTTCTGGGGATTCCAAGTACGTCTATGGCGGGGAGTTTGGTGCCGTTGTTTCGACAAGACCTATGAATCTTACATTTGGAATCGAGTTTTTAAAACCTAATTCTGTTGCGGGATTTTCAGGAGTCGATACAGGCGGTACCCAAGTTTATTCAGGCGACAGTGATATCTTAGGATACGCACCTAAGGTTGGAATTGAACTCAATCTTCACGGCGATAATGAGTCCCGATCTTTTGTGTCAGCAAGTCTTGGATATGTCAGTGTGACCTTAAAAAATTCCTATACCCTCACAGCGGCTGGAACTGCAGCATATCCTGGTGTTGCCACCATGATTGAATCTAAGGGGACGGCCACCGAAATAACCGCAGGTTTGGGGTACGAGGGAGTTTTGTCCGAGCAAACTACTTATGTGTTTCAGTTTGGTTACCGCCAACTGCGTTTCGATAATTTAAAGTACTCTCACGACTACAATACTTTTAATGGTGCGGTTTCTAGCGGCGACACCGTGAAGAATGGCGCATCGAATCGCGAACTGAATCTTTCAGGCGGCTACCTTTCTTTAGGCTTTCGTTTCTATATGTAATTGCTGAATCAACCGAAAAATAAGGGCCTTAGATTGCAAAATTCTAAGGACCTTCATCTTTGGCAACATGCTATAGCCTGTGCTCCTTTTAGAAATGGAGCCAAAGCTATGTTCAAAAAATGGATTTATTCTTTATTGTCTCTGGGGCTTGTTCTGGCAGTTCAAAATGCCTCTGCATATATCGTGGCAACAGAGCCTTCACGCATCGATCCCAATGTCCCAACGGATGTTTTCATTGCGGGTTTTGGCGGGGATCAAGGCAATCAATTTACTCATTCTGCAGTTTTGGCGGCAAAAATTTCTCGAGATCGCTTTCCACAAAGACAGCGCGTGATCATCGCGGCGGTAAACAGCAGCGCGGGTTATGAAGGCAGCCTGCTGGAAAAGGGCGGATTGACTCTTCGTCGTGCTGATAAGGATCATTTAACGGGGGATCGTTTGGTTGCAACACTTCAGAGTCTTGAGGTGCGCGCAAGTTCCATGCAGTTTTATGGTCATGCCAATACATACAACGGCTTCCGTTTGCAAACGAAGTATAAACGTTTAGATCATGACGATGCGGCGTTTGCCCAGTTGGGTCGCTTTATCAGATCCGATGGTTTCGCAGTGATTCACTCTTGCAATTCTGCTTGGTTCTTAGCACCGACGGCCGCTCGTTTGTGGAATCGTCCTGTATTTGGTTCTTTCGCAGGATCTAATTTCCAAAATTTGAAAAACGATGGGCACTGGTACTATAACGATCCGGGTTTCTATCCCTCCAATATGTCATGGAAGGACAGCACATCTCAGTTGACGAAAAATACGGTCAGCTGTGCAGATGGTCGTTGTGTGCGCTTAAAGCCCGTAAATATCACTTATCACGATTCATTTGGTAACTTCAGTCGCGGTCTTGGATTCTATAAAGTGTTTGCACCAGACTCTTCAATGATTCCAAGAGCACTGGTTCATTTAACCATGCTTTACCCAACGAGTACTCCGGCCACGCCAACATCTTCACGCGAGGAATTTGTAAAAGCTTTGGCAGATTGGATGTGTCCTTCTGATAGATCTTTAAGCAAATACAACGCTTGTAAAGCAGCCATCGCTAACGAAGAGTTCCGCTCTAAACCTTACTTGAGTTTCTTTGAGGGAACTTCAATTGCGTGCAACAACTCAAGCTGCAACACCAAAGTAAAATGTAAGGCCTTTAAGGTTGTGTTCTCTGTTCCCTGCAGAACATATGATGTGGCAGAGGGACGCTCGACAGTTTTCAGTGACACTTTGAAACAAGCCTTTGCTGGTTTCGATCAGCTGCAAAGTGGCGCCATCAGATTTTAATCTAAGGATTTGTTAACTTTTTGGGACCGCAAATATTTCAATTTATCTTTTGAAAATTGAGTACACAGCAAAGTCGAACAATAAAAGCCTCCTTAACTTGGAGGCTTTTATGTTTAGAACTCAATTCGCAGTTATTGCTGCTCTTACTATTTCTTCCGTTTCTGTATTAGCACTTGATAATCAAGATGCAACTCGTGCTGGATTTGCTGCCACTACGATGGCCCCACTTTGGACTATCGTGGGCCCTTTTATAACGACGAAAAATGCAATCTCACCAGAACAATACAAGATGATCCTTGCAGCAAAAGATGATGCAGCTGTCTTCGTTGGCACTGGCGGTGAAATTCGCAATGTTCGTTTGCAACGTGCTTTAGAACTTGTTCGCCAAGCGGCTCCGTCAGCTCCTGCTTCAGATTTGGAAATCGCTGAAGCTATCGTAGCTCTTTAATTGTTATTGTGGTGTCAGGGGTGGAGTTGTTTTCTGTTCCATGGACTGATCAATCCTTTTGATTCGGACTCAATTGGTTGATAGCTGTTTAGTTCCTGAAAATAATTTTCGTGAAAAGGGACTCTCATGAAAACTTTGATTCTGTTCGCTATGACAGCTTTTCCTTTGTCAGCCTTTTGTGCTCCGAAAGTGGGGGATACTGCTGTTTATAGGTATTCTATGCAGAATGGCCAGGACAAGTCCGATGGAAGTGAAACTTGGACCATCACTTCGATCGATACGGAACAAAAGATGGCAACCGTAAACACGCTTCGTGACATTAACGGCGAGCAAACAACACAAACTCAAGTCCTTGATTTAGTGGCTCTGCAAAAAGATAAGTTTTTTGAAGAGTGCATGGATACAAAATCGGGCTATGAACACGAGACGGTGAATGTTGCCGCAGGGACTTTCGACACTTGCATCAGTGGCGACGGAGCGATGATGCCAAGATCTTGGTATGCTGCTAAGGTGACTGTTTTTGGCATGGTGAAAAGCCAACAAACTGCAAATGGCAAAGTTGAGAAGTTTGAACTGAAATCATTCTGTTCTGCTTGCTCTCCGCAAATTAAGTAGCTAGCGCCATAAATATTGCGCTCTATTGCAGCAGCCTATGCCATCATTAAAAACGAAAAGCCCGGTCAGAACCGGGCTTTTTTTTATGCATACATTTTTTCGATTTCGGTGCTGAACTTTTGATCCAGCTTTTTGCGTTTTAGTTTCATGGAAGGAGTTAATTCTCCGTTTTCCACTGTCAGCTCGTTGCGCATGATAATATGTTTTTTGATGCTCTCGTAGCTTGCAAGCTGCGAGTTTGCGTCAGCGACTGCATTACGGATCAATTCTTCAACGAACGGACTTGTCACCAATTCATCCCAAGAACCGAATTTGATACCTTTTTCTTTCGCAAGCATCGTCACAGCTGCTTGATCTGGGAAGATCAATGCCACGATGTATTTCTTTTGATCGCCATGGATCAAGGCATGGGAAATATAAGGGGAGAGGACCAACAAAGTTTCCAAGCGTTGAGGTGCCACGTATTTTCCACCTGCTGTTTTAATCAAATCCTTTTTGCGATCTGTGATACGCAAATCACCGCTTGGCATGATCTCGCCGATGTCGCCCGTGTGGAACCATCCATCAGTGAAAGCTTCCTTCGTAGCATCTGGATTTTGATAGTATTCGCGCATGACTTTCGATGATTTCACAAGGATCTCACCATCCGCTGCGACTTTCAATTCAACGTCACCGATAGGTCGACCTACGCTGCCAAAGCGATAATTGAATGGCGTGTTGACAGTGATAGCTGCAGTGGTTTCTGTCAGGCCGTAACCTTCCAAAATCAAAATACCCGCCGAGTGAAAAAACATAGCGATCTCTTTAGAAATCGGAGCACCACCGCTGATAGCAAAACGCAAACGACCACCAAAGGCCTCTGTGATCTTCCCAAGAACCAGTTTTTTAGCCAGTTCGTATTTAGCCAATAAGCCGATAGGCAGAATTTGACCCGAAAGTTTATATTCACCCACCTCGCGACCCACTTCAACCGCCCAATTGAAAAGTTTCAGTTTCAAGGGCTGAGTTTGGACTTGAGCTAAGATAGCGCTGTGGATTTTTTCAAAGATACGTGGAACTGATACCAGAATGGTCGGGCGTACATCCGCTAAGTTATTGCGAACTTTTTCCAGGGATTCAGCATAGGCCATCGTAAAGCCAATAAACATGTGGCCCCAATGTTCGATACGACCCAAGATGTGCGCGTAAGGCAAGAATGTTAAAGATACGTCTGAAGGAACAGCACCCGCAAACGGGAAAGCTTCGCTGACTTCGTTGAATGCTTGAAGGTGAGTCAAAACCACGCCTTTAGGTAAACCCGTTGTGCCTGACGTATACAGAATCGTCGCCATATCATCTGTTTTCAAGGTTGCGCAAAGATCTCTATAGCATGTGGGATTTTTCGCCAAGTACTCTTGACCGATTTTCATCAGTTGATTCCAAGGCAGGTTTTCGCTCGGAGTGTGAGAAGTATCCATTAAAAGGATTTTCTCCACGTGCGGGCATTTAGACTGAATGGATTCAAAAGTTTTCAAAGGGCCACGGCTTTCACAAATCAAAAAGCGGGCTTTAGAATTATTTAGGATGTATTCAACGTCTTCTGCAATGTTATTTTGGTAGATTGGCACTGTGATGGCTTTGATGCCAAAGATCGCGTAATCGCTGACAGACCATTCGTAACGAGTGTTGGCCATGATGGCTACGCGGTCACCGGGTTTAATACCCAAAGACAAAAGGGCGGCGCCCATTGTTTCGATATCTTGATAGTATTCTTTCCAGGATTTTTCGGTCCACTTGTTGCCGGCTTTAAATTTAATAGCCACGTGTTTGGGATCGCGTGACGTCATTGTCAGAATAGAATGACCAAGGGTCAGAGAATTCGTCTTCATGATGAAATACTCCTGGTTGCTTTAATGTCAGTGCTGCGAATTATTTCAGGAAAAGCTCAACGGTTTGTTTTTGATTGGCTGGAATTTGCACAGTTCTTTCTGCTGAAAGACCTGTCACTTTATTGTAAGCCTGAATCTTAACACCGACTTCTGCCTGAATAGTGTAACCTTCGCCTGTAGGGCGGATAGCTACTGGAACTCCAGCGATTCTTAATTCCGAGTTCGCACCACCGTTTACGATATTAATGTAAACTGATGCCACTCTTGAAAGCGCTTGTAAAGTACCAGTAAATGAATACGCCTCGTAAGTTGGGGTTACGGTTGTTACTAAATCTGTATAGCCCTCTTTCACCAAGCGCAGACTGAAAGGGGTATTAGCCTTTCTTTGCATGCTGTGCGGAGTGAATTCACCCGTGTCAACGCCATCGATTACAATGCGTGATTTTGGTGGATTGCTGTAAATCGACACTGTGTAGTTGGCCGTCGAAGCATCTTCACGAGTTTGAGTTGTCGTGGTTGCGATAGCTTGGACTGCTGGTGAAGGCGCCGGTGGAGGAGTCGTTGGTTTTAAGCCAACTTGCTCGTGGAAGTTATTCTTGGGAGCAAAGTTTTGGAAAGCATAAACGCCACCAACCACTGCGGCGATCGCAATTGCACCACGCAATGCCCAGGTCGTTAGATTCGAAGATTTTCTAAAATGAATTGATGAGTTCGTACCGGCGCGAACTGCTCCAAGCGATGTTGGGTTGCGGGTCATCGTGCCTGTGCGACCTTGAGTATTTGTATAACCACTTAAAGTGTTTGGCTTTGGTGGCGTTTTCAAATCTTTAAGGTCAACACGGATATCTGTCGAAGTGTCGATATCCAAGTTTCCAGAATCGTCCACTGCAGCAGATGCTGTTGGAGGAGTAGGAACGCTTTGTGGTGGAATACGTGTATCTGTTTGCGTAACTACTGTTTTATCTTCAGTAGGTTGCGCTTGAACTTTTGCAAACTCAACTTGTTTGCGACGTTGTTCAAGGAATGCAGCAGAGAACGCATTTTTCATGAATACGGAGAAATCCTGAGGAGAAAACTCGGGATATTGTGTATTTAGGAATCTGTTCAAATCACGGTGAAAAGAAGCTGCAGTCTGGTAACGAAGGCTGCGATCTTTAGCCAATGCTTTGTTAACAATTCTTTCTAATTCTGGAGGAACAGAAGGATTGATTTTGCGGATGCTAGGGATTTGGCACTCGCGGATTTTGCGCAAGATCGCTGCTTCACTGTTTGAAGTGAATAAGCGGTCGTTAGCCAAAAGCTCCCACAATACGATACCCATAGAGAAAATATCTGTACGTGGGTCGATGTTTTGACCGTCCGCTTGCTCAGGGCTCATGTAGCCATATTTACCTTTAAGAGTACCAGCTTTAGTTGCTTCAATTTGGGTTTCCGCTTTAGCGATACCGAAGTCGATAATTTTAACTTCGCCTTCAAAGCTGACCATGATGTTTTGTGGACTCATATCGCGGTGAACGATATTTAAAGGGCGACCTGTTGTACCGTCAATGCAACGGTGAGCGTGGTCAAGACCTGCAGCCACTTCCTTCATCATGTAAACGATTTGCTCAATGGTGAAGGATGTCGTAGTTTTCTTAAGTTCATTTAGAATCTGGCGAAGGTTACGACCTTCAACGAATTCCATTACGAGGAAGAATTGGTTTCTCTCGACACCGAAGTCATAAATTGAGACAACGTTACCATGGTTCAAGTTGACAGCGATTTTCGCCTCTTCTTTGAACATCTCGATGAATTCTTGGTGATCAGAGTACTGAGGCAGGATACGTTTGATAGCTACAAACTTATTTACACCTACAGCGCCTGTAGACTTAGAAAGATACACCTCGGCCATACCGCCGGCGGCAACTCTCTCTAACAGAATGTATTTACCGAATTGTTCTACAGCTTGAGACATGAAATCATGTTCCCCTTTGATTGGAGTATCGGTAAAATAAATAGTCAGCTAAAGGAGTTTTGGTTATGAAATGGATAGGACTGACCGGAGGTATAGCTTGTGGCAAGAGCACGGTTAGTCGTATGCTGCGCGATCGAGGCTATAGTCTGGTTGACGCGGACGAAGTCGCTCGCGAAGTTGTCAGAGCAGGTACACCTGGACTTAAGGCGGTTGTAAAAGAATTCGGGGAAGGTGTTCTTTTACCCGATGGCTCTTTAGACCGCAGAAAGCTTGGAAGTCTTGTATTTGGAAATCCGGATCGCCTTCATGTTTTAGAATCCATCACTCATCCCTTAATTCGTAAGGAAATTGCTCGCCGCCGTCAAAACCTCGAAGACATGCGCACCACTTTAGCGATTTATGATATTCCACTTTTATTTGAAACCCATGCCCAAGAAAATTTTGATGCGATCATCGTCGTGTCGTGTACTAAGAGCCAACAAAAGGAGCGGTTGATGCGCAGAAATCAGCTGACTGAGGCTGAAATCGACATGCGCATCGCTTCGCAAATTCCCATTGCAAGCAAAGAAGCTGAAGCAGATTTTGTTTTGCAGAATAACCGCGACGAGCAACACCTTCTGAAAGAAGTCGAGCGGTTGGATCAGTGGCTGAAGGAATTAAAATGAAAAAGGGAGATCATCGATCTCCCTTTTTTATTTTAGAATCACGTTTAAGTCTGTCGTGGATCCCAATTTAGTTTTGAAGCTTGTTCCAGGGCATCCGCCGCGGCCCGCTTTGCTTCCCCAAGCCAATTGATCTTCGCTTGTAGAACGTTGTACTTTCCATGTGCGATCTTCAAGTTGCTTGATTTTGTAGGTCACAACTTTGATCAACTCCACGTTATTTTTGCGAACAACAGGAACACAACGATGTGGATTTCTTGGGTCTGGGAAATTACCACCATTTTCTGGGGAACCTGGCATTGGAGGGAATCCTCCGCCGAACTCATACTCTGTCATCGTTCCTTTGATCAAGCGAGATGATTTCTCGCTGACTTGGAACGTGCCATCCGCAAGGACCTGACCTTTTACTTTGCCTTTTTCATCAACCAACTTGTTGCCTTTGACATAGTAAGTTCCAAAAAAATCATTTGTTGCTAAACATTCGATAGCTGCGAAATCCATTGTTAATGAAGTTGCTGAACGTTTTAGGTTCATCGAGATTCTGCAGTTCTCGTATTTGCGAACTGTCTTTTTTCCGTTGAATTGGTCATAGGAAGCAGTCACTGTTCCGATGCCACGAAGCTCGCCTAAAGAGGAAGCGTTAACTGTTAAACCGAATGCGATTGTTAAAGCAAAAATAGTGTTTTTCATGGGCCCATGAGTACCAATGGACCGGGTAGGTGGCAATGAAGACCTGCCTATGAAGCAAGCAGTCAAAACCTAAATCCGTAGCCTAAAAGCGCATATAGATCGGGGCCCGCAACAGCTAGGCCAAAACCGAATTCGAAGAAGAGCTTTTCCCCTAAACCCACGCCAGCACGGGCTCTAAAGCGTTTAATTTCCACCAGATTTGCGAGCTCCGCCTCGGGATCCAAATAAGTTCCCAAAGCAAGGCGCACGTAAGGGATGAACTTGTCTTCTTCGAGAAACCAGCGACGAGCCCCGAAAATTCCGACCACATTGTCCTTTTCGAAAGACAACTGAAGATCCCATTTAGGTTTTTCGTGTTCAAGATTGGCAAAGCGCAATCCAAAATTAGGTCCCTGCGGCCATTCACCCCGTTCCAAATAATTTCCGCCACCAAATCCGCCAGTCAATTCCAACTGCCATGTGGGAGCGGGCGTGCGCAACACGGCAGCTTTGTCAGAGAGATAAGCATCGCTCTCGCCGCTCAGTGGAGTTGTCTCTAATGTGGTCGTCGCAGTAGGAGCCGCGAGACTCACTTTTGACAACACGACCAAGGTCAAAAAAAGGGAAACTACAAAAACACGCATAAGAAAAAGTATAATTTACGTCTACAATCTTTGTAAAAGTAAATTGGAGACAATCTATGTTTTTAAAAAGAGGATCGCTTCTCCTCGCTGCAAGCTTCGGCTCGTTTTTTTCACTAACTACCGCGCGCGCCGACATGGTTGAGTCGGTCAGTACCACGATTCACCACTCCTACCAATCCCATCGTGCACTCGGTATGGGGGATGCGTTTGTTGCAGTTGCAGATGACTACTCTTCGATATTCTACAATCCGGCAGGATTAGCTCGCCGAGAATCCGGGCAAGTGAATTTGTCGCTGGGACTGGAAGGAACACCAGGAGCCAAAGACTTCTATGACGAATATCAAGAGATCGAAGAATCGAATCAAACCGATCAGCAAAAACAGCAAGCCTATTTGGAAATGATCGAGCGTCACTATGGCGACGTCTATTCGTTACGTTTGACGCCTCTTGAAGGCGTGTGGGTTCGTCCTAAATGGGGTATCGCCTTTATTCCTGCCGATGTTTCCGTTGAGATTCAAAATCATAAGACTGTGGGTCCAAGTATGTATACGACAGTTTATGCTGATACAACGTTGGCTTTGTCGTATGGTGACGATATTCGAGCTGTCGATCATGGCAGACTGTCTTGGGGTATCACTGGTAAATTCGTGAATCGTGGCTTCTACAGTAAAATTCTAAGTGCCGTGGATCTTGCGGCTAGTGACGAAATCGTTAAAAAAGAAGATATGTTAGAAGGCTACACGATTGACGCAGATTTGGGCCTTTTGTGGACTCCGGAAGTTCCAGCGACGGGTTTTTTATCGTTCTTCCAATACCTGCGACCTACAATTGGTTTAGTTGCTAGAAATATCGCTGAAACAGGCTTCAATAATTCTTTGAAACTAATCAAAAAAGATGAAAATGCCACGGTGGATGAAAAGAAAATCTATGGAACTCCTGAAAAGAACTATCGTGTTCTTGACGTGGGTTCGAGATTTGAATTTCCGCGCGCGTGGATCTTTGGTGGTCGTTTTGTGATGGACGTTCGCGATATCGGACATCCCTCTTGGTCTCTTGTGAAGGGCTCTCATGCTGGTGTAGAGTTCGATTGGACTGTGTATTCCTGGTGGAAAGGTCATTACCGCGCTGGTTTTAGCCAAGGTTTTTGGACAGCAGGGCTTTCAGCAGAGCTTGGTATCTTCAATCTGGATGTTGTCAGTTATGCGAATAACGTAGGGACAATTAATACACCTATCGAGAGTCGTGTTTACGCGACTCGCTTAAATCTTGATTTTTAAAATCGATTGAATAAAAAAAAAGCCCGGGAGACCGGGCTTTTTTCGTTTATGGCTTCCATTGAGCTAGAAGTTCTTTTCCTAGAGCTACAAGATCCAGATTTGGATCCGTAATATCGACACCGGCATCTGCGATCGCCGTTTTAATAGGATCGCAAATATCCTGGTTTGCCCCCGTAGTCCCGCATGTTGTCGTATAAACTGTTTGAATCGAGCTAGCGATTGCTTCCACCGCAGCTGTTGCATCTGCCAAACTCATCGTGGCACTAGGATCACTGTTAATTGTTTTTTGAATTTCAGTGATAGTGTCTTCAATTTGAGAAGTGTCACACTGTGAGAGATCAGTACTGCAAGAACCTAGGCCCAATGAGGAAGCTGCACTAGCAATAGAAGTAGCACTTTTAGCCATTGCTCCTAAAAGAGAGAAGCCAACCTGGCCGGATTTTGCGCAGTATTCAGCGGTATTGTTCGCCAACGAAACACTTCCCATATTCAACGCAGAAAGCAAAGCTGTCGAAGAGTTGCTGTTATTCGAGATAGAATCCAATGCCTGAGAAAGATTTGCAGGAGAAGTTACGCCGCTTTCAATAAAGCCCGCGGCACACTGCAGAGCATAGCTCTGGGAAGTCTGCATATAAGCGATGGATGATACGCAGGACTGTGCTGTGGCCGCTGTCGATTCATCAAGGCAGAATTGAGCTTCCATTAACTTATCTTTGTCGGATTGAGCACTACACGCTGACAGCGTAGCCAGAAATCCTAGACCAGCCAATACGGCTGTAAACTTTGAATGAACCATCGCAAAACTCCTCGGACGTGAACTGATATATTTGCTTTATGATTACTTATCGGACTTTCAGCGGGGGGCTTAACACCGGACTTTGTACCGTATTTATTTAAGACGTCTCAATGTGAGGCTGATCTCGACCGATAAGTCTTTAGACGAAAAATAGGAAATTTTTCGCGAAACCCTGGAACGGATGGAACTATGAAACGGATTTTATGGATCACCATCATTCAAATATTTCTGATGATTGCGTTTGCATTCGATGTGAACGCGGCGGAACGACGTGGTTTTTATTCCAGTGTTCGTTGTGAAGCAATGGGCGGAGCTTGTCTGGCGGTTGTGAACGATGAAACAGCATTGATTGTAAATCCATCGGCACTGGGTAAACTTCGTGATTTTTACGGAACGATCATAGACCCCGAAGTGGAAATGAATCAGGCGGCGTTAAGCGCCTTTTCTGCAAACAACTATACAAATCCTTTCAATTTGTCGGGTGTAAAAGACTATTTAAATCAAAATCGGGATCAATATTATCACGCCAAAGGACAGATTTTTCCCTCACTTGTGATGAGAAACTTCGGTATCGGTCTTTATAATAATTATTTGCTTGATGCACAGATGAGCTCTGATGGCTCGACGATTGATACATACTATCGCAGTGATTTAGCGTTGGTACTGGGCTTTAACTTCCGTCTGTTTGATGGACGCGTGAAAATCGGATTCAATTCTAAACTGATCGATCGTATTGAAACTGATAACAGAACACTGAGCAGCGTCGGATCAATGGAATACAGTCAAATCGCGAATTCTGGAGTTGGTTTATCGAATGACTTAGCATTGATGTTGTCAGCTCCATGGACTTATCTGCCAACATTGACGGCAGTTCTGCATGACGTAGGTGGAACAAGCTTTAATCAGATGGATTCTTTCCGTCAGTCTTCTGCAACATCCAATCGTCCCAATTTGGTAAAGCAAGATCTCGATGTGGGAGCAGCGTTGTTTCCAATACACACAAATTACTTACGTTCTGCATGGACGGTTGAATACCGTGGCTTATTAACATCAGGTGATGAAGAAGATAAAGCCAAATTGATCCATGGTGGATTTGAAATGAACTTCGGCGATGTGTTCTTTGTTCGTGCAGGTTATAATCAAAGGTATTGGACCGCAGGTCTTGAGATCGCATCAGAGCGTTGGCAGTGGCAGTTCGCAAGCTATGGCGAAGAAATCGGCACCAGTACCGCACCTAAAGAAGATCGCAGATACAACACAAAGTTCTCGTTTAGATTCTAGGGATGGTGATGGAATTGATGAAACGCGCCTTCATTCTCATAATGACTCTTTCGGTGACTACTTCGTGTGGTACCGAAAATGTCTTATCAGAAGTCTCTAATAAAGAGACAGACGAAGCGTATTACATCGATGCCAAGAAAAACCTGGATAACATGGAGTGGGATTCGACCGCTTCAATCATCACAACCAAAATGTCGGCGAACTATCAAGCACGGCGCGATGTGAAAATGATGCTGGCATCAGCTTACGCTGGTAAATGCGGCTTGATTTTTATCGACCTTATTCAAGGGATGACCAACAATACTGCGACAGAAATGTTTAAGTACTTTATGGGTATCTGGGGTGGAAAAACCGTTGATCCAGATTCTTGTGAGCTTGCCATCGGTGTACTGCAAGGAATTGGAACGGCGGCACAAAGAACAACGAATGAAAATTTGTTCTTGGCTCTCTTAGGCGTCGCCCGAATGGGAACCAATCTTTCGGCCAAGCTGGATGCGGTCGACAAGAACGGCGCAATCGATGGAGTGGCGACCGTATGTCATCAAGACGGTTCGGGCTCGCTGACCAAATGGGGTTCACCTTATGATATGAAATTCCCGGCGCCGCCTCCCGGCAAAACCGCGTATATGTCCTCAACGGACATAAAACGGGTGGCTTCTGGTTTGGGCTTAATTCTTGAAAATATCGCATCTCTTACGGACGCCTTAGGCGGTGGAACGACCATTGGCGCTATTGGTGATTTAAGTGAAAGTTGTGATGATGCACTTTCAGCAGTGTCTGGTGCTTCCACGACGTGTGCGACCATGACCACGCCGGCGGCAGTCAGCGATGAAATGGTATATGCAATGCGCTTTATGATGGACTCGACAGAGTTTGGGTTTGGTACGTGCAGTATCACGAATTCAATAACCTTTATTTCCAACATCGGCTCATTCGATCCGGTGACAGATTCCGTGCCCGCTGATTTATGCTGTCCTTCGACCGCGATACCGGGAGCTCCCTAAATGTTGCGCTCCTTATTCCTGGTCACGATTTTGTTTGCTTCCACCAACGCCGTTGCGCAATCACTTTCGGAATTCGCTCGAAATGCCCGCGCATTGGGAATGGGTGGTACCTACATTCCCTTTGTGAATGGTGCCGATGCAGTTTTTTATAATCCCGCTGCTCTTGGGAAAGTCGAAGGCCTTGATATTAAAGCGGCGGAAGTCGGTGTGAGTTTAAATTCTTTGTCTAAAGAAGACATTGATGAGTTGCAAAACTTTGATCCGAATGATCCAAATACTTACAGCGGTCTTTACGGAAAACGCGTCTGGCTTCAGGCGACCGGTAAAACGGCTATCGCAGTTGGAAATTTTGCTATCGGTTATTTGAACGACAATGAAGTATCTTTAGAACTTCACAATCCCACTTATCCTCAGTTCGAAACCTATTTCCGCCAGGATGTGGGATATTATTTGGGTTATGCTTTTAACGTCGCTCCCGGAACTTATATGGGTGTTGCTGCAAAACGCGTGGATCGTTGGGGTGGGATTAAACAAGAACTCAGTCTGACAGATGTTTCCAACGCCTCGAGCATGAGCGATATCGGCGACAGATTTGATGATAAAGGTCAAGCTTACGGTATTGATATGGCGATTGCGACAACGGTGGACTTGCCATTGTTGAAGCCCACGATTGCCTTGGTATGGCAAGATGTGGGAAACACCGCATTTAGAAAAACTGCGGGAGATGATGCTCCTCCTCACATTACCCAGGATTTGAGTTTCGGCGCGGGAGTCAATTTGGATTTGCCCGGTTTGGATGTGGCATTCGGCGGCGAAGTTCGCCACCTGATGGAATCCGATATTGAAACTGGTAAAAAGCTCCACCTTGGCGCTGAGGTTTCTTTGCCCGTATTTGATTTGCGTGCGGGTTACAGTCAGGGCTATTTGAGTTATGGGGTCGGTGTAAATCTATTTATTCTTCACATTGATGCTGTAAGTTACACCGAAGAGCTTGGGGCGTATCCCGGGCAAACCGCAGATAATCGTTATATGATCAGCCTTGGCATTGATTTAAGCTTTGATGCCGACTTTAAATTCACAGATAATCAGGGTAAAAGAAGGAAACTTAAACAACGCCGGTAACCCCTGATGCTACAAATTGTCCCCATTGAAAATCGCTCGCAAATCAACGAGCTATTTAGCAACTACAATCCGCGAGAACAGTCTTGGCTGGTTTCGGATTTGCGTACCAAATTCGAACTCCAGCAAAAGATTCTTGCACGCGACGGCCAGTACGTGGACGAGTCAGTTCTGCGCGCGTCGGATCTGTGGAAGTTGTTGCTGAAGCGTTTGGAGCCTCGCCTGCGTTTAGTCAGTGATCCTTTTGCTAGATCCATTCTACGTACAATTTTGGATGAAAACGCCGAGGCGCTTGGTGTGAACTCTTCCGCGGAAGACACCGTGTTTTCATACATCGATCAGATGGCAGCGGTGATCTTTCATCCAGATGGTACTCAAAAACTGAATGAATGGTTCACTGAACATCCGGAAGCCAAAAATCGCTGGGGAGACTGGTACCTACGCGCGCGCTTTTGCGCCATTCAGCTTTTAGAGAAATATAACATTATCACTTCCGACTGGATTACTCCTTATCTGCAGTCCTTCAATGAACTTGAACGCGTCTGGGATATTCCGCTGATTGTAGATTTAAGTGGCGAGATTTCCCGTGTCGAGGCCGAGATTCTGCGAACGCTATCCCGGTCAATTGATGTGATAGTATTAGAGCCCACACCAGTGTGGCGTGACGAGTTCAAATATTTGCTAAAGCCTTATGAAGATTTACGCGCGCAAAGTTCATCGATCATGAAACTGCAACCAGCTGCTGCGACTTCAAAGAAAAAGGAAATCCTTCGTTTTTCAGGAATGCTTGCTGAGATTAAAAACTCTGTGGGTCAGGTTCGTAAATGGCTTGAGGAGGGAATCCCTGCTGATAATATTGCAGTGATTGCGCCCGACATCGAACAATACTGGCCCGTATTGCAAGCCTTCCTAAAAGAAGAAGGCATCCCGGTCCAAAAAGACATCACCCACAAGGTGCAAAGTCTGCCATCCGTTACAAGATGGTTGGCCACTTTGCGCGCGAAAAGTGGACGTTTATCATCCTCGGATCTTGAGATTTCATTTTTTGAAAAACATGAATCTCAAGCACTTCGCTACGAAGACTTTAAAGCCTTGTTTAAAAGTCTGTACGTAAATGAAGATCTTGCACGCAACGAATTGATACATAAAATTTATTTCGAGCAAATCGATTTAACGGGGCCTGTGGTTCGTGATGAGTTTGTAGGTAAGGCGTTAAGCTTCTGGAGTTCCAATGACACGGAAGTTGTGCAAATCGTTCTGCGCGAGCTTCTGCAGAATGCAACTGCTAGCACCAAACTGATTTGGAAAGAATGGCTGAGCTATCTTGAAAGTATCGTTGCGGCTAAAGAATACACTTTGGAAAAAGGTGAAGCCAGCGGGGTGCTGGTCACGAAACTGATGTCAGCCTATAGCGAAAAAGCACGCCATCGTATTTTCGTGGGTCTAACAGACGAAGCCCTAAGAGCTCGTAACAAAACCCAACTTTCAGGAACAGATTATTTCGATCTTGCTAAAGACATTGGTTTTTACCTGGATAATCCGGATCAAAGCGATCTGGCGTTTGAGTTAAAGCTTTTGGCCGAAGCCGACTCTGTTCACGACATCTATTGTTTCGGTGGGACTGATCTTTCCGGGACTTTGTGTTCGCCAGCGACATTCTGGATGTGTCTTAACGAAGGACACACCCATGAAACATTGACCGTGCCTTTGGAAACTCGCTGGGATGAAATTCAGTATTCTCGTGAAGGTGCCAAAAGGAATTGGATCGATGGACGTGCGGCTGAAATTGAGCACAAGATTCAGTTGGATTTAGGTAAAGCTGATTTGCCACTAGTAGAACTTAAAAAATTACCAAGTATTTCTGCTTCGGCCATTGAAACTTATTTGGAATGTCCCTTTATCTTCGCAGCCCAAAGATATTTCAAATTGAAAGATATTCCGGAAGTAGATCTGGATGTCGATCATCGCACCCGTGGACAGCTGGCCCATGCCCTATTTGAAAAGCTAACTCAAGAACCTATGCGTTTTGACTGGCAGGTCACAGAACTTGAAGAAATTCTTGATTCTGTTCGTAAAGATAAATCGATGTTGTTTGCCGATGAACGTCTGTGGTTGCCACTGCGAAAAAAACACGTGCAATTGGCACAACGATTCCTGGATTTTGAAAAAACCTGGCGCCAAGAATACAACCGCACGAAAACCTTGGCCCGAGAAAAACGTTTTGAATTTTATCTGGATCCAAAAAGTGAAACATTAAGCAAAGACGCCAGTGATGGTTCGTTTCGTATTTCTGGCTCTATCGACCGTGTTGATACAGATCAAGACGGTCATCTGGTCCTTTTGGATTACAAGAGCTCGGCAGGCGGTATTTCAGCGCATGGCTCTTGGCTTAAAAATTCAGAGCTGCAACTTTTGTTTTACATGTGGGTGATTGAAAAATCCTTAATGGAAGACCTCAAAGGCGAAGTCATTGGTTTGTTCTATTATATATTCCGTACTTTTGATCGCAAAGGCTTTCGTGTAAACGATAAAGCGGGCCGCTTGTATCCAGCTACGCGCACCAAAGACAAAAACGCCACTTTGGAGGCGAAGGAACTTTACTTAACAGAGTTTTCGAAAATTTTGATGGCGACCTTAGAGCGCATTCGTCTGGGAGAGATTCGCCCGGTTCCAGTAGATACGCAAATTTGTACTTCGTGTGAATGGAGAAGACAGTGTCGAGCACCGCACCTCAATTAAAAAACACCATTCTGCGCGCAGGTGCTGGTGCTGGTAAGACGACGACATTGACTCGTTTGTTCTTAGACTTTGCAAGTGACTTTCAAAAAGCTCACGGCAAATTTCCTCGCATCGTTGTCACGACTTTCACGCGTAAAGCAACCCAAGAGTTGAAAGAGCGTTTATCAGCCAAAGCTCTGGAAGAAAAACGTGAAGACCTTTTTCAATTTGTGAACTCTCGGTCGCAGGTACAAATTTCTACGATCCATGGTGTATTAAGTTTATTCTTGTCTCGCTATGGTTCTGCCATCGGATTAACACCTGATTACAAAATCATGAGTGACAGCGAAATTCGTAAGGGTGCACGCAAGATCATGCGAAAGCACATTCTGGAAATTCCCGCCTTGCAGGAATTGTTGGAAGAATACGAATTCAGCGTTATTGAAAGTGCTTTGCTGCAATATTTCTCGGAGCGTGTGGTTTTCCCCCAGGCGCAATTCATTACCGCCAGCGAACAAGAAAACGAAACAAAGAAATTGATCAAAGATATTGGCAGCCGTTTAAAACGTGTCTGCCTTGAGATCGATCAGGAAACTGATAATGAGAAATGGAAAGAGTACGTAGCGGCTCTGTGGTCCTTTAATTGGGATGCTCAAGATCTCGAGCAATTCTTTGCTTTGCTTCAGGGGATGTGGGATGGCTTGACGAAGCCTCAATATCGTAAAGCTTCTCCGCCATTTAGTGCGAGCCTCAATGAGGAGCTCGAAGAGTTGCGTGATCGAATTGACAAATTGTTAGAATCCGCTCGTTATCGTCCAACTTTTTGGGCAAAACATCAGCACAACTGTGAACTTTTCGAACAATTGGCAAAACTGTTCTGTCAGGATCTATTGCAACAAAAGTTGGAAAACGGTTTGTTGTCGATGTCCGACCTTGAAACATTAAGTTATAAAATCATTAAGGAATCACCAGAATCCGCGCGTAATTTTTCAATGGAATGGGATTTCTGGATGGTCGACGAATATCAAGATACCAGCCCCATCCAGGTTGAGATTCTAAATAGCCTTGTAGGTGAAAAACCGATCTTTGTGGTCGGAGACCCGCAACAAAGTATTTATTTGTTCCGGGGGGCTCGTTCTGAAGTCTTCCAAGAAAAAGTAGCAGAAATTGAAGCTCAAGACGGTGACGTGCAAGTGAAACTCGTAAACTATCGTTCAACTCCTGAAGTGTTGGAGTTCTTCAATCACTATTTCACACGCTTAGATCGGGATCAGTTTGCATCGATGACCCCAGATCCAAAGAAAGAAAAAAAGGGTTCCAGTGATCCCGTCGTTCAAGTTCTAGTCACCGAAACAAGTGCTGAAGATGAAACATCTAAAGAGTACTTGGGCACGGTTTCCCGTATTCAAGAGTTGCTAGCGTCGGGTGTAAGTCCTGAACAGATTTGTATCTTATCCAGAACCCACAAGGTTCTGTCAGACATTGCTAAGGTCGCACAAGATTATGGGGTTCCCTTGCAACTTCATAGCGGCAGCGGCTTTTATGAACGTCGCGAAGTGTTGGACGCTCTTTCTATTTTAAAATTTATCGTGAATCCCCATGACAATGCGAACTTTGTGGCGCTATTGCGTTCACCATGGCTTGCGATGTCTGATTCTGAAATCATGGAGCTTTGTCACAGCTTTAAGCATTCCTTCTGGAGAGAGGCTTTAAAGACGTTGGAATCAAGATCAGTGACTCATCCAATAAGCATTCTAAAAACACTGTTAGATACGGCCGAGGAAAAGGGTCTCTCTTTTACGCTAAAAAGTGCGTTGATTGATTTGGGATTATTTGATTATTCCGCAAGAATTGATTCTACCGGACGTCGCGAGGCGAACTTGTGGAAAGTGGTTTCCTTACTTAGCGAAGAAGAGCGCCGACCAGGATTTAACTTCCTGGATTTCTTAGATTCTAGTTTGGATTCTTTATCAACTGATGAGGGGGGCGAGGATTCTGATGCCACTCCGGTGATTGAACCAAAGCGCGTGAACTTCATGACCGTGCATGCTTCTAAAGGTTTGCAGTTTGAACATGTGATCTTGCCGGGGATGGGAAAAGATCCACGGGCCAGTTTTGCGCCGGTTATTTCTTTCCACGAAAAAACAGGTCAATGGACTTTGAAAGTTCGTGACGAAGAAACGCAAATGCTTGCTGGCAGCATTTTAGCGGATCAGATTATGGAAGAACTTCGTCGTCGTGAAGGTGACGAGTTTCACAGGGTCTTATACGTGGCCTTAACCCGTGCGAAATCCGGCGTGACATTGCAATGGGATGTGCAAAAGGTTGGAAAAAAGTCTTGGGCTGCACGATGTCCTCTGAACATCGAAGAAGGATTGCACGAAGAAGCTGATTTTTCATACGTGGTTCGTCGTGAAAATCCGCATCCAGTGAAAATGGCTGACCAGGAGTTGGCGCTCAAGACTTTGCGGGCTCCGTGGATGGTTAACACGGTTCAGGAAAAACGTAAGTACATTTCCGTGACGGAACTTGTGGCTCCTGAATCTGTTAAAGGTTCGGAATACACGCAAACCGTGGCCCAATTGGCTCCGGGCTTGGCAAGGGCACAACAAGGAACGATGGCTCATAGATTGTTTGAAGCTTTGAAGTTTACTTCTTATGAAGATCTTTTAAAAATTTCCGATGAAGATTTAAAAGCGCCGTTGACATTCCTGGCTGAAACCGAACAACTGCCTTTGCTTGAAATTATCAACAAGGGTTATGTCGAGTGGGGTTTTGCACTGATGGAGCAAAATGCCTTGATGCAAGGTCAGATCGATTTGTGGGGGATTGTCGGTGATACCGCTTGGCTCGTGGATTATAAAACGGGTTCACAACGTTACTCAGAGACTGCATTTAAACAACTGGAAGCTTATACATGGGCACTTTATCGCATGAAATATTTGGATAAGGTTAAGACTGTAAAGCTTGCTGTCGTTTATCCAATGGACGAAATCGTTAAGATCAAGGAAATTCCGCAACTCACAGAGCTGAATGCTCGTATGAAGTCGCAGATTACGGATTATATTACGCAGGGTTGATTGACTCCCTGACCTTCGATCGTCACGATCAAGTTGTGAAAAACAGTCGCGGTTATATCCAAATTTTTTCTGATGGTGCATGTTCTGGAAATCCCGGTCCTGGTGGCTGGGCCTCTGTCGTTTTGCTTCCCAATGATTCAGTTATTGAATTAGGCGGTGGTGATCCAGCGACAACGAACAATCGCATGGAGATGTCAGCGACAGTGGAGGCTTTAAAGTACGTGGCCGAAATTCCTGGGCCTGTGCATTTCTACACAGACTCTACCTACGTTATTCGCGGTATCACACAATGGATTTGGGGTTGGAAAAAACGTGGCTGGAAAACTGCCGAGGGCGCCGACGTTTCAAATCGTGATTTGTGGGAGGAGCTAGGCAAAGTCGTCCAAGCTCGAGGCGCCAGTAATAAAGTTGATTGGCGATATAGCCGTGGACACGTAGGTATTCCAGGAAATGAACGCTGCGATCAAATCGCTGTCGCATTTTCGAAAAATGATTACGTGAATTTGTATTCTGGAAGCTTGGAAAATTATCCCGTCAATATTCTGGAAGTTCCCGCAGATTATTCTTTGCCAGAGATGCGGTCTCCGACGGAAAAAAAGGCTGCTCACAGTTACTTAAGTAATATCGGTGGCCTGGTTTATCGTCACAAAGATTGGCCTGCTTGCCAAAGACGCGTGAATGGTAAGTCCGGTGCGAAATTCAAAAAATCAACCTCGGCGTCGGATGAACTTGAAATTTTGAAATCGTGGGGACTTCCGATTAGTACGACAATCAAGGAAGGATAATCGATGGAAATAACAGGCCGTCATATTCTGATTACTGGTGCAAACCGTGGTATCGGTCGCGCCTTTGCAAAAATTTGCGCCGAAGATAAAGCAAACTTACATCTCGTGGTAAGAAACGAGGATGCAGAGCTTGTGAAAGAGTTAAGCACATTGGGTGCTAAATCCGTCACAGTTTGGAATGCTGATCTTTCTGATCGCAGTGCTGTGACAGCATTGGTGCAAAAGCTTAAAGGTGTACAAATCGATATTCTTTTCAACAACGCCGGTCAATTGACGGGCGGATTGTTGGAAACGCAATCTATGAATGAAGTCAGTGAAATGTTGCAAGTGAATGTGAACAGTTTGATTGAACTGACTCACGGAATTTTACCAGGGATGCTCGAGCGCAAACGCGGTAAAATCATCAATAACGCAAGTATCGCCGCTTACATGTATTTCCCTTCGAATTCTACCTATGCTGCCTCTAAAGCGGCTGTGGTGGCTTTTACTCAATGTCTAAGTTTGGAACTGAAGGACACAGGAGTTTCGACGTTATTGCTGATCACGCCATCAATCAAAACTCGGATGTTGGATAAAGTCATAGACATCTTTAGCAAACATATTGAAGTTCCGGATGAAGCAATGTCACCATCCCAATATGTTAAAATGATCCGTGAAGCGATTCTGCATGATCTTGAAGTAGTGGAACCATCAGGATTAACGGGCTGGGCTTTGAAAGCCGCAAAGTTCGCGAAGCCTTTGTTTGATTTTGAAATAAAACGTCGTTTTCACCGATCATAAAAAAAGGGGACTTAAGGTCCCCTTTTTTTATTTTTTATTGAAATGCAGTGTTCCTGATCCAACCGGTCCTGTCACCGTGATCGTCATCTCTTTTCCTTCGATGGATTTCACCGGTAGAGGGAAAATCAATTGGTAAGCGGTAAAAAATCGATTGTGAGTAGGGTAAAGACTTACCAGCTCCGCCAAAGAGGACTTAATCCTTGTGACTTTACCCTGGTAACGTTTTCCATCGACATCAAGGAATGTTCTCCAAAGGCTTGTATCCTTTTGCAGATCATCGTTTTTTCTTTCCGGTGTGTAGAAGCTAAGGAAGAACTCTGTTTCAGAACTCAGCTTTGTTTCGCGCTTACTTTTTTCCTGTTGGAATTTAGCATCGTCCCACAAATAGAAACGTGTCAGCTGATCCAATTGGGCTTCCGTGACTTCGGAATTTAGCAGCGTCGCTTGCATTTCCAGCAGGTTGTAAAGGCCTGAATACTTTGTCGTACGATCAGAATTCTTTTCGACGATTTCAAAATATTGATTTTCAGTGCGTAAAGCACGGCCTGTTGGCGTCACTTCGTAAGAAGCACAGCCAGACAACAAAAATAGTAGAACGAGAGCGGAAATATATTTCATGAACGAGACTCCAAAATACTATCCAGAAATCTTTTAATATCAGCAAAAGCTGTGTTACGCATTACATCGTTGATGATTTCATGCTTAGCATTAGGATAAATCTTTAATTCTTTGCGTTTACTGCCCAGGCGATCATAGAAACTCATCGCTTCTGCTGTACTACAAACAGGATCTTTTTCGGGAAGAATAAATAACGTCGGCTTCTTAATTTCACCAGCACGAGGTCTGCAATACTCCCAGCTTTCCAACATGCCAACGAAAACACCGGGTGACATTTTTACGTGGCGTAGAGAATCGTTTTCGTATTCACGAATAACTTCAGGATCACTTGTAAGGGATTTGTTATTGATCTCATTTCCTAATGTTAATTGCGGAACCAGTTTGTTCAGCAAAAACGCAGCAGAAGATTTGACCAAAGGCACTTCCATTGAAAGTCCCAGCAAGGGTGCGCTAACCACTAAAGCGTCATGGGGCAAGTCCGAATTGTGCATCAAAGTTTTTAACTCAATCAAGCCGCCCATCGAGTGGCTGAATAAAATCACGGGGCCCTTTTTTACTTTTTCAATCGAAAGTACTTTTTCGACAAAGATTTTGTGGTCTTTGCAATAATCGTCAAAATGAGTCGCGTAGCCTCTGCGACCTTCGGAGCGACCATGGCCTCGCAGATCCCATGCATAGAAAGACCACTGGTCATCTTTGAAAGCTTCAAATAGACGGTGATAGCATTCGGAGTGCTCGCCATGTCCATGGGTTACGATGATTGTACCTTTGGCGTTTGGATTGTCCCAAACTTGAAAGAACAAATTGGTGTTGTCGAAACCTTTGAAAAAGCCTTCTTCTCTCTTAAGCATATAAAATTAGATTGCCGCTTGCCCCAAATGAAAACAAGCGGTTTTTGGTCTAGATCAGTCCGCGGACCACTATGGTATCGCGAGGAGGCTCTTTAAGTTCTGGATAGTCGATATTGTAATGGATTCCGCGGCTTTCTTCGCGGCGGAGAGCACACTCGACCGAAAGATTTGCAACTGTTGCAATATTACGAAGTTCCAAAATGTCAGAGTGAATCTTCATGTTAGAATAATACCCTTTAATTTCGGACATAATATTTTCTAAACGATGTTGGGCACGTTCTAAGCGTTTATTAGAGCGAACGATCCCCATATAGTTCCACATCAAGCGACGAATTTCTTCCCACATGTGGGTGATTACGATCATCTCGTCATCGTTTGATTCTTGAGGATGTGTCCAGGCTTTAGGTTCCAACGGAAAAAATTTAGAATCTTTGGCGTGAGCCTTCAATTGTTCAGAGCAGTTATGAGATGTCGTTAGGCACTCCAGCAGGGAATTGGAGGCTAAACGATTTGCACCATGCAGACCTGTACATGCAGTCTCTCCAATGGCCCACAATCCTGGGATGTCGGTGCGCCCAGCTTCGTCAGTCAAAACTCCGCCACATAAATAGTGAGCAGCAGGAACCACTGGAATAGGTTGAGTTGTCATGTCGATTCCCAGTTCCATGCATTTCGCATAGATGGTCGGGAATCTTTGTTTCAAAAATTCCGCATCAAGTTTCGTCATGTCCAAATAAACACATTCGGCGCCCGTGCGTTTCATTTCTTTATCGATCGAGCGAGCCACAACATCACGAGGAGCAAGCGATGCCAACTTGTGATATTTTTGCATGAACGGTTCGCCCTTGGCGTCGATCAGAACTCCGCCTTCGCCGCGCAAAGCTTCCGAAATCAAAAAGTTGCGAGAACTTGGATGGAAAAGACATGTCGGATGGAATTGCATGAACTCTAGATTTGCAATCCGCGCACCCACTCGGTAAGCCATAGCGATCCCATCGCCCGTGGCACCGCTCCAGTTTGAAGTGTAGAGATAAACTTTGCCAGCGCCGCCTGTGGCAAGAACTGTGTTTTTTGCTACAAAAGTGTGCACTTCGCCGGAGTTTTTATCCAACGCATACGCTCCGATGCACGTGACCGGGTTCATGTCGTTGGGATCAACTTCTTTGTTCACGATCAGGTCGATGGCATTAAAACGTTCCATCAAAGCGATGTTCGAATTTTCACGAACGCGCGCTAAAAGAGTGCGATGAATTTCTAAACCTGTTTGATCTTCGAAATGCAAAATGCGTCGAAAACTGTGTCCGCCTTCACGCGTCAAATCAATTTCATCAGTTTCTTCTCCGCCTTTTTTGCGAAGGTCGAAATGAACGCCCCAGTTTAGTAAATCTTCAATGCGATCAGGGGCTTGATGAACATAGTTAGAAACTACAGTTTCCTTGCAAAGTCCTGCTCCGGCCACCAAAGTATCCTGAATGTGGGCTTCGAAGCTGTCTTCGCCCGACATAACGGCGGCGATCCCACCTTGTGCCATGGAGGAGTTGGTATCGGTCATTTTTTCTTTGGCTAAGACGATAACTTTACCTTGAGAAGCCATTTTCAGAGCTAAAGCAAGGCCGGCAGAGCCAGAGCCGATAATCAAAACTTCACTGCTGTGAGTACTCATAATGCTGCCTTTCTAGTGCCTTTTAGTGGCTTTGGCAAAGGAGTCTTGCTTGATTCTTACCAAATTCTAAAACTACAATGAAAAAGATATCTTAGGCATGTTTGGAGGGGCGTCAGTGAAAGTGAAACTACTAGTCGTGTTGATCGCAGTGGCGGCGCTATTTATCGGTGCGGTCTTGTGGCGCACAGATAGCTTCGTGTATGGCGATCGCATGAGTTGGGTTGAAGCTCAAACCCGAACTCAAGTAAGTTCAATTTCTCGTTCCTTGGGTGGCGAACTAAAATCTTTGCAAAGAGTCGTGGCGACTTTCAACGCCGATAACTTCCAAAAAAATAAAATCAACTGGTCAACGATCGCGCCGTATTATGCGGTGGTTTCATTGACGGTGAATGGCTCAACTCTTGAGCCACAGGTTTTGATCACCAAAGATAATTCCAAAGCTTCGAACTGGAACAACGCTTTCGTAAAAGCGGCAATTGGGAATATCGAAAATCGTACCAATGATTTGAAATTTTTCGTAAAGCCTTTTCAAGATACCAATCGTGGCAGATACGTCGCGGTGGTTTTACTTGAAGGTACTCGCGGTTATGCATTGTTCAGCTCAGGAGAGATTTTCCAATCGCAAATTGATTCCGAGCGAGGGGGGCTGAGTTCTTTCTCGATCGTGACGACAAATGGTCTGACAGTGGGCCACACGATTCCCGAGTACTTGGGAACGGTGATGCGCGACGATCCAATGTTTAAGGAGATCGCGAAAAGCGGAGCTACTCACGGTGGGGGAGTTGTCAATGCGAACGCCAACCAAAAACTTTATGGAATGTACGAGCAAATTCCACAAACCAATCTTTGGGTTCTTAGCTCTGCACCAGTAAATGAAGCCTTGAAGGGTCGTACTGGTTTGTGGTGGCAGTTCTTGTTAATGGGTATGGGCTTGGTGCTGGTCGGTATTGCCGCCGTTCTATGGGTTGTTACTCCTGCTGAAAGCAAAATTGAAAAACTTGAAATTGATTTAGTCGAAGCCCAAAAGAAAGCTTCTGCGGCCCCGCCAGTTGAAAAAACCGTGGTGGCGGATCCCGAAACAGCACAAAACGAAAAGGTTCAAACATCGATGCGTGTGGCTTCAGCTTTGGCGCACGAAATGCGCGGACCCTTAAGTTCAATTTTGGGATATTCACAAATGATTTTAGCCAAGCATCCGCAAGGTGAGATTGTTGAAAATACCGACTCAATTTTGCGTGAAACACGTGCGGCTCGTGAAATTCTAAATAAGCTTTTGGGTTACGCAGGCGAAGAAATCAAAGAGAAAAATTCCATGAAGGTCGAAGGGCCTTTGGCTCGAGCGCTAAAAAACATGGAAGGCGAGTTGCAAAACAAAGGCGTTAAACTAGTTCGCAATCTTCAAGAGACAGCCGCTTTGGATTTGCATGCTGATGCTTTAACGAAAGCTTTTGAAAACATCATTACCAATTCCGTCGAAGCGATGGAACGCATGCCGAAAAAAGAATTAAAGATTGATCTTTTCGAAGATACTTCTGGCATCCATCTTTCTTTCGAAGATTCTGGGGAAGGGATTGACTCGAGCAATCTGCCAAAGATCTTTGATCCGTTCTTTACGACGCGCTCTTTTAAAAATCACATGGGCTTGGGGCTGTCCGCTGCTTTCGGTGTTTTGAAAGAACACAATGCGGAAGTAAAAGTGACGTCAGAACGTGGCTTTGGTGCGAAGGTGATGATCATCTTTAAAAAACAAGCGTCGGTTAGCGTGTTAAAGGCACCGACGGTTGCCGATGAAAAAACACCGATCCCTGTGCCCCTGGCAGCTCCAGCTTCTGCTCCAGAGAAAATTGAAATTCAGGGCGAGATTCTGCAGCTGAAAGACGAGTCTCCTCATCGCGAAGAAGCTGAAGTGGAATTCTTGGAGGTCAAAATGCAATCTTCTGTTGGCAACCATTCTCCGCTGGATGTGAACATCGATAAGTTATTGGATATGAATGATGAGCCAACAGTTGTTGCTGTATCAGATCGTAAAAAAGAAGAATCTCCGGTCGATGAAATGAAGGTCGACGAAAATATTTCCGTCACAAATCCACCTGATTTGGATTTTGTTGATAACGCAATTTCTGAGGAAAGAACAGTTATCGCTGCGGCAACTCCGTTGGATGATGAACTCACTCCAGTAAACTTAATCAATGCTCCAACAGCCGTCGCTCCAGCTCGTAAAGAAAAATCTAAGTTGGACGGTTATCAGGTTGAAATTCGCAGACCTGGAAAGAGGACGTAATTGGATATTCGCGAACATAGCTCTCAATTTACGGTTTATGTATTCACATCCGATGTGGATCAAGGTGCTGCTATGAAAGTTTATCTTTCACAAGCAGGTTACGACGCGTACTTCATCCAAGACCCCGAGCAACTTGAACAGCGTTTGAAAGACACTCCTCCGCATCTGTTGGTATTTTCAACAGCGACCCTGGCAGGGGCGTTGAGTGATTTTGTGGTTCATGTGCAAAAGATCAACGACGATATTCGTTACATCGCAATTTCAAGTTTGAGCCAATTTGAAATATTGAAACAGTATGAAACTTTCGGGTTCATGGATGTTATTTCTGATGAAAGCGCAGCCCTTGAATCCCGAGTGTTGTGGGCTGTGGATCGTGCTTGTGAAAAGCTTTATCTGACTTTTCAAAATGAACAAATCTTCGAGGACCTCGAGGCGACTAAAAAGCAGCTGGAAGATGTTCATGCAGCAGCCGTGAAAAGCATGGAACATCAAGAGCAGGAGGCAGCACGCCCCGCTTTCCCAATGCGCATTGCGGATTACCGTTCTGCCCAAAGCAAGGAAGACATGATCCAAAGATTCCTAAATGGAATTTCCGGTTCACGTTGTTTGTTTTTTAAATTTCTTCCCAGCGTTCGCAGTTTCGTGGCCACTCATGCAAATGGTATCGATGCCGCGCAAATTCAAGGTGTGGGGTCACAACTGACCTCTGACGAGATGAAAGATCTTGGGTCGTTGTTAGCAATGGGACTTATTCCAGAAAAATTCTCGTCCATGCTGGTTGAAGCTTTTCATCTGAATCCTCCAAAAGCTATTCCAGTCTATGCGAACGCCCATTTGGAAGGGCTTTTCGTATATTCAGGAGGCATGGATAAAAAAGCTATTGAGCAATTAAACGATGAATACACTCTGTTTAATCTTTGTTATTCACATTTTGTTTTGGAAAAGAAAGTCGATGCACTAGAGGTCCAAGATTTTGTGACCGAGCTCTATAATCGCAATCACTATATCAAAATTCTAGATGAAGAAGTCGCGCGTGCGCGTCGTTTGAAGCAACCCTTGGCTGTTGTAAAGATAGCTATGGATGATTTTTATGAGATTGAATCATCTTTGGGTGAAGCGGTGAGAGATGAGTTGCTTAAATCACTCGCAACGGTCATAGCAAAATCCAGTCGCACGAACGATACGAATTTTAGAACAGCGGCCAATGAAATGACGATGGTTCTGCCTCACTGTTCGAAAAAGGGCGCAGCTTTAAGAGCTGAGCGAGTTCGTCGTGTGGTGGAGGGCAGTTCGTTCCTTGATAAGGGAATGAAGGTTTCTATCAGCCTCGGGGTGAGCGAGTACCCAACGCTGTGTGATTCTGCCAAAACGTTGGATGAAACGGCGGTCAAGGCATTGACCCATATCGCGGACAAGGGCGGAAACAAAATCTGTTTGTATAAAGCCCCTGAAAGCCACAAGCCTGAATTCGAAATTCCGGCTGAATAGGATTAGTATTTTCAATGGAAATGTTTCGTAAAACCTTTGCAGAAATTAACTTAGACAACCTGACACATAATATTCGTGTCTTGCAGAAAGCATTTCCGCAAAGATTCCTTTGTCCGATGGTAAAAGCAAACGGCTATGGTCACGGTGACGTGAAGCTTGCTTTGCATTTGGAAAAATTAGGAATTGAAAACCTGGGTGTTTGTTTGATTGAAGAAGGATTGCTTCTTCGTCACAACGGCGTGAAGGCAAATATTTTGGTCTTCCGCGGATTTGATAAAAAGGGTGCAAAAGCGATCATCGAAAATAACATGACAGCCGTCGTAAGTTCTTGGGAGCAAATTGAGGCCCTTGAGCAAGTGGCGGATAAAAAAGTCAGTGTGCATGTGAAGTTTGATACAGGGATGAACCGTTTGGGCTTCCGCACTGAAGAAGCGCAAAAAGTTTTTGATCGTCTTAATAATCACCCAAAAATTGAAGTGAAGGCCGTGTGCACTCACTTATATATCGGTGAAAATGCAGACGAGGTTGATCAGACCAGTGCACATCAATTGCAACGTTTAAATAAAATCTCAGAAATCTTCAAATCGATGAATGTGTTTTGTCATGCATTGAATAGCTCCGGCATTTTGAATCTGATGCAGATGCAAAAGGACGGGGTCAACGACGCCAGTCATCCATTGATGATGCAAAAATGGGGTATCAGACCAGGTCTCATGATTTATGGTTATAGTTCATTGGGACGTCCTGATGTGGGCGACTTGAAGCCGGTGATGACTCTAAAATCTGTAGTGAACACGTTCCGCGATGTGAAAGCCGGGGAAACAGTTTCTTACGGGGCAAGATGGACGGCGAAACGCGACTCGGTCGTAGCCGTTGTTTCGATCGGTTACGGTGACGGTTATCATCGTCTGCTATCTAATCAATCCCATGTTCTGTTTAAAGGACAGAAAGCTCCGATTACAGGGACTGTGTGCATGGATTATTTGATGGTCGATGTCACTGACATCGTTCAAGGTCAGGATCTGAAATCTTTAAATGCTCAAATCGATCAAGAAGTTATTTTGTTCGGGTGGGATAAATCCAATCATTTACTTTCGGCTGATGAGCTGGCGCGAAAAGCTCATACTATATCCTACGAAATGCTTACAAGTGTCGGGGAGCGCGTGCCACGTGTTTATGTGGGCGGGGAGAAACGATGAGTTCTCAAAGTCTTGTGCAAAAATCAGCGATGGTGGTTTCATGGATCGGTGCTTCGGTTATCGATCTCTTTAAAAATCTGATCGAAGAAATCGGCAGAATTATGCTGTTCTTTAATGAAAGCGTCCGACTGATTTTCGCCAAGCCTTCAAGATTCCCTGAAATTATTAAGCACATGGAATTCATCGGAAACCAATCCATCTGGATCATCTGCTTAACAGGTGGCTTTACGGGGTTGGCTTTGTCGATGCAAATCTATCTGGGCTTTAAAATGTTTAATGCTGTGAATATGGTGGGACCGGTTGTTGCTCTGGGGATCACGCGTGAGTTAGGACCCGTGTTGACGGGATTGATCGTGGCTGCCCGTGCGGGTGGTGCGATGGCTGCGCGTTTGGGCACAATGCGTGTGAATGAACAAATCGATGCCCTTGAAGTCATGGGAGTGAATACCAAGCAGTATTTGATTTCCCCGCGATTGATTGCGGCGTTCATATGTATGCCATTATTGACGGCGGTTTTTGACTTCGTTGCCATGATGGGCAGCTGGTTTTTATGTGTGCGAATTGTCCAACTGGATGAAGCGATCTTTTGGCAAAAAATTCGTGACATGATTGAAGTCAAACATATCAATGAAGGTCTTTTCAAAGGTGCCGTGTTTGGAATCTTCTTTGCTTTAATCTGTACCTATCGTGGTTTCAATACAACGGGTGGTGCTAAAGGCGTAGGTGAAGCGACCAATCAGGGCGTCGTTCAGAGCATGGTTATGATTATCGTTCTGGATTATTTCCTGACGAATTTGATCCGCATTTACTACAGTGTGATGGGGATTTCATAATGTTTAAACAGCCTGCGGTACAAATTAAAGATTTGAAAAAGACCTTCGACGGCAACGATTTCATTCTTAAAGGAATCAATTTAGAAATTCCAAAAGGCAGCTTAACCGCCATCATTGGTTTTTCTGGGACTGGTAAAAGTGTGATGTTGAAGCACTTGTTAGGTTTGTATAAACCGACATCTGGTTCCATCGAGGTTTTAGGACAAGATTTAAATCAGATGAGCGAAGACGAGTTGACTCGTTTCCGTCAAAAATTCGGAGTTCTGTTCCAATCGGCAGCTTTGTTTGATGACATGTCGGTATTGGAAAACGTTTGTTTTCCACTGTTTGAACATCGCCGCGATCTGAAGGAATCACAGGTCCTTCGTATAGCCGAAGACAAGCTTCATCAGGTAGGATTAGACCCTAAGCACTACAAAAAACTTCCCAGCCAAATCTCGGGCGGTATGCAGAAAAGGACGGGTCTAGCGCGAGCGCTCGCCCTAGATCCAGAAATTTTGATATACGACGAACCTACTACGGGATTAGATCCCATTCTGACTGAAATGGTTGATAATTTGATACTGGAGACCCATAAGCAACGGAATGGGCAATTGACCTCAATTATGGTATCGCATGATTTGTCCGCCGCGTTTAGAATTGCGGATCATATCGCGATGTTAGATAGTGGCAGGGTTTTGTTATTCGGGACTCCAGAGGACTTCTTCAAAACCGATATTGAATTGGTTAAGAAGTTCGTGAACAAAGGGATGAAACATCAATGAATTGGCTTCGCGCTGCCGAGTTTAAAGTAGGTCTATTAGTGATCGTCGTTGGATCATTGATTGCCGTTATGTCCATGCAGGTGAGCGAAGATCCTTCCTACCTTGGTCGTTCAAAAAAAGCTTGGTTCCTCATTCCAAATGCAGGTGGATTGGTTAAAAACTCAGCCATCCGTTCGGCAGGTATTCCAGTGGGTGTGATCAAAGACATCCGTTTGCAAGATGGCCAGGCTCGCGTTGATATCACTGTAAAATCTGATGTTCCTATGACAACTTCCGCAGCCATCGAAATCAAAGCTCAAGGTATCTTGGGAGATGCGCATATCGAAGTTTACCCAGGCTCTCCCACAGATCCTCCACTTCCAGATAATTCTCAGATCCTAAATGTTAAAGCTGGCGGCTCCCTTGAAAACCTAATGGCTCAAGTGGGTGAAGTGACAGCATCGTTGAAAGTCGTTGCCAAAAACTTGGAAGAGGCCACGTCACAAGACGGCACTCGCAACCATGTTCTGGGTCGTATTGTTAAAAACGTAGAAACTTTGACAAGAGACCTGGCGCAAATGACGACAGAGAACAAAGAAAAGATCGGCGACATCGTGGATGAAGTTCACGATATCACGAGCAGTCTGCGTGAGGTTATGACAGACAACAGCGATACAGGGATTAAAAAAACTTGGGCTCGCTTGTCTCAAACCATGAAGAACCTGGATGAAATCACCGGTAAGATTAATCGCGGTGAAGGTACGATTGGTAAACTTATCAGCGATGAAGCGACTGCTGAAAAAGTTGAAAACGCGATCGACGGTGTCAATGACATGATCGGTGGTGCAAACCGTATCGAAACGGCCTTCGATTTCAAAACAGAATACTTGGGTGAAGTTGGAAATTGGAAAACCACTGTGGGTGTAAAGATTCAACCTGGTTTGGATCGTTATTATTACCTAGCCGTTGTGGATGATCCGGTGGGTGTCGTGGAAACGACCCGCTTCCAATACTCTGGAACTCCTCCGCAAAATTCCGGCGAATACTACGAAAAGAAAACTTACGAAAACAAATTGAAATTCACATTGTTGTTCGCCAAAAACTTTTGGGATCTCACTCTTAAAGGGGGTGTGATTGAAAACGGTGGCGGCTTCGGCGTGGATTATTACTTCTTCCGTCGTAAAATGCGTGCGACTGTAGAAGCCTTCGACTTTACTCGTACAAATTTGCGCGGTTCTTTGAGCTATTTCTTCTATCGCGGACTTTATGTGAATGCCGGATGGAATGATGCGTTCAATAAAAACGATGCAAGCTCTGGCTTCGTGGGTGGCGGTCTATATTTGACCAACGACGACTTAAAACTGCTCCTCACGAAGGGGCTATAAAGTATGTCGGTTGAGGTTTCAAATACAGATAAAGTATGGCTGATTAAATCCTCAACCAGGATTTTAGGGCCCTTTTCTGTAGACGAAGTTGCGATCCTTTTAAAATCTCGCCAAGTTTCAATTATCGATGAAATCCGTCTTCCTTCGGGCCGATGGAGTTATATTCGTGAAAACCAACGTTTTATGGACATCGTTCGTGCCATTCGTGAAGAGCAAGACAACTCTCCCGAAAACACGATGACTCAATCGATACCCCATAATACGAATTTCACTAAAACAGAACCTACGGGTGATTCCTACGAACAAACTATTACCCCGACACCGACAATGCCTCCTCAAATGAAGGATGTTTCAGCGGCTTCAGAAAGACCTGTGAACAGATCTTCGATTCCAGCTGCGGGGGTTAGCTATGGAACGTCCAATGATGCCCGTGTGCAAGATAAAATTCGTCAGCAGTCTAATGTCCTTCGTTGGGGCGTGATTGGCCTGGCTGCGATTGCGGTGGTTGCTATTTACGTAACTCTTGGAAACCGAGATGCTGCTCACTCTGGAAATTATGACGAGCTAATCTCTCGCGCGATTCGATATAAAAGTGTAGGCCTTTACGAGAAATCTTTGGCTTCTTACAAAGCCGCCGCTTCCATGAAGGAGCCTGATTTGGATACTCAAATCCAAATGGCTCCAGTAATGATTTCTGAAGATCGCCAAACTTTGCAGGGACGTCGAATTTTAGAAAAAGCCATTGTCCAAGAAAGTCGTCAGCGTTCTGAATTAGTCGATGCTTATTTAGGTATCGCTGTTTCCTATATGATGGACGGCGACCTTAAAGAGGCCGAAAATACTTTGCAAAAAGCGATCGGTCACGAGCCCTTTAACATAGCAGCTCGTTTAAACTTGGCTATCGTTGAAATGAAAAAAGGGAACTATAAAGAGGCCATGCACAAGTTCGAGCATGTGTTGTCAAAAGAACCTTACAATGTGATGGCGTTGTATGGTCGCTCGATGGCGGCTATGGAAGTGGCCAAGCATTCTTCTGATCTTGGATTTTTAAAACCGTTGGTTTCTGATCTGCAAACCGCTTTGACTAAAACTCATTTGTTGCGTCAGGAACTGAGCCTCTTCATGATCTATGCCTATAATTTGCTAGGTGATGTCGATGCGATGAACCAAGCAATCGTGAAGTTTTTAAGTGAGCCACCCGCGACATCAACATTGTACACTCATTCGTTGAGCGTTGATTGGCGCTTTACTCAGTGGGATTACTTGGAAAAATACTGCGCTGAAGTTTACAGCAAAAGCGTTCCATCGGCAGAACTAAAAGCCGTTCGTGCATCGTGTTTGATGGAAGTCAATCGCGACACAGATGCAGACAAATTATTGCGTGAAGCAGTGACGGAAGGCCCAAGAGATCCTTATGTTCTGGTTGCACAGGCTGCTTATTTGAAAAAGACGGGCCGTGCGCCAGAAGCTTTAGCCGTATTGAAAATGCCTGAACTTATGACCTTGCCAGTTCGGGATCGTATGATGGGTGATATTTGTGTCACGACTCACGACGTGAATTGTGCGCAAACGGCCTTCACAAAATTGTACGAAAGAAATAACACAAGCGCCCCGGCACTTTATGGTTTGGCGTGGGTGGTAATAAAACGTAAAGATCGCAATGCCGCTTATAATTATGTCCGGGCGGGCCTGCAATCAGAACCCACTTTCATACCTCTGTTAGAGATGAGGGACCAACTGGAGGCTGATTAATGAATCAGCCTTTTGTGCTTTTCATCCTGAGTGGCTTATTAGTTTTGAGCGGTTGTTCAAAAGATCCGGGCTATCATCGCGAAGAATATAAAACGATTAAATTCGAAGATGTTCCTCCTGATTTGAAAATTCCCACAAAGGCGTGGGAGTTGCTTTCTTTCAAAGAGATCGCGGCACACAGTGATGAGCACGGAGAGAAAAAAGAAGGCAGCGGTGAGGGCGGTCACGGCGGTGGCGGCGAAGGCGGCGAGAAAAAAGGTGGGGCAAAGGAAATCGTATTTTCCGATGTAACCGTTTTCTTGGTTGATAAAAATCCCGGCATCTTAAAACAAGAAGCTTTGAAATTCGAACTGCCTCGTGGTGGTGGCGAAATCAACCTCTCTGAATATTTGAGTGAACGTCAGGGTTCATTTTACGTCGGCTTTGAATTTCCAGCTTTTACCGAGGCCAAGCAGTCAAAGGTTCTTTTCGTCAGCCGGGCACGCAAACGTCGCTTGGGCGAATCCGTGTACGGAGCTGGATGCAATCAAGTTTTAGATATCACAACGAAGTTCAACCTAGCGATGCAAAAGGAAGGCCTTAAGGTCAATACAACTCGCGAAAGGCACTTAAGCGTGTTGGGTGGAACGTTCTTGTTTTCAGCCGAAAAAGGCGACACGATTTACGTGGCACAAGTTTCCTTCGTAGATCCAGAGCACAAAAACCTTTTCTGTGAGGCGCCCTGATGGATAAAAAAACGATTCAGAGTCTGCAAGACAAGGACCCTGTCGATTCTCTTTTCTTAGTAAAAGAAAAAACGGTGGGCATCGGTAAGAACGGCCGTGCATTTATGGGCCTGCAATTAGGGGATGCCACAGGAACAATCGACGCTCGTCTGTGGGACCGCGTGGAAGAGTTATCTCGTCAGTTCGAAACTGGCGACATTCTTAAAATCAAAGGTCAGATTCAGTTGTTTCAAAATCGCAAGCAATTGGTGATTCATCGTCTTGAAAAGGTCGACAGTTCCACTGTGAACTTCGAAGACTTTATTCCTAAGGCATCCCAAGACACTGAGGACATGTTTGCACAACTCATTCACTTGGTGCGCAGCATGCGCAATGATCACTTAAAGCAATTGGTTTTAGACACTTTGGAAGATCCAGAAATCCGCCCCCGCGTTTTGCGTGCTCCGGCCGCAAAATCCATTCACCACGCGTGGGTGGGAGGATTGCTGGAACACATTCTTTCAATATGCAAAATCATGGATTTCATGGGAACGCATTACCCGTTCTTGAATCGTGATTTGTTGCTTTTCGGTGCCATATTTCATGATATCGGAAAAATTTGGGAGCTTTCTTATGATAACGGAGTCTCCTATACGGATCGCGGTCGTCTCTTGGGACATATGCAGATTGCCTGTGAATTAATAGATAAAAAATCTGCTCGCATCCTGGGATTTAGTGAAGAGTTGCGGGATATTTGTAAGCATATAATCTTGAGTCATCATGGTAAGTTGGAGTACGGTTCTCCCAAGCGTCCAAAGTTTTTGGAAGCAATGTTGATCGCGATGGTTGATGATCTTGACAGTAAAGTCGCGACTTTGAAAACCATTATCGATGGAGAGCGCGCCTCTGGCGAAAAGTGGTCTCGTTATAACGAGCTTTTTGATCGCTATTTCCTGCTTGATGATTTGAATGAGAAATATTGATGTTTGATTTATGGAAGCGCTTTAAATCTTTATTAGACACCTACAAAGCTTACGATCCAGCGGCGAAATCGTTATGGGAAATCGCTTTGTTGTATCCGGGACCTAAGGCGTTGGTGATGCATCGTTTGGCGCATGTTTTATACAAGGCTCATTTCTATTTTCTGGCGCGCTTGGTGGCCGAGCTTTCACGATGGATGACCGGTATCGAAATTCACCCGGGCGCGACGTTGGGACATCGTTTGGTTATCGATCATGGTTTTGGCGTTGTAATCGGTGAAACGGCGATCGTCGGCGATGACTGCATTATCTTTCATGGTGTCACGTTAGGTGGCATTAAATTCGATCCCGTGAAACGCCATCCTACAGTGGGTAACAAAGTGATGATTGGAACGGGAGCAAAAATCCTGGGACCTATCAACATTGGTGACGGTGCCATGATTGGTGCAAATTCCGTGGTGGTCAAAGATGTTCCAGCTGGTGCCACGATGGTTGCACCTCTTGCAGGTCAGTTAAAGTCCTAAGCGCCAACAAGGAGTTCGAATGAGATCATTGGAATCCTGGTTTTCAGAATACAGCGAGAGTCATCAAAACCGAAAAAACAAAATCATTCATAAAATCTGCGTTCCCCTGATCTTCTTTACAGTCGTGGGTTTGCTGCTGCAGATCCCAGTTCAGATGGGACCAGTCCGTTTGGGAGAGGCGTTTATCGCCTTGGCATTAGGATGGTACTCAACTCTGGGGCCTAAACCGTTCGTGATTATGATCGGGCAGTTGGTAATCTGCTATGTCTTGTTGTACTTGCTGGGTATGGCTCTTCACCCGCAGTGGCCTTGGCTGATCGGCCTTTTCGTAGTGGCTTGGATTGGACAGTTTTATGGTCACCAGCTTGAGGGCAAGCGGCCTTCATTTCTAAAAGATCTTCAATTCCTGCTGATAGGACCCTTGTGGGTTTTAAAGGATGTTTTCTTTAAAGAGCAAAAAAAAAGCCCTCCGCTTTAGGGAGGGCCTTTGAGCCTACTTACCAAGCGGCAAGGCGGCGGCGACGGTTTTTCTTACGGACCGGAGTAGCAGTACTTGTACTTTCCAGTTGTGTATTGGCCGTAGGAGCCGTTTCTAATTCTACCTGTTTCATAGCCGAACTCCTTTCGTGCTAGTTTCAGTCACTCAAGCCGATTTGGCCCAAGTGGTTTAGGTACTCCTCCATTGTCTCAGAGCCACAGAGCGTCAAGCGACATCTTTAATATTAGTTTTCGATCATGAAACCGAAATGCAAATGGCCGACAGCCTATTGCAATAGGCTGTGATTCATGGCGTCATATAGGGCTTATTTTACACAGGTGGCTTCACTAAAAACGCGATAATCACCCTTATTTTCGGCAACCGACCACTTTCCTTCTTTGCGAATCAGAATTCGGGGGATGCCCGCCAAAGAGGACATGGGAACCCAACCTTCTTGGAGATCGGCATCCATGGCGTGTAGCTGTTTTCGGGAGCCGTCCTTATTTTGCTCGATCAGCTCCAGCAAACCCTGCTGCTTGAGGGCCGAGTTTTCTTGGATGGTGATGCTTTTTAAGTCAGGCTGCTCGATATTTTTGCAGTAGAGAAGCGTCTTGGTCCTGGCTTGCGTTAGCGCAGGAACCGATAAAATCGATATGACGGTAAGTTTTGTAAGACGCTTCATGGAGGTTGCATTAGCAAAGGGTTTGTGGAATGTTGAGTGAAAATCACGACATATGGAAATACGACAAGGACTGACGTAATACCGGTGTTGTTAGGTTATACCGCGGCAAAAAAGTATAACATAAGGATTTATAAGTATGAAAAGAACAGGTAAAGAAGCTCGCTTCAAAAAACAACGTCGTCTTATGACTGAACTACCAGGCTTGGGTAAAGCTGGTGCTTTGGAAAGAAGACCATATCCTCCAGGTCAACACGGTCAACGCCGTCGTAAGTACTCTGAGTTCGGTTTGCAACTTGAAGAAAAACAAAAAGTTCGCATCCACTACGGACTACGTGAAGAGCAATTCCGCCGTATCATCGGTAAAGCTCAAAAATCTTCTAACACGAACTGGGTTGAGTCTTTGGTAAACCTTTTGGAAAAACGTTTGGATAACGTTGTATTCCGTCTTGGTTTTGCACAATCTATCCCTGCAGCAAAACAATTGGTATCTCACGGTAAAGTTTTGTTGAACGGTAAGAAAGTAAACATCGCTTCTCAAATCATCAAAGTTGGTGACGTAGTTTCTTTGAAACCAGAAGCATACACTAACCAAGTATACATGGCTGCTAAACAAGCTCCTCGTCTTCCACTTCCTTCTTTCATGACTAAAGAAGAAAAAGGTGGCGTTGAGACTGGCCGCTTGATCGATGAACCAAACATGGAAGCAGTTCCATTCTCATTCGATCCAGGTCTAGTGATCTCTTACTACTCTCTTCGTGGCTAATCCTACGGATCAGAAAAGTAAAATTGAAAAGGGAGCTTTCGAGCTCCCTTTTTTTATGTCCGAATTGTTCTTCGAACTTAGTGTTGGGCTTTTTGTTTTTTTGAGTCGTCGTTCTTCGACATTAGAACCACCGCCAAAACCGTTCCGGTCAATACCAAGCCTGTGGCGACAACGCCGTATTTTACCACCGCTTCGTCGCGCAGAGTTTTGCTGGATTGGCGCACTCGTCTCATGGTGTTTTCGAATTCAAACTTTCCGATATAATAAATTTCAAAAGGCACAACGTTGCCAGCTCCATCACGCAGTCCATTTTTAAAGATCGCTTGAGCCATCTCATAAGGGGAGTAGTACTTCGACTTGTTGTCGCCGATATAAAGATCCCCAGCTTTCGCCATGGCTTCACAGGCGGTCTTAGCGCAACTAATGCCGTAGGTATCATCCATCTTTTTTAAGACATCGTTGTTAAGAGACGTCTTTTTAACTTTGATCACGATGCCGGTTTCAAGCTCGGCCATATGATCATGAACGGTGGTTTTCTGACCCAAGAGTGTGCCGTCCACACGAACCTTCCCATTCACCAAATAGGCGTGACCAAAGGGCGCGATACCCAATAAAAGATCGTCAGTTTTTCCAAGGACTTCTTCGACTGTAAATTCGCGTTTGTCAGTGTGGACGTGACGATAGGTAATATTCACGCCGGGTGCGGCTTCCGCATATCTTTGCTCAAATTCAGGGAGGTTGTTAAAAACATTTTCGCAGGTGCTTGTGGCGTGGGCCAGGGAGCTGGAAATGGAAAGAACTCCCACCATGAGCCAAGACGTAAACCTGATGTTCTTTCTCAATACCAACAAGGGGTCTCCCTTTTGCGCATCCCCTGTATAGGCGTTAGACAGCCGAAGCCCTTCAAATCGAAGGATTTCGCTCTTAGGATTCGCTTAGTTTCTGGTTTTATAGAGAGCAACAGCCGGGCCAAATTTTTTACTGGCGACGGCGGCCTTTTGCCTCGGGAGTACCATCAGCAGGGTCTTCCGGCCACTGGTGTTTTGGGTACTTGATTCGCAGTTCTTTGCGCACTTCTTGGTAGCCGTTTTTCCAAAAACTTTCCAGATTGGCAGTCACTTGCACAGGACGGAAATTGGGGCCCAACAGGTGAAATGTCAGAGGTGTTTTTCCAAATAAAACCTTTGGTGTTTCCATCATTCCAAAGACCTCTTGGATGCGCACTTCAAGGTACGGGGCTTTATCAGAGGGATAGATAACTTTAATGTGGCTGCCGCTGGGAACCGTGATGCGGGCAGGAAGTTCCTTATTCAGCGCACGAATAAATTCAGGGGGAAATACATTTTCAAAAAAGAAAACGAGATCTTTGTCAAAGACGGCCTGCAGTTTCTTTTCCCCCATGCTGGCTTGAGCGAAAGCTTCCAGCTTCCACTCGCTCATCTGTGATTCTGTCAGTTCAATCTCAGACGTGATCGTACCGTTTTCAGTGTGACGACGCCAGAACTCTACACGCTCCCACCACTCAGCGAGTTTTTCATTGTTCTTAAGAACCAGCTCCCATTTTTCTACAAGGACTTGAGGAAGTTTTGCTTCAACTTCATCAGGGGATGCAGGCAATAAAGAGGGTTCCTCCAGTGGCAATCCAAAAAGAGATTTGTATTCACGAACAAAAAACTGACCTTTTTCTTCAATGAAAGTGAGATCGCGGTTTTTTTGAATCTCTTCTTTAAAGTGAGAAAGAATGAATTCCTTCGAAAATCCACAGGCAAGGCTTACGATGGTTTCTGCATCGCTGCTGCCTTCAACGCCATTAAGGGCGACAAAAAAGTCAGACGTTTTCACCAAAGAATCCTGTTGCAGCTTTACTCCACGGCCTCCGACCATCAGGGCACGATCTGATTGACCACGGCGACGGCACAAGCGATCTGGAAAGGCGCGCAGTAAAAGCGTGCGCATTTCTGTTTCTTGCGATTCGGGTTTGGTGTTTTTCGCAGGCCCCAGTTTTTTTGCCAAAGATAAAATTTGCGACGCTGATTGTGAAACCGTTTGTAAGGCGATAAATCCCGCTTCGCGGGGAGCTTTACCGGATTTTTTGAACTGTTGAAGCAGTTCCAGGCGAACGGTCAGATCGCATTCTGTTTTGTCGCCCAGAAAAGAACTGACAGATTCACGACGAATGAAATCACGCTCCTGAAGAATGGCAGCAAGCTCCGATCCTAATTCAAGAGAGTTTCTTTCTGCCGCAACCAACATAAGTTTGGCTAAGCGTACGGGCAAAGGAAAGTGCAGAATTTTTCTGCCAAGGTCAGTGATTTTACCGTTGCTATCCAAAGCTCCTGATAGTTTTAAATATTGCGTGGCTTTTTCGATGGCAACAGGGGCCGGTTTTTCGAACCACGAGAACTTTTGAAAATCACTTACTCCTTGAGCCGCCAGAAACAACAGGCTTTCTGTTAAATCCACGCGTTGGATCTCGGCCACTTCGCTTTTTAAAAACGAATGCTCATCAATCTTGGTCCACATCTTATACGCAAAACCAGGGAATTGACGGGCGGCGCGACCTGCGCGTTGAATTGCGCTCGATAAACTGATTCGACCTAATTCAAGACGAGAAAATCCCGTGCGATAATCTTGCTTCATATTTTTAGCAAGACCCGTGTCGATCACAGTATTTACGCCGTCCAAGGTCACTGAGGACTCCGCGATATTTGTGGAAAGAATAATTCTTTGACGAGGCCCTCTTTGCAAAGCTTTGCGTTGGTCTTCCAAATTAAGTGAACCATGCAGTGGAATCAGATCAATATTTCTTCCCGCAGCCCAGTCTTCTAAGACGTTCTTAGCACGTTCGATTTCACCCACGCCTGGAAGGAATACTAAAACATCTTTATCAGTTTTGCCGGCGGCCTCGCGAACAAGTTGCGCCAAGCTGTCAAAGAACGAAGGAAAGGTTTGTAAAACCTGGGAATTCTTTTGATAGATAATTTCCAAATCAAAGAGTTTTCCTGGAACGCTGACGATGGGGGAGTGCCCCAGATAGGCAGATATTTTTTCTGCCTCCAGAGTTGCGGACATCACCAAAAGTTTGATATCGCGACCTAGCTCTTGCAGCTCGCGAATCAGCCCCAGGGAAAGATCCACGTGCAAAGAACGTTCATGGAATTCATCCAGAATAATTAAATCGACATCAGATAATTCGGGATCGTCCAACATTTGCCGCGCTAAAAGCGCTTCGGTCATAAAAATCAAACGTGTTTTATCGGAGGTTTTATTGGCAAAGCGAACTTGATAGCCGACTTCTTCACCGATGTTCCAACCGTTTTCTTCAGCGATACGATGGGCTGCTGCAATCGCAGCCATACGACGAGGCTCCAGAACGATGATCTTACCTTTTACGATATCAAGCAGGGCGGGTGGCAGGCGCGTGGTTTTACCTGCGCCCGGTGCCGCCGTCAAAACCAGATTCTGACCTCGCAGCATCTGATCTTTGATAGAAGGTATAAAATCATCAACTGGAAGATGGCTCATACAGGATAAACAAGAAGCATGAACTCTGCTTTTTCGAATGGAACGTTTTTTGCAATTTGATCGATGGTGCCTTCAAGATTGAGTTCGTTTTCTTGAGACAAATTTAAAGATAAAAGCATACGGCGTGATGGGAAATGCGTTTGCATGTCGGCGATCATTTTTTTCAAGCGATAGGGAGTATCCATTAAAATGATAGCGCGTTTTTCTTTGGTCAATTCTCGCAAAGCTTTACCACGAGCTTCCGTTTCTGCAGGAACAAATCCGCGGAATACAAACTCGTCCAAACGTTGACCGCTTAGGGACAGCAGACCCATCAACGCGGAAGCACCCAATACTGATTTAACTTCGATATTTTTTTGACGGCACAGGCGAACCAAGTCAGCACCCGGATCACAAAATCCAGGAGTTCCGCAGTCCGTGACCAGGGCCACCATTTTTTGTTGGCAGATTGGAACCAGCGCAGCCTTGTCATCAGGAGTGGAGTGTTCATCCAAAACCTCATAGGATTTTCCAGTGATACCGTGAGCCCGCAAAAGTTTAGAAGCTTCCTTCGTACTTTCACAGATAACAACTTCGCAGTCCTTTAGGATTTGCAAAGCGCGTAGAGATATCTCACTGGTATCACCGATCGGTGTCGCTACAAGGTACAACATCTAAGAGTTCCTTTGATTCAAAACAAAATTCATAATTCTTGGAAGGTCAGGAGGTGGTTCTGCCTTGCCAGAGTGGGTGCTGTCAAAAAAAATACTTTCGACATGTGGGCATTTTGCTCCCATCAGGTTTAGAATCACCGGCTCGTTGTCGAAAAAGAAAACTTTTGCATAGTGTTTGCGAGAATCTGCCAGAAACCAGTCGGTTTTATATTCAGCATCGTCCATGGACTTATCGGGCTTCACATAAAGCACCGAGCGTTCATTCAAAGGCAAATTCCATTGTTTCAATTGTGCCGTGGTTCCCGGCTCCATGCGATGCACATCGCGGCCCGTAAGATACGCAACATCCGCACCTGCTTTTAGTACCAGATGTACGTAATCCAAAGCGCCTTCGTTGGGCCTGTCGAATTTCAAATACTCATTTGAAAAGAAATTCTTTTTCCAATACGTGGCTACGGCTTCTTGAAATTCAGGATGATGTCCATCCAACCCAGCTCTTTGCAATGCATTGGTGAATCCCCAATCCGTGTGTGCTGTTTTAATTTTGTTAAAACAAGCCACTTGCTCAGGAAAACGCTTTTGATTTTCAGGCTCTGCGGCGAAATCCATCAAGATCTTTTCAATACGAGGGCTGACATCAAATAAAGTCGAGTCCAAGTCGAAAACAACGAGGCATTTTTTACCCTCGGAAACTAGTCTCTGAATGTTGACAAGGATTTGATCGATCATGGGGCCATCGTAGCTGTTAGGGTCCAGTTAAGGCAAAGACTTTGTTAACAGTGAACAAGTCCTTTTATAGAATGTTCGTGGGGGTTGAATGAAGCTTCTTTTATTTTTGTGCGTCTTTAGTATTGCTGGCTGTAATCTCAAAAAAGCTGCTTTGGGAACTGCAGAAAATCCAATTAAATTTCATCTGGTGCCTTCTGTGGATGCCAGAGTGCTTGCAGATAATTCCAAACTTTTAAAAGAGTACTTAGAAAAATCAACGCCCTATAAATTCGAAATCACTATTCCTCAATCCTTCGTCGCTGTTGTGGAATCATTCGGAACGAGCAGAGCTGATGTGGCCGCAATAAATACCTACGGTTACTATATGGCGCACAAATCTTACGGTGTCGAAGCCAGATTAACAGTTATTCGCTATGGATTAGGAACTTACCAGTCTCAATTCCTAGCTCGCAGCTCAAGTGGCATTAAATCTCTTAAAGACTTCCAGAGTAAAAAGATGGCCTTCGTAGACCCTGCATCGATGTCTGGATACCTTCTGCCGCTGAAAACTTTGAAAGATAAAAAGATTGAGCCCAAAGAAACTGTGTTTGCTATGAATCACGATGCCGTTGTGTCGATGATTTATCAGGGGCAAGTCGACGGGGGGGCCACTTACTACAGTCCTCCACAAGAGGGACAAATCGAAGACGCACGTCGTTTGGTAAAGATGCAGTATCCTGACGTTGAACAAAAAGTAAAAATTGTAGAACTGTCCGAACCAATTCCCAATGATCCTATCGTGTTTCGTAAGGACATGCCTGAGGCGATGAAAGAAAAAATCATCGATGTGTTATTGCAGTGGGTAGCAACTCCTGAGGGACGAAAATCTTTGGATTTGATGTTGGGTGCAACTAATTTAAAGAAATCCACCGATGCAGACTATGACAGTGTCCGGGAAATGCTTAAACAAATGCTTCCAGCGGAAAAACAATGAGTGTCCCATTTCTTTCGGTTAAAAATTTAAACAAAACTTATCCCAACGGGATGCAGGCGCTTCGTGGCGTAAGCTTTGATGTTCACAAGGGCGAATTCTTAGTGGTTATTGGCTTAAGTGGATCCGGCAAATCTACGCTGATGCGTTGTCTGAATCGGTTGCAGGCCCCCACTAGCGGAGAAATCGTTTTCGATGGCACCGACATCGGTAAGCTTCATAAGGTGGAGCAGATCCGCTTATTACGGCGTAAGATGGGGATGATCTTTCAACATTTCAATTTGATTCCTCGTCAAAGCGTCTTGAAAAATGTTTTGATGGGAATTTTGGGAACAAAAAAAACGTTGCCGAGCTTATTCGGAATGTTTTCGTCACAAGAAAGAGCCGAGGCACTTAAGAACTTAAAGCTAGTCGGTATATCTGAAAAAGCCCATCTGCGTGCAGATCAGTTATCGGGAGGACAAAAGCAGCGGGTGGCGATTGCTCGTGCTCTGATGCAGAGTCCTTCCTTGTTGCTGGCAGATGAGCCTGTGGCTTCCTTAGACCCGGCGACATGTCATGTGGTCATGGATTATCTTAAAAAGATTAATCAAGAGATGGGGCTTACCGTCGTGGCCAATCTGCATTTTCTTTCCTTAGTCAGAAAATATGCAACGCGTGTGATTGCCTTAAAAGATGGTGAGATAGTTTTTCAAGGTAAACCTGAAGAGATCACCCAGGAATGGTTTCAGAAAATTTATGGAGAAGGGACTCAAGATGTTGCGCCGGATATTTTTTGATGCCTTCAGCGCCGCTTTTTTGCTTTGTTCAGCAACGGTCGCACTTTTCATATCAAACGAAGATCAACTTTTGAACTTAAGCAATGACCTGCTTTATGTAAGCATCTTTTTGCTTATCGGTGTGGCGCTGGCCTGGGGTCTTAATCGATCTCGGGTTCGAACTCTGGGTGGATTGTTATTTGATCACACTCCGCCTAAAGAGCAATCATCATGGTACTGCAGCTTTTGGGGCTGGCAGCTGGTCGTTTTACTGCTGGTTTCTTTTGCGGTCGCACTGGTAAAGACCGAGTTTTCTTTAATAGAGCTTTTGGACCAAAATGGATTTGCTGGAGCCGTTAGATTATTCAAAGGACTTTTCAATCCCAATTGGGAAGTTTTGCCCAGAGCTGTTTTGAATATTATCGAAACCATCTTTATGGCATTCTTAGCAACAAGCATTGCGATTCCATTTGCGTTTGTCTTAAGTTTTTTCTGTGCGAAAAATATCATGCGCGGACCGGTCGCTTATGCCTTTTATCTGGCCTTAAGAACTTTTTTAAACGTTACAAGATCCATCGAGGCTTTGATTTGGGCGATCATTTTTTCTGTGTGGGTCGGAATAGGTCCTTTCGCAGGAATGCTCGCCTTAATGATTCATTCTGTGGCCTCCTTAGCAAAACAATATTCTGAAATGGTAGAAGCGGTGGAAGACGGCCCCATCGAAGCAATTGAATCAACGGGGGCCAACAAACTGCAAACGGTCTGGTATGCGATTGTCCCTCAAGTGGTTCTGCCGTATATTTCATTTACAGTCTATCGATGGGATATCAATGTGCGCATGGCAACAGTGATTGGTCTTGTCGGAGGCGGTGGGATTGGCACTATGCTAATTCAGTATCAAGGACAAGCGATGTGGCGCGAAGTGGGATGTATCATTGCCGTGATTGCGGTGGTGGTTTGGGCTCTAGATCTTGCCTCTGCTCATATTCGAGAAGCCTTGAAATAGAAAGAGGACATCATGGGTGAATTTGGTTCTTATAAAGTTTTGATTCGTGAACCGCATATTGATTCTTATGGGCACGTGAACAATGCGATGTACTTATCCCTCTATGAGGAAGCCCGTTGGGAAGCTATCACGCCGCGTGGGTTTGGCTTTCATGATGTTCATCGCCTGCAACAAGGCCCGGTGATTCTAGAAGTAAACATCAAGTTTATGAAAGAGATCAAACTTCGCGAAACAATCACCATCACTTCTAGCATTCTTGATTATGAAGGCAAGATTGGTCACATGAAGCAACAGATGATCAAAGATGATGGATCTGTTGCCAGTGAAGCGGTTTTTACATTTGGTCTGTTTGATCTGAAAGCACGTAAGATGATTCTTCCAACTCCGGAATGGAAGAAAGCTTGCGGTCTGGAATAGAATCGTGATTCAGGTGATTTATCATCGCAGCGGTCATCTGCTGCCATCGTGTTCGGCCAACGGACGCAGGATCAATCATCATATGGTGAAATAAAGAACGCCAGCTGAATGGTCTTTTACGCACGATAAATGGAGTCCATCGGTCCAATTTGTGGACGGCCATGTAAGTGCGCAATCCCGAAGGACTTATCAACTCATCTCGGGGATCGTAAAATAATAGAGTGGGTACATTGATAGCTCGAGGGTTTGTGTGCTTGGCGACAAAGTCAGCAATCTTAAATGTCGCTAGATAAGCTGAAACCGGGGTTCCGATTGAATTCGCCGAATAGTTTTCTCTTTTAGTCAGATTAGGAATGATCGTAAGCGGATTTAACGTATTTAAAATTCTTAAAATAAACGGAGTTCTGCGAATGGAAAGAGCGGGTGCAAACAGCACCATCTTATCATATCGAACCTGATTATATTTGCTCGCAACAGCGACCCCCATCACTCCACCTAAAGAGTAACCTACATAATAAAGTGGCATGCCATAACGGTCCGCTCTTTCATTAGCAAGGCAGTACGCACGTAGCGTATCCCGCTCCCACATGTCTGCTGTCACAATCTTAAAGATATTAATATTGTTATTGTGACCAGCCAGCTGCAGACGTAATACATCCACGCCATCGTTGCGTAAGACATCTTCGATAGTCGACATACGTAGCGGATTCACGTTGAGACCATGAACGACGATCGCGACGCCTCGGGCGGGCTGATAGGGGGACAAGCGCCAGGTCGTGTGAGAGTCGCTTCCCTTCAGCAGTGCGGGACAAGTACCGGCGAATGTCTCAAAAGGCAGAAAACTAAAGAATGATAATGACAGTGTGAAAAGGAGCGCTTTTCCCATGTTTCAATTCCCCCAAAGAATTTGCATCTAAGATTAATCCTAAGGAAAGGAACCAAAAAATTTAATGAGTCAGAATATGTATTCTGAGCGTCTAGGTTAGATGGAACCGGCCCTTGGGCTGGTTGGATGATCGCTGTTTCATTTGGAGAAACACGAAATCCTATTTATTGTCTATTAGATCCCATTGGACATTGTGCAAAAGTTCGACGAAAAATCCCGGAACAAATTTGTTTAAATTGTCTAATATCCGACAGTTAAGTCATAAGTTTTTTGCGCCGATACTTTAATCCAAGGAGCACTGAACAAATGGGAAAACAGTATTATCTATCGAACAACGGCACTCATATTGGACCTTACTCTTTGGAAGTTGTCCTACAGAAAATCGAATCCCATGAGCACCAATGGACGGATTATGTCTATGATGAAACGATCGGTGACTGGGTTATGTTAATGGAGCATCCTGAATTTTCAGCGAAAGTTTCAACAAAACCGGCAGCTCGACCAGACGCAGTTCCTTCTAAACAGGAGGCTGGCGCTGAGACTATGAAGGATAAAGAATGGTTTATCCTGAAAGAAGGCAATAATTACGGTCCTTTTTCTCCAGTTGAAGTTGTCCAAATGCTTCAAGAAAAGACTCTATTTGAATACGACTATATCTGGCACTCGCGCATGGCTAATTGGTCTCGCGTAGCTGAAGTGGAAGAATTTTCTCCAGATAAAATCCGCGCGATGAAACAATCTTCTGACACAGGTTTAGCAGAAATCTTTTTCCGTCGTCGCCATGCTCGCGCTGCTTACGGTGCAAGTTTGATCGTTCATAACAACAAAACAGTATTCCGTGGACAAGCACTGGAAATCAGTGCAGGTGGTGCGGGCGTGATGATTGATAACCCAAATTTGCAGCCAGGCCAGTCCTTGTTCCTGCATTTCCAACCAGGCGACGGTGTTCCACCGTTCAATGCTGTCTGCCAAATCGTAAGCAAACAGTTCATCAAAGATTTAGCTCCAAGAGGAACAGACGCAGTAAGATACGGCGTAAAATTCACGACGGTAAGTCAATCGGTACGTGAGAGTATTAAAAACTTCACGACGGCTAAGGCCGCTTAACAGCAAGTAAGGTCGGCACTCCGACGAGGTCGGCCTGCTGATTTTTAAGATTTAAATAACAGTGGCAGAAGGTCTATGACTTTTCTGCCACTTCCATTTTTGTGGTATCAGATTCAGAAGAATCCGCGATCAGAGGCGATTTCGCGCCGGCAGAGGCAAACTGATAGTACATACCTTTAGCTTCCATGAGCTCGGCATGAGAGCCTACTTCCATCACTTCACCTTGGCTCAAGACTACAATGCGATCGCACTGTTCAATCGTTGAAAGGCGGTGTGCGATGATAATACTTGTACGGCCTTTAGTAATTTCCCGAGTCGCATCCTGAATGATGTGCTCACTTTCAGAGTCAATATTTGCCGTGGCTTCATCCAGGATTAAAATGTCAGGGTTAAAGGCAAGAATACGTGCAAAAGCGATCAGCTGACGTTCGCCCACGGAAAGGTTTGCACCACGCTCATCCACGGGGCTATTCATATCGCGACCTGTTCGCTTTAATAACCCCATGTATCCGGTTTTTTCGCAGGCTCTGGTGATTTGCTCATCTGAAATTCGTGGATCGCCCAAACCAATATTATTACGAATGGTCCCGCGGAAGATAAAATTATCTTGTTGAACCACGCCGACGTGGTGGCGGATTTCCTCGCGGGCGATTCTTTCGATCGGAAGGCCATCCACGAAAATAGAATCTTCGGGGGCATCATAAAAACGCTGAAGCAATGAAATGAATGTCGACTTACCACTGCCTGTGCGTCCGACCAAAGCGATGGATTCACCCGGCTTGAAGTGTAAGTTAACGTTTTTCAGAACCAGGGGCAGGTTGTCCTCATAGCGGAAATTCAAATTGCGAATTTCCAAGTCTCCACGGAAAGCATCTGGCTTTCGTAGGCTCTCAAGCTCGTGTTCCTTCGGCTCATCCATCAGAGTGAAAATGCGTTCAGCACTTGTCAGGGAATTTTGAAATTGTTGGTATTTCTCCAAAATTTCACGCAGAGGTGGGATGAAGTCCTGAATGTTCATCAAAAACGCGATCAAAGAACCAATCGCGATAGAGTTTTCAGCACTCATCACCCCGCCGAAGTATAACGCCGAAGTGATCGTAACCGCATTGAACAGATTCATAATCGGTTGCATCAGGGCGTAGGCATAGATCGAACGCATATTGGTATCGCGATAATCCGTGGATAAAAGAGCAAATCGCTCTTTATTGCGGCGAACACGGTTATAGAGCTGAACCACCTTAATGCCATTCAAGTTTTCCGCCAAGAAGGCGTTTATCACAGACAGCTTTTTTTTCTGTTCATGCAGAATCACCCGGATTTTATTAGATAAATAAAACGATGCTCCAATAAATACCGGTGCCAAAAACAATGAAACCAAAGTCAGCTTCCAAGATATTAGGCACAATGCTACGACCACGGACAGAATGACAATAAACTGGGTAAAGACCGTGATCACACCTTCAGTGAAAAGTTCACCCAAGGCTGCCACGTCGTTAGTAAGTCTTGTAACAATACGTCCCGTGGGAGTTTTGTTAAAGAACTGGAGGGGCAGTCTTTGTACGTGATTCATCAAATCTTCACGTAAGTGGAAAAGCATGCGATTTCCGAACAGCTGGAATAAAAAGTTATTTGAAAATGAAAAACAAGTGCGCAGGATTTCTAATCCCAAATACGCAAAAGCCACTTGGGTGAAAAGTTCGTAGTTCTTACCCTTTACTCCGTGATCGATAGCATAACCAATCAGGGTGGGCACCAGGCGCGCGACAGCAGCCCCGCCGAATACTGCAAAAACGGCAGCAAATAACAGACGTTTTTCACGGCGAGCATAAGGCCATAATCTTTTAAAAAGAACAGCATAGGTAACCTTGGTTTTAACCAGGTCTTCGTTCATGAAGTTATCATTATTCATGATTCACCTCGTGACCTTGGATGCTTACGGTTTTTTGAAATGTAGGGCTCACTTTTAAAACTTCCTGATATGTTCCAAGTGCTTCAACTTCACCATCGCGCAGAATTAATAGCTTATCGACCGTTTTTAAGGACGACAGACGATGAGCAACGATAATCCTGCTAAAATCACTTTTGTTTTTGCTAAGCTCATTTTCGATGGCCTTTTCTGTACGAGTGTCCACGGCACTTAAAGAGTCATCCAAAATTAATACGGGTGTTTTCATGATAAGGCCGCGGGCAATCGTTAAACGTTGCTTTTGTCCACCGGAAAGATTCACACCACGTTCGCCCAGCTGAGATTCAAGTTGATGAGGCAGAGCTTGAACCTCACGGGTGAGATCTACTGTTTCTGTCATTCGCAAAACGTCCACATCGGAAGCTCTTTCAGGTAAGCCAAAGCTGACATTTTCGGAAATGCTTTCACTAAATAGGAAGGCCTCTTGGGGAACTAATAAGAATGTTTTACGCAAGGATTCCTGGGTAATGTCTTCAATGCGATGGCCATTCACTAAAATTTCACCCTCGGAAAGCGGGTAGAGTCTTGTCATCAAATGCAACAGTGTGGTTTTACCCGCGCCAACGGGTCCCATGATCCCCAAGCTTTCGCCAGCTTTCAATGTAAAGGACACATTCTTAAGAGCATAAACCGTACTGCTTTGATGTTTGTACGAAACGTTTTTGAATTCCAACGTTTCAAATTTGGAGAGTTCGATTTTTCCATTATCTGGAATATCGGTTTCAGTCTGCAAAACCTCTTTGATGCGATCAAAGGAAGCATAACCCTTTTGCATCATTGATACGCCCATGCCTAAGGCTGTCATCGGCCAGACCATTTTTTGGATATAGCGCTGGAACATAAAGAATGTTCCGATAGAAACCGTTCCGGCGTACAGGTCATCCTTCGCGATGAATAATAAGATCACGCAACCAGAGGTCACGCCAAACTCCATCACCGGAACGAAAAGAGCATCGACCTTTGCAACTTTATTGCAGGCTTTTTCAAAAGCAGAGCTAACGCCGTTGTAAAGCTGGGTGCGATTGTCTTCCTGAGCAAAGCTTTTGATGACGCGAATCCCGCCAATGGATTCTTGAGCGACTCCAGTAAGCTCAGAAAAACGATCTTGCTGAATTTTATAGTTCGTATGAATCAGCTTCATGACCCGAGCTATCATGAATGGTACCAATGGTAGGAAGATCAACACCTTCCATGTCCACGCCCAATTTTTCATAATCATGATCGGTAAAACGATCGCAATAATAATTACGCCGTCAGCTAAAATCAAAAGACCTGGGCCGACGGCTTGACGGAAGGATTGAACGTCGTTGGTCAACAGGCTCATCAATTCACCGACCTGATTTTTGTGAAAGAAATTAGGTCCCAGTGAAGTTAAATGGCGGAATATTTTTTGACGGATGTGTTCGGCTGCGTAGGTATGAAATTTCCCAAAAAAAGCACGCCATCCCAAGCGAGTTGCGGCAAGACCTGCCATGATCATCGCAAACATAAGACAATTCTTAGTAATGGTAGACATCGACATTTGCGCTTCGATATCATCAATAATTTGTCCCATCACTAATGGGTAAATTCCATCCAAAAAGTTTGTGAACAATAAAAAGATCATTCCCAGGCTGAACGCACGAGGATTGTTTTTTATATAAAATAATAAAGGACGCTTATATAGAAGGGCATTTTCTGAAGAGTGCATCGACGACAACTCTAATGAATATCGGCATAGCCGACAAGGGAATTGCGTCAGGTACTAATATACAGTACTCTACTTCTTGGAGGCTGGTATGTCGCAAATAGATCAGTTTTTGGCATCTTTGAAACGTGCTCTTAAGGCAAAAAACGTTCTTTACCGTGATTTGGCGAAACCGCTAAATTTGAGCGAATCCAGCGTTAAGCGCATCCTATCCAGCAAAAGCCTTAGCCTGGAGCGTTTAGAAGAAATTTGTCGTGTAGCGGATATTAGTTTTTCCGAGGTTGTAAAGTCGGCGAACCTTGAAGATAACAATCAAATCTATTTGCTAACGGATGAACAAGAACGCGCTTTAGCCGAGAATGCGCGATTGCTGCATTACTATATGTTGCTGCATGACGAACGCACGCCGCAAAAGATCGAGAAAGAATATCAAATCAGTAAAGCTGAAGCGCAAAAGTATCTGTTTCAGTTGGATCGCTTGAATTTGATCGAGCTTCATCCTCGGGACAAAGTGAAATTTAAGCGCAGTGGATTTTTGCGATTCCGCAGGGACGGACCAATTGGTCGCGCCTTGTTTGAACAAATGAAATCCACGTATTTGAGTTACGATTTCAAGCCTGAAGACTTCGTACGCTTTACGCTGATCAAAATCAGTCCTGCCACATTGGCGAAGTACAAAGGCAAACTTGAAAAGCTAGCTATGGAAATGCAAGAGGACTCACGTTTTGATTCCGAACACAACACGGCCACGGTTGATGCAGGTGTTCTAATGGCTTATCGACCGTGGACGTATTCCTATATGGGCGCCATTAAAAAGAAGGAATAGCCCCCAGACTTTGTTTTATTCCCAGAGTGGTGGTGTGTTGGTGGTCCTTCGTTGCCGTTGATCACCACCTTTGCAAAGCTCAGATCATGAGACTCTTGTACTGTATTTTAAAGACGCTATTCGTTTCGATTCTATTTCTGAACGGAGCAACGGCCGCGACAGCGCCGAATTCCATGTTCAATCGCAAAACAACCACCGGCCAAAATTTGTATCAGGCTCTGTTAGCCCAGGGTGTTCCCGAGGAACCTCTTAATTTAACATTTCGAATGTTTGATTATAATTATGGACGTATTCCCAATACCAAAACCGCCGTTATCGTGGACTACACAGAAATATCTACGAGCAAGCGTTTGTACTTTCTGCATCTAGACTCGGGCTTAGCAGAAAGATTCTATGTATCTCACGGAATTAACTCAGGCGTTTTGGAAACCCGCAGTTTTTCCAACTTGATGGACTCCTGGAAAAGCTCTTTGGGTTTCTATTTTGCTAAGGGAACTTATAACAGCGCTAAGAATGGCCCTTCTTTAAAGCTTGAAGGGATTGATCGCAGTAATGACAACGCCAAAGACCGACTGATTGTGCTTCACGGAGCAAAATATGTCGGGGATGAATTCATCCAACGAAATGGTCGTCTGGGATGGAGCCAAGGATGTTTTGCCGTGGCACCAGAAGTCTTGCCTGTTTTACTTAATTCTCTTCAGGGTGGAAGTTTGCTGCTGTCTTATCACAAGGATCTATGGAGATACGCTCGGCAATATCCGAGTGAGCAGGAGGTGATGGGGAACGAGGTGGTGCCGTCGGGTGTGAACACCAGAATCACACCGGAGGAGCAAGTGGATCCGGGACCTGCTGATGGTTCGCAGTTTGGTGAACTACTTAGCTTTAACTTCTAGTGCCGTCGCGATGCCGTTAATAAAGACGTTAAGTTTTGTTTTGATTGCATTCACATCATTGCCCATCAGGATGCGATCAAAGAACATCGCTCCGTGGAAGTAAGTATCGAATACTTCCATCATCGTCTGAAGATCGACATCTTTTTGAATCAATCCTTGGGCCTTCAAAACTTCTAAGCGAGCAATGACAAGTGGAATATATTGATTAATAGGCGCGACTTCTCTGATGCGTTTTAAAAACTTAGGATCGACAAGACATTGGCCCAGTACGATTTTAAAAAACTCCTCGTCCTTTTGGCAATGATGAATAAACATAGAGTCCACGAGTGCGCTCAGTTCTTCACGTGCAGTTGCTTGAGGCGGATAGAGAAGTTCTTCATGAACTTTTTCTTTAATATGCGTTTCAATTAAGGCGAACAGAAGACCCATTTTGCCGTCAAAATAGCGGCCTATAAGTGATTCGTTGACCTTGGCTTTGTCAGCGATCATGCGAGTTGTAGCGCCCTTAAAGCCGTGTTTAGCAAAGATATCTTCAGCAGCTTGGAGCAGGCGTTCTTCGGATGCGGATCTATCTCTTTTTTTTGACTTAGATCGAGTCACGGTCTCTTTTTGATCCGTAGTTTTCGATTTTAGCAGAGAGGTGTCTCCCATTTTGAACTCCTAAATAATTACTCTAAATCACTCTAAACGCATGAATATACTTGTTAATACTTAATGTATCATAAAAAGCGAATGTTCACAAGTAAGTAATTGCTTGAGTACTTCCAAAAAATGCCGTAAAAGTATGTAAGTAAGTGATTACTTATCTGTGAGATCAGGAGAGACCCCATGATGAACCAGGGTGGAGCTAAGAACGAGAGATGTTTTGTACTACGAGCTGCGATGGCATTCTTGCTAATTGGCATCGCTGCAGCGAAGGCACAAGGCGTGACTTTAAATCAGTATCTTGAACAGGTGAAAACCGACAGTGCTAGTTATAAAGGTCAATCGATGGCTGCTGAAGGTAATAACCTTGAGGCGCGCGAAGCAGATTTGTTATTCACTCCCAAACTTTTTGCAGAGTTCAATACAGGTCATGATGGCAAGCCAAGCCAACCTAAAATGTATGATCGTGTGAACACTGAAACTTATATGTTAGGAGTTTCCCAACAGTTCGATTTCGGTTTGCAAAGCAAATTGTATTATCAAATGCAAAAGACGACGTTCGACAATGCAGGCTCTGCTTTCACGATGTCTAAATACTGGGATGCGACTCCGAAGCTTGAGTTATCAATGCCAGTTTGGGGTAACGGTTTCGGGCGTACCGCTCAAGCTAACGAAGAACTTCTTCGAGCGGGGAACTATGCAGAACAATACCAAGCTTCTTATCAGTCCACGGCATTTCTTGCGCAAGCAGAAGCTGCATACTGGAAGCTTTCTGCATGGTCTGATGTCGTAAAAATTCAAGAGACGGCGTCTAAATCCGCGCAAGACATTTTGAATTACGTGAATCGTAAAAGAGGCATGAATCTGGGAGAGCAAGCTGACGTCGTTCAAGCAAGAGCTTTGGTTGAAGGCCGCGGACTTGAGTTGCAGATGGCTCGCAATGAGCAGCGCGAAGCGCTTCGTAATTTCAATAAATTCCTGAACAGACCAGCGACGACACCTGTCGACGGGCTGGAGACAGTTCCTTACGCAGAGCTTGAAAAAATCACTGTGCCGCAATCTCGTCCGGGGGAGCGTTACGATGTGAAAGCGACGCAAGCGCAATTGCAAACTGCGAAAGCAAACGCAATGATCGCGAAGGAACGCAATCGTCCAACTCTAGATATCTATGCAAATTATGCCTTGAATGGTCGTGATGACAGCTACAGCGAAGCGATGAAAAATGCTGGATATACAGATACAGACACTGGTTATATCGGCATGCGTTTCAATATGCCTTTGAACTTCGGTGCTGCGGGTGACGCTAAAGCCGGTGCAGATAAAAGTGTTAGAGCTGCGGAATACAACCGTGAATATGCTCTTTACGCTCAAGAGCAAGACTGGATTAATCTGACTCAAAATCTAACAGACGCGCGTGATAACTTAGTTCTGCTAGGTAAAATCGAACAAGCGCAAAAAACAAAATTGGACGTGGAAAGAACACGTCTTCGTCAGGGACGAACAACAACATATCAAGTGTTGTTGTTCGAGCAAGATTACTCTGCAGCGGCTTTGAACCGCGTGAAATCTGCTGCCAATATCCTTGGCCTTCAATCGCAAATCAAACTTTACCAAGCCTCTCCTGAGGAAGGGAAATAGTCATGAGCTTACCTAAAATTTCCATCAGCAGACCGATTTTCATTACCTGCGTGACGATTGCAATCGTCGTCGTGGGTTGGGCGGGCTACAAGTCCATGCCGGTTGATTTGTTCCCAGACGTTTCTGTTCCCGTTGTCACAGTTCAGACAACATATAAAGGTGCGGGTCCTTCCGAGATCGAAACTCTGGTTTCTCGTCCTCTTGAGGATGAGATCAGTACGATCTCTGGTATTAAACGTATGACTTCCAAAAATATGGAAGGTGTTTCGCAAGTTATCGTCGAGTTCGTATCGTCTGTGGACTCGAAATACGCGGAACAACAAGTGCGTGATAAAGTGAATGTCGCGAAACCGAAACTTCCTGATGAAGTTGATGACCCCGTTATCAAAAAGTTTGACCCGTCGGATACTCCTATCTTGATGGTTGCGCTTTCTTCTAAAGGAACAATCGGGGATGCGGCTCTTTATGATATCGCCGATCAAATGATCAAACCTCGCTTGGAACAAGTAAACAACGTGGGTGCGATCGATATCCTGGGTGGTCGTAAAAGAGAAATCCACGTTCTTTTGGATCGTAACAAACTAAGAAATCGCGAAATCTCCGTAACTCAAGTGGCCTCTCAAGTAGGTGCCATGGGTCAGAATATTCCATCTGGTAAAGTTAACCAAGGTGGTAAAGAGCTTACATTCCGTGGTTTGGGTGAGTTCAGAAACACTAATGACGTTGCTGATACTTTGGTAAATCTTTACGGAAACGAAGTTCCAACACGCGTTTCTGACTTGGGTGTGGTTAAAGACACTCTTGAAGACGAAGCATCGCGTGCTTATGTAAATGGTGAAAAAGCGATCTTCTTGCAAGTTTACCGTCAATCCGGTTCGAACACTGTAAAAGTGGCGGAAGACGTTATTAAGCAGATGGAAAAAATCCGTCCCGAACTAGCTAAGATGGAGGGTGCTCCTGAAATCAAACTAGTTACGAATGCTTCCCAAAAAATTAAAGACAATCTTTATGACGTGAATGAGACAATCATCATCGCGATCATTTTGACGGTCTTAACGGTATTCTTCTTCTTGGGTTCTGCGCGTACGACATTGATCACAGCGGTTTCGTTACCGGTATCGTTGATCGGTGCCTTCATGTTGATGAAACTGGCAGGGTTCTCGTTGAATATCGTATCGATGTTGGCGTTGACGTTGGCCGTAGGTCTTTTGGTCGACGATGCCATCGTTGTCGTGGAAAATATCTATCGTCGTATGCAATTGGGCGAAAACTCTCTGGTGGCGGCGGAAAAAGGAACTGTCGAGATTCAAATGGCCGTTATGGCGATCTCTTTGGTTGTTATCGCCGTATTCGTTCCAGTAGGGACGATGTCAGGTACAATCGGTCAGTTCTTGAAACAATTCGGTTTCACGATTGTGTTCTCGATGATCATTTCTTGGTTCGTCGCGATGACAATCATCCCGATGTTGACTGCTTACTTTGCAGGTGAAGGTCACGGCGGTCACGGTGCTGGTGGTGATCACAAACCAAAAGGTATCTATGATCATACGTTGGGTCGCTTGGTTCGTGGTTTCGACCGCTTCCAATCGATGCTTGAGAAATACTACGAAAAACTTCTTCGTGTAACTTTGCGCCATCCAATCATGACGATTGTGGCGACATTGATGATCTTCTTCTTGTCTATTTATACAGTGACGAAGGTTCCAGGAACTTTCATCCCAGATGATGACTCAGGAGAAATCACAGTTACTTTGGAAATGACTCCGGGTACAAGCTTGGATGGTATGCAAGAAGTTGCCAGCAAGATCGATAAGATCATGCACGATGACGCAGCCATCGATTATACAACGATGATCGTTGGTACTATTTATGGTGAGTCGAATAAAGCAAGCTTCTATGTAAGAATGAAAGATGAAAAAGGCAGAATGAAAACGGAAGCTTTCCGTGATCATTTACGTCAAAAATTTGCAGACTTCGCGTTCGCAAATCCAGTTGTTAAAAAATACGACTCGACGGGTGGTATGGCTCAACAGCCATTCGTGATGAACATCATCTCTCCAGATCCAAAAGATCTAGAGTCATCAGCGACGAAATTGCTAGAGACCTTGAAAAAAGATCCGCGCTTTAAAGACGTGGACTCGAATTACCGCCCTGGTAAGCCAGAAATGCAAGTCGAGTTGAAACCGGGCGCTGCAAAAGCATACGGTATCAATACTTCAACAATGGGTGCCGAGCTTCGTGCACAAGTTGAAGGGATGACACCAGCTAAGTTCCGTGAAAAAGGTCGTGAGTATGAAGTGCGCGTCCGCCTAGTGGAAAATCAGCGTGATTTGAAACAGACATTTAATGATGTCTATGTTCCAAACGTGAATCGTAAGTTGGTTCGCTTGAAAGACGTTGCGAACGGTGAGTTGTCGTCAGGCCCAGCTTCGATCGATCGTATGGACCGTGGTCGCTATATCCAAATCACTGCGGGTCTTGCCCAAGGCGTAGGTGTAAGTACGGTCATCGCTGACGTAGCAAAGTGGACTTCAGAAGGCGGTCAAGCGGCGTTCCCATCAAGCGTTCGTTATAACTTTGGTGGTGATGCCGAAAACCAACAAGAGCTTGCAGGATCAACAGTGATGGCATTGGGCTTTGCCGTGATGTTCATCTACTTGATTCTGGCGTCACTTTACGAATCATTCATTACGCCCATCACAATCATGGTGGCTTTACCACTTGCTCTATGTGGTGCGTTCCTTGGATTGTTCTTGGCAAATCAAATGCTTTCGATGTTTGCGATTTTCGGTTTCTTCATGCTGATAGGCGTGGCAGGTAAGAATGGTATCTTGCTTGTCGATACGACGAATCAGTTGATGGCGACGGGAATGTCTAGATCTGAAGCTCTAGTTCAAGCAGGTAAAACACGTCTTCGTCCGATCTTGATGACATCCTTTGCGTTGATCGCTGGTACCTTACCAGTGGCGATCGGCATGAATGCAGCGTCAAGAACACGTACTTCTATGGGTGTGGCAATTATCGGTGGTATGATTTCATCGACAATTCTAACCCTGATTGTGGTACCGGCTGTATTCACATACGTAGATCGTTTTAGAATCTGGGCTAACAAGCTTGGCAGTAAATTGACTTCTGCCTCTAAAGAAGAAACGTCTCACGAGGAAGCCACGGCTGGCGCACCACGCGAAAGTGGAGTCAGTGACTATGCCGTTACAGCACCCGAAAAGTAGTGAAAAGAAAATAGTCGTTATTATTGGTGGAGGTTTCGCGGGATTTAATGCCGCGAAATCTCTGGCCAACAAAAAAGAAGTTCATGTCATTCTGATTGATCGACGCAATCACCATCTGTTCCAACCACTTTTATATCAGGTTGCAACCGCAGGTTTAAATCCCTCTGACATCGCTGTTCCTATCCGTGCACGTTTTGCTAAAGCAGAAAACGTGGAAATTCACATGGGAGCGGTAGAAAAAATAAATCTTTCCGAAAAATTTATTAGCACAGATCATGGTGATCTGGCTTACGATTATCTGATCGTCGCCACCGGGGCTCAGCACAGCTATTTTGCAAACCCTGAATGGGAAGAGTATGCACCCGGTTTGAAAACTCTGGAACAAGCAACTGAAATTCGCCGACGTATTCTATCCGCCTTTGAAGAGGCTGAAAATGAAATCGATCCAGTAAAACAAAAGTCGCTGTTGAATTTCGTTGTCGTCGGTGCAGGACCAACAGGTGTTGAACTTGCGGGAGCTATCGCGGATATTGCGCGAACTGTTTTAGTGAAGGACTTTAATCATATTAATCCTGCTAGCGCGCGTGTTTTGCTTGTTGAGGCGGGACCAAAAATTTTGGCTTCATTCAACGAGAAGCTTTCCCAGCGTGCGTACCGGGATTTACAAGAGCTGGGTGTTGAGATCCGGTTGTCTTCGCGTGTTGAGAAAATAGATGAAAACGGAGTGACAGTCGCAGGAGAATTTATCCCCTCGCGTTCCGTTTTTTGGGCAGCTGGCGTACAGGCGTCGCGTATGAGTTTTACTCCCGAAGTTGCGAAAGATCGAGCTGGCAGAGTGATTGTGCGCAAGGATTTCTCAATTGAGAATCATCCAGACACTTTTGTGATCGGAGATATGGCGCATTTCGAACTTTCGCAAAATAATTTGTTACCAGGATTAGCTCCCGCTGCGATTCAAGCTGGAAAGTTTGTCGCAAATGTGGTACTCCAAAGTATCAACGGGCAAGTACGCAGTTCGTTCAAGTATCTTGATAAAGGTCAAATGGCCACTATCGGAAAAAGGAAAGCGATTGCCCAGTATAACTCACTCAGAATGACTGGAGTCATTGCCTGGTTAGCTTGGTTATTCGTTCACGTTCTATACCTGATCGGATTCAAGAACAGAATTTCCGTAATGGCTGAGTGGACGTGGAGTTATATCTTCTCCAAGCGTGGAGCACGTTTAATTACCTCAAGAGATTGGAAGCTGCAGAAATAAGATAAAACAAACGAATTAAAATTTTAATTGTAACAATAATAGAAGCAAATAACTACCCAGGAGACGAAAATGGCGAAATTATTTATTCAGGATTTGCCGACAGAACAAGAGTTAAAAGCTTCTTGCGGAGATCTGCACACGGAAGATGTAGATGCAGGAATTCTTCACTCCAACCTTCTTTTTATGAAGGTGGCAAACGAGCTGGACAATCACTTTGAAGGTGTACTTTCCAAGTACAGTCTTTCCAGCGGACGATTCACTCTTCTTTATATGCTAAGAAATGCTCCAGAGGGTTTAAGCCCATCTGCGTTGGCATCCATGGCGGGTGTGACACAAGCGACGATTTCGGGCTTGTTAAACAATATGGAAAAGAATGAATTGATCGTGAGAGAGACCCACGTCAAGGACGGTCGTTCTTTTGTAATCAAGTTGACTGCAAAAGGCGACAGCACTTTGAAAGAGATTTTCCCACAATGGTATCCACGTGTGAAAAGCTTTTGGGAGCAACAGTTCTCTAAAGAGCAACTGATAGCTTTCAAAGCGACACTCGAGGAAATGATCAAAAAAACTGAAGTCCTAGCGACTGAAGGATAGATCGGTCCCTTGGACCCTGGTCTGTAAAATCGCGCAAGGCCCTGATAGGAAACACAGGGCCTTGTTGCAATCCAACACACTTTTCAACACATTCTGACGAGCGACCTGATTGGGAATAGAATTTAGGTGGAGACCTATTTCATTATTCGGAGGTTGTTATGGCGTCGAATTCAGTGCAAGACAGCGAAACCGCGAAATGTATTAAAGCCTGTATGAATTGCACCAAAGCGTGTATGGAAGCCCTTCATTATCTTTTGCAACAAGGGGTTTCAGGCAAAAATGTCTCTGTTCTGCAAATGTGTGCAGAGGCGTGTCAGCTTTCATCAAAAATGATGTTGGCAGAGCTAGAGTTTCATCACCAGGCCTGTGAGCTATCCTTTGAACTCTCAACAGCTTGTGCCGCGATCTGTGCGTCCTATGACGATCCTTTGATGCAAAGATGCGCTGAAGCTTGTCGTCACTGTTCGGAAACTTGCCGTGGTATGGCAGGGATGACAGTGCATATGAAGGGGACAGCAAAGGACCTACGCAGCACTTTGCCGTCCACTCGTTTATAACAGGATGATATCGTCGATAATGCCGGTTCTCATCAAGATGTGAAACAGCTTCTTGTTGTCGGCTGGCGAGATCACTTCAGAAAAGCCTGAAAGCGCTTGAGAAATACTTTTGCCTTTGCGCAGATCTAGAATCACTTCTGCATGAGTGGGATCGATAGGTTCCACCATAAGTTCTTTATCTTTTTTATAGATCAATACGCTCTCCGGTTTATTCCAGTCGATATCTTCGTACATGTAACGTGGCTCTTTTCGATGTGCCCACAGTGAAGTCACTGAATACATGCTTTGGAATATACCCATCGCTTCAATAAATGATATGCGGAAGTTATTCGAGTGGATCACGTCATGGACATTTTCGACAGGAACGGGATCTGGAGTGGCGGCATTGTTTACTTCTTTTAAAAGCCACTCGAATTGCGCTAAATCCTGTAAAAACGGAATACCGCGAGTTTTCGCCGTCGCTCCCAAATACTCGGGAAAATTGGCTCCGTACTCTGACAGTCGAAAACTAACAGCAGGTTGGGATTCGATATATCGCCCCGTCAGCTCGTGAAAAAGATCAGGTCCCAATACCCAGGCGAAAGTTTCATAAGTGCGGGCCAATGCGCCAGCTAACTTTGAATAATAGATGTCGTGATATATTTCGAAACCCTGTTCTAAAGGAATATTGCCGACGGGACGCATGCCTTGCAGGACCTGGTCGGATACTACATTGAACATTCCTGACTTAAACAAATGCTGAGCTTCGCTGGTTTTCATTATTGTTCTCCAAGATAAAAGAGGCTTTGATCACTTCCATTTCGAGATCGCTAAAATCGGGAATATTGCGCTGTCTTTCAATTCCGACCGGCAGATGTCGGATATAAGGTGCCACGATTTTGAATAGATCCCAGACAGGTCTGGTCACCTCAGACGCTTTCCTGTCCAACCAATGTGATTCCGTTTCGGTAGGCCCCGATAAATGAACTTGTACGACTTGATTCAGTGGCAAACTTTGCAATTGTTTGCGCGGACAGAATCCATGGTTCATTGCATTTACGTAGAGAGCACCGAGATCTAATACCAATCCGCATCCGGTGGCGCGTGCAAGTTCACTCAGGAATTCAAACTCGCTTTGATCACTGTGAGCATAGTTCACATAGGTCGCTATGTTCTCAAGGGCGATGGATGTTTTAAGCTGGTTCTGAACAGAATCAATATTATTGCTTACCAGTTGCATAGTTTCTTGATTTAAAGGAAGTGGCAAAAAACTATGCATGTTGTGAGTACTAACACCGGTCCAGCAAAGATGATCTGAAACGACGAATGGTTCCACTCGTTCAATCAAATTTCGCAATTCTTGAATATAGGTGGCATCAACCCCATCCGGATTGCCGATATTTAAGTGAGACCCATGTAAAGCAATGGGATAGTCATGGCGAAGTTTTTTTAACACTTCCATGGAACGGCTCAGGGGAGACATATAATCTTCACTGGAAGCTTCAAACCATGTGACGTCTGTCAAAGGCTGTTGTTCTAAAAAAGAAAAATGGGAAGGGTTTAAGCCCATTCCCACTTTGAAGTTTGATGTTTGATACTTCATTTGGCTTTTCCTGGTACGATGGCTTCGCCTTCGATTTCCACGTCAACATTGTCACCAACCACGACGCCTCCTGTTTCAAGTGCTTTATTCCACACCAAGCCGAAATCTTTTCTGTTTAGTTTGGTTTCGATTTCAAATCCGATGCGGCGATTGCCCATGGGGTCTGTGACGGCACCTTTGTAATCCACATCCAGTGTCACATCTTTTGTCACGCCATGAATAGTGACCTTGCCTTGAACTTTTTTGGGTTTGGCCGTGTCGTATTCCGTTTTGCTGCTTTTGAATTCAATTGCTGGAAACTTGGCGACGTCTAAGAAATCAGGACTTTTTAAATGTTTATCGCGATCGGCTTGATTGGTGTTTATAGAATCCGCTTGGATTTTTACAACCACGTTATCCAGTTTTTGAGACTTTTCATCAAAATCGAAACTGCCTTCGAATTTGGTGAATGATCCTTTTACTTTTGAAACCACCATGTGGGGTACTTTGAAAGTAACGCTTGTGTGGGCAGGGTCAATGTTGAATTTTGCGGCCCAGGCAGGGGTTGATAGAAATGCAGTTAGGATCAAGAGAGTTTGGACTCTTTTGTAGTGCATGAATACCTCGCTTTTTTGTTTTTTGTTTATGGTTTTATGGGAGAGGGGAATGGGCAAATTACCAATCAGAAAACGCAGCCTAGAATGCTGAATTACACACCCGCGGTTCACCAAGTCCGTCAGCCCCGAATCAGTCTGTCGTGTACCCGCAGCCTGCCTCGCGGCTGTCGCCCCTGGGTGACTTCGTTTTTAATTCGCAATCCATGCTTTTGGATTTCATCGAACCTTCCTTTTTTACTTTTGAATTTTGTGGTATATTTGGGGTAGTTGCTATAAATGGGATAGTTTATGAGTAAAGTGGATGATTTTTTTGAAGAGCGGATCGAGGGGATGATTTCTAAGATCCGTAGGAAGCCTTTGTTCGATGAGACTTGTATTTTTAGTCTTGGGGCGCGGTTGCTTGGGGATAAGTGGACTATTATTATTTTGGTTATTTTGATGGAAGGGAAGAAGCGCTATAGCGAGTTGCAGCGACAGATTCCTACGATATCTCCCAAGATGTTGGCGCAAACTCTTAAGAAGCTTGAACAGTTGGATTTGGTGAAGCGTCAGGTGTATCCTGAAGTACCTCCGCGAGTTGAGTATGAGCTGACTTCGTTTGGTAAAAGTGTTCGACCGGCAATTACCATATTGTGTGAGTGGTCGGTAGAGCATGACTCTAAAATCCGCCGGGTTGCTAAAAATGTAGAATAAAAAAAGGGCAGCGAGAGCTGCCCTTTTACTTTAAAGCGTGGCGATAGCGCCTTGATAGTTGTTGTTTTCTCCAAGCGCAGTCATGGCTACGAGTGGATCCCAGAAATCTTTGTAGCGTGTGATTTTTCCGTCTTTGGTGTAGACCAGTGAGATGTAGGTCTGATTGTAAGGGTTGCCATTGGCCAGCATGTGCCCTTTCGCGGTGAACTCTGCCACGACCAGTTCTGGGTCTTCAGTTAAATGAAAAGTCGGCTTCGAGAATTCCAGTTTGATGGTTTCTGGGAAGTGTCGCATGTATTCACGGATCATGGCCTTGCCTTCAACTTGTCCTGGATAGACCGGCAATTTAAAAGGGAATTCTAGCACTCCATCCTCCGCCCACAGATTCACCCACTCATCTACTTTGCCGGATGAGAGATTATCTAAATGGGCTTGAAATGTGTTTTGTGCTTGTTGTCTGAGTTCTTCTTTGGTTTTCATGATGTAACGCCTTTCTTTTAGTTTGTTACTATCTAAAAGATAGCATCATTTTTGAATTTGAGAAGATCGCACTATTTTGTGCCTGACTTTCCAAAAGGAAAGTAATGAAGCGGTTTTGATTTGGCGGCGTCGCCCGGGAAATTATTTTTTTACCAGACGCGCCAAAAGGACTAGCGCTTTGCTATTAGTAGTTTTCTTGAATGTCGGTTAATAGGTCTGTTTGGGTTGGTCTCCAGTTTAAAATATCTTGAGTCAGTTTGTTAGAGGTAGGGGCATGAAGGGAGGCGAAGTGGGTGAACCAAGTGAAGTGGGCTTCGGCCTCTTGTCGTGATTTGCTGACTACCGGAAGGTTTAGTTTTTTGCCGATGAGTTCAGCTATTTGTTTGAAAGATATTTCTTCCGCTATTGCATGGTAATTAGCTTGTTTGGCTCCTTTTTCTAGGGCCAGTCTGTAAAGGACTGCTGCATCTAAGCGGTGGATGGCAGGCCATTTGTTTTCGCCATCTTCAATGTAGGCCGAGACACCTTTTTCTTTTGCCAAACCAATGAGTACAGGTACGAAGCCCTTATCGCCTTTGCCATGCACTGATGGAGCCAAGCGAACAACCGAAGTTCTTACTCCTTGTATTGCCACGTTTTGTGCGGCTTCTTCAGAGGCTGCTCGGGGGTGTCCCGTCGGACCAAATATTGGCATGTCTGATTCTAAGGCCCTACGCCCTGGCGTCAGTATCGCTGCACCAGAGGTTATCACTAAAGGACGATCCGTCCCCTTAAGGACCGTACCTAGTGTTTCGATAACGGCACGATCAGTTTCACAGTTTTCTTTAAATTTTGAAAAGTCGTGGTTGAATGCTGTGTGAATGACACCATCAGATTTTTCAGCGCCAGATTTGATGGAGTTCAAATCATAGATATCACCCAGGTGAACTTCAGCTCCTGCGGTTTTAAGTTGGGATGCACCTGCTTCTGATCTGGCAAGGCCGAGGACCTTGTGGCCTGACTTTAGTAGTTCTTGAACGACGACGGAGCCTACAAAACCTGTGGCGCCTGTTACAAATACTTTCATAACTGACCTCATTTATGTTTAAGTTCGTTCTTACAATTTATCAGGTGTGTGGATATCGTAAATTCCCAAAGGTCCAAAGGTATTGCCTAATCGTCCAAAACCGGGATAGTGATTTGTGACGGTGCGGATTTTGGTTTAAAATTGAGATATGAAAGACCTGGCTTCGCAGCTCTTAAAAGCGTTCAATGACTACGGCCCTCCGGAAGGGACTCATCCGACACCTGTTACAGGGGTATATTGCACAAAAATATCTCAGGATCGTCCCAAATCGAAACTTCGTTGGCGAGCTTGTTTGGGAATTGTGGTGCAGGGCTGTAAGGAAATCGTTTTAGGGCGCAGTGTTTATCGTGCGGAACTTTCGCATTTTACCGCGACACCCTTTGAATTGCCTGTAACTAGTCGCGTGCCTGTGCAATCCAAAGACAAACCTTTTTTGGCGATCCTTATTGAAATCAATCCGCAATTATTGACGGAAGTGGCTGCTCAAATGAGTCATGATTTTTTAAATGAAAAGGATGATACACCAAGAGCCCTTTTTGCAGGCGAAGCCGATGAGCAGATGTTGGAAGCGGCTCTGCGCTTAACGAAGCTTTTCATCAAGCCTGAGGATGCGACGGTTGTGGGCCCATTGATAGTTCGCGAGATTCTTTATTATCTGCTTAAAACATCTCAAGGATCCGCGATTCGCCAGGTGGTTTCTTCAGGAAGCAAAATGCATCAAGTTTCGAAAGCATTGTTTCAGTTGAAATCTGATTTGCACCAGCCCATTGATGTGAACGAGCTGGCTAAGGTGGCAAGCATGAGTCGTTCTGCTTTTTTCAAACACTTTAAAGAAGTGACGGCAATGAGTCCGATACAATATCAAAAGCGGTTGCGACTTTTAGAAGCAAAACGTCTGATGATGGATGAAAATGAAACGGCGGAAAGTTCTGCTTTTAAAGTGGGCTATAAAAGTGCCTCTCAATTCAGTCGCGAATATTCGCGGATGTTTGGTAAGGCTCCTCTGAAGGATGTGACCGCTTTAAAAAAGAGATAAAAAAAAGGGAGCTCAATGAGCTCCCTTTGGTGGTTTTAGCGGTGGTTCTGAAATTAGAATTTCAAAAGGGCGCCAACATCCAATTTACCATTAGATGTTACTTTGCCGTTCAAAGCTGGGATTGGTTTTGCAGAACCCAAGATCGCAGCTTTAACGTCTTGCCAAGATTTCTCTGGGTGAGCTGACCAGTAAAGAGCTGCTGCACCGGCAACGTGTGGAGTGGCCATTGAAGTCCCATCCCAAGTTGCTTTAAAACCGTATTTATCGATTACGATATCAGAATAGTTGTTAAACACCGTCGTCGAGAAAACAACAACGCCTGGTGCGCCGATATCTACAGAACGATTGCCCCAGTTCGAGAATGAGCCCAATTGGTCTTTAGCATCGATAGCTGCCACAGAGATGATGATGTCGTGTGGATAGCTTGATGGGTAAGCTGGTGCTGCGTCGTTATCGTTGTCATAGCCGACACCTTTGTGACCGTTACCAGCCGCTGCGATGAACAAAACACCTTTGTCTTGTGCAAACTGAACTGCATCACGAAGAGCTTTATTCTCTGCGCCTGCATTTGGATCTTCACCTTCAGAACCCCATGAGTTGCTCATGATTTTTGCGCCGTTGTTCACTGCATAGTTGATCGCTTTGATCGCGTCGGCCGTTGTGCCTTGGCCTTTTTCAGAGATGAAACGCAAAGACATGATTTTCACGCCTGGTGCAACGCCTGCGATACCTTTGCCGTTATTGTTGCGGGCAGCAACGTTACCAGCGCAGTGAGTCCCGTGACCTGGGTTGCCACCTTTGAAAAGGATATCAAGTGGCTCCATAGAAAGGTCATAAGGTTTGTTGTCATTAGATACAAAGTCCCAACCAATAGTGTCATCGATGTAGCCGTTGCCATCATCGTCGATACCGTTGTTAGCGATCTCTTTTGGATTTCTCCAAAGATTTGGAAGGAGGTCTTCGTGGGTATAGTCTACGCCCGTGTCGATCACCGCGACAACAACATCTGGAGAACCCTGAGTGACTTTCCAAGCTTCAACCACACCAATGTTGTTCATGCCCCATTGTTTATTGAACAATGGATCTGCGCCCGTAGTTGCTTGCGGAGCGTCAGGGATTTCTGGGTTGTCTTTAATCGCCAGAACTTGTGGTTCTGGGTTACGGCGCAACATTTTTGCCAAAGCAGCTCTGCGCAAAGGATCTTGGATGCGATAGTCTTCCATCAAGTGAATCGGATAGTTCGGTTGCACATACTCAACCGCTGGATTTTTCGCCAAAGTGTTGAAACTCATAGATTTGGGCGCTTGAACACGAACTAGATTTTCCGTGATTTTTTCTGTTTTCGCGCCTGAAATTTCGACGTTGTCGAAGCCAGGTGCCAGTTTAATGAGCAAATCTTGTGTTTTGTGTTGAGCTTGAGCACCCAAAGCAAAAGCGAGAATGGCAGAAGAGGCGAATACAGCCATCTTAGTCATGAAAAACTCCTTTCAAACAATCCTTGTTATGTGGTTACGCAGTCGAGTTTCTCGACGGACGTTGAGTCGAAATTTAAGTGTGTGAGCATTCGAGAGGAGAATCAATTTCAATTGGAGATCTGCACGCATTTAGCTTGGCGCGTTGAAGTTTATCAGACGCGGGTTTACAATGAGTATCTAGTTGTCAGGACTACGGTTTTTCGTTAGTTACTTAATGATAGCTAATTGAAATTGCAGAGGTGTATTTATGCACAAAGATCAAGTGCAAGGTTCCGCGCTCGGAACTCAAGCAGCAGACGATCAGTCGAGAGACATTGCGTTCACTACGAAGCTCGATCACATCGTTGCTTGGGGACGCAAAAATTCATTGTGGCCAATGCCGTACGGTACTGCTTGTTGCGGTATCGAATTCATGTCGGTGATGGGACCGAAATATGACCTTGCTCGTTTCGGAGCAGAGGTTGCACGTTTCTCTCCTCGTCAAGCAGACTTACTTGTGGTTGCGGGTACGATCACTGAAAAGATGGCGCCAGTCATCGTTCGTATCTACCAACAAATGCTTGAGCCAAAATACGTAATCTCCATGGGTGCATGTGCAAGCTCAGGTGGCTTCTATCGTGCGTATCACGTTCTTCAAGGTGTTGATAAAGTCATCCCTGTCGACGTCTACATCCCAGGTTGCCCTCCAACACCAGAAGCGGTGATGGATGGTATTATGGCTTTACAAAAAATGATCGGCGATCACACTCCACGCCCGTGGAAAGACAACTGGAAGAGCCCATATGAGCAAGCTTGATACACTAAAACAAAACCTAGCGGGTCGCTTCAACACTGCGAACTTCAAGTTCTACAACGCCATCGGCGATGACATCATTGAAGCTCCAAAAGAAGACGTTCCTAAACTTTTGATGTACTTGAGAGAATCAGGTTCATTCGACTTCTTGATGGACGTTTGCGGAGTGGACTATCCAACTCGCGAAAAACGTTTTGATGTTGTCTATAACTTGTTCTCTTCAAAGGACAACACTCGCTTGCGTATCAAAGCGCAAGTAGGTGAAGGCGAGTCGATCGGTACAGCAATTCCAGCTTACCGTGGTGCGGACTGGTTCGAGCGCGAAGCTTACGACATGTTCGGTATCAAATTCGAAGGTCACATGAACCTTCGCAGAATTTTGACTCACCACCAATTCGTTGGACATCCTCTTCGTAAAGATTACGAGGCAGACCAACAACAATCTTGTACAGCTTCTTTGCCAATTCATTTCAATAACGAACCGGGTGAACCAGGTGATGTATTGAATGATAAATATGTTCCTTTGAACATCGGTCCTGCCCATACAGCGATGCACGGTACTCTTCGTGTTATGGCTGAAATGGACGGGGAGACAATCGTTCGTTGTAACAACGAAATCGGTTACCTTCACCGCTGCTTCGAAAAAATGGCAGAGACTCACCCATACAACCAAGTGATTCCATACACAGACCGTTTGAACTACTGCTCAGCTCCAATGAATAACATTGGTTACTGTAAAGCGGTTGAGCGCGTATTGGGTGTTGAAATTCCGCCTAAAGCTCAAGCAATGCGTATCATCCTTGCCGAGCTTTCTCGTGTTATCGACCATACGATTGCAATCGGTACTGGTGCGATGGACTTGGGTGCTTTGACTTCATTCTTCTATATGTTCGGTTTGCGTGAGCAAGTTTATACTTTGTTCGAAAAACTTTGCGGTGCTCGCCTGACGGTTTCTATGACTCGCGTAGGTGGTATGGCTCAGGACGCGCCGGAAGGCTGGTTCGACGAGGTCTTAGCTCTTTGTAAAGAGCTTCGCCGTGGAACGGATGAGATGGCGGGAATGGTTGTTGATAATAAAATCTTCATCCAACGTACTCGTGGTGTTTGCCCTGTTTCTGCTGCTGATGCTATTCAATGGGGTTACACAGGTCCCATGCTTCGCGCTTCTGGCGTGAACTTGGATTTGCGTAAAGCCAATCCATACTATGGATATGACCAATTGGATTTCGATATTCCAGTAGGTACGACGGGCGATATCTATGACCGTTACTTGGTTCGTTTCGAAGAAATGCGCCAATCTATCCGTATTATTGAACAAGTTTGTAAGAACGTACCAGCGGGCGATTACACGATTCGCGATAAAGGTATCGTTCTTCCAGAGAAAAAAGACGTTTACGGTAACATCGAGGGTTTGATGAACCACTTCATGCTTGTGATCAAAGGTCTTCGTCCACCAGTGGGCGAAGTTTACGATGCAACAGAGGCAGCGAATGGTGAATTGGGCTTCTATTTGGTGAGCGATGGCTCTGCCAACCCATACCGTTTGAAAGTTCGTCCACCATGTTTCGCAATCTATCAGTCTTTCCCGACTGTTGTTAAAGGCGCGATGTTGGCGGATGCGATTGCGACAGTCGCTTCGATGAATCTTATCGCCGGCGAACTAGATCGCTAATTTAGAGGGTAATAACGATGTTTAAACTTTCTGAACAAGGCTTGGCTAACGTTAATAAAGAACTTGCTCGCTACGAAGCGAAAGAGTCTGCGATTATTCCAAGTCTTTATATTGCTCAAAAAGAAAATAATGGCTTCATCACGCCAGATATTATCCGTCACTTGTCTCAAGTTATGGATATTCCAGAAGCGCGTATCAATGAAGTTTTCAAATTCTATACAATGTTCAATCAAGAACCTGTCGGTAAATACCACGTTCAAGTTTGCACGAATATTTCTTGTGCTCTTGAAGGCGGTCGTGAAATGGCCAGCCACATCTGTAAAGAGTTGGGCGTTAAGCTTAACGAAGTGACAGCTGATGGCCGCTTTACAGTATCTAAAGTTGAGTGCTTGGGTTCATGTGGAACTGCTCCAATGATGCAAGTGAATGACACTTATCATGAAAAGCTAACTCCAGAGTCTGCAATGAACTTGTTGAGAGGTATGAGATAATGGCTGAATCAAAAGTTCTTACAGAATTCTATCATTTACCAGAGTACCAAACTCTTGCAGGTTACAAAGCTAAAGGCGGTTACGAAACTTTGCCCAAAGCTTTGAAAATGCAACCGCAACAAATCATCGACGAAGTAAAGGCTTCTGGTCTTCGTGGTCGTGGTGGTGCGGGCTTTCCGACGGGAATGAAATGGGGCTTCTTGCCGAAAAATGGCGAACCTCGTTACCTACTTTGCAACGCCGATGAAGGTGAACCAGGTACTTTCAAAGATCGTATGATGATGGAGCGCGCTCCTCACCAATTGATCGAAGGTATGATTATCTCTGCTTTCGCAGTGGGTTCACACAAAGGTTACATCTATGTGCGCGGTGAATACGTATTCCCTATCGAATGCCTGAACAAAGCGATCAAAGAAGCTTACGATGCAGGTCTTTTGGGTAAAAACATTTTGGGTTCAGGTTTTGACTTTGACCTCGATGTTTACCGTGGTGCTGGTGCTTATATTTGCGGCGAAGAAACGGGTATGATTTCTTCTTTGGAAGGTCTTAAAGGCCAACCAAAATTGAAACCTCCATTCCCAGCTGTTCAAGGTTACTTGCGTAAGCCTACAATCGTGAACAACGTTGAAACGCTGGCAGCCGTAACTTACATCGTTAAAGATGGTGCGCAAACTTATCGTAAATTCGGAACTGAAAAATCAGCGGGAACTAAATTGTTCTCTGTATCCGGAAACGTTGTTAAGCCAGGTAACTACGAAGTACCACTTGGTTATCCTTTGATTGATCTTATCAATAACGAATGCGGTGGTATGAAGCCAGGTCGTAAATTGAAAGCAATCATCCCGGGCGGATCGTCTGCTCCGGTTTTGACAGCTGAAGAAGTTATGAAAGCGAATCTTGATTACGAATCACTTGCAGGATTGGGCACAATGCTTGGTTCCGGCGCAGTTATCGTGATGGATGACTCTCAATGTATGGTTGATATGTTGGGTGTTTTGACTCACTTCTATGCTCACGAATCATGCGGTCAATGTACTCCATGCCGTGAAGGTACTGGTTGGTTGAACAAGATCCTTCATTCGATCTTGGAAGGTCGTGGCCGTCTTCAGGATATCGATTTGTTGGTTAAAGTTGCTGATAACATGAAAGGTAAAACTATCTGCGCTCTTTCAGACGCTGCTGCTTTACCGGTTCTAAGTTTCGTAACTAAGTTTAGAGATGAATTTGAATTCTACGTTCGTGAAGGACGTTCGAAAGTAAAAGGAACGACATATGCCGAAATGCACCATTAATGGCAAAGAAGTCGAAGTAAAAGAAGGCACGTCGATTATCGAGGCGATGCAACAGTCGGGCGATCGTATCGCTCACTATTGCTGGCACCCAGGGTTGAGTGTGGCCGGTGTTTGCCGTCTGTGCATGGTGGAGATCGAAGGAAATCCACGTGTACAAATCGCATGTAACACAATGGTTACTGAAGGCATGAAAATCAATAACACGTCTGAAAAAGTAAAAGACGCTGTTAAGTGGGGTCTCGACTTCCACTTGATCAACCATCCTTTGGATTGTCCTATCTGTGACCAAGCCGGTGAGTGCGGATTGCAAGACCAATACATGGAGTACGGTAAGTACGATCCAGAAATGGCCGAGCACAAGCAAAAGAAACACAAGGTTGTCGATCTTGGTCCAACAGTTGTCTTGGACTCTGAACGTTGCATCCTGTGCTCTCGTTGTGTTCGTTTCACTGAAGAAGTTTCTAAAACAAACGAACTTGGTTTGTTCAACCGTGGTGACCGTACTGAAATCGGTACTCACGATGGTATGCCTTTGGATAACAAGTATTCTTTGAATACTGTGGATATCTGCCCAGTGGGTGCATTGACTTCCAAAGACTTCCGTTTCCGTCAGCGCGTTTGGTATCTAAAAGATGGCGACAGCGTATGTAACGGTTGCTCAACGGGTTGTAACATTAAAGTGTACTACAATAAGGAAGGTCTCTTCCGTATTAAACCTGTTTACAACGAACAGGTGAATGGTCACTGGATGTGCGACAACGGTCGTAACGCTTATAAATTCGTAAACCGTGAAGCGCGTATCCTTAAAGGTATGGTTCACAGTTCTGCTGGCTGGACAGAAATGGCTCCAGGTGCAGCTGCGAAGGCGGCACATGAAGTTTTAAAAAATACTTCTGGCGATGCTTTGGCGTTGGTTTTGACAGCTCAATACACTGTTGAAGAGTATGAAGCGATCTTCAAAACATTCGTTGAAGAATTCAAAACTAAAAAAGTATTCTTCTGGATCAACAACAAAGAAACTTTCGACAGCTTTGACGGATTGCTATCTCGCGGAGATAAAAATCCGAACACTAAAGGCCTTCTGAAAGTAATGGAAAAATACGGTATCACGGCGACTTGGAATGATTTGTCTGCAGGTCTTTCAAACGGTTCCATCAAAACTGTTGTCGTAGCCGGTCCAGAAAACCAGGTCGTTTTCCCTGAATACAACGACAAGTTGAAAGAGCTTTCCAAAGCTCAAAACTTGATCTGGATGCAATCAGGTAAAAACGAAGCGTTGTCTGCTTTGACGGGTAATGTTTGGATCATTCCAATGAAAACATTCGTTGAAAAAGACGGTACATTCGTCAATTACTCGGGTCTTGAACAAAAGATCAAAAAAGTAACTAACGTTGTTTCTGAGGCTCTAACTTTGACGGAAGCGACTTTGTTGATGTCTGGTAAAAACTTGGCGATGCCTGTGACAGCTCCATTTATGCCAAACAACCAACGTCCTGACCAAGTTGAGTTGGAACATCGTAAGAAGAACGAGTTTGTGTTCAGAAGAGGTAGCCTATGAGCGTAATGCAAAATAACTCCGAAAAGTCCAAATGGTACTTGCCGGGGATTTTAGGTGGCTTGTCCGTAACCATGAAACACATGGTTGGCAATCTTGTGAACCGCAAAAAAATGATGACTTTGAATTACCCGGAACAAAAGTACGACTATTCTCCGCGTTTTAAAGGTAATCACGTTTTGACAGTTAAAAAAGACGGTTCACTTCGTTGCACAGCTTGTATGTTGTGCGCGACGAACTGTCCTGCTGAATGTATCAAAATCGTGGCAGCTGAACATAACGACCCATTCGTTGAGAAGTTCCCGATTTCTTATGAGATCGATATTCTTCGTTGCGTATTCTGCGGTTATTGTGAAGAAGCTTGTCCGGTAGACGCGATCCGCTTGGGCCCTGAGTGGCAAACTCCAGCGGTGAACGGTGGTCAGTTCATTTACGACATCAACCACTTGGCGTACCGTCCCAACCTTAAGGGTGGTATCCAGACTCACGTTGATGACGAAGAACGCCACAAACAGGGTATTTAGTTTTTAACGGTTAAGAATAGAAAAAGCCACCATCGAGGTGGCTTTTTTTTTAAATGTACGTCCTTAGTTTCTCCATCCTGGGTCAGCAAACACAGTTACTGATATGGAAATATAGTTCTATGGAAGGTCTATTTCCCTGAAATTAGAAATTCGATTTTCATTTTTTGAAATCAAACGGTACCCTTTGAATAAGGGGGTTCTATGAAAAGCATCTTTATCGGTTTTTTGCTAAGTCTTCTTCCTCTTACTTTATTTGCTCAGGCGCAAATTGAAATCAGCTCCGTGCAACCTGAAGATCAAATGATCGAACCGTCAGGCGATCAGTATTACAATTATAATTTCGGTTCTACGTTTGTGAACTCTCGCAAGTATGTGGACTTTACCGTGACTTCGGTGGGGGATGAGCCTCTCGAGCTTAAAAAGCTAGCGATTGCTGGTGGATTTGTTTTCGATGCTCAGACGAATTGCCCGGACTCATTGCCGGTGGGAGAAAAGTGCATCGTTCGCACATTCTTCTGGCCGCGTGAAAAGAAAATGTATTCTGGTCGTTTGTATATGGTATTTGCTCACGGTCGTTCGATCGTGAACCTTGCTGGCCGCGGAATTTAATTCTGCGGCTTTTGGGAATTTACTCTTCGGTCTGAATTAGATTTTCATCTTGGTCTTTTCCGGTTAAAGCCGCTCGAAACAATGGCTTATAAATCGGAAACGCCCCCGCAAGTTTTGATTCATACAAAACAATTTCATTCACGTGAATCTTGCCAAAACTTTTGCGTTTAAATGGTGAAATCATATCTTTCACACTTTTTGGATTGCGCAGGCGAGCGATCGTCAAATGCGGAATGAAATCGCGCTTATCAATAAAGCTTAGCAGATTGCGTTCTTTCAAGATTGCATCAAGTCGGTCTTTGAATTCCCCCAAAGCTTTTTTGTTCTGCACACCCAGCCACAAAGTACGTGCATCGTGCTCCGAGGAAAAGGCACTCACGTCATCAATCTTCAAATCAAAGGGCTTTGTCTGTTCACATGCATCTTGCAAAGCTTGGCTTAAGGCGGGGATGCTGTCTTCGGATGTTTCACCCAAAAAGCTCACGGTGATATGGAAATTTTCCGGAGGAACCCATTTAATCACCAGTTCTTTTTGATCGGCATTGATTTTCAATTTTTTGTAGGTCGGCAAGAAACTTGTCGCAAGTGGATCGGTCGCGTTCAAAGCAAAGAACAGGCGTTTATTCATGATTTCATTTTAGCAGATATTCCCAGTTCACCAAGACGTATTATTGAATGGCCTGATAAACTAACGTTATCGGGAGAAAAGCCATGATTGTGATGACATCCAAGATTCAGGTGAAAGCTGAAAAAGAACGAGAGTTTGTTGGTCTGGCCGCCATCGTCGTCAATCCAGCTCGTGCAGATAAAGGTTGTATGAGTTTTGAATTTTTCGAAGACCCACTAGAGCCAGGTGTGTTCATGTTTATTGAGACCTGGAAAAGTTGGGAAGACCTGCACGCTCACTTAGAGCAAGGATACACCAAGGATTTTTATGCGGCATTGCCTAAGTTCGCAGTGATACCACCCACCATCACGACTTATGAATCGCGTGGTGGGCAGCCAATGACACTTTAGGGGAGGGGCCCCATTTTTTAAGGCTTATTATCGGGAGGGACTGACTTATCCTGCGGCGTCGCAGGAGGAGCTGATTTAGGAGGGATCAAAAGCGATAACGCAATTGAACCACCTATGAAAACCGCAATCACTGCTAAAGAAATTCCAATTGGGAAGTGACCATCAAATACTTTATTCAACCAAGTCATCTTTAAGCCCACAAAGATCAACGTGAACGCCAAACCATATTTCAGTAGGTGGAACTTATCGACCACGCCCGCAAGAAGGAAGTAGAGCGATCTAAGACCTAAAATGGCAAAGATATTCGACGTGAAAACGATCATGGGTTCTTTGGTCACGGCAAAAATAGCGGGGACGCTATCCACAGCAAAGATCACGTCAGTGAATTCCAAGAACACCAACGCCACAAAAAGTGGTGTCGCGTACAGCAGTCCATTTTCCTTAATAAAGAAATGGTCTTCATGCATACGATCGGCCACACGAATGTGCTTACGCATAAATTTGATCAACCAGTTTTTAGAAGGATCAGGAGCATGTTCGCTGGAGAACATCATCTTCACACCAGTGATGATTAAGAACACGCCAAAAATCAGAACCACCGCTTGGTACTGCATCAAGACGGATCCCAGAGCGATAAAGATTGCACGGAAGATCAAGGCTCCAATGATACCAAAGAAAAGGACTCTGTGCTGATACTGTGCTGGGACACCAAAGAACCCGAACACCACCACAAAGACAAAGATATTATCGACCGATAGGGATTTTTCGATCACGTAACCTGTCAGGAACTCCAGTCCTACCTGATTTGCAATCGCTTGGTCGCCAAATTTATAATAGGTATAGCCATACAGGAGGCCGTTAAATACCAGGGCTAAAGAAATCCAGGCCACCGACCAAGCGGTGGCTTCTTTAAATCCAACGGTGTGAGAGTGCTTGTGAAAAACACCTAGATCCAGGGCAAGCATACCGATGACGAATCCAAGGAAGGCAAGGTAAAACCACCAGTATTCTGCAAAGGGAAAAAGTAACGTAGTTTGGTCCAAAAAAATCTCCTAACCAGCTGTTGAGAAGGTCCACCTGATGCTAAAGCAGACTTAATTCCACTAGTTTATATAACTTTTAATCTTCTGAAAAATAGATAAACTGTAATAAGTTATTCGCTTATAACGAAGAGGTTCCTATGGCGGTCAAGACAACAACTCAAGATTTTCAATGGCTTAACTATCACCACCTGCATTATTTCTTTACGATTGCGCAGGAAGGCAGCATCGCCAAAGCAGCCGAGAAATTGAAAATTGGCCAACCCACTCTTAGTACTCAATTGAAACAGCTGGAAGAGTCTTTAGGGAAGCCTCTTTTTGAAAGAAGTAAACAGCGCCTGCATTTGACAGAAGCCGGGCGCATTGCTTTTGAATACGCACAGCAAGTATTCAGCCTGGGCTCCGAAATGGTGGAAGTTCTGCAGGATCGTTTGCAGAACAATCGTGTTCATGTGCAAATCGGGGCGCTAGATAGCGTGCCAAAGGACATCACGCACAAAGTGATCATGCAGGCTTATAAAGCGGGGAACTGCAATGTCTCGGTCGTCGAAGGATCGGGTGATCAGCTGTTGCGCGAGCTTGAAAATCACCATGTGGATTTGCTTCTTTCAAATTATGCACCCTCCACCGATTTTCAATCAGTGTATGCGAAGTCTATAGCAAAATTGCCGGTCGTAGTTTGTGCTTCGGAAAAATTTAAACATCTTAAAAAAAACTTTCCACAAAGTTTAGAAGGCCAACCCTTTGTGATCCCGACAGTTCACAGTAAATTGCGTCGCGAAATCGATCACTATTTTAAGGTTCACAGAATCAAAGTTGATCAGGTCGCTGAAATTCAGGACACGAGTTTGCAAACCTTGTTGGGAGCCGAGGGGGTAGGATTGATTCCCGTGGCCGATGCGGTGGCAAAGAAACTTACCAAAGATGGCAAATTGATTGTTCTGGGAACGATGAAAGGTGTCTACGAGGAAATCTGGTTAATGGCTGCAAATCGCAAGATCGAAAATACAATTGCTGCCCAGGTAATGAAAGAATTTACTCTGACTTGATTATTCGCAAATAGCTTTCAAAACACGGAAAGAAACAAATTCATACGGGGTCATTTTACTCGGCAGCGAGAACTGCAATTGGTTCCAAGATTGAGCTTCTGTTTCCTCAACGTTTTCAATACCAGCATCCGTCAGTAAACCATTCAAGGCCTTGGCGCATTCGTGTTTATTAGCCTTTTTAATCGTAGCACGATCCAAAGCCACGATCAGGTCCACCAACTCTGAAGATTCTGCATCATAAGATTTGTTGGTCAAAGAGGCTTCTCCGATTTGATCAGCTCGCATAATAACCAGCTGCTTAAATTCTTTTGCCAATGCCATCTTCTGAGTTTTACTTGTAGAAGCTTCGATCGCCGTCACTGATTTTTCAATCAGATTCTTAGAATAAGAATCGTTCAAAGCCCATGAAGCTGATGGAGCAAAAACCGCGATAGAGATTAGGGTCGTGATTAGTTTAAGCATGAGCCTCCCGCCGCACCATGTTCGACCAAGTCGATTTTGGTTTGGATTTTCGCATAATAACCCGCAGTTTCTTTGATACGAGCCTTAGAGCCAGCATTACCTTTATTAGGATAAGTGCGAGCGTATTCTTTTAATTCCTCAAGGAAAGTATCGGCATTTGTTACTTTCTTTTTTGCGTATTTGGTCGTTAACAGCTTAGTGAGTGGCGTTTTCAAACCAGCATAGCCTGTATTATGGGACCAGATCATAGTGGCGCGTTTGATCTTAGCCATTTCATTGCTGGATAAAGCAAATTTAGCTTTCATTTTTTCATCGTCAAAAACACTGCTGTCAAAATAGTCCTTGGCCTCTTTAAGAGCAGCGTAAGTGTAGATCATGTTAGTAACGGGGTTTCCTTCATTGATGGAAACACGGTCACAAGTTTTCCCTGAACTCATAAGTTTGTCTTCTTTTAAAAACTCTGTCGCAAGCTTTTGGCAGCGAGAATCAGGATGAGTCAGCAAGAACTCTTCAGTTTCGGAAATCATTTTATTCACAGCATTGATAGCAGGGGAGGTGAACTGACCGATACCACCTGCACCCGTTTTAGATGTGATATTGATATGGAAGCCGGACTCCACAGAGATCATACCGAACACCGCTAGGATGTTCTGCTTTTGAGCAGCTGCAGATTCACCTTCACCGATGTAAGTCTTCATACATTGGGAAACGACTTCGAACGTGTTATTCACCAGAGTAAAGTATTTTTCGCTGACGCAAGGACGTGCAGGAGCATTCTTAGCATTTCCGCCAGAGCATGTTTTATAATTTACGACCGGGCCTGATGAGGGACTCTGTAAGAACATCGCAGTTTCGATACAAACGGGACGAACCATCGGTTTTTTAGAGATGGGAGTTCTGATCAAGGCACCCAAATAAGATCTACTGAGTTTCTTTCTCTCCAAAGCTTCTTCCAAATAGTCGTCTTTATCAGAACATTGGTTGAAACGCATAGACGCCACTTCACTCGCCACCGAGCAATTTGTGCAAGCTACGGTTTCGTTTTTATCGCCTTTGCTATAAGCCAGGATCTCGTTCACTTTATTCATTTTTTCGACTTGTTTAACAGCGTTCGTGTTCAAAGATGCAGTCGCATCTTTTGAAACTGGTGGCTTTTTAGAAACTGTCGCAGCTTGTGTGGGAAGGTTCGCTTTCTTTACTGAAACCGTTTTAGCTTTCACCGCAGTTTGAGTCTTTTTTGCGGGCGTTTTATCGATGATTTCAAGAGGATAGATTTTTTCTACGTATTTATCTGTTTTAGAAGCTAGCTCAGTCACTTCAAATAAATGATTATCTGACGAGGCAATCATCATGATTCCGCATGTGGCAAACAAGCTGGCTTTCAATAAGTAGGCTGAAATATTCATTTGCATGATTCTCCTCAGCTTTTTCAGGAGCAAGATGGCTGCCAAAATGGAACATGTGTTTTCAGTGACTTATGCTGGATGAAGCTGTCTCAATCTGAGACTTTCGCGGAGGGTGACGTAAAGTGTCCTGACTCTGACAGAATCAGAACACTTTATTGATAGAATCTACTTCTGGATTACGATGAAAAGGTTTACGCCCAAAGGCTCTTTTTCAACCCACATCTTCGAGCCAAGGCCTTCGAAAACTCGCATCAAATCTGCCTCGGTACGATAGATCAATGTCCAATCCAAGAAAAGCTCAAGGAACGGCCCATATTTGTAGTTATCAGCACAGAAATTTCCAATGATAATTTTGCCACCAGGTTTTACAGCATCGAGCATTCTTTCCGCCGTACGGCGAGCAATCGGCTCGGTGAAATAGTCAAACAAACCTGCAGTGTAAATCATGTCATAGTCTTTTTCAGGAAAGCCCTGAGCGATAATATTGCGAATCGCTAGGTTGCTAAACTTGAAATTAAATCCTGACTGCATTTTGCGATCAATCGTATGCAATTGGCGGTGAGCATGTTTTAAAGATTCTTCGTCCTGGTCCACACATGTAAATTCAGCATCGCGCCCGATAAAGGCTGCAGAATTTTGTAAAAAGATCTGTTGTTCTTTCGCGGGGCCGCTGGCGATAGACATTAATTTCAACGTTTGATTCGAAGGCGTCTCTTGGAACAATTCTTTAATCTTTTTCGCTAAGTATTGACCACGGTTTCGTACCGCTGTGCCAGAAGCGTCTTCGACAAAGTATTTGTGGATACATTGATCGTACAATGTTTTGCCAACGACTTCGTCACGGTAAAGCTGATTCATCATTTCATAGTCGCCGGCATATCCACGGGGTTTATGATAGGCGCGATGAGCGAACGGGGCACCCCATAGCAAAGGACCCATTTGTTCACGAGCAAAAGTCATTGCCCATTTTAATTCAAACTTATTCATGCCCTTCATCAAACTTGGAATTAGCGGATAGGAGGGGCTGAGTGCTGCATTCATATACTTCGCAAAGGCCTCGGCCACCGTCTTACGGAATTCCATTTCCTTGTGGAAATCGTTCAAGGGCTTTTGTTCTTCGATGCGATCAATCTTTGGTTTCAAAGTGGCTAGGAAATCACGAAGCTCGTAAACGAAGACTTTAAATTCCATCGGAAGTTGCGCCACACCACGAGCATAAGCCGATTGTTCTTCCATCACCAGATGAGCTGCTTCATTGGCTTTAATTATTTCCACGTTTAAGGGCTCATTCATCACGTCTAAACCAATGATGATGGTATCTTGACCTTTGTCATCCACCAGGCGCTCTGACTGCGCCCAGCGTACCTGCAGCTTCTGTAAAGTGATTTCCTTAAACATGACATCACATTCAGTGGTAATGTGAGCTTTAAAGTACTGTTGCACCAGTGGAAGCTCTTCTGGCTCCACGATCACAGAGCAACCAAAGATGCTAACGTCGTGAATGGCTGCCTTATAACCACCAAAGGATAGGAAGCATGACTTAGGAGTGATCGTAGTGCGATCTTGTCTAATAGAACGTTGTTGCGCCTTTTTTTCGACGCTGAAGCTTTCTTGCTGTAACGCGGATTCACCCATGAATGTCCTCCTGACGTTCAAAATTCAACGAGGGGTATTCTTGGTATATTAAATAAAAATTTAATTAGTAGAAATGGCGGGTAACATTTACTAGACCTAAATCTATAAATGTTTTGTTCGATAAAAATAAAAAAGCCCGCTTTTCAGCAGGCTTTTTCGTACTTATGTAATCAAATTTCTAAACAGAGCGAAGGTGAAGCTTCCACAACTTCATGCCCATTTGGAATTCTAAGTGGGCAACTTCTAGCTCGCGCTTAATTTCTGCAAGCTTGTGATCGTAGGCTTCTTTCAACTCTTCACGTTTGCGTACTGCGTCCGCTTTGAATTGCTCGTAGTCTTCACGAAGCTTTTTGATCTTCGCCTGAGCTTCGATGATTTTTTCTCTCATCACATTTAGGTGTTCTTCAGCGAAGCCCACTTTTGTAAGCTCTGCGGACTCTGCTTGCAAACGAGCTTTCAAAATTTCTACGTTGGAGATTTGGCGAAGTTTATATGCCAAGCCCATGACGTTCAAAGTTTGAATAACCCATTTTGTTGGATCCCAGTGATACCATTTGATCCCGTTACGATAGTCGATTTGAAACTTATGGTGGAAGTTATGATAACCTTCACCGTGAGTTAGAACCGCTACAAACCAAGAATCACGCGCTGAAATCTCTTTCGAGTAAGTTTGTTTGCCCAAAGTATGGCACAAAGAATTGACGAAGAATGTTGATTGCTGAGTTAAGAAAATTCTCAAACCACCAGCGATAACCAAACCACCCATCCATGAGCCCATAGCCGCGCCAATCAAAGTGGGAACAACAAAGCCCGTAGCGAACGCCAACCAACCGTAATATTTGTGTTGGAACTCAACCATCCAATCCTTTTGAAGATCTGGAGCATGGATTTTTTGATCTACGGAGTCCTTAAAGAACATCCAGCCCATATGGGCGTACCAGAAGCCTTCATTGATATTGTAAGGGTCTTTTTCACCATCGATATGTGTATGGTGGCGGCGGTGATCCGAAGACCATTTCAATGCAGACCCTTGAAAGGCAGAAGCACCGATCAAAAGAAAGATCGCTTTAGCAACGGGATGCGCATCGTAGCTTTTATGTGAAAACAAACGGTGGTAACCAGCCGTGATGCTCAAATTAGTAGCAGCGGCGAAAACTAGTGCAAAAAGGGCAATACCCCACTCGAAGCCGTGCATATAGAAGTAAATCGGCATCAGGATGAACGTGATTAGCGGGTTCAATGTCAGGAACAACGCTACCGACCATTCAATTCTTTTCTTTGTCATTTGTACCTCTCACTAAAAATCTATCAGAATGGCAATCTTTTCGATACATAATTCCCCTTAGCGCCAACGAGTGTCGCGTCCTGAATCACCATTTAAGACTGGGTTGGAGCGCCTTGTTAAGAGCGAGTTCAACCACATTCGATCTGCCCGATAGATGAAAGTTAATTATTTTTTATAAACCGCAGGGAAATCAGACTTTTGTCCCAAAGTCATTTGGCAAAATTGATGTTAGCGTCATTGATATGTACATCGATGTTGTGCGACCGGAAACTTGGGATGAGTTGAATGATTCTTTAAAAACCCAGATTGGATTAGCTGATCCTTTGCGCGTGCGCGTTTTCAAGGGACTGGCACATGCGGTTTTTGAAATTGCTCAGGGAAGCGCGCAATTCATGGCGCATAAAAAGTCGATTGGCTTTATCAAGGGTCAGACCCCCGTTTTTGAAAACTTACTGCCTTACTATTATAAAGAAACTTACGAAGTAAATATCATGTCACACCTGCAGTTGGAGGATGTGAAAGCTTGGGCTGATGGTTTAAAAAAAGACACTAACTTTGTGGTGTTTGCCGAAGACCATCCCGTGACAGGGGAGCTATATCCCTTTGTCGATGAGCTTGATAAAGTTCTGAATGAAAAAAGAATCTATGCGTTCCGCATTTCTCACTCACGCCATTTTCACCATAAAACAGATATGCGCCCTTACTCTGTGCGCTTGTGCTCCTATTCAGGAAATCTGGCCGTTGCTGTTTTAGGTGAAAGATTCCGTTGTCCGCCGATGATGGTGCAAAATATGGAATGGAATCAAGGGGATGTTTCTCAGGAGCTAATGCTCTCTCAAGAAGGGCGTAAATTGAATGAGTCCCTTGTGAGTTCTTTTGAAGCTTCCTTAGCTGACATTGCACAACCTTACTTTTCTTCTGGGAAAGCACGTCTATTTGATCGTGCGGTCTTAGTTTTTAAAGATGTCAGTGCCGAGGCCTTACTGGAAAAAACCTTTGCGAAACTGAGTCTTTCCAGCGCCGAAGGGTGGGGAATGGCTGATAGTACGAATATGTGCCATTGGTCAGATATGAAGATGTTTTCGAACTGGTGGGAGCCAGCTCCAAGCCTTGAAAGTCTCCGTGGGCTTGTGATTGCCAGCCCTACGATCCTGGAGAATCCTCAGTTTGCCAGCGCACTTCGCGAAAGTTACCAAGAACTGCTTGAAGAGCAGTCTTGGAACGTTTAGATATGGGGCATGTCCCAAGCTAAAGATAAATTCATTATATTGCGTAAAATGAAGTACGGAGAGTCCGATTTGATTTTGCATGCAATTTCTCCGCAAGGAGAGAAGTTATCTTTCATGGCTCGTGGTGCTCTAAAAAGCAAAAAACGTTTTGGTGGTGGCATCCTTGAGCCCACGCATTTCGTTAACTTTACATATAAAGAGGGCGTGGCCGAAGGCAAGATGCACACTCTTCAGGAAGCTTCTTTGATCAATGATTTTCCCGGTATCCGCCAGGATTACGATCATCTGGAATTTGCCCTTCATGTTTTGGACTGTGTAGCCAAAGTTTCCCAAGAGGGAGATAAGCACTCCGACTTTTTATTCAATCTTTTGGGACATACCTTAAAGTCGATCGAAATCGCGCAAGATGTTCTGATTTTGAAAATGCATTTCTATCTGCGCTTCATGCTTCAGCAGGGTGTGATTCAACCAGAACCGTGGATGGCGCCCTTCTTAAAAACGAATCTTGCTGATACAAATACTCTGCTGCCATATCGTCAAATCGTCGACGAGGAACTAAACAACGTCGAAAACATGGTACGACACTATATTGCTCACGCCGTTATCTAGTCGGCTGAACCTTTTTGACCAGCCTTGGTTCAGTGGGTGGTTCGCGTTCTGCTATTTTCCTTTGCCTAGGGGGTGGAGGGCCTCCATGGTTCGGGCGAGTTGGTCGATTCCGAGGTGAGTGTATTTTTCTGTGGCTTGCAGGCTTTCGTGGCCCAGCATCTCTTGCAGTGTACGTAAGTTTGCTCCGCTGGAGAGAAGGTGAGTGGCGAAGCTGTGTCTTAAGGCGTGGGGATGCAACGGTTTTAAAAGTCCTGCGCGTTGACCACTTTGGCGAACCATTTCATATGCAGTTCTTTGTACCAATGGTTCTTCGCCAAAGACGTAGTCATTAAACCCGCATTCTTTTTTCCATCTTTGCAGTGCTTGCACCGTCATACTGGGGAGGGCGACAACTCGCTCTTTATTTCCCTTACCCATCACGCGCAAAGTTTTCTGTGGAATCTGCACGGAATCCCAGCGCAAGTTGCAAGCCTCGCTAATACGCAGTCCGCCTCCGTACAAGAGCAAGAACAAAACTTTCTCTTTCAAGGGGGCTGCATCCTTACCATCAAATGTGTGCAGCACCGCTAACGCTTCATCAACACTTAGAAAGTGGGGGAGTTTTCGGGGTACTTTCGGGCAAGTCACCTGCAGGGAAAGGTCTCTTTCCAGAAGGTCTTCCACGACGTAGGCCCAGTGAAAAAAGCTCTTCAGAGTCGCTGCTTTTCGGTTCCTTGAGGCCAAGGAAAGTGTTGCCCAGCGGTTGAATGCAGCCCTAACTGCCCCCATCAACTCGGCCTCTGAATATGAGGTTTGCTTCGATTGTGAGGATTTATCCAATTCGAAAGCCTGCTGCAAATCGAGGGTATAGTGCTTGATTGTGAGGGGGGAGGCTGACTTTATAAAAGTCATATATTTCAGATATTTATCTATGTTTTCGGAGAGCTTAAACAACTTGCTCATAAGCACCCTAAAGTACCGGCTCCGGTCATGGCGGATAAAAAAAATATAACGCCATGCATTTTTTTTATTGAAAAAGGTACAGGACTAAGGTTATAACTCAATGCGTCGGGAGCGTCTCACACTGAGTCATTCAAAATGAGACAGCGCCCAAAACTATTTAGAAGAACGTTACCGAAAGGTGGAGCCATGAACGATAACAATTCTACGATCCTGCCCTCTTCTCAGAATGCTAACCAAATCATGTGGAATACAAACACAACTTCCAAAGTGATGGAAAACAAGACCATCGTCTACCAATCCGAAGTTATGGGTAACTTGATGAAGATGATCGACCGCGTAGCTCCTTCTGCGGCAAACATCTTGGTACTTGGTGAGTCAGGTACTGGTAAAGAGTTGATCGCTCGTTCAATCCACGAACGTTCAAACCGTAAAAACAAACCATTCATCGCGATCAACTGCGGCGCTCTTCGTGAAACTTTGCTTGAGTCTGAGTTGTTCGGTCACGAAAAAGGTTCATTCACTGGTGCTTACAACCGTAAAATCGGTTTGGCTGAAGCAGCTAACGGCGGGACATTGTTCCTAGATGAAATCGGTGAACTTGATCCAGCTATCCAAGCAAAACTTTTGCGCTTCATCCAAGAAGGCGAAATGTTCCGCGTAGGTGGCAAAGAGCCAATCAAAGTAGACATCCGTTTGATCTGTGCGACGAACCGTGAGTTGGACCAAGAAGTTGTTCGCGGTAACTTCCGTGAAGACTTGTTCTATCGTATCAACACGATCGTAGTAAGTGCTCCGCCACTTCGTCGTCGTAAGGAAGACATCCCTTCATTGGTGAATCACTTCCTTAATAACTCTCAACATGCATACTTGAACCGCGGTCGTTCAGTTTCTGAAGACGCGATGAAAGTTTTGATGAAATACGAATGGCCAGGTAACATCCGTGAACTTCAAAACGTATGTGAGCGCCTTCAGATTTTGTCTGACGGTCACATGATCATGTTGAACGATCTTCCAGAGAACATCAGAAACCCTGAGACTCAAAAAGACGTGATCGAATACGATCCAAACATGACTTTGCATGATCTTGAAAAACGTTACATCTTGAAGGCTCTTCAGCACTTCGGTGGTAACAAAACTCAAGCTGCTAACAACTTGGGTATCACGATCAAGACACTTTATAACAAACTTCATGAGTACGGCGAGTTCGAAAAATTCGCAGTTCACACGAAACCAGTGAAGTAGTCTGTTTACACTCCGGCTCTGCCGGAGTAACTCTCCAAAATTCAAATAACGTTCTAAGGCCTGTCGGGGTTCCTCTCTCTTCCCTCGACAGGCCTTTTCTTTTTCCCTTAGGGAACTGTTGCCTGGCGGCGGAGATTGTCTCTGTTTAAGACATAGACACCTCGGTGTGAGTTTATTTCAATCTGAGGGTGGTCTGGATTCTGCTTTGTTAGTTGGTGTTGAAAAACTAACTTTTTGCCCCTGAGGGCGTAGCAAGGTGGAATTATGAAATCATTCAAAGTTATGATCGCTATGGCAGCTATCACTTTCTGTGGTTCAATCTCGATGGCGATTTCTGCAGAACAAAGAGAACAATGTCTTTCGATCATGTTGAGAGAATCACTTCCAACGACTCAAGGTATTTCTCAAGACCAAGTTGATATGCTTAGAAGAGCTTGTAACTCCAGTATGATGAACGACGGCCGCGAATACGCAGGTTGTATGCTTCAACTTCAACGTGCGGGTGTGCCAGTTGGAACCAATACAATTGTACCAAGCCAAAAAGCCGTGACGGGCGCAGCACTTTGCTCTCAAGGCACTAACTTCGAATTGAACACTTGTATTGCAAATCAAGTTCAAGCGTATAAAGCTAGAGGTTATAGCTCTCAAAATTCAGCTTACCAAATTGCTCAGCAAGCTGCTCAGGACTGCCGCTCTTATTCTCCGGCTTTGATTTCTAATTTACTAACAAACGGCGCTTCATATTCTCAAACGAAATCAAATGAACAAATCGTTCAAGAGTCTATTGAGGACCTAGCGAAATACACAAACGATCCATCATACCGTAAACCAATGGGCTACCAAGGTGGCAGCAGTGCTTCTTCCGTTTCGCAAGTTCCACAACGCCGTCATCAAGTAGCTGTTCCGGTGCAACAAGCTCAACCAGAGACAAGTTCTATGGGCACAACTTCTTCAATGACGGATCTTCCAGAAGTTGAATAGTTAGATTTTCGCGACGGCCGCTTTGATGTCGGCAAGATCGTGATACAAGCCAAAACCGAATCTTAAACGTGAACCCCGGGAGTCTGTCAGAAGGCCCCGGGTTTTCATTTTTTTAACCAGATCCGTTGTAACTTCTGTCGATGGCAGATCAAATGTTAGAAAATGCCCATGATTTTTAAGGTCGGTCGCTATCAGGGTTTGGCGGTTCACCAGAGGGTGTCCTGACTTTTCGACCTCTTCCAAAAACCATTTTTGGCTTTGTTGCACGACTTCGTGAATTCTCGTGATCGTTAAGCCTTCGTCTTTGAACTTTTCCAACGTCGCGATCAATCGATACATCGCTGAAAAATCCATGGTGCTTCCAGCATACTGAAAGGCATCTGTCGGATATCCAACTTCATTGCCGATTGCCGAAAGTTTGGAAAGCTCCGCAAACCAACCGGTGTACATAGGACGGTGTCGAGTCGCGGGTGGAACATACAAAAAGCAGCAGCCCTCGCCACCCTGAGCATATTTGTAAGATCCGGCTACGTAAAAAACGCGATCTTGAATAGGCTTCAAATTCAAAGGTACGGCCATAAAGGAGTGATACCCATCAATCACGAACGGACATTCTGAAGGAGCATCTTTTACTAGTCTTTCAACATCGCAAACCAATCCTGAATTAAAAAACACATGACTTACAAAGATCAAATTCCAATCGGCCGATTCCATCGCTTGTTCAAAACGTTCATGGAAAGTATCAAAGGGGAGAGTTGGAATTTTTACGACCTCAAATTGAGGAAGTTCGGACAGACGATTGATCTGACGATCGAAAGAATAAAATTCCGAGTCAGTCGTCAATACTCGAATTTTCTGATTCCAGTCCAGCGAACTTAAAAGGCGGAATACAATTTCATGAGTGTTGGGAGCAAATACCAGCTGCTGCGGGTGAGATATATTTAAAATCTCGGCAATAAGGCGTTGCGCCTGCGGTACTTTTACCGAAAAGATATGATTCCATTTATCATCAACGTGTTTTGCAGAATCGTCCCAATACTGAAGTTGAGCTTCGCGGCTAATATCTGCCCAATAATGGTGGCTATGGCAAGCAAAGTGGAGCAGGGTGGGGTTCGCTTCAATGAATCGACGGTAGAGATGTTTGTACATGAAGCGATGATAATAAAAAAGGGAGTCGTTGACTCCCTTTTTTTGATTGCGATGTGCAATTAGATACTAGAAGTAACCTTCGTCATCGCCTTCTTCGTCGTCTTCTTCATCATCTTCGTCTTCATCGTCAGACTTGTCTTGCAGGTCGTCTTCAGATTCTTCGTCTTCCATGTCTTCGAAAGAGTCGTCAGAAGATTCACCTTCTTCAGATTCTTCGTCGTCATTCCACTCATCATCAGAAGATACAGCTTCGTCTTCGATTTCAACCATTGAATCCATTTCTGCTTCGTCGTCGAAGTCAGAAGTCATTTCAACTGGAGCTACGGCTGCAACTGGTTTTACTTCTTTTTCAGCTTTCGCCTTTGGAGCTGCGGCTTTTTTTGGAGCCGTTTTTTTTGCTGCAGGTTTTTTAGCGGCTTTTTTAGGAGCTGCTTTCTTTGCAGTCGCTTTTTTAGGAGCAGCTTTTTTAGCTGGTTTAGCAGCTTTCTTAGTTACTTTTTTAGCAGCTTTTTTTGGAGCCGCTTTTTTCGCTGGTTTAGCAGCAGCTTTTTTAACTGCTTTTTTAGCTGGCTTCGCAGCTTTTTTAGTTACTTTTTTTGCTGGTTTTGCTTTTGCTTTTTTCTTTGCCATGGTGGTGCTCCCTCGAGGTAGTCGTCTATAGAAAATCCAATGCCTTCATAGACTAACTAGGTTTGGCAGGTCAGGCAATTCAAAATAGAATCTCCACATTTGGTCTGGTTTTCAGAGGGAAAACTGTCTTTCATTACGGAAAATAAAGGTCGAACAAAAGTTTTTATTCGAAGGACTCATGGGATTGAAGCGACGGAAGGTGCACGCCGGGGAGGGGTGCTTAGCAATCCTAAGTATATGAATTCATTATCGTAAAAGCAAAAACCCGGCAAGTTTCCTTACCGGGTTTAAGTTGTTTAAGTAACTTCGTTCAGTCCGTTGATCCGAAATTAACCGATTAGTTTCAAAGCCAATTGGTTAGTTTGGTTCGCTTGAGCCAAAGTTGAAGTACCAGCTTGCAACAAGATGTTGTTACGAGTCATCTCTGAAGATGCTTGAGCTACGTCAGTATCACGGATACGTGAGTTAGCTGCAGACATGTTCTCAACTGTAACACCCAAGTTGTCTACTGTTGAAGTCAAACGATTTTGAAGAGCACCCAAGTTAGCGCGAGTACCGTTCACTGAAGTTTGAGCATCATCAAGCTTGTTAAGAGCTTCTTGAGCACCTTCTTTAGAAGAGAAATCAAGACCAGAAAGACCCAATGAATCCAAAGTTGCTACGTTTTCAGCTGCTTTGAAGGAGATACGATCTTCTTCAGCATTATTGTGAATACCTACTTGGAAATCGAAGCTTGGTGAAGAACCATCCAACAATTTAGTAGTACCCCAAGTTGTAACGTTAGCGATACGTTGCATTTCGTCTTTAAGTTGAACAACCTCTTTATTCAACATGCCGCGCTCTTTGTCACCGATAGTGTCAGAAGAAGCTTGGATACCTAGCTCACGTAGACGTACGATGATGTTACCGATTTCGTTCAAGCCGCCCTCAGCAGTTTGAACCATAGAGATACCATCGTTCGCATTGCGTTGTGCTTGTGAAGCAGAGCGGATCTGAGCTTTGAAGCTTTCAGAAATCGCCAAACCTGCAGCGTCATCAGCAGCTTTATTGATACGTGAACCAGAAGCTAGTTTCGCCATTGAGTCTTGAATAGTTCTTTGTGAACCAACCAAGTTTCTTTGAGCGTTAATAGCAGCCATGTTTGTTGTTACTCTCATTCCCATTTTAAAATCCTCCGTTAAAATTTATTTTTCATAATTAAAAACCCTCCTTGATTGTTGTTTGGGTGAGCAGAACCTACTTCTGCTTGCCCGGCACTGACATCCGAGTCTGTGCTTTGGCCGTTTAGCCTTGTGGACCATGCTGTGCTTTATGCTCATTCAGGTTTCTCAACCTCTTGTTCCGCCGCACAGCTTTGAACAATCTGTTGTTCATTTTTATTTCATCCTTGAAGGCCCTCCTTTCGGTATTAGCAAGAGAGTGACCTTCTCTCTTGACTCCTTCTGAGTGAATCTTTGATGTGATTAAGATCGGGATTTGGTGGGCGCTCTTGACAGGACGTCAGACGGGTTTTGTCTTTTTTAAACAATACTGGTCAAAGGCCAGATCGAGGATTCAAGACGTAAGATTGTCCTGAATCACTAAGATACAATACTTTCAGAGGGAAAATCCGTGTTTTCCTAGACGAAGATAATGTCAAAGTTTCAGATCGGACATTGGTTAGAAAAATTCTCGGGTGTGTGAATTATTGACCGAGCGAAGGCGACTCCATCTGTGTTCACAGAGAATGAAGAAACGCTATTTCCGACTGAAAAAAGACAAAGCTTAGCTAAATTTTGCGCAGTGGTTAAACGATTTCGATAAAGCGGCAGAATGCCATGTTTCCCGCCAATTCATACTGGTGGTTTTGTGTGGCCTTAAGGTGATGGCTCGTATCGTACCCAATAGTACAAAGGGTCTTAGTTTCGTCAAAATGAGTACAGTCTTCGCAGGAAAAGCGTGTGTCGTACTTCATATAATCAACAGGATTGACCCGGTCCTTGAACATGGAGGGACGGATGCGAGGTTTGGATTTACCTGGTCCTTTAGGATTAACGATACCTGGCATTTTATAAATTCCTTAGAGTTGACAATGGCGAAATAGACCTCATCCTTTAATCAGATGGAGGTGCTATGAGCAACGATATTGAAAAAATGACGCGAAAGAGCCAGGAGGCCATGCAGGCTGCTGCAAAGCTGGCGGAACGCAAGTCAAACCCATCTGTTGAACCTGAACATCTTCTGATTGAACTGGTACAACAAAGCGAAGGTATTATTCCTCGTCTTTTGGATAAATTAAATGTCACTCAGGCCGATTTCCTGGGTGATCTCCGTAAGAAAATCGATCGTTTCCCAACAGTCACGGGCAGTGGACAAAAACAGTTCGCTAGCCCTCGCCTTGAAAAAATCTTTAGGGGCGCCGAGGTTGAGGCCGACGAATGGGGTGATGCTTACATTTCAACAGAGCACTTCTTTTTAGCGATGCTAAAAGGGACTGATTCGGAAATGAGTGCTTTCTTTAAAAAGTTTAATCTGAACACTGATAAAGTTAAAAATGCTTTGCGTGAAATGCGTGGCAATCAAAAGGTGACAGATGACGATCCTGAAAATAAGTACGAAGTTTTGACAAAGTATGCGCGAGATCTGACAGCGTTGGCGGCAGAAGGAAAGTTAGATCCTGTAGTAGGGCGTGACGAAGAAATTCGTCGGGTTGTCCAAGTTTTGTCCCGTCGTACTAAAAACAATCCTGTTCTAATTGGTGAACCGGGCGTCGGTAAAACGGCCATCGCCGAAGGGTTGGCTCTGCGTATTTTGAAACATGATGTGCCAGATAATTTAATTGGCAAAAAATTGATGTCTTTGGATATGGGAGCTTTAATCGCGGGCGCAAAATACCGTGGTGAGTTTGAGGACCGCCTAAAAGCCGTTATCAAAGAAGTCACATCCAGCGAAGGTCAGATTATTTTATTTATCGATGAACTTCACACATTAGTCGGCGCTGGAAAAACAGACGGGGCTATGGATGCGGGGCAATTGCTGAAACCAGCGTTGGCGCGCGGGGAACTTCGCTGTATCGGTGCCACAACTTTGGATGAGTATCGCAAGTATATCGAAAAAGATGCGGCCCTTGAGCGCCGCTTCCAAACGGTCATGGTGGAAGAACCTAGCGAAGAAGACGCGATTACAATTCTTCGCGGCTTGAAAGAAAAATACGAAGTCCATCATGGTATTCGGATCACTGACTCGGCCTTGGTTTCTGCCGTGAAACTTTCTCGGCGCTATATTACCAACCGCTTTTTGCCAGACAAGGCGATCGATCTGATCGACGAAGCTGCAAGTAAGCTAGGTATCGAAACTCGTTCTGTCCCTGAAGAAGTGGATAAAATTGAACGTGAATTGATGCAGCTTCGAATTGAAAAAGAAGCTTTGAAAAAAGAAAAAGAAGAAGGCGCGAAAGAGCGCATCACTGTGATCGATAAAGAGATTACAGGCTTAAGTGCAAAAAATCAGCTTCTGCGCGAGCAGTGGGAATTTGAAAAAGGTGGTATCACTCAAATCAAAAAACTCAAAGCAGACATAGAAGACTTGAAAGTCGCAGTCGCTAAAGCGGAACGTGAAGGTGATTTAGGGAAAGCAGCAGAGCTTAAGTACGGCACGCTTCCAGAGACAGAGAAAAAACTGAAAACTTTGGAAGAGCGCAGTAAAGAGCAAAACGGCCACGAAAGCCGCATGCTGAAAGAGGAGGTCGGTCCTGAAGACGTGGCAGAAGTTGTTGCGAAATGGACGGGCGTTCCGGTCAGTAAAATGCTTGAAAGCGAAGGTCAAAAGCTGTTGCACATGGAAGATGAACTTAAAAAACGTGTCGTGGGTCAAGATCACGCGCTGTCAGTGGTGGCCGATGCCATTCGCAGAGCCCGCGCGGAAATCTCGGATCCAAATCGTCCCATTGGAACATTCATGTTCCTAGGGCCCACAGGAGTCGGTAAAACGGAAACTGTGAAGGCCCTGGCTGAATTCTTGTTTGATGATGAACAGGCAGTTGTTCGAATCGACATGAGTGAATACATGGAAAAACACGCCGTCTCTCGTCTAGTGGGAGCGCCTCCGGGATACGTTGGTTACGAAGAGGGCGGCCAGTTGACTGAAGCCGTTCGTCGCAGACCATACAGTGTTGTGTTGTTGGATGAAGTTGAAAAGGCCCATCCGGATGTATTCAATATCTTGCTTCAGGTATTGGATGACGGTCGTCTAACAGATGGTCAAGGTCGCACCGTGGATTTCAAAAACACAGTGTTGATCATGACATCGAATGTAGGATCTCATTCTATCCTTGATGCAAAAATGTCAGAGGACGCAAAACAAAAAGCTGTGACCGAGGCCTTGCGCGAACATTTCCGTCCTGAGTTCTTAAACCGTATCGACGAAGTTGTGATCTATCACTCTTTAGGTCAGGAACAAATCGCGGGAATTGTACAAGTGCAGTTGGATTTGGTTGCACAAAGATTGAAAGGCAAAAAAATCGGTATATCTTTCAGTAAAGAGGCTGTCGATTTCTTAGCTCGAAAAGGTTACGACCCAATCTATGGTGCGCGCCCTTTAAAACGTGTGATTCAAACAGAGCTGTTAAATCCGCTCTCGAAACAGATTATCAGTTCGAGTGTTAAGGCGGGTGACACTGTTGAAGTAAAGACGGATGGTCATCATTTAACATTCTAAGTCTGGCACAAGTTTCGCTTAACTCCAAGATAGGCAGGCAATGATGCTTGCCTATCTTTAAGGAGTCCTAAAATGGGAACAGACAAATTCAACCAGCAAAATTCATCATCCTCATCAGATAAATCTGGCAACAGAGCTGAAGATCAAAGAAGAGAATCTTCAAATTCATCTAATCGCAACGAAAGCTCAAAAGATTCGCAAAGATCATCAAGCCAAACGGGCTCTGACAGAAATTCTTCTTCTGGCAGAAGATAACTAGAATTTAAAATTTATGATTATGAAAAGGGCTTCTGAAATAGAAGCCCTCCTTTTTGTGGAATAAGACAGAGTCAAATACTCTTGAGGAGTCAAACTGCCCCGGGGAAAGTTTCCCATCGGTTGGGGCAATTTGCCTCTGTAAATATCTACCTAGGTCCGCGACGTCCAATCATATTCACGAAGAAACTGATAACTGCCAGTACCAGGAAGACGATTAACAGAAGACGACCCACTTCCATTGAAAGGCCGGCGATGCCATTTGCCCCTAAAACGAAAGCCACGATCGCTAGAATGAAAAATGCTATTGCTGCACGTAACATTTATTACCTCCTCAGTAGTTGTTACGAACTCTTGATAAGCAAACCCGATGCCAGCCATTATAAAGTAGGGTGTCGTTTCCCAAGTTTTCGATAAAGTGTCTTACGGTCTATTCCCAGATCCCGCGCGGTCTTCTCTTTAGCCCCCTTGTTCAATGACAAGGCGTATTCAATATATAGCTGCGTCATCTCTTCCATGGAAAGTATCTTCGAAGACTCGTCGACCTTGCCGTTTATGAAATTCAACGTGTTTTGTTTTTGCAAAGTCAGTGCGCCCACTTGTGGATGCAGGTCATCCATTTCGATATGCGAGTTCATTGACAAAACTACGGCGCGTTCAATCCGATTTTCCAGTTCACGAACGTTGCCTGGCCACTGTTGCTGCATGAGGAATTCGTTCGCAGCCGGGGTGAACCCTAAAATCTTCTTCTCATTGGTTATGGAAAATTTCTGCACGAAATGGTTGGCGAGCGGCAAAATGTCTTCTCGGCGATCTCGCAGCGACGGAACATTGATACTAATGACGTTTAATCTAAAAAATAAATCCTCGCGAAACTTTTTGGTCTGGACAGCACGATGAAGGTTCTCATGGGTCGCCGCAATCACTCGGATGTTAATCGGGCGTAAAGTGTTTTCCCCCAGACGCTTAATTTTGCGTTCTTGCAAGACTCGCAAAATCTTAGCTTGCAGATTTAATTCAAGATCCGCAATTTCGTCTAAGAATAATGTTCCACCCTCGGCCTCTTCAAAAAGACCGATCTTGTTTGTGGTCGCTCCTGTAAAGGCGCCTCGAGCATATCCAAATAATTCTGATTCTAAAAGATGATCGGGGATGGCGGCACAGTTTAACGCAATAAAACCGCGACTGTTTCGGGGGCTTTGTTCGTGAATGAACTTGGCGACAACTTCTTTACCAGTTCCACTTTCGCCAGTGATCAAAACATTGGAGCAGCTCTCGGCCACTTTTCGAGCCATGGCCAGAGCCGAAAGGAAGGCGGGACTTTCTGCGATAATGTCTCGACCTTCTTTCATTTTGAATTCTCCTATAGGCTTCCGCCACCTGATAAGATGATGAAATATTGAACTTCCTCATCAGGCATTTTGTATCCATATTTGTCATGTCGTGATTGATAGTACTTCGTCACTTGGGCGCCGCCACCAATACGCAGGCCTCCAATGGCAAAAATCAAACCGGCTTTTCCGAAATAGCCGCTGGCATCTTCGTTAGCAAAGCGAAGGCCGGGACCGGCAAACAGTTCGACCCCAGCGCCGCCACCCGAAGTGTAAAATCCCGTGCCAAAAATAGCAGCTGTGTCCAAACCATATGTTGTATCGATGGAGGAGCCGAACTGAGTGAATACGGAGTTTCTCCAATTCAAATAGTTAGTAACATACCAGTTTAACCCGACATCGATTTCCGTGTAAGTGTTTCCATTGTAAGTGCCTACTCCCCCCGAGAGGTCATAGGACATGTCAGAGCTTTGCGCCGCCCAAGCTGAAGTGGAAATAAGGCCGCTAAGGATCGTAAAAACAGTAATAAGTTTTTTCATAAAATCATCTTCCAAACCGCTGTCGCGCGGGTCAACGATTTTGGGCCGATATCCAGCTTTCAACACAGGGAAAATAGGGATGCTTTTCTTGCCATTTCCTCGGTGTAAGTGTAGTTTCCAGCCATTCAAGCAGAGGCCCCTATGTTTTCTGGAATCGTCGAATCCGTTATGCCGATTGAAAGCTCCGAAGAGCTTCAAAATGCCTATCGCATCAAAATTAAAAAACCTTCTGAATTCAATGATTTAAAGCTTGGCGACAGTATCGCATGCGATGGTGTTTGCCTGACGGTGGAAGCCTTTGACGACAAACACATGACGTTTGCGTTGGCGGCAGAAACCATCAAAGTCCTTGATTGGAACCCAGGCAGCTGGCTTGGCAAAAAGGTCAATTTAGAAAGATCTTTGCGTTTCGGCGATAGAATCCATGGTCATTTGGTGACGGGGCACGTTGATAGTTTGGGCTCCGTGACAAGAGCTGAGCTTATTGGTGAGTCGTTTTTTTTGGACGTAAAAGTCCAAGATACGATCCTGCCGTATGTATGGAAAAAGGGCAGCATTACGCTTAATGGTGTGAGTCTGACGGTTAACGAACTGGATAAAAACACGGTTTCTGTATGCCTCATTCCCGAAACAATTAAACGCACGAACTTGGGTGACTTAAAACCTGGTAGCAAAATCAATGTGGAGCCTGATTACATGGCTCGCGCGATCCAACGTTCTCTTGAAGTTAAAAAGGACTAAGCAATGTCATTCAATACAATCTCTGAAATTCTTGATGATGTAAGAGCCGGTAAAATGGTTATCCTGGTGGATGACGAGGATCGCGAGAACGAAGGCGATCTGATCATGGCTACGGATCATATCAACGCTCAAGGGATCAACTTCATGATTTCTGAAGCGCGCGGTTTGGTTTGCTTGTGCATGACTCCGCAACAAATGGATCGGCTGCAATTGCCATTAATGGTTCGTGACGAGTACAACTATGCCCCAAATAAAACGGCATTTACTGTTTCCATCGAAGCAGCTGAAGGAATCTCGACAGGTATATCTGCTGCAGACCGTGCTCATACTTGTAAAGTGGCGGCAAATCCTCATGCGAAGCCGACAGACGTGCACATGCCAGGTCATATCTTCCCAATTCGCGCCCAACAAGGTGGCGTATTGAAACGCGCTGGTCACACCGAAGCGTCAGTTGATTTGGCTCGCTTGGCGGGCTTGAATCCTGCGGCAGTGATTTGTGAGGTGATGAATCCAGATGGTTCCATGGCCCGCGTTCCTGACCTAAAAGAATTCGCCAAAAAACATAATATTAAGATCGGAACGATCGTTGATTTGATCGCTTACCGTTTGGCCAATGAAACATTGGTCGAAGAGCTAGCGAATATTCCTCTTCCAGCCTCTTTTGGCGAAGGTTACAAGGCCCGCGTATTCCGTTCCACAGTGGACGGTCTTGAGCACCTGGTGATTCAAAAAGGCGAGATCAAAAAAGATCATCCGTCGTTAATTCGTGTTCATGTCGACAACTTCACTCGTGATTTCATGGCTATCGTACACGGAGGAGCTTCCTCTGTTGTCGAAAGCTTGAAAATGATCGAGGAAGCGGGCAGTGGCGCCTTCGTTCTTCTTCGCGGTAACAATCGTACGATCGGACTGACGCAAGAACTTCACGCCTTAGTAGGTATGGAAGATCTTCGTCCTTCAACGCCATTGATGGACGAGCGTGATTACGGTATCGGTGCACAGATTTTGCGCGAGATCGGAGCGAATAAAATCCGTTTGATCACAAACAAGCCCGAGAAAAAAGTCGGCTTGAAAGCATTTGATTTAGAAATCGTTGAAATTGTAGCAATTGAAAATCTTAAAGGGGCTCACTAATGGGTAACATCAAAGTTGGCGTTGTCACTGCACGCTGGAATTCAGAAATCACTCAAAAATTGGAAGAGGGAGCAATCTCTTACCTTGAGTCTTGTGAAGGCGTTGAAATCTTCGCAGCTCTTGTTCCTGGTGCGGTAGAAGTTCCATTGGCGTGCCAAGCTTTCTTAGATGCCGGTTGTGATGGTGTGGTTGCTTTGGGTGCTGTTATTCGTGGGGAAACTTCTCACTACGATTATGTCTGCAATTCAGTGACTGATGGTATCACTCGCTTGATGCTTGATTATAAAAAACCAATCGGTTTTGGTATTTTGACAACTGAAAACGAAGAGCAAGCTATCGCTCGTACGGGCTCCGCGGAACACATGAATAAAGGTGAGGAAGCGGCTCAAGTGGTTATGGAAATGATTGGCTTGGTGGGTGAAATCCCGGCAACGATGAAAACAGCTCAGCAAATGGCATTGGCGCCAGCTCCAAAAGCTAAAGCGAAAGGTCCCAAGGCGGCAAAGGCAGCTAAGAAAGCTCCTGCGAAAGCAAAAAAATCCGCGAAAAAAGGAAAAAAGTAATTTAGCATTGGAGGTCGCAAGGTCCGACGGGACTTTGCGACACTCAAACAAAGGGAATAACTAAGTGAGCGAAACTTCAAGGGATGAATTTCTACCACATGGTCCACAGGAGTTTAAAAAAAGAAGACGCGAGATCTTTATCGTGCTTGTCGTCTCTTTCATGTTCGTTCTGCTGACTTGGTTTGAAATCCGCCTGTTCGCAACCAGCCAACAACTTCCTTTTGTTCACTCCATCTTCTTTTTTGGTCTCGTAAATTTTAATATCGTCCTGTTGTTGCTTTTGCTGTTCATGATCTTCCGAAATATCGTGAAGGTCTTCGTTGAACGTCAGGGCAAAATCTTCGGTAGCAGTCTTAAAGCAAAACTTGTCGCCGCATTCGTTGCGTTCAGCTTTATCCCGACTGTGCTGATGTTCATCATTTCCGTATTCTATATCAACTCCAGCTTCGACAAATGGTTCAGTGCAAAAATGGCAGGAGTTCTAAAAAGCTCCATCGAAGTCACGAATGCTTACTATTTCAATGCCAAGAAAAAGAACTATCACTTTGCCCATCAGATTGCTGATTCGGTTCGTCCGCTCAATAACTCTGCAGATATCAAACGTAAGGTTGAACAACTTCGCAAAGAGTTCAGTCTTGATGCGGTTGAATATTATCCCTCTTTGTTTGGTAAGCGCGTTGTCGTTTCTGCCGAGGATGACACGGTTCCTACGGTTCCCGCCGTATCGTTAGAGTTCCTGCAAAAAGGTATTAAGGTTCAAGCGGAAGCTTCCATCATCCATCAATTTGGGGATGGGAATCTCGTGCGTGTGATCGTTCCAGTGAAAGAAGGCGCTGATCGCGGAGCCATCGTGGTTTCCAGTTTTTTACCGCTTTCTCTGGTTAGTAAGATGGATGATATTTCAACGGCCTATGATGAATTCCGAGACATCAATCCCCTAGAGTATCCTCTTAAGTCTATATATTTGATCATTTTGGTTCTAATGACTTTTGTGATCTTGCTAGCAGCGACTTGGTTCGGATTCTACTTGGCTCGACAGCTTTCAATTCCTATTGTGCAACTGGGGCGCGCGACTCGTCGAATTGCAGGCGGGGATTATACACCGCTTGAGATTAAATCAGGTTCTGAAGAAATCACGGATCTTATTTCAAGTTTCAATCAGATGACCGTGACTCTAGAAAATACATTAGAAGAACTAGATCAGCATGCTCGTTACACGGACACCGTTCTTCGTAACGTGAACACCGGGGTGATCTCGGTTGATCAGGCTGGGCGTGTTTCAACGATCAATCGTCACGCAGCTCAGCTGCTTAAAATTGATCCTGAACGCTATATCGGTAAATCCGTGCGAGATTTATTAACTTTAGAGTATTTCAGAACCTTCGCGGATCTTTTAAAGACGATGCAGGATCATAAGATCGAAAGTATTCAAAAAGAGTTCCGCCTGAACGTGCAAGGGGAGGCAATTCCTTTGCAAATGAGTCTTTCAATCCTAAAGGATGAAAAAGGCGAAGCAGTCGGTAAGGTCCTGGTATTTGACGACATGACTCCCATCGTGAACGCGCAACGTTCAGCAGCTTGGACCGAAGTGGCACGTCGTATCGCCCATGAAATTAAAAATCCTCTGACGCCTATTAAACTTTCAGCAGAACGCCTGCAAAGAAAGTTCGGTGCTTCGATCACTGATCCAGCCTTCAGCGAATGTACGACGATGATCGTAAAACAGGTGGATGGTCTGAAAAACTTGGTGAACGAGTTCAGTAATTTTGCTCGCTTGCCCCAGGCTCGTCCTGTCGTTGCAAACTTTAACAGTGTGGTTGAGGAATCCTTAGGGCTTTATCGCCAAGCTCATCCGAATGTAATTTTCGATTTCAAACCGGATCGTGATTTGCCAGAGTTCAAATTTGACCCCGATCAATTCCGCCGAGTTTTGGTCAATCTTGTGGATAACGCTGTGGCTGCTGTGGCTAAAGAACCACAACCAAATGTCCAAATAGCCACACTTTACTCCAAAGATATTAAAACCATGCGCATGACAGTGGCTGACAATGGAGACGGAGTGTCAGCCGAGCAAAGAAACCGTATTTTTGAACCGTACTACTCTACAAAAGAGGGCGGAACTGGTTTAGGCTTACCTATCGTGAAAAGAATCATCGAAGACCACAACGGATTCATTCGCGCGACGGCCAATGAACCAAAAGGTCTGAAATTGGTGATCGAGATCCCTGTAAACGAAGTGGGCGCCTGGAAGCCCGCTGAAGAATAGAAAGAAGGTCCGTGATGACGGCTCTATCGACTAAAATTCTGATTATTGATGACGAAGCACCGATTCGTGATGTGCTTTCAGCCTCTTTAAAGGATGAAGGTTATCAAGTATTTCTAGCACACGACGGAGAGTCGGGTTTGCAAGCCATCAAGGACGTACAACCTGATATCGTTTTCCAAGACATCTGGATGCCAGGTAAATTTGATGGTATCGAAGTTCTAACTCGTGCTCGTAAAGAACACCCGAATGTCGAATTCGTGATGATCTCTGGTCACGGAACAATCGAAACAGCAGTTAAAGCTACAAAATTGGGTGCTTGGGATTTTATTGAAAAACCACTTTCTATGGATAAGATCCTGATCGTGATTTCAAACATCTTAAGCTTCCAACAAGCTAAAGAAGAAAAATCACTTTTATTGAACAAGCTTCGTAAGTCCATCGCTTTAGTGGGCGAGGCTCCCTCGATTGTAGCTACAAAACAAGTGATCGCACGAGTTGCTCCGACAAACTCTTGGATTTTAATTCAAGGTGAAGCGGGTACAGGTAAGGAACTTGTCGCGCAAAACATTCACTACCTAAGTGGTCGTGCCAGCCGTCCGTTTGTTGAAATTAACTGCGGCGGCATCCCCGAAGACCTTCTTGAATCAGAAATTTTCGGTATCGAAAAAGGTGCCATGCCAGGTGTGGACCGTGCGAAAAAAGGCAAGTTGGATCTGGCACAAGGCGGAACTTTGTACATCGCTGAAATCAGCGAAATGAACAAAGACGCGCAAGCAAAACTTCTTACATATTTGGATGAAAAAAAATATCGTCGCGTCGGTGGATCTGAAACTATCGAAAACGATGTTCGCGTGATCGCGGCGTCTTCTAAAGACTTAGACAAAGAAGTTAAGGAAGGCCGTTTCCGCGAAGATCTATACTATCGCCTGAACGTGATTCCATTCCGTGTGCCAGCTCTTCGCGAGCACCCGGAGGACATCCCAGTTCTAGTCTCATACTTCTCTGATAATGTAGCCCGCGAAAGCGGTTTCCCGAAAAAAGCTATCAGCGAGCAAGCAATGAATAAAATGCTTTCTCACGCGTGGACGGGGAACGTGCGCGAGCTAAAAAACTTTATCGAACGCGTTTACATCCTTACTCCCGGTGAGTTTGTCGACGTTCACGACCTGCGTTTCGCAGGTTTGATCGACAAGGACGATGAAAAGGGCTTCGAAATGCAAGACCTGTCCACGTTCCGCGATGCTCGCGCGCAATTCGAGAAAGAATACCTTCTTCGCAAGATCAACGAAAACGGCGGCAACATCTCTAAAACTGCCGAAGTGATCGGTCTTGAAAGAAGTTACCTGCACAGAAAAATTAAAGCTTACGGTATAGACACTAAAGACATTTAAGGATTAGACATGTCAGATACAGCGATTAAACCAACACGTTCTGAAAATTACCCTGAGTGGTACCAACAAGTTATCACAGCAGCTGATATGGCCGAAAACTCTCCCGTCCGTGGTTGCATGGTGATTAAACCTTGGGGCTACGCTGTATGGGAAAACATGCAAGCGGTCTTGGATCGCATGTTCAAAGATACGGGTCACGTAAATGCCTACTTCCCATTGTTAATTCCGCTCAGCTTCTTGGAAAAAGAGGCTGAACACGTCGAAGGCTTTGCCAAAGAATGTGCTGTCGTGACTCATCACCGCTTAAAGGGTGATGGAAACGGCAAACTCGTTCCAGACGGTGAACTTGAAGAACCACTTATCATTCGTCCAACATCTGAAACAATCATCGGTCACCAATTCGCAAAATGGGTAAAGTCCTATCGTGACCTTCCTGTTTTGATTAACCAGTGGTGTAACGTGATGAGATGGGAAATGCGCACGCGCATGTTCCTCAGAACTGCAGAGTTCTTGTGGCAAGAGGGTCATACAGTTCATGCGACTGCCAAAGAAGCCCAAGAAGAAACTTTGCAGATGCTGGACGTGTATGCTGACTTCGCAGAAAACTACATGGCGATGCCAGTGATCAAGGGGATGAAAACGTCAGACGAGCGTTTCCCAGGTGCGGTTGATACCTATACGATCGAAGCCCTTATGCAGGATAAAAAGGCTCTTCAAGCAGGGACATCTCACTTCTTGGGTCAAAACTTTGCTAAGGCTTCCGGCATCAAATATTTGAGCGCTGAGGGTAAAGAAGAAACAGCATGGACAACTTCATGGGGTGTTTCCACTCGTCTTATCGGGGGCTTGATCATGACCCATTCTGATGACAACGGTTTTGTGGTTCCACCAAGAATCGCTCCATTGCACGTTGTGATCGTGCCAATCTACCGTAACGACGCCGAAAAAGCGCAAGTTCTTGAATACGTAAACAGCTTGGCTAAAGAAGTTAAAGCGCAAAGCTATAACGGTGGCTCGATCCGCGTAAAAGTCGACGACCGCGATATCCGTGGCGGTGATAAAGCATGGCAATACATTAAACAAGGTGTTCCAGTGCGCGTGGAAGTGGGTCCTCGTGACATGGCAAAAGGCGAAGTATTCGTCGGCCGTCGTGACAAAGGCCCGAAAGAAAAAGCCGGCCAAGCCCGCGATGCATTTGTTCAAGGCATCAGTGCATTGTTGCAAGAAATCCAAGATGGTTTGTTCGAAAAAGCGAAAGCTTTCCGCGACAGCAATATCAAAAAAATCACAGACCTTAAAGAGTTCGAAGCGTATTTCAAAGGCGAAGAAAGCTCTGCCCCGGGGTTCGCACTGGTTCCATGGTGTGAAGATGGTATTGGTCATGATTTGCTGGGCCAGCTGAAAGTCACTCCACGTTGCGCACCGTTGAAGCAAGAGCCAATCTCGGGCAACTGTATTTTCTCTGGTAAGCCAGCAACAAAATGGGTGTTGTTCGCTAAATCATACTAAGCAATTAGCCAAACGCTTTTTTCAAAAAACTGAGCAAGTTTGTCAAACGGAGGTAAATCACCTCCGTTTTTTTATTTCGTTTTGACCGCAGTCGACCCATGGATAATTCTTCCGGCGAGGGTCTTTTAGGAAATTTGGTGCGATGACCCTCAAATTTCTTAGTTTTGCGCCAATAGCAGGAGGGCTTGATGAAAGCTTTAATTTTATCCTCGTTGTTGATGGTTTCAACGTTTTCAACCCATGTGTTCGCCGAAGACTCAGAAAAAGCTTCGTCTCCACCCGAACAAAGTTCAAATAAAAGTCTGGCACTTGATGACTTAATGACTCCGCAAGAAATTTCTCAGGAACTAGGTTTTTCTCTCCGTGACCCAATGTGGGCAGGCGTGGTGGACCCGGAAGTGATCGCCGCTAAAGATGGCATCGATGTGTATCGCGAATATCCAATTGTCTTAAAAATTAACAAAGCTGCAAAAGGTCGTGGCGCTCAGCAAATGCAAGTTATCGAAAATGGAAAACTAATCGCGACATGGCCTGTTTCTACGGGCAGGGAACAGCATGAGAAAGCCAAGAGTGGTCGTTGGTATCAAACCACGACTCCTACAGGAACATTTTCACCCTACCGATTGGTGCGTGATCACTACTCAAACACTTGGAAAGCACAGATGGAGTTTGCAGTATTCTTTATTGGAGGTATCGCCGTTCACGCAACGACACCGGATCACTATAGTGAGTTAGGTCAAAGAGCTTCAGGTGGCTGTGTTCGTATCCATAGGGACAACGCGAAACTTTTATGGAGTAAAATAAACTCCTACCCAGAAAAGCTGGTCCCTTTGTTCAATAAAAAGGGTCGAGTGTCCCGTGATAAGAATGGAAATCCTATTCGTGCTATCGGTTGGGGCACGCTTATTATCGTCGAAAATAAATGACCTAACACACCCTTTATGAGAAGGTGGAGCGCAGGAGTTATTCCATGAATAAAAACCTGCGCGCCCATCCGATGAAAAATCCCATAATCCTCGCTCTTGATGTCGATACTCGCGATCAAGCCTTAAAAATTGCCGATGAAATCGGTGATATTGTTGGCGGCATTAAGCTCGGGCCTCGCCTGTGTCTACGCTACGGCTTAGAGTTCGTGCAGGAAATGGCACAAAGAGCTCCTATTTTCATGGACAATAAGCACTTCGACATACCATCCACAATGGAGGCCGCCGTTCGAGCAAGCTTTGATGCTGGCGCTTCATTAGTCACGGTACATGCCTTAAGTGGATCAGAGGCTTTAAAGCGTATGGCTTCCGTGGAGGTAGAACTCAGCCAGCACCGTCCTTTTAAAATCCTCGCAGTGACGATCCTCACGTCTTGGGATCAAAACTCCTTGCCTCCGGTGATGAACCCTCAGCCGATCGCTCATCATGTGACTGAATTGGCGAGTTTGGTTCAAAATTCCGGGCTAACGGGCCTTGTTTGCTCTCCTCACGAGTTAGACCTTTTACAAAATAAAGGCCTCTATCTTGTCACGCCGGGAATTCGCTTTAGTATGAACGACTCTGGCGATCAAAAGCGTATCATGGGCCCGAAAGAAGCACTTGAAAAAGGTGCCTCTGCTCTAGTCGTGGGTCGTCCGATTTTAGAAGCAAAAGATATCAAAGAAGCTGCAAAACAATTTGTGATGGCGATGTAGAATGAAGAAAAATAATTTCCGCTCTAGTGGCGGCTCTAAAAACAACTCTCATAAATCTTCTCAAGGTGGTCGCTCTCAGGGTGGTCGTCCTCAGCAGAGTGGTCGCTCACAAGGTGGCGGTCGAGCGTCCCAACAGGGCGGTTCTCGCTCTGAAAATTCCATTCCTCGCGAGTGGAGAATCGTCGTGGGAAATCATGCTATAAAAGAAGCTCTTTACATGCGCCCTAAGAAGGTGAAAGGCATGTGGCTTAAGAATGGTTGGGAGTCTTCTGCAGACTTGCGCGAACTTGAAGAAATGGCTCGCAAGCATAAAATCACTCCAGATGTTCGCCAGGAAGCGGTGATCGATAAATTTGGTTCTTCTCACCAAGGTGCAGCACTATTTGTTGAGGGTGCCCCGGGGATGGACCTAGACCATCTTGGAAATTTAGATACGTCTATTTTGTTGATGTTGGACGGTATCGAAGACCCTCATAATCTGGGAGCTATCCTAAGAACGTCGTGGTTAACGGACGTGAAGGGTGTATTAATTCCAGAGGATCGCGCGGTGGGTCTAACTCCAACAGTTCATAAAGTAGCCTGCGGTGGCGTCGAGCACGTGGCCGTTGAGGCGACGACTAACTTTAGTAAGTATGCGGAAACATTGAAAGAAAAAGGCTATTGGATTTACGGGCTTAGTCCGCGCGGTAAAAAATCCATTTTCGAACTCGATTTGCCAGAGAAAGTAATTTGGGCAATTGGAGCCGAAGATAAAGGTTTGAGAGTGACAACAGAACGTCTATGTGATGAATTAGTCTTCATTCCGCAAACGAGTGCATCAGCCTCTTATAATGCGTCTGTCGCGACAGCAATGGCACTGACAGAAACACTAAGGCAGCACGCGCAGCGCGGAAAGTCTAAAAAATCGCATTCTGACAGATAATTATCTTTGACGAATGTAGATTTTTTCCACTATAACTCTTTCGGTTATCTCAGTGATGCTGGTTTAGCTCAATTGGTAGAGCAGCTGATTTGTAATCAGCAGGTTGCGGGTTCGAGTCCCATAACCAGCTCCATATTTCTCTGAGTAAGTATTTAAAAAAATGGGTAGGTGCCCGAGTGGCTAAAGGGGACGGACTGTAAATCCGTTAGCTTGCGCTTACGAAGGTTCGAATCCTTCCCTGCCCACCATTTTTTAAATATTTTCTCGGGGAAATATGGAAGACTTCTGATCGATAGGGCGGGAATAGCTCAATTGGCTAGAGTATCTGCCTTCCAAGCAGAGGGTTGCGGGTTCGAGACCCGTTTCCCGCTCCAAATTTCGACGCCCATGTAGCTCAGTGGTAGAGCACACCCTTGGTAAGGGTGAGGTCGTCGGTTCGGCTCCGATCATGGGCTCCACTTAGTTTTCACTTGAATTAAAAAAATTTGGCTTTAAGTTAGATAAAAATAAAAAATCTCTGCAGGAGGACTAATGTCTAAAGAGAAATTCACCCGTACGAAACCGCATGTTAACATCGGTACAATCGGTCACGTCGACCATGGTAAAACAACTTTGACTGCTGCTATCACTACTACTCTTGCAGCGGCTGGTAAAGCTCAAGCGATGTCTTACGATCAAATCGATAAGTCTCCAGAAGAGCGCGAGCGTGGTATCACTATCTCTACTACTCACGTTGAGTATGAAACTGAAAACCGCCACTACGCACACGTTGACTGCCCAGGACATGCTGACTACGTAAAAAACATGATCACTGGTGCTGCTCAAATGGACGGCGCTATCCTAGTTGTTTCTTCTGCTGACGGTCCTATGCCACAAACTCGTGAACACATCCTTTTGGGTCGCCAAGTTGGTATCCCTGCAATGGTTGTTTTCATGAACAAAGTTGACATGGTTGACGATAAAGAACTTCTTGAGCTTGTTGAGCTTGAAATCCGCGAACTTCTTTCTAAGTACGAATACCCAGGCGACGAAATCCCTGTAGTAAAAGGTTCTGCTTTGAAAGCTTTGGAAGGCGATGCTTCTGAAATCGGTCGTCCAGCTATCATGAAATTGATGGAAGCTTGCGACGCTTACATCCCACAACCAGCTCGTGCTACTGACAAAACTTTCTTGATGCCAGTAGAGGACGTATTCTCTATCTCTGGTCGTGGTACAGTTGTTACTGGCCGTGTTGAGCGTGGTATCGTAAAAGTTGGTGACGAGATCGAAATCATCGGTATCCGTCCAACTCAAAAAACTACAGTTACTGGTATCGAAATGTTCCGTAAACTTCTTGATGAAGGTCAAGCAGGGGACAACTGTGGTGTTCTTCTTCGTGGTACTAAAAAAGAAGACGTTGAACGTGGTCAAGTTTTGGCTAAACCAGGTTCAGTTAAACCTCACAAAAAATTCAAAGCAGAAGCGTACATCCTTACTAAAGAAGAAGGCGGACGTCATACTCCATTCTTCAACGGTTACCGTCCACAGTTCTACTTCCGTACAACTGACGTAACTGGTGTTTGTACTTTGAAAGCTGGCACTGAAATGGTTATGCCAGGTGACCGCGTTGAATTGTCTGTTGAGTTGATCGCTCCAATCGCAATGGAAAAAGAATTGCGTTTCGCTATCCGCGAAGGTGGCCGTACAGTTGGCGCCGGCGTTGTTATCGATATCCTTGAGTAGGATTAACGCAGCATAGGCTGAAATAAAATCACCCGGGGGACTCCTTGACAAAAGGGTCCCCCTCGGTGTTTCTTGGCACTTCCAAAATAGTTATTATTTTTTGGTCGTTTTCCGTCATCGAAGTCTCCAGACGATGTAAAACCGGGAGATTATTGATGAGAATTGATTGAATACGAGGCGCAAGGAGGAGGCCCTACTGATAGGTAGGCCGACGACGAAGCAACGAAGTAGGCAATCGATTATCATCAATAAGATCGTGCAGGGGTGTAGCTCTAGCGGTAGAGCGAACGACTCCAAATCGTTAGGTCGTGGGTTCGAATCCCTCCGCCCCTGCCAATTTCTACACAAATATTTCAACAGGAATGAGGTATCGTGGAAAAAACTAATTCTAAGATTATGACTCTTAGTTTTGCAATTGCGGGTGCTTTGGTTGGATTGACCGTGCACTTCCTTATCAAAGCATTCTCTGGTGCTTTTGGCGTAATTGCGAAGATGGCTGACAACGACCTATTTAAACATGGTCTTCCAGTTGGCTTGGGTATTCTTGTGTTTGTGGCACTTCAGTTCAATCCTAAAGTTCAGGCTTGGGGCGAAGAAGTGGTATCTGAAATTCGTAAGGTTGTATGGCCTTCACGTAAAGATACAACTGCAATGACTATCGTTTGTGTTGTAATGGTTCTTATCTCAAGCGTAATTATCAGCTCATTCGACTTGCTATCTGGCTTCTTTATCAATTTCCTAATGAAGTAAGGATCGGACCATGGAAAAAAAGTGGTACATCGTAAACGTTCAGACTAGTTGTGAAAATACGGCTAAAAAAGCGATCGAAGAAAAGATCAAAACTTCTAAAATGGAAGAATTGTTCGGCGAAATCTTGATCCCAGCTGAAAACGTTGTGGAGCTAGTAAAAGGCCAAAAGCAAACTAGATCGCGTAAATTTTTCCCGGGTTATATCTTCGTTCAAATGTTTTTGAATGATGAGACTTGGCATTTGGTAAGAAATGCGTCAAAAGTAACAGGCTTCGTGGGTGGCACTAAAACTCGTCCTCCAGAAGTACCTGAAGCAGAGGTTTTCCGCGTAACTCAGCAAATGGCTGGCGTTGCAGAAAAGCCGAAAATGAAGGTGAAGTTCTCTGTGGGTGAAAATGTGACTGTTGTTGACGGTCCATTTGCTAACTTCCAAGGAACTGTAGAAGAGATCAACGAGGACAAAGCTAAGCTTAAAGTTCTTGTGAGCATCTTCGGTCGTCCGACTCCAGTTGAGTTGGACTACATTCAAGTAGAAAAGCACTAAATCCAAAGCCGCATAGGGCGGTTAGGAATTAATTAACACAACCTCTTGCAGGAGTGGGTCATGGCAAAAAAAGTTACAGGAATGATCAAGCTGCAAATACCGGCAGGGAAAGCTAATCCAGCTCCACCCGTTGGACCGGCACTTGGACAGCACGGGGTAAACATCATGGAATTCTGTAAGCAGTTCAACGCTCGTACACAAGCGTTGGGTGATAGCATCATCCCTATCATCATCACTGTTTACCAAGACAGATCGTTTACTTTCATCACAAAAACACCACCGGTGTCTTCTTTGATTAAAAAGGCGTTGAAATTGGAATCTGGTTCCAAAATGCCTCAAAAAGACAAAGTTGGTAAAATCAATAACGATCAAATCAAGCAAATCGCTACAACGAAATTGCCTGACTTGAACTGCTTGAAAGTTGAATCAGCAATGGCACAAGTCGCTGGTACAGCTAAGAGCATGGGCATCGACATCGCGTAGGAGTGAACAATGGCAGGTAAAAAGTTCGCAGCTGCTTCTAAAAAAGTAGATTCTGCAAAAAAATACTCTGTTGAAGAAGCATTCAAACTCGTTGTTGAGACAGCTCCAGCGAAATTTGATGAATCTATCGACGTAGCATTGCGTTTGGGTATCGACCCTAAGCAATCTGATCAACAAGTTCGTGGCGCAATCGCATTGCCTCACGGTTTGGGTAAAGAAGTAAAAGTAGTTGTTTTCGCAAAAGGTCCTAAAGAGACTGAGGCGAAAAACGCTGGCGCAGACTTTGTTGGCGCTGACGACCTTGTGGCTAAAATCCAAGCTGGCTGGTTGGACTTCGATAAATGTATCGCGACTCCAGATATGATGGCGACTGTTTCTAAAGTTGCTAAAATTCTAGGGCCTCGTGGTTTGATGCCGAATCCAAAAATCGGTACTGTAACTATGAACGTTGGCGAAGCCGTAACTGCTGAGAAAAAAGGTAAGTTGGATTTCCGCGTTGATAAAGCAGGTATCGTACATGCTGGTATCGGTAAGAAATCTATGGGCGATGCTAAACTTCGTGATAACTTCATGGTCCTTTTGGCCGCTCTAGTTAAAGCGAAACCAGCATCTTCTAAAGGTATCTACCTTCGCTCTATCTCCGTAGCATCTACTATGGGTCCAGGCGTGAAGATCGAGCCAAATGCGGCAGCAGCTGCAACTGGCGCACTAGCGTAGTTTTATAAAGCTCCGACTTGTTCGGGGCTTTTTGTATTTTTATATTAAGTATTTATTGCGATCAGAGACAGTAGGTTTTCGTTTGTGGATGTAATCCCGCGATTGTGTGGGGCCTACCGAGATAAGGCAAAAGGTTATTCTGACCTCCAAACCGACCTGATTCGCACACACCCCTTCGCAAGAAGGGAAAAGTCTAATGAAAGGAGGCTCACTTATGATCACTCGCGCAGATAAAGAGCAAGAGATTAAGCTTATCACTGAGAAATTCGGTAAAGCTAAAGGAGCTTTCATCGTCGACTTCAAAGGCATCAAGGTTGAGCAAGTAACTAACTTGCGTAAAAAATTGAATGCTGCTGATTCTGAGATGAAAGTTGTCCGTAATACTCTAGCAAAAAGAGCGTTCAAAGATCACCCATCAATTGAAAAAGCATTTACGACTTCAATGAAGGGTACTAACGCCATCGTATTCTCATACGGTGAAGTGAACGCAACTGCAAAAACATTGGCTGATTTCGCTAAGGACGTAGAAGTTCTTCAAATCAAGTCTGGTGTTATGGATGGCGAAGCTTTGGATGATGCTAAGATTAAATTCTTGGCGACACTTCCAGGGAAAGACCAACTCCGCGCTATGTTCCTTGGTACGCTATTGGCTTCAGGCTCTGCACTTGCACGCTGCTTGAACGCTTACGCCGAGAAACTTGGTGGTGGTGCTACTGCTGGTACTGAAGAAGCTCCACAAGCATAATGCTTGCGCACCGATGATTCGGTGTTAATGGTTGCTGATATAAATTGAATTTTTAAATAATTTTTTAAATCCCTGGAGGATTAAAATGTCTCTAACTAACGATCAACTTGTTGACGCATTGTCTGCGAAAACAGTTCTTGAAATCGCTGAACTTGTAAAAATGCTTGAAGAAAAATGGGGCGTTTCTGCTGCTGCTCCTGTAGCTGCTGCAGCTGGTCCTGCTGCTGCTGTTGAAGAAAAAACTGCATTCGACGTAATCTTGGTTGATGCTGGCGCGAACAAAATCAACGTAATCAAAGAAGTACGTGGTTTGACTGGTTTGGGTCTTGCTGAAGCTAAAGCACTAGTTGAAGCTGGTGGCAAAGCTGTTAAAGAAGGCGCGACTAAAGAAGACGCTGAAAAAATCAAAAAAGCTCTTGAAGCTGCAGGCGCGAAAGTTACTGTTAAGTAGTCTTTCGAACCAATTCTTGGTTTTGAAAATGCCGAAAGCCTCGTGGAAACACGGGGCTTTTTGCTTTTTAGCCCTCGTAAATAAAGTCGACCGCCTTGTCTTTCGAAAATCCGTGGTCTGCCTCGGCTATTTTCGACCCGCGCATCCATGCGCTCGCCGGGCTTGGGTACCGCATCCTGCGGGCCCGGAGGTCGAAAATATCCAAGTCAGCCCCCGGATTTCCGAAAGCCAATGCTGACGCGTTAAATCATGGTGTCTAAAAACAACAAGCCCCGCGTTTCTTAGATCTCCAAATCGGAGAATCACGTTCAATAAAATAAAAAATCTGACACCGAACTACTTTTTGTAACCAAGAAGTCGGTTTTACGGCGATTTCGGTTCTTTATTTTCTTTCAAAACTCCTTATTTGACGTTGAACGAGCGTTTTGGGGAGGAGGCAGGGACGTATATTTTGAGGCCTCCGCCCCCGCACGATGCGGTATCAAGGGGCGGTTGAGGGCCGGAAGCCCGTGCCCAAAATATACGTCCCTGCCTCCTCCCCAAAATGCGTCGCTCCGAAGCCAAAAAAACCGCAATTTTTGAAAGAAAGTAAAGAAGCGAAAGTGCTGATAATTGCTTGATTTTTTGGAAACCCGGACGTAGTTTGGTTCCTTGCGTTTAGATTTTATTTAATGTGGTTCTTGATTCTTCCGCCCGAAGTGAAGTTTCGATTTTCTTATCACGGAGAGTACATTGGAAAAAACTCCAGTTACGGCTTCTAACATTCGAGTTAGAAAGTCTTTCGCGAAAAATAAGCAAGTCATTGATATCCCTAACTTGATTGAATTGCAGAAGTCTTCTTACGAAGCTTTCATTCAAAAAGATATGGATCCAGATCGCCGTGGCGAAGCTGGTCTTAATGGCGTTTTCAAATCTGTTTTCCCAATCACAGATTTCAACAACACTGCAAGCCTAGAGTTTGTATCTTACACTCTTGAGCCAGCAAAATACGACGTAGATGAATGTCGTCAGCGCGGAATGACTTTCGCTGCTCCGATCAAAGTTACTCTTCGTCTTATCGTGTTTGATGTTGATGAAGAAACTGAAGCACGTTCTATCCGTGACGTAAAAGAACAAGAAGTTTACTTGGGCGAAATCCCATTGATGACTGCTAACGGTTCTTTCATCATCAACGGTACTGAGCGCGTTGTTGTATCTCAGTTGCATCGTTCTCCGGGCGTGTTCTTCGATCACGACGGTGGTAAAAACAATGCTTCTGGTAAATTGATCTACTCTGCACGTGTAATTCCTTACCGTGGTTCTTGGTTGGATGCTGAATTCGATCAAAAAGATTTGATCCACGTTCGTATCGATCGTCGTCGTAAATTCCCAGTGACAATCTTGTTGAAAGCATTGGGTTACAACGCTGAACAACTTCTTGAATACTTCTACGACCTTGACGAAGTTTACGTTAAAGGCGGCAAGTTGTTCCGTAAGTTGGACATCGAAAGAATGTCAGGCCAAAGAGCATTGACTGATATCGTTGATCCAAAAGGTGGTGAGGCACTAGTTAAAGCTGGTCGTCGTATCACTCGCGCGATCGTTAAGAAAATCAAAGACCTTAACATCACTGAGCTTGAAGTTGAACCAAACGACCTTGATGGTAAAGTTTTGGCGAAACCTCTTATCGATGAATCTACTGGTGAGATCATCGCGGATGCGAATGCTGAGTTGAACTCTGCGATCATCAAACGCGCGATCGAAGCTGGCATCGAAAGCTTCTACATGATCTTCTTCGACGGTTTGACTGTTGGACCTTACCTACGTAACACATTGTTGGTAGATAAAGTTTCTAACAAAGACGAATCTTTGATCGAGATCTACAAACGTCTTCGTCCAGGTGAGCCTCCAACTTTGGAAGCTGCTACGACGTTCTTCGGTCGTTTGTTCTTCGATCCAGAGACTTATGATCTTTCTGAAGTTGGTCGTATCAAGATCAATCACAGATTCGGTATCTCTATGGAAGAGTGCCCGCCGTCTCACAGAACACTGACTCACAAAGATATCTTAAGCACTATCAAAACGCTTATCGATCTTAAAAACGGTCGTGGTGTTATCGACGATATCGATCACTTGGGTAACCGTCGTGTTCGTTCCGTAGGTGAGTTGCTAGAAAACCAATACCGTATCGGTTTGGTTCGTATGGAACGCGCTATCCGTGAACGTATGTCTCTACAAGACGTAGAAACAATGATGCCTCACGATCTAGTAAACGCTAAACCTGTAAATGCAGTTGTTAAAGAATTCTTCGGTTCTTCTCAATTGTCACAGTTCATGGACCAAACAAATCCATTGTCTGAGATCACTCACAAACGTCGTTTGTCAGCTCTTGGACCTGGTGGTTTGACTCGTGACCGTGCCGGATTCGAAGTACGTGACGTACATCCAACGCATTACGGTCGTATCTGTCCAATCGAAACTCCAGAGGGACCAAACATCGGTTTGATCGCTTCCTTGGCAACATACGCTCGTATCAACAACTACGGTTTCATCGAGACTCCGTACCGCAAAGTTGAACAAGGCGCAGTTTCTAAAGACATCAATTACTTGTCTGCATTGGAAGAAGCGGGTCACTACATCGCTCCAGCAGCTCGTGACGAAGCTGGTAACAAAGCTATCCAAACACCAACTACTATCACTCGTCGTGATGGTGAGTATGAAATCGTTGATAAAGATAAAGTTGCTTTGATGGACGTTTCTCCATCTCAGCTAGTATCTATCGCGGCATCTTTGATCCCGTTCCTAGAACATGACGACGCCAACCGTGCGTTGATGGGATCGAACATGCAACGTCAAGCGGTTCCATTGTTGCGTTCTCGCGCACCACTTGTTGGTACAGGCGTAGAGCGTTTGGTTGCTCGTGACTCTGGTACATCTGTCGTTGTTCAAAACGACGGTATCGTTGAAGAAGTAGATGCATCTCGTATCGTTATCCGTCGTTTCGCTAAAGGCGGCGAGTTGGGTGCGAACGTTGATATCTACAATTTGACTAAGTACCAACGTACGAACCAAAACACATGCTTCAATCAAAAACCAATCGTAACTGTTGGTGACAAGGTTTCTAAAGGCGACATCGTTGCTGACGGACCTTCAACTGAGCTTGGTGAGTTGGCTCTAGGTCAAAACATCCTAGTAGCGTTCACTCCTTGGCAAGGTTACAACTTCGAGGACTCCATCCTTATTTCTGAGCGTTTGTTGAAAGACGACGTTTACACATCTATCCACATCGAAGAATTCGAGTGCGTAGCGCGTGACACGAAACTAGGTAAAGAAGAGATCACTCGCGATATCGCAAACGTTGGTGAAGAAGCACTTAAAGACCTTGATAGCTCTGGTATTATCCGCATCGGTGCGGAAGTTCGCCCTGGCTTCATCTTGGTTGGTAAAGTGACTCCTAAGGGTGAAACTCAACTTTCTCCTGAAGAAAAACTTTTGAGAGCGATCTTCGGTGAAAAAGCTGGTGACGTACGTGATACATCACTTCGCGCACCATCTGGCGTTTACGGTACAGTTATCGATGCTCAAGTTTACTCTCGTGAAGGCGCAGACCGCGATGAGCGTTTGTCTTCCATCATCGAAGAGAAAAAACGCAAGCTTGAAAAAGACTTGGCTGTTGAGCAAAACGTTATCAAAAATAACTCCATCACGAAACTTCGCGATATCTTGGTAGGCAAAATTACTACTGGCGTATTGTTGAATGAAGATGGATCTCAAAAACTTTTGAACAAAGGTCAATCGATCACAGTTGCGGATATCGAAACAATTCCATTTGAATTGTTGAACTATATCCCTCTTGAACAAGACCTTGAGTTCCAAGTTAACAAAATCATCGACAACGCTCGTAACCAACTTGACGCAGTTAAATTGGTATTCAACGAGAAGATCGATCGCCTTCGTAAAGGTGACGAGCTTCCTCCAGGCGTTATCAAAATGGTTAAAGTTTACGTTGCGATTAAACGTAAAATGCAAGTCGGCGATAAATTTGCCGGCCGTCACGGAAATAAAGGTGTCGTTTCTAAAGTATTGCCTGTTGAAGACATGCCTTACCTTGCAGACGGTTCTCCGGTTGACATGGTCTTGAATCCACTGGGCGTACCTTCACGTATGAACATCGGTCAGGTCCTTGAGGTTCACTTGGGTTGGGCAGCGCACAACTTGGGTAAACAAATCGGTTCTCACCTTGAAAAGTGGAATGCAGAAAACGCACGTAAAGAAATGAAAGATATCTTCAATGACTCTGATATCAGCGCAAAACTTGATGGCGCTGATGAAGGTTCTTTGAAATCAATGGTAACTCGTATGAAGAACGGTATCCACGTTGGAACGCCGGTATTCGACGGTGCTCGTGAATCAGATGTTAAGAACTTGCTTGCGAAAGCAGAAGTTCCACTTTCTGGTAAGTCCATCCTATTCGATGGTCGTACTGGCGAGCCGTTCACGAACCCAGTTACTGTGGGTATCATGTACATGCTTAAACTTCACCATCTGGTTGAAGAGAAGATCCATGCTCGTTCTATCGGACCTTATTCTCTCGTTTCGCAACAGCCATTGGGCGGTAAAGCTCAATTCGGTGGTCAGCGTCTAGGGGAGATGGAAGTTTGGGCGATCGAAGCATACGGTGCTGCATACTCTCTACAAGAGTTCCTAACTGTTAAGTCAGATGACGTAGCTGGTAGAACTCGTATGTACGAAAGTATCGTTAAGGGTGAAAACATCCTTGAGCCGGGTCTTCCTGAATCGTTCAACGTTCTAGTGAAAGAGCTTCAGTCTCTTGCATTGAATGTTGAGTTGATGGAGTCCGACATCCTACGCGATCAAGATGAAGATCTTGATAACGGTGGCGATGTTATTGAAGCAACTGTTGTGGCTCCTACTGAGCCAGAGCAGCACTAATTAAAACTTTAACAACAGGGGTGTTCTTTGAGAGACTTGTTGAATTTTTTCGATAAACCAAAAGATCCACTTTCGTTTGACGCCGTACGAGTATCGTTGGCGTCACCTGAAATGATTCGTGATTGGTCATTTGGTGAAGTTAAGAAGCCAGAAACTATCAACTATCGTACATTCAAGCCTGAACGGGACGGCTTGTTCTGTGCGAAAATCTTCGGTCCTATTAAGGATTACGAGTGCTTGTGCGGTAAGTATAAACGTATGAAGTACCGTGGCGTCGTCTGTGAAAAGTGCGGCGTTGAAGTAACACAAACTAAAGTTCGTCGTGAACGTTTAGGCCACATTGAGCTTGCAACTCCGGTTGCGCACATCTGGTTCTTGCGCTCATTGCCTTCTCGTATCGGTAACTTGCTCAACCTATCACTTAAGGATGTTGAGAAAGTTTTGTATTGTGAAGCACACGTGGTTATCGATCCAATGGAAACTACATTGGAAGAAGGCCAAGTATTGACTGAAGAAGCTTTGAACGCAGCTTTGAATGAATTCGGTCCTTCATTCAAATACGGCATGGGCGGCGAGGCTGTTCGTGACCTTTTGAGAAAAATCGATCCTGAATACTTGTCTCGCAAGCTTCGTATGGAAGCTAAAGACGTTAAGTCTGAAGCGGGTATGAAAAAGATCACTAAACGTCTTAAGGTTGTTGAGGCTTTCAAAGGCTCTATCAACAAACCTGAATGGATGATGTTGGAAGCACTTCCAGTGTTGCCACCAGATCTACGTCCTCTAGTTCCACTAGATGGCGGTCGTTTCGCGACTTCAGATCTAAATGATCTTTACCGTCGTGTGATCAACCGTAATAACCGTTTGAAACGTCTTCAAGAGCTTAACGCTCCAGACATCATCATCCGCAATGAAAAACGTATGTTGCAAGAAGCAGTAGACGCATTGTTGGATAATGGTCGTCGCGGTAAAACTTTCACTGGTCCAAATAAACGTCCTCTTCGCTCTCTTTCAGATATGTTGAAAGGTAAGCAAGGTCGTTTCCGTCAAAATCTACTTGGTAAACGTGTGGACTACTCTGGTCGTTCCGTTATCGTTGTAGGTCCGACGTTGAAATTGCACCAATGCGGTCTTCCTAAGAAAATGGCTTTGGAGCTATTCAAACCATTCGTTTACAACAAACTTGAAGAAAAAGGCCTAGCAGCAACTATCAAGCAAGCTAAGAAATTGGTTGAGCAAGAGACAGTTGAAGTTTGGGATATCTTGGCTGACGTAGTTAAAGAACATCCAGTTCTTCTAAACCGTGCGCCAACTCTTCACAGACTTGGTATCCAAGCCTTCGAACCTGTACTTCACGAAGGTAAAGCGATCCAATTGCACCCGCTAGTGTGCGGTGCCTTTAATGCCGACTTCGACGGTGACCAAATGGCGGTTCACGTTCCACTTTCTGTGGAATCTCAAGTTGAAGCTCGTGTTTTGATGATGTCTACGAACAACGTTCTTTCTCCAGCCTCTGGTAAGCCAATCATCAATCCATCACAAGATATCGTGTTGGGCCTGTACTGGTTGACTCGTAACCGTTTGGGCGCAAAAGGAACTGGCAAAATCTTCTCAACTGTTCAAGAAGCTCAATACGCTTACGAAACAGGTTTGGTGGACTTGCAAGCAGTTTGTAAAGTACGTATCAACGGTAAGTTGCAAGAAACAACTGTAGGTCGCGCGATCCTTTCAGACAGCGTTCCTAAAGAAGTTCCTTTCAACGACGTGAACGTAATCATGACTAAGAAACAAATCGCTGCTTTGATCGACAAGACTTTCCGTCTTGCGGGTGCAAAAGCGACTTGTATCTTGGCTGATAAAATCATGGAACTTGGTTTCAAATATTCAACGTCTGCAGGTATGTCTATCGGTATCGATGACATGGTTATCCCAGCTGCCAAAGCTCCGATGATCGCTGACGCTGAAAAACAAGTTACTGAAATCCAAACTCAGTACGATGAAGGTTTGATCACAGATGGTGAGCGCTACAATAAGGTAGTGGATATCTGGGCACAAACTGCAGATAAGATCGCTAAAGAAGGTATGAACGCGATCGAAAAACAAACGTACGTAATTGATGGCAAAGAAGTAGTAGGACCTTCATTCAATCCTATCTACATCATGGCTGAATCCGGAGCCCGTGGTTCCGCGACTCAGATCCGTCAGTTGGGTGGTATGCGTGGTTTGATGGCGAAACCTTCTGGTGAGATCATCGAAACGCCGATCACTGCAAACTTCCGTGAAGGTTTGACAGTTATCCAGTACTTCATCTCTACGCACGGTGCTCGTAAAGGTTTGGCCGATACAGCATTGAAAACAGCGAACTCTGGTTACTTGACTCGTCGTTTAGTTGACGTTGCTCAAGACGTAGTAGTTTCTGAATTGGATTGCGGAATTGACGACGGTTTGGAAATCACTCCAGTTTACGAAGCTGGTGAGATCATCCAAAACATCGGTGATCGTATCCTTGGTCGTACAACATTGAGAGATGTTGTTGATCCTCAAACTAACAACGTAGTTGTTAGAGCGAACCAAGAGATCTCTGAGACTGACGTTAAAACTATCGAAGGCTTGGGTATCGATAAAGTCGACATCCGTTCAGCCCTAGTGTGCCAATCTAAACGTGGCGTTTGTGTGAAGTGTTACGGCCGTGACTTGTCTCGTGGTGCGACTGTGAACCTTGGTGAAACAGTTGGTATCATCGCCGCTCAATCTATCGGTGAGCCGGGTACTCAGTTGACGATGCGTACGTTCCACTTGGGTGGTGCGGCTTCTCGTTCAGTTGAGCAATCTGTTCATACAACTCGTTATGACGGTACAATCAAACTTCAAAACGTTCATGCTGTTACGAACCGTAACGGTAAATTGACTGTAATGAATCGTAACGGTTCTGCACTAGTTGTGGACGAATCAGGTCGTGAACGCGAGAATTTCAAACTCGTTTACGGTGCTGTTTTGAACTTTAAAGAAGGTGACAAAGTTGCCAAAGGGCAAACAGTTGTCGAGTGGGATCCATATTCGAATCCAATCATCGCAGAGGTATCTGCGAAGATCCAATATCAGGATATCGAAGAAGGTTCTACAATGCAGGAGCAAGTGGATGCGGTAACTGGTTTCGCGACTAAAGTTATCATGGAATCTAAATCTTCTGACATTAAACCAACTGTGTTCCTAGTTGATGGCAATGGTAAGACATTGAATCTTCCTGGTCGTGACATCCCTGCGAGATATTTGATCCCAGTGGGTGCTCAGCTTCTAGCAGCTGACGGTCAAGAAATTCATGCCGGTGACGTTATCGCGAAAATGCATCGTGAGACTTCGAAAACGAAGGATATCACGGGCGGTCTTCCGCGCGTTGCCGAATTGTTTGAAGCTCGTAAACCGAAAGAAGCAGCAATCATCTCTGAAATTGATGGTTATGTGACATTCGGTAAAGACGTTAAAGGTAAACAACGTGTGATCGTAACTCCTGAAGTGGGTGAGCAAAAAGAATATCTTATCCCTAAAGGTAAGCACGTTGCTGTAAGAGAAGGTGAGTACGTAAGAGCCGGTGAGGCGTTGATGGACGGTCCAACAAATCCTCATGACATTCTGGCGGTTCTAGGTGCTAAAGCCCTATCTGCATACCTTGTTGATGAAATCCAAGAAGTTTACCGACTTCAAGGTGTTGCTATCAATGACAAGCATATCGAAGTCATCGTTCGCCAAATGCTACGTAAAGTAGAAATCAAGGACGCTGGTGACAGCCGCTTCTTGGCTGGTGAACAAGCTGAAAGATATGCTTTCGACGAAGAAAATGCTCGTTTGAGCCGTGAAGGTGGACAACTTGCTACATGCAATCCACTTCTTCTTGGTATCACGAAAGTTTCTTTGAGCACTGATAGCTGGATCTCAGCAGCGTCATTCCAAGAAACAACAAAAGTACTTACGGAAGCGGCGATCAATTCTCGTACAGACCATTTGCGTGGTTTGAAAGAGAATATCATCATGGGTCGTTTGATCCCTGCAGGTACTGGCTTAACTTCTTACAAACGTTGGAAAGTGTCTGTAGCAGAGGACGACGATGTAAATTACGTGGCATCTTTGCCAGGTATGTCGGCTTCCGCTCAGCCTCAAGGTTAGTAGAGTTGCAGCGCTTCATGAATCCTCAAAGCCGCTTCACTGGCGGTTTTGAGGGCTTAAAGCCTCGATTCTCGTAAGAAAAATGTAAAAAACTCAAAAAGTGGAACTCACGCCAGTTTTTGGGAACTAAAAATAACAACAATGTCTTGACCCGGATACTTTCGACAATGTAAGTTCCAGCGTCTTGAATTCGAATAAATTGTTTAAGGGGTTTATAAGTGCCTACAATTAACCAGCTCATCAAAAGTGAGCGTAAAGTTCAAAAAAACCAAACTAAATCACCTGCTTTGGTGTCATGCCCTCAGCGTCGTGGTGTTTGTACTCGTGTTTATACAACAACTCCAAAGAAGCCGAACTCCGCTCTACGTAAAGTAGCAAAAGTCCGTCTATCTAACGGTTTTGAAGTTATCTCTTACATCCCAGGTATCGGTCACAATCTTCAAGAGCACAGCGTTGTCTTGATTCGTGGCGGCCGTGTTAAAGACTTGCCGGGTGTTCGTTACCACATCGTTCGCGGTGTTCTAGATCTTCAAGGTGTTAACGGTCGCCTACGCAGCCGTTCTAAATACGGTACTAAGAGACCTAAGAAATAAGGATTGAGAAATGTCACGTCGTAAAAAGACCTTTAAAAGAGAAATCATTCCTGATCCAGTTTTCAAGGATCTAACTATCGCTAAGTTCGTCAATAAAATGATGATCCAAGGTAAGAAAGCTACTGCACAGAAGCTTTTCTACGGAGCGTTGGCTGAACTTGAAGGCAAAATTCAAGGTGAAGAACCTATCGCTATTTTCAAAAAAGCTCTTGAGAACGTAAAGCCTTCTATCGAAGTTCGTTCTCGCCGTGTAGGTGGAGCTACTTACCAAGTTCCTATCGATGTTCGTCCATCTCGTCGTCTAGCTTTGGCTATGCGTTGGTTGGTAGAATACTCTCGTGAACGTGGTGAAAAAGACCATGCTAAGCGTTTGGCTGGCGAATTCATCGATGCTTACAACAATAGAGGTAACTCTATTAAGAAGAAAGATGACGTTCACCGTATGGCTGAAGCAAATAAGGCTTTCTCTCACTACAATTGGTAATCTATTTACATGTCAGCTAAAGATCCTAAAGTTGTAGCTGATCTCAAGTATACTCGTAATATCGGCATCATGGCTCACATTGATGCCGGTAAAACGACGACCACCGAGCGCATTCTTTACTACACTGGAAAAAGTCATAAAATTGGTGAAGTTCACGACGGCCAGGCCACTATGGACTGGATGGTTCAAGAACAAGAGCGTGGTATTACTATCACGTCTGCTGCCACTATGGCGTTCTGGAAAGACCACCGTATTAATATCATCGATACTCCAGGGCACGTTGACTTCACTATTGAAGTTGAGCGTTCTTTGCGCGTTCTTGACGGTGCTGTAGCTGTATTCGACGGCGTTAACGGTGTTGAGCCTCAGTCTGAAACTGTTTGGAAGCAAGCTGACAAGTATAAAGTCCCAAGAATTTGCTTTATCAATAAAATGGACCGCGTGGGCGCTGATTTTGTGATGTCTTACGGGACAATCAAAGATCGTCTTCAAGCGAATCCAATCCCTGTTCAAGTTCCAATCGGCATGGAAGATTCCTTCCGTGGTGTTGTCGATTTGTTGGAAAATCGCGCTTACATTTGGACGACATCCGGGATGGGCGACAATTTCGAAGTTACCGATGTTCCTAACGACATGAAGGAAGAAATCAATCGCTTCCGCACAGAAGTCGTTGAGAAGATCGTTGAGTTTGACGATGTTCTTCTTGAGAAATATCTCAATGGAGAAGAGGTGACTGTGCCAGAGCTAAAAGCAGCTCTTCGTAAAGGCACTCTAGAGCTTAAAGCGTTCCCAGTGTTCTGTGGGGCTGCTTTCAAAAACAAAGGTATTCAACCTTTGCTTGATGGTGTGATTGATTATCTTCCATCTCCTATCGAAGTTCCGGATATCGTGGGGCACGATCCAGAACGTCCTGAAAAAGAAATCGTATGTAAAACTGATTTCGACGCTCATGTGGCGGCGCTGGCATTCAAAATTGCCAATGATCCTTTCGCGGGGACTTTGACTTACATCCGCGTTTATTCAGGCGAGGTCAAAGTCGGCGATCAGCTTTTGAATCCTCGTACTCAAAAGAAAGAGCGTATTCAAAAGCTCGTAAAAATGCATGCGAACTCCCGCGAGGAAGTTGGCGGTCTTAAAGCGGGGGATATCGGTGCCGTTATCGGTCTGAAATTCACGGGGACCGGCGATACCCTGTGTGAGACGTCTCATGCTGTTGTTCTTGAATCTATTACTTTCCCAGAGCCTGTTATCGCCGTGGCGATCGAAGCTAAATCTTCTGCTGATCAAGAGAAGATGCTGGCAGGCTTGGATAAGCTTCAAAAAGAAGACCCTTCTTGTAAGCTAAGAAATGACCCAGAAACTGGTCAAATCTTGCTATCAGGTATGGGGGAGCTTCATTTGGATATCTTGGTGGACCGTCTACTTCGTGAGCACAAGGTGCAAGCGAATGTTGGTAAGCCACAGGTTTCATACCGCGAAACCATTACGTCTGCGGGGTCCGCATCTCATGTTTATGAGCGTGAAATCGCTGGCGATATGAACTTCGCATCCGTTACCTTGACGATTGAGCCGATCTCTCAAGCAGATCACATTCAATTTGTTAGCAAGGTATCCACGTCTAAAGAGTTTACACCGACGATGCTAAAAGCAGTTGAAATGGGCTTCCGTGAAGCTGCTGAAGTTGGTCCGTTGGCAAGCTATTCTATGCTCGGTATTAAGGGGACTTTAACAGCTGTTGAAGCTCGCCCAGAAACGTCTACGGAAATGGCCTTCAAAGCGGCTACTTCCCTGGCTTTCAGAGATGCCGTTAAAAATGCTCAAGTTGAGCTTATGGAGCCAATCTTTAAGCTTGAGGTGACTTGCCCTGATGAATTCGTGGGCAATATCGTGGGCGACTTGAACTCGCGTCGTGGAAAAATTCTCACGATGAACGTGAAGCCAGGGGGCGGGCAGGTTATCTTTGCCGAGGCTCCATTGGCCACTCTATTTGGTTATGCGACGGATGTGCGCAGTTTGAGCCAGGGTAGAGCAAGTTTCAGCATGGAATTCTTAGAATACGCTGTGGTCCCTGCAAAGGTGAAAACGGAAATTCTACATAAAATGGGAAGATATTAATTATTTAATAATTTCCCTTTGACAAAGATTTTTTAAATGCGCATACTCGCGCACTCGTGACATCTATATTTACAAAAAACCCCCCGCGTTTGGTGGACTTATCTAGGCCGCAAGGGCTAATTCGGGGCAAGTTTTCGATGGGATTTGATGTTCAGTTATTAACATTTTTGCTAGTAATTACGCTACCTTACAAAAGAAGAGAAGTGTCCTTATGCAAAGTCAGAAGATTAGAATCAGATTGAAGGCATTCGATCATAAATTGCTTGATCAGTCGACGAAAGAAATCGTTGAGACTGCTCGTCGCACAGGCGCAAAAGTTGCGGGTCCAATTCCCTTGCCTACTCGCATCAACCGCTACACAGTACTTCGTTCTCCGCACGTAGATAAAAAATCTCGTGAACAATTCGAAGTAAGAACTCACAAGCGTATGCTTGATATCCTTGAACCTACTCAACAAACAGTAGATCAACTTATGAAGTTGGATCTTTCTGCTGGTGTTGACGTCGAAATCAAACTATCAGCGGTTTAGGAGTAAGACGTGAGCGAAACTACAGAAAACACACAAACGTCAACAGGCCTAAAACTTGATGGCTTGTTCGCATTCAAAGAAGGTATGGCTACCATCTACAATGAACAAGGTGAAGCCGTTCCTGTTACAGTTCTTCGTTATGAGCCTTGGTTTGTTTCTCAAATCAAAACTAACGAAGCTGATGGTTACGAAGCTATCCAAGTAGCTTGCGAACCTAAAAAAGCTAAAAATTCAAACAAAGCTGAACAAGGCCACCTTAAAGGTGCTGGCTTCGAAAATGGCGCGCGTTTCGTAAAAGAAATTCGTCAAGCTATTCCAGAAGGTCTTACAGTAGGCGCCCAAGTATCTATCGACTCTTTGGCTAAAGGTGACACTGTTAAAATGACAGCGAAATCTAAAGGTAAAGGTTTCGCGGGCGTTATGAAGCGTTGGAACTTCGCCGGTGGACCTGGTTCACACGGTTCTAAATTCCACCGTCGTCCGGGTTCATCTGGTAACAGAACATGGCCAGGCCGTGTAATGCCAGGTAAGAAATTCCCAGGTCATCTTGGTAACGAAACAGTAACTGTTAAGAACGTTGAAATCGTAGAGATCATCCACGCTGAAAACGTTGTTTTGGTTAAGGGTCCAGTTCCAGGTGCGAAAAACACTTTGGTGAAATTGGTGAGAGTGTAATATGGCAACAGTAAATGTACTTAACTGGAAAAAAGAAAAAGTAGGATCAATCGATCTTGCAGCTGATGTTTTCGAAACTCCTATTAAAAAAGAAGTTTTGCACACAGTAGTTCAATGGCAATTGGCTAGCCGTCGCCAAGGTACTCATATGACTAAAACAAAAGGTCTTGTGAGCGGTGGTGGTAAGAAGCCTTTCAAACAAAAAGGTACTGGTGGAGCTCGTCAAGGTTCTAGCCGTTCTATCTTGATGCCTGGTGGTGGTACTGCTTTCGGTCCTCAACCTCGCAGCTACGCGTTCGTACTTCCTAAAAAAGTTCGTCGCTTAGGTTTGAGCATGGCACTTTCTCACCTTCAAAAAGAAGGCAAGTTGTTCGTAGTAGACAGCATGCAATCTGAAGGTAAAACAGCTGAGTTGAGCAAACGTCTTAAAGCGTTTGGCTTGAAAAAAGCAGTTTTGATCGATGCAAATGTTAACGACAAGTTCAATCAAGCTTCAAAAAATCTTCCAACATTCAAATACTTCCCAGTTGAAGGTTTGAACGTGTTTGATCTTTTGAAATACGATGCTGCAGTTATCACTAAAGAATCTGTAGCTAAAATCGTAGATCGCTGCTCAATGGAGAAAGCGTAAGATGAAACAAGTAATTAAAACTCCACTAATCACGGAGAAAAACACATACCACAACGCAGCTGGCGTTTACGTGTTCGAAGTAGATATGAAATCTACTAAAACAGAAGTAAAAGCAGCAGTAGAAAAGAACTTCAAAGTTAAAGTAGACAGCGTTAGAACTAGCGTTTGCCGCGGTCACTCTAAAAACACGAAGTTTGGTGCAACTAAGGTCCCTTACTGGAAAAAAGCTTACGTTAAGCTTGTTGAAGGTGAGAAGATCGCTCTTTTTGAGGGAGTATAGAGATGGGTATCAAGACGTTCGCCCCGCGCTCTCATGGTCGTAGAGGAATGACTGGTTTCGATTTTAAAGAAATCACAAAGACAACTCCAGAGAAGTCTTTGCTTGCTCCTCTAAAGAAACAAGCAGCTCGTAACAATCACGGTCAAATTACTATTCGTCACCAAGGTGGCGGTCATAAACGTAAATACCGTTTGGTTGATTTCAAACGTATGAAACTAGAAGTGCCAGCGAAAGTTGCTGCGATCGAATACGATCCGAACAGAACTTGCCGTATCGCTCTTCTTAACTATGTAGACGGTCAGAAAGCATACATCATCGCGCCAGTTGGCTTGAATGTAGGCGACACTGTACTTTCTTCAGACAAAGCCGACATCAAACCAGGTAACTCTTTGTCTTTGTCCGCTATCCCTGTTGGTACAGTAATTCACAATATCGAATTGCGCCCAGGTAAAGGTGGTCAAATTTGCAGAGGTGCAGGTGCGAGCGCGACTTTGGCTGGTAAAGGTGATATGTACTGCCAAGTACGTATGCCATCTGGTGAGTTGAAGCAGGTTCTTTCAGTATGCCGCGCTTCAATCGGTCAAGTTGGTAACACTGATAACGAAAACATTAATCTGGGTAAAGCTGGTCGCTCTCGTTGGAGAGGTATCCGTCCTTCAGTTCGTGGTATGCACATGAATCCAGTAGACCATCCATTGGGTGGTGGTGAAGGTGTGGGTAAAGGTCATCATCCTGTAACTCCATGGGGTCAACCATGTAAAGGTTACAAGACAAGACATAACAAGAGAACTGACTCTTCAATCATCAAGAGACGTAAGTAGGAGTAAACTGTGGCACGCTCGATTAAAAAAGGTCCATTTGTTGATCTTCACCTTCAAAAGAAGGTCGACCACGCAATCGAAAAAAACGACAAGAAAGTTATCAAAACTTGGTCTCGTCGTTCAACAATTCTTCCAGAAGCTATCGGACTTACGTTCGCGGTTCACAATGGTAGAAAGTTCGTTCCAGTGTACATCACTGAGAACATGATCGGTCACAAACTAGGTGAGTTTGCTCCGACAAGAACTTTCCAAGGCCACGCTGAGAAGAAAGCTGCAGCTCCAGCTGCTGCTAAGAAGTAGTAGGTAGAGATTATGGAAGTTAAAGCTAGTCTAAAATACGCAAGAGTAGGTGCTCAAAAGGCAAGACTTGTTGCAGACCTAGTTCGCGGTAAAGACGTGAATGAAGCTGTTAAAACTCTTACTTTCTTGAACAAAAAAACTGCAGGTATGGTAAAGAAACTTATCGAATCTGCTGTTGCTAACGCTGAATACAAAAAAGTTATGGACATTGATAACTTGGTTGTTAAAGCCATCTGGGTTGATCAAGGTCCAGTTCTTAAGAGATTCCGTCCACGCGCTCAAGGCCGTGCTTTCGGTGTTCGTAAGAAAACAAGCCACATCAACGTAGTACTTGAGGAGAAATAATCGTGGGACAAAAGGTTCATCCAATTGGTTTACGCGTTGGTGTTATTAGAACTTGGGACTCTCGCTGGTATGCGAAGGGTAACCAATATTTCGAAAATCTACATGAAGACATCCGCTTGAGAAAATACCTAAAAGGTAAACTTAAGCATGCTGGTGTAGCTAAAATCGAAATGGAACGTGCAGCGAAGAAGATCAAAATCATCATCTCTACTGCTCGCCCAGGTGTTGTTATTGGTAAAAAAGGTACTGGTATTGACGCTCTTAAAGCGGAAGTTCAAAAACTTACACCCAACGAAGTTTTCTTGAGCATCCAAGAAGTGCGCAAACCAGACCTCGATGCTCAGCTCGTTGCTGAGAGCATTGCTCAACAACTTGAGAAACGTATCTCTTGGAGAAGAGCTCTTAAAAAATCTATTGCAGCTGCGATCAAAGGCGGCGTGAGAGGTATCAAGATCCGTGTTTCTGGTCGTCTTGATGGTGCAGAGATTGCTCGTTCAGAGTGGTACAATGAGAAGAGTGTTCCTCTTCATACATTGCGTGCAGATATCGACTACGGTACTGCTGAAGCTCTAACTGCATACGGTATCATCGGATTGAAAGTATGGATCTATAAAGGCGATATCTTATCTGCTCGCGAAGTTGAGGAGGCAGGTCGTGTTAAGTCCTAAAAGAGTAAAATGGCGTAAACAATTTGTAGGCCGCGCAACTGGTTTTGCGTACAGAGGTTCTAACCTTGATTTTGGAGATTTCGGTCTTCAAGCAGTTGAGGAAGGACGTCTTACAGCACGTCAGTTGGAAGCAGGTCGTATTGCTATCTCCCGTTCAGTTAAGCGTGGTGGTAAAATCTGGTGCCGTGTATTCCCAAATACACCGGTAACAAAAAAACCAGCTGAAACTCGTATGGGTAGCGGTAAAGGTAACCCGGAGCTATGGGTAGCCCGTGTTCTTCCTGGAAAAGTTCTTTTCGAAATGAACGGTGTGACTCGTGAACAAGCTAAAGAGGCTTTCGAACGCGCAGCTCACAAACTTCCTTTCAAAACTCGTTTCTTGGTTAGGGAGTAGTTATGAAGTTCGTAGAGATTAAAGATCTTTCTGTAACTGAATTGAAAAAGAAAAGAGCAGCTCTTTCTGAAGAGTTGTTCCAAGCTCGTATCAAGAACTCAATTGGTCAACTTTCTAATCCAATTGAAATTCGTGATCTTCGTCGTTCAATCGCGAAAATCAATACAGCAATCGTAAAGAAAGTAGCGAGGTAGTAAATGACAACTGAAACAAATACTCGTGGTCGTAAAATCGAAGTAGTTGGTGAGGTTATCAGCGACAAGATGGATAAAACTATCTCTGTCCTAATCTACCGCATGGTTAAACACGCTAAATACGGTAAGTACGTTAAGAAAACTTCTGTGTTCAAAGCTCATGACGAAAAAAACCAAGCTAAAATTGGTGATATCGTTAAGATCCGTGAGACACGTCCTCTTAGCAAAACTAAACGTTGGGCTCTTTCTGAAGTCGTAGAGACGGCGAAAGCGTAGGAGTGTTGTCATGATTCAAATGCAAACTAGACTAAATGTAGCTGATAACTCTGGCGCAAAAGAAGTTATGTGCGTAAAGGTTCTTGGTGGTTCTAAACGTCGTGTAGCATCTATCGGTGATGTTATCGTTGTTTCTATCAAAGAAGCTTTGCCAAACGCTAAAGTTAAAAAAGGTGACGTTGCTAAAGCAGTAGTAGTTAGAACTGTTCAAAAACTTCGTCGTCCAGACGGTTCTTATATCCGTTTCGATGATAACTCTGCAGTTTTGATCAACGCCAATAAAGAACCAATTGGAACTCGTATCTTTGGCCCAGTTGCCAGAGAGTTGAGAGCGAAGTCGTTCGTTAAGATCGTATCTTTGGCTCCGGAAGTTCTGTAAGGGGTATGAGATGAATCGCTTAAAAGCTAAATACAATAAAGAGATCGCTCCTGCTCTTAAAAAACAATTGGGAGTTGAAAATGTAATGCAAGTTCCTCGCTTGGAGAAAATCACTCTTAGCGTGTGCTTGAGCGAAGCAGTTCAAAATCCAAAAATTTTGAACACTGTTGTTGACGAGATCACTGCGATCTCTGGTCAAAAAGCCGTTATCACTAAAGCTAAAAAAGCTATCTCTAACTTCAAATTGCGTGCTGGCATCCCATTGGGTGTTCGCGTAACTTTGAGAAAAGAGAGAATGTGGTCATTCCTTGATCGTCTAAACACATTGGCACTACCTCGCGTACGTGACTTCCGTGGTTTGCCGAACAAAGGTTTTGACGGCCGTGGTAACTACAACATGGGTCTTAAGGAACAAATCGTGTTCCCTGAGATCAACTTCGATAAAGTTGATAAAACTCGTGGTATGAACATCACAATCTGTACAACAGCTAAAAACGATACTGAAGGCAGAGCGCTTCTTGAAGCACTTGGCATGCCTTTCAGAAAGTAGGATGAACGATGGCACGTAAATCAAGTATTGTTAAAAACAATAAAAGAAAAGCAATTGCTAAGCGCTACACTGAATACAGAACAGAGCTTAGAAATAAAGCCGTTGACATGAAACTTTCTGATGACGAAAGAGCTGAAGCTCGTAAAAAGCTTCAATCTCTTCCGCAAAAGACAAACATCAACCGTGTTATTACACGTTGTGAACTTTCTGGTCGCCCTCGTGGTAACTACAGAAAATTCGGTTTGTCTCGTATCGCCTTCAGACAACTTGCGCTTGATGGTAAATTGCCTGGCGTAACGAAAGCTAGCTGGTAAGAGGAAAACTATGGATACAATTTCTCAGTTCCTTACAATCATTAGAAATGCTGGAGCAGCAAAACACGAAAAAGTGGATTTGCCTGCTTCTAAAGTTCGCGCTGGTATCGCTCAGATCCTTGTTAATGAAGGTCTTATCCGCAGCTTCAAAGTTGCGAAAGATTCTAAACAAGGCATCATGCGTGTTTACTTGAAGTACGATGAAGCTGGTGGCCACGCTATCAACTCTATCGACCGTGTAAGCCGTCCAGGCAGACGTGTATATGTTAAATCAGATAAAATTCCTCAAGTTCGTTCTGGTATGGGTATGTCCATCATCAGCACAAGCAAAGGGATCTTGAGCGGTAAGCAAGCAGCTGAGCAAAATCTCGGCGGCGAATTGCTTGCAACACTTTGGTAGGTGAAACATGTCTCGTATTGGTAAAGCACCCGTTATTTTTGATAACACAGTAAAAGTAGATGTTACACCTGCTAACGAAGTAGTAATTAAAGGCGCTAAATCTTCATTGAAGATTGGTATGCAACCTCAAGTTACTGCTAAAGTTGATGGCAATAAAGTAGTGTTGACTCGTAAAGATGACTCTAAAGAAGCTCGTGCATTGCACGGCCTTTACAGAGCTTTGGTTCAAAACGCAGTAACTGGCGTTACTAAAGGCTTCACTAAAGGTCTTGAGCTTCAAGGTGTCGGATACCGTGCAAACGTTGCAGGGAAAAAATTGGAGCTTTCTTTGGGCTTCTCTCATCCTGTAATCTTCGACATTCCAGAAGGCATCGAAATTAAAGTTGAAAAACAAACAGCACTTTCAATCACTGGCGCGAGCAGAGAACTTGTTGGTCAAGTAGCTGCTAAAATCCGTTCGTTCCGTCCACCAGAGCCATACTTGGGTAAAGGTGTTCGTTACGCTGGTGAGCATATCCGTCGTAAAGCCGGTAAGTCTGCTGGTAAATAGAGGTAATGTATGAAACTTAAAATGAATAAACATACAAGCGAAAGAAAAGTTAATCGCCTCAAAAAGAAAATCAGAATCCGCAAAACTGTTAGCGGTACTGATGAAAGACCTCGTCTTTGCGTATACCGTAGCGGTAAGCACGTTTACGCAAGCGTTATCAACGACGTTACTGGTCACACTATCGTGTCAGTTTCTTCTCTTGGTAAAGAGGACAAATCTGGTGTTGAGATGGCTAAACTTGTTGGTATGGAAGTAGCGAAAGCTGCTAACGCTAAAAACATCAAGAGCGTGGTATTTGACCGTAATGGTTACTTGTATCACGGTCGTGTTAAATCTCTAGCTGATGGCGCTCGTGAGGGCGGCCTCAATTTCTAAGGAGTGAATGTGGAGAAAGTTCAAGCTCAAGCAGCTGAATTGGAAGAGCGTGTAGTAGCGATCAACCGCGTAACAAAAGTTGTTAAGGGTGGTCGTCGTTTCACTTTCGCAGCTCTAGTAGTTGTTGGTAACAAAGCTGGTGATGTTGGTTTCGGTACTGGTAAATCTCAGGAAGTTCCTGAAGCTATCGGTAAAGCTAGCCGCGCAGCTAAGAAATCAGCTAAAGGCGTGACTCTTAAAGAAGGTCGTACGATTCCTCACGAAGTAGTCGGTAAATTTGGTGCAGCTAAGGTTATTATGAAACCAGCAGCTCCAGGTACTGGTGTTATCGCGGGTGGTGCAGTTCGTGCCGTTCTTGAATCAGTTGGCGTAAAAGACATTCTTACTAAATGTGTTGGTACTCGTAACCCGCACAATGCAGTAAGAGCAACACTCGATGGTTTGGCTCAACTTAAAGAGTTGACTAAATAGTCGGAGGGTAAAATGGCTAAAAAATTCGTAGTAACTTTGAAAAAATCGACTATCGGCTGCACTCAAGATCAAAAGGATGCAGTTCGTTGCCTAGGTTTGAAGAAGCTTCATTCAACTGCAGAAGTTAATGATACTCCAGCAAACCGTGGTCAAATCATGAAAGTTCAACATCTAGTAAATGTTGAAGTTAAGGGGTAATCCATGAGCTTGCTTAATCAACTAGCTCCTAAAGCTGGATCAAAACACGCTCCAAAAAGAATCGGTCGTGGTATCGGTTCTGGTATGGGTGGTACATCTACTAAAGGTCACAAGGGTCAATTGGCTCGTACTGGCGGTACTGTGCGTCGTGGTTTTGAAGGTGGTCAAACACCTATGCACCGTCGTTTGCCTAAATTTGGTTTTAGCAACGTCGCGTTCGCTAACAATTTTGAGATTGTTAATATCGGACAACTTGCTAAATTTTCTGGAGAAGTAACTCCCGAAACTCTTTTCACTGCTGGACTTGTTAATAAAGGCGCGGTTAAGATTTTGGGGAATGGCGAGCTAAAAACAGCTTTGACTGTAAAAGCTCACAAATTTTCAGAAAGCGCTAAGAAAGCTATTGAAGCTGCTGGCGGCAAAGTCGAGGTAATTAAGTAGTGTCTGCAATTGAAAGCATCGCAAAGAATTCGGATCTTCGTAAACGTATATTCTTCACGTTGGCCTTATTGGCCGTCTACAGAATCGGAGTTCATGTTCCAACGCCTGGCGTGGATGGAACTGCGGTGCTTTCATTTTTCCAAGCTCAAGCGCGTGGAATTTTCGGCCTATTTAACACCTTCACTGGTGGTGCACTTTCCCAGTTCAGCGTGTTTGCACTGGGAATCATGCCTTACATCTCTGCTTCGATCATTTTCCAACTTCTGACTTCAGCGGTTCCAATGTTGGAATCTTTGAAAAAAGAAGGTGAAGCTGGTCGTCGCAAAATCAATCAATACACTCGCTATGCGACTGTGGCTTTGGCAATCGTTCAAGGTTACGGAATCTCTACTTGGTTGATGAACTCTACAAGCCCAGATGGTCGTTCACTTGTGATCGCTCCGACTGTGGCATTCCTTCCTTTCCAATTGATGACAATCATTACGTTGACAGCAGGTACTTGCTTCATCATGTGGTTGGGTGAGCAAATCACTGAAAGAGGTATCGGTAACGGTTCTTCTTTGATCATCTTTACTGGTATCGCTGCTGCTATTCCTCAGGGCGCTCAACGTCTATGGGAACTTGTTGCTTCTGGCGAAATGAAATTTGCAGTTGTATTGCTTCTGTTAGTTCTAATGGTTGCTATCATCGCTGCGGTTATCTATATGGAAGTCGCTCAACGTAGAATCACTGTTCAGTATTCTCAACGTGCGGGTGGCGGCGGTATGCAGTCTATGCAGACTCCTACAAGCCATCTTCCAATCAAAATTAACTTCTCTGGGGTTATCCCACCAATCTTCGCGAGCTCGTTGCTAATGTTCCCAGCGACAATGGCTCAGTTCGTTCACACGCCATGGTTGAAAGCGCTTCAGGAATCTTTGAATCCTTCAGGCACAATCTTCAATATCATGTTCGTGGCTTTGATCGTTTTCTTCTCTTTCTTCTACACAGAGATCGTGTTCAACCCGAATGAAGTTGCTGATAACTTGAAAAAGTACGGCGGTTTCATCCCTGGTGTTCGCGCGGGTAAAAGCACTGCGGATTATATCCAAAAAGTACTTGAGCGCGTAAACGTATTGGGTTGCGTATACTTGTCTACGATCTGCGTAATGCCGGGTATCTTGGCTTCTGGTTTGAATCTTCCGTTCTACTTCGGTGGTACGTCTCTTTTGATCTTGGTCGGTGTTGCTTTGGATACTGCTCAGCAAATCCAATCCCACATGATCACTCAAAAATACGAAGGTTTCATGAAGGGTGCAAAAATCCGTAGCAGAAGGGTTCAGTTTTAATGAACGTTATTCTGTTTGGAGCTCCTGGAGCTGGTAAAGGTACACAATCTGAGTTGTTGATCAAACACTTGGGTATGACTCAAATCAGCACTGGAGATTTGTTCCGAGCTGCCATCAAAGGTCAAACAGACCTTGGCAAAAAAGCCCAAGAGTACATGGATAAAGGTCAATTGGTACCAGATAGCATTGTTATCGGTATGGTTGAGGAAGTACTTCAAAAAGGCGTAAAAAACTTTATCCTTGATGGTTTTCCAAGAACTGTGGCGCAAGCTGAGGCTTTGGATAACCTTTTGAATAAGATGACACTTTCTATTGGGAAAGCCATTTTTTTGGAAGTTCCAATGGAAATTTTGATGGATCGTTTAACTGGTAGACGCGTATGTAAAAATTGCGGGGCAGTCTACCACATCGTCAGCAAGCCTACCAAGACGGAAGGCAAATGTGATAACTGCGGCGGCGAAGTCATTCAACGTAATGACGACAAAGCTGATGTGATTGAGACTCGTCTTAAGAACTATCAGGAATTCACAAGCCCACTTAAAGAGTTTTATAAAAAATCAGGAAAATACATCGAAGTCGACGGTAATAGGGACACAGCGCAGGTCTATAAAGAGATCGAAAAAATAATAGGCTAACCACTTTTATTATTTTTTACTCTAGACATTAAAACTGCTCGGTGATAGCGTCCGACTCCTCGTTTGTATTTTTGCTGTGTATTTTTGGTCATTTTTCGACCAAAAAAATAGCAAGTATGGGAAGAAATATGAAAGTAAGACCATCAGTAAAAGCAATCTGCAATAAGTGCAAAGTTATTAAAAGAAAAGGCGTTATTCGCGTAATCTGCGAAAACCCTAAACATAAGCAAAGGCAGGGTTAATCATGGCACGTATTCTTGGTGTCGACTTACCTAGAAATAAGCGCGTTGAAATCGCGTTGACATACATCTACGGCATTGGACGTCCTCGTGCGGCTATGATTTGCAAGCAAGTAGGCATTCCTTCAACTCTTAGAACTGAAGGTTTGACAGACGAGCACATCGCAAAAATCCGTGGCATCATCGAACAAAACTTTAAAGTTGAGGGTGACCTTCGTCGTGAGGTTGGCCAATTCATTAAACGTTTGATGGATCTAAATTGTTATCGCGGTATCCGCCATCGTAAAGGCTTGCCAGTTCGTGGTCAGAACACTCGTTCTAATGCACGTACTCGTAAAGGTCCTAAGAAGACGGTAGCTAACAAGAAAAAAGCAGTCTAGTTAAAGGACATTAGCGATGAACACTGAAAATAAAAACAAAACAGTAGCTAAGAAAAAAGTTAAAAGAAACGTTCCTCAAGGGAATTGCTACATTCAAGCTGGCTTCGGTAACGTTATCGTAACGATGACTGATCCATCTGGCGCGACTGTATCATGGTCCTCTGCTGGTCACCTTGGTTTCAAAGGTAGCCGTAAAGGTACTCCATTCGCAGCTCAAGTAGCAGCGGAAGACGCAGCGAAAAAAGCTATGGAAGCGGGCATGAAAGCCGTGGACGTTTATCTTAAAGGTCCTGGCGCAGGCCGTGAACCAGCTATCCGTGCGTTGGCTGCAACTGGTATGAGAATCTTGACTCTTAAAGATATCACTCCAGTTCCACACAACGGTTGCCGTCCTCCTAAGCGCAGAAGAATCTAATACTTAATAGGCGACTTTTTAAAAAGTCGCCTGTTTGGTTTGAAGTTCTTGGGTTTTTCAACGACTGCGTGATTCGATTCATGCAGTTCGATTCAAAAACCGTGCCGCGAAGCAAGACAGCTTGTTAAAAACTTCCTTTTCTTGTTGAATGGGGAGTTGCTAACAAAAGGGGTGTCTTATTCAAGTTTAACGAACACATAGTTTCGTTGAATCTTGAAGCGAACATGAATCCTTTGGAGCATGTTCGTCGATAAACTACTCAGATAAATTAACCTCTCGGGGGATCCATGCAAGAGCATTATTATAAGTTTTGGAGAGAAATGATCAAACCAAAGGGATTTGAGGTTGATCGTGATACTCTTCGTGATGACTACGCAAAATTCATTATCCGTCCGCTTGAAAGAGGTTTCGGCGTTACTCTTGGTAACTCCCTAAGAAGAATTCTTCTTAGCTCTATGATGGGTTCTGCAATCACTGCGGTTAAATTCGAAGGTGTATTGCACGAGTTCACTACGATCCCAGACGTTCTTGAAGATGTTACTGACATTATCTTGAACCTTAAAGAAGTACGTTTCAAACAGTACACTTCTGACTCTTTGACTTTGAAGATCTCTAAAAAAGGTCCAGGCAAAGTAACTGCAGCAGACATCCAAGTTTCTGATAAGATCGAAGTTTTGAACCCAGATCTTCATATCGCTACTTTGGGTGCGAACGGTAACTTCAGCGCTGAAATCGTTGTAAGTTTCGGTCGTGGTTATGTTCCTGTTGAAAACAGAGAAACAGATCTTCCAGTTGGCTTCATCGGTGTTGACGCTCTTTACAGCCCAATCCGTAAAGTTAACTACAATGTTTCTAATGCGCGTGTTGGTCAAAGAACTGACTACGATGCATTGACTTTGGAAGTATGGACTGATGGTTCATTGAAACCGGACGAAGCAGTTGCTCTTTCTTCTAAAATCATGAAAGAACAACTTCAAATCTTCCTTACTTTCGATGAAAGCATGGAGCCAGTTGAAGAATCTCGCGAGCTAGGTTCGCCTTCATTGAACGAGAACTTGTTCCGTTCAGTTGACGATCTTGAGCTTTCTGTTCGTTCTGCGAACTGCTTGAAAAACGCTAACATCCGTTACATCGGTGAGTTGGTTGTTCGTTCTGAAGCAGAGATGCTTAAAACAAAAAACTTTGGACGCAAGTCTTTGAACGAGATCAAAGAGATCTTGGGCGAGATGGGTCTTGGCCTTGGTATGAAAATCGAAGGTTGGCCGCCTCCAGGTTGGGATCCTTCTCAACCACCAGTAAAAAGAGAAACACAACAATAGTCACAAGCTGTGATGACACCAACTCCCTGAGGAGTTGGTGAGGGCTGGAGCCCGAAAAAGAAACACCGAGCAATCAAGCGCGAGTGTTCTTCGTGAGGATACCTAATACGGTCCCCACGTTTTAACCGGAGAACATATGAGTTCACACAGAAGAAGAGTAAAGCATTTCGATCGTAAATCTGGCCCTAGAAAAGCGTTGTTGCGTGGTTTGGTGGAGTCTCTAGTAGAGCACGGCCGTATCACTACAACTGTTGACCGTGCGAAAGAAACTCGCCGTCACGTTGAGCGCGCTATCACTTTGGGTAAAAAAGGTGACTTGAACACAACTCGTTTGTTGTTGTCTCGCTACCCAAATAAAAACGTAGTAAGCATCATCATGAAGGACTTGGCTCCTCGTTTTGCTTCTCGTCCAGGTGGTTACACTCGTATCATCAAAATCGGTCGTCGCCCTGGTGACACTGCTGAGATGGCTTTCCTTGAGTTCGTAGACTACGATTTCGAAGCTAAAACAGCTGCTAAAGAAGAAAAAACTGCTAAAGCTGACGCTAAGCCAGCTAAAAAAGTAGCTTCTAAAGCTAAAAAAGCAGGTACTAAAACTGTAGCTGCTAAAAAGAAAACTGTTAAGAAAACTCAAAAGAAAGCTCGTGCTAAATCACGCGCTTAATTTAGAGAATCAAAATTGATTTTCAAAAAACCCAGGGCAACCTGGGTTTTTTTTTGGTATTTTCTGATCTGGAGGCACTTCAATGAAGCAACATCTAAAAGCACTCGCACTGGTTATCATCGTCGGAGCATTGGGATACTGGGCATTTAATCACTATATGTTGAGCCGGGTGTCTGAGTCGCCGTCGAACCTGACTTCGATCGAAAAGATGGAAACCGAAGGCGTTCCAAACTTCACGGCAAAATCCTTGGATGGGCAGTCCTTTGATCTAAATCAAATGAAGGGGAAAGTCGTCATCCTGAATTTTTGGGCGTCCTGGTGCGGTCCCTGTGTTGAGGAAGTACCTTCTTTAATCAAGTTGATAAAAGAGTACAAGGGCGACATTCAATTGATCGCTGTTTCCGGAGATAGCAATGAACAAGACATTCACGTGTTCTTGAAATCCTTCCCGGAGCTTAAAGCTGAAAACATCAAAATTGTTTACGATCAGGATCGCAGTCTTATGAAAATGTTTGATGTTTCTCGTCTGCCGGAATCGCTGGTTCTAAACAAAGAGCAAAAGCTAGTTAAGAAACTTGTGGGCTCCATTGACTGGCATACCAAAGACTCTGTTGAGTATATGGATACTTTGTTAGGCAAAAAGAAATAGCCGACATATAGCTGGTAGAGGCAAACGGCGAGCACAGGAGAAAACGGTTAGTGTTATAGCTAAGCGGATACCTGTCGCCTACCGAGTATGGTCGATAAATTGTTGGTTCAAGTAGTATATCGATTAGAAATATAAAAACCGAATTCGTACATCGCTTTGTAAGCTAAGAATAAGAAAATGCTAAGACAATGCTTTGTAAGCTAAAAATAAGAAAATGCTAGAGACAATTCCTATGTCTCTAGCTAATTCCAAGATTATCTTTACGTTCAAAATTAATCTCTATCTTGCCGGGGTTCGAGGCCACGGCGATCGTATCAAAATCAATTACGGGCAATCGAAAGCTAGGTCGATTTTAGTTCCTTCAACCAGAGCAGAGTTGAATTTCAAGATATTGCCTTCAACTTTGAATTGAGTGAAGTTTGCACCGTTGATTCCAATTTTTACGGAGCCCGCAACTGGAACACATTGCAAAGTCATGTGAGTCATTGAGTTGACGATTTTATCGCGGAAAGTATTAAGTGTCGTAGCAAAGCTGGAATCACAGATGCTTCCCACTCCACCTTCTGTTTTGACAGACAATTGATCGTAGATCACGCCTTCGTGGCTGGGAGAAGCTGAAGCAGCGTCTTGCATAGCTTCGCAGGACTTGTCGTTGGGTTTTACGATGATGCTGTTGAAAGTGAAGCGAATATCATTACCAAACTTTTGTTTCGCCATTGCGATTACATTGTCTGGCATGTCTTCAGCTTCTAATGGCAGCAAGCTTCCAGCGGCGTCACCAGCTTTCATTTTTGAAGCATCACCACCAACAGATCTTTCATCTTCATTAGAGACAAGGATAACTGACACCGCGGCACCCGCACGATAGCAACCATTTGAATTAGCCAACGCAAAGTGGTTATAAGTCGCCTTTAAGCCACGTTCATCAGCGGACCCTGTACCGCCGATGGCCATTGCGTTCACAGTGTTTTCAAAGATGCTTGTTAGATTGGCAGTACCTTTCTTAAGTAGATACGCCGGAGTCCCTGATGGCGGTGTGTATCCTGTCCAATCAGCAGAAAAGCCCCATTGGTTGTTCATCGCACGAGTCGTCGTCATGCACATTTGCCAGTCGATTCCTGAGGTCTCCAAGGAGCCTACAAAGTCACCCAAGCTTGCCGCTAGTTTTTTTAGATCGGGCAACATGGAGTTTGAGTCGTCAAACACGACCAAGAAGTCGACCTGTTTATTACCGTATCCGACTACTTGTGAGAAACTGACTGCATTAGTAGGAGCGGATGAAGCTGCTTCTGTCGTCACCACTGGTGTGAAAGTCATTTTCGAACAAGCTGCAGAGAAGCTTGTCATCACAGTTAGGATCAGCAGATTTTTTAGATTCATCGTTTTCATAGTTTTCTACCTCGACTATTAAAGACTAGCATCAGATCCGGCCTCAAAAAAAGTGTAAACAGCAAATGCGAGTCAAAATGACTAATGATTTCGATAATTTACGAGATACCGTCAAACTTGTATGCAGGACCTGATTAGAAGCTCGACGAAACTTCTGAAATAAAAACAAAACGGGTCGCGGAATAAAACAAATTCCGTCACTTTTAAAAATTGAGAGTGACCTCATGTCACATATCTTGCGTTTGAATTTCGAAGAACAAGTTCTTCATTACAAATCTGTGACCCCATTGAAAAACGAGGAGTGTGTTGATAGATCAGGCGTCCATGGCGAAGTTGTCTTCATTTAATCCACTCTCTAAATATGTCACTACCGAGAGCCTTGATTTTAAAATCAGAAAGCTTGATTTGATTTATCAAGAGCATCTTAAGGGCGCGTTCGCTATTCTTGGAAATGGCGGTGCATATCTTTGGGTGGCTTGGGATCACGTCCCGCACTCATTGTTGGTCGTATGGATGTCAGCGATGGCGATGACCGTGACCATTCGAATGATATCGCTGTGGCAGTGGAATAAGAAAAAGCAATCAATTACCAACAGACGCAGTCTGCAGTTTTGGCAATATCTGCTTTACTCCCAGCTGTTGATTTCGGGACTTGGCTGGGGAACTTTGGGGATTATGTCGACGGCGACGACGGATAGCTCTGTTCAGATCCTGGCTTCGTTGATCATAGCTTCGATGACTGCAGGACCCCTGATTTATTATGTGTCCTCTAAAAAGGCCATGGCGTGTCTGACGGCCCCAGCGTTGATTGGATGGAGCTTTGGTTATCTGCTGCTTTCAGAAGTTCCCCATCATGAACTTTTAGGCGTCTTGATTTTATTCTATTTAGTTTTGCTGTTCTTTATTGGTCGCAATTTAAATCGCGCCATCCTAAGAATGATTTCTTTAGACTATCAGTTAAAGAAAAATGAAGAGCATTTGCGTATGGCGATGGCCTCAAGTAATGCGCTGTCTTGGGATTGGTATGTGGAAACCAATCACTTGGATTATAACGGCAATATTGCTCTGTTTCCTCAAGGGCCCGTGCAGCTTCAGGATATCTTGAAGAAACATTTCGTAACACCGGGCGATCTGGATGCTGAAATTGAGTGTTTGGATCTAGAGGGGCGAAGCCGCTATATCGCTATTAAGGGCCGAGTTTCTAAAGATCCTAAGACGGCTTACCGTATGACAGGGATTGCTTGGGATATCACGACGAAAAAAAATGAAGATCTTTTGCGCCGTGAGCGTGACGTTCACGAAGCAGCCAATCGCGGTAAATCCGTGTTGTTAGCAAATGCCAGCCATGAGATTCGCACGCCTATTGCTTCGATTTTGGGTTATTCTGAAACCCTTTTAGGCAGTGCAAGCTTAGATGCACAAAACCGTAGTGATGTTGAGGCGATTCATCGTCAGGGCAAATTCATGGTGACACTGGTGAATGACCTTTTGGATTTATCCAAGATTGAATCAAAAGGTTTGTTCTTTCAGTCCTGCACGATGAACCCTGCCATGGAGTTAGAAGACTCGATCGCAATGATTCGATCGACCTTGGATAGTTCAAAGCATCAGCTGTCTTTGAATTTTGAAACTCATTTTCCAGAGGTGATATCTTCGGATCCGGTTCGATTCCGACAAGTTGTGATCAATCTGCTGTCGAATGCTGTGAAATACACTCTGCAAGGGGAGATCAAGGTCGTTGCACGTTTCTATCAGAATATTGAAGGTGAAGGTTTTATCGCTGTCACGGTGGTAGATACCGGTATGGGTATGGACTACCAAATGCAACGACAACTATTTGAACCATTTGTTCGCGGAGAGAATGCGGAAGTGCAACGTGTTCCTGGTTCAGGCTTAGGTTTGGCACTGAGCCGTCAGCTGGCTCGTGGTATGAGTGGTGATTTGCGACTGATTCGGTCCATGCTGGGAAATGGAAGTACATTCGAATTTACCTTACCTGTGGGCAAGGCTTCAGAGCTAAAATTGGTATCTGCTCATGAGGCACGAATCGGGACTCGAGAGCGCATCCCTATTCCGCAAGAGTCGAATCATTTGAAAGATCGCGAAATTTTAGTTGTGGATGATTCGGATGATCTGCGTGCATTGATGGCGCGCTATTTAATGCGTGAGGGCGCTATTGTTGAGACCAGTGAAAACGGTCAGGCGGGTGTTGAGCGGGCCTTAAGCAAAAATTTTGATGTGATCTTGATGGATATCAAAATGCCGGTGATGGATGGCTATCAGGCGGCGGCATTGCTGAGGGAAAATGGTTATGTGGGATTGATTGTCGCGGTCACGGCCCAGGCAACTGCTGAGGGCCGGATGGATTCTCGAAGCAACGGATTTGATGCTTACTTGAGCAAACCCGTTGATATTAATCTTTTAAAGGACATTCTGATTCAGGCTTAGTTTTGTAAGTTACTAAAAGCCAAATTTCTTTTTAAGGTCGTCGACAGCTTTTTGACCTTCTTTTTCAAGTTGCTTGCGACCTTGATTTTCAGCGTCCTTTTTGGCTGTTTCTACTTTTGCTTCGACTTGCTTCTTTTGGGCATCCAATTGATCTTGGGCTTTCTTAACTTCTTTGTCGAATTGGCCTTTCAACTGATTTAGTTGGGCTTCCACTTGGGCTTTTTGTTTGCCAATTTCCTGGTCGACATAGGCTTGAATTTTCTTACGAGCTTCTTCGACCTTGGTTTGGATTTGTTTTTCGAATCCTTTGGATAGTTCGGGCCCCAAGTTTGAATTGATCGACAAAGGTACATTCGGTAAATCACCTTGGCCTTTGGCTGTCAAAGTAACTTGCGGAATTCCTGCGAAGACAGCTTTTAAAATCTCATCAGCAATTTGGTTCGTTGATGAAACTGCATAGTCGATTTTTGTAAACTTATTATCGAAATCAATTGCCAAGTTTTTCAGCCCCACCAAAGACCCTTGGATACCCATGGCGCCGTTGGCTTTGTTGAAAGCAATTTTGACGTCAGGGCTACTGACAAGGTCTTTGCCTTGAATCGCGTAGGAGTCGACTTTGAATTGATAATCGATCACGGAGTCGTCCTTACGATTGTCGATTGATAGCTTTAGCAGGAAGCCCAGGATTTCCATCGCTGGAAAATCCCCCGCCAAGCTGGCGATCGTTGGACGACCCACCAGACGTTGATTGGAAGTAATATCTAAAATTTCCCCTTTGACGTTTCCTGAATTTGGCGTCACGCCAGCTTGCGAGCTAACGGCTGTGCGTTTGACCCAGAACATCGGATAGGAATTGGGGCGGCCAAATTCATAGGTGATACCTTTTTCACGTGGGTGAGGTTGAATTGCGACTTCTTCCTCTTCAGATTTTTTGTCGCCTTTTTTCAGATATTTGGGCGGGATGTATTTTTCAGCCAATGTTTTGTATCTAAAGAATTTTGCTTTGTAAGGTTCAAGATAGCGATTGAAGACCGCCATCGTTAAAGCCTTGGCATCGACCTGCGGGATGCGGAAATGTTGTTCTAAAGATTTAACATCGATCTTAACTTGTTTTTCGATCTCGGCATACTGAGCTTGAAGCGTTTTAAGATCATTGTTTAAGTCATTGCTGATAGCTTGGATCTGTTTGTATTTTCCGTCAGCATCTTTATAGATGCTGTCCATCTGTTGCAATGAAGTCTGTAACTCTTGCGGATTTTTAAAGTCTTTGTACTGTACCTTGTTCAGGCGGTCACTCAAGGCCTGGATGTCTTTACCTTGTGGGAGGGTTTTAAGACGCTCATCCCAGGCTTTTTGCTTTGCTTGTAGGTCTGTCTGGAACTTTTCAATCATTGCTTTACTTGGCAGAGATGATTGAAGCTTTTGCAGTTCGGAGTTTGGATCTGCTCCACCCAGCATGTTGATTACGTCACCTAATACGTTTTCTCCGTAGCGGTCTTGCAGTTCCTTTTCGGCTTGTGATTTCAGTTTACCACCCTCGGTGGCTAGTAGGCCCGGCTCATTAGAAACCTCTGGCGGTGGTGCTACTTTACCTGGGTAGGCTCTTTTCACGCCGAATTCAATTTGTTCGACAACGGCTTCATTGATGACGAACTTCACTCGAAGCAAAGCGTCCCATAACATACCAAAGCGGATCTCGCCAATTTTGACAGAGTCGTGAGTAGGTTTTTCTGCATCCGTAAGCTCGATACCTTTGATGCTGATGTTGGCATTAAAAAAGCTTGTTTTTAAATCCGCGATATTTACTTCAGCGCCAAGAGCTTTATAGCCGGCCCATTCCATGCCTTTGCGAAGATGTAAATCAAAGAAAAAGTGGAAGTACAATCCGATCAGTGCGCAAACAATAACAAAAGGAATCAGCGCGCCCCAACGGACGATGCCTTTTTTCTTTTTAACGTTAGGTGTTGGTTGAGTATTTTCCATGCTATTAAACCCTAGTTTCCGTAAAGATCGTTGTACTTGTTATACCATTCGTAAAACTTTGTTGCCTTCAAAGCCTTCCAGAATTTTGTATTCTGAAAACGGGCAACCACGGCAACTCTGTAAGCTAAGATCAAAGATTTGAATCCATAATACGCAAAGGGAAAAAGTAGAAGGGATACAATCATTGAGCCCATGATGATGCTGTTATTAAAACGAGTCATCGGAACGAACGGCATGTTGTACATGCTGACAAATAAAGGGCGCAGACTTTCTGTTTCCAAAACGGCTTTACCCAAGTGGTGCGCGGGAGTATCGAACAGGAATGCGATGAATTTGAAAAAGAATGCAGAAATAAGGGCTGCACCCAATTGCACTCTGAATACAAACACGATCAAAAGGACGATCACTGTTTGAATTGAAAAGAACGGTGCAAATCCCAGAAGTAAACCTAAAGACAATCCAAATGCCAGTGGCATAGTGTCAGTATCGGAGTTCAAAAGCTTAATGAAATTGTACAGCTGTTTTAAAATTAACGTCATAGTCGTCCTTACAATTGATGTGCCGATGCAAAGGCAGAGCGAATTCGAAACTCCCTAAAGTTTATGACAAAAATGCGTGGCGGCAAGTGAAAAGCGAGGACACTGCACGCTGTTTGTCGTATGTTTTTTTATATGAAATCTTGGGCGCAGTTAGTGGCAGACACAGTTCGTATGGGTGGAGTTTTGGTATTTATCAAAGACCAGGCTCCGCAGGATTTTCCAGAGTGGTTACAATCGTTGAATGATTCATTTGGAATGAAGATTCCTATCAGTGTACGTAACAAAAGTGATTTTGCTACTGGACGTTTTCATACAGGAGCCCATGATTTGATATTCTTTTTCCAGGGACAAGAAAGTGTGTTAGCCGCTCTGGACTCCCATGTTCAAGGACAACGAGTTTGGATTTCTTCACAGCCTCAAAATCTTAATATCATTGATTACAACTGGCATGTCGGCGATCTGGCAGCTTGGACTTCCTTTTGGAGCACATTGGCTTCGCAATTTGATGCTTTGGTTGAAAATTGGACGACCTCCGAAATGGATCATGCTCCCTGTTTGTTTCTGGATCGCGATGATGTGGTGGTTAAGAACGTTCCGTATAACAAAGATCCAGAGCAGGTCGAATTGATCCCAGAAATAGTACAGTTAATTCGCCAAGCCCACGAGCATGGCTATTGGGTTGCGCTGGTCACGAATCAATCGGGCATAGGCCGTGGGCGCATCTCATGGCAGGAGTATAAAAAGGTTCACCAACGCATGCTTAAACTTTTAAGTGAGCAGGGTGCGTGGATTGACGACTGTGTTTGGTCTTCGTTCATAGAAAATGAAGGAGTTCCGGAAGGACGATTGCTGGCGGGTCTTAGAAAGCCTCGCGCGGGAATGTTTCAGTTGGTCAAAGAAAAACTTAAGGTAGACATGGCGAAATCCATCATGGTCGGAGACAGCGCAACGGATTTGATCGCTGCTTACTCGGCCGGTGTTGGAAGTTGTTATCTGTTTAAGTCTGTGAAATTCGATCAAGAGCGCGAAACATTAGAGAAGTTTCGCGCCGGGAACTCTAAGTTTTCTTATCAAGCCATATTGGCGGCTTCGGACATATCATTCGGGCGTTTGTAGCGCATGTAAAAGAAGGCGCCCGTTAGGCTTACCACAAACGAGCTTACTTGGAATGCTGTGATTGTCGTCGGCCCTACTTCGCTGGAGTGCCCTGTATAAACATTAAACAAGAAATAGAACGCTGCTTGTCCCACGCCCACGCCGGCAGGGGAGATAGGGATCGCCGTCGCCATGAAGCCTAGCGGGGCCACTAAGAAATAAGTTTTAGCAGGGATATCTGAGAATCCTGAAACCAAGCCAACCATGTACAAGAAAAGAATTGCCGTAGATTGCGCAATCAAACTTAACACAATGACCTGTGCGATACGGGCATAGCTGTTGCCATACAAGTGCAGGCTTTCGTAGACCTTCATGAATTTTTCAGCCAAGGGAAGTTTACGAATGATACGTTTCAACAGTTGAGTTTTGTAAATGTGAGACGAAAACACCAAGCCCAAAGAAACTGTGAAAACAACGAATAAGGCAATGATGAAATAGAACAGAGTTGTCAAAGTCGACACATGCAGAACGTGATTGATGTCGTAAATCATGACCATCAACGCCAAAAGAATCATGGCATAAAGACCGAGTACGCGGTCCATCAGGACGCTGGTTGCGGCCACCACTTTCGTGCCCGGGAATTCACGCGTGAAATAGTAGGCTTTGATAACATCTCCACCCACTCCACCTGGCATGGCAAAGTTAAAAAATTGTCCGATCAACGTCAGCTTAAAGGAAGACCACATTTTTGCGGGAATGCCTTGAGATTTAACCAGAACGCGCCAACGTTCGCTTGCCAGGAAAAAGTTAAGCCCCACGATAAGAGCAGAAAGCAACAAAACGCCCGGTGTAAGAAGATTTTTAAGGGCCGTAAAGTTTAGTTTTCCGGACTGCACCAGCCAATAGATAATACCTACGGCAAAAGCAATTTTAAGAAATTGAGTGGCAAACTTTTTGGTCTTTTTAAGCATGAGTCATTCTTACTGTAAAACGGCGCCAAACACTACTGGCAGTTGGGATTAGTTTTGACTAGTTGAGCCAAAAAATGAGGTGGAAATACCCAGTTACTGGGGGGAGTGATAGGATCACTCTTCGACTCGGAGGATATAGTGATTCCTGTAGTATTATCTGGTGGTAGTGGGACTCGTTTGTGGCCTGTATCGCGCCAGCAAATGCCGAAACAATTCTGTACTATTTTTGAAAAGCCCTTACAGACCATGACTCTGGAAAGATGCCATAAAATGGGGACTCCATGGATTGTGACGTCAAAGGCTTTGCAGAATCTGACGGAGATCAACCTTAAAGATAATAAAATGAGCGACGTGCAGGCTATTTACGAGCCGTACGGTAAAAACACGGCTCCGGCGATCGCTGTGTTGTGCAAGCTTTTGGATTCAAAAGGTTTAGGACACGAAATCGTCGGGATTTTTCCCTCTGACCATCTTATTTCTAAAGAGCAGGCATTTTTGAATGTCGTGAAATTTGCGACATCTGTTGCTGAAAAAAATAAAGTCGTTACGTTAGGTATTACGCCTTCTTATCCAGAAACTGGTTATGGATATATTCAAACGCAAGCATCGCCTTTGTCAGAATCGGAAGGTTTCAAAGCTTATTCAGTAGTGAAGTTCCATGAAAAACCTGCTTTAGAAAAAGCGAAAGAGTTTTTAGCACAGGGAAGCTTTAGCTGGAATGCGGGAATCTTTGTTTTCAAAGTCTCCCATATGATTTCATTGTTTGAAAAACATCAGCCAGAGCTTTGGAAAACTGTTGCGGCCCTAAAGGCAGATGCTTCCAACTTGGATGATATCTATTCCAAAGTTGCCAACATTTCCATCGACTATGCGATCATGGAAAAACTGGGTGGTGATGAGCTCGCTTGCATTCCTTCTGAATTCGGTTGGAACGACGTCGGTTCCTGGGATGCGGTCGCGTCTTTACAAAAAGGGCAGGATGTTACGAGTGTGAAGGGCCAGGGCAACTTTGTTTTCGGTGACTCCGCGAAACACTACTCGACAGTGGGGTTGGATGACGTCATCGTGGTTGATACAAAAGATGCTTTGATGCTAGTAAAAAAAGGCCACTCTCAAGATGTAAAGCTTGTTGTGGAATCTTTAGCACAAAGTAAACCCTTGTTGGCGAAAGAGCATGTATATGAATACCGTCCGTGGGGTTACTTTGAAATTTTGAAGGACACAGAGTTCTTTAAATCTAAAGTGATTCGCGTGAATCCACATTCTCAGCTTTCTTATCAAAGCCACGCGAAACGTGAAGAGCATTGGACCATTACGCAAGGAACTGGCGAAGTCGTATTGAACGACCAAGTTATTTCTGTAAAGGCAGGGTCTCACGTTCATATCCCAACAGGTGCAAAGCATCGTATGCGCAATACTTCCAACGACATGTTGGAATTCGTTGAGGTGCAATTGGGTTCGTACTTTGGCGAAGATGATATTGTTCGCTATCAAGACGATTATCAAAGAAAGTGACATTCAAAAACGGATCTGCTGAGATTTCGTTTATAAGAAAAGGAGTTTTTATGAAATTGATTCTTGCATCACTTGTTTTGTTGAGTGCTTCTTACAGCTTTGCAGCGAAAACTTATCAAGTTACGGGCCCTGTCCTGGAAGTTACTGATTCCAAAATTGTTGTCGAAAAAGGCAAAGAAAAATGGGAAGTAGAAAGAACTGCTGCTACTAAAGTGACTGGTGATTTGAAAGTTGGCGAAAAAGTAACGATCGAGTACACAATGTCCGCAGCCACTGTTGAAGTTAAAGCGGCTAAAAAGAAATAGTCTGATACATTGCCGATTTTTGCAGAAGGATCACTCCACCGAGTGGTCCTTTTTCGTTTTCTGATGTCCCATATGTAATCGATCTTTCACGATTGCCATTTGCTCATAGGAATCTGTCCCATTAACTTCCATCTGCTAAACAGCACGAAATGGGGAATGTATGGGACGGTATTGGGAGCGAGTCAAGCTCACGGCAATTTCTATATTTGTTGCGTTCAATTTGATGATTATCCTGACGGCGGCTTTTCCGGATCGCAGTGAGTTGGGGCGGTTGATCTTACGCACCTTTGGTGACTATTTAGATTTCACTGGCCTCGAGCAACCTTGGAGTATGTTTGCGCCGAATCCAATGTCACTGAATTCCTATGTGGAAGTGGAAATCCATTTTAAAAATGGCTCCAAAGAAAAGTGGTCTTTACCTCGCCCCACACAGATGAATGGAGCAGACAAAGTCATCGGTGGCGATCGCTATCGAAAATTCACACAAGAATATTTAATGCCCGATAAAAACGAAGATATTTGGTTTGATGTCGCTCGGTACGTTACTCGTCACGTGAACAAGATCGAAGCGGGCGGGCAGCGCAGGGAAATCGAAAAGCTACAATTCTATCGTTACTATAATTACGTTGAAGATCCTAGAAAGCAGTTTGTTCGTCATGGCGACAAGAGTGGTGATTATACAAAAGAAAGCGTTTTCTATTTCTATCCAGCTAATAAGGAAAAGTATGAAGTCAGCAACAATAATTAGAAATATCTGGGATTTCTTTTTTAAACCTCAACCCGTTGATAATTTAGGACTGATGAGGGTTATATTCGGTTTACTGCTGATTTTTAACTGGTACATGATCTGGAGCTATTTGGACGTGTTCTGGGGAGTTGACGGTCTTATTAGTTTAAAAACTTCTTTGGAATACGGCTCCACCATTCGTTTCAGTCTGTTTGATTTAATGCCGAATGATCCGCGAGTTCCGGCTTTGCTTGCACTTCTTAATTTAGTTGCTTCTATCGGTGTGACCTTGGGGCTGTTTACCCGCACTTCAATGGTTTTGGCATTTATAACGTTGTTGTCGTTCCAAAATCGCAACGATTTTATTTTGAACAGCGGAGATATTGTTCTTAGAAATATTTTGTTCTTTATGATGTTTTCTGCCGCCGGTAAAGCTTACTCCGTAGATCAGTGGATACAGAGTTTGCGCCTTGGTAAAAGCTTGCAGCCCAAAATGGAAAGACCCTGGGCTTTGCGTCTGATCCAGATTCAGTTTTGTGTGATTTATATTGCGACGGTTCTGTTTAAGATTAAAGGTTCCCATTGGGTGGATGGAACAGCGGTTTACATTGCCACTCGTCTGGATGAGTTTGTGCGTGTACCGGTGCCTTTACTGAACAACCTGGCGCTGATCAAATTCATGACGTGGTCAACTTTGGTTGTGGAGCTTGCGATGGGAACGTTGGTTTGGTTTAAAGATTTACGGTATTGGGTTTTGTTAGCTGGCATAGGTTTGCACCTTGGCATCGAGTTGGTGATGAGTATTCCCATGTTCGAGTGGGTTATGATCACCACGATGTTGTCGCTTGTAGATCCCTATGACGTGATTCGAGTTGAACGATATTTGCGGGAAAGTGTTTCCAAATTTCGTTATCGTTTCAGCAAGATGGAGTCGGCTTAAACAAATTTAATATTATAGGTATCTCGAAAAAGACTGAGCGAAAGCTTGGTCTTTTTTTTCGCTCTGGTCGCGGGTTTTGTTTTACGTGTCCTGTTAGTAATAAATTAAATGGTGGAAAATTACACACAAGATTCTGTCTTCTTCTTCGTCCTCCAAATAACAATCTTGGGAAATTTACAGAATCTTGTGGGACATCATTGAGCAACTCCTAGGAAACTTCACGGAGTCCTTCAATTGCGCACTCGCAAAATAAAGTAAACCAAACCAAACGGCGGAGAAATGAACGTAATGGAGGATAGATGAGATCACGTAAGAAAATACTTCTTACTGCGGGAATTTCGCTTTTGGCGAATCCAACGTGGGCACAGATGGCGCAATTACAAACGCCACCACGAGTTGCTGAGCAAGTAAGGGAAACCCTCAAGCACAGTCAAATTCCTGAAGAAAGAAAAACAGAGGACACAATAGTTGGTGTAACTCCGGATGGAAAAATCCGTATTGGCGCCAAACAAAAAGAAAAAATCGAAAAAGGTGGCTTCGTAAAAACTGGCGAAGTTCCAAAAAACCTGACGGGCCCTTCGAGCGGCGGTTTCGATAGCAAAGGTCACTCGGGATCAAAAGGCAACATGGGAGACAGAGGCCACTCTGGATCGAAGGGCAACTACGGAGATCGCGGCAACAGTGGTTCAAAAGGTGACTACGGATCTAAAGGTGACTTTGGGTCAAAAGGTGACTTTGGGTCAAAAGGTGATCGTGGTGAACGCGGTGGCTTTGACTCAAAAGGATCAAAAGGTTCCATGGGAGACAGAGGAAATTCTGATTCCAAGGGTAACTACGGAGATCGTGGGAATAGCGGATCTAAAGGCAATATGGGAGACAGGGGTCACTCTGATTCCAAGGGCAATTATGGAGATCGTGGCAACAGTAGCTCCAAAGGAAACTACGGGGATCGCGGCAACAGTGGTTCTAAAGGCGATTACGGATCTAAAGGCGATTACGGATCTAAAGGCGATTACGGATCTAAAGGAGACAAAGGTGATCGCGGCGAGCGTGGAGGCTTTGATTCCAAAGGTTCGAAAGGCGACCATGGAGACCGTGGTGAGCGCGGCAACAAGGGCGACCATGGCAGTAAAGGTGATAAGGGCGATCGCGGGGAGCGTGGTAGCTTTGGCGACAAAGGCGACAAAGGGGATCGCGGCGAACGAGGCAGCAAAGGTGATCATGGCTCCAAGGGCGACCGCGGAGATAAAGGTGAACACGGGCATAAAGGCGATCGCGGTGAGCGCGGCCACTACGGTGACAAAGGCGATAAAGGTGACCGTGGAGAACGTGGCGAGCGCGGTGAGCATGGTGAAAAAGGAAATCACGGCGAAAAAGGCGAGCGTGGTCACAAAGGCGACAGAGGCGACCGCGGTGAGAAAGGCGAACACGGCCATAAAGGTGATCGTGGTGACTATGGGCACTCGACTTCATACGGAAGCTCAACGTCGTATGGTAACTCCACATCTTATGGCAACTCGACATCTTATGGTGAATCTACCTCCTATGGTGAATCGACTTCTTATGGCGAATCTACGTCGTATGGGGAATCGACTTCCTATGGTGATACGTCCACAGCTACGTCTTCGACAGGTACGCAGGAAACTTCAACCGGTACTCGCGAAACGTCCACGGGAAATGATCCATCAACAAGCACTTCGACTTCCACTTCGACTTCAACATCGACATCCACGTCGACTGAGAGCACATCAACTTCAACAAGTGAAAGCAGCTCCAGCTCTACCGGATCTAAGAAAGAGAAAAAGAACAGATTTAGAGCGAAACTGGAACCATTGTTCCACTTGGCATTCGACTTTGGTTCTTACATCGTCAATTTAACACCGCATGATGTGCCACAACCGGCAGCTGTGGGAGTTGTTTACGATCCTCCTTCGCAACAGACACTGAAAACGGGTGACTATCGTGAGGGCTTCCAAAAAACAGTCTATGGCAGCATCGAAGTAGGCATTGGTGCACAAGTTAGATTCTGGTTCGACAATGCTACAGGTCTTTTGGACTACTTCTGGGGATTTGTAGGCGTATTGCCAGTTGTGGGTAAAGAGACATCGTCAACTCGTTATGCAAGTACGCTGGATAAAGCTAAAGCGATGGGTGGTCGTTGGTCCGTGCCTAAAGATGCAACAGATTTAGATAAATGGGACGCGGGGGACAGCATCACCTACGTGAGCTATGGTGGTGTAATCTTCTTGGCTAACGCCGGTTTTGGTCCGGTAGGTATCGGTACTGCGAAACTTGCTCGCGGTTCTTGGGAAACTTACGTGGAAAAAGTTGGCGATCATATGGCTTACGTGAAAATGACAAGTGGTAAACTTGATAACTTGTCGATCTTCACAAGCGTCTCGATCATGTCGATCGGAAAAAATTATTTTCAATCAGCGGATGATGGATTCTCCTACTTGTTTGATTTGAGTACGGACACTGGTCGTAAAGCTTACGAAGATATGATTCGTGGTAACTCGTATGCGGTTGAACAATTGGCGACGAACAAACCAATGAACTTGGTTGAAATGACTCCGGTAACTAAGGTTCTGACATTCAGAACGGTAACAACGGGGCAAACTGTCAGCAAGGCGTTTGCAATTCCAATTATCTGGGACCGTGTGTTTAGTAAAGGTCGCGTTCAGCAGTTCACAACTTCAGATTTACATATCGAACGAAATACGGCGCGCGTGCACTATGGTATCTACAGCGACTCTGACGACTCGCGCTTCTGGTTCAAACACAGAGAAGAAGATCTGATGTTTGCGGGTGCAAAATACTCGTTAGAAAGCTGGGATAGCAAAGAAACGACGACAGGAATGTTCGGTACCTACAGCTTCGCCTTTAGACATGAGGCAAGTAATGACGACAGACTTCGCAAAGGTCTGAAGGAGCTTGTGCGCAGAACTGGCTTGAAACGTTTAATGATCAATATTCCTGACAATTCGGCATTGGGTTACACCGGGGTTGAGTTCAACGCGAAAATGGGTGAAGAAAACACCATGCGTTTAATGTTGGCTGCTCAACGCATGTCGGAAGATCAATTCACATCGCGCGGTTTGGCTCTGCATTCACAGTATTTCAATAAGGGTGGAGACCCATGGGATATTTGTAAATTTGCGGGTTGCCAATCTAAGCAACGTGGTCTGACCATCGCAGGTATGTCGAAAATGTGGCGCGCTTTGCGTGTGATGAATAGTACAATGACAGGTAACCCGAAAGCATTTGCTGTGGCGTATGGTCAGTTTGGTGAGGGTATGGCAGCAAATCCATTCACTTATCAAGCGGCTATTAACCTTGCAGGCTCTGGAGTTCTCATCGACTTCCTGGTTGAGGGTACAAGAATCTCTATGTACTACAAGCAATGGGTGACTGATTCAGAGGGCAATTGGGTTCCAGCGGAAAAAATGCCGGATTCAGATTTGATTCCTAAGTTTGATCCAAGGACTCGCCACTCTAAGATTCGTGGTATTGTGATTGGCAACAATCCGGGAGATATCATGCCTCATGATACAATTCCGTTGATGGAGCCGGTAGCGTTCCAATAAACAGATTGTTATCAATAAAAAAAAGGCCGTTGAGATGATCAACGGCCTTTTTAGTTTTTAAACAGAGAGTTCTAAAGGCCGTGTTCAACCATCAGAGCTTCGCCCATCAAGTCGCCAGTTAACAAAGCCAATTGACGAGCATGGCGTTCCCATTCTTCCGGCGCAGTTTTTTGAAGCTTGCCGAGTAAGTGTTCAAACTCGTTCCATTTTGCCATGAATGCAGAAGCAGAGTTTTTAAAGGCAGTTGTTGATTTTAGATACTCCACCAGAACCGGCAAAGACTGCTCTTTTTCGAAGGCACGTAGCATATCTAAAGAAAGCACATTGGTTGTGCCTTCCCAAATTGAAAATACTTGGGCATCGCGAATCAAGCGCGGCAGTCCCGTGTCTTCAACGTAACCAGCACCACCAAACATTTCCACCACTTCACTTGAAATAGTGATCGCTTTTTTAGCGGTGTATAGTTTTAGCACTGGTGTTAGCGTGCGCAGCAGGGTGCGCTCTTTTGCACTGATTTCTCCGACTTCGTCTTTACCCAAAAGGTGAGCAATGTGGAAACTAAAGGCAAAACAGCGGCGGAAGTCTTCTTCAAGCCAGCGCAAAGTTTCTTGATGCAAAGGATGATCAATCAAAAGCTTCCCAAACGCTTTGCGTTTGCGGGAATAATTTTGTGCTAAATCCAAAGCGCGGCGTGAATGACCAAGGGCACAGATGGAATTATAGATGCGCGTGATGTTTAAAACACTTGCGATCTTTTTGATACCATCGCCTTCACCGCCAACCAGACGGGCTGGGGTTCCTTGCAGGCTTAATTCCGCGGTCGGCAGGGCCTTTGTACCCAACTTGTCCTTCAAACGATGAATTTGAATGTGATTCAATTCATTCTTATCATTGCGAAGTTCAAGATAAAACAAACTCAGACCCTTAGAACCTGCGGCTGCGCCATCGGGACGAGCCAAAGTTAGCGCCATTTGCGAAGTCGTGGCAGATGTGAACCACTTGGTTCCATGCAATGAGTGCGTGGCACCAAAGGCACTTTCGCCCGTATAAGCGTGAGCATCCGTGGAAGTGCCACTGACATCTGAGCCACCGGTTCTTTCCGTCATCCATTGTCCCGCTGTCCAAAAAGTTTTTGGGTCACGACTTGTCAGGTGAGGTATTGCGCGAGACTTCAATTCTGGAGTGCCATAAAGTTCCAGGGCGCGGGCCGCTCCATCGGTCATCGCCAAGGGGCATGAAAAAATTGCTGAACTTGGTGAATACAGATAGAGCAGAGCCATTTGATAGACTCGTGAGAAAGCTCCGTATTTTCTTTCGTAGGCCGTTGCAACGATGCCTTCTTCTGCGGCCACTTGTTCCAAGTTTTTCCAGCCCGAAGAAACGCGAATATCATCGATACGTCGACCCCAAGGATCGAAGGGGACATGGACGGGAGGATATGTTTCTGCCTCCTGAGCCCATACCAGCATGTCGGAAGCGGCTCTTTGTCCCAAGTGATCCAAATGAGGCAATGCTTGCTTTTGGCAATCTGCTGGAAGAATTTTTTTCAAGAATTTCTGAAGAGAATCATCAGACTGATACGTGTTCGTAAGGCTGGGGCCGTCTTGATAAAAGTTTTTCATGGTTTAAGTGTAGGCCTGACATCGTCGCGAGGCTAGTACATATAAAGTCCAAACATTCTTTGGAGGCGCCGTGTCCCGAGTTCTACTGGTAGGTTTATCATTGATGGCTATGGCTTCTTGCACCCCTAATGCAGGAAACGTAACAAGCGCGGTTGGCGTAAAAATTATTAATGGGACCGAAGTCCAGGAGCTTGATTCCATCGCTCCTCACTTGGTTGCAGTTTATGATTCCGAAAACATGGCTGTATGCACGGGCACTTTGATTGCGCCAAATATCGTTTTGACGGCAGCTCATTGCATTTCCACGAAAGCGCAAAATCTAAAAGTCGTTTTCGGTTTAAACATGGACGAGATGTTGAGCGCACGGGAACCAGATATCAAGGATCTATACGTTCACAACGTAAGCGCTGTTAAAGTTCACCCGAAATGGAACTTGGAAAAAAATGAAGAAAAAGCCAATGACTGGCACGACCTAGCAGTTTTGAAATTCAAAGGTAACGCACCTGAAGGTTTCATCCCAGCTGAGTTTTTGACTGACCTTAATGTACTTCAACCAGGTGTGACGGCTTATGTCGCGGGTTACGGTGTGAATGCTGTTGAATCTCGCAACGTAAATGCGGACGAAAAACTTTTGCCAGGAGAGGAATCTTTCTGTGACGAAAAAGGTTGTGTTTACGTTAAATTTTCTGGCGACGGTTTGTTGCGTTGGACTCTGGCTCCCATCGCGACATTGGAGGGCACAGAGCTTCGTTTGGACGAGCAAAACTCTGGGACATGCGGGGGCGATTCGGGTGGCCCAGCATTCGTGTTGAAAGATGGAAGATATCAACTGTTTGGTGTTACGAGCCGTGGCAGTTTATTTTGTAATTCAGTCGGCGTTTACACGATCGCATTGAAGCTTTCAGACTTTTTGAAACCAGCTATTGAGAGCCTTCAACAGCAAAAATAAGCGGTCTCGGTTTGAGACAGCGACATATAAAAAGTGGCAACTGACCAGAAGTTGTCAGGGAAAGGGGCTTTAAAGCCCCTTTATTCTTTGTAAAGCAGGCAAGCTCCTTGCACTCCTAAATAGTGAGATTAAGATTTAATTTGTGAGGATTTTATGAAGTTATTGAAACTATCAATTGCTCTATGTTTGGTGGGCGTGTCTGCTTTTGCCGGTGTTCCGCAGGGTCGCATCACGAACAAGATTGATTCACAAAATGCAGAAATCGCTTTACGCGGTCTGAAGGCCGGAGACAAGGTAAACTTACTTCAACAAGTTTGCGAAGGTCCCAAGGTCAAACTATGCCATACTGAAAAAGTTGGTAGCGCTGTTGTCTCTAAGGTTATTGACTCTGACAGATCTGAGATCCGTATTGAAGGTCAACAACCTGTGAAGGAAAACCTTATTATCGAAAAGCAGTAACTTAGAAGTGTGCGATGGCGCCCAACGTGATCATGTGTGAATGGTTCGTTAAGGTGCCGTTTGCGTCTTTTAATACATTTTGATCCGCTTGATCTTGGCGGAATTCTAAATACACTTTCAAATGCTCTGACAAGCTGTATTTATCTCCCACAGTCCAAACTTCGACTTTGTCTGCACCCGAATAGTAAGCGCCCGTTGTGCCATTTAAAGCGTCCAGCTCTCCGGCTCCCAAAATATTTTCGTATCTTACTCCTAAAGTATGTTTGCCCATGACGGATGATAGCTGGGAGGAAACCGATTGAGCATAGTGAAGGGTGTCGCCTTCTGGAGTCTGTGTGCGGCTGTCATAAGATACCGACCAAGCAAAGTCATCGCTAAATTTATATGTTAACCAGATATTGGAAGTTGATTTTTCAATAGTCGTTCCTGGTATGATTGTCGATGCGTCTTTCCCGGTATAATGCCCGGCGAACCACAAAAAGCGGCCTGACACTCCTGTGGCTGAAAGCTCCGTAGTTTTTGTCGATGCCATATCATCGCCATATAAATTGTAAGCGCTGCGATTGTAAGTGCTTAGAGTTACAGCCAACCACTCGCCAGGGTTGAATTTCAAACGTGCGCCTTCGTTGTAGCCGGGGACTATGCTTTGATAGGCGACTGTGTTTCCGTAAAGCACGTTTTCAACTTTCATTGCCGATTCAAAACCTAAGGTTGAACAAAGTCTCCCGAAGCCGATAGACCACGAAGGATCAATCTTATAATAGACCTCTAGCTGATCAAGGGTACCAAAACTATTTTTAGCGGTACCGGAGGGAGTGGTGACCTCGATCGGCATATACATCAGCCGTGCAAAGAATGACAGTTCCTGGGTTTCTTTCTTCAAAATGATTTGAGCACTGTTAAAGCGAAATTGCTCGTCCAATGCGCCCGCGGAAGCAGGGTATGCGTTATTCCCTGCGGAAAGGAAGTTGTACTCAAAGTCAGCTTCTCCTTGAGCGGTGATTCCAGAAAGTACTTCTTCAGCGCTTGCAGCGAAAGGCAGGCTCAAACAAATTGCAGTTAAGAAGGCGGTCGTCGTTTTCATTGGGACTTTTATCGGGGGTTTCCGGGCTCACATTAAGGGGGGGATAATAGTTTTAACGAATAAGACCATGGTCCAGTTTGTCTCATTATGCTCATGTCGTGTGTTAAAGGACCGATAAATATTTGAGTCCTAAATTTATCTGAGGAAGACATGCAAAATTCTAAAAGCTCATGGTTTAAAGGCATCAAAGGTCGCTTACTATTAGTAGCCGTATTTCCATTCATCGCATTTGCGACGATATTTGGCTTTACCTATAAAGGCCTTGATGAATTGGGAGTTTTACTTAACAGCGCCCACAATCAGATCATTCCAAACATTGAAGCGTTAGGGGAGATGCGAGTTTCGCAAAACAGATTTGGTTACCGCATCTGGGAGGGGATCATCAATCCTGAAGACCGTCCCGAGGCCGTGAAGCAAGCAGAAGAAACTTTGTTGAAATTTGAAAAAGCTTACAAGCGCTATACGGAAGCCCACTTCAGTGCTGAAGAAAAAGCTATGTACGAGGAATACAAGCAGTGGTTTCCTCAATACACCTCCTTGGCTCGCTCCATTCTTTCAAACGTGGAAAAGGGTACTGACCAATCAGTCGCTCAAGGCAGAAAAGATCTGGATGAAACTCTTCACATTTACTCGGGTAAGATCGAGGAATTCAGTGTCAAAGTTTCCAAATATTATAGCGACAGAGCTGTCGCTGAAGGTAAAGAATTCGTCGCTTCTAGAACTCAGATCACGAATATGATTATTCTGGTCACTCTTTGTGCGGGCTTGCTAATTCTGGCGCTTCAGTTGTTACAAGCGGCAAAAATTTCGAATGTCACTGGAAACGTGGCTTCAAAGCTGAGCGATGCCAATCACAAAGTCGTTCATTCTGTGGAGCAGTTGGCAGCTGCCGGCAATGCATTGTCGCAGAATTCCACGGAGGCGGCCGCTTCCCTTGAAGAAACAGTGGCGGCGTTGGAAGAATTAACTTCTATGGTGCAAATGAATTCAGACAATGCGAAACAAGCGGCGTCCTTGGCACTGACTTCCCGTAACGAAGCTGAAAAAGGTGAGCAAGAAATAACGGCTTTGATTAAATCCATGGGCGAGATTTCAGCGTCATCTAAAAAAATTGAAGAAATCATTTCAGTCATTGATGATATTGCTTTCCAAACGAACTTACTTGCATTGAATGCAGCTGTTGAGGCCGCTCGTGCAGGAGAGCAAGGCAAAGGCTTTGCGGTTGTTGCGGAAGCGGTTCGTGCCCTGGCGCAAAGAAGTGCTTCTTCGGCAAAGGACATCGAAAGTTTGATTAAAGTGTCTGTAAATCAAGTTGAAACGGGAAGCAAAGTCGCAAATTCTAGTGGGGCGGTTTTGACTGGAATAGTTGCTTCGATTAAAAAAGTCTCTGATTTAAATAACGAAATCTCTGCGGCAAGCTCAGAGCAAACGACGGGTATCCAACAAATCAGTCGCGCGATGAATCAGTTGGATCAAGCCTCCCAATCTAACGCGGCTTCTGCGGAGGAGATTGCAGCGACCACAACAGAGATCAATCGTTTGGCGCAAACTTCTCAGCAGCTAACGAATGAGTTAGATGCCGTCGTGACTGGAAATACTGCAGAAATGAATGTAGAACAAAAAGTTCCAACAGCAGCTGCAAAACCTTCTAAATCAGTGAAACCGGCAGAACCTGCGGTCACTCAAGCTAAAGTGATTCCGATGAAGAAACCTTCTGCCAAACCTGTCAGTACTGCCGAAGAAATGATTCCGTTCGATGATGAACCAAGAGGGAAAATTGGGAACCGAGACGGATTCTAGTTTGGTTTATTTTGATTAGAGGCCGGGAGACTGGCCTTTTTCATTAAGTGTTGTTTCATTTTAAGAAATATTCTGCCTTTGGTCTGGGCAACACTTCTCACATGTGTTCAATCCCTGCCGACCAAGATACAATTGTGCAATGACAGACCCTCAGCCCAAGATGATCATGGTGGGTGTGGAACTCTTTACAGAGAACTTCCCGCTACCTGCAGACGTTTATACTCGATTGCCTTCGGGCCAATATCTTTTGGTTGGTAAAAAAGGCGAGAAAAGTAATTTTCAGAGCCTGCATATGACGGCGCAGAAAAAAGCCGAGCTGTATGTGCGCGGTACCGACTATGAAACTGTTATTCAATTTAATATGGCCTTAGCGAAAACGGCCGTCAGCAAAAGCGAAATTCCGACGAATTTGAAATTGAACTTAATCACGGGCCTTGCGGATTCTGCGATCAACGATTTAGTGGATCGCAATATTGTAAGCGGGTCCTACGAGCGGGTAAAACAACTGTCCGGCTTTATCAAAGAAACCGTAGCACAAGTGACAGATGTCGATAAGCTTTTGGCGCTTTTAAGCAAACTCCCTAAGGACAGTGCTTCTCACGGCATGGCAACGGCCGCGATTTCACTTTTAATCGCAGAGCAAATGGAAATTCAGTCCAAGCCGACATTGGAGAAAGTGGCATTGGGTGCCATGTTGCAAGATATCGGTTTGAAAGAGATCCCAGAAGCCGTGTTAAAAAAGAAGCGCGTGGACCGGACGATTGAAGAAACCACTCACTATGAATCTCATACGATGCGTGGAGTGGAATTGTTACAAGATTTGCGAGAAATACCCTCTGACGTCTTAGCGATCATTCTTGAACATCATGAGAATGCCATCGGTATGGGGTATCCCCGTCGTATTCGTGATCTAAAAATGAATCCGTTAGCGCGTATCGTGGCGGTGGCTAATTATTTTATGGAACTGCTTCACGACCCGACAGTTGAGGTGACAGCCAAAACTCCCGAAGAGGCTATTCACTATATGGAAACCACATTAGGTCAGCCTTTCAACAAGCAAGTTTTTGCCGCATTGAAAGAAGTCGTTTTTGCTCACCGAAGAGTTTAAAAAATCTGTGTTAAATAAAAAAAGCGCACTCCGAGGTGCGCTTTTTATTTTTTCGCGGGGTCAAACCTAGGGTTTAGCGCAAACACCTTGTTTTTGGCAGCGGAGCATATCGCCTGTGTGTTGGTGCAGCTCGTTCAAAGTGTAACCAAGTTCTTGATCGTAGCCTGCAGAGACAGCGCCTAACTGTCCAATAGTGATGAAATCGTTAATTCCTTCAAACCATGCCTGGTCATATTGTTGACCCGTTGACGTTGATTTAAAATAAACGGTGCCGTTTGAGCGGATGGTTTTTAGAAAACGGCCTCTTTGATCGCGCGCTTTTTGCAAACCGCCGCTAAAGCTTTTCCAGCATTTTACTTCGCCAATACGAACAACTTTTTGCATGTTTAAATCGAATACGATGATATCAAGTTCGCCGATAGTTCTGCTGCCATCACCGTAGGCGATGCCAACTTCAACGGCGTACTGTGGGGCGGGGAATTGTTTTTGAACGTCCAAACGCGCAACTTCTTCGCAGATGGCGCCCGAGTCTTCATAGCTGCGCGGAATGCTTTTCAGAGCTTCGAAATCTTCAGCCCAATTTGCCGCAAAAAGGTTTAAAGAAAATAAAAGTGCACTCAAGAAAACAGTCAGTTTCATATCCCCTCCAATAGGGCTTAGTGATCGCTGAGGGACTTATTAAGTTCAAGGAATTAGTCCCCAATATTAAAAGTGCGCCGCAGCATTGGAGTTCGCTTGTATTAATTACTCGCACTCAGTAAGACGACCCCATGACGAAAAAAGTGATTTCTTTTCTACTTCTTGTGGGGAGTTGTGGAGCGCCGGCATCGGCTTTGGCAGGATGGATTCCTGGCAAGGAGGATCGTTGGAATCAATACGTATCGCGAGTGGAGCAAGTCGCTTCCCGTGAGCGTGCCATTCCAGACGAAGCTATCGACAGAACCATCAAATTTTTAAAAGCCAACCGCTCTAAACTTGAAAGGAGCATTAACAATCGCAGCGTTGTGATCATTAATGACTTCACTCAAGAAAGTACACGCGATCGCATGTTCGTGATCTATGTGAATCTGGGTAAAGTGGAACGCTATAAAGTTGCTCATGGAATTGGCAGTGGTGAGGGGCCTCATGTCTATAAGTGCTCCAACACTGTGGGCTCCAAAGCGACACCGCCTGGCTTTATGTTGGTGCAAAACGAAAATCGCAACTCGCAGTTCGGTTCCGCTTTGTATATGGATAGTTTGGAAGCGCGTAACAGCAATTCCCGAGAACGATTCGTGGTTTTTCACCCGAACAAAACGGCGGCTGAACGCGCACGCATCCTGCGTGAGTACGGCTTTATTGACCTTAGCGAAGGCTGCACGCAGCTGACTGTTGAGGACTATTATAAGATAAAATACCGCGTTCAGGGCGGGAGCCTTCTTTATAATTTCTGTCCAGAAGACGCGCGGTAATTCGCTGCATCGCTTATACTCCGACTAGGTCGGAGTAGTTGGTCTTGGACATCATCCAAAAATAAAATTATAACTAGTCCTTGTAACCACACTTACAAGGACGAATCGATGTCTCATGCAGTTCAACCAAAGAAAATTTGGTGGAAAGAATCCGTAGTATATCAAGTTTACCCACGCTCTTTTAAAGATTCCAATGGTGATGGAATTGGTGATTTGCAGGGTTTGATTTCTAAGCTTGATTATTTAAAGCATTTGGGGATCGATGTTATCTGGATCTGCCCTATGTTTAAGTCCCCGATGGACGACAACGGTTATGACATCAGTGACTATCAAGCGATTCACGACGAGTTCGGAACAATGGAAGATTTCGATCAGCTGTTGAAGGGCTGTCACGATCGCGGCATCCGCTTGATCTTGGATTTGGTTGTTAACCATACAAGCGATGAACATCCGTGGTTTATTGAATCGCGCTCTTCGAAAGACAATCCTAAACGCGACTGGTACATCTGGCGCGATGGTAAGAATGGCAAAGAGCCCAACAACTGGGAAAGCATTTTCAGCGGTTCTGCATGGAAATACGATGAACTGACTCAACAGTGGTTTATGCACGTATTTTCCGCAAGACAGCCTGACTTGAACTGGGAAAACCATGACATGCGTAAAGCTGTTTACGAAATGATCTGCTGGTGGTTGGACCGTGGTATCGATGGTTTCCGTATTGATGCCTTCACTCACACTCGTAAAGAGCCTGGTTTGGCAGACATGCCGAATCCAGAAAACTTCGAATATGTTCCTTCATATCCTAAACACATGAACGTTCCGGGAGTTCTGGAATACGTTCAAGATCTTTCACAGAATACTTTTCAAAAGTATGACTGCATGACCGTGGGCGAAGCTAACGGTGTGAATGCGGAACACGCGGCAGAGTGGGTGGGCGAAACAAAGGGTCGCTTTAACATGGTGATTCAGTTTGAACATGTGGGCTTGTGGGATACGAACCCCGATCAGCGCTTCAACATGAAAGAATTAAAGCGTGTGTTCGCGAACTGGCAAAAGGGCTTAGAGGGAATTGGTTGGAATGCGTTGTTCGTGGAAAACCACGATGTGCCTCGTATTAACTCGAAGTGGGGTGATAATAAGCATCACTGGCACGAGAGCAGCACCGCTATAGCGACGATGTATTTCATGATGCAAGGGACTCCTTTCATCTATCAGGGGCAAGAGATCGGTATGACAAATACTCATTTCAATGGTCCTGAAGACTTTAACGACGTTTCAGCGAAAAACTATTTTGTCGTTAAACGCAAAGAGGGTATGACCGATGCTGAAATCACGGCGGAGTTAAATCATACTTCGCGTGACAATGCTCGCACACCGATGCAATGGGATTCTTCGCACAATGCGGGATTCAGCACGGGCACCCCGTGGTTGAAAGTAAATCCGAATCACAAGCACATCAACGTAGCAGCGCAGCTGGACGATCAAAATTCGATCTTTAACTATTACCGCCGCATGATTCGTTTGCGTCGTCAGCACGAGGGACTTATCTACGGATCTTTCGATATGGTAGCGCCTCACCACAAAGAAGTTTTCGCTTACACTCGTACTTATGGTTCGGAAAAATTCTTTATCATTTCCAATATGACTAAAAAGACAGTGCATGTGGAAATTGGCCCTATTCATTTACGTCCTGAGGGTTTGTTGATGGCAAATATGGAAGTGACAGACCATGGGATGGAACACAATCTGCACTTAAAACCTTTCGAAGCGCGTATTTATAAAATCTAACTCAGCTTTAGCGCGGTCTTGATGATCGCGTTGAGTTCCTGGGGTTTTTCTAAAGGAATGAAATGACCCGATCCTTCGATCATATGTAAATGTGATCGAGGGACGGCGCGGTTAAAGGCCTCTAGTTTTTCTTTCGGAGCAATTTGATCTTGAGCTCCGCCCACTAAAGTTATTGGAAACTTCATCGAGTTTAAATGCATCTTAAGATCTTTGCGATCTAAGGTGGCATTCATCTGATTCAAATACATTTCGGTATTGTTACTTGCTGCCATTTCCAGAATCAAATTTCTGATGTGTTCGTTTTTGATGGCATCTGGATGCAAATAGTGTTCAAGCTGTTTGCTAGAGATTCCCCCGAACGCCACTTTTTTTAATAGATTGCGCGTTTGAATTCGGATCTTCACTTCGACATCAGTCAGCGGCGAACCCGTGGTGCCAATTAAAACCAATTGTTCCACACGATGCGGAAATTGTGTCGCAAAAACTTGTGCGACGTAAGCACCCATCGAAAAACCGATCAGTGTGAGTGGTGAGCCAAAGGTCTCATGGATGGCAGCAAGCATCTGATTAAGATTGATCGCCATGCGAAGATCGGGGAATGCGCAAGGGGTGCCGGCCAAAATTTCTTTCTGGTACGTCCACAATCGATCATCACAAAGAAAGCCCGGCAGGAAAACCACGTTGGTTGACATATGTTAAGCATAACAAGCTCTCATGTGAGCTGCAATTCAGTCTGGGATATTTGACAAGGACTCCAAAAGAAATTTGCTAAGCCAAGTCGGGGTTTAGCAAGATGAAAACACTGAAGGAGTACATTCAAATGAACATTCGTCATGATAAGGGCGGGCAGCGCTTTGTAACTAACGTTCAAGGCGGGGATGCTCATATTCTATATCGTCGAGGGCCTAATAATTCTTATGACCTCTATGCGACTTACGTTCCGACGGAGTCACGGGGTCAGAACATCGCAGATCGATTAGTGCGAGAGGCGGTTCGTGTCGCCAAAGAAGACAAAGTCCAGATTATTGACTCATGTCCATACGTCGCAAGTTGGTTTAAAAAGCATCCCGAAGAAACAAGAGTCCTCTCCAAAGAGTCAGGTGATTCTATTATTCAGGTGTTTTAAAACATACCTTTATGTACCCTTGATTCATGAGCAAAAAATTTCATGAGTTGATCGCAGAAGCATCTAAGGTTGTTTTGGATAAGGATACTGAGGTTCGCTTGGCGATCACCTGCTTGTTAGCGGGTGGTCACCTTTTGATTGAAGACATGCCCGGTGTGGGAAAAACCACATTGGTGCAAACTCTTGGAAAACTCACAGGACTAAAAACTCAACGGATTCAGTTCACGATCGATTTATTGCCAGCGGATGTCTTGGGCAGTCAGATTTTTAATCCTCAGGAACATAAATTCTCGTTTCATGCAGGACCTATCTTTGCACAGTTAGTAATGGCTGACGAATTGAATCGTGCAAGTCCCCGCACCCAAAGTGCTTTGTTGCAAGCTATGGAAGAGGGAGAGATCTCGGTTGATGGAATGACTTGGGAATTACCGAAACCTTTCTATGTCATTGCGACACAAAATCCCCATCAGCAAACCGGAACATTTCCGCTCCCAGAAAGTCAGTTGGATCGTTTCCTGATGAGCTTGGAATTGAATTATGCCTCGAAAGGCACAGAGGTTCGAATTCTTCAGGGTGAAGATCCTCGCGCCATTGTGAAGCGGATGGTTTCTTTATTTGCAGAGGGTGAGTTTGAAGGCGCCGTCAAAAATATCGAAAAGGTGAAGCTTTCGGAAAATGTTGCGACATATATCGCTAACGTATTAGAAGGCTCGCGTCGGGAAGGCTTTGAGGGTGCACCCCTTTCAACTCGCTGTGGGATATCACTGGCTCGCGCCGCAAAAGCATGGGCCTTCTTGGATGATCGTGACTATGTTCGTCCAGAAGACGTGCAACATGTTTTAATTCCTGTTTTAGGTCATCGTCTGGGAGGCAATCATGGCATCAAACGTGGTCGCGAATGGGCTGCAGTTCTTAAAAAGACGACGCCAGTCCCAGTCTAAAAAAGCCCGAACGTATATTTTACCTACACGCTTCGGCATGGCCTTTGGGCTCATGTCGCTGGTGTTGTTTTTTATGGCCGTCGGATATGCGAACAATTTGATTTATATTTTCTTTTTCTTTCTGACTTCTGTGGCATTTACCGGAATGGTTATCACCAACCGCAATGTGCAAGCAGTCAGCTTTTCCAGAATTTTACCCGGAGAGGTGTTCGCCCAGGAAGAGGGCCGGCTTCGTGTTGAACTTCAAAACACAACAATGACAACAAGTTTTGAAATTGAAGTGGTGACGGATCGAAAGACAAAAGAGGCGCTACGCTCGACGGTCGCGCCAGAAATTGAATCCGTTGTGCCGGTGGCGTGGACACCCGCCAAGCGGGGGATGCAAAGCGCACCAACCCTTCGTATTCAGGGCTCGTATCCATTTGGGTTGTTGCAAGCGTGGAAGGTTATTAAATCTCCCGGATCGGTACTTGTGTTTCCCGCCCGACAAGGTGTGACTGAATTTCCGATGGGTTCAGGTGCAGATTCGGTGGCAGAGTCTATGGGACTTTTCCTAAATCATAAAATCTATCAATCTGGGGATCCCGTTCGTCGTATCGATTGGAAAGCCAGCGCTCGGCGTAACGAGGTTTTGATTAAAAAATATGAAGAGCCCGAAAAGCCAGCGCTGAATTTTTCTTGGGAGCAAACCGAATCCCTCCGTGATCCTGAACTTCGCCTTTCGCAAATGGCCCTGTGGATTGATCAAGCTGAAGCACAAAACTACGTCTATTCGATGCGGATCGGGGCGGTACAAACCCCATCGGCCAAAGGCCGTGAACACTGGCGACGTTGTCTTGAACTTTTGGCATTGGCTAAAGTTTCGGAGCTTCCGTGAGAAAAGAGTTCTTTGCACAAACTTATTTCAGTCTTTCTGTGGTGATGGCGATGTTAATGGTTGCCGTCGAAGTCACTCCTTGGGTGGCATTTCTGGGAATGGGAATGCTGATTTGGAAATGGGGTACCGAAAAATATCACTGGCAGGGGCTGTCGCGCCGATTTACGGGCTTTCTAAGTATGTTGTTGCTGGGACAAGTTTTGTTCCAATACCGCACGATCGTGGGGCAAGAACCTTCCTATACTTTGCTGTTAGGGCTTTCTGGTTTACGCGTGATGGATTACTCAAATGATCGCGATCACAAGTTTGTTGCGCTGTTAGCGTTCATCTTGATTTCCGTCAAAGCACTTTTCAGTATTGATATCTATTGGATTTTACCATCGGCCTTTGCTTTTTGGGGGATATGGTATTCCTTAATCCCGGCACATACTCCGGCAAAAGGTCGCACCTTGTGGAAGATTTTCTTGTTGTCCGTTCCATTTACTGTGATTTTATTCTTTGCATTCCCGCGCGTTGTGATTCCTTGGGCGATGTCCCGTGGAAGTACCTATGGACAGATCGGCTTTACTGAAGATTTAAATCCCGGCCGTGTTGCCGAAATTGCAGGAAGTACTCAGCTGGCTTTCCGCGCAAAAATCGATCGTCTGCCTTTAAAAGAATCTAAAGATTTATACTGGAGGGGATCGGTATTGTCTGCTTCCCGGGGGCTTGTATGGCGTGCCATTCCAACCATGCCAAATTCAGCGGAAACGATTCGGGGCCGCAGTACCATGCCTTACGAGGTGGCGATCGAACCCACCTCCCAGAATTTCCTGTTTGCCCTCGAAGGCACGCAGGTTCTTAGTTTGGAAGCAGGACGAGTCACCAGTTTAAACCATTCTGTGTTTAGGACAAATCGTCCAATTGTGGCGACGACTGTGTATCAAGGCTGGTGGGGCATGCACTTTCGCGACACCACTGAACCGACGGTCGCAGATTTAAAAACACCAGAGTTTAAAGGTAAAGTGGCCGAGTGGTTAGCTGAGGCCAGCAAGGCCGGGCACACGCCCGAGGAGCGATTAGATCAGATCAAAAAGCTCTTTGTTGAAAAGAAATTTGTTTATACTTTGAACCCTGGCACTTATGGCACCAACGATTTAGAAGAATTTCTGTTCGAACGTCGTAAAGGTTTTTGCGAACATTTCGCGGGGGCGTATGCAACATTGGCCAGAGGATTGGGCGTTCCAGCTCGCGTCGTCGTGGGATATCAAGGGGGACGCTTTAATCCTTTAGGTAATTTTTGGAGAATTGCGCAAAGAGACGCGCATGCTTGGGCCGAGGTTTATGTTGATAAGACCTGGCAGAGGGTCGATCCCACATCATGGGTTGCGCCGCTTCGTTTAGTGATTGGCGCTGAGGAATTTTTCTCGTTATCAGAATCAGACCAAGAAGTTTTCGCGAAGCAAATCGATTGGCGCCCCCCATCTCAGGATTCCATGTTGTGGTGGGACCGAGTGACTTTCTTGATGGAAGACTTAAACTATCGCTGGAGTTATTTCTTGATGGAGTTCGATCGAAGCTCTCAAGATTCTTTCTTTGCACTTTTAGGAAGATACAAATTATTAAGTTTTGCCGGTGTTTGTTTTGCTTTGTTGATCTTTTTCTTTTTGGTTCAAAATTTATTTAAGACGCGAGTTAAGATCAGCGAAGAACAAGAGTTTCTGAATGAAGTCCAAGAGTGGGGCCTTCAACATCACATTATTCGGGCACCCAGCGAGCCACCTTTGCAGTATTTCAAAAGGGTCGAAAATAAATTTCCAGAGCTGAAAGAGGTTTTAGGAAAAGTCGCGCGCTTTTATGACTTGAAAGTTTACGCCGGGCAACCGGGATCGGATTCTGCAAAAGCTTTAAAGCAAGAGTGGAAGTCTTCTATAACTTCTATAAATGGAAGAGGGTCAGACTAAGCTGACCCTACTTCGGACGATATCTATGTTTGGCAGAAAATTGCCAGATTCAGATTTCTCTTCGTAAAGATTCCTCTTAGGCTGCGCATCTTCTGAGATACCGTTTCATTTTTCATTATACATGCCTAGATGCGAATTAGTTCCTGAACTGTGCAACTACAAATAATAAAATTAACTTCTGGTCCATGATCCCCCAAAAACAGCAGCAATTTGGCAATATATAAGACTCTGGTCTTCAAAAAACCTCTCCTATAGTTTTACCTGAGATTGATTGCGCAGGAGGTTTTTATGGCAAGCATTTGGAAAGGTTCTATCAGTTTTGGTCTCTTGAATATTCCAGTCACCCTGCAAGGGGCTCAAAGTGAAAAAGAAATCAGCTTTTCAATGTTAGATAAAAAGGACCTGTCACGCATTCAATACAAAAAAATAAATGCAAAAACTGGCAAAGAAGTTCCTTATGAAAATATCGTCAAAGGATATGAATACAGTTCTGGTCGCTATGTCCTGATCACCGAAGACGAAATTAAAAAATCAAACGTCAAAGCTTCGCAAACAATCGATATCGAGGACGTGGTTTCATTAGATGAGATTGATCCGATGTATTTCGAACGTCCTTATTACTTGGTTCCCCAAAAAGGCGCGGAGAAGGGGTATTACCTTTTGAGGGACGCCTTGCAGAAAAGTGGCAAGGTGGCAGTTTCTAAAATCGTCATTCGTATTAAACAACATTTGGCGATGATTATGCCCAAAGGCGAATACCTAATGCTGGAACTTCTGCGATTTGGTCATGAGGTTAAAACGGAA